>NZ_PYAK01000033.1 GCF_003264365.1 Micromonospora noduli
TTGCCGCTGTTGCGGTTCAGCAAGACGTACCAGGCGCTGGTGTCCACCCCGGAGCCCGGCGGGGGCGTGGTGGGCGGCGCTCGCCGCGGTGGACGCGCTGGACGGCGCGCCCCGGCTGCGCGGCGTCCGGCTGGTCGCGGCCACCGACGTGGACAACCCCCTGCTCGGCCTGCACGGCGCGAGCAACGTGTTCGGCCCGCAGAAGGGCGCCGACCGCGCCGACGTGCTGCTGCTCGACGCGGCCCTGGAGCGTTTCGCGGCGGTGCTGGAACGGGACCTGGCCGGTTGCCCGGCGGGGCTCGGCGCGCTGCCCGGGGGCGGGGCCGCCGGTGGCATCGGCGCGGCACTGCTCGCCCTGGGCGGCGACTGTGAGTCGGGGATCGGCCTGGTCACCCGGGCCACCCGACTCGACACCGCGCTGGACACCGCCGACCTGGTGATCACGGGTGAGGGGTCGTTCGACCACCAGTCTTTGCGCGGCAAGGTCGTCGCCGGGGTGGCCGGCGCCGCCCGCGACCGGGGAGTGCCCTGCGTGGTGGTGGCCGGGCAGGTGAGCACCGGCCGGCGGGAAGCTGCCTCGGCCGGGGTGACCGACGCGTACAGCCTGGTGGAGCACTTCGGCGGCGAGGAGGGCGGCGGGCTCGACGCGGCGCTGAGCCGGCCCGCGGAGGGGTTGCGCGAGCTGGGCGCCCGGCTGGCCCGGCAGTGGAGCCGCTGAGCGTCCCGACCGCGCGTGCCCCCGCCCCGACCGAGGGCCGACCTGCGGCGGGGGTCACGCCACGCGGGTGAGCCCGGCCAAGGCGGCGTACGATCGGCTGAGGACCACAACCGGGAATCACTGGACGACGCGCGACGTTGGCCAGTGCGTCCGGACCCAAACCGCGCAGGGAGACTTCCACGTGACCACGCCAGCGCAGACCGAGTCGACCGAGGCCAAGGCCCCTACTTCCGTCGTCCTCACCGACGTCGCGGCGCAGAAGGTCAAGGCCCTGATCGAGCAGGAGGGCCGCGACGACCTGCGGCTCCGCGTCGCCGTGCAGCCGGGCGGCTGCTCCGGCCTGCGGTACCAGCTCTTCTTCGACGAGCGTTCGCTCGACGGTGACGTCGTGACCGACTTCGGTGGTGTCGAGGTCGTCGTCGACCGGATGAGCGCCCCGTACCTTTCCGGCGCGACGATCGACTTCGCCGACCGGATCGACGCCCAGGGCTTCACCATCGACAACCCCAACGCGGGCAGCTCCTGCGCCTGCGGTGACTCGTTCAACTGAGTCACACCACACACCAGCGACGATGGGGCCGTTCTTCGGGACGGCCCCATCGCCGTACCGGTGGGCGCTCGCAGCAGCCCGGGAGCGGTCCCGGAGGGGGTCGTGGCGGGCTGGTTGCCGTTGTCCGACCGAGCGGTGAGCATCGGGTTGCCGTCCCGGTAGGCTGACCGCGCCCTGCTCCCGACCCCGAGGGTTGACATGAAGATCGCCGTCACCGGCTCGATCGCCACCGATCACCTGATGAGCTTCCCCGGTCGCTTCGCCGACCAGCTCATCGCCGATCAACTGCACAAGGTGTCCCTCTCCTTCCTGGTGGACGACCTGGTGCTCCGCCGCGGCGGCGTGGCGGCGAACATCTCCTTCGGGATGGGTCAGCTCGGGCTGCGCCCGGTACTGCTCGGCGCGGTCGGCGCCGACTTCGCCGACTACCGCTCCTGGCTGGAGCGCCACGGTGTGGACTGCGACTCGGTGCACGTCAGCGAGGTGGCACACACCGCCCGCTTCGTCTGCACCACCGACACCGACATGTGCCAGATCGCGTCGTTCTACGCAGGAGCGATGAGCGAGGCCCGCAACATCGAGCTGGCCCCGGTCGCTGACCGGCTCGGCGGTCTGGACCTGGTGCTGGTCGGCGCCAACGACCCCGAGGCGATGCTGCGCCACTCGGCCGAGTGCCGCACCCGCGGGTACGCCTTCGCCGCCGACCCGTCCCAGCAGCTCGCCCGGATGCCCGGCGAGGACGTGGTGGCGCTGATCGAGGGCGCCGAGTACCTGATGACCAACGACTACGAGAAGTCGCTGTTGCAGAGCAAGGCGCAGCTCAGCGACGACCAACTGCTGGACCTGGTCAAGGTGCGGGTCACCACGCTGGGCAAGCACGGCGTGGAGATCGCCGGGCGCGGCATCGACCCGATCCACGTACCGATCGCGCGGGAGATCCGCGCCGTCGACCCGACCGGCGTCGGCGACGGCTTCCGGGCCGGCTTCTTCACCGCGCTCTCCTGGGGCCTCGGCCTGGAACGGGCCGCCCAGGTCGGCTCGCTGCTGGCCACGCTGGTCCTGGAGACCGTCGGCACCCAGGAGTACGACGTCCGTCGTGACCTGTTCGTCAAGCGGCTCGCCGAGTCCTACGGCGACACCGCAGCAGAAGAGGTCCGCCCCCACCTCCTCCCGGCGTAACTCCCGCCCCCACCCCGGCGATCTTGCACTTTCTGCCGCCGTATCGCGGCTTCTGTGCCGCTTTGTCCAGGCAGAAACTGCAAGATCGCGGGGCGAGGGGACAGCGCGGGGGTCAGTGGGTGCGGCGGACGTCGTAGGCGGGGCCGTCCGGGCCGTTGACCGAGCCGAGGAACTCCTGGCCGCGCATCCGGCACCAGGCGGGGATGTCGACCGCCGCCGCCGGGTCGTCGGCCAGCACCCGGACCACAGTGCCGACCGGCACCTCGGGCATCCGTCGCGCCGCCGCGATCACCGGCAGCGGACAGCGTTGCCCCCGGCAGTCGATCACCTCGTCCGGCATCGTCACAGCCCCACCACCCCGGCGTCGGCGCGCAGACCGGCGACGATCCCCGGCAGCTCGGTCAGGAACCGCTCCACGTCCGCCTCGGTCGTCTCCCGGTGCAGGCTGACCCGCACGTTGCCGTGCGAGAGCACACCCATCGCCTCCAGCACGTGCGACGGACGCAACGTGGACGAGGTGCAGGACGAGCCGGACGACACGGCGAAGCCCCGCCGGTCCAGGGCGTGCAGCAACGCCTCCCCATCGACGTACAGGCACGAGAAGGTGACCAGGTGGGGGAGCCGGAGCACCGGGTCGCCGACCACCTCCACGTCGGGCACCTCCACCGCGACCCGCTCTCGGACCCGGTCCACCAGGGCGGCCAACCGGGTCGCCTCGGCCGCCGCGTCGGCCGCCGCCGCCCGAAGGCTCGCCGCCGCCGCCACGACCGCGGGCAGGTTCACCACCCCGGGGGTACGTCCGCCCTCCCGCTCGTCGGCCGGCCAGGGTGACTCCCAGCGAGTGCCCTTCCGGACCGCCAGCACCCCCACGCCGGGTGGCCCACCCCACTTGTGGGCGCTCGCCGTGAGCACCGACCAGCCGGCCGGCAGGGGCACCCGGCCCACCGACTGCGCCGCGTCCACGTACAGCGGCACACCCATGTCGGCGCAGGCCGCCGCCGCCTCGGCGACCGGCTGCACCGTCCCCACCTCGTGACTGGCGGTGATCAACGCGGCCAGCGCCACCCCCGGGGCCCGAACGGCGGTCGACCACGCGGTCAGGTCCAGCCGGCCCAACCGGTCGACCGGCACCGCGGCGGCGGTCCCGCCCGCGCCGACATGCCGTTCCGCCGCGTGCAGCACCGCCGAGTGCTCGATCGCCGAGTGCACCAGCGTCGACCCGACCCGGCGCCGCCCCGCCAGGCCCCCGAGCACCGCGCCGTGGGCTGCGGTCGTACCACTGGGGGTGAAGGAGACCTCATCGGCGCGGACGCCGAGCGTCAGCGCGGTGGCCTCGCGGGCGGCGTCGAGCAGTTGCCGGGCCCGTCGGGCCTGCGTGTACAGCTTGCCCGGGTCGGCCCAGCCGTCGTCGAGCGCGGCCAGCAGAGCCTGCCGCGCGACCGGATGCATCGGCGCGGCGGTCGCCGCGTCCAGGTAGACCGGGGATGCGCTCACAGACCTGCCTTCGTTCGCGGCTGCGGGGCTCGCAACCCCGCCTCACTCCTCGCGCTCACAGACCAAGACGCTATCGCGGCGGTATGCCTAGGATCCCCCCGATGGGGGTCGGACAGTGACCCCACCACGGCCGAGTCCGTCATGGTCGAGTAATCTGCGACCGTCGGTGACGCCTTTGCCGCGGGTGCTGAGGAAAGACGCACCGCGGCGCGCTAGGGAGGCAGGACCAGGTGGTCGCAAGGAGTTCGGAGGTACGGCCGTCGGCCGTACGGCACAGCGCTTCCCCAGGGGTTGGTGGACGCCGGGGGCGTGGTGCTGGTCGCCTGGCCGGGCTCGGTCTCGGTGGCGTGGCGTTGCTGGTTCTGCTCACGGGCTGTGACGTGGGTCAGACGTTCGACGGCTTCGGCTGGCCGCAGGGCGGCATCTCGCCGGAGTCCAAGCGGATGTACGACCTGTGGATCGCCTCCTGCATCGCCGCGCTCGCGGTCGGCGTCTTCGTGTGGGGCCTGATCTTCTGGTGCGTCGTGCGCTACCGCAAGCGTGGCAACGCGTTGCCGGTGCAGACCCGCTACAACATGCCGATGGAGTTCCTCTACACCATCGCGCCGATCCTGATCGTCTCCGTGCTCTTCTACTACACGGCGATCGTGCAGACCGACGTCGACAAGTTGTCGAAGAACCCGGACGTCACGGTCGAGGTCGTCGCGTTCAAGTGGAACTGGCAGTTCAACTACCGGGACGGCCAGGGCACGGAAGCCCGCACCACCGCGTCGACGCTCGGCACCAGTGAGGTCATCCCGGTGCTGGTGCTGCCGACCAACCGGTCCATCCGGTTCGAGGAGACCAGCCGCGACGTCATCCACTCGTTCTGGGTGCCGGAGCTGCTCTTCAAGCGGGACGTCATGCCGGGCAAGATCCGCAACGTGTTCGAGGTCTCAAGCCTGGACGCCGAGGGTGCCTACGTCGGGCGCTGCGCCGAACTGTGCGGCAGCTACCACGCGTTCATGAACTTCGAGCTGCGGGTGGTCTCGCCGGAGAAGTACGACCAGTTCCTCGCGGCCAAGCAGAGCGGCAAGTCGACCCAGGATGCGCTGTCCGCGATCGGTGAGCAGCCGTACGCGACGACCACGCGGCCGTTCGACACCCGCCGGACGCAGGGCAACTTCAACCCGGACGACGTTCCGGCCCGCACGGGAAGCTGAGGCAGCCATATGAAGACCGAGTGGCGTATCTTCCTGATCATCGCCGGGTTCCTCCTCGGCGCCACCATCCTCTACGGCGCCTGGACGAACGGTGAGTCGGGCGGCATCGAGTGGGTCGGCACCGTCGCCCTGCTGCTGTCGTTCCTGCTCTGCTCGATGTGCGGTGGCTTCTTCTGGTTCGTCTCCCGCCGCATTGACCTGCGCCCGGAGGACCGCCCGGACGCCGAGATCGCCGACGGCGCCGGTGAGGTCGGCTTCTTCAGCCCGGGCAGCTACTGGCCGTTCGGTCTGGCGCTGGCCGCCGCGATCGCCGCGCTCGGCCTGGTGTTCTGGCAGTACTGGCTGATCGGTGCCGGCCTGCTGGCCGTCGTCTTCTCCGCCTGTGGGCTCCTGTTCGAGTACTACAGCGGCACCCGGCGTACCGCCGAGCACTGACCCACCCGGTCGCCGTCGCGACCGACCCGGCACGACGAAGGCCCGTTCCCCGAGTGGGGAGCGGGCCTTCGGTCATGTTCCACCCTGTCCGCGGGCGGTCGGGCGGTGCTGTGGTCAGGCGGCGCGACGTCGGGCGGGCTGACGGCGGCGGGCGGCCAGCCGGGTGACCGGGAAGGCGAACGCGCTGACCACCACGGCGGCGCCGCAGTCGGTGCAGATCAGCTCTGGACAGTCGGTGCCGTGGCCGTCGACGCAGGGCGGAGCCTCGAACAGCGCCACGCCCTCGCAGACGTCGCAGTAGAGCTCGCGGTGCGACACGGGCGTCTCCTCTCGGATACCAGGCGGACCGCCCCCGGATGCGACAGTGACGCACCGACGGCAGCAGAGAACTACTCAGCTGTAGTTTCCCAGACGGGTCCGACAAATCTCCGCGCACCATCGCCTGACGGTCGGCATCCGCGCGTGATCCACTCGACATCATTGACGTCGGGGCATCCGGGCTGCCCGGACACCGCGGATTCACGGAACCCGAGTCGATCACCGGCCGAGACGCCGCCGCCCGACGGGTCCGGCGGTGCCGAGGGTCCGACGGCACCAACAGGCCGTGGGACGCCGCCCGCCGACGGGCCGGGTGGTGGTGAGGTCAGGCGGTGGCGGTCTCGATCCAACGGTCCAGGGTCGCGGCGGCCGCGCCGGAGTCGATCGAGTCGGCCGCACGGGCCAGGCCGGCGCGGAGCGCCTCGGTCAGGTCGCCGTCCAGCGGGCCCTGGGTGGCCAGCGCCGCCGCCGCGTTGACCAGCACCGCGTCCCGCACCGGGCCCGTCTCGCCGGCCAGCAGGCGACGGGCCACGCCCGCGTTGTACGCGGCGTCACCGCCGCGCAGGTCGGCGAGGGTGGACCGGGGTACCCCCAGGTCCGTCGCGTCCAGCACAGCCTCGCGTACGGTGCCGCCCTGGGCCGCCCAGATCCGGGTCGGCGCGGCGGTGGTGAACTCGTCCAGCCCGTCCTCGCCGCGCATCACGATCGCCGAGTCGCCACGGGCCGCGAACACGCTGGCCATCACCGGGGCCATCCGCAGGTCGAAGCAGCCGACCGCGCCGGCCCGGGGGCGGGCCGGGTTGGTCAGCGGGCCGAGGAAGTTGAAGAAGGTGGGCACGCCCACCTCGCGGCGGACCGGGCCGGCGTGCCGCATCCCGGGGTGGAAGCGGGCCGCGAAGCAGAACCCGATGCCGGCCTCCTCGACACAGCGGGCAACCTGCTCCGGGCCGAGATCCAGCGGGATGCCGAGGAACTCCAGCAGGTCGGCGGTGCCGCACAGGGAGGAGGCGGCCCGGTTGCCGTGCTTCACGACACGGACGCCCGTGCCGGCGACCACCAGCGCCGTCATAGTGGAGATGTTCACCGTGTGGGCGAGGTCACCGCCGGTGCCGACCACGTCGAGGGCGGTCCGGCGCAGCTCCTCGGGCAGCTCCACCGGGACCGCGCGACCGAGCATCGCCTCCACCAGGCCGGCCAGCTCCGCAGGGGTCTCGCCCTTGGCCCGCAGCGCCACGGCGAAGGCGGCGATCTGCGCCGCGCTCGCCGAGCCGGTCATGATCTCGTCCATCGCCCAGGCGGTGTCGGCGGTGGAGAGTTCGTCACCGCGCAGCAGCGCGTTGAGCAGGTGCGGCCAGGTCCGATCGCCCATGGCGGGCCTCCCGAGCATGCGAAGTGCGGGTGGGCTGGAACCGGCGCCGAGGAGATCCGGCGCCGTGGGGGTGCCGGAGGAGCGTGGGACGTCAGGCGGTTGCGTGCGTCCGCAGCAGCTCGGCCACCGTGCCGCCGGTGGTCACCGGGTCGAGCGGGTGCACCAGCGTCGCGTCGACCTCGGCGTACGCGGCGAGCCATCGGTCGGCGGCGCGGGCGATCACCAGGCAGGTCGGGGGAGCGTCGTCCCGGTCGTCCTTGACCTGCCGGGCGATGCCGATGCCGCCGCCCGGGCTCGCCTCACCGTCGAGCAGCAGCAGGTCGATCTCGTAGTCGTCGACCAGCCGGATGGTCTCCGCGTAGGTCGACGCCTCGACGAACTCGATCTGCAGACCGGGAGCTGGCCGGGTGCCAACAGCCATCCGCATCCGATCACGGACCTGCGGGTCGTCGCTGTAGAGCAACACGGTGCAAAGACGATCGGTCATGCCGGAACTCCCACCTCGTAGCTGCCCGCAGATCGTACCGGTCGGCGTGACGTAGCCGACATCCCGCCCGGCGTCGCGCGTCGGCACGTACCGTCCGGGCAGCTCAGGCGGGCGCGGCGTCGGCTGCGCGTTCGCGGGCCTCCTGGCGGTCCAGCTCGCGGTCCACCCGGCGGGCCTCCCGCTCGGACTGCTTGACCCACTGCACCACCAGCACCGCGAGCATGGTCACACTGACGAACTCGCCACCGGCCCACAGGATGCCGCCGGCCACCACCTGGTCCTCCCAGGGGTCGACCCAACCGAGGTTCAGCGACGGGTACCAGTCGCCGCCGAAGAGCGTGCTGCTCTGCATGATGGTGAGGCCGAGCACTGTGTGGAACGGCACGGAGAGCAGCATCAGCAGCGCACGCGCCGGGTACGGCCAGCGGCCGGGCAGCGGGTCGAGGCCGAGCAGCGGCCAGAAGAACACGCAGCCGGTCATGATGAAGTGCGCGTGCACCAGCTCGTGCGCCCAGGCGTGTTCGAGCGTGTAGCGGTACAGATCACTGAAGTACAGCACGAACGGGTTGACCACGAAGATGGCGAACGCCACCAGCGGGAAGCTGTAGACCCGGGCGACGCGGCTGTGCACGATCGCGAGCAGGCGCTTGCGCGGCCCGACCGGCAGGGTCCGCAGGGCCAGGGTCATCGGTGCGCCCAGCGCCAGGAAGATCGGCGCCACCATGGAGAGCACCATGTGCTGGATCATGTGCACGGACAGCAGCGCGGTGTCGTACGCGTGCAGCCCGCTGACCGTGACGAGCGCGATGCCGCCCAGGCCGGGGCCGAGGAAGAACACGGTACGGGCGATCGGCCAGCGGTCGCCGCGCAGGCGTAGCCGGTAGACCCCGTAGAGGTACAGGCCGGCGGCGAGCACCAGGCCGAGGGCCAGCCAGCTGTCCAGCCGGGTCTCGGTCAGCACCGCGCCGACGGTGAACGGCGGCGGGGCCGAGGTGGCGGCGAAGATCGGATCGACGTGCAGCACGCTTTTCAGGCTAGGCCAGGCGAACCGGACCCTGACGCTCGGGCCACGGAAGGCGCAGGTTTGCCACCCCGCTGATCGGCTGCCCCGGTCAGGGGCAATAATGACGGCGTGACTGCGGCCCCAGCCATTGACAAGAGCCGGATCCACTCTCTGACCCGACCGAACATGGTCAGCGTCGGGACGATCGTGTGGCTCTCAAGCGAACTCATGTTCTTCGCGGCGCTGTTCGCGATGTACTTCTCCATCCGCGCCGCTGCGCCGGAGCAGTGGGAGAAGCACACCGAGGCGCTGAACATCCCGTACGCGACCACCTTCACGGTGATCCTGGTGCTGTCCTCGGTGACGTGCCAGCTCGGCGTCTTCGCGGCGGAGAAGGGTGACGTGCACGCGCTGCGGCGCTGGTTCACCGTCACCTTCGTGATGGGCCTGATCTTCGTCCTCGGCCAGCTGAACGAGTACCGGCACCTGGTCGCCGACGGCATCAAGATCAACGAAGACGGGTACGGGTCGGTGTTCTACCTGACCACCGGCTTCCACGGCCTGCACGTGACCGGTGGTCTGATCGCCTTCATCATCTTCATGGTCCGTACGACCATGGGCCGGTTCACTCCGGCGCAGGCGACGTCGGCGATCGTCGTGTCGTACTACTGGCACTTCGTCGACGTCGTGTGGATCGGGCTGTACGCCATGATCTACTGGCTCCAGTGATCTTGCGCGTCACATTCCGCGCTGCTGCTCCGTCCCCTGAGACAGGTCCAACCGGTTAAGGACACCGCTCATGACTTCTGACAACGACCGCCGACGCGGTCTGCTCGCGCGGTTGCGTGAGCGGCCCGCCGCGCGCAGCAGGGGCCGCCGCCGGCTGGGCGCCGCGGTCCGGCTGATCGCCGCGCTGATGCTCGCCGGTGGCGCGTACACCGTCTTCGCCCCGGGCGCCCAGGCGCAGGACAACCCGCAGCTGACCGGCGCCGCCGCCGAGGGCAAGGCGCTGTTCGACGTGAGCTGCGTGACCTGCCACGGCCGCAACGCCCAGGGCGTCGAGGGCCGCGGGCCGAGCCTGATCGGCGTCGGCGCGGCATCTGTCGAGTTCCAGGTCAGCTCCGGGCGGATGCCGCTGGCCCGCCAGGAGGCCCAGGCGCACCGCAAGCCCCCGGTCTTCAACGACGAGCAGACCCGTCAGCTGGCCCAGTACATCCAGGAGCTTGGCGGCGGCCCGGTCGTGCCCGAGGGCGACGACCTCCGCGAGGACGGCAACATCGCCGCCGGCGGTGAGCTGTTCCGGATCAACTGCTCGCAGTGCCACGCCTTCGGTGGCGGCGGCGGTGCGCTCTCCTCGGGCAAGTTCGCCCCGAGCCTGCACCCCGCGACCGACCGCCAGATCTACGCGGCGATGTTGAGCGGCCCGCAGAACATGCCGGTGTTCGGCGACAACCAGCTCCGGCCGGAGCAGAAGGCCGACATCATCGCCTACATCCAGGAGACGCTGAAGCACGACCAGGACCCGGGCGGGTTCAACCTCGGGCGGTACGGCCCGTCCACCGAGGGCCTGGCGATCTTCCTGGTTGGCATCGTGGCGCTCGTCTTCGCTAGCCTGTGGATTGCGGGTAAGTCGTGATCGAGCAGGCCATCCGATTCAGTGCCGTGGTGCCGCTCGGCGCCACCCGTAGCGAGGTGACGGCATGAGCACCCACACCGAGCACCAGGCCTCACAGGGCCCGGAGCCGCTCGACGTGAACGACCCCAAGCTGACCCGTTTCGACATCGTTCGTGAGGGCGCGCGCCGGGACGACATCGAGATCGTCCACTACGAGCCGCAGGTGCTGCCGGGCACCAAGGCGGAGCGTCGGCTGACCCGGGTGGTCGCCGGCTTCTTCCTGATCACCGGCCTGGCCGCGACCGCCTTCCTGGCCATCTACATCTGGTGGCCGTGGCAGTACGAGGCGGGCCGGGGCGGCGACAAGTTCTACACCCCGCTGCTCGGCTTCACCCTCGGCGTGGCGCTGCTCGCCGTCGGCTTCGGCATCCTGACCTGGGGCAAGAAGTTGCTGCCCAAGGAGGTCTCGATCCAGGACCGGCACGAGGGCCAGGTGGACTCCGAAGGCCGCACCATCACCGGCCAGACCATGCTCTACATGGCTGACGAACTGGGTGTGAAGCGTCGCCCCCTGCTCGGCATCTCGCTGCTGGCCGGTCTCGCGCCGGTCGCCGCGGTCGCCGCGGCGCCGCTGGTCGGCGGCCTGATCTCGCAGCCGCACAAGAACAACCAGATGTTTACCACCGGGTTTGCAGCGGCCGAGGGCGGCCAGCGGATCCGTCTGGTCCGCGAGGACGGCCGGCCGATCCGCCCGGCGGACATCAGCAGCGGTGGGCAGTTGACCGTCTTCCCCGGCATCGACCACGGCGTGAGCAACAGGCACGCCGACTCGCCGACGCTGCTGATCCACCTCCGCGACTCCGACGCGCAGGAGTCGCGCCGGGCCAACGAGAAGGTCGGCCACGGTGACTACATGTGGGGCAACTACGCGGCGTTCTCCAAGATCTGCACGCACGCGGGATGCCCGGCCAGCCTGTACGAGCAGCAGACCAACCGGCTGCTCTGCCCGTGCCACCAGTCCCAGTTCCTGATCACCGACAACGCCCGGCCAGTCTTCGGCCCCGCCAGCCGGCGGCTGCCGCAGCTGCCGATCGAGGTGGACTCCGAGGGCTTCTTCGTGGCGAAGTCCGACTACACCGAGACCGTCGGGCCTGATTTCTGGGAGCGGCCATGAAGCGTCGAAAGTTTGACCTTGCGGCGACGCCGGGCAAGGCCGCGGTGGGAGTGGACGACCGCTTCGCGGTGGCCACCCCGCTGCGCAAGCTGCTGAACAAGGTCTTCCCGGACCACTGGTCCTTCCTGCTCGGCGAGATCGCGCTGTTCTCGTTCGTCGTGCTGCTGCTGACCGGTGTGTTCCTCACCTTCTTCTTCGAGCCGGCGATGACCGAGGTGGTCTACGACGGCAGCTACGCGCCGTTGCAGGGCACCCCGATGTCCGCCGCGTACGCCTCCAGCCTGGACATCTCGTTCGACGTCCGCGGCGGTCTGGTGATGCGGCAGATGCACCACTGGGCGGCGCTGCTGTTCATGGCTGCGATCGTCGTGCACATGCTGCGGGTGTTCTTCACCGGCGCCTTCCGCAAGCCGCGCGAGACCAACTGGATCATCGGTTCGCTGCTGTTCTGGGTCGGCTTCCTGGCCGGCTTCACCGGCTACTCGCTGCCGGACGACGGCCTGTCCGGCACCGGCCTGCGGATCGCCTCGGCGATCATGCTGTCCATCCCGGTGATCGGCTCCTGGGTCACCTCGTCGGTCTTCGGCGGCGAGTTCCCCGGCACGATCATCATCAGCCGGTTCTTCATCGCCCACGTGCTGCTCATCCCGGGTCTGCTGGTCGCGCTGATCAGCGTCCACCTGGGCCTGGTCTTCAAGCAGAAGCACACCCAGTGGCCCGGCCCTGGCCGGACCAACAACAACGTGGTCGGCGAGCGGATGTTCCCGCGGTACGCGCTGAAGCAGGGCGGCTTCTTCATGGTCGTCTTCGGCGTCATCGCGCTGATGGGCGGTCTGTTCCAGATCAACCCGATCTGGCTGTTCGGCCCGTACGAGGCGTGGGTGGTCTCGGCCGCCAGCCAGCCCGACTGGTACGTCATGTTCCTCGACGGGTCGACCCGACTCATGCCGGCCTGGGAGATCCCCATCCCGATCGGCGACGGGTACGTCATCCCGCCGCTGTTCTGGCCGACGGTCGTGCTGCCCGGCATCCTGGTGGGCCTGTCGACGATGTACCCGTTCCTGGAAGCCCGGCACCTCAAGGACCGCAAGAGCCACAACCTGCTCGAGCGTCCCCGGGATGCTCCGGCCCGGACCGCCGTCGGCGCCATGGCCGTCTCGTTCTACATCGTGTTGACGCTCTCCGGCGCCAACGACGTGATCGCGGACAAGTTCCAGATCAGCCTGAACGCGATGACCTGGGCGGGCCGGATCGGCCTGCTGGTGGTCCCGCCGCTGGCGTACTACGTCACCTACCGGCTCTGCCTGGGTCTGCAGCAGCACGACCGGGAGGTGCTCGCGCACGGCGTGGAGACCGGCATCATCCGGCGCATGCCGGACGGCCGGTTCGTCGAGGTGCACCAGCCGCTCAGCGCGTCCAACGGGCACGCGGACGGTCACGGCCAGCTCGACTACGTCGGCTGGGTCGTGCCCAAGAAGATGAACCGGCTGGGGGCCCTCGGCCCGGCCATCCGGGGCTTCTTCTACCCGATCGAGAAGCCGGTCGAGGCACCGGTCTCGCCGGGACACCCGCCGGTCGAGGCCCGACCTGAGCGCGAGGAGATCGGCAGCGGCGAAAGCCGCCGCTGACCGCCCAGTCGCACCGTTACGGGGCGCCCGCCGGATTCCGGCGGGCGCCCCGTCGTATCCACACCCCCCGACCCATCCGACCAGGAGTCGGACGGCCCTGACGGGACCGGTCGACCCCGCGCGACGGGCGATCGCAGGAATAACCCCGGTGAGCCGGGTATCCGTGCGGTCCAACGTCTCAAGGGGGGGAAGCATGTTGGGTATCAAACGCCTCGGCCTGTTGGCCGCGCTGGTACTGGTCGGTGTCGCGCCGGCTGCGGCCGCGCAGGCCGCGGCACAGCCGTCAACGCAGGACACCCAGTACCTGCAGGCGGTACACCAGGTCAACCTGTTCGAGATCACCGCTGGTGACCTGGCTCAGCAGAAGGGTCAGGACCAGGGGGTCAAGGACCTGGGCGCGATGCTGAAGACCGACCACACCCAGCTGGACCAGACGGTGCAGCAGACCGCGTCGCAGCTCGGGGTGGAACTGCCGAACGAGCCCAGCGCCGATCAGCAGGCGGTCATCGACAGGCTGAACAACGCCAGCGGTGCGGAGTTCGACCGGCTCTGGGTGACCAGTGAGCTGGCCGGCCACGTCCAGGCCATCCAGGCCACCCAGACGGAGATCTCGCAGGGCTCCGAGCAGTCGGTGGTCCAGTTGGCGCAGACGGCACTGCCGACGCTGCAGACGCACTACGACGAGTTGGTGGCGCTCGCCAACAAGCTGGGCATCCCGGTTCCGCAGACCAGCGCCAGCGGTACGCCCAGCCCGGGCGGCACCGGCACTGAGTCGCCGGCTCCGGGCGGCACTGTCACCGAGTCGCCGGCTCCGGGCGGCACCGGCACCGAGTCGCCGGCTCCGGGCGGCAGCACCGAGGTACCGGCTCCCAGCGAGAGCTGACGTAGCCACAGCAGACGGCCGGTCCACCCTCGCGGTGGGCCGGCCGCCCTGTGCGCGCTACGCGCCGCCGTGCGGCCGGCACGGCCCCAGAAACGGCTAGCGGGTCAGTCGGCGCTGGCCAGACCGATCGCGAACGCCTCCTCCAGGTCGTGCTGCGAGTACGCCCGGAAGGCGATGTGCGACTCGGTGTTGAGCACGCCCGGGACCTTGGAGATGCTGCCCGCGATGACCTGGGCGATCTGGTCGAACTCGCGGACCCGGACGATGGCGATGAGGTCGACGTGCCCGGCCACCGAGTAGACCTCGCTGACACCGGGAAGGTTGGCCAGGTTCTCCGCCACCTCGGGGATCGCATCGGTGGCGCAGTCGATCAGCACGATCGCGGTGATCACGGGGCATTTCTCCGTTCGTCGGCGTCGTCGCCCATGCTAGATGTTCCGGCCCGAGACCGGAGGCGGGAGCCGTCGGGGCTCAGCCCTGGGCGCGGCAGGGCACGGTCAGGTCGCTCCCGGCCCGGATCACGTTCCGCAGCCGCTCGCCGGCCCGTACGGTCGCGCCCGGCCACACCACGGTGCGGGACACGTCGCCGTCCACCCGCGCGCCCGCGCCGACGACCGACTCCACGCAAGGGCCGGTCACCGTCGCGGTCTCCTCGACGAGAACGCCGCCGGCCGCGGCGTGCAGGTTGGCCGCCAGGTAGTCGGCCGGGGTGCCGGTGTCGAAGAAGGTGCCCGGGTAGGGCACCACCGCCAGGGCGCCCGCCGCCTCGGCCGGACGCCACACGGCGCGAACCAGGTCCGAGAAGACGACCGGCAGGTCCCGGACCAGCCGCCAGGGCAGCAGCGAGAAGCCGGTGAAGCAGTGCCCGGCGAAGGTGCCCGGCGCCGCCGGGTCCGCGGCGGGCTGGCCGAGCAGGCGTACGGTGTGCCCGTCCCAGCCGTCGAGCAGGGCGGCCACGTCCGGGCCGGGGGGAGCAGCCGGGTCGGCGAGGTACGCGTCGGCGTTGCCGACCAGCACCGGCCGCCCGTCGATCCAGTCCCGCAGGTTGGCGACCCCACCCGCGGTGCCCAGTGGGTCGCCCGGCTCCACTGACAGGTGTGCGCGGTCGCCGACGTGCGCCACCACCTGGTCGCCGAGGTAGCAGGCGTTCACCGCGACCCGATCGGGACCGGTCAGGCCCAGGCCGGCCAGCCGCGCCAACGCCCGATCCAGCAGCGGGACGTTGCCCACCGGGCAGAGCGCCTTGGGCACCCGTTCGGTGAGCGGGCGCAGCCGCGTGCCCTCGCCGGCGGCCAGCACCACCGCGCACAGGTTCGCCGGCACACCGGCCGCGACGGTCACGGGGTGTCGTCGGGAACCGGTGGCGGGAACTGCCCGGCCAGCGGCCCGATGTCGTAGTAGGCGAGCAGCCGGGCCGTCGGCCAGGTCAGCTTGGGCAGGTCGTCCAGGGGGTGCCAGGCGGCCTCGAAGACCTCCGCGCCGTCGACGGTCAGCTCGGTGCTGGATGCCGGCACCTCGGCCTCGAAGACCATGTCCACCCAGCCCTTGGCGTGCACGATCGCGTTCGGCACCGCCGGGCGCAGCCGGGACGGTGGGAGCCGGACGCCGGACTCCTCGAACAGCTCACGGGCCGCGCCCACCACCGGGGCCTCGCCCCGGTTGAGCAGGCCGGCGGGGAGTGACCAACCCTTGCCGGGCGGCTGGCGCAGCATGAGCAACCGACCCGCGCCCGTCGCCTCGGTGTCCCGGACCAGGGTCACGGCGCCGACGATGTACTTGGGCACGGCCAGCCGGACCAGGCGCCGACGCACCGGCAGGGGCAGCCGGTAGAAGGCCTGGTAGAAGAGAGCCCGACCGGTGGCGCGGGAGCGGGGGATCATGACTCCAGGCTAGTGGTCACGAATGTTCTTCGGACGCGCTGGGGCCGCCGGGTCACTGTCGATGGTCGACCAGGTCGATGAGCTGGCGGACCACGGTGTCCGGTTCGATCACCCGGTCGAAGACCGCGACCAACAGGGTCTCCAGGTCGGGATAGCCCAACTCCTCGGAGAGGCGGAGCAGCGGCAGGTCACTGGCGAGGCCCCGGTTGTGCTGGCGCAGGGCGAGCCCGATGGTGGCCCGACCGAGGCGCACCTTGTCGCTGATCGTGATGCCCGGCTCGGTGTGCTCGGCGAACCACCGGTTGATCTGCATCTGCGCGTGCGGCGACTTGACGAAGGTCAGCCACTCCCGCCGAGGGCCGCGCGGCGCCACACCGGCCTCGAAGCCGTTGTCGCCGTCGTTCTCGGTGAAGATCTCCACCACGTCGCCCTCGTCCAGCTCCGAACTGAGCGGGGCCAGCCGACCGTTGATGCGTGCGGCGAGGCAGTGGTCGCCCCGGTCGTTGCCCAGCTCGTACGCGAGGTCGACAGGCGTGGCACCGGCCGGCAGCACTACCTGTCGTCCGTCGGCGAAGACCTGGATCTGCCCCTCGGCCAGGTCGCAGCGCAGCGACTCGTAGAACTGTGCCGGGTCGGCGGCGTCCGGCTCCCAGTCGAGCACCCGGCGCAGCCAGTCCAGCTGTTCGGCACGGGCCGCGGCGGTGCTGCTGCCGGAGCGGGGGAAACGGAAGTCGGCGGCGATGCCGTACTCGGCCGAACGGTGCATCTCCTCGGTGCGGATCAGCACCTCCACGGTGCGGTCCTGCGGGCCGCAGACGCTGGTGTGCAGCGAACGGTAGAGGTTGTTCTTCGGTGAGGCGATGAAGTCCTTGAAACGGCCGGGCACCGGTCGCCAGGTGCCGTGGATCGCGCCCAGCGCGGCGTAACAGTCGGTGGCCGGGCCGTCGACCACCACCACGATGCGGGGCAGGTCGTACGGGGCGGTGTGGCCGCCGGCGATGGTGTCCTTCCAGATCGAGTAGAGGTGCCGGGGACGGGGGCTCACCTCGGCGTCGACCCGGCTGCGGCGCAACGCCACCCGGGCCCGGGTGACCACCGAGTCGAGGTACGAATCCCAGCCCGGCCGATCGTGCACGTGCCGGGCCAGCCGGGCGTGCTCGTCGGGCTCAAGGTGCAGCAGCACCACGTCGTCCAGCTCGCGTTTGAGGGTCTGGATGCCCAGCCGGTCACAGAGCGGGACCAGCACCTCCTGGGTCTTGCGGGCGATCCGTTCCCGCGACGACGCGGAGCGCACCCCGAGCGTCCGCATGTTGTGCAGCCGGTCGGCCAGCTTGATGATCAGCACCCGGACGTCCTTGGCGGCCGCGACGATCATCTTGCGGACCGTCTCCGCCTCGGCGGCCTTGCCGTAGAACGCCTTGTCGAACTTGGTCACCCCGTCGACCAGGTGGGCCACCTCGCCGCCGAAGTCCTCGGAGAGCGCCTGGAGGGTGTAGCGGGTGTCCTCCACGGTGTCGTGCAACAGCGCCGCGACCAGGGTGGTGGTGTCCATCCCCAGCTCGGCGCAGATCTGCGCCACCGCGAGGGGATGGGTGATGTACGGTTCCCCGCTCTTGCGGAACTGCCCGCGGTGCATGTTCTCCGCGATCGTGTAGGCACGCCGCAGCACCGCGGGGTCGGTGCCGGCGTGGATGCCCCGGTGGGTGCGGACCAGCTGGGTGACCGGGTCCGAGTCGGTGGTCGGCCAGCTGAGCAGCGACCGCAGCCGGCGGGCGAGCGGCAGCTCACCCGGCTGTGTCGGCAGGGCGCCCCCCAGGGCGGCGCCGTGTCCGGCGTCGACGTCCACGAGGGACACCTCCTCACCCCGGCTCCGCATCGCCGGAACCCGGCGGGGGAGCAGGCCCACGAATCGGGCAGGACTGCACTTCTCTAACAGCCTAAGCGAGTCGACGTAGTCCGATCGGTCAGTTGGTCATGAGCGTTCGGTCGAGAGTTGGTGGGACGCGCCGCCCTCGGCCTTCGCCAGCAGGTCACGGAACCGGCCCGCGCCGCTCGCCGGAGAGGACCAACCGGAGGACATCTCGACGAGTCGGGTCTCCGGTCGCTCCAACCAGGACAGGATCCGCTCGGACTCCTCGGCGGTGGCGGCCGGCACCGGACCGTGCCCGCCCGACACCGTCTCGGCGGTGGCCCGGATCGTGGTCAACGTGGGACGCGGGTGCACGCCCGGCGGGGACACCCCCGCGCCGGCCAGTCGGCCGTGCCGGACCAGCGCCAACTCCCAACCGCCCCGGGCCGCCGGCCGGGCCGCGGCCAACTCGACGATCCCGGTCAGCGCGGCCAGCCGCTGCATCCGCACTGTGGCCCGCAGCACGGCGGCCAGCCGGGACCGCACCACGGCGGCCTCCTCGTAGCGCTGATCGCGGGAGAGCACGTCGATCCGCGCGAGCAGCGCGTCCACCACCGGCTGGGGGTCGCTGGCCGTCGCGGTACGGAAGGGCGCGGCGGCGCTGTCGTCGTACTCCTCGGGGGTGATCTTGTGTTCGCAGGGCGCCGGGCAGCGACCCAGCTCGGCCAGCGCGCAGGCCGGCGTGACGGTGCGCAGCGAGAGCCGGTGCGTGCACTGGCGCAGTGGCACCGCGTCGTGGAAACCGGCGGCGGCCAGCTCGGCGGCCCGCCGGGAGGTGAACGGCCCGAGGTACGCGGTGTCGGTGGGGGAGAGGTCGCGGACGATCGACAGCCGAGGGTACGGGCCGTCGGTCAGCTTGAGCCAGACCATTCGTTCCGGGTATTTGGACCGGCGGTTGTACGGCGGGGCGTGCGCGGCGATCAACCGCAGCTCACGGACCTCCGCCTCCAACGAGTGGGCGCACTCCACCGCCTCGACCCGCTCGGCCGCGCCCAGCATCTCGGAGATCCGGGCGCGCTTCTCGCCGGCGGTGAAGTAGCTGCGCACCCGGGTGGCGATGTCGACCGAGGTGCCCACGTAGAGCGGCCGATCGTCGGCGGCCCGGAAGATGTAGACCCCCGGGACCTTGGGCAACCCCTCGGCCAGGTGCCGTTTGCGGCGCTGGGTCGGGGTGACCGCACGGGCGAACTCGATGGCGTCGCCGATCGTGTCCACCCGGTGCCCGCCGAGCCGACCGATCAGCCCGTGCAGCACGTCGACGGTGGCCTTCGCGTCGTCCAACGCCCGGTGGGTGGGCTGGGTGGCGGTGCGGAAGTAGGCGGCCAGGGTGCCCAGCTTGCGGTTGGGCACCTCGTCGCGGGTCAGCACCCGGCGGGCGAGCGCCGCCGTGTCCAGGACGCGGGGGTTGGGCCAGCGGTAGCCGTGCTTGGCGCAGGCGGCCTTGAGGAAGCCCACGTCGTACGGGGCGTTGTGGGCCACCAGCACCGCGTCGTCGATGAACTCCAGGAAGCTCGGCAGCACCTGCTCGATCGGCGGCGCCGGCACCAGCATGGCCTGGGTGATGCCGGTCAGCACTGTGATGAACGGTGGAATCGGCTGGCCCGGGTTGACCAGGGTCGCCAGCACCCCCAACTGCTCGCCACCGCGCACCTTGACCGCGCCGATCTCGGTGATGCCGCCGCCGTCCGGCGCGCCGCCGGTGGTCTCAAGGTCGACCACCACGAACGTCGTCGCGTAGAGCGGCAGCGCCGGGTCCACCCCGCCCACCGCCGGGTCGAGACCGGCCAGTGACTCCTGGACGTACTCCGCCTGTGCCATCGGCGGCACGCTAGCGCCCCGGTCCGACACTCCCGTCGCAGCCGTCCCATCCGTCACCATGGGGCTAGGATGAGAGATCGGCTCACTCACCGGGCGGTGGGCCCGGTCGCGGTGGGAGACTTGCCACATGCCCCTCACCGAGCCGTACGACGACCACCTCCCGCAGGAGGATCCGGTCGCGCTCGACGGTGCTGTGGGCAACCCGGACGACAACGTAGTCAACGACACATCGGGCGCATCGGACCCGCCGACGACGGGCGACGGCCCCACTGTCGAGCCGGAGCCGACCCTGCCCGAGCCGGTCCGGCAGCGGATCGTGACGCTGACCGCCGCGGTGCTGCCCACCCTCCCCACCGACGAGGTCCCGGTGCCGCTGCGCCGGGTGGCCAAGTTCGCCCCCAACCGGCGCGCCCGGCTCGGCGCGCCGGTCATCGCCGCCCAGCTCACCGCCGACCCGCTGTTCCGGCAGCGGGTCACCGCGCGGGTCCTGACCGACGCCGGTGACCTCGGCGCGGCAGTGGTCGAGGGCACCGCACCGGCCGCCGCCGACCCGGTCGAGGTGGCCGCGCTGGCCTACCTGGCCCGGCCCCGTGGCTGGCGGGAACTGATCGACGCCAGCGGCGCGGCCGTGCGCGCCGAGGCGGACAGCGCCGTCGTCGCCGAGTTGGTCCGCGAGGCCGAGCAGCGGGCCACCCGGGCCGAGCACGACCGCGCGGTGGCCCGGGTCGAGGCCGAGAAGCTCCGCGACGAGCTGGCCCGCGTCCGCGAGGAGCTGGGTCAGCTCCGCGAGGAGTCCCGACAGGTGGCCCGCACCCTGCGGGAGACCCAGGCCCGCGAGCGGAAGGCCACCGAGCTGCTGGCCACCGAGCGCGGCCGGGCCGCCCGCGCCAGCGCCGACGTGGACGCCGAACTCCGCCGCGCCCGGGCCCGGCTGGCCGAGGCCGAGGCCGCCGCCGGGGTCGCCCGGGCCAGCGCCAAGGAGGCCCGCTCGGTCGACGACGCCCGGCTCTGGCTGCTCCTGGAGACCATCGGCCAGGCCGCCGTCGGGCTGCGCCGGGAGCTGGCGCTCGACCCGGTGGACAAACTCCCCGCCGACTTCGTCGCCGAGGCGTTCGCCGAGCAGCCGGGCACCGCCCCGGCCGGCCCCGCCGCCCGCGCCCGCGACACCGACGACCCGGCCCGGCTCGACCAGTTGCTGGCCCTGCCCCGGGCGCACCTCGTGGTGGACGGCTACAACGTCACCAAGCGTGGCTTCGGCGAGATGTCCCTGGAGCAGCAGCGCAAACGCCTGATCACCGGGCTGGGCGGGATCGCCGCGCAGACCGGCGACGAGGTCACAGTGGTCTTCGACGGCGCCGAGCGGATGCACGGGCTGCCGCCCGCGCCGCGCGGCGTACGGGTGCTCTTCTCCCGCAAGGGTGAGACCGCCGACGAGCTGATCCGGCGACTGGTCCGTGCCGAGCCGGCGGGCCGGCCGGTGGTCGTGGTCTCGTCGGACCGCGAGGTCGCCGACGGGGTACGCCGGCACGGCGCCTACCCGCTGGGCGCGGACTCGCTGCTACGGCGGCTCGCCCGCTCCTGACCGCGGCGGGCCGACACGTCGGCGGGGCCGGGTCCCGGCGAGGGTTGGCGAGCCCGGCCGGCGCACCACACGTCGCACTGTGCCTCAACCTGTCCCACCCCGGCGCTAGCATCGCCGCGACCGCCGAGGGATGGGAGTCGCCATGGCACAGGACGACGTCACGGTCTTCGTCGACGAGAACCTGCGGGGTGCGCGGTTCAACCGCTCGACACTGGCCGGTGCGGTGATGCGCGGCGCCGACGTTGATGGCCTGGACATCGACGCGCCGTGGTTGGCCGAAGGCACGCTCGTGGTCAACGGCGTCGATGTCGTGCCGTTGGTCGAGGCCGAGCTCAACCGACGGTTCCCCGGGCGCGATCTCCGGCTGGCCAAGGACCCGGACGACCTGCGCGTGGCGTGGGCGGCGATCGAACGGGCCTGGGCGGCGGCGGTCGACCGGGCTGTGTCCATGCCCGAGGGTGCGGTCGACGTCTCGGTCGACGGGGAGTGGTCGTTCGCGCAGACGCTGCGTCATCTCGTGTTCGCCGCCGACGCGTGGTTGGGCAAGACGATCCTGCGCCTGCCCCAACCGTTCCACCCGCTCGGTCAGTCGCACGTCGAGTACGAGACCGACGGCTTCGACATGTCGGTCTTCACCACCGAGCAGCCGACCTTCGAGGCGGTCCTCCAGGTGCGGGCCGAGCGACAGGCCATGGTGCGCGACTTCCTCGCGACGGTCACGCCGGAGCTGCTCGCCGAGTCTCGGCCGAGCGCCTGGTGGCCCGAGCACATCGTGTCCGTCCTGCACTGCCTTCACGTGATCTTCGGCGAGGAGTGGCAGCACCTCCGCTTCGCCCTGCGTGACCTCGACGCGCAGGGCTGAAACCTCGCCCCAACGGTTGCTCGGCCGCTTCGGCGCTCGGCCGCTCGGGCGCTCGGGCGGCCGTCAGTCAGGTGGTCGGTAGTCGCCGTGCCAGCTCACGTCGCAGTGCGTCGGGGCCCGGCCTCCTCCAGGAGAGCCGGACGACCAGCTCGTAGGGGCCGCGTCCGGGGGTCGACCACTGTCCGGGTCGCATTTGGGGCCGGGTCTGCTGCGGGTCGAGTGGCGTGAGCACCAGCCGCGGATCCAGGCCGCCCCGGACTCGGGCGCCGGCCATGTTGACCCAGTCGATGCTGAGCCTGGTCCCGTTCGGTCCGGTCAGGTGCAGCGCCTCGTCGGTCAACCGCAGCGGCAGACGAGGTTGACCGCGTAGCTGCCAGTTGGTGGTCAGCGCGACGACGACGCCAAACGACGCCCTTCCGTGGCTTGATCGACGCGAGTTCCTTGATGTCGGGGGTTCCGGACGGGTGGGATACCCCGATATCGCTGATCTGGAGTGGATCTAGCCCTGAAAGGGGCGGTCGGACGGGGTTCCTGTCGTACCCGGTGGTTAGTGTCGATGTCACCGACGGTGTTCGGCCGGCGACGACAGGAGTCGTCCGGGCACCGCGAGCCGATCAGGAGGTGTGATGCTCATCGACTGCGACGGGTGCGCGAAGCGGGCCGACGGCTGTTCCGGCTGCCCGCTGACCGCCCTGTTCGACGAGACGTCCCCGGCGGCCGGGTTGGTCGCCGCCGAGGTCGAGGCCATCGAGGTGCTCGCCCGGGCCGGCTTCGACGTGGAGGTGCTGGCCGCGCCCGCACGCCCGGAGGCAGCTCGCCGTCGCGCCACCCGCCGCGTCGCCTGAGTGCGACACCGCGCCCGGAAGCGGGCTTCTCGCGGCCCATAGGATGAGCGGTCACGGCGGGAGGAGCGCGATGAGCGGGGAACAACGGGCGGTGACGCGGTGACCCCGCGCGGCTGGGCGCTGCTGACCCTGGCCGGGCTGACCATCGCGCTGGTGGTGCTGGCCGCGCTGCTCATCCCGTGGCACCGCCCGCCGGCCCCCCGGGCCGACCAGCTCGCCGCTCTGGGCGACCTGCCGGCCGAGCAGGTGGCAAAGGGGCGGGATTTCCGGGCCGCGCTGCGTCCCGGCGGCTATACCGCGCTCGCCGTTGGGCTGCTGATCGCCCTCGCGCTCGGGTTGACCCCGCTGGGCAGTCGCCTGGTCGAGCTGGTGGGCCGGCCGTTCGGTGGGCACTGGGCAGCGCAGGCTGTGCTCGGCGGGCTGGCGGTGGTGCTCGTCGCCGACCTGGTGACACTCCCGTTCGCCGCCTGGCGGCAGAGCGTGCTCACCCGCTACGGCTTGAGCACCAACGGCTGGAGCGGCTGGGCGGTCGACCTGCTCAAGTCGTACGCCGTCAGCGCGGTGATCGGCGCCGTGGCGCTGTTCGGCTTCTACGCGGTCATCCGGCTCGCGCCACGCTGGTGGTGGGCGTTCGGTGCGGCCGGTGCCGCGGTGCTGGTGGTGCTGCTGTCGTTCGTGCTGCCGGTGCTGGTGGAGCCGGTGTTCAACCGGTTCACCCCGATGGAGCAGGGCCCGTTGCGCACCGAGCTGATGAGCATGGCCGCCCGCGACGGGGTGCCGGTGCGTGACGTGCTGGTCGCCGATGCCTCCCGGCGCACCAGGGCGGTCAACGCGTACGTCTCCGGTCTCGGGCCGACCCGACGGGTGGTCGTCTACGACACGCTGCTGCGCGAGGCGACCCCGGCCGAGGTGACCGCCGTCGTGGCGCACGAGTTGGGGCACGCGAAGGACTCCGACGTGGCGGCCGGCACGCTGACCGGGGCGCTGGGCGCCGCGGCCGCCGTGGTGGCGCTCTACCTGCTCGGCTCGTGGGGGCCACTGCTGCGGCTCGCCGGTGTCGACTCGGTGGCTCAACCGCGAGCGTTCCCGCTGCTGGTCGCCCTGGTCACGGTGGCCGGGTTGGTTGCCGCTCCGGTGCAGGCGCTGATGTCCCGACGGGTGGAGGCGCGGGCCGACGCGCACGCGCTCGCGCTCACCAACGACCCGGAGTCCTTCGAGTCGATGCAGCGCCGGCTCGGCTCGGTCAACCTCGGCGACCCCGACCCGCCCCGCTGGGAATACCTCTATTCGGCCTCACATCCGTCCACCGTGGAGCGGATGGCCGCCGCCCGCGCGTACGCCCGGGAGGTCGGCCGATGAGCCGCACCCTGCTGATCACCAATGACTTTCCGCCCCGCCCGGGTGGGATCCAGTCGTTCGTGCACAACCTCGCGGTCCGTCAACCGGCCGGCTCGGTGGTCGTCTACGCGTCGAGCTGGCGCGGGGCCGCGAAGTTCGACGCCGACCAGCCGTTCGAGGTGATCCGGGAACGTACCCGGGTGTTGCTGCCCACCCCGTTGATCGCCCGCAGGGCGGCCCGGTTGGCTCGCGCGTACGACTGCGACACCGTGTGGTTCGGCGCGGCGGCCCCGTTGGGCCTGCTCGCGGCCGGCCTGCGGCGGCGCGCCGGCATCCGCCGGGTCGTGGCGCAGACCCATGGCCACGAGATCGGTTGGGCGGCGGTGCCGGCGGCCCGGCCGGCGCTGCGGCGCATCGGTCGGGGTGTGGACGTGACCACCTATCTCGGCGAGTACACCCGCAGCCGGTTGGCCCGGGTGCTGGACGGGGTGACCGACCTGCGCCGTCTCGCGCCCGGGGTCGACGTGGACACCTACCACCCGAGCGTGGACGGTGAACAGGTCCGGGCCCGGCTCGGGTTGACCGACCGGCCGGTGGTCGTCTGTGTGTCCCGGCTGGTGCCGCGCAAGGGTCAGGACACCCTGATCCGGGCCCTGCCGGAGATCCGCCGCCGGGTGCCCGACGCGGCGCTGCTGATCGTCGGTGGCGGGCCGTACCGGGCGACTCTGGAGAAGCTGGCCCGCCAGACCGGTGTGGAACGGGATGTGGTGTTCACCGGCACGGTGCCGTCGGTCGAGCTGCCGGCGCACTACGCGGCCGGCGACGTCTACGCGATGCCGTGCCGCACCCGCAACCGTGGCCTCGACGTCGAAGGGCTGGGCATCGTCTACCTGGAGGCGTCCGCGGCCGGCCTGCCGGTGGTGGCCGGCGACTCCGGAGGCGCACCGGACGCGGTCCGGGAGGGGGAGACCGGCTACGTCGTGCGCGGTCGGGACGTCGCCCAGCTCGCCGACCGGGTCGCCCGGCTGCTCGCCGACCGGGACCTGGCCCGGCAACTGGGCGCGGCTGGCCGAGCGTGGGTGGAACGGGAGTGGCGCTGGGAGGCGCAGGCGGAACGCATGGCGGCACTGCTCGCCGGCTGATCGCCCCCCCGCGTTCAGCTCTCCCGGGTGGGCGCGTAGCGCGGCACGTACTCCTGGCCGGTGAGCTGCTGGATCGCCGCCATCACCTCGTCGGTGACCGTTCGGATGTCACGCGGCCCGTTGATCCGCTCGGCGACCGGGATCGGCGGGCCGAACCGCAGGGTGATCGGGTGTCGACGGGGCAGCCGCGCGTCGACCGGCAGCACCTCGGCGGTGCCGAGCACGCCGACCGGGATGATCGGCACCCCGGCGTCGCGGGCCAGCCGGGTCATCCCGACCCGGCCCCGGTAGAGCCGCCCGTCCGGGGAGCGGGTGCCCTCCGGGTAGACGGCGACCAGGCCGCCGGCGCGCAGCACCGGGACGGCGGCGTCGAGGGCGCGCAGGGCGGCCCGGCCGTCTGAGCGGTCGACCGGAATGGCGCCCATGCCGGCGACGATCCGCCGGTTGAGCCAGCCGCCCGGACCCCGGCCGTTGAAGTACTCGACCTTCGCCCAGAAGGTGACGTGTCGGGGCGTCGAGGTGACGAGAAACAACTCGTCGGCGACGGACAGGTGGTTGCCGGCGAGGATGGCGCCGCCGTGTCGGGGTAGATGCTCCAGCCCTTCCACCCGGGGCTGCCAGCCAAACCGCAGCACGGTGCCGACGGTCAGCTTGGTGACGTCGTACAGCAGGGGCACGTGTCCTCCGGGGTCGGGTTCAGGCGGGCGCCGGGCCGAGGTGGGCGTCCAACGTGGCGCGCAGAAGGGCATCGTCGTCGGTGGCGCCGGTGGCCAGCGGCAGGCTGCCCCAGGCCCAGAGTTGGGCGATGCCGTGCAGGTTCGCCCACAGCGCGCCGGCGAGCACCGCCGCGGGCGCGTCGGTGGGCCGGCGCGCCCGCGCCACCAGGTCGGCGAGCACGGCGAACAGCGGCAGGCTCGTCTCGCGCAGCCGAAGCCGGCCGCTGTCCAGCAGGTCGTGGCGGAACATCAGCTCGAACATGCCGCGGTGGGCCGCCGCGAAGTCCAGGTACGTCCGGGCCAACGCGGTCAATCGGGTACGGGGGTCCGGATCGACGTCGCGCAACGTTCGCTCGACCCGGGCGGTGAGGTCGGCGAAGCCCTCCCGGGCGATGGCGGAGAGCAGGTCGACGTGGGTGGGGAAGTAGCGGCGCGGTGCGCCGTGCGAGACCCCGGCACGCCGGGCGATCTCCCGCAGCGACACCGCCGACTGGCCCTCGCGCAGCACCAGGTCCACCCCGGCGGCCACCAACCGAGCCCGCAGCCCCGTCTCGTCCGCGTCCATAGACACTGTCTATCAGCCGCCGTAGACGGTGTCTACCTTCCCGTTGCCGCCGGCGCTGCCCGTGGTGCCGGATGTCTCGGTGAGCGGTATACCTCTGAGTCATATAAATGCCTCTGAGGTATATCGCCTTTCATCGACCTGGCCGCGAAACCCTGGCCCGATCAGCCGAGGTGGTTGGGGCGGGGTGGTTCAGCGGATGCGGGCCAGGATCCGATCGGCGGGGGCCGGGCGGCCGAAGTGCCAGCCCTGGGCTGCGTCGCAGCCGATCGCCCGCAGCCGTTCGGCCTGCCCGGCGGTCTCCACCCCTTCGGCGGTGACGGTCAGGTCCAGCGCGTGCGCCAGCGAGACCAGGGAGGCGAGGATCCGCTCGTCGGTGCGGCCGACGGACGGCGAGCGCAGGCCGGCCACGAACTCCCCGGCCACCTTCAGTTCGGTCACCGGCAGGTCCCGCAGGTACGCCAGGTTGCTGTAGCCGGTGCCGAAGTCGTCGATGGCGATGCGCACCCCGAGGTCGGCAAGGACCCGCAGGGCGCGGACCGGCTCCTCGGCGGTGCTCATCATCGTGCTCTCGGTGATCTCCAGTTGAAGCCGCTCCGGTGGCAGGCCGGTCTGCCGCAGCAGCGCACGGACCTCCTGCACCAACCCGGGCCGGTGCACCTGCCGTACCGCGAGGTTGACGCTGACGAAGGGCGCGGCGGCACCCCCGGCCGACCACGCCTCGGCCTCGCGGCACGCCTCGGCCAACACCCAACCGCCCAGCTGGACGATCAGGCCGGTCTCCTCGGCCAACCCGATGAAGCTGTCCGGGCGCAGCACCCCCAACTCGGGGTGCCGCCAGCGGACCAGCGCCTCCACGCCGACCAGGCTGCCGTCGCGCAGTGAGGTCAGCGGCTGGTAGTCGAGGTAGAACTCGCCCCGCTCCAACGCCGCCGGAATGGCCGCGGAGAGCGCGTAGCGGGCCAGTTCACGTTGGTTGCGTTCGGCGTCGTAGAGCGACCAGCGCGCCCCACCGGCGGACTTCGCCCAGTGCAGGGTGCTGTCGGCGGCCCGCATCAGGTCCGTGGGGTTGGCCCCGGCCACCTGGCGCTCGACGATGCCGATGCTCGCCGAGATCTGCAGCTCGTGCCCGTCGACCAGGGCCGGTGTGCCTACCGCCGCGAGCGCGGTCTCGGCCACCGCCACCATGTCGTCGGTGCCGGCGGTGTGTTCCACCAGGATGACGAACTCGTCGCCGCCGAGCCGGGCCACCAGGTGCTCACCCATGGCCTTGCGCAGCCGCTCGGCCACCGTGGCCAGCAACAGGTCACCGATCTGGTGCCCCAGCGTGTCGTTGACCACCTTGAAGCGGTCCAGGTCCAGGAAGCACACCCCGACCCGCTGCGCGCCCCGGCCCGGCTCGTTGAGCGCCGCGGCGAGCCGCTCGGTGAACAGCGTCCGGTTGGGCAGACCGGTGAGCGGGTCGTGGGTGGCCTGATGCCGGAACCGGGCCTCGCTGGCCCGCAGCGCCCGCTCGGCCTGGGTCC
The DNA here is from genome assembly GCF_003264365.1 of Micromonospora noduli. Lineage (GTDB taxonomy): Bacteria > Actinomycetota > Actinomycetes > Mycobacteriales > Micromonosporaceae > Micromonospora > Micromonospora noduli. The sequence continues at coordinate 28,236 of NZ_PYAK01000033.1, forward strand.
GGGCCCGCATGGCGGCGCGGCGGATCGACTCCTGCTCGTCGAGCGTCCGGTCGCGCAGCGCGCGGGCGTAGCCGGTCGCCACCGCCGCCAGCAGTCGGGCCATCCGGTCCTCGACGTCCTCGGCCACCAACCCCAGGTCGCGCACCAGGCGGAGCTGGATGACCTCGACGGTACGACCCAGCCCCTCGGCGGAAGCAATGTGCGCGGCGACCAGCTCGGCGCCGACCCGGTGCCCGGCACGCAGGTCGAACGGCTCGGTGAGCAACGCCCCGGCCAGTTGCCCGGTGAGCCGGTCCAGCAGGGACTCCAACTGGGCCTGGGTCATCGGTAGGTAGCTGGTGCCGGAGACCGCCTTCGCCCAGGCCCGGGCGAACGTCCCCGGGCAGGGGGTCGCCCCGGGCGACTCAGTCACCGAGGCGCCCGACGCCGCCCATGAAGACCGCGCGCTCGGCGTCCTCAGCGCTCTCCGGAGTGTCCGGTCGCCACTCGGGTACCCACACCACGCCGGGGTCGAGCAGCTCGAAGCCGTCGAAGAGCGCGGTCAGCTCGGCACGGCTGCGCACCCACAGCGGGTTGTCGGTGCGCCGGTAGACCCGCTCCGCCTCGGCGCGTTCGTCCTCGCTGCGCCCGTCGTCGCTGGCCTGTGACAGCACCAGGTAGCTGCCGGGCGCCAACGCGTCCCGCAGCGTCCGCAGCAGCTCCGCCGGCCGGTCGTCGTCGGAGACGAAGTGCAGGACGGCCACGACCATCACGGCCACCGGTTGGCTCAGGTCGAGCAGCTTGCGGACGTCCGGATGGGCCAGGATCGCCTCCGGGTTACGCAGGTCCTCCTGCACGACCGCGGCCCGCTCGTTGCCGGCGAGGATCTCGCGGCTGTGCGCCACAGCCACCGGGTCGACGTCCACATAGACCACTCGCGACTGCGGGTCGAGCTGCTGGGCGATCTCGTGCACGTTGCCGACGGTCGGGATGCCCGAACCGATGTCCAGGAACTGTCGGATCCCGGCGTCGGCGAGGTGGTGCACGGCCCGGCGCAGGAACGCCCGGTTGGCCTGGGCCATCAACGGCGCCTCGGGCACCGCGGCGACCATCGCCTGCGCCGCGGCCCGGTCGGCGGCGAAGTTGTGTGAGCCGCCGAGGTAGTAGTCGTACATCCGCGCGACGCTCGGGCGCTCGATGTCGATGGTGTCGGGTGCCCAGTCCGGCCGCTGCATGCGTTTCACCCCTCGAATCCGCGACGCGAGCATCGTCGCCCGCGCGGGTATTGTGCACCCGCCACGCACGCCAGACCATAGCGCGCCGAAGGTTGCCCGCCGACGTCGGTCGCGTCGTCCCGCTCGACGAGCGGGGGCAGGTCAGAACTTCGGTGCGTCCGGTGCCTCGAGCAGGCCCAGCCGGAGCGCGGTCATCAGGGCCTGAGCCCGGTTGGCCGCGCCGAGCTTCTCGTAGAGCTTCGAGATGTGCGTCTTCGCCGTGGACTCGCTGACGAACAGCTGCTTGGCGATGCCCGCCACGCTCATCCCGTCGGCGAGCAGCCGCAGCACCTGCCCCTCCCGGGGAGACAACTGCGGGCCGGACGGGGCGAGCCGACGCTTCATCGCCTCGGCCAGGTCGGCCGCGGTGAACGCGCTGGGGGAGGAGGCGGCGTGCCGTGCGGCGGCCACCACCTCGTCGGCCGGAGCGGTCTTCGGCACGAAGGCGCTCGCGCCGGCCTCCAGGGCGCCGAAGAGCTGGTCGTCGCCGGCGTACATGGTCAGCACCACGATGCCCATCGACGCGCTGGACTTGCGCAGTGCGCGGGTGGCCTCCAGGCCGCTGCCGTCGGGCAGCCGCAGATCCATGATCACCACGTCCGGCTGCAAGGCGCCGGCCTGGCGTACCCCCTCCGCCGCCGTGGCCGCCTCACCGACGACCTCGAACTGGCGGTCGCGCTCGAAGGCGTGCCGCAAACCCTTGCGAATCAGGTCATGATCGTCGACAAGGAGGACCTTGGTACGGGTGGCCGGTATCGGACTTGTGGTCATCCTCGGGTTACTCCCCTTCTGGTGCTGCGCTGCCGCGCACGTTATCGCGCCGGGCCGAGGTGCCGAGAACCACCGCCACGGTCGTGCCGCTGGGTTGCCGCGGCCTGATCTCCAACCGGCCCCGGATACGTTCCGCCCTCTCGGCCATGATCGCAAGACCGTACCGCCCGTCCGGGCGCTGGTCAGCCATCCCCTGACCGTCATCCGACACTTCTATTTGCGCGTACGGGGGGTCGACCTCACACGTGACCCACAAATTCGACGCCCCGGCGTGCTTGCGCGCGTTGGTCACCGCCTCCTGCGCGATGCGCAGCAACTCGGCCTCGGTGGCGGCCGGCAGTCGGGCGGTGGACTCGTCCAGCGAGAGGTGCACCCGCAGCCCTCCGGACGCGCCAACGGTGCGCGCGTACTCGGCGATCGCCGCGGCCAACCCACCCTGCCGGTCCACCTCGCTGCGCAGCTCGAAGAGGCTCAGCCGCAGCTCCTGGATCACCCGGGTCACCTCGCCGCGCAGCGTACGCAGGGCCTCGGCGGTCTCGTCGGCGTCGTCGAAGACGGTGGCCAGGGCGTTGTCGATGCCGTAGCCGACCATCACCAGCTCCTGTGCCACCCCGTCGTGGATCTCCCGGGCCAGCCGCTGCCGCTCCTCGTTGGTGGCCAGCGAGCGGACCTCGTCGAAGAGCAGCGCCGCCTCCAGCCGCAGCGCGGCGGGGCGGGTCAGCGCGGTCACCCGGGACACCACCGGCGGCGGGTACGCGTGCGCGGCGTCCGCCTCCAGCACCACCAGCCCCACCGTGCGCACCCCGGCGACCAGCGGAATGATCAGCGCGGACACGTCGCCGCCGCGGTGCGAGCGGGACTGCGACCGGGCGGCCGTGGTGGCCTGCTGGGTTGCCCAGGCGTCGGCGATCGCGGAGTCCGCGTCCAGCGTCGTCTCCCAGTCCACCCGGTCGACGCCGGCCTGGGCGAGCACCACGAGGCGACCTCCGCCGCTGGCCGACAGCACCGCGCCCCGGTCCGCGCGGGCCACCGTGCGCAGCTCCTCCAGCAGGTGCTCGGAGATGCCGCCCGGGTCCAGGGTCGCCCCGGGCAGCTGCCGGGCCACCGTCCGCAGCTGGGTCAGCAGCCGGGTGGCCTCGGCGTACGGCTGCGGTTTGCCCTCACCGCGGACCGCCATCACCCGGTGCAGCGTGCCGGCGGCGTAGAGCCCCAGCGCCGCCAGGATCAGCCACTGCGCGCAGACCGCGAGGTAACCCAGCTGGCCGAGCTGGAGACCACCGTCGACCCGGGTCAACGCGCCGCTGAGCAGCAGGGTGGCGGCGGTGACCACGAGCAGCGCGGCGCCCTCCGGGAAGCGGCGGCGCAGCGCGGTGACTGTCACCGGGACCGCCAGGTAGGGCAGCACCGCCGACGCGCCCAGGCCGTCGACAGTGCCGCCGATCGACGCCACCGCGGCGACGTGGCTCGCTGCCAGCCCCAGCACCACCACCTCGGCCACCCGGCTCAGCGGGCCGACCAGCCGGTGCTGCGGTGCCAGCAGCGACGGCAGCCCGGCCACCGCCAGCAGCGCGATCCACCACAGCTGGGTGACGTCGCGGGTGGCGAACAGGGTCAGGATGGCGATCAGCGCCAGCATCACCACGCGGGCGGCCGCGGCGAGGGGATGCGGGTGCGGGGCGGTGGCTGTGGATGCGGGCACGTGACGGATGGTAGTCAGCCTCGGTAGATATCGGCGATCTCCGCCGCGTACGTCTTGTGGACAACCTGGCGCTTGACCTTGAGCGACGGGGTCAGCTCGCCGGTCGCCTCGGTGAAGTCGTGGGGCAGGACCCGGAACACCTTGATCGCCTCGGCCTTCGACACGGCCTGGTTCGCGGCGTCGACCGCCGCCTGGATCTCCTTGCGGAGGCCCTCGTGCTCGCGCAACTGCTCGACAGGGGTGTCGAGGGGCATCCCGGCGTTCTCCAGCCAGGTCGGCAGCGCCTCCTCGTCGACGGTGACCAGCGCCGCGATGAACGGCTTCCGGTCACCGACCACGACACACTGGCTGATCAACGGGTGCGCCCGGACCAGGTCCTCGAGCACCGCCGGGGCGACGTTCTTGCCGCCGGCGGTGACGATCAGCTCCTTCTTGCGGCCGGTGATGCTCAGGTAGCCGTCGGAGTCGAGCTGGCCCAGGTCGCCGGTGCGGAACCAGCCGTCGGCGCTGATCGTCTCGGCCGTCGCGGTCTCGTTGCGCCAGTAACCCTGGAAGATCAGCTCGCCGGAGATCAGGATCTCGCCGTCGTCCTCGATCCGCACTGTCACGCCGGGCAGCGGGCGGCCGACGGTGCCCATCCGGGTGCCGCTGGGCAGGTTCGCGGCGGCGGCGGGCGAAGTCTCGGTGAGGCCGTAGCCCTCCAGGACCGTCACGCCGATGCCCCGGAAGAAGTGGCCGAGCCGGGCGCCGAGTGGCGCGCCGCCGGAGATCGCGTCCCGGCACCGTCCGCCGAGCGCGGCGCGCAGCTTGCGGTAGACCAGCCGGTCGAAGACCACGTGCTGGGCGCGAAGCGCCAGGCCCGGGCCGCCCGGGGTCTCCAGCGCCTCGCTGTACGCGATGGCGACCTGCTCGGCCCGGGCGAAGATGCCGCCCTTGCCGTCCGCCTCGGCCTTCTGCTTGGCGGCGTTGTAGACCTTCTCGAACACCCGGGGTACGGAGAGCACGAAGGTCGGTCGGAACGCCTGTAGCTCGGCGACCAGGTTCTTGGTGTCGGCGCAGTGCGCCATGGTGGCTCGCGCCTGCACGACGCCGATCTGGATGAGTCGGGCGAAGGCGTGCGCCAGCGGGAGGAAGAGCAGGGTGCTCGCGCCGGCGTTGAACAGGTTCGGCAGCACCGGCACCGCGTTGGCGATGTCGGCGTACATGTTGCGGTGGGTGAGCACGCAGCCCTTGGGGCGGCCGGTGGTGCCGCTGGTGTAGATAATCGTGGCCAGGTCGCCGGCGCGGACGGCCTTGCGTCGCCGCTCGACCTCGGCCAGCTCGACCGTGGCGCCGGTGGTGACCAGCTCGTCGACCCCGCCGCTGTCGATCTGCCAGACCTGGCCCAGCTCGGGCAGCCGGTGCCGGACACCGGCGATCAGGGCGGCGTGCGCCTCGCTCTCCACCACGACGGCGACCGCGTTGGAGTCCTCAAGGATCCACGCGGCCTGCTCGGCGCTCGACGTCTCGTAGATCGGCACGGTCACCGCGCCGACGGCCCAGATGGCGTAGTCGAGCAGCGTCCACTCGTAGCGGGTGCGGCTCATCAGCCCGACCCGGGCACCGGGCTCGATGCCGGCGGCGATCAGCCCGCGGGCCACGGCGGCCACCTCGTCGCGGAACTGGAGGCAGGTCACCTCGGTCCATTCGGTGACGGTGCCGTCGGCGCGCGGGGTGGGTCGGGCGAACTGGACGGTGTCGGGCGCGACTTCGGCGTTGTCCCAGACCGGATCGGTGAGGTTGGCCGCGTCGCCAACGGTGACGATCGGCGGAACGGAGAACTCGCGCACCTGCACTCCTTCGTGCTCGCACTGGTTGGGCCGGCCGCCGCCGTGGCGTCGGCATGTGTCGAAACCTACCCGGCGGGCGGTCGGGGTGAGACAACCAGGAGGCAGGTAGCCTCCCCCCATGGCGGACTCCTCCACCCAGTCGATCATTATCGGCGCCGCACCGGATCGGGTGACGGCGGTCATCTGCGACTTCGCGCGCTACCCGGAGTGGACCGACGCGGTGCGTCGCGCCGAGGTCGTCGAGGAGTACGAGGACGGCTACGCCAGTCAGGTGCATTTCACCATCGACGCCGGGGTGATGGCCGACGAGTACGTGCTCGCCTACGAGTACGCCGAGGATCTGTCCCGGATCGAGTGGCACCTGGTCGCCCCCTCGAAGATGCAGAAGGCCCAGCGTGGTTCGTACGACCTGGTGGGTAACCCGGACGGCAGCACGACGGTGACCTACACGCTGGAGGTCGACCTGTCGGTCGGCATGCTCGGGATGTTTCGGCGCAAAGCCGAAAAGATGATCATGGACACCGCGTTGAAGCAGCTCAAGCGCCGGGTAGAAGCAACCGGTGCGGCGCAGTGACGTGTCCGGTGGCACGGTAGAGGAGCCGACGGTGGGCGGAACGGATCCGGGTTCGGCCCGGGAAGAGGCGGAGCGGCTGGTCGCCACCCTGCTGGCAGGGGCGCGACTGGCCTCCGCCGGCTCGGCGGGCGGCGCGTTCGGCTCGTTGGGCGGGATGCTGTCCGGTGTCCTCGGTCACAGCGCGGGCCCGGACGCCCGCTCCGGCGCCGGTGGTGCTTTCGCCACCGGTTCGGCCGAATGCTGCGTCTGCCCGGTCTGTCGGGGCATCGCCGCGTTGCGGGATCCGAGTCCGGAATTCGCCGAACGGCTCGCGACCGGCGCCGGTGACCTCGCCGCGGGCGTCGCCAGCCTGCTCCGCGCGTTCTCCCCGCCGGAACCGTCCGCGCCGAACCCCACCGCGCCGGCCGCCGAGCCGACCACCCCGCCCGCGCCGGCACCCGCCGCGAGCACCGACGACGTGCTCCCCGAGCCACCCCCGAGCGCCCCGCCCACCGCGACCGTCGACGACCACGTGTGGCGCGATGCCACCCGTACCGGGCATGATTCTCAGCCGGCGCCGGAGCGGGATGTCTGGTCGGTCGCCACCCGGACGGCGGACCCACTCGCCCCGGCCGCCGTACCACCCGTCGACGAGGCCGGGACGGCGACCGTACCGGCACCGACCACCCGTTCCGTGGTGCCCGCCTCGCGGGTGCCCGATGACGCCGACGCGGAAGCATCGGGCGACGGCGCCTGAGCGCGGGACCTTCCGACCCGGACCGGCACTGGGCCGGAACCTGGGCCGGACAGCACAGCAGAGGGGGGCGGTAGCGGTGACGCTGACCATCGGAGTCGACGTCGGTGGCACGAAGGTGGCCGGCGGTGTCGTGGACGACACCGGCACGGTCCTCGTGCAGACCCGACGGGACACTCCCGCCGATGACGTGGCCAAGACCCGCGACGTCATCATCGAGTTGGTCGGCGAGCTGGCTGCCGGGCGGACCATCGAGGCCGTCGGCATCGGCGCGGCCGGGTGGATCGACGCCGGCCGTTCGACTGTGCTCTTCGCTCCCAACCTGGCCTGGCGTGACGAACCGCTGCGCGAGTACGTCAGCGAGGCAGTCGGGCTGCCGGTGATCGTGGAGAACGACGGGAACGTCGCCGCGTGGGCCGAGTTCCGCTACGGCGCGGCCCGCGACGCCGACGACTCGATGATCATGTTCACCATCGGCACCGGTGTGGGTGGCGGCATCGTCCTCGGTGGCGACCTGATGCGCGGCGCGCACGGCATCGCCGCGGAGCTGGGCCACATGCTGGCCGTGCCGGACGGGCACCAGTGCGGCTGCGGCCGGCTGGGCTGCATCGAGCAGTACGCCAGCGGCAGCGCCCTGGTCCGGTTCGCCCGGGCCGGCGCCCGGCAGGAGCCCAACCGGGCCACCGCCCTGCTGAAGCTGGCCGGCGGTGAGGCCGAGGCGATCACCGGCCCGATGGTGACCGCCGCCGCGCAGGGTGGCGACCCGGTCTCCGCCGAGGCGTTCGCCCAGATCGGTCGGTGGCTGGGCACCAGCCTCGCCGACATGGCGCAGATCCTCGACCCGCAGACACTGGTGGTCGGCGGCGGCGTGATCGACGCCGGTGACCTGCTGCTCGGTCCCACCCGCCGCTCGTACCTCGACGCGCTCGCCCAGCGCGGTCGCCTGCCGGTGGCCGAGGTGCTCCCGGCGGAGCTGGGCAACAGCGCCGGGGTGATCGGCGCCGCCGACCTGGCCCGCCGGATCTGAGGCGTCCGGGGATGGGCGTGCCGTTGCGCGTGGTGTCGTACAACATCCACAGCCAGCGCGACGACACCGCCGCGCTGGCGGCGGTGGTCCGGGCGGCGACGCCGGACGTGGTGATCGTGCAGGAGGGGCCGCGCCGGTTCCGGTGGCGGCAGAAGTCCGCCACGTTGGCCGAGTCGTTCGGTCTGGTGGTGGCCGCCGGTGGGCTGCCCGCCCTGGGCAACCTGATCCTGACCAGCCTGCGGGTCCAGGTGCTGGCCACCCGCTGCCAGCGCTTCCCGCTGACCCCCGGCCGGCACCTGCGTGGCGCCGCGTACGCCGACTGCCGGGTCGGTGACGCCCGGTTCACCCTCGCCGGCTCGCACCTGTCCACCGACCCGGCCGAGCGGCCGTCCCAGGCCGCCGAGTTCAAGCGTGGCCTGGACGCGGCGACCAGCCCGGTGCTGGCCGGGGCGGACCTCAACGAGGGGCCGGACGGGCCCGCCTGGGCCACAGTGTCGCGCGGGTTGACCGACACGGCGGTGGCGGCCGACCGGGCCGAGCGGCTCACCTACTCCTGCGCCGACCCGCGCCGACGCATCGACGCGCTGTTCGTCGACCCGCGGATCACAGTGGTCGACTACGACGTGGTGGACACCCCGCAGACCCGCCGGGCCAGCGACCACTTCCCGGTCCTGGTCGACCTGCTGCTGCCCACCGCCGGCTGACCCCCGACCCCGGCTCGACAGTCGACGCGTCCGGTCCAGGACTGGACATCCGGCCCGGTTGTGGAGAGGATTTCGCGGCGACCGGCACGCCTGCCGTACCAAAAGGAGATGTCCCCGGTGTCCACCTCCACCGACCACGGCCGGCCCGACCCGGAGGCGACCTCGCCCGCGGCGAACAGCGAGGGCCGCCCGGTCTCCGACCGGGGCGACACGGTCTGCGTCATCGGGGCCGGGGCCAGCGGCCTGACGGCCATCAAGAACCTGCGCGAGCACGGGTTCGGCGTGGACTGCTACGAGCGGGAGACGGGCGTCGGCGGCGCCTGGAACTGGCGGCACGACCGCAGCCCGGTGTACGCCAGCACCCACCTGATCTCGTCGAAGCCCTTCACCCAGTTCCCCGACTTCCCGATGCCGGACTCCTGGCCCGACTACCCGCACCACGGTCAGGTGCTGTCCTACTTCGAGCGGTACGCCGACCACTTCGACCTGCGCTCGCACATCTGGTTCGGCACCGAGGTGATCAGGGTCCAGCCCGTCGAAGGGGACCGGTGGGACGTGACCACCCGCTCCACCGGCGGGTACGGCCCCGAGCGCACCGCCCGGTACGCCGCCGTGGTGATCGCCAACGGCCACAACTGGTCGCCGAAGCTGCCCCGTTACGAGGGCCTCGAACAGTTCCGTGGCGAGATCATGCACGCCTCGTCCTACAAGGACCCGGCGCAGCTGCGCGGCAAGCGGGTGCTGGTGGTCGGCGCCGGCAACACCGGCTGCGACATCGCCGTCGAGGCCGCCCAGCAGGCGTCACGCTGCTGGCACTCCACCCGGCGCGGCTACTGGTACGCGCCGAAGTACGTCCTCGGTCGCCCCGCCGACCAGGTCAACGACACCCTGTTGGCTTTGCGGGTGCCGCTGCGGGTGCGGCAGTGGCTCTACCACTGGACGCTGCGGCTGACCGTCGGCGACCTGACCCGCTTCGGCCTGCCCAAGCCCGACCACAGGGTGTACGAGACGCACCCCATCGCGAACAGTCAGCTCGTCTACTACGTGGGCCACGGCGCGATCGGCCCGGTGCCGGACGTCGCCCGGTTCCACCCGTACGCGGTGGAGTTGGCCGACGGCCGCGAGATCGACCCCGAGGTGGTCGTCTTCGCCACCGGTTACCTGCCGCGCTTCGAGTTCCTCGACGCGTCGGTGTTCTCCGACAGCGCGGGCGCGGGCCGGCCCACCCTGTGGCTCAACGCGTTCACCCCGGGGCACCCGACCCTGGCCGTCGCCGGCCTGCTGCAACCGGACTCCGGGTTGTTCACCCTGTCGCACTGGCAGACGGTGCTCTTCGCCCGACTGCTCCAGGCCCGTCGGGACCGGCCGGAGCGGGCCACCGCGTTCGCGCAGCGGGTGCGAGAGCGGGCCGGGGAGCGGTACTCCGGGCCGGTCAAGGACAGCAGCCGGCACTGGTTCGAGGTCGGGCACGCCGACTATCTGCGCGCCATCCAACGCGCTCTGGTCGAGCTGGAGGGCAAATGAGCGCGAGCGAGCTGCGGGTCATGCGGGGCCGGGAGTGGTCCCGGCCGGTCCGGCCGGCCCGGCGGGAGGTGCTCAGCGCGGTCCCCGAGCTGGAGGAGGGGCGTCCGCCGCTGCTGTTCGTACCCGGGTTCGGGCACGGCGCGTGGGCGTTCGCCGAGCACTGGTTGGGTCACGCGGCGTCGCGGGGGTTCCCGGCGTACGCGGTGAGCCTGCGCGGGCACGGTGGCAGCGAGCCGGCGCCGGAGGCGACGCTGCGGGCGTACGCCCACGACGTGGTCCAGGTGGCAGCGAGCCTGCCGCGGCAGGCGGTGCTGGTGGGGCACGGCGCCGGGGCCCTGGTGGTGGCACACGCGTTGGCCCGCTACCCGGCGCGGGGCGCGGTGCTGGTGGCGCCGGTCTTCGGCGGCTGGGGAGTGCTGGGCGCGGCGTTGCGCCGCAACCCGGCGGGCACGTTGCCGGCGGTGTTCGGCGGGCCGTTGCGGCTCAACCGGGGGCAGTTGTTCAGCCGCGAGTTGCCCGACGAGGAGGCCCGGCGGTATGTCGGACGCCTAGGTCGGGCGGGTCGGCGGGCGCAGTGGGCGCTGCTGGGTGAGCCGGAGGCCGAGCCGGCCGTGGGCGCGCCCCCGGTGTTGGTGCTGGGCAGCCCGGACGACCGGGTGGTGCCGGCGTCGACGTTGACCCGGGTCGCCCGCCGGTACGGGTCGGCCCCGCTGCTCTTTCCCGGGATGGGCCACGACCTGATGCTGGACGCGCGGTGGGCGGAGCCGATCGACGCGATCCTGGACTGGCTGGAGAAGGAGCCGGTGGCGCACTGAGCGGCCAGGCCGCCGGCGGTCAGCCGCCGGCCTGGTGGACGGCCGGGCTGCCGGCCGGGGTGGCCGGCCGGGGCACCCGAGCGGCGCCGTCGGAGACGGTGTCGGTGCTGGTCAGGCGGCTGATCAGGCCGCCGCCGTCGTCCAGGGCGCGCAGGTAGGAGCGGGCCCAGGCCCGGATGTCGTGCTGGTGCAGGTGGGCGCGCATGGCCCGCATCCGCTGGGTGGCGTCGGCCGGGTCGGCCCGCAGCGCCTCACGCAGGCCCTGCTTGAGCCCTTCCAGGTCGTGCGGGTTGACCAGGTACGCCTGGGACAGCTCGGCGGCGGTGCCGGCGAACTCGCTGAGCAGCAGTGCGCCCGTGTCGTCGACCCGCGCGGCCACGTACTCCTTGGCGACCAGGTTCATTCCGTCGCGCAACGGGGTCACCGCCATCACGTCGGCGACCCGGTAGAGCGCGGCCAGTTCGGCCCGGTCGAAGGGCTGGGTGAGGTAGTGGATCGCCGGCTCACCGACCCGGCCGAACTCGCCGTTGATCCGGCCGACTTCGCGTTCGATGCGCTCGCGCAGGATCTGGTACTGGCCGACGCGTTCCCGGCTCGGCATGGCGACCTGCACCAGCACCGTGTCGCGGACCTTGACGTCGCCGCTGGCGAGCAACTCGCTGTACGCCTTGAGGCGCTGCTCGATGCCCTTGGTGTAGTCCATCCGGTCGACGCTGAGGACGACCTGCCGGGGATCGCCGAGGTCCTGACGGAGCCGGTGGGCCCGGGCGGCCACGTCCGGACGGTCGGCGAGCGCGGCCATCTCGGCGGTGTCGATGGAGACCGGGAAGGCGCCGATGCGGACGACCCGGTCGTCGATGCCGATCCGCCGGTCGGTGGCCGGCAGCTCCAGCACCCGGGTCACCAACTGGGCGAAGTTGTGCGCCGCCTGCACCCGCTGGAAGCCGACCAGGTCGGCGCCGAGCATGCCGCGCAACAACTCGGCCCGGCGGGGCAGTTGCATGAACAGCTCCGGCGGCGGGAACGGCACATGCAGGAAGAACCCGATGCGCAGGTCCGGGCGGAGCGCGCGCAGCAGGCCGGGGACCAGTTGCAGGTGGTAATCCTGCACCCAGACCACCCCGCCCGGCTCGGCCACCTGCGCGGTCGCCTCGGCGAAGCGCTGGTTGACCCGCTGGTACGCCTCCCACCAGCGGCGGTGGTGTTGCGGCTGCTCCACGGAGTCGTGGTAGAGCGGCCAGAGGGTGGCGTTGGCGAACCCCTCGTAGTGGTCGCGCAGGTCTTCCGGGCTGAGCGCGACGGTGTGCATCCGCACGCCGTCCACGTCCGGCAGGGCGGGGGCCGGACCGGTGCCACCGGCCCAGCCGACCCAGGTCGCCGGTGTGTGCCGCAGGAGCGGGTGCAGTGCGCTGACCAACCCGCCCGGGCTGCGCCGCCACTCGCAGGCCCCGTCGGGGGCCTGATTGTCGTCGATGGGGAGGCGGTTGGCCACCACCACGAGAGAACTCTGTCGCATCTCGGGCATTCCGATCAGCAGAGGACTGACCGCCGCGAGCAAGGAAAAACCGGTCAGTCAGCGGGGGAAGTGACGTACAGCGGTATTCCTACTGACAGTAAGTTACACCACTGTTACGCCCACGGCGGGGCGCTGCTGTCCCGGGATGCGGGCCGACCTTCAGACGACGGCGCCGTTGTCCGGGTCGTCCTCGTCCTCGTCGCCGGGGCGCAGCCGCCAGATCAGCGTGACGAAACCGGCCAGGATGCCGGTGAACCCGAACAGCGTCACCGCGGAGCGGTCGATCGGGAGCAGCCACGGGAAGAGGAACAGCACGAACCCGACGACCACCCCGAGCACGCCGATCACCGCGTACTTGCTGACCCGCGGCAGCGGCGGTGGTGGCGGTGGGTGGTAACCCTCGTCGTCCTCGTCGTCGGGCAGGTCGGCGCCGAAGGTGTCCAACCCGTCCAGCAGCGACGGCTCGTCCGGTCGGGTGCCGCGCCCCACTGAGATCCCGGAGATGTCCGTCGCGGACGGCAGCCGGCGAACGTCGGTGGCGGTCGGACCGGGCTCGTCGGTGCCGGAGCGGGTCAGCGGCCCGGAGGTCGACTCGTCCCGGTTGTCCCGCTCGTCCACGTCCTCCGACGCTGGCCACGGGTGGTCACCGGGCGTGGAGGTGGTGTGGAAGCCCGCCACGATCCGCGCCCACTCGGCGTCGATGTCCGGCTCGTCACGAGCCGGTGGCTGCTCCGGAGCGGTCTCGTCGGCGAGCTGGGTCAGGTAGTCCCGGGCGGTGGTCAGGTGCGAGCGGTCGACGTAGAGCCGGTCGACCGGCCGGGCCGGCACGGTGGTGGTGCGGGTGACCGGGTTGAGGTCGGCGGAGGGCTGGAGGTAGGCGGCAATCCCGCCGGCGGCCAGCACGTCGAGCAGGTGTTCACCGACGCGCGGATCGACGTCGCCGACGACGGCGTACTCGTTCGCGTCGAGCCCGTTGTCCCGCCGTCCCCGGCGGGCCCCACCCGCTGACACCCGGACATCCCCCTTAACGCGCCTTCCGGCGCGGCCACCGCTGCCCTTCGGCGCCCGTCCGCACGCCGTGCTCTGAATCGTGACACGTCAGGGCATGGTTCCGGGAGTGCGTTGTGTCGCGTCTTCCAAAGTCCCGGCTGCTCCCGCAGGTCGCGGCGCGGCTCCTTTGTCCGTTCTTGCGCGACAAGTGCGATCTCGGTGATCGCGGCCGGCGATACCTCGGCCCCCGAACGTCGTCCGTTGTGGTGAGAGCGCTCGCTTCGTAGGCTCGTCGGCGACGACGGCTGGCGCTGTCGCGGGCACACCACGGGAAAGGACGCCGGTGCTCTACTGGCTGCTGAAGTACGTCATCCTCGGTCCGCTGCTCAAACTGATCTTCCGCCCGCAGGTGGAGGGCCTGCGCAACGTGCCGGCGACCGGCCCGGTGATCCTGGCGAGCAACCACCTTTCCTTCTCCGACTCGATCTTCACACCGTTGATCACCGCCCGGAAGGTCACCTTCGTCGCCAAGGCCGAGTACTTCACCGGCAAGGGGATCAAGGGCTGGCTGACCAAGATGTTCTTCGTCGGCACCGGCACGATTCCGGTGGACCGCTCCGGTGGTCGGGCCGCGCGCGCCGCCCTGGACACCCAGTTGCAGGTGCTGCGGGCCGGGGGAGTGGCCGGCATCTACCCCGAGGGCACCCGCTCCCCGGACGGGCGGCTCTACCGGGGCAAGACCGGGGTGGCCCGGCTCGCCCTGGAGAGCGGCGCGGTGGTGGTGCCCGTGGCCATGCTCAACGCCGACGAGATCCAGCCGCCGGGCAAGCTCATCCCCAAGATCGACCGGGTGAAGATCCGGTTCGGGGCGCCGCTGGACTTCTCCCGCTACGCCGGGCTGGCCGGCGACCGGTTCGTCGAGCGCGCGGTCACCGACGAGATCATGTACGAGTTGATGGAGCTCTCCGGTCGGGAGTACGTGGACGTCTACGCCCAGAAGCTCAAGCAGCCCGTCCCGACGCCGCTGGCCGCCTGAGCCACCGCCGGGCCGGCCCGGTCGGCGGTCAGGGCAGGTGGAGCAGGGCGGGCGCGCGGTGACGGGTGGCGAAGTCGTGCAGGCGGGCGCGGGTCGCCGCGGCGGCGGGTGGGTCGGTCTCGGCCAGCGGGCCGATGGCCAGCGCCAGCGTGATGATCTCGTCGGTCACGTCGGTCATCCGGGCGTAGCTCGCCGCCGCCGAGCGCAGCAGGTTCGCCGCGGTCGAGGCGTCCCCGGCGTGCCGGGCCAACGTGGCGTCGGCTACCTGACCGGTCGCGTGAGCCCACGGAGTCATCCGGGGCGCCCGGTCGAGCAGTTGCCGGACCAGCCGGGCCGCGTCCGCGCCGAGCACTCCGGCGACGTGCCCGACGGCCGGCACCCACTCCGCGAACGGAATCATCCGGGTCCGTTGCCAGTCGTCGTCCAGCTCGGTGAGCAGCGCCATCGCCTCGTCGCGGCGGCCCTGCACCGCCCGGCAGAGGGCGGCGTGCGCCAGGGTGGAGCGCAGCACCCGGTGGAAACCGGTGCGCCGCGCCGCGACCAGCGCCTGCTCGACCAGATCCCCACCCGTTGCGGCCGGCCCCGCAGTTTCGTCGGGCCCGTCGGGTCCGACCAGCTCGGCTCCGGCCAGCCCGCGCATCCAACCCGAGACCGCCACGATGTGCAGGTCCCACTCGGCGGTCGGCCGTCGGGTCGACTCCGCCGCCATCGCCAGCGCCGCCGTCCAGTCACCCGCGTAGTACGACCGCGCCCACTGGTCGGCGAAGCTGGTGGCCAGGCTGTGCTCGCCGCCCAGGTCGAGGGTGAGCTGCTCGTCGACCAACCGGGCCGAGCCGGCCAGGTCGCCCTCCTCCTGCAACGCCCAGGCGAGGTTCTGCACCGCCCGGCGCCGACTGGTGAGTCGCTCCACCCGGCAGTGCTCGGTCACCTCCGCCAGCTCCGGGAACGCCTCGGCGGAGCCGGACAGGTAGCGCGCCACGGCCAGGGTGATCCGCGCGTTGGCCTGGACCTCGCGCAGCTGGAGCCGCTCGGCGAGGGACTCCGCCGCCCGCGCCGCGGTGCACGCCGGTTCGGTCTCCGCGTTCAGCATGTGCACCCGGGCCAGCTCCAGCAGGGCGCTCGCCTTCTCCTGACTGTCCGGTAGGTCGCTGTAGATGCCGATCGCCTGGTCCAGGAAGCGCAGGGTCGTCGAGCGGTCGGCGCGACTCCACGCGGCGGTGGCGAGCAGCGTCCAGGCGCGGGCCGCCCCCGTCCGGTCGCCGCTGGTGGTGAGCCGCTCGGCCAGCCGGGTCAGGGTGTCCGTGCCCCCCGCCACCAGGAAGGCGTCCCCGTCCCGATAGAACGCCAGCTCGGCGTCGAACAGCTCCAGCGCCGGGTCCGGCCCGACGTCCAGGGCCAGCGCCCGGCCGACCAGCGCGGCGGCGGTGTCCAGCGCGTGCAGCTCGTACGCCCGGCGGGCCGCCCGGTGCAGCGCGGCCCGCGCCGGCGGGGCGTAGGGGGCGGTGTCCAACCCGACGGTCCTGGCGATCTCGTGTGCCGCCCAGCGATGGTTGGCCAGCACCTCGGCCAGGTCGTACTGCCGGCCGTCGGTGAGCTGCGCCATCCAGTCGGCGGTGCGTTGGTGGCGCAGCACCCGCTCGGCCCTGGGCAGCCGCTGATAGCAGACGTCGCGCACCAGGATGTGCCGGAACCGGTACTCGGGCTGGCCGGGCATCGTCGACGTGCTCTGCTCGTACACCAGGTCGCGACGTTGCAGGCGGTCCAGCGCGCGCTCCACCCACTCCACCGGCCGCCCCAGCGCCATCGCCACCGGCGCGGCCCAGAACACCACGCCGACCACGGCGGCGGCCTGGAGCACCGCCCGGTCGGCCGGGTCCAACAGGTCGAGCCGGTTGGCGATGACCGCCTGCACGGTGCGGGGCATCTCCGCGCCGCCGTCGAGGTCGAGGCGGGGGGTCGGACCGACCGCGTCGAGCAGGCCGCCGTCCAGCAGCATCCGGGCGTACTCCTGGGCGTAGAGCGGGTTGCCGTCGGCGAACTCGATCAGCGGGGTACGCGAGCTGGACGGCAGCGTCGCCTGGCCAAGGAGCAGCGAGTACAGCGTGTCGATGTCGGTGTCGTGCATCGGCGGCACCGAGATGGACATCGCGCCGCTGATCGTGCCGGTCCAGGCCGGGTTCCGTTCCCGCAGCTCCGGCCGGGCGGTTGCGACGACCAGCAGCGGTACGCCGCGTGCTGACGCGCCCAACTGCTCGACGAAGGCTAGCATCGCCTGGTCCGCCCAGTGCATGTCCTCGAAGACCAGCACGGTCGGGCCGGTGGCCGCCAGGGCGAGCAGGAACCGCCGCCAGGCGGCCTCGGTCTCGCCGGGGGTGAGCCGTTCACCGGGTACGCCGATCAGCGGCCCGAGCGCCTCGGCCAACCGGGTCGCGTGCGGGTCGGCGAGCTGCCCCAGCCGGGCCCGCAGCCGTTCGCGCAGCGCGGCCGGGTCGTCGACCTCCGGCACGCCCACCCAGGTCTTCACGATGTCCGACAGCGCGGCCCAGGTGACGTTCTCGCCGAACGGCGGGCACTGCCCGACGAGCCAGGTGATCGGCGGGCCGGGCATGCTGCCGGCGTGCCTGGCCAGTTCGCGCAGCAGCCGGCTCTTGCCCACACCGGCCGGGCCGAACACCGTCACCAACTGGGAGGTCCGCTCGGTCACCATCCGGTGCAGCGCGTTGACCAGCAGGCCGCGCTCGTGTTCCCGGTCCACCATCGGGGTCAGCTCGGCGCCGCGTGGGTCCCGGTGTGGCCGCACCTGGACGGCCAGCCAGATCCGGCTCACCGCGGACCGGCCGCGCAGGGTGACCGGTGGCTGGTCGGCGTACTCCATCTCGTGTCGGGTGGCCGACCAGGTGCTCTCGTCGACGACGACACCGCCCGGAGGGGCGAACCCCTGTAGGCGGGAGGCCGTGTTGACCACATCTCCGGTCACGAAGGCCTGCCCACCGTCGCGGGTGGCGGAGAGGTCGACCAGGGCCTCGCCGGTCGCGATGCCGACCCGGAAGCTCAGCGGCGGCTGCGGACCGGCGGGCTGGCGGGCCAGGTTCCGTTGCAGCTCCAGGCCGGCGCGGACACACCGCAACGCGTCGTTGTCGGTGGCCACCGGCGCGCCGAACAGCGCCATCGCCGCGTCGCCGATGTACTTCTCGACCACCCCGCCGTACTGGTGCACGATCCGACGCACCGTGGCGAAGTAGGTCTGCTGCAGACCACGGGCCTGCTCCGGGTCGGCCCGCTCCGCGTAGCTGGTGAAGTCCACGATGTCGACGAAGAGCACGCTGACCTGACGCCGGTCCTCCTGCACCGCGACGGCGTGGTCCCGCAGCGGTTGACCGCAGCTGGTGCAGAAGTTGACCTCGGTGCTGTTGGCATGCCCGCAGTGCGCACAGTTGACCCCGAGCGGCTGGCCACACCCGCCGCAGAAGCGGTCGTCCGGCCCGGCCGCGCGTGCGCAGTGTCCACACTTGAGGTCGATGTTCAGCTCCGTGGGCAAGAGAGGTCAGTATCGCGGCCGGTCGGCCAGTCGGCTACCCGACGTGCGGACGGGCAACGGCATCGATCGGTCGGGGTTAGTGTTCCGTACCAGGAAGTTTCATGTCAGGGAGAGTGCCGTGCAGGTACGACTGTCCGCCTCGTGGACCGATCCGGGTGGCACGCTGTGGGCGCCGGGCGACACGATCGACGTCGATGCGGTCACTCTCGCCGAACTGGAGGAGCAGGGCATGGTGGAAGAGCCTGAGGGTCAGTCGGGCGGGTCGGGGGAGACCACGACCACCTCGTCGAGCACGTCCACGGCTGGTAAGCCGACCGATCCGAAGAAGATCGGGCCGGGGCCGGGTGCGCCGCCGGCCGACAGCACGGAGAACTGATCGCCAGGGTGCGGTCGGCGGGCCATCGGTCCACCGACCGCACCTGTCTGTCCGGTCTCACCCGTTGGCCGCTGCGAACCTGCCCGGCGTCGGCAGACGTAGCCCCAGGGCCCGGGTGAGCAGGGGAGCGATCAGCCCCAGGGTGGCCAGCACACCCAACCCCGAGACGACCAGCACCCATCGTGGCCCGACCACCGCCAACAACGGTGCGCCGACGGCGTAGGCCAGTGCCTCCGCCGCGTACGGGAACATGTAGACGGTGCCGAACACCACGCCGAGCCGTTCGGCCGGCACGTTCTGCTGGATGAGGGTGTCGGCGGCGACGTTGTGCCAGCCCGCGCCGACACCGGCCACCGCCTGACCGGCTATGGCGAGCGCGATCACCGGGCTGAGGCCGGTGACCAGCGTTCCGGCGCCGAGCGCGAGCAACGCGCCGTAGAGGACCAGGTCCATCCGGATGCGTACGCCGGTTCTCGCCAGGCACATGGGACCGAGCACCATGCCGACGCCGTAGGCGGTGCCCAGCAAACCGATAGTGACCTCGGTGGCGCCCAGTTCGGCGCGTCCGAGAGGGACGATGGCGAGGTTGTCCAGCGCGGCGAACATCACCATCACCAGGAACCCGACCGAGACCGCACGGACGACGCTGTGCCCTCGGACCACCCGCAACCCTTCGCGCAGCACCGTGTGCAGTGGCTCGGACCGGCGGGTCGCGACGGTCGTCGAGAGCGTCCGGACTCCGCCGATCAGCAACGCGGAGAGAACGAAGGTCGCCGCGTCCACGAGCAGCGTGACGGTCAGCCCGAGGGTCGCCAGCAGGAGGCCGCCGACGGCCGGCCCGGCAGCGAGCCCGATGTTGACGCCCGTCGCGAGTTGCGCGTTCGCCGCCGGCAGTTGCTCGCGATCGACCAGGCGGGGGAGCAGGCTGCGTCCGGCGGGAGTGAACGCGGTGGCGGCCGTGGTAGCCGCGGTGATCAGCGCCAACAGGACGGGCAGGGGCGGCGCGAGCAGCGCGACGGCGAGGTACGTCAACGCCTGGGCGGTGTCGCAACCGATCATCAGCCGGCGCTGGTCGAACCGGTCGGCCAGGGCGCCGAGCAACGGTCCGAGCAGCCGGGGCACCGTCGATGCCAGCAGCAGCAGGGCGACCGCGCCGCCGCCGTGCCGGTCGTAGACGGCGATCAGCAGCGCCGTCCGGGCCAGCTGATCACCGGTGTACGACACCAGGCGCGCCGACCAGTACCGACGAAATGCGACATTGCCGCGGAGTAATGACATGACCGGTGGCTCCTCACTGCTGCGGGTATGTCGGCACGGGCCCTGGGACAGGGGCGGGCGCGGCAACCTTGTCAGCGTGGTGTGGAGGCCAACAACCGCTCTTCAGCCAGTGATTCATGTCGATTTGTCCTATTTCGTCCCACCGCTCTACGCCGTAGCGTCCTCGGCAAGACAGGCACGACAGGAACCACACAATCGACCAGGGGGACGACATGGCGACCACGACGACGACCACCACCACCACCGCGAGCGGCTGGGCCGGACCGGGCATCTGGGCCGGACCTGGTTTCTGGGCCGGACCGGGTTTCTGGGCCGGACCGGGCTACCAGTCGACCGCGGCCCGTTGGCCGGGCGCGACCCGCTGAGTCGGCCCGACCCGCTGAGCCCCGCGCGCTGAACCGCGTGCACGGTGACGCCGGCTGCCACTGGCAGCCGGCGCAGCCGTGCGTACGGGTGGGGGAGTTGGTCGGCGACGGGTGACGGCCGTCCAGATCGAACGCTCGGCCGCCGACGAAACCGGGGCGGGCCGGTCGGTCAGCGGTCGGCCATGCCGGCGCGGCGGCGCAGCGCGGCCACGTCGGTCACCACGATGCGGCGGCCCTCGGTGCGCAGCCAACCACGGCTGGCGAACGAGCCGATCGCCTGGTTGACGCTCTGCCGGGAACCACCGGCCATCTCAGCCAGTTGGCTCTGGTTGAGCTCGATCGTGATCATCGGTGCCTGGCTCTCGCCGGCCAACCGCACCAGCGTCTTGGCCACCCGACCGGGCAGGTCGAGGAAGACGTGGTCGGCGTTCTGCTCGGTGAGTCGGCGGATCAGCCCGCCCAGTGAGCGCATCACCGCGTCCAGGATGCGGGGGTTGGAGTGCACCAACTCCATGAACGCGCCCCGGGAGAGCGCGAGCGCCGCGCAGTCCTCGATGGCCTCCGCCGAGGCGGACCTGGTGGACGCGTCGAGCAGGGAGACCTCACCGAGCACGTCCGGTGGACGGATAACCGACAGCACGGCCCGCTCGCCGGTGGGTGCGGTGCGAAAGACCGCCACCGCGCCGCGGCGCAGCACGATCAGGGACTCGCCGGGGTCGTTCTCCACGAAGAGCAGTTGGCCCTTGCGATAGGTGCGCGGAACGGCGGCGGCGATGACACGCTGCCGCACCTCGGGCTCCAGCCCGGCGAACATCTCGACACCCGTGAGCGCGTCACCCGGCTCCGGCAGGCGAACCTCCACGGCCCAACCCCTCCCCCGGTCATGGACCACAACTCGCTCACCGGGCGAACCTGATGGGCCCCGACAAGGTGAACTGACACCGATTCGGCGTCCGGTAGCGGTACACATCAGATCATGACGGTCCGGTCGCTTGCTGTACACCCCTCGAAGCACTTCCGTGACCGTCACGAGCTGCGACGCGTCGTTCACGAGGTGTCGCCGTGGCTCGACGGGCCTCCGGACGGGCCCCGCCGGGCGCGGCCGTACGGCGGTGGGCGAGGATGCCCGGAATGGTCTACCGCTACTTCTACGACTGCGAGTTCATCGAGGACGGCACGACCGTCGACCTCGTCTCGATCGGTGTCGTCGACGAGTACGGCCGCGAGTTCTACGCGGTCTCCACCGAGTTCGACGACTCCCGCGCCGTGCCCTGGGTCCGACGCAACGTGCTGGACAAGCTCCCCTCCCCGGCGGACCGGGCCTGGCGCTCGCGTGAGCGCATCCGCGACGACCTGTACGACTTCCTGATGGAGCCGATCCGGGACCGGCCGGGGGAGCAGCTGGAGTTGTGGGCCTGGTTCGCCGCGTACGACCACGTGGTGCTCGCCCAGCTCTGGGGTGCGATGCCGGCGCTGCCCCGGGAGATTCCCCGCTACACCAAGGAGCTGCGGCAGCTCTGGGACGACCGGGGCCGGCCGCCCCTGCCCGACGCGGACGCGGCCCGGCACGACGCTCTGGTCGACGCCCGGCACAACCTGGCCCGCTGGCGGGCGATGACCGCCCGCTGAGTGGTGCCCCCGCCGCCGGAGGTTTGACCGGTTCTGTCCCGGGCAACGGTTCGACCAGCCGAGCCGAGGGAGATTGCCATGAGCGACCAGCCGAGCAGCGCCGCGGAGGCACGCGCCCGGGTCACCGGCCTGGCCCGGGCCGCGCGGATCTGCATGCTCACCACGACTGCCCTGGACGGTCGGCAGGTGAGTCGACCGATGGGGCTCCAGGAGGCCGAGTTCGACGGCGAGCTGTGGTTCTTCGCCTACGCCGACTCGGCCAAGGTCCGCCAGATCCGGGTGAACCCGGAGGTCAATGTCGCCTTCTCCGATCAGAAGCACAACGCGTGGGTGTCGATCTCCGGCACCGCCACCGAGGGGTTCGACCGGGCCCGGGCCGAGCAGCTGTGGAACCCGCTGCTCAAGGCGTGGTTCCCCGACGGGCTGGACACCTCCGGTCTCACGCTGATCAAGGTGCACGCCAGCTCGGCCGAGTACTGGGACTCGCCGAACAGCACTGTGGTGAACCTGCTCGACTACGCGAGGGCCGCGGTCACCGGCCGGCCACCGACGGCCGGCGAGAACCACGAGGTGACCTACTGACCGGGGGTGGGTGCCCGGGGCGCGCTGTCGTCGTACCGGCGGGCCGACTACAGTTCGCAGTGACGGCCCGCCCCGGGCCGGCAACGGCGCCGATGGTCTGACCTGACACATACCCTGGGGCATATCGGGCTTTACCTGATGCTCCAGGAGGATGAGCGGATCATGCGTATCGGCGTGCTCACCGGCGGCGGCGACTGCCCCGGTCTCAACGCGGTCATCCGGGCGGTGGTCCGCAAGGGCGTCGCCACTTACGGTCACGAGTTCGTGGGCTTCCGGGACGGCTGGAAGGGCCCGCTTGAGGGTCTGTCCCGCCCGCTGGACATCGCCGACGTTCGCGGCATCCTGCCCCGCGGCGGCACCATCCTCGGCTCGTCCCGTACCAACCCGTTCAAGATCGAGAACGGCGTCGAGCGGATCAAGGACAACCTTGCCGCCCAGGGCGTGGACGCGCTGATCGCGATCGGCGGCGAGGACACCCTCGGCGTGGCCACCAAGCTCTACGAGCTGGGCGTGCACGTCGTCGGCGTGCCGAAGACGATCGACAACGACCTCGGCGCCACCGACTACACCTTCGGCTTCGACACCGCGGTCAACATCGCGATGGAGGCCATCGACCGGCTGCACACCACCGCGGAGAGCCACCACCGCACCCTGGTCGTCGAGGTGATGGGCCGGCACGCCGGCTGGATCGCCCTGCACGCCGGTCTGGCCGGCGGCGCCAACGTGATCCTGCTGCCCGAGCGTCAGTTCGACGTCGACCAGGTGGCCGGCTACGTCGAGAAGCGCTTCCAGCACCAGTACGCCCCGATCGTCGTGGTCGCCGAGGGCGCCCAGCCGCTCGACGGCCAGATGGTCCTCGCCAACCAGGAGCTCGACTCGTTCGGCCACGTCCGCCTCGGCGGCATCGGCCAGTGGCTCGCCGAGCAGCTGGAGGCCAAGACCGGCAAGGAGGCCCGCACCGTGGTGCTGGGCCACATCCAGCGCGGTGGCACCCCGACCGCCTTCGACCGGGTGCTCGCCACCCGCCTGGGCCTGCAGGCCATCGACGCCGTCAACGACGGCGACTGGGGCAAGATGGTCGCGATGCAGAGCACCGACATTGTCCGGGTGCCCCTGGCTGAGGCCACCCGCGAGCTGAAGACCGTGCCGCTGGAGCGGTACGCCGAGGCCGAGGTCTTCTTCGGCAGCTGATCGATCGTCGGCGGCGCGGCGGGCCTGCGGGTCCGCCGCGCCGCGACCAATTCGAGGGGGTACGGGCCGACATGTCCGCCGGAGTGCACACGGTCGCGGTGATCGGCGCGGGCAAGATCGGTGAGCTGATGCTCTCCGGGCTGCTGCGCTCGGGGTGGCCGGTGGACCGGCTGCTGGCCACCGCCCGCCGACCCGCTCGCGCCGAGGAGTTGACCGCCCGGTACGGCGTACGGATGGTCGACAACCTGACTGCGGTGGACGAGGCCGCGGTGCTCGCGGTCTCGGTCAAACCGCAGGACGCCGCCGCGCTCCTCGACGAGATCGGCCCCAAGGTGCCGGCCGACAAGCTCGTCATCTCGCTCTGCGCCGGTCTGCCCACCAGCTTCTTCAGCCGCCGGTTGCCCGAGGGCACCCCGGTGGTGCGGGTGATGACCAACACCCCGGCGCTGGTCGACGAGGCGATGACCGCGATCTCCGCCGGCGCGTACGCCACCGGGGCGCACCTGACGTTGGCCGAGGAGATGTTCAAGCCGCTCGGCCAGACGATCCGGGTGCCCGAGTCGCAGCAGGACGCGGTCACCGCGCTCTCCGGCTCCGGCCCGGCCTACTTCTACCTGCTGGTCGAAGCCATGATCGACGCGGGGATCCTGCTCGGGCTGCCCCGTCAGGTGGCGCACGAGCTGATCGTGCAGACCGCGATCGGGTCGGCGGTGATGCTGCGCGACTCCGGCGAGCACCCGGTCAAGCTGCGCGAGGCGGTCACCTCACCGGCCGGTACCACCATCTCCGCGATCCGTGAGCTGGAGAAGCACGGCGTACGCGCGGCGATGCTCGCCGCGCTGGAGGCCGCCCGGGATCGCGCCCGCGAGCTGGCGGCACAGGCCGACTGAACGGTCGGGGCGCGTCGCGGGGCCGTGCGTGCCGCATACTGGCCCGGTGTTCACACTCGCCCAGGCCCGGCACCTGGTGGCCACCCTGCAACCGCGCGTCGACGAGTTGATCCGGGTCCGGGCCGACCTGGCCGAGTTGCGCGCCGACCTGGCCGACCACGGCGTGAGCGCGCTCGGCGGGCTGGCCGAGGTCAAGGCGCTCGAGGCCCGGCTGCACGCCGTCGTCGACGAGCTGCACCAGCACGACATCCAGGTCAAGGGCATCGCCCCGGTGCTGCTCGACTTCCCCGGCGAGCGGGCCGGCCGCGCCGTGCTCTGGTGCTGGCTGGAGGGCGACTCCGACGTGCGTTGGTACCACCGGGCCGAGTGCGGCTTCGCCGGCCGCCGCCCCCTCTGACCCCCCGCGTTCCGCGCCTCGCGCTCCGCGCCCGCCCCGCGCCTCTCCGCGCGTCTCCGCCCGTGCAGCCCGGGCCCCGCGCCTTCTTGCGCCCCCACCCGCTTGATCCACTCGGGTTCATGGAAATCGCGGTATCCGAGCGCGGCGGATGCCCCGACTTCCGGGAACCCGAGTGGATCAAGGGTGGCCGGCTCAGCCTGCCGCGGACGTCGGCAGGACCGGGCCAGGGACCTCGGTCACCGCGAACACCACCACGTTGTCGACGTAGTGGCCCCGCCGCCGGTCGAAGTCGCCCCCGCAGGTGACCAGGCGCAGCTCCGCCCCGGGCGTCGGGCCGTAGACCACGGCGGTCGGAAACTGGTCCTTGCGGGTACGCAGCGACCCGGTCACCCGGAACGGCAGCCGCTGCCCGCCGCGCCACACCTCCACCAGGTCGCCGGGCCGTAGCTCGCCGAGCCGGGCGAAGACGGCCGGGCCGCGTCGTGAGTCCAGGTGCCCGGCGAGTACGGCCGGGCCGGTGTCGCCCGGGGCCGGGCCGCCGCCGTACCAGCCAGCGGCGTGGAAGTCGGTCGGCGGGATCAGCACGCCGGCGCGGTCCAGACCCAGCACGGTGAGCGGTGAGTCGACGTCGATGCGCGGTACGCGTACCCGCGTGGGTGGACCGTGTGGCGTGGGCGCGGCGGCCACCGACGGGCAGTCGTCGCCGCAGCCGGGGTGCCAGCTCGCCGCTGGCGGTGGCGGTCCGGTGGTGGCCAGGCCGACCCCGGTGCCGGCGGCCAGGCAGACCGCAGCGCCGGCCGCGACCAGCGCGGCCAGCGGTATCCGGCGGTCACGGTGCCGCCGGATCGACGGGTCCGGCCCGGCGCTCACCAGGTGGTGCGCCGCCGCCGACGCCAGAGCAGCAGGGCCGCCGCACCGGCCGCCGCGGCCAGACCGCCGGCCACCACTGGGTACGCGTCGAGCCCGGCCCCGGCGGTGCCACCGGCGCCGGTGTCCACCCCGCCGGCAGGGACGACGGTGCCGCCCTCGGCGTCGCGGCGCAGTTCTGCGGTGAGCCCGCCCTGTTTCGCGTCGAGCACCAGCAGCGAGTAGACCGCGCCGCCGGTGAGCCGCACCTCGGCGTCGGTGCTGGGCCCGCCGGCACCCGTCAGCTTCAGCCGCCAACTGCCCGGCTCGACCTGCTGGTAGTCGGTAGTGGTGGCGAACTGCACCCCGTCGGCGATCATCGGACCGTCGGCGGCGGCCACGTCGAGCACCGGGGTCCGCACCGACGCCTGGATGACCCGCACCTTGGCGCGGCCGTCGGTGGGCGCGCTGAGATCGTCGTTGAGCACCCGCAGGCCGAGGTCGGCGTGCCGGCCGACGCCGGCCACCGTGAAGGCGTCGCCGCTGGTCACCGCGACCTCGGTGGTGAGCACCGGGGGGTCGCTGGCGGGGGCGCCGGCCTCGCGCATGGCCACCGCGTACCGGCCCGGGGTGAGTTCGAGGTAGTCGGAGACCACGCCGTAACCGACCCCGGGGAAGACCTGCGGCTTCGCCGCGCCCGGTGCGGCAAGGTAGACGTCCACCGCAGGGGTGTCCGGGGAGAGGTGCGCGAGCCGGACGTAACCGACGGTGTCCGCGCCGGTCGCGGCGTTCGCCGGAACAGGAATGGCGGCGGCGGCGAGGGCGGTGCCGAGCAGGAGCGCGCCGGAGCCGGCCAACAGCCGGCGGGGCACGGTACGGAGCGTGTGCATGTCGCCTCCGGAGGCACGTTCGGTGAGCGGGCGGCAACCCAGAGAAACAGGGTCCCGTGAACAGGACTGCGGCGCAAGTTGCCACAGCGATGTTTTTGTCGGCTGTCGTTACCGGTCGCCTATTCTCGGGCGATGCGGGATCGCCGGGTGGCGCTGGCGTGGGCGGCCTTCGTCGTCGTCGCGCTGGTGTCCTGTGTGCTCGTCCTGCGCCGTCCGGATCGCCTCTCCGACCTGCACATCTACTACGGTGCGCTGTCCGATCTGCGCGCCGGCAAGCCGCTGTACGGATATGTCGCGGAGAACGGCGGTCCGTTCACCTATCCACCGTTCGCCGCTCTCGCGTTGTGGCCGATCACCGCCGTCAGCGAGGGCGTACTCCAGGGGATCTGGCTGGTCGCGACATGCGCGGCGGTCGTCGCCATCGCCGGGTCGGTGGGTGTCGCGCTGACCACCCGACAGTCCCGGCGCCCGCTCGTCGT
This sequence comes from Micromonospora noduli, assembly GCF_003264365.1. Classification (GTDB taxonomy): domain Bacteria; phylum Actinomycetota; class Actinomycetes; order Mycobacteriales; family Micromonosporaceae; genus Micromonospora; species Micromonospora noduli. The sequence continues at coordinate 55,168 of NZ_PYAK01000033.1, forward strand.
GGCGCTGGCGGCCACCGTGCTGATGCTCTCCGCGCCGGTGCAGAGCAACCTACGCTTCGGGCAGGTCAGCATCTTCATCGTGCTGATGGCCCTGCTCGACGGGCTGGGCGTCGTCCCACCCCGAGTGCGCGGGACGCTGGTCGGGGTGGCCGCGGCGATCAAGCTCACCCCGCTGCTGTTCGTTGTCTACTTCCTCGCCGTCGGGCGCTACCGGGACGCCGGCCGGTCGGCGGCCACCTTCGTGGCCTGCGCGGGCCTCGCCGCGGTCGTGCTGCCCCGGGAGAGCTGGGCCTACTGGACCGAGACCGTGCGACAGACCTCCCGCATCGGCAATCTGTCCTCGTTGGGCAACCAGTCAGTGCACGGAATGTTGCTGCGCGTCGGCGTCGACGAGACGGCGCTGCCAGTGCTCTGGGCCGCCATGGTGGCACTGATCTGCGTGGCGGCGCTGCTTCGGGCCCGGCAGCTGACGCGGCAGGGCCGCCCCGGGCACGCCGCCGTGCTCGTCGGCTGCGCCACAGTGGCCGCGTCCCCGGTGTCCTGGACCCACCACCAGGTGTGGCCGGTGCTCGCCGCGATGCTGCTGATCGGCGCGTCCGGCGTCACCCAACGGGCCGCCGGCGCGGCACTGCTCGCCGCCATGGTCGTCTCACTGGGCGCGGTGCTCAGCCCGGTCTCGACGCGGCCGGGGGTGCAGTTCCTCTTCGAGAACGCCCGTGCCGTCGGGGTGTGCCTCCTGTGCCTCGTCGGCTTCGGCGGTGTCGCCGTCGCCGCCCAGCGCACGAGCAGACGACCGGCCGCCGGCCGTGCCTGGCTGCGGGTGGGCGTCATGGCCTCGGTGGCGCTCGCGTTCTTCGCCGTGCAGCCGCTGCCGGCCGGAGCCGACCCCACCTTCAAGGCGTACACGCTCGACGACGTGGTCAACCCGCGATACTTCTTCGTCTGCCGTGGCCCGGCCGAATGCGCCGAATACGCCACCGACGCGCCGGTCACCTTCGGCACCCGCGCCGAGAAGACCAAGGTCCGGGTCAACGGCGTGGTCTCCCCGCAGGTGACCCGCCTGGAGTACTACTCCGCCCCGGGTGGGGCACCCCGGGCCATTCCGCTGCTCGCCCCGTACCCGGGTTCGCGTACCTTCTCGTTCCGGTCGGCGACGATGGCCCACGGTCGGCTCGTCGCGTACGCCGCGGACGGGCAGCCGATCGCCAGCTACGACGACGAACTCGCCGCCGCCCTCCGCACGACCACCCGGTAGGCGGTCGCGGGGAGGGCGGCGGGCTGGCGTTGCTCAGCGGGTGGCGGCGGCCAGGGCGGCGCGCAGCTTCGCGGCGTCGCCTGGGGCCGGGTGCTCCCAGTCCGTCGGGCTGGCGGAGTAGAGCGTGCCGTACGCCGGGGTGTCCGGCTGGTAGCGCCACCCCTCGGCCAGCGGGCCGACGTCCACCGCGTCGTAGCCGATCCGGTCCAGGAAGGCGGTCACCTCGGCCTTCGCGGCGGCGTCGTCACCGGCGATCGCGAGGGCGCTGCGGTCGGCCGCGCCGGACGGCCGGGGGAGCGCGGCCAGGCCCTTGAAGTAGATGTTGTTGAAGACCTTGACCACGCGCGAGTCCGGCAGGTGTCGCTGGAGCAACTCGCTGCTGGTGGTCTCGCCGGAGTCCAGCTCCGGGAAGGTGCCGTCGCGCTGCGGGTAGTAGTTGTTGGTGTCGATGACGACCTTGCCGGCCAGCGGTTCCACGGGCACCGCGCGGTACGCCTTCAGCGGCACACTGACCACCACCAGGTCACCGACCTGCGCCGCGTCCTGCGTGGTGCCGGCGCTGGCGTGCTCGCCCAGGGTCTCCACCAGGTCGGTGAGGGTCTCCGGGCCCCGCGAGTTGCTCAGCACCACGTCGTAGCCGGCGTCAACGGCCAGCCGGGCCACGGTGCCGCCGATGTTGCCACTGCCGATCAGTCCCACAGTTGTCATGCTCGTTCCCAACTCCGTCCACCCGCGACGCATTCCCGACCAGGCTGGTGGGTTACTCGGTTGTCCGTCGCCGGGCGGCTGATCCGGCTGCTCGCGACCTTCGCCGTCCCGGCGGGTGCCTGGCTGGCGCCGCGAGCCCGTCCTGCACAACGTACTGCCCATGCTGGTCGCCGACCGGCTCTCCGGGGACGTGCCACTCTCCGGGGTGGACGCGTGGACCGCCCGGCTGCCCCGCAGTGCCGGCCCGGCAAGATCGCGCTCGATCCGGGATGTGGTGGCATGCGAAGGCCGGGAGGCCACTACATCCACGCTCGAGCGCGATCAAGGCGGTGACGTGGAGTGCCGCCGGGGTGTCAGGGGGTGGGGAGGGTCTTTTCGATGGCTGCGCGCAGGTCGTCGGAGCCGGGCTCGACAGTGGGGGCGAAGCGGGCGGCGACCGAGCCGTCCGGGGCCACCAGGAACTTCTCGAAGTTCCAACGCACGTCACCGGTGTGCCCGTCGGCGTCCGGGGTGTTCACGAGCGCGGCGTAGAGCGGGTGCCGGTCGGGGCCGTTGACGTCGACCTTCTCGGTCAGCGGGAAGGTGACCCCGTAGTTGACCTGGCAGAAGTCGCTGATCTCGGCGGCGCTGCCCGGCTCCTGCCCGGCGAACTGGTTGCACGGCACGCCGAGCACCACGAGGCCCTGGTCGGCGTAGGAGTCGGCGAGCGTCTGGAGGCCCGCGTACTGCGGGGTGAGGCCGCAGCGGGAGGCCACGTTGACGATCAGCAACGCCCTGCCGCGGTAGCGGGCCAGGTCGGCGGGGCCGCCGTTGAGGGCGTCGATCGGGATGTCGAAGACGGTCATGGGCCGAGGCTACGCGCCGGTCGGGTGTCGACCCGGGGTGGGCGCAGCGTACGCACTCCGTGCACCAGGAGAAATCGAAACATGCGCATCTTGACGAACTGATGACGCCGTGAGTACCGTCTCACCATCTCTTTTGGAAAGTTTCCTAACAGTTCGGGAGACGCCTCATGAAAAGATCGCTCCGCCGGGCCCTCTGGGCCGGTGCCGTGGTCGCCGTGACCGTCGCAGCGGTGCCGGTCACCACCGCGTTCGGCGCCGGCACGGTCACCACCACCTTCACCAAGGCGCAGGACTGGGGGACCGGTCACGAGACGAGGGTGACCGTCACCAACGGCTCCAGCGCCACTGTCACCACCTGGCGCATCGAATTCGACCTGCCGTCGGGCACCACCATCAGCAGCGCGTGGGACGCCGACGTCACCAGCAGCGGCAACCACTACGTCGCGGTCAAGAAGAGCTGGGCCGGCGGCATCGCCCCCGGCGCCTCGTTCAGCTGGGGCTACAACGGCAGCGGCGCCTACAAGGCACCGCTGAACTGCACCATCAACGGTGCCGCGTGCGGCGGCGGGACGACCCCGCCGACCACCACCCCACCGACCACCACCCCACCGACGACGACGCCGCCCACAACGCCTCCGCCCACCACGCCGCCGCCGACCACCAACCCGCCGAACCCCGGTGGCAAGAAGGTTGTCGGCTACTTCGCCGAGTGGGGCGTCTACGGGCGCAACTACCACGTCAAGAACATCCAGACGAGCGGCTCGGCCGCCAAGCTGACCCACATCCTGTACGCCTTCGGCAACACCACCGGTGGCCGCTGTTCCATCGGCGACAGCTACGCCGACTACGAGAAGGCGTACACCGCGGCGGACAGCGTGGACGGCGTCGCCGACACCTGGGACCAGCCGCTGCGCGGCAGCTTCAACCAGCTGCGCAAGCTCAAGCAGATGAACCCCCACCTCAAGGTGATCTGGTCGTTCGGCGGCTGGACCTGGTCCGGCGGCTTCACCCAGGCCGCACAGAACCCGGCCGCGTTCGCCGAGAGCTGCTACAACCTGGTCGAGGACCCGCGCTGGGCGGACGTCTTCGACGGCATCGACGTCGACTGGGAGTACCCGAACGCCTGCGGTCTGACCTGTGACACCAGCGGCCCGAACGCGTTCAAGAACGTGATCAGCGCGCTGCGGTCGAAGTTCGGGTCCAGCGCCCTGGTCACCGCCGCCATCACCGCGGACGGCAGCAACGGCGGCAAGATCGACGCCACCGACTACGCCGGCGCCATCGGCAACCTCAACTGGCTGATGCCGATGACCTACGACTACTTCGGGGCGTTCGCCGCCCAGGGTCCGACGGCACCGCACTCCCCGCTCACCTCGTACACCGGCATCCCGCAGCAGGGCTTCAACTCCGACGCGGCGATCCAGAAGCTCAAGAGCAAGGGCGTCCCGGCCAACAAGCTGCTGCTCGGCATCGGCTTCTACGGTCGGGGCTGGACCGGTGTCACCCAGGCCGCTCCGGGTGGCAGCGCCACCGGCGCGGCGCCGGGCACCTACGAGGCTGGCATCGAGGACTACAAGGTCCTCAAGAACACCTGCCCGGCCACCGGCACGATCGCCGGTACCGCGTACGCCAAGTGCGGCAGCAACTGGTGGAGCTACGACACCCCGTCGACCATCAACGGCAAGATGACGTACGCGAACAACCAGGGCCTCGGTGGCGCGTTCTTCTGGGAGCTCTCCGGTGACACGAGCAACGGCGAGCTCATCGGCGCCATCAAGGGCGGTCTCGGCTGAGCCGAGGGCCGACGCACCACCCACACGGCGGGAAGGGGCCCGCACCGTCCCTTCCCGCCCGTGACACACCGGCCCGGTCGACGCCCAGCGTCGGCCGGGCCGCCGCCGTTGGGTTCGGTCGGCCGAATGTGGCAGACTCGCGGCTCGGCACGTCTCGATCTCACCGCTGACGGAGGTGATCATGCGCCCGACCCACCGCAGGCTGGCGGCGGCCGCTGCCGGGCTGATGCTGCTGCCGGTTGCCCTGGTCGGTTGCGGGATCGGCGGCGAGGACGAGGAGAAGTCCGCCGCCAAGCCGGCCCGAGCCCCCGCCGAGGAGGCCGCCACCCGCTCCCGGGAGCGCGTGCAGGCGTACCTCGACGCGATGGCGGCCAAGGACGTCGCCGCCGGCCGCAGCCAGCTCTGCGCTCTGCTGCACGACGGCTTCGACCTGGGCGCCACCGGCCCCAACGGTGACTTCGCCGACCACTTCCAGGTGCCGGAGGCCGCCATCACGGACATCCGGCCCGGTCCGCGCGGGCAGGAGGTCAGCGTCTCGGTCTCGGTCACCGCGGGCAAGCGCACCGTCGTCCGGCCGTTGGTCTTCACCGTAACCCGGGACGGAAGCGACTGGTGCATCGCCGGCGAGGCGCCGGGTGGGCCGGCCGCCCCGACGCCGACCGGCGTCGCCCCCACCCCCGCGTCCTGACCAGCGCCCGGCAGATTGATCTCCCATCTGCCGGAACCGTCCCCCTCGCCGCCCGGCCACCCCGACCGTCGCCGTACGCTTTCTGTCATGCGCCATGAGTGGCATCAGCTGAGCCATCCCGCGGTGGGCAGCCCGGGCCTGCAGACCAGCCGACCGACCATCGACTCCGCCGAGGACGCCGCACTCGGTCTGGACCGATGGCGGGAGCTGCCCCGTGAGCAGGTCCCGCCGTGGTCCGACCCGGCTGCCGTGGCCGCGGTCTGCAAGGTCCTCGACACCGTGCCGTCGGTCGTCGCGCCCTACGAGGTGGACCAGCTCCGGCAGAAGCTCGCCCTGGTCTGCGAGGGCAAGGCGTTCCTGCTGCAGGGTGGTGACTGCGCCGAGACGTTCGTGGACAACACCGAGAGCCACCTGCTGGCCAACGCCCGCACCCTGCTCCAGATGGCGATCGTGCTCACCTACGGCGCGTCGCTGCCGGTGGTCAAGGTCGCCCGGGTCGCCGGGCAGTACACGAAGCCCCGCTCGCTGCCGACCGACGCCCGCGGCCTGCCCGCGTACCGCGGCGACATGATCAACTCGCTGGAGGCCGACCCGGCCGCCCGGGTCGCCGACCCACAGCGCATGATCCGCGCGTACGCGAACTCGGCGGCGGCGATGAACATGCTCCGGGCGTACCTCGCCGGCGGGCTCGCCGACCTGCACGCCGTGCACGACTGGAACAAGGGCTTCGTGAAGAACTCCCCGGCGGGGGAGCGTTACGAGGCGATCGCCCGGGAGATCGACCGGGCGCTGGCCTTCATCCGGGCCTGCGGCATGACCGACGACGAGGCGCTGCGTACCGTCACGCTCTACTGTTCCCACGAGGCCCTGGCGCTGGAGTACGACCGGGCGCTCACCCGGGTCTCCGACCGTCGGGCGTACGGGCTCTCCGGGCACTTCCTCTGGATCGGCGAGCGCACCCGGCAGATCAGCGGGGCGCACATCGACTTCATCTCCCGGATCGCCAACCCGATCGGGGTCAAGCTCGGCCCGACCACCTCCCCGGACGAGGCGATCGAGTTGTGCGAGAAGCTCAACCCGGACAACATCCCCGGTCGGCTCACCCTGATCAGCCGGATGGGCAACCACCGGGTACGCGACGCGCTGCCGCCGATCGTCGCCAAGGTCACCGCCGCCGGAGCCAAGGTGGTCTGGCAGTGCGACCCGATGCACGGCAACACGCACGAGTCGTCCAACGGCTACAAGACCCGGCACTTCGACCGCATCGTCGACGAGGTGCTCGGCTACTTCGAGGTGCACCGGGGGCTGGACACCCACCCCGGCGGCCTGCACGTCGAGTTGACCGGCGAGGACGTCACCGAGTGCCTCGGCGGCGCCCAGGGGATCGAGGATCTCGACCTGCCCGACCGGTACGAGACCGCCTGTGACCCGCGACTGAACACTCAGCAGTCGTTGGAGTTGGCCTTCCTCGTAGCGGAAATGCTGCGTGGCTGAGCTTGCGAGCCCGCAGTCGGCAAGTCAGAGGATGACCATGGCTGACGCGAGGGTGAGCTTGCGAGCCCGCAGTCGGCAGTTGAAAGGATGACAGTGCCTGATCTGTTCGTGGACCTGCGGTCCGACACGGTGACCCGACCCACCGCCGGGATGCGGGAGGCGATGGCCGCCGCTGAGGTCGGTGACGACGTCTACGGCGAGGACCCGAGCGTCAACGCGCTGGAGGCCGAGGTCGCCGCGTTGTTCGGGCACGAGGCGGCGCTGTTCGCCCCGAGTGGTTCGATGGCGAACCAGATCGCCCTGCAACTGCTGGTGTCGCCCGCCGAGGAGTTGCTCTGCGACGCCGACGCGCACGTGGTCACGTACGAGATCGGCGCCGCGGCCGCGTACGGCGGGATCTCCTCGCGGACCTGGCCCGCGGTGGGCGCGGACATCGACCCGGAGGTGGTGGCCGGGATGATCCGGCCGGACGGTTACTTCGCCGTCCCCACCCGCGCGATCGCCGTCGAGCAGACCCACAATCGCGGCGGCGGCGGGGTGATTCCGCTGGCGACCCTGCGGGACCTGCGCGGGGTCGCTGACGAGGCGGGCGTCGCGCTGCACTGTGACGGCGCCCGGATCTGGCACGCGCACGTCGCCGACCAGGTGCCGCTGATCGAGTACGGCCGGCTCTTCGACACGCTGTCGGTGTGCCTCTCCAAGGGCCTCGGCGCGCCGGTCGGTTCGCTGGTGGTGGGCAGCGCGGAGAAGATCGAACGTGCCCGGTTGATCCGCAAGCGGATGGGCGGGGGCATGCGCCAGGCCGGCATTCTCGCCGCCGCCGGCCGGTACGCGCTCGCTCAGCACATCGACCGGTTGGCCGACGACCACGCGAAGGCGGCCCGGCTCGCCGAGGCGGTCGCGCCGTTCGGTGTGCTGGCCACCACGGTCCGTACCAACCTGGTCGCGCTGGACCTCACCAAGCACACCCTGGACGCGCGGGCCCTGGCCGCCGCGGCGCGGGCCGAGGGCGTACTGATCTCGGTGCTCGGCCCCCGTACCGCCCGCCTGGTCACCCACCTGGGCCTCAGCGACGCGGACATCGACCGCGCCCTGGCAGCCCTACCCCGCATCCTCGCCGCAGCCTAAAAACCCCCCACCCCGCCCGCCCCACCCTCCGCTTCACCTCGGTGATCAAGAGGTTCGCGTCAGATTCCGGTCGCCGGGTGACGCAAACCTCTTGATCAACGAGGTTGGGTCAGGGGTGGGACAGGCGGGTGAGGGTGGCGATGTCGGCGGCATGGCCCACGTGCTTCTCGGTGGGCGTTTCCACGACGATCGGGACGCCGGCGGTCGCCGGGTGCGCCATCAGCTCGGCAAAGGCGGGCTCGCCGATGCTGCCCTTGCCGATGTTCTCGTGCCGATCCCGGGTGGAGCCGCACAGATCCTTCGAGTCGTTGGCGTGAACCAGCCGCAGCCGGTCCGCGCCGACAGTGGCCACCAGGGTGTCCAGGGTCGCCGTCATGCCGCCCTCGGCCGCCAGGTCGTGGCCGGCCGCCCAGGCGTGGCAGGTGTCGAAGCAGACCCCGAGCATGGGGTGCCCGTCCACCGCGTCCAGGTAGGGCCCGAGCTGCTCCACCCGGGAGGCCAGTGAGCGGCCACCGCCGGCGCTCGGCTCGACCAGCAACATCGGCCCGCCAGCGGCGGCAGCCCAGTCGAGCAGCGGCAGCAACACCTCGCGGACCTGTCGCATCGCCGCCTCGGCGTGCCCCTCGTCCACCGAACTGCCCGCGTGGAACACCACCCCTCGCGCGCCGATCGCCACGCCCCGACGCAGCGCGTGCGCCAGCGTCTCGCCCGACTTCTCGACAGTGGCCGGGGTGGGCGACCCGAGGTTGACCAGCAGCGCGGCGTGGATGAACGCGGGAATGCCCCGCTCGGCGCAACCGTCGCGGAACAGGGCGTCCTGCACCGGGTCGCCGTTGGGCAGTGCCCAGCCTCGCGAGTTGGAGACGTAGACCTGTACCACCTGCGCACCGGTCACGTCCGCGTACGGCAGGGCAGCCTTCGCCAGCCCACCCGAGGTCGGAGTGTGCGTGCCCACCGGCCGCGCGGAGATCGTCGGCATCAGAAGCACGTCAGTGTGACCGGTGTGCCGGGCGCCACCTGCGAATTTTCGCCCGGGAGCTGGATCCGGACCACGGCGTTCGGGTTGATCGCCATCGTCACCGGGAAGCCCTGACCCTCCAACGCCTGCTTGGCCTGCTGGCACGGCAGGTCGATCACCCGCGGCATGGCGACCAGCGGTGGCCCCTTGCTCACGTCCAGCTTGACCTCGGTGCCCTTCTCCACGCCGGCGCCATCGGCCGGGCTCTGGCCGAGGATCTCGTCCCTCGGCTTGTCGGAGTCCTTGTAGGTCTCCTTCAGCACCAGGTTGAGCTGGGCCAGGGTCGTCCGGGCGTCGGTCAGGCTCTTGCCGACCAGGTTCGGCACCGTCACCGGCGCCCTGCCCCGGCTCAGAATGAGGGTGACCTTCGCACCGGGTTTGACCTCGGTGCCCACCTTGGGAGAGCTGTCCACCACGACCCCGGCCGGCAGGCTGTCGTCGTAACGGGCGGTGCCCCTGGCCACCACCAGCTTCACATTGACCAGGTCCGCCTCGGCGAGCTCGAACTCCTTGCCGATCACGTCCGGTACGGGGAAGCGCTCCGGGCCGAGGGAGAGGGTCAGGGTGATCGTGCCACCCTTGACGATCTTGGCAGCGGACGCCGGGCTCTGCTCCAGCACGCTGTCCTTCGGGGCCTTCTCGTCGAAGCGCGGCTCAGCGTACTTGACGAGAAGTCCGGTGCGGTCGGCCCGCGCCTGCGCCTCAGCCTTGCTCAGGCTCACCAGTTGCGGAGCGTCCGTGTAGCGGCCGACGCCGAACCACCAACCCCCGAGCGCGGCCACCAGGCCCAGCGTCACGACCACGGCCGCGACGGCCAGCCGGCCACGGGGGTTGCTCAGCACCGTGCTGCGCAGCGCGGCGAGCCGGGCGCCCAGGCCCTCCGCCGGCTCCGGGGCGGCCCGCCGCCGCCCCGGCCCCTGGCTGCTGGCGCCCTCGGGCAGTCGTGCCCACGACGGGCGGTTGGGCGGCTGGACCGTCGCGACCATCATTGTCGGCTGGGAGAGCGACGGTTCGCCACTGACCGGGCGGAGTACGGCGGTGTGGCTGTTGGCGTCGCCCAGACGATCCCGGGCCACCTGCACCTCGGCCAACAACGCGCCGGCGTCTGCGGGCCGCGCTTCCGGATCACGCCGGGTGGCACGCTGCACCAGGTCGTCGAGGACCGACGGCAGGCCCGGCACCAGCGTCGAGGGCGTCGGCACGTCCCGGTCGACGTGCTGCCAGGCGACGTCCACCGGGCGGTCCCCGTCGTACGGCACCCGGCCGGTGAGCATCTCGAACAGCACGATGCCGGCCGAGTAGACGTCGGTGCGCGGATCGGCGCGGCCCTCGGTGACCAGCTCCGGGGCGACGTACGCCACGGTGGCCATCAGTTGGTTGCCCTGCTCCTCGTCGGCGCTCGCCTCGACCGCCCGGGCCAGCCCGAAGTCGGCCACCTTCACGACGCTGTCGACCAGGTTGGCGACGCCACCGGTCGGCGCCTCCGCGACCAGCACGTTCTCCGGTTTGACGTCGCGGTGCACGAGACCGGCCCGGTGCGCGGCGGCGATCGCCGCGAGCATCTGCTCGGCGATGGCCAGCGCCTCGTCCGGGTTGAGCCGGCGTCGCTCGGCCAGCACGTCACGCAGCGTGCGGCCACGGACGTACTCCATCACCAGGTACGGCAGGCCGGCGTGCGTGCCCTGGTCGTAGACCGCCACCACGTTCGGGTGGGTCAGCCGGGCGATGGTCTTCGCCTCGTCGGTGAACCGGGCCACGAAGTTGGTGATCCGGGCCCGTGCCTCGCTCGCCTGGGTCGGATGAATGATCTTGACAGCGACGGTGCGCTCAAGGCGTTCGTCGGTGGCGGTGTACACGGTCGCCATGCCACCACGGGCCACGCGACCGCGAATGCGGTAGCGCCCGTCGATCAGCGAGCCCAGCAACGTGTCGGCGACCTGAGTGTCCATCGGCAGGCAGTCTATGTGTCCAGGGGGTGAAGGATGAACAGGATGCTACAGCCGTACGCCGAACCGGTCCGTCCCGCCGCGTTCCCGACCCCTTATTCGCTGGTCAGCGGCGCTCAAGGAAGAGGACGCAGATGGGCCGCCCGGGGTGCCGGTGGCTCGTCGCGGCGGCGGCGTGGCAGGGTGGTCGGGTGACCGAACCCGTACCCGACCAGGCCGCGCCCGGCCTGGAGCTCGCCGGCCCCACCGACCCGGCCGACTGGTTGACCCTGCCCGACGTCGCCGAACGCCTCGACGTGTCGATCAGCAAGGTGCACCAGATGATCCGTGACCGGGAGTTGCTGGCGGTCCGCCGCGACGGCGTCCGCCGGATCCCAGCGGACCTGGTTGCCAACCAGACCGTGCTCAAGCACCTGCCCGGCGTGCTCAATCTGCTCGCCGACAACGGCTATGACGACGAGGCTGTCCTGCGCTGGCTCTACGAGCCGGACGACACCCTCCCCGGCGCCACCCCAGCCGCCGCCCTCTCCGGCGACCAGGCCCGCGAGGTGAAACGCCGAGCCCAAGCCCAAGGCTTCTAACCCCCGCCCCCGGCCCCGGCCCCCGGCCCGGTTGATCATGAAGTTATTGCCAGCCCGCTCGGCGTGTCGTGGCAATAACTTCATGATCAACCCCGGTGGGCGGGGGTGGGGTGAGGGAGGGGGCAGGGTGGGTTAGTCGGATCGGCGGGTTGCGGCTATGGCCAGGTCTACCAGGGCTTGGCGGGCCTCGGTGTCGAGGTCGACGGCGGTCAGGGCGGCCAGGGCGGCGTCGGTGAGTGTGACGATTCGCTGTTCGGTACGGGCCAGCGCCCCGCTCCCCGAGATCACCTCGCGGAGCCGGGCCACACCGTGCTCGTCCAGCTCCGGGTCGCCGAGCCGGCCGAGCAGCAGCTCGCGGCCCGCGTCGTCGGTGGCCTCCACGGCCGCCGCCACCAGGTAGGTGCGCTTGCCCTCGCGTAGATCGTCCCCGGCCGGTTTGCCGGTCAGCGCCGGGTCGCCGAAGACCCCCAGCACGTCGTCGCGGAGCTGGAACGCCTCGCCCAGCGGCAGCCCGTACGCCGAGTAGGCCGTCCGTACGTCCTCCGGCGCGTCGGCCAGCGCGGCGCCGAGCAGCATCGGACGCTCGACGGTGTACTTCGCGGACTTGTACCGGGCGACCTTGCTGGCCCGTTCCACCGAGGTGTCCCCGGTGACCTGCGTGAGCACGTCGAGGTACTGCCCGACGGTGACCTCGGTGCGCATCTCGTCGAAGACCGGCCGGGCCCGGGCCAACGACCACAGGTCCAGGCCGGCGGAGTGCAGCAGCTCGTCGGACCAGACCAGGCACAGGTCGCCGAGCAGGATGGCCGCGGCGTCGCCGAAACCGTCCGGGTCGCCACCCCAGCCGGCCTCCCGATGCCGGGTGGCGAACCGTCGGTGTACCGCGGGCTCGCCGCGACGGGTGTCGGAACGGTCCATCAGGTCGTCGTGGATCAGGGCGCTGGCCTGGACGAACTCCAGTGAGGCCAGGGCGGTCAGCACCTGGTCGCCGTCCAGCCCGCCGGCCCCCCGGAACCCCCAGTACGCGAATGCGGGACGCAGCCGCTTGCCGCCGCCGAGCACGAACGCCTCGATCGCCTCGGCCACCGGACCCAGCGCGTCGTCCACGGCGGCGAGCCGGACCCGTTGGCCGGCCAGGAACTCGGTGAGGGCCTTGTCGATCCGCTGCCGCAGGCCGGCGCGGTCGACGGGGGACACGGGAGCAGCGTGGGTCACGCCCCGACGCTAGCCGGTCGTCCGTGCTCGTGCTCCACCGCCACGCGTAGTGCCGCCGGTGCGGCCGGGACCCGTCCGCCCGGCCGGTCGCGCGCCGGCCGCCGCGGCACGGCCCGGCCCGGTGGCC
>NZ_PYAK01000034.1 GCF_003264365.1 Micromonospora noduli
CCGACCCGGCCGGCGCCGTCGAGCAGCGCCCTGGCCAGCCGTGGGTGCGCCCCGGCGGCGGCGATCGAGCGCCCCCGCGCCGTGATCCGACCGTCGGCGTCGACAGCGCCCAGGGTCTCCAGGGTGTCCCGGGCCACCGTCATCGCGGCTGCCGGCGGCGCGTCGGGCAACGCGAGCCCGACGCCGTCCGGTCGGCCCCAGGCGGCCAGCTCCAACGCGAAGCCGGTGAGATCGGCGGTGGCGATCTCCGGCTCGGCACGGGCGGGCAGCCGCTCGTGGGTCGCCGCCGACCAGCAGCGGTAGACGTACCCGGGGGCCTCCCGGCCGGCCCGGCCGGCCCGCTGGGTGGCGGCGGCGCGGGAGACCGGCACGGTGACCAGCGCGCCCAGCCCACGGGCCAAATCGATCCGGGGCACCCGGGACAGCCCGGCGTCCACCACGATCCGCACGCCCGGGACGGTCAGACTGGTCTCGGCCAGCGCGGTGGCCAGCACCACCCGCCGTCGGTCCGCAAGCCGAAGCGCGGCGTCCTGCTCGGCGCCGCGTTGACGGCCGTGCAGCGGCAGCAGCGCGACCGCGTCCCGCAGGTCGGCCAGCCTGCCGGTGACCGCGGCGATCTCGCCGGCCCCGGGCAGGAAGACGAGCACGTCGCCGTCGTGCTCGCGCAGCGCCCGCCGGACGGTGGCGGCCACGTGGTCGAGCAGGGCCCGGTCCACCGGCCCGGCTCCGGGCGGGGCGATCGGGCGCGCCGGGGGCACCCAGATCCGCTCCACCGGGTGCAACGCCGAGTCGGCCCGTACCACCGGGGCCGGGGTGGGCCCGCCCAGCAGCGCGGCGAACCGGTCGGTGTCCGGGGTCGCCGACATCGCCAGCAGCCACAGGTCCGGCCGGAGGGTGGCGCGCGCCTCCACGGTGAAGGCCAGCGCGAGGTCGGCGTCGAGTTGGCGTTCGTGGCACTCGTCGAGCAGCACGGCACCCGTGCCGGGCAGTTCCGGGTCGTGGTGCAGCCGGCGGACCAGCAGGCCGGTGGTGACCACCTCGATCCGGGTGGCCGGGCCGACCCGGCGCTCCCCGCGTACCGCGTAGCCGACCCGCTCACCGACCCGTTCGCCGAGCAACTCGGCCATGCGCCGGGCAGCGGCACGGGCCGCCACCCGGCGGGGTTGGGCGATCACCACCCGACCGGTCACCCGGTCGGCCACGGCCAGCGGCGCGAGGGTGGTCTTGCCGGTGCCCGGCGGGGCCACCAGCACACCGGCGCCGGCCGCGTCGAGTGCCGCGACCAGCGCCGGCAGCACCGGACGGACCGGCAGGTCAACTGTTACGTCGGAGAGCACGGCCCAGTCTCGCACCGGGACGGGTGCGTCAGGAGCGACGGACCTCGCCGACGCCGAGCACGAAGGCCCGCCAGGCCGGCGCACCGAAGGCGAGCACCGGGCCGGAGCGGTCCTTGCTGTCCCGGACGGCGACCTGACCGTCGACTGTCGCGACCTCCACGCAGTTGCCGTTGCCGCTGCTGCGCGTGCTGGTGCGCCAGTCCGCTCGGGTCAGGTCGTACGCCGTCATCCGCGGTACCTCTCGTCTGCGTCGGCGTGCCGCAGAAGCGGTCACGCAAAGTTACGAGAAGCATGCTCAAGACGGGTCAACGACGCCGTCGGATCGAGCGCCATCCGGCACAGCTCCTCGTGCAGAAGGCTATACCCGAGCACATGATCGGCTTCCTCCAGAGCCAGTCCCATCGTGAGGTTATCCAGGTAAACCACGGACGCGTCGGCGGCGTCGGCGAAGTTGAGGATCACGTACGGGGTGCTCATGGCCGGATGCCCGCCAGCCGCGAATGGAAGTACCTGGATTGTCACGTTGGGTAGTTGCGCGATCCGACTCATGTGGACCAGTTGTTCGGCCATCACCGCGGTGCCGCCGACCGGGCGCAGGAGCACCGCCTCGTTGAGGATCACCGACAGGTCGACAGGGTCCTCGCGGCGCAGCACCTCCTGTCGGCGCAGTCGGGCGGCGACCTTGCGCTCCAGGCCGTCCTCGCCGGCGGTGCGCCGGAAGATCTCCCGGGCATACGCCTCGGTCTGCAGCAGCCCGGGCACCGACTCGGCCTCGTACGTGCGCAGCGCCGCCGCCTCGGCCTCCAGCCCGACGTAGAACTCGAACCACTCGGGGAGCACGTCGCTGTAGTTCTGCCACCATCCGCGCTGCTGTGCCCCCCGGGCGATCTCGATCAGCGCCTCGGCATCCGAACCGGTCACCTCGTACAGCGCGAGAGCGGCCCGGACGTCGCGCGGTTTGATGCCGATCTGTGCGGTCTCGATCCGGGAGAGGTTGCTCTTCGACATGTCGAGCTGACGGGCTGCCACATCGAGGGTCATGCCCGCGCGTTCCCGAAGTTGGCGGAGTTCCCGGGCGATGCGGCGTCGCCGCACTGTCGGGCTGGCGGCGTGCCGGATGGCGGGAGTGGCGGTCACCGTCCGAGTCTGCCACGACAAGATCCGCAGGTCGCAGATGCACGGAGTGCAACTTTCAAATCTGGGAGTTGCGTTGCAGTAGCTGTCGGTGCATCCTTTCCCGGTCGCGATCACTGTGGACACACCTGTGCGGGAGGACCGTTGCTCATCGCCGACGAGTTCTTCCTCATCGCACACAACGACAGTCGCGGCAAGGCCAAACTGCACCCGGCGGCGACCGGGCTCGGGCTGGCCGGCGGGCTCCTCGGCGAGTTGATCCTTTATGGACACATCACCGTCACGGCCGGGCAGATCACCGTCATCGACCGACGTCCGCCGGCCGATGCCCTGGCGCACACAGTGCTGGACCAGTTGGTCGGTGAGTCCCAGCACCGGGAGCTGCGCACCTGGCTGAGCTTCCTGGCGCAGAGCGCCACGACCTCGGTGGGGGAGCGGTTGGCCCGCGCCGGGGTGCTACGCCGCCAGGAGAGCCGCCGGCTGCTGCGTACCACGGTCAGCTACCTGCCGATCGACCTCAACGCGGTGGCCTGGCCGGCCACCCGGCTACGGGCCCTGCTGGACCGGCCGGACCCACCTGGCGTGCCGGACGCCCTGCTGCTCGGCCTGGTCGTGGCCGCGGGGCTGACCCGCGAGGTGCTGTGGAGCGCCGGCCCCCGCGCGCACCACCGGTTGAACGTCCTCATCCCCGCGCTGCCGGCACCACTCAAGGAACTCGTCGGGCACACCGAGGCCGCCGTCGGCGCCGCCGTGCTGCGCGGCATCCCCTGATCCCCCGGTAACCCCCAACCCTCCCCTCGACAATCGGAGTAGTCGTATGCCCCCGACATCGACAGTCGACCGACCCAGCAACGTCTCCGAAGCCCTGGCCCGAGGCCGTCTCGGCATCCCCTCGGTGATCTTCTTCGTCCTCTCCGCCGCCGCGCCGCTGACAGTGGTGGCCGGCGTCGTCACCACCGGCTACGGCGTCATCGGGGTGACCGGCATCCCGCTGGCCTTCCTGCTGATCGCCGCGGTGCTCGCGCTCTTCTCGGTGGGTTACGTGGCGATGTCCCGCCGGGTGGAGAACGCCGGCGCCTTCTACGCCTACGTCTCCCGTGGTCTCGGTCGACCGGCCGGCGTGGGCGCCGCCTGGGTCGCGCTGATCGCGTACAACGCGTTGCAGGTCGGGCTGTACGGCACCATCGGCGTGGCGGCCGAGCCGGTGCTCGACCGGCTCTTCGGCGGGCACCCGCACTGGGCCGTCGTGGCCCTGGTGGCGTGGGCGTTGGTTGGCCTGCTCGGCCTGCTCCGGGTCGACCTCAACGGCATGGTCCTGGCCGCGCTGCTGGTCGCCGAGATCGTGGTGGTCCTCGTCTTCGACCTGGGACAACTCGGCAACCCTGCCGAGGGTGGGGTCAGCTTCGCCCCGTTCTCACCGGACAACCTCTTCGTGCCGGGGGTCGGCGCGGTGCTGGTGCTCGCCGTCCTCGGCTTCGTCGGCTTCGAGTCGGCGGTGGTCTTCAGCGAGGAGAGCAAGGACCCGAAGCGGACGGTGCCGCTGGCCACCTACCTCTCGGTGGCGATCATCGCCGGGCTGTACGCGCTGTCGTCCTGGACCATGACCGTCGCGGTCGGGCAGGACCAGATCGTCGCCGAGGCCGGCGAGCAGAGCGTCGGGCTCATCTTCAACCTTGCCGCCGCGCACCTCGGCGACACAGCGGTCACCATCGGGCAGGTGCTCTTCCTGACCTCGGTGCTCGCCGCGATGATCTCGTTCCACAACACCACGGCCCGCTACACCTTCGCGCTCGGTCGGGAACGCGTGCTGCCGGCGGTGTTCGGGCAGACCTCGGCCCGCACCGGGGCGCCGCGGGCCGCCTCGGTGGCGCAGAGCGTCCTCGGACTGCTGGTCATCCTGCTGTACGCCGTCAACGGCTGGGATCCGGTGGTTCAGCTCTTCTTCTGGGTCGGCACCACCGGCGGCTTCGGTGTCCTGCTGCTGATCGCCACCACCTCGGTGGCGGTGATCGCCTACTTCGCCCGCTCCGCCGGGGGCGAGAACCTCTGGCGACGGGCCATCGCGCCCGGCCTGGCCACCATCGCGCTCTTCGTGATCATCTGGTTGGCCGTGTCGAACTTCGCCAACCTGCTCGGTGTCGCGCCCGACTCGACGCTGCGCTGGGCGCTGCCCGCCGCGTACCCGGTGGCCGCCCTGCTGGGCATCGGCTGGGCCCTGCTGTTGCGCAGCAACCGCCCGGACACGTACGCCCGGATCGGCCTGGGGGCCGCGAGCGCCGCGGCGGCCGTCAAGCCGGAGTCACCAGCCGCCGTGGAGGTGACCCGATGAGCGTGGTCATCGAGCAACTAGGGCCGGAGGAGACCACCCTCGTGGCGGGTCGGATCGCCGAGGCGTTCACCATCCTGGAGGTGACGTACTGGCTGGTCCCCGACCCGAGCAAGCGGGAGGCGGTACTGGCCGGCGACTTCGAGATCCTGGTCGGGCACGCGATGCGGCACGGCATCGTCCACGCCACAGCGGACCGGGCCTCGGTCGCGGTCTGGTTTCCGTCGGTCGGCCAGCCGGCGCCGCCGCCGGCGGACTACGACGCCCGACTGGCCGCCGCCTGCGGCGAGTGGACCGACCGTTTCCAGCACCTCGACGAGCTGTTCGCGGCGAACCACCCGCACCCGGACCACCACCACCTCGCGTTCCTGGCGACCCGGCCAGACCGGCAGGGGCAGGGCTTGGGGAGCGCGCTGATGCGCCACCACCACGCCTGGCTGGACGCCAACGGGATGCCGGCGTACCTGGAGGCGAGCAGCCCGCGCAGCCGGGACCTGTACGCGAAGCACGGCTACCTGGCCGGCGAGCCGTTCCGGGTGCCCGACGGAACGCCGTTCTGGCCGATGTGGCGCGAGCCGGTCGGGCACTGAGCCGGTTGGTTGACGCGACCAGCACGCCCCGTGGTCGCACTGTAACGCTCACGTGACAGCACGGAGGGCCGGGTCCATGGACCCGGCCCTCCGTGCGTCAACCGGTCAGTACGTGCCGTCGAGCTGGCCGCGCAGCTTGGTCAGCGCGCGGGTCAGCAGCCGCGAGACGTGCATCTGCGAGACACCGATCTGGTCGGCGATCTGCGACTGGGTCAGGTTGCCGTAGAAGCGCAGCGTGAGGATCTTCTGCTCGCGCTCGTCGAGGGTGGCCAGCGCCGGGCCGAGGGCGACCCGCAGCTCAGCCAGCTCGAACTCGCTGTCCTCGCCGCCGAGCATGTCGCCCAGCTCGGTGGCGCGCTCGCCGTCGCCGGTCGGGGTGGACAGCGACACCGCGTTGTACGCGCGGGCGCCCTCCAGGCCCTCCAGCACCTCTTCCTCGGTGAGCTTGAGGTGCGCGGCGATGTCGGCGACCGTCGGCGAGCGGCCGAGGGTCTGCAGGAGCGAGCTGTTGGCGTCGGAGATGGCCAGCCGCAGCTCCTGGAGCCGGCGGGGCACCCGGATGTCCCAGGTGCGGTCCCGGAAGTGCCGCTTGAGCTCGCCGATGATGGTGGGGATCGCGTAACCGGCGAAGTCGACACCGCGCTCGGGGTCGAACTTGTCGATGGCCTTGATCAGGCCGATCGCGGCGGTCTGCGCCAGGTCGTCGTTCGGCTCGCCGCGCCCGCTGTAGCGGTGGGCCAGGTGGTTGGCGAGCGGCAGCCAGGCCTCGATCGCCCGGTCCCGCAGAGCGGCGCGCGACGGGTGGTTGGCGGGCAGCGCCGCCATCGCGTTGAGCAGATCGGCGGCGCTGTCGGTGAGAGCGCGCGGGTCGAGCTTGGTGGTGGCCTTGACGGCGGCGCTCGGCTGCTCGGTGATCGTTGGCGCGGTCATGGGTGGTCCTCCCTGCACCTCGTCCGCTGACGAAAAAGACGTGACGCTTTGGTTTAGCTTCCAATGGGCCGTTCGGGAGTCACCTTAACCTGATCGTCTCCCGGAAATCTAGCCGAAAGGTTGATGTACTTAAGGTGTGTCGAGCAATAAAAGGGGCAAATGGCGCGGAAGTTGGGGTGGTTGTGAGGATCCTTACCCGTTGTCGTCGCTACGGTCCGCCGCCCGGTCCACCGCCGGTCGGTCGGCCGGCTCGGCCGATCGGCCCACGGGTCGCGTCGACTGGTCAACATGAAATCCGACAAGTCGCCAGGAGTGTCGACTATCCGTCCTTGTCCCGCTGGTGGGACCGGCCGTAGCGTCGCGTGTACACACCCGGTTCGGAGGCACCGTGCTCGATCCAGCCGCTCCCCAGCTTGTCGTGAACAGCCGCACCCTCTACTTCAGCTGGCTGCCGGCGGATCCCGACGCGGTCGCCGCGCTGGTCCCGCCGGGGCTCTGCCCCCGCCCCGACCGGCAGGTCTTCCTCAACCAGTACATCGTCGACGACGAGACGCAGACCTCCGGCTTCGGTGCGTACTCGCTGACCTACCTCGGCGTCTCGCTGCTGGGCGTCGACGCGCCGGGCGGCCTCAACGCCGGTGGCTGGTGGACCCACTACGTGGCCTCCAGCCGGCTGGTCCGTGAGTACGCCCTCGCCCGCGGCGCCCCGGTGCTCGCCGGGCGCACCCGGATCGACGTGAACGGCGAGGACCTGGTCTCCGAGACGGAGATCGACGGCACACCGTTGGTCCGGGCCCGGTGTCGGGTGGGGGAGACCGGTCACGTGATCAGCAGTGGGCACCACCGCTACTTCACCCGGCGCGACGGACAGTTGCTCAGCTCGGCCTACCCCTTCGTCGCCGAGCCGGTCGCCCCGTTCGAGATCGAGTCGGTGGAGTTCCTCCAGCCCGGCCACCCGATGTACGCGCTGCGCCCGGCCAACCCGCTGACCATCGGCTTCGGCTACTACTCACCGCGCTCGTCGTTCGCCTACCCCGGCGGGCTGCACGTGCACGCGGTCGCCGCGCCGGAGCCGTCCCGACCGCGTCACCAGGTGCCGGCCAGCCTCGCCCGCAGCGGCCTGCCGTCCGGGTCGTAGACCAGCCGGTACATCGGCAGCGCCCAGGCCCGGGTGTACCACGGCAGCCGTTCGGGGCGGTGCGGGCGCAGCCGCCCGGGCGGCCGTTCTCCCACCTGGCCGTCGTCGTACCACTGCTGTAGCGCGTCGGCGGCGGCCGTGGCGGCCGCGACGGCGTCCGCCGGGTCCAGCAGGTCGGCGTCGTCCGCGCCGTCCGGGTCGCGGTCCAGGTGCTCGCGCCACAGCCGCAGTCGCAGGTCCCGGGCGAAGCTCCGCGCGCCGTCGCCCCGCCCAGCGGGGTCGGTGGGCTCCCGCTGGTCGGGGGTGTCGTCGAGCACCGCGCAGGACAACTCGCTGTCGTGCGTCCAGGACCGCCGGTTGAAGTTGTCGCTGCCCACGCTGGCCCAGACGTCGTCGATCACGCAGACCTTCGCGTGTACGTAGACCGGGCCGCCGGCGTGGTTCTCCACGTCGAACACGTGCACCCGGTCCGGTGCGGCCTGCTCACACAGTGACAGCGCCTGCTCGCGCCCGACCATGTTCGGCGGCAACGCCAGCCTGCCGTCCACGTCCGGGTGGCGGGGGACGACGGCGATCAGGTGCAGGTCCGGGTTGTCCCGCAGCGCGTGCGCGAACAGGTCCGCGACCTCGGCCGACCAGAGGTACTGATCCTCCAGGTAGATCAGCCGGCGGGCCCGGCGTACCGCCTTTGTGTAACCCCGGGCCACGGTCCGCTCCCCGTGCGGTGCGAACGAGTAGCGCGGGCGGACGGCGGGGTAGGTGCGCAGCACCTGGATCTGGTGCGGACCGCAGGGCGGCGGATCGGCCGGCTGTTCGGGCAGCGGGTCGGGGCGCAGGTCCGAGCCGCGCAGCCGGTCCCGCAGGTAGGCCACCGGGTTCTCCGAGTCCAGCGGCATCGGGTCGGTCCAGCGTTCCCGGAACAGGGTGTCCAACGCGCCGACCACCGGACCGCGCACCGCGAGCTGCACGTCGTGCCAGGGCGGATTGGGTCCGTACCGGGGGGACATCTGCACCGGTTGCGGGTCGCCGTGGTGCGCGGCGTCGTCGCGGCGGCTGTGGCACAGGTCGATCCCGCCGGCGAAGGCGACGTCCCGCTCGGGCGCGCCCTGGTGCCGCAGCACCACGAGCTTCTGATGGTGCGAGCCGCCGCGCCGGACCCGTTGGTCCAGCAGCACCTCGCCACCGGCGGCCGAGATCGTCTCGCTGAGGTCGCGGTTCTCGGCCTCGCTGTACGCCAGGACGTCGAGGTGCGAGCGCCAGATCAACCCCTTGACCACCACACCGCGCTGCGCGGCCTGCGCGAAGAGCTGGGCCACTGTCGGACCGTCCGGGCGCAACCGCTGGTCCGGGTCACCCCGCCAGTCGGTGAAGAACAGATGGTCGCCGGGGCCCAGGGCCTCGACCTCGCCGACCAGCCGGTCGAAGTAAGCGGCACCGTGAATCAACGGCTCGGCGAGGTTTCCCGTGGTCCATACGGGTATGCCAGAGACCGGGTTGGCGCGTTCCTCAGCGGTGAGGAACCAGTCCTGCAACGGCACCGTCCAGCCCCCCTGGAGGTCGGCAACGTCCTCACGGTAGGACCCCCGACGCGGGTCCGCACGCCAGGCCCCCGACCGGTGACCTGGCCAACGCCATCAAAAGCGACGCGACAACAGCCGAGGAGGCCACACCATGCCCCGCGACACGACGAATCCCGTGACCGAGAACCGCGAGCCGGCGGTGGAGAGCGAACGGGGTGCGCTGGTAGCGGTGTTGGTGATGGTGATTCTGGGCGTCGCCGGGATTTTTGCGGTCTCCTGAGGCGGCGCCGACGCCCCCGGGGTGAACCGGAGGCGTCGGCGCCGAACCCAGCGGTCGACAGTGGTCAGGGCCGGGTGCCCTGGCCGCCGGTGTGCGGGAGCCGCTCGGTGGGGATCACGCCGAGGCGGCCGGCCTTGAAGTCCTCGAATGCCTTGAGCAGCTCGTCCCGGGTGTTCATCACGAACGGGCCGTACTGTGCCACCGGCTCCCGGATCGGCTGACCACCCATGATGTAGAGGTCCAGTGCCGCGGTGTTGCTGTCCTGCGAGGTGTCGGCGCTGAACCGCAGCGCGTCACCCGGGCCGTGCACCGCGAGCTGGCCGGTACGCACCGGACGCCGGTCGGTGCCGACGGTGCCGCGACCGCCCAGCACGTACACCAGGGCGTTGAAGTCGGGCCGCCAGGGCAGGTCGACCTGCGCGCCCGGCTGCACTGTGACGTGCGTGATGGTGATCGGGGTGAAGGTCGAACCCGGGCCGCGGTGCCCGGCGACCTCGCCGGCGATGACCCGGATCAGCGCGCCGCCGTCGGGCGTGGTGAGCAGCGCCGACTCCCGACCCCGGATGTCCTGGTAGCGGGGCGGGTTCATCTTGGCCGAGCGGGGCAGGTTGACCCACAGTTGCGTGCCGTGGAAGAGCCCGCCGCTCATCACCAGGTGCTCCGGCGGCGCCTCGATGTGCAGCAGGCCGCTGCCCGCCGTCATCCACTGGGTGTCGCCGTCGGTGATGGTGCCGCCACCACCGTTGGAGTCCTGGTGGTCGAAGACGCCGTCGATGATGTAGGTGACGGTCTCGAAGCCGCGGTGCGGGTGCCACGGGGTGCCCTTGGGCTCGCCCGGCGCGTAGTCGACCTCGCCCATCTGGTCGAGGTGAATGAACGGGTCCAGGTCGGTGGTCGACACCCCGGCGAAGGCGCGACGAACCGGGAAGCCCTCACCCTCGAAGCCGCTGGGCGCCGTGGTCACCGTGCGGACCGGGCGGATCGTGGCGGCCTCGTCGAGGCGGGGCAGGCGGGGCAGGACGAGAACGTTGTCGACGGTGATCGCGGGCATGTCGAGGCTCCTAGCGTGAGGCGGGGGTGGTCGAGCTGACCCGCGATGCCCGCAGGCGCTCGCCGAGCCGGTCGAAGACCCGGGTGAGGCAGGCGACCTCGGCATCGTCGAGGTCGTCCATGAGATGCGTGCGCACCGACGCCAGATGGTGGGGTGCGGCTTCCCGCAGGGCGAGCAGCCCGGCGGCGGTGAGCACCGCCTCGCTGCCGCGCCGGTCGTCCGGGCAGGGCTCCTTGCTGACCAGGCCACGACGCTGCATGGAGGAGACCTGGTAGGTGAGGCGGCTGGGCGAGAAGATCAACCGGCTGGCCAACTCGCCCATCCGTAGCCGCTGCCCCGGCGCCTCGGAGAGCAGGACCAGCACGTGGTAGTCGGCGAAGCTGAGGTCGCTGTCGACCCGCAGATCCTCTTCCAACTGCGTGTAGAGACGCTGGCTGGCCTCGATGTAGGCGCGCCAGGCGGCCTCTCGGGTGCTGTCCAGGCTCTCGGTCATGTCCACGACGATAGCACTCTTTCAAAATTTAAGTAATGTCGTTAAGCGTCGCCTGCGTCACTTCCTCACCCGCTGGCGGCTGGATCGTGCAGCTTTGAAGGAAACCCGCGTTAATCCGGCGGCGCCCAGGCCGCAGGTTGTGCCAGACTCCGGCCTCGTGGAACACGTGGAACTCTCCGCCGCCGACCTGTTGCTGCGCCCCTGGCGAGACGCGGACGCTCCGGCGGTGCGCGACGCCCTCCGGGACCCGGCGATCGCCCAGTGGAACCCGCAGGGCGGCGACCCGATCGACGACGAGGTCGCGCTGCTCTGGGTGCGTCGCCGGGCCGACTGGTCCACCGGCGGCCACGCCTCGATGGCGGTCACCGCGGCGGCCGACGGCGAACTGCTCGGCTCGGTGTCGCTGCACCGCATCCACGACGGCGACGCGTCCATCGGCTACTGGACGGTGCCCGCGGCGAGGGGGCGTCAGGTGGCGGTGCGCGCCGTCGTCCGGCTCACCGACTGGGCGTTCGCGGATCTCGGGCTGCACCGGGTGGAGTTGTGTCACGCGGTGGCCAACCCGGCGTCCTGCCGGGTCGCCGACCGCGCCGGCTACCCGGCCGAGGGGACCCTGCGCGAGTCGTACCGGTACGGCGACGGCCGCCGCTACGACGAGCACCTGCACGCCCGCCTGGCCACCGACCGTTAGCCGGAGGCGGACCGGGGTCCGAACACGCTCCGGCCCCGGCCGCGCAGGTCGTCTCGAACCGTCACTCGGTGACCTTGCGGAGGAATGTCGCGAGGGCGGTCCTGACGCGCTCGATCCGCTCCGGCAGGGGCAGTGGCTCGGGCGCGGGGGGCCCGGCGTGCTTCTTCCCGCGCAGGTACAGCGAGCAGGCCAGGTCGGAGCACAGGTACGTGCCCACGGAGTCGCCCTGCCGTCCGCTCGGGCCGGCCTTGGGTGCGGTCATCAACGAGACGCCACCGCCGAGGTGGGTGGTCAGGCAGAACGAGCACATGCTGTGCCGCACGCGCCCCATCTGGTGCTTCGCGGCCCGCAGCACCACCCCGGCCAGCTTGCCGTCGGTCTCGGCGACCAGGTAGGCCCGCTGCGGGGCGGAGGGATCCCGCCAGCCGAGAAAGTCGAGGTCGTCCCACTGGCGCATTTCAAGATCATTCGGTACGGCCAGCCGCTTCGCCTCGCCCTTGCTGCAGTTGACGAAGGACGCGCGGATGACGGATTCGGTCAGGACCAACATAGGTAGTAGCCTAGCCCTCTTAGGCAAGCGATTATTACGGCTAGGTTGGGAGTGTGCTGCATGGCACGTGCCGGGGTGACCGTCGAGCGCCTGACGCTGGCCGCGGCCGAGCTGGCCGACGAGGTGGGGGTCGAGAACGTCACAGTCGCCGCGCTCGCGCGCCAGTTCGGGGTGAAGGACGCCAGCCTGTACTTCCACCTCAAGAACGCACACGAACTGCGGGTCCGGATCGCCCTGCTGGCACTGGCGGAGCTGGCCGACCGGGTCGCCGCCGCGCTCGCCGGCCGGGCCGGCAAGGACGCGCTGGTGGCGTTCGCCAACGCGTACCGCGACTACGCGCGAGAGCACCCGGGCCGCTACGCGGCCATGCAGATCGACCTCGACCCGGAGACCGCCGCCGCGAGCGCGGGCGTCCGGCACGCCGAGATGACCCGGGCGATCCTGCGCGGCTACCGGCTCTCCGAGCCTGACCAGACCGACGCGGTGCGGATGATGCACAGCACGTTCCACGGGTTCGTGAGCCTGGAGAAGACCGGCGGCTTCCGGCACACCCCGCGCCCCACCGACGACTCCTGGTCGCGCGCCCTGGACGCCCTCGACGCCGTCCTCACCAACTGGCCGTCGCGCTGAGCTGCCGCAGAGCCACGGCATAGGCTCGGTGGTGTGGATGATCTGGAGTTGGCCGACTGGCGGGAGCGGGTGGCCCGGCTGTACCTGTCCGACGTCGACCTGGCCGGCTTCCGCGCCGGCCGCGACGAACTCTTCGCCACCCATCCGCAGAGCCCGATCCCCGTGGCGGAGAGGTCCGACTTCGCCGGGGTGCGCTACTTCCCGCCCAACCCCGAGGCCGTGGTCGAGGCGCCCCTGCGGTCGGCCAGCGGTGAGCTGCGCATCGACACCGGTGGCCCGGACGGGGTGGTCGCGTACCGGCGGGTGGCGGTTGCCGAGACGTCCTGGGGGCCGCTGACCCTGTGGTGGATCGAGGCGTACGGGGGCGGGCTGTTCGTTCCGCTGCGCGACGGCACCTGCGGTCGGGAGAGCTACGGCGGAGGCCGGTACCTCACCGACACGGTGAAGGGCACCTTCGGCCGGGGCGTCGAGCTACTGCCCGGCGACCGGGTCCGGCTGGACGCGAACTACCTCTACAACCCGAGCTGCGCCTACGACGACCGCTGGGCCTGCCCGCTGGCACCACCGGAGAACCGGGTCGATGTGCCGCTGCGCGCCGGCGAGCTGACGTACCACGACTGAACGGCCGCCCGCCCCGAGTGCTGCCGGGGCGGGCGGCCGGTCGTCGCTCAGCCGTTGGTGGCCGCCCGTCCCGACATCTGCATCCGACCGAGCAGCTGCCGCGCCTGGTCGGCGAGCTGCGCGTCGACTGTCACCGCGTACTGGCCGGCGCGCAGTGAGCTGGCCGAGGTGAAGTCGCGCTGGCCGCCCGTCATGGCGTGCGCGACCGCACCGAACACGGCACCCCAGATCGCACCGATGACCAGCCCGACCAGGATCACCGCCAGCCAGTTGCCGACGGTGAAGATGCCGAACAACAGGCCGATGAAGAGCCCGAACCAGGCGCCGGTACCGGCGCCGAGCAGACCGGCTCGACCGGTGGTCATTCGCCCGAGCACCGTCTCCACCAGGGTGAGGTTGGTGCCGACGATGGCGCTGTGCTCCACCGGAAAGCGGTTGTCGGCCAGGTAGTCGACGACCCGCTGCGCGGTCGGATAGTCCTGGTACGAGCCGATCGTCACGGTCGGCGGGCCGGCCTCCGGCCCGTGGCCGTCCCCGCCCGGGGACGACAGGCGGCCGGCCGGCCCGGATGGAAGCAGGTCGCCACCCTGTGTGCCGGACCGCCAGGCGGCGGTCGGCTCCGAAGCTGACGTCATGAGCATCCTCCCTCGTCAGCTCGCCGCGTTCCCGTCCAGGCCGACCGGTAACGCGGTCTCCACCGCCGGACAGGAGGGGAATGGGCGCGGACTGCCCGGGTAGGCAGTCAGGTGGAGAGCGGACAGATCAGCGACTACGGGTTCCTCGCCGACGGCCGCACCGCGGCGCTGGTGGACGCCTCGGGCTCGGTGAACTGGTGGTGCCCTGGCCGGTTCGACGCCCCGTCGGTGTTCGGGCGGCTGCTCGACGAGGGCGCAGGGCACTGGTCGATCCGACCGGAGGTCGATTTCACTGTCGAACGGAGCTACCTGGAGGACACCCTGGTCCTGCGGACCGTCTTCCGTACCGCGCAGGGGGAGGTCGCGCTCACCGATGCGCTCGCCTTCGAGCCCGGCTCGCGAGGTCACGACATAGGGATGCACCCACCGCAGGTGCTGGTCCGTAGCGTGCAGGGACTCTCCGGTGCGGTGCCGATGCGGGTGCACTACCGTCCGCGCTTCGAGTACGGGCGCACCACCGCGTACCTGGTCGAGCGTGAGGACATGCTTGAGGCCATCGCCGGGGCCGTGCGGCTCACCTTCCGCAGCAGCGTGCGGTTGGCGTGCGGCGACGACGGCGATGCCGCAGCGACGTTCACCGTCCGCGCCGGCACGACCCACAACTTCAGTCTCGGGTACGCCCCGACCTACGACGCACCACTGCCGGAGGTACCGGACGCCGACCAGACGATCGCCGACACCGTCGCAGGCTGGCGGTCCTGGGCCGACGAGCACGAGTACAAGGGCTTCTACGCCGAGGAGGTGCGGCGCAGCGGGCTGGTGGTGCAGGGCATGACGTACCGGCCCAGCGGCGCGGTGGTGGCCTCGGTGACCACCTCGCTGCCGGAGAAGCTCGGCGGGGACCGCAACTACGACTACCGCTACGTCTGGGTGCGCGACTTCAGCCACACGCTGCGGGCGCTGTGGCGGTCGGCGTGCTTCGACGAGGTGCGGCGGCAGTTCGCCTGGTTGGGCCGGGCGATGGGCCGAATCGGCGACCAGCCGGTGCCCATCATGTACGGGGTGCTGGGGGAGCGGGACCTCACCGAACATCGGCTGGACCAGCTCGGCGGTTACCGCGACAGCCCGCCGGTGGTGACCGGCAACGACGCATGGCGGCAGCGGCAGAACGACATCTACGGCGCGGCCATGGACGCCGCCTGGCTGATGCGCGACCAGCTGGAACCGTTCGACCCGGACGTCTACCACCTGCTCCGGGTGCTCGCCGATCAGGCCGAGCAGGACTGGAAACAGCCGGACGCGGGGATGTGGGAGGAGCGTGGGGTGCAACACCACCACGTGTCCTCGAAGGTGGAGTGCTGGGTAGCGCTGGACCGGGCGGTCCGCTTCGGCGACCAGCTCGGCGGGCCGCAGGACCTGGCCCGCTGGACGGCGGCCCGGGACGAGGTGCGCGCGGCGATCCTCGAGCGGGGGTGGAGCGACCGGCTCCAGTCGTACACCGGGATTTTTGATTCCGACGAGCTGGACGCGTCGGTGCTGGTGATGCCGCTGGTGGGTTTTCTGCGTGCCGATGACCCGCGGATGCGCTCGACGGTCCGCGCGGTGGAGCGGCGGCTGTCGCACGACGGCCTGCTGCGGCGCTGGGACGGCGACCCGGCGGGCTTCGTCATCTGTTCGTTCTGGTTGGTGAGTTGCCTGGCGTTGGGCGGCGAGCGGGAGCGGGCGCACGAGTTGTTTCGCGATCTGGCTGGTCGGGTCAACGACCTTGGCCTGTTCGCCGAGCAGATCGACCAGCAGACCGGGGAGCAGTTGGGCAACTTCCCGCAGGCGTTCTCGCACATCGGCCTCATCAATGCCGCCGGTGTGCTCACCGACGTCGAGCAGGACCCGACGTTGCGCGATTGCGGGATGCCCCCGGCGCACTTCACTCCGACGCGTCGCTGAGCCCGTACTTTCGTGTAAATCTTGACAACTTTCGATCCGATGACGCGAAGTTCTATCGCCTTCCAGTGAAAGACGTTAATGTCCGGGAAACACCGCGGTGCTCCTCCAGTCGGCGGGAGCGGCACCGAGATCCCCCGGACAGCTGGAGGTCTCGTGTCCCGCACTCTGCGTCGACGGCTCGTCAGCGCCACCACACTGCTCACCGTCCTGGTCACCCTCTGCCTCGTTCCACAGGCAAGCGTTCCACCGGCCGCCGCGTCCCCGGCCCAGGCCGCCGCCCTCGCCCCGCCCGCCACCATCGGTTTCGAGAAGGTCGCCCTCGACGGCGGCCTCTCCATGGGCGAACCGATCGAACTGGCCGTCGCACCAGACGGCAAGGTCTTCTACATCAACCGGGGCACCAGCAGCGCCGGTGGTCAGGTCCGCCTCTACAACCCGGCGACCAGGTCCACCACGGTCGCGCTGACCCTGCCACTGGACGCCCGCTTCGAGGACGGCCTGATCGGCATCACAGTGCACCCGAGCTTCGCGAGCAATCGCTGGGTCTACCTCTTCTACTCGCCCAAGGTCACCCCACTGGTCAACCGGATCAGTCGGTTCACCTTCAACCCGTCCACTCTGCTGCTCGACCCGGGCAGCGAGGACGTGCTGATCGAGTGGCCCACCGAACGCGATCTCTGCTGCCACTCGGCCGGCTCGATGAGCTGGGACACGGCCGGCAACCTGTACTTCGCCGTCGGCGACAACACCAACTCCGGCGGCGACTCAGCCGGGATGGCCCCGATCGACGAGCGGACGAACCGTAACGCCCAGTACGACGCCCAGCGCACCTCGGGCAACACCAACGACCTGCGCGGCAAGATCAACCGGATCCACCCGGAGAACGACGGCAGCTACACCGTCCCCACCGGCAACCTCTTCGCCGCCGGCACCGCGCGAACGCGGCCGGAGATCTACGTGATGGGCGTGCGCAACCCGTACCGGATCTGGGTGGACCGCAAGGCCAACAACACCCTCTACTGGGGCGAGGTCGGCCCGGATGCCGGCACCGACCTCGCCAACCGTGGCCCGGCGGCCTACGACGAGTTCAACCGGGCCAACGGGCCCGGCAACTACGGCTGGCCGTACTGCGGCGGCCCCAACGTCGCCTACAACGACTGGGACTTCGCCACCGCCACACCGCGTGCCTGGTTTCCCTGCGGCGGCTCGACCGGCCCGGTCAACAACTCACCCCGCAACACGGGGGTCCAGCAGCTCCCGCCGACGAAACCGGCGCTGGTCTGGGAGCAGCACGGCGGCAGTGAGGACTGGCCGGCGCTGGACAACCCGGGTGGGTGCGGGTCGCCCAACCACGTCGAGGTCTACCACTACGACCCGAACCTCGTCTCGGACGTGAAGTGGCCGGCCTACTACGACAACAAGTGGCTGATCTCCGAGTACTGCCGCAACTGGATCAAGGAGGTCCAGTTCGACAACGGCAACCCGTCCACCGGGGCGCCGACCGTCATCGAGCCGGTGCTCGCCGGCATGAAACTCGTCCACCCGATCGACTGGCAGTTCGGCCCGGACGGCTCGCTCTACCTGCTGGAGTACGGCAGCGGCTACTTCTCCGGCGCGGTCGACGCCGGTCTCTACAAAATCAACTACGTCCAGGGTGGCCGATCGCCGGTAGCCAAGGCCACCGTCAACCGGGACAACGGACTGGCCCCCCTCTCGGTGACCTTCTCCAGCGCCGGCAGCTCTGACCCGGACGGCGACCCGCTGACGTACGCGTGGGACTTCACCAACAACGGCAGCACCGACTCGACCGCCGCGAACCCGTCCTTCACGTACTCCGCCAACGGCAGCTACAGCGCCCGGCTCACCGTCAACGACGGCACCGGCCGCAGCGCCACCACTGTGGTGTCGGTGGTGGTCGGCAACAACCGGCCGACTGTCACGTTGACCGGCCTGCCCGCCGGCGGGCTCTTCGACTGGGGACAGGACCTGGCGGTGGGCGCCACGGCCAGTGACCCGCAGGACGGCACGCCGGCCTGCTCGGCGGTGGTCGTCCGGGCCGCGCTGGGCCATCAGGAGCACGCCCACGAGGAGGGGGAGGGGACCGGCTGCGGCGCGACCTTCAACACCGGCCCGGTGCACGCCGGCCCCGACTCGGTGCTGTTCTTCGTCCTGCGGGGCAGCTACACCGATCGCGGCGCGACCGGCTCCGCCGCACTCACCGGTGAGCAGGAGATCAGCCTCTACCCGAAACAGTGGCAGGCCGAGCACTTCGTCCAACTCAACGGCCCCAAGGTGATCGACCAGGCGGCGGCCGAGGGTGGCAAGCGGCTGGGTGACGTCCAGAACGGCGAGAGCGTCCGGCACCACGCGGTGAGCCTCAAGGGGATCACCGGCGTCCGGGCCCGGGTCTCCTCCGGCGGCCCCGGCGGCACCATTTCCTTCCGGTACGACTCACCGACCGGCACCGAGGTCGCCCGGATCGCGGTGCCGAACACCGGCGGCTGGGACAACTACACCGAGCTGAGTGCCACTGTGACCAAGCCGGACGACGGCACCCACGACCTGTACCTGGTCGTCACCGGCGGCAGCGGGGCGTTGCTGGACGTGGACAGCTACACCTTCACCGGCCCTGGCGTCGGCACCGGCGGGGCGCGCACCGGTGAGGTCAAGGCCCTCGGCAAGTGCGCGGACATCGCCTCCAGCCAGACCGCGAACGGCACCAAGGTGCAGACCTGGACCTGCAACGGCACCGCCGCCCAGCGCTGGTCCCTGCCCGGCGACGGTACGGTGCGGGGGCTCGCCAAGTGCCTGGACGTGAAGGCGAGCGGCACCACCGACGGCACTCTCGTGCAGCTCTACGACTGCAACGGCAGCGGGGCCCAGCAGTGGGCCGCCCAGCCGGACGGCAGCCTGCGCAACCCCCAGTCCGGACGGTGCCTGGACATCCCCAACTCGGACCTCACCGACGGTCGGCAACTGCGGATCTGGACCTGCAACGGCACCGGGGCGCAACGCTGGACCCTGCCGTGACCGCCCCCTGACCGGCTCGGCACCCGTACCCGAGCGTCGATGACGCACGGGGCCGGGCGGCGGAGGCGGAGCCCGGCCGTCCACCCACGTCCCCCGGGTGGGCGGCCGGGACTCGGGGGACAATGCCGGGTATGCGGCTGGTGCTCACGGCGGACACCCACGTACCGAAGCGGGCCCGGGACCTACCCGGGCCACTCTGGGCGGCCATCGAGGCGGCCGACCTGGTGGTGCACGCCGGCGACTGGGTGGACGAGGCCCTGCTCGACGCCATGACCGCGCGATCGCGCCGACTGATCGGGGTGTACGGCAACAACGACGGCCCGGCGCTGCGCGCCCGGCTGCCGGAGGTGGCCCGGGTCGAGCTCGACGGACTGCGGGTCGCGGTGGTGCACGAGACCGGGCCCCGGACCGGCCGGGAGAAGCGGTGCGCGGCCCGCTTTCCCGATGTCGACCTGCTGGTGTTCGGGCATTCGCACATCCCCTGGGACACCGAGGCAACCGGTGGGCTGCGCCTGCTCAACCCGGGCTCACCCACCGACCGCCGCTCCCAACCCCACGCCACCTACCTCACGGCCGAGGTGCACGCCGGCATCCTCACCGAGGTCCAGCTGCATCGCCTGCCCCGCCCCTGACCCCACCCCGCCCCTCACCCGCGATCTTGCACCTGCTGACGACGATTTGCGCCTCGCGTGCCCTTTTGTCGTGACAGGAAGTGCAAGATCGCGGGTGAGGGGGTCGGGGTTACTGGCCTCGGCCCGTTTCGGCCTGAAGCTCGTCGATGCGCTTGGACGCCTCGGCCTTGGTCAGGTCGTCCGGGAGGTCGGCGTGGGCTTCCCGGGCAAGCGTGCTCAGGTAGGACTCCTGGGCGGCGGTCGGCGGCTCATCCCCGGTGACCCACTCGTCCGGGTCCTTGATCGCGGCGTTCTGGTCGGCCTGCTCGGTGCGGCGGTCCGTCATCATCATCACCCTTTCTTTCGAACAGGTGTGCCAGTACCCCGATCATCAGTGGTTCATGCCCGAACGCCGCCACCTACGATCATCTGATGACGGAGGACCGGTCGAGCGTGGTGGTGGTCGGGGCGGGCATCGCCGGGGTGGCCTGTGCGGTCGAGTTGACCCGGGCCGGGGTGCCGGTGCAGATCCGGGAGCGGGGGCACGTCTGCGGTGGCCGGATGGCCAGCAAACGCTTCCAGGGCCGGCCCGCGGACATCGGCGCCGCCTACTTCACCGCCACCGACCCGGACTTCGCCGCACTGGTCGAGCAGTGGCGCGCCGCCGGGCTGGTCCGCGAATGGACCGACACCTTCCAGGCGTACGACCGGAGTGGCAACCACGAGGTGCCCGGGCCGATGCGCTTCGCCGCCCCCCGTGGGCTGCGCTCGTTGGTCGAGCACCTGGCCGGCTCGGTGCCGGTGACCGTCGACCGGCTGGTGCTCACGGTGGAACCCGGCCCGGTCGTCGACGGGCAGTCGTGTGCGGCGGTCGCCCTGGCCATGCCGGGTCCGCAGGCCGCCCTGCTGCTCGACCCGGCCCTGACCGACGCCACCCGGGTCGTACAGGCGCAACGCTGGTCGCCGTCGCTGGCCGCGGTGCTGCGCTTCCCGACCCGGCGCTGGCCGGACTTCCGGGGTGCGTTCGTCAACGAGCATCCGGTCCTCAACCTCGTCTGCGACGACGGTGACCGGCGCGGTGACGGCGCGCCGGTGCTGGTCGCGCACACAGTGCCTGAGTTCGCGGCCGGGCACCTGGCCCAACCCACCGGGGCCGGCCCGGCGATCGAACAGGCCGTCCGGGACCTGCTCGGGCTGCCCGAGCAGGCCGTCGACGTGCACGTGCACCGTTGGACGTACGCGAAGCCGACCAGCGACGCCGGCGGCGCCACCCACCACCTCGACGCCGACGGAATCGGCCTGGCCGGCGACGCGTTCGGCAAGCCCCGGGTGCAGAGCGCCTGGCGCTCCGGCCGGGACCTGGGCCGTGCACTGGCCGCCCGCCTGGCCTGAGTCACCCGCTCAGGCGTGTCCGGCTGCCGCGACCGGCCGAGCGTCGGCGTCCCGCTCGGCCGGGTCGGAGGTCCGCTCTCCCTCCCGGTCCAGCAACTGCATGACCGGGGTCGCCGCGACGCCGTGCACCACGACGGAGACGAGCACCACCAGCCCGACGGTCGCCCAGAGCAGCTCGGCCTGCGGGAAGTCGGCCTTGGTGGTGGCGTAGGCGAGGTAGTAGAACGAGCCGACGCCGCGAATGCCGAACAACGAGATGACCCAGTGCTCGGCCGGGCGTCCCGGTGCGCCACGCAACGACAACCAGCCGATCAGCGGCCGCACCAGGAACACCAGCGCCAGCCCGACGGCGGCCGCCGGCCAGGTCAGTGGGCCCAGCAGACCACCCACGATCGCGCCGCCGAGCAGCAGCAACAGCACCAGGGTGAGCAGCCGTTCGACCTGCTCGGCGAAGTCGTGCAGCACCGAGTGGAACTCGTGGGTCCGCTCAGCGGCCCGAATGGCCCGGGCGGCCACGAACACCGCCAGGAAGCCGTACCCGCCGACCACCTCCACCAGCCCGTACGCCAGGAACGTGGCGGCCAGCGCCAGGAAGCCCTCGGCGTGCCGGGCCAACCGCAGGTCACTGGGCGCGCGGAAGAACAGCTTGCCGAGCAGCCAGCCGATGAGCAGCCCACCGCCGACGCCGATGCTGATCTTCCAGAGCACGTCCACTGTGAACCACTCGGCCAACCAGTCGCTCGGGGCGAGGCTGGTCGAGGCGATGGCGATGGCCGCGTAGACGAACGGGAACGCCAGCCCGTCGTTCAGGCCGGCCTCCGAGGTCAGCGCGAAGCGGACCTCGTCCTCGGAATCCTCCACGTCGGTCGGCTCGCCGACCTGCACGTCGGCGGCGAGCACCGGGTCGGTGGGCGCCAGCGCGGCGCCCAACAACAGCGCGGCGGCCGGCACCAGCCCCGCCCACCACCAGCCGAGCACTGCCACCGCCGCGATGCACAGGGGCATCGCGATCGCCAGCAGTCGCCAGGTGGACGACCACCGCCGCCAACTCAACGGCCGGTCAATCTTCAGCCCGGCGCCCATCAGCGCGACGATCACCCCGATCTCGGTGAGGTGGGTGGTCAGCTCCGGGTGGGCCAGGGGGTCCGGTGACGGCAGCCCGACCGGCAGCAGGAACACCAGCATGCCGAGGGCGAGGAAGGCGATCGGCATGGACAGCGGGCGCCGCTCCAGCACCCGCGGCAGGATGCCCGCCAGCAGGGCGCCCAGGCCCACCAGCGCGAACGCCACATCTACCGGCTCCACGGCACCACCCTTTCTGGCCGCACCCGCGAGGCGCGGGCAGGTGGTGACAGTCCTTGCCCCGCAAGGGCTCCGGCTATGCGCGTCCGCGCCGGTGGACCCGAGTGATCCTCACCGGGGTCGGCTGAGCGGCGAGTCCGCCAACTCGTGCAACAGCGCGGCCGGGTCGTCGTACACCGACACGGCACCCGCGCCGGCGAGCTCGCCGCGGCTGGTGCCACCGCAGGTCAGGCCCACACATGGAATGTTCAGCTTCCCGGCCGCGGCGACGTCCCACACCGAGTCGCCGACGAAGACCACCCGCTCGGCGGCCAACCCGGACTGCTCCAACGCGGCGACAAGGATGTCCGGTGCCGGCTTGCTCTGCTGGGCGTCCGCGGAGGAGGTGATCGTGTCGATCACGTCATCGGCGGCCAGCGCCCGACGAAGCGCGCCCACCTCGGGTTCCGAGGCGGACGTGGCCAGCACGACCCGCAACCCCCGCTCGGCGCAGGCACGCAACAGGTCGGCCGCCCGGGGTAGTGGCGTGAGCCGTTCCCAGTACTCGGCGTAGAGGGTGTCGTGCGCGTCGCGCAGCTTCGAGTCGGCGTCGCGGTCCCGCTCCGGGCCGAGGAGATGATCCAGGAGTTTGTCCGATCCCATCCCGATCGAACGGTGCACCACCGCCATCGGCACCGGCTGATCGGTCTGGCGTAACGCCTCCCACCAGCTCACGGTGTGCAGATAGGTGGTGTCGACAAGGGTGCCGTCGACATCGAAGAGGACCCCGGCGGGCCGGTCGGTAGCCATGGGCGTCCTCCTACCCTCGGGCGGTTCAGGGATGCGCGGCCGGCGGCGTGAGGATCTCGAACCAGACCGTGGAGCCCCGGACCGACGGGTCGGTGCCCCAGGCGTCGCTGAGTTCCTCGATCAGGCCCAGGCCGCGCCCGCGACTGCTCAACGTGTCGGTACGGGCCCGGGTCACGGTGCCCCGGGTGCCGGAATCCGCGACCGAGACGAGCAGCCGCTCGGCGCTGAGGTCAATCTCCACCCGGGCGGCCGTGCCGGCGTGCAGCAACGCGTTGGTGGTCAGCTCGCTGGTGCAGAGCACCGCCGCCCCGATCACCGACTCGGGCACCTGCCACTCGGTGAGCTGGCCGGTCAGCCAGTGCCGGACCCGGCTGGGCGCGGTCGGCTCGGCGGGCACCTCCATGCTCGCCGAACGACTCGGTTTGAGCGCGTGCTCGACCGCCAGCACGGCCACGTCGTCCTCCGTGCCGCCCGGGACCGCCGCGGTGGCCACCGCGCAGAGTGCCCGTGGGTCGCCGCTGCCGGCCTTGGCGATGGCGTCGCTCAGGGTGGCCAGCCCGGCGCTCAGGCTCTGCCGGCGACGCTCCACCACCCCGTCGCTGAACAGCAGCAGGGTGTCGCCGGGGCGGAACGGGACGGTAGTGGTGCCCGGCCGGCCGCCCAACCCCAGCGGCGGCCCGGCCGGGACGTCGACGTACTCGGCGTGGAACCGACCATCCGGGTCGCCGCGGCGGATCAGCGGCGCGGGGTGCCCCGCGCTGGACAGGGTCAGCTCCCGCCGCTCCGCGTCGATCACCCCGAACGCCACTGTGACGAACAGCTCGTGGGTGCCGGCCTCCACGCCGAGGCTGGTCACCAGCCGGTCCAGGCCGCCCAGGACCGCAGCGGGCGTCGGGTCGGCCAGGGCCAGGGCGCGCAGCGCGGCCCGGACCTGCCCCATCCGCGCGGCGGCCTGCACGTCGTGACCGGCGACGTCGCCCAGCACCACGCCGAGCGAGCCGTTGGGCAGCAGGAACGCATCGTAGAAGTCACCGCCGGCCGCGTTGCCGTCCACGCCCGGGTCGTAGCGGGCCGCGATCCGCAACCGGGGCAGATCCGGCAGGTGCTCCGGCAACATGCTGCGCTGCAACAGTTGGGCCGTGCCGTGCTGGGTCTCGAACCGGCGGGCCCGCTCCGCGGCCTGGCCGATCAGCTCCGCCGAGGCGGCCAGCAGCGCCCGCTCGGCGGGAGACCAGGTGTGCGGGACCTGGTAGCCGACCGCCAGCCCGCCGCGGATCACCGAGGTGCCCAGCGGCAGGGCCGCCATCGCCCGGATCTTCTGGTCGTGGCGGTCCACGGCGGTGTCCCGCAGCGGCTGCCCGTCGCGGGTGAACGACGGGGCGCCGGAGCGGGCCGCCTGCACCACCGGGGCCGACCAGTCCGCCGGTGCGCGCCGCCAGAGCGGGGGAAGCCGCTCGTCGGCCTCGTCCAACAACTCGCCACGAACCCGACGCACCATGCGCCAGCCACCGCCGCCCTCGTCGACAGCGAACGAGGCCTGGTCGGGGTCGAACGTGGTGATCGCGTACCGCAGCGCCACCCGGGCCACGTCGTCGAGGGTGAGGGTGCCGGCGAGCGCCGCGGCCACCTCGCTGAGGCTCTGCAACTGCTCGGTGACGTGGGTGGTCTCGGCCGCGACCGTCAACACGCCGACGATGTGACCTGCGCTGTCGCGCACCGGTGAGTAGCCCCGGGTGAAGACCGCCTGTTCCACCGTCGCGGAGTGCCCCCGGACCAGCGGCAGGGTGGACTCCTTCTCCAGGAAGGCCTCGCCCTGCCGGTAGCAGCGCTCGATCACCGCACCGACGCCGGGCAGCGCCCAGATCTCCGCGAACACCTCGGAGGCCGGACGACCGAGGGCGCTCGGGTGCTTGGTGCCCAGCAGCTCGGCGTAGCCGGCGTTGTAGAGCAGGACGAGGTCGTCGCCGTACGCCAGGGCCATCGGCATCGGCGAGGCGAGGACCAGCTCCACCACGGCCTGGAGGGCGACATCCCAGCCGTCGGCCGGGCCCAGCGGGGTGCTGGCCCAGTCGTGGGCGAGCGCGCCGACACCCGGGCCGGACCCGGTGGGTGCGTCCGGGCCCGGAGTTGCTGGCGTGGGGACCCGCCCGACCGTTCCTGGCATGTTCGCAGCCTAGTCGGCCGACCGGGAAAGGCATCCGACCATGGCGGCGGGCCGTGGCCGCGTCCGTTGCGGTGGCTGTTCGGGCAGTTCACGGCCCCTGTCCGGAGGTCTGTCGGGAAAAACGCCGCACGCTGCGCGGAGTGCCGGACCGGTTGCCGGGTATGCGCCCGGCGCAGTCCATGCGACAGGAGGGACATCATGCTGAAAACCCTCGCGGTCCGGCAGGCCGACATCGGCGATGCCATCGCCGACACCTGGAGGTCGGTGCTGCTCTTCATCCCGAAGGCAGTGGCCTTCATCGTCATCCTCGTGGTCGGCTGGCTCATCGCCAGAGCCGTCCTCAAGATCGTGGATACGGTGCTGGAACGGGTGCGTTTCGACCAGGCGGTCGAACGCGGTGGCATCAAACGGGCCCTGGAGAGAACGAAGTACGACGCCAGCGACATTCTGGCCAGACTGGCGTACTACGCCGTACTGCTGTTCACGCTGCAGTTCGCCTTCGGAGTCTGGGGGCCCAACGCGATCAGTGACCTGATCAGCGGCGTGGTGTCCTGGCTGCCGCGCGCGTTCATCGCGATCGTCATCGTGGTGGTGGCGGCCGCGATCGCCAACGCTGTCCGGGATCTGGTCACCGGGGCGTTGGGAGGGCTCTCGTACGGCAAGGTCCTGGCCGACCTGACGGCGATCTTCATCATCGCGCTCGGTGTGATCGCCGCCCTGAACCAGGTGGGTATCGCCACCACTGTGACCACCCCGGTGCTGATCGCGGTGCTCGCCACGGTGGCCGGCATCCTGATCGTCGGCGTCGGCGGTGGTCTCGTGAAGCCGATGCAGAAGCGCTGGGACGGCTGGCTGGACCGGGCGGCCCAGGAGGCTCGGGCGGTGCAGCAGCAACGTCAGGCCACGTCAGCCGGGCGTAGCGACGTGGAGCGGCAGATGGCCGACCGCGGGGGTGACCGCACCCAGGCCATGCCTCGGGTGGACGAAGCCCAGCAGTACCGCTCGTAGCGGGGCGGAACGGCACGACGGGTCGGAGGGTGTTCCGCGGACGACGCGGGGCGCCCTCCCTCGCGTGTCAGTGCCGGTCGAGTGCGCGAGCCAGCGCGCAGACCGCGACCAGCCGGGTGAGCAGCCACTCCGGGTGGCTCCAGTCCACCGGCCCGCTGGGCGGCGTCCACCCGTGCTCCAGGGCGGCGGCACGCACCCCCTCGGCGTAGCCGGCGAGCGCCGCGGAGGTCAGCGGCGTGCGGTCCCCGTCGAGGCTGTCCCGGACGGCCGCCGCATGCTGGTCGACGAGGGCCAGCAGCC
Source organism: Micromonospora noduli (assembly GCF_003264365.1). Classification (GTDB taxonomy): domain Bacteria; phylum Actinomycetota; class Actinomycetes; order Mycobacteriales; family Micromonosporaceae; genus Micromonospora; species Micromonospora noduli. The sequence goes on from NZ_PYAK01000034.1 coordinate 26,467, forward strand.
CCGGTCGCGCGGCGGCGGCGGCGAGCCCGACAGTGCCCACGGAGACGGTGAGGGCGGCCAGGGTGGACCGCGCCGAGTCGACGGCGGTACGGGAGGCGACCCGGTTGAACGGCACACGCATGGTGACCGAGGCTAACCGACCGGTGACAGTGTCGACCTCGGCCACTCGGCGGATGTCAGCTGCCCCACTGGGGCGGACGCCGCTGACCTGGGGGATTGATCCGGCACAGACGGGGCAGCAGGAGAACACCCACGGACGACGGCACCCGGCACGGAGGCACGGATGGGACAGCAGGCGGACGGACCCGACGAGCGGCACCGGCGGCCGGACGGCGTCAGCGACGCTACTGTCGCCGCGCTCGGCAAGCTCAGCGAGGCCCTGGAGTGTGTGGAGCGGGCCCGGGGGCACCTCTACTCGGTGCACCAGTTGATCGGCCATGCCGACCTGATGCTCGACGACGCGGTGGAGCAGTTTCGCGCCGCCGGGCATCCGCATCTCGCCGACCGGATCGCCACGGAGCTGCGTGGCCGCAACGTCATCGCCGGACGGTGGACGTTTCAGATCGTCGAGGACTTCGACGACGGTTACCACGCGCTGTTCCGGGAGTTGGACCAGCAGGCCCGCGACGAGTTGGTGGGTGGGCGGCGCCACCTCTACGAGGCGGAGATGAAGGAACGCCGCCGTAGCCGGGGCCGGCCGGGCCACGAGGCCCGGCCGGGCGGCGGAGGCTAGTCGCTTGTCGCGTTGGCCGGGCGACGCCGTGCCGCGTCGTCAGCGATGATCACGGTGGCCACCATCAGCGCGACGCAGAGGCTGAACAGCCACGACTCGTCGGCGACGAGCCAGGCGGACACGGGCGCCTGGAGCGCGGCGAGCAGGAAGCCGAGCCAGGCGAGCCGGCGCTGACGCGTGGAGAGGATTCCGGAGCCTTGATGCATCCCGAAATTCTTACGCGAACCGGCCGGCTTGCCGTCCTCCGATCGGCCGATTCTGGATGAGCTGTCCGTTTTCTCGACCGTACGGACACGACTTCTTTGCGCCGAGGGCGATCGGGTGCCGACGGCGCTAGGGTGCCCCTGCGGCAGGATGGTGTCTCGTGTCCACCCCGCCCGCGCGTCCTCGCGCCGCACTGCTCCTGCTGTCCTACCTCGCGTTCGTCAGTCTCGGCCTGCCCGACGGCCTGCTCGGCGTCAGCTGGCCCTCGATCCGGGGTGACTTCGACGTGCCGACCGAGGCGGTCGGGTGGGTGCTCACCGCCGGCACCGTCGGCTATCTCACCTCCAGCGTGCTGGCCGGCTTCACTCTGGCCCGGGTCGGCGTGGGCGCCCTGCTCGCCGGCAGCACCCTGCTGGCCAGCCTGGCGCTGACCGGCTACTCGGTGAGCCCCGTGCTGGCGGTGCTGGTGGGCTGTGCGCTGCTGCTCGGGCTCGGCTCCGGTGCGGTCGACTCCGGGCTCAACGCGTACGCCGCCGGGGCCTTCGGACCCCGCCACATGAACTGGTTGCACGCCTTCTTCGGCCTCGGCGTGGCCATCGGTCCACTGATCATGACCGCGGTGCTGAGCGCCGGGCTCGCCTGGCGTTGGGGGTACGGCATCGTGGCCGCCGCCCAACTCGTCCTCGCCGCCGCGTTCGCGCTCACCGTGCGGGCCTGGCACCGCGGCGCCCCGGGCAGCACCGAGGCCGACGCCCCGGTGCCCACCGAGGCCGGTGCCGCCATCCAGGCCGGGCCGACGTCGGCCGTCCGCGTCCCGGTTCGGGCCACGCTGCGGCTGCCGGCGGTCTGGTCGGGAACGCTCGCCTTCGTGCTGTACGTGGCGATCGAGGTGTCCGCCGGGCTGTGGGCGTTCCTGCTGCTGACCGAGGGGCGCGGGCTCAGCGCGGCGTTGGCCGGCGGCTGCGTCTCCGCGTACTGGGGCAGCCTCTTCATCGGCCGGGTCGTGCAGGGTCTGGTGGCCGAGCGCCTGGGGGCGGGGCTGGTGCTGCGCGTCAGCCTTGCCGGAATGGCCGTCGGCGCGGCGCTGATCGCCGTTCCCGGGCCGGCCCTGCTGGCGGTGCTCGGCCTGGTCGTTGTCGGTTTCGCCGCCGCGCCGGTGTTTCCGCTGCTCACCCTCACCACCGCCGAACGGGTCGGCGCGGCGCACGCGGACCGGGCCATCGGGCTGCAGATCGGCGCCGCGGGCGTCGGTGCGGCGCTCGTCCCGGCCGGGCTGGGCGTGCTGATCGGCAACACCTCGGTGCAGGTGCTGGGCTCGGCCCTGCTGGTGCTCGCGCTGGCGCTGATCGCGCTGTACGAGTGGGGCGACCGTCGCTCGACCGGCCGGCCCACCGGGCAGCCGGCGCCCACTCAGCCCGGCCGGGAGGGTCAGCCCGCGTCCGGACCGGTCCGCCCGGTGGTGGACGGGCGGTAGCGGCGCTCCGGGTCGGTGTCCTCCCGGCTGTTGCCCTGGGCCTGCCCCTTCCGGTCGTCCGCTGCCGGCCCGTGGCCGAACGTCGCCTCTTCCCCCGCGTCGTTGCCGGTCACGTCGTCGGCCTGCCCGTCGAGGCTGGAGCCGGCCACGGCCTGCTCCAGCTCTTCCAGCGGAATCCGCTCCTCGTCCCGCCACACCCTGATGCTGTCGTCGGTCATGTCTTGAGCGGTACCCGGGCGCGATGATCGCAAACGGTGGCGTGCGACAAGGCTGAGACACGGCGATGGCCGCCAGGATTCTGGCGGCCATCGGTGTCACTGCTCAGGTCACGGCTGCGGACGGTCCACCGACCCGCGCCAGGCACCGGTCTCCTGACCGCGTCGCTCGATGAAGGTCTTGAACCGCTCCAGGTCGCTCTTGGCCCGCCGGTCGACGATGCCGAGCTTGTCACCGGCCTGCTCGACCACCCCGTGCGGCTCGAACTCAAGCTGCAGGGTGACGCGGGTCTTGTCCTCGTCGAGCCGGTGGAAGGTCACCACACCGGCCTGCTGGGTGCCGCCGGTGGAGCGCCAAGCGACGCGCTCGTCGGGCAGCTGCTCGGTGATCTCGGCGTCGAACTCGCGCTTCACCCCGGCGATGTCCACAGTCCAGTGGGTCATCGTGTCGGAGAGCTGCCGGACCTCCTGCACACCCTCCATGAACTCGGGGAACTCCTCGAACTGCGTCCACTGGTCGTACGCGGTGCGTACGGGTACGGAAACGTCCACATGTTCGGTAACGCCACTCATCGGGGAACCTCCTTCAGTCGCCGGTGGATTGCCGGATCGGGGGCGATCCTGATCACCAGCGAGTTGTCTCGTTCTTGTTGCCCAGCGCGGCCCACACCTCGGAGACCGTCTGGTAGACGGTGCCCTCGGGCAGCCGTTCCAGCGCCGCCACGATGTCGTCCGGCGCCTCGTTCTCACGAGCGCTGGCAATGAGCACCAGACGGTCGCCCGGCAGCGCGCTCATCGAGATGAACCGGCCGAGCCGGCTGCGCTGCTCGACGTCCGTGGAGCTCATGCCCTTCGGGGCGCCGGTGCGCGTCTCACCCGCCGGGACGGTGCTCACCTCCGGCTGGTCCTCACCGGCCGGTTCGGGCACCCGGAACTCGTCGACCCGAGAGCCACCGGTCCCCGGCCCCTGTACGAGGCCGCTGACCTCCTGACTCATCTGTTCGTCGATCCTCGGTCCGTGCTTGCTGTTGCCACGCTCCATGCCTTCTGCGCTACCCGGCACCCGGCGCGGTAAACCGGCACCGGGCCGCGAACCGGCCCCCGGCCCGTCGGCGAACCGGACAACACGACCGAACGGGACCTCACTCGTCGGCGGGCTTGCGGGGCGGCAGCACCGGCTCGTCCGGGTCCGGGTCGCCGGCCTGCAACTGCCGTCCGCGCTGCACCTCGGAGTTGATCTGCACACCCAGCATCAGCGCCGAGTTGGACAGGTAGAGCCAGACCAGGAACGCGATGGCCGCTCCGAGGCTGCCGTAGGTGGTGTTGTACGAGCCGAAGTTGGCCACGTAGAGGCCGAAGCCGAAGGAGGCCGCCGCCCAGGAGATCAGGGCCACCGCGCCGCCCGGGGTGAGCCAGCGGAACCGGGGCTGACGCACGTTCGGCGCGATCCAGAACAGCAGGGACAGCAGCACCATCATGATCATGGCGAGGACCGGCCACTTCGCCACGCTCCACGTCGTGCGGGCCAGGCCGCCGGCGTTGATCAGGTCGCCGACCGCATCGGTGACCGGCCCACTGACGATCAGGCCGAGGGCGACCACCGCGAGCAGCACCAGCGTGATCGCCGCCAGGCCGATCTGTAGCGGTCGAAGCCTCCAGACCGGGCGGCCCTCGGTCACCCCGTAGACGGCGTTCGAGGCTCGGGTGAAGGCACCGATGAAACCCGACGCGGACCAGAGCGCGCCGAGCAGGCCGAAGCTCAGCAGCAGCTTGGGGTTGCTCTGGTCGAGCACCACGGTCCGGATCACCCCGACCACGCCACCCTCGTCGTTTGTCAGCACCGACCCGGCGCCCACTTGGTTGGCCAGGTCGACCACCGTGTCCAGGGTCCGCTCCCCGTCGGAGACCAGACCGACCAGCGCCACCACCACGATGGCGGACGGAAAGAGCGCCAGCACCCCGTAGTACGTCAGCGCGGCGGCCCAGTCGGAGCAGTTGTCGTTGACGAAGTTCTGCACGCTGCGAACCAGCACCCCGCGCCAGGTCCGCCAGCTCAACTGCCGCATCCGTCGGGGCACCCGCGTGTCCGGTGTGCCGTCGAGCGTCGTATCGGGCTCCGTGGTCGTCATGCCCGCTCCCTGCGCCCCGGCCGCCGGATGACCGGTCGTCCGGTCTGGCCTGGCCCGGCGGTACCCGGATGGTGAAATCGACAAACCCACGCGGTACCGGGCGGCGTCGCTACGGTTTGCCGCCCGGTCACCGGGGAACGGTCACAGTGACAGTGTCGACACGGAGGAGGACGAGATGCCCGGGCGCGAAGACCTGCCCAGCACGCTGCGACGCTCCCCGGAGAAGGCGCAGCGCACATGGGAGAAGACGCACGACTCGGCGGTCGAGACCTACGGCGAGGGGGAGCGGTCGCACCGCACCGCCTTCGCCGCCGTGAAGCATGAGTTCGAGAAGGTGGGCGACCACTGGGAGCCGAAGGGCCGCAAGGGCCCCAGCGACCAGCAGGCCGCCGGTGGCGGGCCGGAACGGCGGGCCCCCACAGCCGGTGGCGTGGACGCCAACGCCACCAAGGACCACCTGATGTCGGTGGCCCGCAAACTCGACGTGCCCGGGCGGTCCGGCATGACCAAACCGGAGCTGGTCACGGCCATCGAGAAGGCCAACGACCGCGCCACCCGCAAGGCCCGCGGCGACTGACCGCGGCCGCACACCGGAGCACAACCGACGCGGTACGGGCGGACGCGCCACCCCTGCGTCCGCCCGTACCGTTCACCAGTGCCCGCCGCCGGGCGCCTCGATGTGCACCGCCTTCGTGGCGGTGAACTCGTCCAGCAGCTCCGGGCCGTACCCGAAGCCCTGCCCGCTGGCCCGGCGCGGATGCGCGGCACCCCCCGGCGCACCCCCGAACACCGCGTTGACCTTGACCGTGCCCACGGGCAGCTCCCGCCACGCCCGCTGCGCGTGACTCATCGACGGGGTCAACACCGTTGCGGCCAGCCCGTACGGGGAGTCCGCAGCGCAGCGCAGCGCCTCGTCGAACGAGTCGACCACCACCACCGGGGCGACCGGCCCGAAGGTCTCCTCCCGGACCAGCGGCATGTCGTGGCGGCAGTCGGTGACGACGGTGGCCGGGTAGAACGCCCCCGGCCCGTCCGGCACCTCGCCGCCCACCCGCACCCGTGCGCCGTCCGCCACCGCGGCCGCCACCTGCCCGTGCACGTGGTCCCGGTGCCGCCGGTCGACCAGCGGGCCCAGCTCGGTGCCCGGGTCCCGGCCCGGTCCGACCCGTAGGGCTCCGGCGCGGCGTACCAGCGCGGCCACGAAGTCGTCGGCCACCTCCCGGTGCACGTAGAGCCGCTCCACCGCCACGCAGATCTGCCCGGCGTTGGCGAACGCGCCGAGCGCGGCCTGCTCCGCCGCCCACTCCGGGTCGACGCCCGCATCCACGATCAACGGGTCACTGCCGCCGTTCTCCAGGAGCACCTTCGCGCCGGTGCGGGCCGCCGCGGCGGCGATCGCCCGCCCGGTCGCTGTGGAACCCACGTGGGCCACCACGTCGACGTCCTGCGCCGCCAGTGCCGCACCCACCTCCGGGCCGCCGGTGAGCAGCGACAACACCCCGGCCGGCAGCGCCTGGTCCAGTGCTCGGGCCAGCAGCCAACCCGTCGCCGGTGTCCGTTCGCTCGGCTTGTAGAGCACCACGTTCCCGGTCACCAGGGCCGCGCCGAGCAGTCCACAAGAGACCGCCACCGGGTCGTTCCAGGGGGTGATCGCCGCGACCACCCCGCGTGGCTGCGGGGTCAGGAAGTCCAGCGCGTCGGTTTCGCCGTTCAGCGTGCGCCCGCCACGCAGCGGTGCCAGTTCCGCATACTGTCGCAGGGTGCCGATCCCCGCCTCGACGCCGCCGCGGGCGTCCGCCAACGGCTTGCCCATCTCCGCGGTGACCGCCGCCGCCAACTCCTCGATGACCGCCTCCACCGCGTCCGCGGCCCGGTGCAGCGCCGCCGCGCGTTCCGCAGGAGCGGTCGCCGCCCACTGGGCCGCCGCGTTGCGGGCCGCCTGGGTCGCCTTGCCCACCTCGTCGGCAGTGGCCACCGGCACCGTGCTCACCGGCGCGTCGTCCGCCGGATCACGCACCACCAGTTCGCCGCCGTCGCCGCCCGCACCCCACACTCCGCCCACCAGCTGCGCAACCGTGTACATGCGGCGTTGGATGCCCCGGCCTCGACGAGGCAAACGCGTTTCGCCCGGTTGCGCGCCGGGTAGGCGGATCCGATGACAACCACCACCGCGCAGAGCGCGGACGCCGTCATCGTCGGCGCCGGGCACAACGGCCTGGTGGCGGCCAACCTGCTGGCCGACGCCGGCTGGGACGTGGTGGTGCTGGAGGCGACAGCGGTGCCCGGCGGCGCGGTCCGCTCCGCCGAGGTCACCGCACCCGGCTACCTCAGCGACCTCTACAGCTCTTTCTACCCCCTCGGGTACGCCTCGCCCGTGCTGGGCGGCCTGGACCTGGGTCGACACGGGCTGTCCTGGCGGCACTCGCCGGACGTGCTGGCGCACCTGCTGCCGGACGGTCGAGCCGCGGTGATCAACCGGGACCCGGACGTCACGGCAGCGTCGCTGGAGCAGTTCGCCCCTGGGGACGGTAAGCGCTGGCTCAACGCGTACACCGACTGGCTCGACGTGGCCGACCCAATGCTGGAGGCGATCACCTCGCCGTTCCCACCGGTACGCGGCGGGCTGGGCCTCCTGCGTCGGTTGCGCGTCGCCGGCGCGCTGCGACTCGCGCGGCGCCTGGTCGTGCCGGTCCGCAAACTTGGCGACGAACTCTTCGACGGTCCCGGCGGGCCGGCCCTGCTGGCCGGCTGTGCCCTGCACACCGACCTCTCCCCGGAGGAGGCCGGCTCCGGGGTGTACGGCTGGCTGCTGGCCATGCTCGGCCAGCAGGTCGGCTGGCCGGTGCCCGACGGAGGCGCGCAGCAGATCACCAACGCGCTGGTGGATCGGCTACAGGGGCTCGGCGGGACGATCATCTACGGTGCCCGAGCCGATCGGGTGCTCACCGCCCGGGGCCGGGCGATGGGGGTCCGGACCGTCGGCGGCGGGCTGTGGCGGGCCCGGAGGGCCGTGCTCGCCGACGTGCCGGCGCCGGCGCTCTACCTCGACCTGGTCGGCGCGGCGGCACTGCCGTCCCGGCTGGTGGAGGACCTGGCGCACTTCCGGTGGGACGGTTCCACGCTGAAGGTGGACTGGGCGCTCTCCGCGCCGGTGCCCTGGACGAACCGGCAGGTGGCCGGCGCCGGCACCGTGCACCTCGGCGCGGACCTGAACGGGCTCACCCACTACGCCAGCGAGTTGGCCCGTGGCGAGCTGCCCCGCGACCCGTTCCTGCTGGTCGGGCAGATGTCGGTGGCGGACCCGAGCCACTCCCCTCCGGGCACCGAGTCGCTCTGGTCGTACACCCATCTGCCGTTCCGGCGGAACTGGCGGGCCGAGGAGATCGCCGGGCACGTGCAGCGGATGGAGGACGTGCTGGAGGCGGCGGCCCCGGGTTTCCGGAGCCTCATCGTGGGCCGACACGTGGCCGGGCCGGCCGACCTGGAGAAGGGCAATCCGAGCCTGGTCGGTGGCGCGCTCGGCGGCGGGACCGCCGCCGCGTACCAGCAGCTCTTCCTGCGCCCGATCCCTGGCCTGGGCCGGGCGGACACCCCGGTGGACCGGCTCTTCCTGGCCAGCGCGTCGGCGCACCCCGGCGGCGGTGTGCACGGCGCACCGGGCGCGAACGCGGCCCGCGCCGCGCTGGCCCGCGACCGCGCGCTCACCGGCCGCGCCTACGCCGCAGCCATCTCCACCGCCCACCGCGCCATCTACCCCGACTAATTCCCACCCCCACCCCCACCCCCACCCCCACGGCTCCCGGTGATCAAGAGGTTTGCGTCGCCAGCGTCGGCGGATCTGACGCAAACCTCTTGATCACCCAGGCGGGGTGGGGGGAGAGGAGGGGAGAGGGGGGAGGGTTAGCGGGTGATGTTGCGGTGTTTGCTGCGGAGGCGGAAGGGCATGAGCGCGCTCTCCACCTTGGTCGCGGTGGTCATCTTGGAGACGCCGTCGCGCCGCTCCTCGAAGCGGATCGGCACCTCCAGGATGGTGTGCCCCAGCTTGGTGGCGAGGTAGTGCATCTCCACCTGGAAGCTGTAGCCGTTGGACTGCACCCGCTCCAGGTCGATGTCGCGCAGGGCTTCGGCCTGCCAGATCTTGAAGCCGGCGGTCAGGTCCCGGATACGTACCCGTAGCAGGGTGTGCACGTAAAGGTTGGCCCAGCCACTGAGCGCCCGGCGGTAGAGCGGCCAGTTCTCGTCCAGCTCGCCGCCGGGGACGTACCGGGAACCGATCACCACACTGGCCTGGGTGGAGAGCAGCGCGCCGAGCATCCCCGGCAGCGCCTCGGGCGGGTGCGAGAGGTCGGCGTCCATCTGCGCCACGTACTCGGCGCCGCCCTCGATCGCCCGGGTCATCCCGTCCACGTACGCCCGGCCGAGGCCCTCCTTGCCGGCGCGGTGCACCACCTCGATCCGGTCGGGGTGCTCGATGGCCAGCTTGTCGGCCACCTCCCCGGTGCCGTCGGGGGAGTTGTCATCGGCGACGAGGATGCGCAGCCCCGGCAGCGGCAGCGCGAGCAGCCGCTCGACCAGCGCCGGGAGGTTGCCCGCCTCGTTGTACGTGGGCACCACGACGGTCAGGCGTGCGTCCCGCCACGGCGTCGGCAACTGCACCGGCTTGATCATGTCGGTCATCCTCGGTTTGCGGACAAGGGTCATGGAAAGGGTATCTAGTTCCCGCATTCGGTCTGAGGGAGGCACCCCTTCCGGGAGTTGCGGACCCTCGCCACCCACCGTGCGCAGGCGTCGAAGCCCTGGTCAGAGGCTCGCTGGTCAACGACGACGGCGAGCGACCGCGTTGAGGGCGAGCGCTGCGACGGCGATCGCGACACCGGAGAGCGCTGGTTTGTGCGTGCCCACCCACAGTGCCGCGGAACGGTCCCGCGCCTGTTCGCGGAACACGCCCGCCGTGCCCCGGTCCGTGTCCGCATCGCCGGGGTGATCCAGATTGTCCCGCCAGGTCGCCGGATCGATCTTCTCGCCGGTCTGCTGGCTGTCGTAGCCGTCGCGGGCCAGCTTGCGGTCCAGCAGGCCGGGGAACAGGGCGTCGCCCACCCGGGCCTGCCAGGTCGGGCCACCCACGTTCAGCTCCCTGGTGCCACGGTCGGCGGCCCAGACGATGGCCCGGGCGGCCAGCTCCGGAGTGAAGATCGGCGGTACCGGTTGCGGATGCCGGGGCAGCCGGGTGCGGACCCAGGAGAACTGCGGCGTGTTGACCGCGGGCAGCTGCACCATTGACAACTTCACCCCCGGGCAGTCGTGCAGCAGCTCGGCGCGCAGCGAGTCGTTGAACCCCTGGACGGCGTGCTTGCTGGCGCAGTACGCCGACTGCAGCGGGATCCCCCGATAAGCCAACGCCGAGCCCACCTGCACGATCGTGCCCCGCCCGTGCGCCCGCATGTGCCGCAGCGCGGCGAGGGTGCCGTGCACCGTGCCCAGGTAGGTGACCTCGGTGACCCGACGGAACTCGCGAGCCGGGATCTCCCAGGCCGGCGCGAACACCGACGCCATCGCGTTGTTGATCCACACGTCGATGCCGCCCCACCGGTGCACCACGTCGTCGGCGGCCTGCTGCACCGCGCCCGCGTCGGCCACGTCGACCCGGTACACCCGCACGTCGGTCGCGCCGCGCAGTCGGCACTCCCGCTCGGCGGCGACCAGACCCGCCTCGCCCCGGGCCAGCAGCGCCAGCCGGGCGCCGCGCGCCGCGTACGCGTGGGCGACGGCCCGACCGACGCCGGCGCTCGCCCCGGTCACCACCACGGTCTGCGTCACGGTGACCCCTTCTGCCGGGTGGCGATGTCGGCGAGGCGGTCCAGGGTCTCCCGGTTACGCAGGTGCAGCACCAGATCGTTGACCTTGTTGCGGACCCAGCGCAGCGGGCCGGCGGCGAAATCCTCCCCGATCCGGATGCGGGTGGCGTTCTCGCCGACCGGCTCCAGCGTGAAGGCCACGATCGCCTCGCCGGCCGGCCAGAGACCGGCCTTCAGCACGAGCCGGTGCGGCGGTTCGCAGACCAGCACCGTCGAGGCGTCCTGCAAGGAGAACGGCCACGGCCCGGCCTTGTGGTGCAGTTGGCTGCCCACCCGGGGCCAGGCGTCGTCCACGTCGCGTACGTGTGTCGTGCCGACCACCCAGTCGCTGTACGTCCATCCGTCCGCGAGCACGTCGAACACCTGCTGCGGGGAAGCGTCAATCACTTTCTCCACAATCGCCACCGGTATCCCATACCCGGAGCACGGCACGGGCTAACGGCTGACCTGGTTAGCTTCTCTCAGACGGCGGGTAAGGCCGACCCGGGGCATCGCTGGCGGCGCTGGCCCACCGCCTCCACGACGACGTTTACTCCTCGGGGCGCAGGGAACCCGCCGGCTGTGCGACAGGACCAGGAGGATCCGTATCAGCGCAGGTCAGCCCAGGTGTACGCCGCTGCTGACCGCGCCGGTTCCGGGTCTGTCGCAAGCCCCCGAGCGGTGCTCTACGACGCGGTGCTGCTGGACCGCGACGGCACCCTGATCGAGGACGTGCCGTACAACGGCGACCCGGAGAAGGTGCGGCCGGTGCCGGGCGCTCGGGCGGCGCTGGACCGGCTGCGCGCGGCCGGGCTGCGGCTGGCGGTCGTCACGAACCAGTCGGGCCTGGCCCGGGGTTACTTCACCGGTGAGCAGATGCGGGCCGTGCACGCCCGCGTCGAGGAGTTGCTGGGCCGGTTCGACGCGTGGCTGGTCTGCCCGCACGACGACGCCGACGGCTGTGACTGCCGCAAGCCGGCGCCGGGCCTGGTGTACGCCGCCGCCCGAGAGTTGGGCACGACGCCGTCCCGCTGCGTACTCGTGGGCGACATCGGCCGGGACGTCGGCGCCGCCATGGCCGCCGGGGCCGCGGGGGTGCTGGTGCCCACCCCGGTGACCCGGCCGGAGGAGGTCGTCGCCGCCGGGTGGGTGGCCACCGATCTGCCGGCGGCGGTGGCGGAGATCCTGCGCCGCCAACAGGCTGTGCAGCCCTCGACCCCGACCACCGAACCGGTACGGACGGCGCTCGTGGTCCGCTCGGATTCGGCGGGTGACGTGCTGGTCACCGGCCCGGCGATCCGCGCCGTCGCGGCTGGAGCGGAGCGGGTGGTGCTGCTGTGCGGGCCGCGTGGTCGGGCCGCCGCCGACCTGTTGCCCGGCGTCGACGAGATCATCGAGCATCCGCTGCCGTGGATCGACCCCGCGCCGGGGCCGGTCGACCCGGAGGCCATGCGGAGCCTGTCCGCGCGGCTGGGTGCGGTCGGCGCGGACCAGGCGGTGGTGTTCACCTCGTTCCACCAGTCCGCCCTGCCGCTGGCGCTGCTGTTGCGGATGGCGGGGGTCCACCGGATCGCGGCGATCAGCGACGACTATCCGGGCTCGCTGCTGGACATCCGGCACCGGGTGCCGGTGGGCGTCCCCGAACCCGAACGTGCCCTTTCCCTGGCCGCCGCCGCCGGCCACCGGCTGCCCCACGGCGACGAACCGGTCCTGCGGCTGCGCCGAGACGCCGTGCCGCCGCGCCCGGCCGACCTCGGCGATCCGGGGTACGTGGTGCTGCACCCCGGGTCGGCCGCGTCGAGCCGGGCCTGCCCGCCCGAGGTGGCCACCCGGATCGTCGGGGCGCTGGCCGACGCCGGGCACCGGGTGCTGGTGACCGGCGGCCCGGACGAGCGCGCGGTCACCGCCCGGGTCGCCGCGGCCGGCGGCACCGACCTGGGCGGCCGCACCGACCTGGCCGGGCTGGCCGCTATCGTCGCGGACGCCAGCGCGGTGGTGGTGGGCAACACCGGGCCCGCGCACCTGGCGGCCGCCGCCGGTGTGCCGGTGGTGAGTCTCTTCGCGCCGACCGTCCCGTTCGGCCAGTGGGGGCCCTACCGGGTGCCGACCGTCCGGCTCGGCGACGCCGCCGCTCCCTGCCGGGACACCCGGGCGGCCAGTTGCCCGGTCCCCGGGCACCCCTGCCTCAGCGGCGTCGACCCGGGCGACGTGGTCGACGCGCTGCGAACTCTCGCCGTCAGCGGTGGTGGCGGCCGATGAACATCCTGCTCTGGCACGTGCACGGCTCCTGGACCACGTCGTTCGTGCACGGCAGCCATCGCTACCTGATTCCCACCACACCCGACCGCGGCCCGTACGGCCTCGGCCGGGCCCGCACCTACCCGTGGCCGGACAGCGCTGTCGAGGTCAGCCCGGGGGAGTTGCCGAGCGCTGACGTCGACCTGGTCATCCTGCAACGCCCCGAGGAGATCGACCGGGCCGAGCAGTGGCTTCGTCGCCGCCCCGGTCGCGACCTTCCGGCGATCTACGTCGAGCACAACACCCCCAAGGGCGACGTGCCGAACACCCGCCACCCGATGGCCGACCGCGACGACCTGCTCATCGCCCACGTCACCGGGTTCAACCAGATCTTCTGGGACACCGGCGCCACGCGCTCCACAGTGGTCGACCACGGCATCGTCGCTCCCTCCGCGTCCTACACCGGGGAGCTGGACCGACTCGCCGTGGTGATCAACGAGCCGGTACGGCGAGGTCGGGTCACCGGCACCGACCTGCTGCCCCAGTTCGCCGAGATCGCGCCGCTGGACGTCTTCGGCATGGGCGTCGCCGGCCTGGCCGACCACCTCGGGCTGCCCGCCGACCGGCTGACCAGCCACGATGACGTGCCCCAGGAGCGGATGCACACCGAACTGGCTCGCCGGCGGGCGTACCTGCATCTGTGCCGGTGGACCTCCCTCGGGCTCAGCCTCATCGAGGCGATGGCGATCGGCATGCCGGTCGTCGCGCTCGCCACCACCGAGGCGGTGATGGCGGTGCCCCCGGAGGCGGGGGCGCTCGCCACCCGGACCGACACCCTGCTCGACGCCGCCCGCCGGTTCATCGCCGAACCGGCTACCGCGCGGCAGGCCGGAGCGGCGGCGCGAACCGCCGCGCGCGACAGGTACGGCCTCGACCGTTTCCTCGCTGACTGGGACCGGCTGCTGGAGGAGGAAGTATGCGGATCGCGATGATCTCGGAGCACGCCAGCCCGCTCGCCGTCCTCGGAGGGGAGGATGCCGGCGGCCAGAACACCCACGTCGCGGAGCTGTCCGCCGCGCTCGCCGCCGCCGGGCACGAGGTGCGGGTCTACACCCGCCGCGACGCGCCCGACCTGCCGGTGACCGTCCGCAGCCCGGACGGGTACGACGTGGTGCACGTGCCGGCCGGCCCGGCCGAGCCGGTGGCCAAGGACGCGCTGCTGCCGCACATGCGGGAGTTCAGCAACTGGCTGATCGAGCGGTGGCGCGGCGGCGACTGGGTGCCCGAGGTGATCCACGCGCACTTCTGGATGAGCGGCCTGGCCGGGCTGAGCGCCGGCCGGCAGACCGGGGTGCCGGTGGTGCAGACGTACCACGCGCTGGGCACTGTGAAGCGCCGCTACCAGGGTGTGCAGGACACCAGCCCGGCCCGACGGGTCTCCTACGAGCGGGAGCTGGGCCGCTCGGTGGACCGGATCGTCGCGCAGTGCCGCGACGAGGTGGGCGAACTGGTCCGGATGGGTGTGCCCCGGTCCCGGATGACAGTGGTGCCCTCCGGGGTCAACCTCGCCACCTTCGCCCCGCTCGGACCGGCCGCCGACCGGGAACCGGGGCGGGCCCGCATCCTCACCGTGGGTCGGCTGGTCGAGCGCAAGGGCTTCCAGACCGTGATCCGCGCGATGGCGTTGGTCCCGGACGCCGAGTGCGTGGTCGTCGGCGGCCCGCCCGAGGGGCTGTTGGAGACCGACCCGTACGCCCGGCGGCTGCGGGCCCTCGCGGAGTCGTGCGGGGTTGCCGATCGGGTGCACCTGGTCGGCGCGGTGCCCCGGGAGGAGATGGGCCGCTGGTACCGCTCGGCGGACCTGCTGGTCGCGGCGCCCTGGTACGAGCCGTTCGGGTTGACCCCGCTGGAGGCGATGGCCTGTGGGGTTCCGGTCGTCGGCACGGCAGTGGGCGGCATCCGGGACACAGTGGTCGACGGGACGACCGGTGACCTCGTGCCGGCCCGGGACCCGCACGCCCTGGCCACCGCGATCCAGGGGCTGCTCGACGACCGGATCAGGCGTTTCGCGTACGCGACGGCGGCGCGTGAGCGGGCCCGGGAGCGGTACTCGTGGGCGGCCACCGCCGAGCGGCTGGTCGAGGTCTACAGCGAGGTGGCCGCCGTGCGCCGGCCGACCCGGGTGGTGGCCTGATGCCGACGGGCAGCCTGCTCGACACCCACCTGACGAATCTCGCCGCGGCGCTGGTGCCGTACCGACGGTGTGAGCGACAGCTGGCGCGCTGGGGCGCGGACCTGGCCCACCGGCTGGCCGCCGGGGGGCGCCTGCTGGTGGCCGGCAACGGCGGCAGCGCCGCGGAGGCCCAGCACCTCACCGCCGAGCTGGTGGGCAAGCTGCACGACGACCGCCAGCCGCTGTCCGCGATCGCGTTGCACGCCGAGACGAGCGCGCTCACCGCCATCGCCAACGACTACGGCTACACCGACGTGTACGCCCGCCAGGTGCGCGCCCACGGCCGCCCGGGCGACATCCTGCTGTTGCTGAGCACCAGCGGAACCAGCCCCAACCTGGTCGCCGCCGCGCAGGCCGCCCGCGACGTCGGGGTGACCACCTGGGCGCTCACCGGCACCGCGCCCAATCCGCTCGCCGACGCCTGCGACGACGTGCTGGCCGTCGCGTCCCCGGACACCCAGGTCGTCCAGGAGCTGCACCTGGTGACCAGTCATCTGCTCTGCGAGTACCTCGAACAGGAGTTGCCCGCCGCGCTGGCGGCAGTCGCCGATCCGGCGGTCGTCCACCCCGGGCCCGGGGAGCCCGCACCGGCCGGTCGGCTGCCTTCCGCGCCGGTACGCACCGGGGTCGAGGTGGTGCTCGACGGCGGGCCCGGACAGCAGGTCGACGCGTGAGTCGGACAGCAGGTCGACGCGTGACGATGAGGAGGCAAGCGTGAGGGGACCGGTGGTGGTGCTCGGGGACACCCTGCTCGACCGGGATGTGGAAGGTGTGGTGAACCGGCTCTGCCCGGATTCCCCGGTGCCGGTGCTCGACGAGACCGTGGCCACCGACCGACCGGGGGGCGCCGGGTTGGCGGCGGTGTTCGCCGCCGCGCAGGGCGCCGAGGTGGTGCTGGTGACCGCGCTCGCCGACGACGCCGGCGGGGCCCGGCTGAGCGCGCTGCTCGCCGCCGCCGGCGTGCAGGTGTATCCCCTGGCCCTCTCCGGTGCGACGCCGGAGAAGATCCGGCTGCGGGCCCGGGGGCGGGTGCTGCTGCGCCACGACCGGGGCGGGGCGTCCGGGGAGCCGGGTCAGCCCTCCGACGAGGTGCTCCGGGTGATCGCCGCGGCGTCGGCGGTGCTGGTCAGCGACTACGGCCGGGGGGTGGCCCGGCAGCCCGCGCTGCGCGACGCGTTGGCCGCCACCCGCGCACCGGTGGTGTGGGACCCGCATCCGCGCGGCCCGGCAGCCGTGCCCGGCGTACACCTGGCCACCCCGAACGAGTCCGAGGTGCGCGAGCTGGTCCCCGCGCTGCCCGGGGCCTCCCGACTTGCCACCGCGTCCCGCGGCGCCCAGGGGCTACGACGGCGCTGGCGCGCCGGCGCGGTCGCTGTGACGCTGGGCGGCGACGGTGCGCTGCTCTGCCACGCCGGGTCCACGCCGCTGGTGGTGCCGACGCCGGGTAGCGCCGAGGGGGACACCTGCGGTGCCGGCGACCGGTTCGCGGCGGCGGCCAGCCTCGCACTGGCCCAGGGCGCGCTGGTCTCCGAGGCGGTGCAGGTGGCGGTCGCCGAGGCGTCCGCGTACGTGGCCGGTGGGGGAGTGGCTACGGTGCTGCCTCCATCGGCGCCTACGGTGCGGGCCAGGAGTGCGCCGGGGCCGCGAGCCCTCCAGCCGGCACCACGAGGTGGTGCGGTGGCCGACCGGGTGGGAGTCGCAGCTGTCGCCACGCTCCTGGGTGAGGTACACGCCGCGGGTGGCACTGTGGTGGCGACCGGCGGTTGCTTCGACCTGCTGCACGCCGGGCACGTGGCCACCCTGGAGGCGGCGCGGCAGCTCGGCGACTGCCTCATCGTCTGCCTGAACTCCGACGCCAGCGTGGCCGGGTTGAAGGGGCCGGATCGGCCGGTGCAGTCCGAAGCTGACCGCAGCCGACTGCTGGCCGCCCTGAGCTGCGTCGACGCGGTCCTCATCTTCGACGAGCCGACCCCGGAGACGGCGCTGTCCTGGGTACGCCCCGACGTGTGGGTCAAGGGCGGCGACTACGCCACCGGCGGTGGGGACGCGAGCGTCACCCTGCCGGAGGCGGAGGTCCTGCGCCGCTGGGGTGGGAACACCGTGGTGGTGCCCTACCTGGACGGTCGTTCCACCACCGACCTGATCGTCCGCACGCTCGCGGAGCGGACCCGATGACCGCCACGCGGCCCGGCGCCGGGCCCACCGTCCTGGTCACCGGCGGCGCCAGCGGCCTCGGCGCGGCGGTGGTCGCCGCGGTGGCCGCCTCCGGTGGCCGACCGCTCGTGCTGGACCGGCAACCGCCGGCCGACGGGGTGTCCTGGACCGAGTGCGACCTGGCCGACACGCGAGCCGCCGAGGTGGCCACCCAGCACCTCGCCGAGCAGGCCGGTGGCCTGGACGCGGTGGTGACCGCCGCCGGCACGGACGTGCCGGGTCGACTCGGCGACCTGCCGGGGGAGACCTGGGACCGGATCGTCGCCGTCGACCTGCTGGCCACCGCGGCGGTGATCCGGGCCGCGCTGCCGTTCCTGCTGACCTCCCGGGGCCGCATCGTCACCGTCGCCTCAACCCTGGGCGTCAAGGCGGTCAGTGACGCCACCGCGTACTGCGCGGCGAAGTTCGGCGTGGTGGGGTTCACCCGAGCCCTCGCCGCCGAGCTGGCCGGTCAGGTCGGCGTCACCCTGCTCATTCCGGGTGGGATGCGTACCGCGTTCTTCGACGAACGTGACCCGCAGTACAAGCCGGGGCCGGACGCGAACCTCAACGAGCCCGCCGACACCGCTGCCGCGATCATGTTCGCGCTCAACCAGCCGCCCGGTTGCGCGGTGCGCGAGATGGTGGTCTGCGCCGAGCAGGAGACCTCGTACCCGTGATCCTCGTGCTGCGCGCCCTCGGCGTCGGCGATCTGGTGACCGCGGTGCCCGCGCTGCGGGCGCTGCGGGCCGCGTACCCGTCGCGGGAGCTGGCGCTCGCCGCGCCCGGCTGGCTGGCCCCGCTGGTCGACCTGGTCGGTGGCGTCGACCGGCTGGTGGACACCGCCGGGCTGGATCGCCCTCTCCGGGTGGGGTCGGCCCCGCGGGTCGCGGTCAACCTGCACGGGCGCGGCCCGCAGTCGCACCGGCTGCTCGCGGCAACCCGGCCCGGTCGGCTGCTCGCCTTCGCCAGCCCGGACGCCGGCTGCGCCGACGGCCCGCGCTGGGCCGTCGACGAGCACGAGGTGGACCGGTGGTGCCGGCTGCTGTCCTGGTACGACATCCCGGCCGACCGCGCCGACCTCAGCCTGCGTCGGCCCGGGGCGGCGGGGCTGCCCAGCGGTGTCACAGTGCTGCACCCGGGCAGCAAGATCCCGGCCAAGCGGTGGCCCGCCGAGCGGTTCGCCGCGCTGGCCCGGGCGCTGACCGACCAGGGGCACCGGGTGCTGCTCACCGGCTCGGCCGACGAACGGGCGTTGGCGGCCCGGGTGGCGGAGGCGGCGGGCCTGAGCTCGGACGCCGTGCTGGCCGGCAGGACCGACCTCGGCGCGCTCGCCGCGCTGGTGGCCGACGCCCGGCTGGTGGTCAGCGGGGATACCGGGGTCGCCCACCTGGCCACCGGGTACGGCACCCCGTCGGTCGTCCTCTTCGGGCCGGTGCCACCGGCGCACTGGGGGCCTCCACCGGATCGGCCGCGGCACCGGGTGCTCTGGGCCGGCGAGGCGGATTGGCCCAGGTGGGACGGGGTAGGAAGCCACCCGACGATGGCGGCTCTGCGCCTTGACGAGGTGCTGGCCGCCGTGGCCGAGGTGGAGAGGGTGGTGCGGGTCTCCGGTGCGGTTGCGGCGTAGCGACCCGGGTCGACCGGGGTACGGACGGCGTCGGCGCGGACGGGGTTGGCTCTTCGTCGACCAGTCCGGGGCTCCGGTGCGGGATCCGGATGTCCTGGCCCGGCTGCGGGAGTTGGTCATCCCGCCGGCCTGGCAGGACGTGTGGATCGCGCCGCACCCGAACGGGCACATCCAGGCGATCGGGATCGACGCGGCCGGGCGAAAGCAGTACATCTACCACCCGCGGTGGCGGGAGAAGCAGGACGAGGCGAAGTTCGACCACATGCTGGAGGTGGCCCGGCGGCTGCCGGCGCTGCGCGAGCGCGTGGGGCGCGACCTTGACGGCCGTGGGCTGGGCCGGGACCGGGTGCTGGCGACGGTGACCCGACTGCTGGACATGGGGATGTTCCGGGTCGGCAGCGACCAGTACGCGAACGGCGACGACCCGACGTACGGGGTGGCGACCCTGCGCCCCGAGCATGCCCGGTCCCGGCGCGGCTGCGTGGTGTTCGTGTTTCCGGCGAAGGGAGGCATCGAGCAGGTACGCCGGATCGAGGACCCGGAGCTGTGCCAGGTGCTGGTGGATCTGCGCCGTCGTCGGCGACGGGCGGAGCGGCTGTTCGGCTACTGGGACGGCCGGGAGTGGCGCGACGTGCGCAGCGACGAGGTCAACGGCTACCTGCGCGACGCCAGCGGTGGGGAGATGACCGCGAAGGACTTCCGTACCTGGCACGCCACAGTGCTCGCGGCCACCGAGTTGGCCACCGTCGGCCCGGCCCGCTCGATGACCGCCCGGCGGAAGGCGGTGGTCGCCGTGATGCGTGAGGTGGCGGAGCTGCTGGGCAACACGCCGACGGTGGCTCGCGCGTCGTACGTGGACCCCCGGGTGGTCGACCTCTACCACGACGGGGTGGTGGCGTCGGTGGACCCGCAGGCGCCTCGCGAGGAGGCGGAGCAGGTCGTCCTGAAGCTGCTGGAGGGGGCCTGACCGGCCCCGTCGGCGGTTCTGGGGGGAAGCGCGACGGAGCCGGAGCCTCGGGCGTCAGTGGGGCGCCACCGGGCGGCCGCCCGCCGCTCGCGCGGCGGGCGCCTCGCCACGGCCCCCGTTGGCGGCCCACCAGGTGGCGGCCGGCCGCGTTGGTGTCAGTCTGCCGGCAGCGAGTTGACCGTGGACGCCTGGCGGTTGACGATCCGCGCCAAATCCGAACCACTGTCGCGGTGTTCCTGCGGGGTGGTGCCGTACGCGGCCCGGAATACCCGGCTGAAGTGGGCCTTGTCGGAAAAACCCCACCGCGCCGCCACGGTCTGCACGGGCTGCGTGCGCAGCGCCGGGTCGGCCAGGTCGCGCCGGCACCGGGCCAGCCGCAGATCCCGGATGTACGACGCCACAGTGACGTCCTCGGCCTCGAACAACCGGTGCAGGGACCGCACCGAGATGTGGTGGGCGTCGGCCACGACCTGCGGGCCGAGTGTCGCCTCGCCGAGGTGGCGGTGGATGTACGACTGCACCTGGGTGAGCAGCGCCCGGCGGCGGACCTCGGTGGGCACGGCGTCCTCGGCGACGAGGTGCCGGCCGAGCATTGTGGTGGCCAGGTCGAGCCCCACCGCGCCGAGCCGGCTGGCGTCGGCGGCATGGTACTGCTCGGGGTGCCCGGTCACCTGGAGCAGGAACTGCGCCAGCAGCGCCCCGATCCCCTCGCTGCCGGACATCCGGCCGCCGTAGAGC
This sequence comes from Micromonospora noduli, assembly GCF_003264365.1. Taxonomy (GTDB): domain Bacteria; phylum Actinomycetota; class Actinomycetes; order Mycobacteriales; family Micromonosporaceae; genus Micromonospora; species Micromonospora noduli. The sequence goes on from NZ_PYAK01000034.1 coordinate 47,055, forward strand.
GCGGCCATCCGCTGCGGCGGTAGGGGCAGGGCGGCGTGCGGGATCATCGTGACGATCGAGGTGGCCTGGTCCCGGTCCGGCTCGGTGGCGTGGTGGCAGACGTCGTGCGGGCGGGACCCGTCGTAGAAGGTGAACTCGCCGGCCAGGATCTCGCTGCGGCGACCGTCCTGGCTGGACGTGCCGATGCCGCCGGTGGTGAGGGCGAGGATGTACAGCTCCGGGTCGGACTGACGGACCAGCTTCGGGGTCCGGGTGGCGTCCAGGGACGGGTATTCGTACTGCGCCAGTTGGATCGGGCCGAGCGCGATGAAATTGGCGCGGGCGGCGAAGTCGTCGCTGTGCGCGGACTGGATGCGCAGCGGCACCGAGGTGCGTGCGACCAGGTCCAGCCACATGCCGAACCGTTCGCCGGGTGGCAGGACGGTGGTGTCGATGATGTCTCTCGGCAGCATGGGGCTCCCTCAGCCCGCCCGGCGTTGGATCAGCGCCTCGACGCCGTCGAGGATCCGGTCCAGGCCGAAGACGAACTCGTCGTCGGGGTCGTCGTCCTGGTAGAGCACACCGGCGCTCAGTACCCGGTGCAGCGCGGGGAAACGGGCCGGGTCGATGAGCCGGGCCACCAGTCGACCGTACGCCGGCATCATCTCGCTGGGGTCGACGCCGGCGGCCCGGCTGCCCTCGGCGATCTGCGAGGTGAGGGTGGCCTCGTTGCGGACGTACCCGGTGATCAGCAGGAGCACCGACATCTTCTCGCCCTCGCCGAGGGTGGTGCCGTCGAGGCAGCGCAGCCCGTCCTCCATCCAACCGAGCTGCTGCGGGGTGATCGGTGGGCCGCTGATCGGCACGTGCAGCAGCCAGGACCGTTGCCGCAGCACCTTGTGCTCGGCCCAGGCCCACCGGGTGAGGCCGGCGCGCCAGTCGTCCTCCGGGGCGGGTGGGCCGGGGGAGGGGCCGTACCCGGTGTCGACCATGAGCATCAGCAGCTCGTCCTTCGAGCCGACGTACCGGTAGAGGGCCATGGTCGCGGCGCCCAACTCCTTGGCCACCCGGCTCATCGAGACGGCCGCGAGGCCGTCGGCGTCGGCCACGCGTACGGCGGCGTCCACGATGGCGGGCACGCTCATTCCCGGCCGGGGGCCCTTGGGTGGCCGCTCCCGCAGCCCCCACGCGCTCTCGATGGCCGCTGGGATTACCGGACCGCTGCCGTCTGTCTTCGCCGCCACATTTCCTCCTTGCCCCGCCATCCTAGTTCTGCGTATGGTCTACGCATAACAGCGTACGCCCTACGCAGAAAAGGAACTGACCATGACGATCACCACCACACCGGCACCGCGAGCGGGCCGACGGGAGTGGATCGGGCTCACGGTGCTGATGCTGCCGCTGCTCCTGGTCTCGATGGACGTGTCGGTGCTCTACTTCGCCGTCCCGTTCATCAGCGCGGAGTTGCGTCCCACCGCCACTGAACAGCTCTGGATCTTCGACATCTACGGCTTCGTGCTGGCCGGGCTGCTCATCACCATGGGCGCTCTGGGTGACCGGATCGGCCGACGCCGGCTCCTGTTGATCGGCGCCACCGCGTTCGGCGCGGCGTCGCTGCTGGCCGCGTACGCCGACAGCACCGCGACGCTGATCGCCGCGCGTGCGGTGCTCGGCGTCGGTGGGGCTACCCTGATGCCCTCGACGCTCGCCCTGGTGCGCAACATGTTCCACGACGCCAAGCAGCGCGGGACCGCCATCGGCATCTGGACCGCCACCCTCACCGGTGGCATCGCCATCGGCCCGGTGCTCAGCGGGATCCTGCTGGAGCACTTCTGGTGGGGCTCGATCTTCCTGATCAACATCCCGGCGATGCTGATGCTGCTCCTGCTTGTGCCGCTCCTGGTGCCCGAGTTCCGCAACCCGGCGACCGGGCGGTTCGACCTGATCAGCGCGGCACTGTCGCTCGGCGCGCTGCTGCCGGTGATCTACGGCATCAAGGAGATGGCCCGCGACGGCCTCAGCCCGGTGCGGGTCCTCGCCATCGTCGCCGGTCTGCTGGTGGGGGCGCTCTTCCTGCACCGGCAGCGGACCAGGGCGTACCCGATGGTCGACCTTGCGTTGTTCCGCCGTCGCGGCTTCGCCGGGTCGCTCGCGGTCAACCTGCTGGCGATGTTCGCCATCGTCGGCTTCGCCATCTTCACCACCCAGCACCTTCAACTGGTGCTCGGCCTGAGCCCGCTACGGGCGGCGCTGTGGAGCCTCGTGCCGTCCCTCGCCGTGGGCGGAGTCGCGCCGGCCGCGGCCGCCCTGGCCCAGCGCGTCGAACGGGCGTACCTGATCGGTGCGGGGTTCGGCATCGCAGTGGTCGGCTTCGTGGTGTTGACCCAGGTCACCCCGGAGACGCCGCTGTGGCTGCTGCTCGTCGGCGCCAGTGTCTACGCGGGCGGCCTGGTGATGGTGATGTCCCTCGTCACCGAGCTGGTCCTCGGCGCGGCGCCGCCCGAGCAGGCGGGTGTCGCGTCGGCGCTGACCGAGTCCAGTAGCGAGCTGGGCGGTGCGCTGGGAATGGCGATCCTGGGCAGCGTGGGCGCGGCGGTCTACCGCCGCGAGATCGTCGACGGACTGCCGGCCGGGCTGCCCGCCGACACCACCGCCGTGGCCCGGGAGACCCTGGGTGGTGCGCTCGCGGTCGCCCAAGGGCTGCCGGCGGAGCTGGCTGACGCGGTGCGGCACGCCGCCGGCGTCGCGTTCACCGACGGGCTGCACCTGGCCGCGTACGCCGCCATGGTGGTGATGCTGCTCGGCGGGGTCACCGCGCTTCTCGCGCTGCGCGGCGTCCGACCGGCCGACCCCACGGCGCTGGCCGTCGAGCCGACCGGTCCGGCCGATACCTCGTTGTCGTCGATCAGTCGATGAGCACGTGCGCGAGCCGGTCGCGGAAACGCCGCTCGGAGTCGCTGACCGACTCGCCACCGATGCCCAGCAGCCCACCGCTGGACGCGGCGCCCACCACCTGCTCGGCGATCTTCACGAGCCAGTGCTTGTACGCGCCAGCCTCACCCTCGTCGACCCGCGCCGCCAGCAACGCGCCGGCCTCGCCGGCCCGCAGCAGCACGTCGTCGATGTACGCCCCGGGGTCGGAGGGCGCGATGACCGGCAACTCCTCGCCGGTGTCCGGGTCACCGACCCGGGTGACGATCTCCCCGGCCACGGCGGCGACCAGCGGGCTGGCCGACTCCCGGCCGGCGGCGATGGTCTCCAACCCGGCCGCGTTCTCCGCCATGGTCCGGCGGGTGCCGTCGGACTCGGCGGCGCTCGCCGCGGTCAGCACCGACTGCGGCAGGCCGACAAGCAACCCCCACTCCCCGTCGGAGAAACCGAAACCGGTGTACGCCGGCTGCTCGATCACGGCAATGCCCCTTCCGCCCTGCTCTGCTTGGTCAATCGGTGCTCTGCTTGCTCGATCCACCGGGCCCGAAAGCGGCACCCGGGTCAGGCTAGTCCAGGGTCAGCAGGCCCTGTTCGGACACCACGCGCACCGACAACGTCTTGTACCCGACCTCCTCGAAGAGAACGGTCATCTTGTCCTCCTCGTAGGAGAGCACCATGCCGGACCCCCACTCCGGGTGCCGCACCTGGCTGTGCACCGGGAACGGCCCGACCGCGCCCTGGTCGGCCACGCTGGTGCCGTTGTGGCAGTTGTCGCAGTGGCCGCAGACCTGCGTCATCTGCTCGCCGAAGTAGGCCAGCAACGTCTGCCCACGGCAGGCGGTGGTCTCGGCGAAGGCCCGCATCATGTCGGTGCGGGACCGGGTCACCGTCTGCTGGCGCTCCGCCTCGGCCAGCGCCGCCGCGGCGGCGTCGGTCGGGGCGGGGGAGTAACGGGGCGCGCCGATGCGCTGCCGGGCGCGCGGCTCGGCCGCACCGACCTGCTCCAACAGGGAGAGGTACTGGCCCAGCTTGCGCGGCCCGAGGCCGGTGGTCTCGCGCAGCTCGGTCTTGGTGGCCGGCTTCTTGCGCAGCAGCGCGGCCAGGTCGCGCAGCTCGTCGACGTCGGGCAGGCCGCCGCTGAAGAACCGTTGCAGGCCGACGTCCTCGGCCTGCCAGAGCAGCAGCACCCGGGCCGGTTGCCCGTCGCGGCCGGCCCGGCCGATCTCCTGGAAGTAGCTGTCCGGCGAGTCGGGCAGCGCCATGTGCACCACCCAGGCGATGTTCGGCTTGTCGATGCCCATGCCGAACGCCGAGGTCGCCACCATGATCGGCACCTGGTCGGCAAGGAACGCCTCGTGCAGTTCGTGGCGTGCGCCGGCCGCCATCCCACCGTGGTAGAACTGCGCCGGGTAGCCGGCGTCGGTCAACCGGGTGGCCAGCTCCTCGGCGGCACGGCGGGTGGGCACGTAGATGATCCCGGGTCGCTCGTCGTCGCTCAGCAGCGCGATCAGTCGCCGCCACCGGTAGTCCTCGGTGGGGCAGTGCGCTACCTCGACGAACAGGTTCGGCCGGTCCAGCCCGGAGACCACCACCTCCGGGTCGCGCAGCCGCAGCCGGGCGATGATGTCGTCGCGTACCGGAGGGGAGGCGGTGGCGGTCAGCGCGACCACCGGCGGCCGACCGATGCCGTCGATGAGGTGCCCGAGCGCCAGGTAGTCGGGGCGGAAGTCGTGCCCCCACGCCGAGATGCAGTGCGCCTCGTCGATCGCCACCAGGGCTGGCTTCAGCTCGGCGACCTCGGCCATCCGGTCCGGGTTGCTGAGCTGTTCCGGGGTGATGAAGAGGAACTCCGCCCGGCCCTCGCGGATCTCGGTGATCGCCTCGGCCTGCTGGGTGGGCGACTCGTTCGAGCTGATCCGCACCGCCCGCAGCTCCGGGCGTTGCCGCTCGTTGAGGGAGGCGATCTGGTCCTGCTGAAGGGCCAGCAGTGGGGAGATCACCACGGTGGGGCCGGGGATCAGGCTGGCCGGGATCTGGTAGATCGCCGACTTGCCGGCTCCGGTGGGCAACACCACCAGGGCGTCTCGCCGCTTCATCACGGCGCGCATGGCGGCCAGTTGGTTGGGCCGTAGCGCCTTCCAGCCGAAAAGGCTGCGGGCCGCGCGGCGCAACGTCATCGAGTGCGTGGACAGTTTCATCGAGGGCCGGAGGTACCCGAGCCCGTGACCGCCGAAACGCGTTCGGACGATCACAGGCGGGGCACCCGCCATGCCCGCGACGGCGGCTCGCCGATCCGCTACTCAGCGCAGCCGGGGCAGGACCTCGCGCTGGTAGAGGTCGAACAGACCCTGGTAGTGCGGGCCGGTGTTGGCCACGTACACCTCGTCGAAGCCGGCCTTGGCGTACTTGTCGATCATCTCCAGGTGCGCGTCGACGCTGTTGCCGCAGACGAACGCGTCCCTGACCATCTCCGGCTTGACCAGCTCGGCGGCCTGCTCGAAGTGGCGCGGTGAGGGGAGCACCTGGGACAGCTCACCCGGCACCCCCGCGTTCGGCCAGCGCTCGTACGCGATGCGCATGCCCTCGTCCTCGCTGTCGGCGTACGCCGCCTTGAAGCCGGCCTGGCACGGCTTGTCGCCGCCGCCGTTCTCGCGGAAGCGCCGGACCATCTCGCCGTCGGGCATGGTGCTCACGTAGCCGTCACCGATCCGCGCGGCCAGGTCGATGGACTTCGGCCCGAAGCCGGAGACGTAGATCGGCGGGGGAGTGTCGGGCAGCGTGTAGATCCGGGCCTGCTCCACTGTGTAGTGCTTGCCGTGGTGGTTGACGAAGCCGCCGCCCCACAGCGCGCGCAGCACCTCGACGGCCTCCTCCAGCATCTCCAGCCGGACGTCGGCCTGCGGCCAGGCGTCGCCGAAGATGTGCTCGTTGAGCGCCTCGCCGGTGCCGACGCCGAGCACGAACCGCCCACCGTGCAGCACCGCGCTGGTCGCCGCCGCCTGAGCGATCACGGCTGGGTGGATCCGCACTGTCGGGCAGGTCACCGCCGTGGTCACCGGCAGCGAACAGACCTGGCTGAGCGCGCCGATCATCGACCAGACGAACGGGCTCTGGCCCTGTGCGTCCACCCAGGGGTGGTAGTGGTCGGAGATCCACAGCGCCTCGAAGCCGGCCCGTTCGGCGCCGCGCGCCTGCTCCAGCAACTCGGCTGGCGTGAACTCCTCACTGGACAGGAAATAACCGATCTTCATGGCTTACCCCTTCGGCACGCGAACCTGCTGATGGGGAGAGCCGTACCCCGGTCGCGGTCGACCACACCCGGCCCGTCGGGCCCGGATCGGCGCGGTCGCTCAGCGTCGACCGAACATCGCCCGGATCGCGGCGAGGAGCAGCAGGGCGCCGACCACCAGGCCGAGCAGGCGTACGCCGGGGATGTCGGCCGGGCTCGTCGCGTCGGCCAGCAGGACGGGATCCATCCCCGCACTCTCCCCGGAGAGCGGGCCGCCAGGCAACTGTAAGGTTTATTGACTATTGAATCGCTCAGTGTGACCATGGCAGGACCGCCTGCCGGTGGCGGTGCGCCGAGGGCGCGCGAGAGATGGGGTACGGGGGCCGCATGAGCGAGCGCAACCAGCGGGTCGACGGGGGCGCACCGTCGCCGGTGATCGACATCGATCACTGCGAGGGGGCGGAGTGACCACTGCCAACGGGCACCTCTCGGCGCTCGCCGCCGCCGTCCTGCAACCCGGCTTCGTCGGCACCACCCCACCACCATGGGTGTGCCGCTGGCTCGGCGAGGGTCTCGGCTCGGTGGTGCTCTTCGCCCGCAACGTCGTCGACACCGAGCAGGTGGCCGCGCTCACCGCGACGCTGCGTGCGGAACGGCCGGACGTCATCGTGGCGATCGACGAGGAGGCCGGCGACGTCACCCGACTGGAGTCGGTGCACGGCAGCTCCCGGCCCGGCAACTTCGCCCTCGGCGCTGTCGACGACCCGGAGCTGACCGAAGCCGTCGCCCGGGACCTCGGCGCCGAGCTGGCCACGGCGGGAATCACCCTGAACTACGCCCCGGACGCCGACGTCAACTCCAATCCGGCGAACCCGGTGATCGGCGTCCGTTCCTTCGGTGCCGACCCGGTGCTGGTCGCGCGGCACACCGCCGCCTGGGTTCGCGGGCTCCAGGCCGGCGGCGTCGCGGCCTGCGCCAAACACTTCCCCGGACACGGCGACACCCGTGTCGACTCACACCACGACCTGCCCCGGATCACCGCCGACCGGGACCGGCTGGACGCCTGCGAACTGGCCCCGTTCCGCGCCGCCGTGGCCGCCGGCGTGCAGGCGGTGATGACCGGTCACCTGCTGGTGCCCGCCCTCGACCCGCACCTGCCAGCGACGCTGAGTCAGCGCATCCTGGGCGGGTTGCTCCGCGACGAGCTGGGCTTCTCCGGCGTGGTGGTCACCGACGCGGTGGAGATGCGCGCGGTCGCCGACCGGTACGGCTTCGCCGGGGCGACGGTCCGCGCACTCGCTGCCGGGGCCGACGCCATCTGCATCGGCGGCGAACGGGCCGACGAACAGGCCGCCCGCGAGCTGCGCGACGCCATCGTGGCCGCCGTCGTCTCCGGTGAACTGCCCGAGGAACGCCTCGCCGAGGCCGCCAAGCGCGTCGGTCAACTCGCCGCCTGGACGGTGGCCGCCCGCAGCGCCGGCTCGGCCGGAGCGCGCGCCGCCACCGACGTCGGTCTGGTCGCCGCCCGTCGGGCCGTCCGGGTCACCGCCGCCCCGGGCACGACGGTCGCGCTGCCCCTGACCCGCGCGGCACACGTCGTCGAGTTCGAGCCGCTGCGCAACATCGCCATCGGCGCCGAGACCCCGTGGGGCATCGGCGGACCGCTGACCGAGCTGCTGCCCGGCACCAGCACGGTCCGCTACGCCGAACCCGATGTGCCGGCTGACCCGGGCGCCGGTGCCGGCAGCCGCCCGCTGGTCCTGGTTGTCCGCGACCAGCATCGGCACGACTGGATGCGCGCCGCCGTGCACCGCGCGTTGGCCGCCCGGCCGGACGCCGTCGTGGTCGAGCTGGGCGTGCCCGAGCTGGTCAACGGGGCGGTGCACCTGGCCACCCACGGCGCCACCCGGGCCAGTGGACAGGCTGCCGCCGAGGTGCTCACCGGCGCCCGCTGACGGCCCGCCCTACGGGAGGTCGGCGACCAGGTCGGCGTACTCGGGGTGCTTGTCGATGAACGCGGACATGAAGGGGCACTGCGGCACCACTGTCGTGCCGCGTGCCCGGAGCTCGTCCAGGGTGCCGCGGACCAGCGCGCCGCCCACCCCCTTGCCCTGAAAGCCCCGGTCCACCTCGGTGTGGGTGAAGACCAGGACCTCGCCGCGCGGCAGGTACGCGGTGAAGCCCGCCAGCGCGTCGTCGACCAGGATCTCGAAGCGGTGCTTCGCCGGGTTGTCCTCGACCAGGGTGCTCATCCGGCCATTCTCCCCGCCGGGTCGGCCAGCGCGTCGAGTTCGCCGAGCAACCGGTCCACCTCGTCGGCGGTGTTGTAGTGGTAGATGCTGGCCCGCACCGCGCCGCCGCTGTCGCGCAGACCCATGAGCTGGAAGTACTCGTAGGCGTAGTAGTCGCCGACGGAGAGGCAGAAACCGGCAGCGCCCAACGCCTCCTGGACGGCCGCCGGGGACATCCCGGCGACCCGGAACGAGACGGTCGGGCAGCGCCGCGCCGGCGAACCGTAGACGGTGATCGCCGGCCGCTGTGCCAGCCCGGCGAGCAGCTGGTCCAGTAGCGCCTCCTCGTGCGCCTGGGCGGCGGCCAGCCCGGCCCGCAGCCGGGCCCGCCGGTCCCCGACCGCGTCCGGGTCCAGCCCCGCCAGGTGATCCACCGCCGCGGCCACGCCGGCCAGCAGCGGGAAGCTCGGCGTGCCGTACTCGAACCGGTCCGGCACCGCGTCGGAGGACGGCACCAGCTTCGCCGGGCGCAACGCCGCCCACCGGGCCGGGTCCGCCACCATCGCCGCCAGGTGCGGGCCGGACCACTTGTACGCGCTGGTGACCAGCACGTCGGCGCCGAGCGAGGCCAGGTCGGTCGGCCCGTGCGGAACCGAGTGCACGCCGTCGACGTAGACCAACGCGCCGACCGCGTGCGCGATCTTGGCGATCGCCGGCACGTCCGGCATGGTGCCGATGGCGTTGCTGCCGGCGGTGACCGCTACCAACCGGGTCCGCTCACCCACCAGGTCCGCGTACTGGGCCGCGGGCAGCTCACCGGTGTGCCGGTCGACCTCGGCCCAGCGCACCGTCGCGCCGGCCGTCTCGGCGGCCTGCACCCACGGCCGCACGTTCGCGTCGTGGTCGAGCCGGGAGACCACGACCTCGTCACCCGGGCGCCAGGCCGCGCCGAGCGTGCGAGCCAGGGTGTACGTCAGCGCGGTCGCGCTCGGGCCGAGCACCACACCGGCCGGGTCGGCGCCGAGCAGGTCGGCCACCGCCGAGCGGGCCTGGGCCACCAGCTCCAACGACCGGCGGCCCGCCACGTTGGCGGCGCTGCGGTTGCCGACCGCCGACCGCATGGCATCGGTGACCGCGTCGATCACACCGGCCGCGGTCTGGGTGCCGCCGGCACCGTCGAAGTGGACGAAGCCCTCGGTCAGGGCGGGGTACGCGGCCCGGGTGCGGGCAATGTCGAACGGCATGTCCCGGACCCTAGCCGGTGCTCCACGTACCCTGCCCGGCCGCCAGGTGATCACCGTTCGGCGGCGACCTCGCGGATGTCTCGTACTCTTGGCGAGGTGACGAACCGACCCGCCACCATGCCCATTTCCCCCGTCCGCCGCGCCGCCGGTCTCTTCGCCGGTCTGGCACTCGGCCTCGCCGTGCTCGCCGGGTGCAGCTCCCAGGGCGCCTCCACCGACTGCGGGCTGGACGCCTGCACCGTCACCTTCGAGCGGGGTGTCGACGCCAGCGCCACCATCCTGGGCGTCGAGGCCAAACTGGTCGGCGCCGAGGGTGACCAGGTGACCGTCGAGGTCGCCGGTGAGCAGCTCACCCTCACCACCGGCCAGCAGGCCGCCGAGGCGGGGGGCTTCGCTGTCACCCTGGACAGCGTGACCGACCAGCAGGTCAAGATTCGCGTTTCACGCAACCCGGGCAGCTGACCTGGGCGGGCGGCGGTGGCCGACGTTTGGGAATCTTCCGAATCGGAGATTGTGACGCCATGTCACTCACCCGTAGCGCCGAAGCCACCGCCTCCCGTACGGCGGACAGCCGGTGGCTGGAACTCCTCGCCCGGGCCGGCTTCATCGGCTACGGCATCGTCCACCTCCTCTTCGCCTGGTTGGCGTTGCAGATCGCGTTCGGCACGTCGTCCGACGACGGCGACCAGTCCGGCGCGCTGCGTACCCTCTCCGCACAGCCCCTCGGCAAGTTCCTGGTCATCGCCGTCGCGGTCGGCCTGCTCGCGATGGCGATCTGGCAGGCGCTGGAGGCGGCGGTCGGGCACCGCGCCGAGCGCGACAAGGAGCGGCTCATGGAACGGCTCGCCTCGGCCGGCCGGACCATCGTCTACCTCTACTTCGCCTGGACCGCCTTCAAGGTCTTCAAGGACGCCGGGTCGAACAGCGCCGACCAGCAGGAGGCGTTGACCGGCAAGCTGATGACCTCCAGCGGTGGCCGCTGGCTGGTCGGCCTGGCCGGGCTGGTCGTCGCCGCGATCGGCATCGGCCTGATCATCTACGGAGCCCGGAAGAAGTTCGAGAAGCACCTCAAGACCGGCGAGATGAGCCCGAAGACCCGCCAGCTCGCCCGCCGGCTGGGCATGGCCGGATACATCGCCAAGGGTGTCGCGTACGGCATCGCCGGTCTGCTGGTCATCGTGGCGGCGGTGAACTACGACCCGGAGAAGGCCCGTGGTCTGGACGCCGCGCTGCACCTGCTGCAGGAGCAGTCGTATGGCACGTTCCTGCTGACCCTGGTCGCCCTCGGCATCGCCGCCTTCGGCGTCTACTGCTTCCTCCAGTCCCGGTACCGCAAGGTCTGACTGGTCGATTCCCGGGTGGACGGGCACTCTTGGGCTTTTGCCCGAAGTGCCCGACGCCTGGTCGAAGGGAAGCTACGAAATCGTGCAGAACTATCTCGAAACGGCCGTCGCCGCGCTCGTCGCGGCGGCGGTCGCCCTTTTCCTGGTCGAGATCGTCCACCGGTTGACCCGGCGGTTCGGCCGCCGGTCACTGCTGTTGACCGAGTTGACCGACCACGCGCACCGCCCGTTCCAGGTCGCCGGAACGGTCCTGGCCGTGCAGTTCGCCGTCCGCTTCACCACCGGGTACGCGGTCGGCGACAGCTGGCGGCGGCTGCTGCTACACCTGCTCATCCTCGGCGTCATCGCCACGGTGGCCTGGCTGGTCGCCTGCCTGCTTGTCGTCGTGGAGGACACCGCGCTGGCCCGGTTCCGGGTCGACGTACCGGACAACCGGCACGCCCGGCGGGTACGGACCCAGGTGGTGATGCTGCGCCGACTGACCATCGCGGTGATCGTCATCCTGACCGTGGGCGTGATGCTGATGACGTTCCCCAGCGTGCGGGGCATCGGCGCCGGTGTGCTGACCTCGGCCGGTGTGGTCGGTGTGGTGGCCGCGCTCGCCGCGCAGAGCCTGCTCGGCAACGTCTTCGCCGGCCTCCAGCTCGCCTTCAGCGACGCCGTCCGGCTCGACGACGTCGTCGTCGTCGAGGGGGAGTGGGGTCGCATCGAGGAGCTGACCCTCAGCTACGTCGTGGTGCAGATCTGGGACGACCGCCGGTTGATCCTGCCCACCTCGTACTTCACCAGCAAGCCGTTCCAGAACTGGACCCGGACCGAGGCGGCGGTGCTCGGCACCGCCGAATTCGACGTCGACTGGGCGGTACCCGTGCAAACCATGCGCGAGGAGCTGCGCCGCCTCGTCGAGGGCACCGAGCTGTGGGACGGGCGGGTCTGCGTCCTCCAGGTCACCGACGCCACCGGCGGGACGGTGCGGTTGCGCGCGCTGGTCAGCGCCGCCGACGCGGGCAGCCTGTGGGACCTGCGCTGCCTCGTCCGGGAGCACCTGGTCGCCTGGATCCGGGACAACCGCCCGACCGCGATGCCCCGGCTACGTACCGAGCTGGGCGACTCCAACAGCAACCTGTCCTGGCAGTGGGTGCAGCCGAGGCGACCGGCCCGCCGCCAGTCCGACACCGAGGCACCCGACGACGCCCGTGTCTTCGGCGGCAGCGACGACGGCGACGCCCGCAGCGAAGCCTTCGTGGGCCCCGAAGAAACCCGCCCCCAATAGCCCTCGTCCCGCGTCGCCCTTGCCCGCCCCGCCGGCAGACCCCCGACGATCATGGAGTTGACGGGTGGGTGCGCCTGGTTTGTCCCCGCCAACCCCATGATCACCGTTGCAGGGGCGAGGAGGGGAGGGGTCGGGGAGCGGGGGTCGGTTGCGGGAGGTTTGGTCGGGCTTGGGTGGGGGATGTGCTGCCGGACGTCTCTGGCGTGATCGCGGCGGCTGGCCGCGTATTGGCGGCGCGGCGTCCGGACAACGGGGACGGTGAGCTGCTTGGCGCGCTTTAGGATTGACGAGCGGCGACTTCGGGCATACAGCGCGGTGATGAGGAAAGGAGGACAGCATGGCTGACGTGGCGAAAGCCCGCACATCCCAGAACGGGAGCGAGCCCTCCACCGCCGAGTTGGTGCAGCGGGCCACTGAGCAGATCTCCCGCCTCGTGCGGGACGAACTGACGCTGGCCCGAGCGGAGTTGACCCAGAAGGGTAAGCACGCGGGCATCGGGATCGGCCTGTTCGGCGGCGGCGGCGCGCTCGCGTTCTTCGGTCTGGGTGCGCTGGTCGCCACGGCGATCCTGCTGCTCGACCTGGTGTTGCCCGCCTGGGCCGCGGCGCTGATCGTGGCGGTGGCCTGCTTCCTGGTGGCCGGCATCCTCGCCCTGGTGGGCAAGAAGCAGGTCAGCCGTGCCGTCCCGCCGGTGCCGGCGGCCACGGTCCGCAGCCTCCGGGCAGACATGGACACCGTCACCGCCGCAGTGAAGGACAGGGGGCGGCAATGACCGGTAACGGGACCGGCGACACGGAGGCCCTCCGCGAGGAGATCCGTCGCACCCGGGTCGAGTTGGGCGAGACGATGGAGGCGTTGGCCGCCAAGGCCGACGTCAAGGCGCGTCTCAAGGAGTCCGCTGAGCAGGCCAAGGCGCGGATGCGGGAGCAGGCGGCGCAGACCGTCGCTCGGGTCCGCGGTCAGGCCGCGCGCGGCGCTGGGATGGCCCGGGCGCAGGCGTACGAAAAGGGCGAGAAGGTACGCGCACAGGCGTACGACAAGGGCGAGTTGGTGCGCCGCAACCCGGTGCCGTGGGCGGCCATCGCGGCCGGCGCGGTGGCCACCGTGGTGGTGCTGATGATCGTGCGGGGGAGGCGTAGGTGAGTAAGAGCATCGGCAGGGTCGCGTACCGGCCGGTCGGCGTCCTGATGGGTATCGCCGCGGGCGCGGTGGCCGGGGCGATCTTCCGGCAGGTCTGGAAGGTCACCGCGGGCGACGGTGAGGCGCCCAACGCGACCGACGAGGATCGCGGCTGGGGCGAGATCCTGGCCGCCGCGGCGTTGCAGGGCGCCATCTTCGCGGTCGTCCGGGCCGCTGTGGACCGGGGCGGCGCGGTCGGCGTACGCCGGATGACCGGCAGCTGGCCGGATTGACAGGCAGCGACTTCAGCCCCCTTCCCGCATCGATGGGAAGGGGGCTTTCGCATGGCATCGCACGCCGCCCAGCGCACCTGAGGCATCCGTCAGGTCACATGTCGGAGAAATTCGTCGGAGAGGTCGTGACAGACTTTTTACCTCCGTGATTTGCTGGTCCCCGCTGTTGCGAGATGGCGTGGGTTGAGAGAAGTCTCCTTCGTGGGGCCGCCTCAGGCGCCGCTGCTCAAAAACGGCCAATCGGCCGGACGGCGTGCACGGCCGCCAGTTTTTAGAGGGAGAAACACATGGCTCAGGGAACCGTGAAGTGGTTCAACGCTGACAAGGGCTTCGGCTTCATCACCGTCGATGGTGGGGGTGCTGACGTGTTCGTCCACTTCTCGGCCATCCAGACCAGCGGCTACCGCTCGCTGGAGGAGAACCAGCGGGTGGAGTTCGAGATTGCTCAGGGTCAGAAGGGCCCGCAGGCTGAGCAGGTTCGTCCCATCTGAGTAGGACGGCCGGCCCCCGCCGGCCAGTGGGACGATCCGGCTCAAGGGTCACGCGAAAGCCCCGCATCCCGGTTGGGATGCGGGGCTTTCGCCTGTTCAGGCTTGCCGGTGGGGCGAGCAGTCAGCGTCGACGCGAGCGCAGGCCGAGCCAGATCACCACCAGCCCGGCCGCCGTCACGAGCGGGCCGATCACCGCCCAGATCTTCTCGTCGGTCATCACGCTGCCGCTGACGTAGCCGAGGCCCTGGACCGTCCACACCGCACCGATCACCACGGCCAGCAGGCCGAGGGTGAGTGGAAGCCAACCCCTCATCGCGTCCCCTCTCCGCCGCCCGGGGCGGCGCGCCGCCGTCCAGCATCGCCGGCCGGGTGGCGCGACGCGAGCACCCCGGGCGCGCGGGTCACCACCGGTCGTGCACCTGCGGGCGGATCAACTCGTCGTAGGTCTCGCGGACGGCTGTCAACTGCTCGTCGGTGAGCGGGGACAGGGCCGCCGAGGCGGCGTTGCGTCGGGCCTGGTCGGCGTCGCGGGCACCGGGGATGACCACTGTGACGCCCGCCTGGTCCAACACCCAACGCAGGGCGAACTGCGCCATCGTGCGGTCCGCGTCGACGAGCGGGGCCAGCCGGCGTACGGCGGCCAGACCTCGGTCGAAGTCGACTCCGGAGAACGTCTCCCCGACGTCGAAGGCCGCGCCGTGCCGGTTGTAGTTGCGGTGGTCGTCGGCGGGAAACTCGGTGTGCTCGTCGTAGCGGCCGGAGAGCAGGCCACTGGCGAGCGGCACGCGGGCGATGATGCCCACACCCGCTGCGGCCGCGGCCGGCAGCACCCGCTCCAGGGGCTTGTGGCGGACCGCGTTGAGGATGATCTGGACGCTCGCCACCCCCGGTCGGGCGATCGCGGTGAGGGCCTGGTCGCAGGTCTCGACGCTGACTCCGTACCCGGCGATGGCCTTCTCGGTGACGAGGGTGTCCAGGCCGTCGAAGACCTCGTCGGAGGAGAAGACCTCGGTGGGCGGGCAGTGCAACTGGACCAGGTCCAGGGTGTCCATGCCCAGGTTGGCCCGGGAGCGGTCGGTCCACTGCCGGAAGTTGGCCAGGGTGTACGCCTCCGGCCGCTGCTCGACGCGGCGGCCCATCTTGGTCGCGACGGTCAGCCCGGCGTCGGGTCGGGTGCGCAGGAAGCGGCCGATCAGCTGCTCGCTGCGGCCGTCGCCGTACACGTCGGCGGTGTCGAGGAAGGTGACCCCGGCGTCCACGGCGGCGGCGAGCACCGCCATCGCGTCGTCCTCGCTGACGGTGCCCCAGTCGGCGCCGAGTTGCCACGCGCCCAGGCCGACCGCGCCAACGGTCCGGCCGAGCCGGTTGAAGCTGCGCTGTTCCATGCCCCGAGCCTAGTGATCGGGTTGCCACCCTGCCACGCGAGCCGTACCGTTAGCAGTACGGACGTACGGTTTGGGAGGCGACCATGTGGGACCCGACGACCTACCTGCGCTTCGGCGACGAGCGATCCCGGCCGTTTCACGACCTCCTCGCCCGGATCCCGGCCGAGCGACCCCGGGCGGTGGTCGACCTCGGCTGCGGCCCCGGCCAGCTCACCGCCGTCCTCGCCGAGCGCTGGTCGACCAGCCGGGTGCGCGGCCTCGACTCCTCACCCGAGATGATCGAGCGGGCCGAGGCCCTCGGCGCGCCTGTCGACTTCGCTGTCGCCGACCTGCGCGACTGGGTTCCGGCCGGCGACGAGGACGTGGTGGTCAGCAACGCGGCGTTGCAGTGGGTCCCCGGCCACCAGGAGCTGCTGCGCCGCTGGGCCGCCGAGCTGCCCGCCGGCGCCTGGCTCGCCATGCAGGTCCCCGGCAACTTCGCCGCCGACTCGCACCGCGCCCTGCGGGAGGTCGCCGACCGACCGACCTGGCGGGCCGAGGTTGCCCCGCTGCTGCGCGCGGACCCGGTCGACGACCCGGCCGACTACGCGGCGCTGCTGACCGCCGCCGGCTGCGCGGTGGACGCCTGGGAGACTACCTACGTGCACCTGCTGCCGGCTCGACCCGCCGCCGAGCACCCGGTGCTGGCCTGGATGGAGGGCACGGCGCTGCGCCCGGTCCGGGCCGCACTGGACGCCGCCGGCTGGTCCGCCTTCCGGGCCGAGCTGGGAGTACGGCTCACCGCGGCGTACCCGGTGCGGCAGGGTCAGGTGTACTTCCCGTTCCGCCGCGTCTTCGTCGTCGCCCGCACCGGCGACCATGCCCAGGAGAACCCGTGACCGACCTGTCCACCTTCATCGCCGGCCTGCCCAAGGTGGAGCTGCACGTGCACCACGTCGGCTCCGCCCTGCCCCGGATCGTCGCCGAGTTGGCCGCGCGCCACGAGGGGCGCACCCCCGTGCCGGCCGACCCGGACGCCCTCGCCAGCTACTTCGAGTTCCGCGACTTCGCGCACTTCATCGAGGTCTACCTGAGCGTCGTGGATCTCATCCGTGACCCGGAGGACGTCTGGATCCTCACCCACGAGGTGGCCCGCGAGCTGGCCCGTCAACAGGTCCGGTACGCGGAGCTGACCATCACCCCGTACTCGCACGTCCGACGGGGCATTCCCGCGCCGGCGTTCTGCGAGGCCATCGAGGACGCCCGCAAGCGTGCCCTGGCCGACTTCGGCATCGAGCTGCGCTGGTGCTTCGACATCCCGGGCGAGGCCGGCCTGCCCGCGGCCGAGGAGACGCTGCGCATCGCGCTGGACGAGCGCCCGGACGGGCTGGTCAGTTTCGGTCTGGGCGGCCCGGAGATCGGGGTACCCCGACCGCAGTTCCGGCAGTACTTCGACCAGGCCCGCGCCGCCGGGCTGCGCTCGGTCCCGCACGCCGGGGAGACCACCGGGCCGCAGACCGTCTGGGACGCGCTGAACGAGTTGGGCGCCGAGCGGATCGGGCACGGCATCTCCGCCGCACAGGACCCGCAGCTGCTCGCGTACCTGGCCGAGCGGCAGATCGGGATGGAGATCTGCCCGACGTCCAACGTCCGTACCCGGGCGGTGGCCACCCTCGACGAGCATCCGCTGCCCCGGCTGGTCGAGGCCGGGCTGCTGGTCACCATCAACTCCGACGACCCGCCGATGTTCGGCACCACCCTCAACGACGAGTACGCGGTGGCCGCCCGCCTGCTCGGCGTCGGAGCCGAGGGTCTGGCCGGGCTGGCCCGCAACGCGGTGACCGCGTCCTTCCTGGACGCCGCCGGCCAGCAGCGGATCCTCGCCGAGATCGACGCGTACCTCGCCACCGCCGGCTGAGCTGGTCTTCCGGCTGGGCCGTTTGGTTGAGCAGGGCGCGCGGCGGGAGCGTGGGTGTGGGGGGACCTGTGACTCCCGCCGCGCGCGCGGCTCCACCGGCCGTGGGTGCGTGGTGCGCTCGGCCGGTGGAACTGGTGGGTTCGTGCTCTGATCCTGTCAGCCCGAGGCCGATCCAACGCGGTCGTTAACCGCGATCTAAGGAAGACTTGCGCCGGCGCACAGCCCCGGGTTCGGCCGGGGTCAGTCGTCGGTGGGGCGCTGGCGGGGCCAGCGACGTCCGGTGGCCTTCGTGTCCCGGGCGTCGCGGGCCATCCGACCGACCAGACCGAAGCGGCTGACCTGCCGGGGCGTCGCCTCCGGGTCGGCGAGCAGCATCACCACGCTGGCCCCGCCCAGCCGGGCCCGGTCGATGCTCACCGAGCCGTTGGCCTGCAACGCGACCCGCTTGGCGATGTCCAGCCCGAGCCCGGTTGAGCCCTGGTCACTCGCGCCCCGGCGCAGCGCCCGGTCCGGGTTGGCGATGCCGGGGCCGGCGTCGTCGATCCGGATCGCCACGTAACCGTCGCGCCGGGACACCGCCACCTCGAACGCGGTGCCCTGCGGGGTGTAGCGGAAGACGTTGCCGATGACCGCGTCAAGCGCGGCGGCGAGTTCGGCCCGGGGCACCGGAGCCGGGATGCGCAGCTGGGCGCCGTTGACCCGGTGCGGCCGGTTCTGGTCGCCGGCCAACGCCGCCCAGAACACCATCCGGTCGCGGACCACCTCGCTGACGTCGCACATCGCCGGCCCGGCCTCGAGCGCCACCGTCTTACGGGTGGTCTTGATCAGCACGTCGATCTCACCCTCCAGGGTGACGATCGCCTGCCGGATCCGCCGGATCCCGCGCAGCCGGTCCAACTCCGCCGGGCTGAACGATCCCACGCTGGTGTCGTCGGACTCCAACGCCTCCGCGTCCAACCGCAGCACCGTCAACGGGGTACGCAGACGATGCGACAGGTCGGCCACCAACTCCCGCTCGTCGGTGCGGGCGGCGTCCAGGCGGTCCGCCATCCGGTTGAAGGCGTACCCGGCCTCGGCCAGCTCGCGCGGACCGGTCGGCTCGACGCGTACGCCGAGGTCGCCGTCGCCGACGGAGAGCGCGGCCTTGACCAGACCGCGGGTGGAGTCCACCGCGCGGGCGGCGACCCGGTCGACCACGAGCACCGCCGCGCCGGCCATCGCCGCGCCGACCGCGAACAGCAGTAACCACGTACCGCCGGCGCCCTCGCCCAGCGTCGACTCCGGAAGGAACACCTCGACCACGGCCGTCCGGTCACCGAGGACGACCGGGTCGAGCCGGGCCACACCCCCGTCGACGTCGACGACCAAGGACTGGCGCTCGGAGCGGGCCCGGTCCAGATCGCTACCGCTGGCCCGACCAGCGGACTCGTCCAGCCCCAGCCCGTGCACCACGGGCCGGGTGGGTGCGCCCTCGGCGCTGGCCACCACGGCACGCTCGACGACCGCCGGGTCGGTGCTCACCGCCAGCGCGCCGGTCACCAGCGCGCTGCGCCGCGCCGCGTCGGCGATCGCCTCGTCCCGGCTCTGCTCCCGCAGGCTGAGCCCGAGCGGGATCAGGAACGCGAGCGCCACGAGACTGCACATGCCGGCCGTGAGCAGGGCCAGCGCCGTTCTCAGTCCGGTGCCACCAGCCGGAATCCGACCCCCCGCACGGTGCGCAGGTAGCGCGGCTTCGCCGCGGACTCGCCCATCTTTCTGCGGAGCCAGTACAGGTGAACGTCGATGGTCTGATCCTCGCCGACCGATGGCTGCCGCCATACCTCCTCCAAGAGTTCCCGGCGGGACACTACCCGCCCAGGTCGTGCGGCGAGATACGCCAACAGGTCGAATTCCTTGCGGGTCAGCGCCAGCGGCTCCCCGTCGAGCTGGGCGCTGCGCTCGCCCACGTCCACCCGCAGCCCGCCGACGCTGTGCACAGCGGGCTGCACGGACCGACTGGCCCGGCCGGCCCGGCGCAGCACCGTGGTGATCCGGGCGTCCAGGTGCGCCCCGGTGAACGGCTTGACCATGTAGTCGTCGGCGCCGGCGCGCAGCAGCTTGACCACCGACTGCTCGTCGTCGCGGGCGGTGGCGATGATGATCGGAACGTCGGTGATGCCGCGCAGCATCCGCAGCGCGTCCGAGCCGTCCAGGTCGGGCAGGCCGAGGTCGAGCACCACCAGATCGGGTGTCTCCGCGGCGACCCGACGCAGGGCGTCCAACGCCGTACCCACGGCGTGCACGGCATGCCCCCGGTCGGTGAGGGACCGCAGCATCGCGCCGCGTACGACGTGATCGTCTTCGACCAGGAGCACGGAGGCCACGACAAGACCGTACTTGGCCTGGCAAGTTGATCGCGTTGCGGCGTGCCTGGCGACCGGGCAAGCTGGTACGACGATGTCGTTCACCCTGTTCGCCGATGCCCGCCTGGCGCTCGCCCGGGACAGCCTCGCCGGTCTCTCCACCGGCGACGCGCTCGGCGCGCAGTACTTCCTGCCGGCGCCCGCGCCCGTGGATCTCGCCGCCGACGCGCTGCCGCCAGCGCCCTGGGAATGGACCGACGACACCGAGATGGCCTGCTCGGTCCTCGCCCAGTTGGCCGACTCCGGCGGCATCGACCGGGACCGGTTGGCCCTCTCCTTCGCCGAGCGATGTACCGAGCGACGAGGCTACGGCGCGGGCGCGATGCTGATCCTGGGGCTGGTCCGCACCGGCACCCCGTGGCCGCTGGCCGCCGCCTCCGCCTTCGACGGGCAGGGCTCCTGCGGCAACGGCGCGGCGATGCGGGTCGGCCCGCTGGGCGCGTACTTCGCCGACTCGACAGCGCGCGCCGCGGCACAGGCCCGCGCCTCCGCCGAGGTGACGCACGCGCACCCGGAGGGGATCGCCGGCGCGGTCGCCGTCGCCGTCGC
>NZ_PYAK01000035.1 GCF_003264365.1 Micromonospora noduli
GCCGGCGTGCCCGCCGTGTGCGGCCGGACCCGCCGCGCCGGGCGCCGCCGGCAGCAGGGCGAGAGTCGGGGCCCGGTGCGGGCCGGCGGCGTCCGCCCACCGGACCACAGTGCCATCGGCGTACGTCTGAACGACCTCGAAGGTGAGCCGTTCCGCCTGCGGCATCGGCCCCATGGAGAGCGCCAGCCGAGCCGGCCCGCTGTCACTCGCACCGACCCGGACCCAGGTCACCGCGGTCGTCACAGTGCTCACCCCGGAAGAGTGGATACCGGCCACCGGCTTGTCCAGGGTGCGAGAGCTGATCCGGGGCGCCCAGCCGTTCACCGACATGGGGTAGACCTCGGCGATCGGCGCGTCGGCCGGCAGCCGGACCTCGATCTGCTTGGTCTTCGTGCCGGCCCGCTCCTCCGGAACGCTGAACTCCAGCCGTACCGCGTCGCCCTGCCGGGCCTCGGCCGGGGTGGTCGTCACGTCCGCCGCGTACGCCGCGCCAGGCCAGAGCAGCAGCCCAGCGGCGGTCACCGCGGTCGCCGCCACGATCCGCCGCCGACGGCCACCGCCGTACGTGCTCGCCATCTCGTGCCCCCATCCGTGTCGACGCGGCCGGCACCGGTTTCCGGCCACACCTTCTAGTTCGGCTGCGAGGCGCGAAAGGTTCAACGACGGCGGTAAGGAGGTGCCGTTCCCGGTCGGAGGCGGGGCGACCGATAGCATCGGCAGGAGCCGAGGATCGGCACCGTTTCGTACCACTTGGAGGAGTCACCGTGTCCGCACCCCGTACCCCCGCCGTGGCCGACCCCGTCGTCGTCGCCGCCGGGACCACGGCGGCCGACGCGGTGGCCGCGGCCGGACTGCCCGCGAACGGCCCCAAGGCGATCGTCGTGGTCCGCGACCCGCAGGGCCAGCTGCGCGACCTGGACTGGACGCCGGCCGAGGAGACCGTCGTCGAGCCGGTCAGCCTGGATTCGCCCGACGGGCTCAACGTGCTACGCCACTCCACCGCGCACGTCCTCGCCCAGGCCGTGCAGGACATCTTCCCCGAGGCCAAGCTGGGCATCGGCCCGCCCATCGAGAACGGCTTCTACTACGACTTCGACGTCGAGAAGCCGTTCCAGCCCGATGACCTCAGCAAGCTCGAGAAGCGCATGCAGGAGATCATCAAGTCCGGGCAGCGGTTCCGTCGCCGCCGCTTCGGCAGCCTGGACGAGGCGCGTTCCGAGCTGGCCGACGAGCCGTTCAAGCTGGAGTTGATCGAGGTCAAGGGTGAGGGCCTGGACACCGACGAGGTGATGGAGGTGGGCGGCGGCGAGCTGACCATCTACGACAACCTCGACGCCAAGGAGGACAAGGTCTGCTGGTCGGACCTGTGCCGCGGTCCGCACCTGCCGACCACCCGACTGATCGGCGCGTTCAAGCTGATGCGCTCCGCCGCCGCGTACTGGCGGGGGTCGGAGAAGAACCCCCAACTGCAGCGGGTGTACGGCACCGCGTGGCCGACCCGCGACGAGCTCAAGGCGTACCTCAAGCTGTTGGAGGAGGCCGCCCGGCGCGACCACCGCAAGCTCGGCGCGGACCTCGACCTGTTCAGCTTCCCCGACGAGATCGGCTCCGGCCTGGCGGTCTTCCACCCCAAGGGCGGCATCATCCGCCGCGAGATGGAGCACTACTCCCGCCAGCGGCACGAGGCGGCGGGGTACGAGTTCGTCAACACCCCGCACATCACCAAGGCGCAGTTGTTCCAGACCTCCGGTCACCTCCCGTACTACGCGGACACCATGTTCCCGCCCATGCAGCTGGAGGGCGCGGACTACTACCTCAAGGCGATGAACTGCCCGATGCACAACCTGATCTTCAGGTCGCGCGGGCGGTCGTACCGGGAGCTGCCGCTGCGGATGTTCGAGTTCGGCACTGTCTACCGGTACGAGAAGTCCGGCGTCGTGCACGGACTGACCCGGGTCCGCGGCCTGACCCAGGACGACTCGCACATCTACTGCACCCGTGAGCAGATGGCCGGCGAGCTGTCCACGCTGCTCAGCTTCGTGCTCGACCTTCTGCGCGACTACGGCCTGGACGACTTCTACCTGGAGCTGTCGACCCGGGACGACTCGCCGAAGTTCATCGGGGCCGACGAGGACTGGGCCGAGGCCACCGAGGCGCTGCGGACCGCCGCCGAGACCTCCGGCCTGGACCTGGTTCCCGACCCGGGCGGCGCGGCGTTCTACGGGCCGAAGATCTCCGTGCAGGCCCGTGACGCCATCGGCCGGACCTGGCAGATGTCCACCATCCAGGTCGACTTCAACCAGCCGGAGCGGTTCGCGTTGGAGTACCAGGCCGCCGACGGTAGCCGCCAGCGGCCCGTGATGATCCACCGTGCGCTGTTCGGGTCGATCGAGCGGTTCTTCGGGGTGCTCACCGAGCACTACGCGGGCGCTTTCCCGGCCTGGCTGGCGCCGGTTCAGGTGGTGGGCATCCCGATCCGCGAGGACCACACCGACTACCTGCACGGCTTCGTCGCGGCGCTGCGCGCCGAGGGCATCCGGGCCCAGGTGGACGCGGGTGACGACCGGATGCAGAAGAAGATCCGGACGGCGCAGCAGCAGAAGATCCCGTTCATGGTGATCGCCGGTGACGACGACGTGGCCGCCGGTACGGTCTCGTTCCGCTACCGCGACGGCTCCCAGCGCAACGGGGTGCCGGTCGCCGAGGCCGTGACCCACGTGCTGGACGTGGTCAGCTCACGGACCAACATCGGCCCGTCCGCCGCCGCCGAGTAGCGAAACCGCCGCAGGCGGTCCGCGTACCGCGTGATCGTGCTCGATCCAGGAAGTAGTGGCCTCCCCAATGGGGGAGGCCACTACTTCCATGTTCGAGCATGATCTTCGCCCGGAGGCGGTGCTGGGTGTCAGATGCCGCAGTTCGGCGCTGACCAGCCTCCGACCGCCGCCACGTGGGTGTGGTCGTTGTGGTCCGGGTAGCCGGGGCCGAGGATCTGCCCGAAGCCGTGGTAGCGGGCCTGCTGCGCCAGCCGGCAGAACGACGGGGACCCGACCAGGTCGACCCCGTCGCCGTACAGGTGTCTGCTGTTCGACGCTCCGCCGACTGCGCTGTTGCAGGCGTAGCTGCGGAAGCTGCTGCTGATCGCGATGGACACGTCGCCGAGGGCGTGCCGCATGGCCTGGAGCTTCCACATCGAGACGAGCGCGTTGAATCGGGCGGTGCTCGCCGAGACGGCGCCGCCGGACCAGTCACTGTTGCACTTGTTCAGCTCGGGGTAGCTGAAGTTGGCCGGGGTGCAGTCGTCGTCCTGGAGGGCGTAGAGCCGGTTGAACGTCTGTGGGCCGGCGATGCCGTCGGCGGGCAGCCCGTACGCCTGCTGGAAGCGGATCACCGCCGATCGGGTGGCCGGGCCGTACGCGCCGTCGAGGGTGAGCACCGCGCCGTAGCCGGGGTAGCCGGCGACCCGGATCTGGAGTTGCCGGACATCCTCGCCGGACGCCCCCTGGGACAGGGTGCGTCCCCAGGTGTAGCAGCCGTCCGCCTGGGCCGCGCCGGCAGTGAGGGTGACGCCGGCCACTGTGGTGGCGGCGGTCAACGCCAGTGCCGCGAGGAACCTGCCGAGCCGTCGGAACATGTAGCCCTCCATCAATGCATGGAAGTACGTGGATGCATGGAAGTTTCATGCTTCGACTTTGATCCGTCAAGAACTTGCAGTCCCGGGTTTCCCGAAGGCGGGTGTCGCGGCGTGCCCGCGCGGCTCCGTAGGATCGGCTCGTGACAGGGGCGGAACGGCACACGGACAGTGACGGCATGGCGGACGGCCTGGAGCGGCTCTGGACGCCGCACCGGATGACCTACATCTCCGGCGAGGACCGCCCGGCCGAGGGCTACGAGAAGCCCACCGGCTGCCCCTTCTGCCGAGGGCCGCAGCTGCCCCCGGAGGAGAGCCTGGTGGTGGCCCGGGGCGAGCACGTCTTCGTGGTGCTCAACCTCTACCCGTACAACCCGGGGCACCTGCTGGTCTGCCCCTACCGGCACGTCGCCGACTACACCGACCTGGACGTGCCGGAGACCACCGAGCTGGCGTCGTACACCCAGACCGCCATGCGGGTGATCCGCAAGGTCAGCAACGCCCACGGCTTCAACCTGGGCATGAACCAGGGCGGGGTGGCCGGCGCCGGCATCGCCGCGCACCTGCACCAGCACGTGGTGCCGCGCTGGGGCGGCGACGCGAACTTCATGCCCGTGATCGGCCGTACCAAGGTCCTGCCGCAGCTGCTCGGCGACACCCGCGACCTGCTCGCCCGCGCCTGGCCGTCCTGACCGTCGTCGGCCGCGCCGCGCCGGTCGCGCGGCCTCTCCACCGGTCCGGCTAGTCGGCGCGCAGCAGCGGGGTCAGCTCCGACCAGCTCTCCACCCGGCGTACGCGGGGCAGCAGCGCGGCGTGTGCGGCGACCTCGGCCTTTCGGGGCCGGAACAGGAAGCGGTGCGGCACCGAGTCGAGATAGCCGAGCACCTCCAGCTTGTCGTCCACGAAGTGGGTCAGGCCGAGGCGTCCGGCGATCGGCGCCTTGTCCGGTCGGGTGCGGCAGAAGTGGACCCGCTCGACCGGGATGCCGGTGCGGGCCGGAAAGTCGTGGTGGGCCAGCCACTCCCGGGTACGCCGCTCGGTGGCCTCCCCACACTTGGACACCAGGTGCACCTCGTCGAACGCCGGGCCGAGCGCCGCGAGCGCGTCGAACGCCCCGACGACGACCGGGGTACGCAGGTAGTGCGCGCCGAAGAACGACGTGTCCGCGTCGTCGTCGGCCGGCTCGATGATGACTCCGCCGATGTCCACCCCGAGCCGTCGCATGGCATTGATCATGCCGCACCGTGACCGTCTCCATGCGCCCGCGTGTCCGCCCGCGGATCTGCTGCGCCCCGGCCCGCCGAAGGTGGCACGATCGGCCGATGGCAGTCACGACACGGGTGTTGGGGCGCAGCGGCATCGAGGTCAGCGCCCTCGGCATGGGGTGCTGGGCGATCGGCGGGCCCTGGGCGGAGGGCACCCAGCCGCTGGGCTGGGGCGCTGTCGACGACGACGAGTCGGTGCGGGCGGTACGCCGGGCCCTCGACCTCGGCATCACCCTCTTCGACACTGCCGACACGTACGGGGCCGGGCACGGTGAGCGGGTGCTCGGTCGCGCGCTCGCCGGTCGCCGCGACGACGCCGTGATCGCCACCAAGTGGGGTTACACCTTTGACGAGGCCAGCCGGCAGGCCACCGGCGAGGACGCGTCGCCCGGGTACCTGCGCAGTGCCGTGACCGCCTCACTGCGCCGGCTGGGCACCGATCGGATCGACCTCTATCAGCTGCACCTTGCCGACCTGTCGGTACCGCGGGCGCAGGCGCTGATCGGGACCTGTGAGGAACTGGTGGCCGAGGGCCTGATCCGGGCGTACGGGTGGAGCACCGACCGCACCGACCGGGCTGCCGCGTTCGGGCACGCCGCCGCCGGTGCCACCGCCGTGCAACACGCCCTGTCGGTGCTGCGCGACGCCCCCGAGCTGCTCGCCGTCTGCGAGAAGTACGACCTGGCCAGCGTCAACCGGGGCCCACTCGGGATGGGGCTGCTCACCGGCAAGTACTCGGCCGGGTCGACGCTGCCCCGCGACGACGTACGCGGGCTGGCCCCGGGCTGGTTGGAGTGGTTCCGGGGTGGCCGGCCGGCACCGGAGTGGCTACGCCGGGTCGGCGCGGTCCGTGCCGCGCTCACCGCCGACGGGCGCACCCTCGCCCAGGGCGCGTTGGGCTGGATCTGGGCGCGCAACGGCCGCACCATCCCGATCCCGGGCTGCCGTACGGTCGCCCAGGTCGAGGAGAACGCCGCCGCGCTGCACCGGGGCCCGCTGCCGGCCGACCAGTTCGTCGAGGTGGAGCGTCAGCTCGCCGCCGTCCGCACCGCGGCCCTGCGCGACGCCGACCGCCCCCACTGGCCCCGCCCCACCCACCCCACAGTCCACCCGTAGTCCCCAGGGCGTCACGCCAGCCCCCGCCGATCCTGCACTTCCTGCGGCGACTTGTGCCGCAACAGCGACATGAGGACAACAGAAAGTGCAAGATCGCCGGGCCGGGCCGGGTCGGGCTGGGTTTAGGGGAGTTGTTCCTTGCGGGCCTGGTCGGCCAGGTGGGCGGGCATGGGGTCGTGGCGGACGAAGTGGCGGCGGAAGGTGCCGGTGCCGGCCGTCATCGAGCGCAGCTCGACGGCGTACCGAAGCAGCTCGGTGGCCGGCACTTCGGCGCGGACGAGGGTGCGGCCCTCGGTGTCCGGGTCCGGTTCGGTGCCGAGCACCCGGCCGCGCCGGCCGGACAGGTCGCCCATCACCGTGCCCACCGAGCCGTCGGGCACCCGGATGGTGACCTCGTCGATCGGCTCCAGCAGGGCCGGCTGGCCACGCTCGGCGGCGTCGCGCAGCGCCAGCGCGCCGGCGGTCTGGAAGGCCGCGTCGGAGGAGTCGACGCTGTGCGACTTGCCGTCGACCAGTGTCACCCGCAGGTCCACCACGGGGTGCCCGGCGACCAGCCCGCGCTCCAGCTGGGCGCGGACGCCCTTCTCCACCGACGGGATGTAGCTGTGCGGCACCGCGCCGCCGACCACCCGGTCGACGAACTCGAAGCCACTGCCGCGGGGCAGCGGCTCGACCTCGATGTCGCAGACCGCGTACTGGCCGTGGCCGCCGGACTGCTTGACGTGGCGACCGTGCCCCTTCGCGGGCACGGTCAGGGTCTCGCGCAGCGACACCTTGACCGGTTCGGTGTCCAGCTCGACGCCGCCGGCGCGCAGCCGGTCGAGCACCACGTCGGCGTGTGCCTCGCCCATGCACCAGAGCACCAGTTGGTGGGTCTCCGGGTTGCGCTCCAGCCGCAGGGTGGGGTCGCCGGCGACCAGGCGGGCGAGGTTGCGGGCCAGGGCGTCCTCGTCGGCGCGGCTGCGGGCGGCGATCGCCACGGGTAGCAGCGGCTCCGGCATCTCCCAGGGGGCGATCAGCAGGGGCTCGTCCCTGGTCGAGATGGTGTCGCCGGTCTCGGCGCTGCCCGATTTGGTGATCGCGCAGATGTCACCGGCAACGCAGAGCGACACCTCCCGCAGTGTGGCGCCCAGCGGGGTGTAGATGTGCCCGACCCGCTCGTCGGCGTCGTGGTCGGGGTGCCCACGTTCGGCCATGCCGTGCCCGGAGACGTGCACGGTCTGGTCGGGGCGCAGCGTGCCGGAGAAGACCCGGACCAGCGAGACCCGACCGACGTGGCGGTCGATGGTGGTCTTGACGACCTCGGCGACCAGCGGCCCGGCCGGGTCGCAGCTCAGCGGCGGACGCGGCGAGCCGTCCACGCCGGTCACCGCCGGCAGTTCGTGCTCCAGCGGCGACGGGAACGCGGCGGTCAGCACCTCCAGCAGCACGTCCAGCCCGACACCGGTCTGGGCGCAGACCGGCACCACCGGGTAGAAGTGGCCCCGGGCGACGGCCTTCTCCAGGTCGTCGATGAGCACCTCGTCGCTGATCTCCTCGCCGTCGAGGTAGCGGTCCATGAGGGTCTCGTCCTCGCTCTCGGCGATGATCCCCTCGATCAGCTCGTCGCGGGACTCGTCGATGGCCCGCTGGTGCTCCGGGTCCGGGTCGCGGACGTCGGCGGGGAGCCCGGTGCTGTAGTCGAAGACCCGACGGGTGATCAGGCCGAGCAGACCCTCGGTGGACACCCCGTCGTCGCCGAGCATCGGCAGGTAGAGCGGCATCACGTTGTCACCGAAGAGGCGCTGGCAGAGCGCCACCGTCTCGTCCACGTCGGCGCGCGGCTGGTCCAGCCGGGACACCGCGACCGCGCGGGGCATGTCGACGGCTGCGCACTCCTCCCAGAGCGCGACGGTGGCCGCGTCCATGCCGCCCGCAGCGGAGACCACGAAGAGCGCGGCGTCGGCGGCCCGCAGCCCGGCGCGCAGCTCACCGACGAAGTCGGCGTACCCGGGGGTGTCCAGCAGGTTGACCTTGATGCCGTTGTGCAGCAGCGGCGCGCAGGACAGGCTGACCGAGCGCTGCTGGCGTACGGCGGCCGGATCGTGGTCGCCGACAGTGGTGCCGTCGACCACGGTGCCGGCGCGGCCGATCGTGCCGGTCGCCGCGAGCAGGGCCTCGACCAGTGTGGTCTTGCCCGCCCCGGAGTGCCCGACGAGCACCACGTTGCGGACCCGCTCGGGCTCGGTCACCACCGGCGTGCCGCCGGTGGAACCCTTCTCGTGACTCTTCTGCGCCATGGGGCGCACCTCCCTCAGCCGGTGGTGGTGGCGACCGCCGCGCGACGGGAAGCGGCCCGGGGCGAGTGCGCGGCGATATCCTCCGGTGGTCTGCTGCACAGCGGGAACGGGACGGGCGGACGGGTGAGCTGGCTCACCTCCCGGCTCGATCTCACACCCGTTGCCGGGTAGGCACAAGCCTCCCCCGGGCGGGTCGGCGGTACCGTCCGTATCGCCGGAGCTGGGCGGACCGTTATCGTGGGGACCGCCATGGCGAAGATCTTCCAAGTGTCGGCCCGCGCGGGGATGACCCGCGTCGTAGAGCCGATTGCCCGCGCCCTGCTGCGCGCGGGCGTCACCCCCAATGCCGTCACCGTCGCGGGCACCGTTGGTGTGCTCGTCGGCGCGCTCGGCTTCGGTGCTCGCGGCCACCTGGTCGCGGGCGCGTTGATCGTCACCCTGTTCGCGCTCACCGACCTGCTCGACGGGACGATGGCCCGGATGAGCGGCGGCTCCACCAAATTCGGCGCCTTCCTCGACTCAAGCATGGACCGGGTCGCCGACAGCGCCGTCTTCGGCGCCGTCGCGTACTGGTTGGCCACGCAGGGCAACTACTCCGGAGTGGCCGCCGCGTTGGTCTGCCTGGCCGCCGGCAGCCTGGTCTCCTACGTCAAGGCCCGCGCCGAAGGGCTCGGCATGACCTGCAACGTGGGCATCGCCGAACGCACCGAGCGGCTGCTGATCGTCGGGGTCGGCGGGATCCTCACCGGTGTCGGTGTCGATCGGGCCCTGGAGATCGCGCTCTGGCTGCTCGCCGCCGTGTCGATCTTCACGGTGGGGCAGCGGATGACGCACGTCTACCGCCAGGCCCAGCAGCTCCAGCCGGACGGCCAGGCGTGAGTGGCGCGCCGACGACCCGGCGTCGGACGACGACCGGCGGCCGAGTCGCGTGAACCTCACCGAGCTGGGCTACATCGCCGGGTGGCGGGTGCTCCGCGCGCTACCCCGGCCGTTGGTGGCGGCCGCGTTTCAGGCGGGCGCGGACCGCGCCCACCGCGCCGGCGGCGGGGGTACGGCCCGACTGCGCGCGAACCTGCGCCGGGTGGTCGGCCCGGAGCTGCCCGACGCCGAGTTGGACGATCTCGTCAAGCGCGGGTTGCGCTCGTACGCCCGGTACTGGATGGAGGCCTTCCGGCTGCCCGCCCTGAGCCGGTCGCAGATCCTGTCCGGTTTCCGGCTCGACGGCGCCGAGCTGCTCGCCGCCGACGTGGCCGCCGGTCGGGGCGCGGTGGTGGCCCTGCCGCACTCCGGTAACTGGGATGCCGCGGGCGCCTGGGTGGCGGCCACCGGTTGGCCGATCACCACTGTCATGGAGCGGCTCAAGCCGGAGGGCGTGTACAAGCGGTTCCTGGCCTTCCGGGCGAGTCTGGGGATGGAGATCCTGCCGACCCACGGGGGGCCACGTCCGGCGTTCGACGTGCTGCTGGACCGGCTGCGGGCCGGTGCGGTGGTGCCGTTGCTGGCCGACCGGGACCTCTCCGCCCGCGGGGTCGAGGTGGACTTCTTCGGCGGGAAGACCCGGATGCCCGCCGGCCCGGCGCTGCTCGCGTTGCACACCGGCGCGCCGCTCTACGTGGCCTCGCTGTGGTACGAACCGGATGCCGCCTGCGCGTCGCTGGCTGGTCCGTTGCCGGTGCCGGGCCCCGAGGCGGGGCCGCTGGACCAGCGGGTCCGGTCGCTGACCCAGCTGATCGCCGACGGTCTGGCGGCGGGTATCGCCCGGCATCCGGAAGACTGGCACATGTTGCAGCGGATGTGGCTGGACCAGTCGAGGTCGGGGGAGAGCGCGGCGCTGCCCTCGTCGGCCTCCGGTCCGGCCTGAGGAGGTGGGCTGACGGATGCGGATCGGCATCGTGTGCCCGTACTCCTTCGACGTGCCCGGTGGGGTGCAGAACCACGTCATGGACCTCGCCGAGGCGCTGATCGCGCTGGGCCACGAGGTCAGCGTGCTCGCGCCGGCCGACGAGGATTCGCCGCTGCCGGAGTACGTGGTGTCCGCCGGCCGGGCCGTTCCGCTGCCGTACAACGGTTCGGTGGCCCGGATCGCGTTCGGCCCGGTGTCGACCGCCCGGGTGCGACGGTGGATCACCAACGGCGACTTCGACGTGCTGCACGTGCACGAGCCGCTCACGCTGAGTCTGTCGCTGCTGGCCGTGCTCTCCGCCCGTGGCCCGGTGGTGGCCACGTTCCACACCGCGATGACCCGTTCGCGGGTCCTCGCCGCCGCGCAGGGTGTGCTCCAGATCGTGTTGGAGCGGATCACGGCCCGGATCGCGGTGAGCGCGCTGGCCCGCAAGGTGCAGGTCGAGCACATGGACGGCGGTGCGGTGGAGATCCCCAACGGGGTGGCGGTGGCCAAGTTCGCCGACGCCGAGCCGTTGCCGGGCTGGCCGGGGGAGTGCGCGGCCGGCACCGGCGGCACGCTCGGCTTCCTGGGCCGGTTCACCGAGGCACGCAAGGGCTTCCCGGTGCTGCGCGACGCGTTCGTGGCGCTGGCCGCCACCCGGCCCGGTCTGCGGTTGCTCGTCGCCGGCCCGGGTGACCCCGACGACCTGTACGACCAGTTCCCGGCCGAACTGCACGAGCAGATCACGTTCCTCGGCCTGGTCAGCGAAGCGGACAAGGCGCGCATGCTGCGCAGTGTGCACCTCTACGTCGCACCGAACACCGGCGGTGAGTCGTTCGGCATGATCCTCACCGAGGCCCTCGCAGCGGGTACGACGGTCGCCGCCAGTGACCTGGACGCGTTCCGACGGGTGCTCGACGGTGGGCGGGCCGGTCGGCTCTTCCCCACCGGTGACCCGGTGGGGCTGCGTGACGTGCTGGCCGAGCTGCTGGACGACCCGGCCGCGCGGGCCGCGCTGAGTGCCTGCGGCGATCAGGTGGTCGCGAATTTCGACTGGCCGGTGGTTGCTCGTCGCGTTCTGGAGGTATACGCAGCGGCGATCGAGGCAACCGACGGGCGGGTCATCGACCAGGAGTGGGTGGGGCTGAGCTGAGCCGGTGTGACGGATGGTGCGGCGGTGACCGGTGGGACCGGTCCGGCCGCGCCCAATCGGACGAAACGGAGCAGCACTACGATGCCGCACATGTGGTGGGTGGTGGCCGCGAGCGTGGTCGTGGGGCTTGTCGCGGCGTACCTCATCTGGACCGCCGGCCGGGTCGAGCGGCTACAGGGCCGCGCGGAGCTGGCGGCCCGGGCCCTCGACGCCCACCTGCTGCGCCGCGCGGCGGCAGCCGCGGTCCTGGCTGAGCGGCGTTTCGGCGTCGAGCTGTACGCGGCGGCCCGGATCGCCCTGGACGCCAGCCCGGACGAGCGGGAGGCGGCGGAGAACGACCTGACCCGGCAGTTGCGCGGCGTCCAGTTGGACCCGGGCGACCCGGACTGCGCGGCGGTCATCGCCGCGAGTCGTCGGCTCGCGTTGTCCCGGCAGGTGCACACCGACCTGGTCCGGGACGCCCGCTCGGCGCGCAGCCGGCCGCTGGTGCGCCTGTTGCGGATGGGGCGGGGCCGGGAGTGGCCGCGCTACTTCGACATCGACGACCCGACCCTCGTCGTGCCGGCGGACGTCCCCGCCGCCTGACCTCCGACGGTCTCCGTGGCTCCCGCGACGAGCCGGTGACCACTGCCACAGTGCAGGCCACCGGGGGTCTGATTGGCTGTCGGTGCGGCGTTGCACCGCGCGTAGCATTTTCGCTGCCACCCCCAGAGCATGTCCAAGGAGCGATGACCCGTGCCCGAAAACACCGCGTCGAACACCGGTACCGCCCCCGTCGTCGGCACCGCCCGCGTGAAGCGGGGCATGGCCGAGATGCTCAAGGGCGGCGTGATCATGGATGTCGTCAACGCCGAGCAGGCCAAGATCGCCGAGGACGCCGGCGCCGTCGCGGTGATGGCCCTGGAGCGGGTGCCCGCCGACATCCGCGCGCAGGGTGGGGTGTCCCGGATGAGCGACCCCGACATGATCGACGGAATCATCGAGGCGGTGTCCATCCCGGTGATGGCCAAGGCCCGCATCGGCCACTTCGTGGAGGCGCAGATCCTCCAGTCGCTCGGCGTGGACTACGTCGACGAGTCCGAGGTGCTGACCCCGGCCGACTACGCGAACCACATCGACAAGTGGGCGTTCACAGTGCCCTTCGTCTGTGGCGCGACCAACCTGGGCGAGGCGCTGCGCCGGATCACCGAGGGCGCGGCGATGATCCGCTCCAAGGGCGAGGCGGGCACCGGTGACGTCTCCAACGCCACCACCCACATGCGCAAGATCCGCCAGGAGATCCGCCGGCTGGCCTCGCTGCCGACCGACGAGCTGTACGTCGCGGCCAAGGAGTTGCAGGCCCCGTACGAGCTGGTCAAGGAGGTCGCCGAGAGCGGCAAGCTGCCGGTGGTGCTGTTCACCGCGGGCGGGATCGCCACGCCGGCCGACGCGGCGATGATGATGCAGCTCGGCGCGGAGGGCGTCTTCGTCGGCTCCGGCATCTTCAAGGCGGGCAACCCGGCTCAGCGGGCCGCCGCGATCGTCAAGGCGACCACCTTCCACGACGACCCGGACGTGCTGGCCAAGGTCTCCCGGGGGCTCGGCGAGGCGATGGTCGGCATCAACGTCGACGAGATCCCGCAGCCGCACCGGCTGGCCGAGCGCGGTTGGTGAACGCTCTTTTCCGGGCGGCGTGACGCGGAGAGGAATGGTGCGACCATGACGGCACCCGTGATCGGTGTGCTCGCGCTCCAGGGCGACGTCCGCGAGCACGTGGCGGCGCTGGCCGCTGCGGGCGCGGACGCCCGCCCGGTCCGCCGTCCGGTGGAGCTGGACGCGGTCGACGGGCTGGTCATCCCCGGCGGCGAGTCCACCACCATGAGCAAGCTCGCCGACATCTTCGAGATGCGCGAGCCGATCGACAAGCGGATCGCCGACGGCATGCCGGTCTACGGCTCCTGCGCCGGGTTGATCATGTTGGCGACCGAGGTGCTCGACGGTCGACCCGACCAGCGGGGTTTCGCCGGCATCGACATGACCGTCCGGCGCAACGCGTTCGGCCGGCAGGTCGACTCGTTCGAGGCGCCGGTGACCGTCGTCGGGGTGCCCGGGGAGCCGTTCCACGCGGTGTTCATCCGCGCGCCGTGGGTCGAGCGGGTCGGTGCCGGCGTCGAGGTCATCGGGGTGATTTCCGATGGCCCGGCCGCCGACCGGATCGTGGCGGTCCGACAGGGCAACCTGCTGGCCACCTCGTTCCACCCGGAGCTCACCGGTGACCTGCGGGTGCACGCGTACTTCGTGGACCTGGTCCGCGCCGCCTCCTGAACCGGCGGGCGACCGCGCCGGGCTGTCCATGATGCTCGCCGCGGTCGCGGCCCGGACCGGGTTTTTGTCCCGTCTGCCCTGGTCCGTCGGGGCCGGCCGGCCGTGCCGTGCGCGGTGCATGACAGGGACCCGGGGGACGTCGGTAGGATTGCGGAGATTCGGCAGGGCCATCTGCCCGCCACGGCTTCCACCAGAGCTGACCGGCACCTCCGCGTGCGCCGGTGGGAGCGGGGCGTGAGCGGTGCGGTCGATGCAGACGGCGGGTAGCAACGGAGGTAGAAGATGTCCGGCCACTCAAAGTGGGCGACGACCAAGCACAAGAAGGCCGTCATCGACGCCAAGCGCGGCAAGATGTTCGCCAAGCTGATCAAGAACGTCGAGGTGGCCGCGCGGATCGGCGGCGGCGACCCCACCGGCAATCCGACGCTCTTTGACGCCATCCAGAAGGCGAAGAAGAGTTCGGTGCCGAACGACAACATCGATCGCGCCGTCAAGCGTGGCTCCGGCCTGGAGGCCGGCGGCGCCGACTGGCAGACGATCATGTATGAGGGGTACGGCCCGAGCGGCGTGGCCATGCTCATCGAGTGCCTCACCGACAACCGCAACCGCGCGGCGACCGAGGTGCGCACCGCACTGACCCGCAACGGCGGCTCGCTCGCCGACGCCGGCTCGGTGTCGTACATGTTCTCCCGCAAGGGCGTGGTGATCGTCCCCAAGGAGGGCACCAGCGAGGACGACGTGATGCTGGCCGTCCTCGACGCCGGCGCCGAAGAGGTCAACGACCTCGGCGAGGCGTACGAGGTGGTCTCCGAGCCGACCGACCTGATTCCGGTGCGCACGGCGTTGCAGGACGCCGGCATCGAGTACGAGTCGGCCGAGTCCTCGCTGATCCCCAGCGTCAACGTGCCGCTGGACGAAGAGGGCGCGCGCAAGATCTTCAAGCTGATCGACGTCCTGGAGGACTGCGACGACGTCCAGAACGTCTACGCCAACTTCGACGTCAGCGACGACGTGATGGCCGCGGTCGACGCCTGACCCCAGCCCCGCTCCCGCCTCACCCCGCCGCGATCTTGCACTTTCTGACCCGACAGACCGGGTCACGCAGGGCATACCGGCAACAGGAAGTGCAAGATCGCGGCGGGGGTTGCCGGCGGGCGGCGAACGAGGAGGTGCCTTGGTGGTGGCGGAACCGTTCGCGGCCGGCGACACCGTGGTGCGGCGTGAGGTGCTGCGGGGTGAGGTCTGGTTCGGTTGCCCGACGATCTGCGTCGAGGACTCGCCTGACCTGCTCGCCCTCTACCTCCCACCGGGGGCCGAGTTCGGCTTCCCGGACACGGGCGTCTTCCCCTGCGGGCGGCACCCGTGGGAGGCCGCCGGGCACCGCTCCTGGTCCGGGCACGGCAAGCTGATGCTGCAACGCCCCGGTGAGGCGCACTCGATCGACGTGTTCTGGACCGGGCCGGGGCGCGACTTCGCCGGCTGGTACTTCAACCTCCAGGACCCGGTGCGGCGTACCCCGATCGGGGTGGACACCCTGGACCACGAACTGGACCTGTGGTGGGGCGCGGACGCCGACCGGTACGTCTGGAAGGACGTGGAGATGTTCGCCCAGCGCCTCGTCGAGGGGCGCTACCCGGGCATGGGGGACGCCATCCAGGCCGAGGGTGACCGGATCGCCGCCCTGCTCGACGGGGGTGAGCGCTGGTGGGACCCGGCGTGGGCCACCTGGCAGCCCGACCCCACCTGGACGGCGCCCCCGCTGCCCGCCGGCTGGGATCAGGTGCCACCCGCGCGCTGAGCGGCGCCGACGTCAGTTGCCGGGCAGCGCGTTGACCAGGAACACCTGATCCGGGCCGCCGGTGCACGGCTCGACCAGCGCGGCGTCCGCCACGGCGCTGTCGTCGTCGCGCAGGCCGACGCACAACTCGGTACGGTCGGGCCGGATGCGGTACGCGTCGGGCGTCGCTCCGGTCGGTTCAAAGTGGAACACCTGCTTCGACCTGCTCGCGCTGCAATCCTTCTCATTCCAGGGTTCGAGCAGGTTCCGACCGGGATCCTCCTCGCGGATGGTGAGGCAGCCCTTCCCGAGCACCGGGTGGACCCAGTGGATGAAGAACATTCCGTCGGCCACCGGTTCCAGCGAGGTGTCCGGTGGGATGGCCTCCGTGCAGGGCCGCTGGACCGCTATCTCCTTGGTGTACTGGCCGGTGCGATCGCGACCCTCGGTGAGGCAGAGGTGCGGGCTGCGGACGGGGCGGATCTGACTGAGCCCCGCGCTCGGCGAACGCGCACCGCCACCCGCCGATGCGGTCGGATCGGTGGTTTGCGCGGCCCTTCCCTGCTCATCGTCGCGTCGCTCGATCCAGAAGCCCACGCCGAGCGTGGCCAGCAGAGCGGCGACGACGAGCAGCGCCAGCGGCGCGGGCCGCGCGAACCAGCGTGGGCGGGCCGAGCCAGAGTGCTCCGGGGCCACGGTCGCAACCGCGTCGACCGGCGGTGCGTCCGCTGCCGGCGACGGCGGGGCCAACTGACCTGCCGCGAGGCGGTGCCGGGCCCGTAGCCACGTCTCGACCTGATCTTCCGCGCCGCACGCCCGCACGAACGCGGCCACCACCTCGGGGCGCGGCAGTGTGGACCGGCGAAGAATGTCCGCCGCGGTGCTGCGGGCCAGCACGTCACCCGTCGACGCGGCACGCAGCTCCAGCTGCCGGTAGGTGAGCCCTGACCGGTCCTTGAGCTGGCGCAGCATCTCGACGAACTCGGCCGGGTCGGACGCGTCGTCCGGGCGTAGCTCCCCCGTGGTCATCGCCCGATTCTCCAGACCCCGCGGACGCGAGGGCAAATCGGGTCCCGGCGACTGTCCGAGATGGTCGGACAGGATCCGGACATGCCGCTCTGAGCTGCCCGGACAGCCCGGCGCGGCGACCGGGGCATTGTCCTGGTCGACCGGGTTACCTAGCGTCTTTTCTCGATGGCCGCGCCGCTGAGCGGCGTACGGCCGACGGGCTCGCGCCGGCACGGGTTCGGGCCCGACCACACCAACGACACGGGGAGATTCGATGGATGACGCTGTCCGGGATCCGGTGCCGCAGGCGGCCACGGCGGGGGAGTACGTGGCGTTGCTCAGGGAGGTGCGGCGGCGTTCCGGTCTGACCTATCGGGAGCTCGCCCGGCGAGCCTCGGCGGCCGGGCACTGGCTGCCGCCGAGCACCCTCGCGACGATGCTGGGGCGGACGACGCTGCCCCGGGAACGTACCGTCGTCGCGCTGCTGACCGCCTGCGGCACCCCGGCGGTCGAGGTCGACAGGTGGCTGGAGACACGGCGGGACCTCGAGGCTCGCCTCGGCGAGCACTGTCGAGCCGAGAGTGACGCGGCACGGACCCCTGCCGGCCCGTCCGCGGCCGTCGCGGCGAACATCCGCCCGAGCGTCGGCTCGATTCCACAGCGACCCGAAGCGCCCTGGCCGGCGCGTCGCTGGCTTCGGCTGGCGCTGCTGGCGGTGCTCGGCGTCCTGACGGTCGGGGCGGCCGGGGCGCTGCGACCCCTCGCCCCTCCCGCAGTGGACGGCTCACCGACCGATGGCTGCCCGGAGGTGCTGCGCCAGGGCATGTACGGCCCCTGCGTGCTGAGCCTCCAGGAGCACCTGGTGGCCGACGGACTCACAGTGCCGGTCGACGGCTGGTTCGGCCCGGACACCACCAGCCGGGTGATCGTGTTCCAGGCGTTCGGCGCTCTGCCGGTCAGTGGCACCGCGGACGAGCGGTTGTTCGACGAGTTGGCCGGCGATCGCAAGGTGCCCGTCCGCTGGTCGGAGGACCGGATCGGCAAACATCTGCGGCGGACGTTCCCGGAGGACCCGGCCGGGGCGGTGCAGGTGGCGCGCTGCCTGTCCGGCCTGGACCCGTACCGGGTGGAGGTCGGCGAGGACGGAACGCGGCGCTGGGGGTTGTTCCAGTTCAGCGACATGGAGGTGTCCCGGTTCGGCGTCGACCGCCAGACGGCGCTGGACGCGGCCTGGAACATCAGGACGGCACGGGAGGTCTGGTCTCGTACCGGCGACTTCGGCCACTGGAACTGCGCGGCGTAGCGGTCACGCGTGATGCTCCCCGGCCGGTCCACGAACCGGACGGGGAGCCCCCCGTTATCCCGACTGACGAATCACTGTCGCAGGCGGTTGGCGAAGACGTACGCGCCCACGGAACGGCCGGTGGCGAGCCCGGCCTCCGCGTCGAACCGATAGTGCACGCCGAGGTAGATCCGGCTCAGCGCGTTCTCCTCGGCGGCGTGGTCGAAGCCGGTCATGTGCCGGACCACGTCCACGGCGTGCGGATCGTCAGTGGTGGCGTCGAAGGCGATCGCGTCGGTGCCGAAGAACCTCTTCATCACCGCGGACCAGGCCCCCGCGAAGGTGGCGTGCCCGGAGATGTAGGCCGGGAAGGCCGGCGTGTACGGCACCCCCTCGCGGGTCTGCGACAGCGGCTGCCAACCGGTGCCCTCCGTCGCCTCGATGGCGGTCACCGGCCGCCACAGGTCGATGGGCGTCTGGTACTTGGCGTCCCAGGCGGCGATGGCGGCGTCTGCGAGGGCGAGGGCGACCAGCCCGAAGAGTCGGGCGTTGGCCAGGATGCCGAGCTGACGCTGCTCCGACACGATCCGGGTGTGTGAGAAGAGTTGACCCGGTGGCTTGTACGTGCCCCCCAGGTCGTTGGCCCAGAAGAAC
Organism: Micromonospora noduli; assembly: GCF_003264365.1. Classification (GTDB taxonomy): domain Bacteria; phylum Actinomycetota; class Actinomycetes; order Mycobacteriales; family Micromonosporaceae; genus Micromonospora; species Micromonospora noduli. The sequence goes on from NZ_PYAK01000035.1 coordinate 18,352, forward strand.
GCGATCTGCGTCTGCTCGGGGGTCCGCAGCGACGACGTCCGACCGCCGTAGTCGCGGATCTCCCGCACCTGGGTGTCGTATTCGTCCTTGCCGAGCAGGTCGTCGTACCCGTTGGCGTCGGCCGGCAGACCGGGCCGGAACTGCTGGCCCGAGGTGAGCGCGAACGGGGTGACCAAGCCCCAGTTCGGGCTGACCGCTGCCTTGCCGTTGGTCGGCCGCCACGAGCCGGGTACGCCGTCCAGTTGGTACGGGGTGTTGTTGCCGGAGCCGTCGTTGGCGCGGGCCTGGAGGTTGGCGGCGGCCGCCGCCACGCCCACGGTCTCACCACGGGCGACCTCGGCGGCGTTCACCCCGGACGGCCGGAGCGCGACAGCGGCGGCGAGGGCCTGGGAGTAGGACTGGCCCTGACCGCCGTACAGCGCGGTCAGCACGTCGTACGCGGCCCGGTCGATGGCCGCGTGCAGGGACGGCGCCACGACGTTGTCCATGGTGCCGGGGTAGCTGACCGGCACTCGTACCCGGTAGGGGTTGCCGACCCCGGTGACCGAGACGGCGGCGTCGTGCATCGCCGCGTGCAGGATGGCGGCCTCGCGGGACGAGGAGGTGGGTGGCAGGTCCAGCGCCTTGTACGTGGCCAGCAGGATGCCGTTCCAGTACAGGATCGGGTCGGTGGCCGGGTTCACGGCCAGCGGGGTGAGCGAGATGTTGTCCAACCGCACCGTCGAGGCGGCCTGGCCGCCGAAGTGGAACAGCAGCACCGCCTTCGGGTCGCCGAACGGGGACGCGAAGTCGAAGGAGAACCGGCGCATCGAGGACGTCAGCGCAACGCTCTGGTCGACAGCGGAGGTGAAGGGCGTGTCCGCCCGGGAGACCGAGACGCGCAGCGAACGGTTGACGTCGGCCGAGGCGTCGAACTGCAACCGGTACGACTGCGCGGCCGTCACCCCGAACTCGAAGTGACCGACCAGGTCCTCCCAGACGGGCTTGCCGACCGTGGCGCTGGTGCGGACGCGCAGTTGCCCGGCGTTGACAGTGGTGCTGGTCGAGGCGAGCCGGGTCCACCAGGGCTGGGTGCTGCCGTTGTCGAACGTGCCGTTGAGGATGAGGTCGCCCGGGGCGGCGGCGGCCGGCGCGGGCCGGACGAGGGCGGTGAGGGTGCTGGCGAGGGCGACCGCGAGCACGAGGCTGAGCAGACGACGGAGTTGCCGTGCGTTGATCGGTGGGGACATCGAGAGCCTTTCCGGTCCGGAAACCGGCGACGACCAGGTCGTTGCCGTGAGGATCGGCTCAACGTAGGAGTGTTCGCGCAGTTCACGGCCACCGAACAGCGCTCGGAACGGTGCCGTACGGCAGCGGGCGCCGGCATCCGATCAGGACACCGACGCCCGCGCGGGGCGGACCGCTGGCTCAGCCGATCGTCTCCCGCTCCCGCCAGGCGGTACGCAGCGAGGTCCGGCCGTTGGTGCGCAGCAGCGACCCCTCGTACACCCGGGCCCCGGCGAGGAGGAACGCGCCGGCGGCGAGCACCAGGAGGACCAGTGAGACGATCGGCTCCCAGCCGGCCGCGTCGCCGGTGAAGAGCCGCAGCGGCATGGCCGTGGGCGACGAGAACGGCAGGTAGGACAGCACCCGCATCGCTGTGGCGTTGTCGTTCAGGAAGATCACCGCGAAGAACGGCAGCATGACGGCGAGCTGCACCGGCGTCGAGACGGCGGCGATGTCCTCCTGCCGGTTGGCCAGCGCGCCGGCCGCGGCCCACATGGCGGCGAGCAGCACGAAACCGATCAGGAAGAACGGCACGAACCAGCCGATCGCCGGGGCGAGCAGGCTGAGCAGACCTCCGCTGTCACCGATCTGCAGCCCGAGAACCGCCACCACCGCGATCAGGGCGATCTGCGCGAACGCCAGGATGGCCCCGGCCACCACCTTCCCGGCCAGCAGGGCCCGGACCGGCACGGCGGCGACCAGGATCTCCACGATCCGGGTCTGCTTCTCCTCGATGACGCTCTGCGCGATCTGCACACCGAACGTCTGCGAGGTGATGAAGAAGACGAACGCGAAGACGAACGGCACCAGGAACGCCACCACCGGATCGACCGCGTCCGGATCGAGCAGGCGGACGGTCGGCTGGGTGCTCAGGGCCCTCACCACGTCGTCGGGGGCGTCGTCCATGGCCAGGACGGCTGGTCCGGTGACCACCGCAGCGTCCACGTCGTCGTCGCGGACGGCCTGCTCGGCGGCCCGGTCATCGGGCACGACCCGGACTTCCAGCCCGGCGGCGCGCAGCGGCGCGGCCAGGCTCTCGGTCACCGCCACTGTGGACGGCCCGCCGGAGAACAGCGGCGGCAGGATGGTGCCGGCCGCGGCGATCAACAGGAAGAACAGCGTGCCGAACAGGAAGGTGCGGTCGCGCAGCTTGACCCGGATCTCGCGTTCGGCGACCAGCCGGGTGGCCTGGGTGACGTTCACTGGGTGACCTCTCGGAAGATCTCGGTGAGCGAGGGGCTGACCGGGCGGAAGGCGCGGACCGGGCCGCGCGCGAGGGCGGCCCGCAGCACGGGCTGTTCGTCGGTGCCGGCCGGCAGGTCGAAGACCACCCGCGCGCCGTCCAACTCGACCAGTGTCACCCCGGGGTGGTCGCGTACCCAGCCGGCGTCGTGCTCCACGACCAGCTCGAAGCGGGGCACCGTGTACGAGTCGCGCAGCTGCTGCCGGCTGCCGGCGGCCCGGATCACCCCGTCCCCGATGATCACCAGGTCGTCGCAGAGGCGCTCCACGACGTCGAGCTGGTGACTGGAGAAGAGCACCGGCGCGCCGGCCGAGGCCCGTTCCCGCAGCACGGCCACGACGGTCTCCACTGCCAGCGGGTCGAGGCCGGAGAACGGCTCGTCGAGCACCAGCACCTCGGGGTCGTGCACCAGCGCGGCGGCGATCTGGGCGCGCTGCTGGTTGCCCAGCGACAGCGTCTCCAGCAGGTCGTCGCCGCGCTCGCCGAGCCCGACGCGGTCCAGCAGCGCGTCGGTGGAACGTCGTGCAGCGGCGGCGTCCAGCCCGTGCAGCCGGCCCAGGTAGGCCACCTGCTCGCGGGTGGTCATCTTGGGGTAGAGGCCCCGCTCCTCCGGCATGTAGCCGAAGCGCCGGCGGTCCTGCCGGGTCAGCGTCGTGCCGCCCCAGCTCACCTCGCCGGCGTCGGGGGCGAGCACACCCAGGATGATCCGCATGGTGGTGGTCTTGCCGGCGCCGTTGGCGCCAACGAAACCGGTCATCCGGCCAGCGGACACCTCGAAGGACACGTTCCTGAGCACCTGACGGTCGCCGAAGCTGCGGTCGACGCCGTCGAGGCGAAGCGTTCTGGTCACGCACTCACGCTAGATCGATCACGCCGCTGCGCCGTCCGCCCGGCGGGTGAGCGGGCGGGTCCACCTCGCGGCGGACGCCGTCACCCGCCGGGGCGGACCACCCCGTTCTCGTACGCGAACACCACGGCCTGCACCCGGTCGCGCAGGCCGAGCTTGGCCAGTACCCGACTCACGTGCGTCTTCACCGTCGCCTCCCCCAGGTGGATGGCCGTGGCGATCTCCGCGTTGCTCGACCCGGCGGCGAGCAGCATCAGCACCTCCCGTTCGCGCGGGGTCAGCTCGGCCAGCGCGGCGTCGGCTTCCGGGCCCCGGTGGGCGGTGCCCGCCGGGTCGCCGGGTCGGGCGAAGGTGGAGATCACCCGGCGGGTGATCTCCGGGGCGAGCAGACCGTCGCCCCTGGCCAGCACCCGGATCGCCTCGATCAGCTCCTCCGGCGTGCCGTTCTTGAGCAGGAAGCCGCTGGCCCCGGCCCGCAGCGCCGCGAACAGGTAGTCGTCGCGGTCGAACGTGGTGAGGATCAGCACCGCGGGCGCCCCGGGGCCGTCGGCGACGATCTGCCGGGTGGCCTCCAGGCCGTCCATCCCGGGCATCTCGACATCCATGAGTACGACGTCGGGGCGGGTGGCTCGGGTCATGGTGACGGCCCGTTCGCCGTCGGCGGCCTCACCGACCACCTCGATGTCGTCCTCCACCTCGAGGATGACCCGGAAGCCGGTACGGACGAGGTGCTGGTCGTCGGCGAGCAGCACCCGCACCGTCGGTCCGGTGTCGGGTGCCTGCTGGGCTGCCGCGCTCATGCCGACGGCTCCGCGCCGGCTGCCGCCTGCTGCCTGTCGCTCGGCTCCCGCTGTGGGCCCACCGGCCGGTCCGACGCCGCCAGGGGAAAGCGGGCGCGTACCCGCCAACCGCCGCCGGCCCGCGGCCCGGCCTCCAGGTCGCCGTCGTGGGCGGTGACCCGTTCGCGCATGCCGATCAGGCCCAACCCGACGGTGTCGGCCCGGCCGCCGCCCCGCCCGTCGTCGGTCACGTCGACCTCCACCTCCCGGGCCAGGTACCGGACCCGCACGTCGAGCAGGGCCGCCTCGGCGTGCTTCAGGGTGTTGGTTACCGCCTCCTGCGTCACCCGGTAGGCCGTCTGGGAGACCGATTCGGGCAACGCGACCGGGTCGCCGTACACCCCGAGGGTGGCAGTCAGCCCGGCGGCCCGAGCCCGCTCGACCAGTTCGTCGATCCGTTCGACGCCGCCGGCCGCCGGCGGCGTGGCGTCGGTGCCGGCGGAGGTCCGCAGCACGCCGAGCATCCGGCGCAGCTCGTCGACGGCGGTGCGCGCGCTCTGCTCGATGGCGGTCAGCGCCGTGCGGGCCTTGTTCGGGTCGCGGTCGAACACCCGGCGGCAGGCGGATGCCTGTACGCCCATCACCGACACGTGGTGGGCGACCACGTCGTGCAGCTCGCGGGCGATCCGGACCCGTTCGCCGAGCACCGCCCGTTCCCGGGCCTCGGCCTGCGACCGGCGCAGATCCTCGGCCTGGGCGCGCAGCTCGTGCTCGCGGCGCGCGGCCACCCACGCGGTCTCGCCGAAGAAGTACGCGAAGCCGAAGACCAGCACGTTGAGCAGCACACCGTTGACCATCGCGGCGAGCACCGGGGGTACCGGCCCGACCGCGTCGGCGAAGGTGTCCGCCGGAATGTGGTCGATCATCACCGCGTAGTAGATCCCGAGCCAGGCGAACATCGTGGCGATCACGCCGATCCGCAGCCGGCGGGACAGTTGGCGGTCCTGGCCCCAGGCGCCGACGGTGTAGAGGGCGCAGAACAGGGCCCAGGAGGAGAACTGGCTCTCGGGGGCCGAGCGGGCCTGCGCGGCGATGAACGCCACCGCGACCACCAGCACTGTCGCGGTCGGCCAGCGTCGTCGCCAGATCAGCGGGAGGGTCACCGCGACGGTCCAGAACAGCTGCTCCGGCCCGGACGGCGGTGGGCCCAGCAGGAACGCGCCGGTGCTGCGGGCCAGGGTCAGACTGACCAACGCCAGCCCGGTCATCCCCAGGCCGATCCACAGGTCGTTTCGGCGCTGCTCCGCCGTCGGACCCGGACGACGCCATTCCGGTCGCGGTGCCACTGTCATCCGGGAACGATGCCACGCCGCCCACCAGGCCCTCCAACCGGGCGGCCCGCCGTGGTCACCACGACGGGCGACGGCCCGGCGCGGGGTACGCGCCGGGCCGTCGGGTCGGGGATCACTCACGCCGTCTGCCGCCGGGTCTTCACTGCGGTGTCGATCAGGTCCCAGACCACCACCACTGCCGCGCCGACCGCGATGGTCGCCCCGAGGACGTTGCGGTTGTCCGCATTCGCCAGCCAGCTGAGCCGCTCGCCGAGGGCCGGGTTGAGCAGTCGGTCGGTGAGAGCCAGCCACATCAGCGGCACCGCGAAGGCCAGGCTGAGCAACGCCCTGACGCCGAAGAGCGTCCAGGTCCAGTGCGCGATCCGGTACTTGACGATCTCGACCACCGCGCTGCCGGCCAGGACCACGATCAGCGCCGGCAGCCAGAACGACCAGAGCGCCGGGTCGAGGAGCGGGATGTTCTCGCCGTCGGTGCCGCGCACCCAGGACTGGTAGTGCTGGAACGGCAGGTACGCGATGGTCAGCACCAGCATGATCACCGACGCGACGGTGTCGGCGAGCGGGATGCCCCGGTGCACCGGGGCGTCGGGAAGTTGGTCGACCGTCCAGCCGGGCAGGTCCACCGTCGTCTGGGAGCGCTCGATGATCGCGAAGGTCACTGTGAGCCAAAAGGCGATGTGCACGGCCACGTGCAGGGCGACGACGATGCCCGGCCCGATGGCCCCGAAACCGCTGCCCTCGGCGACCTTGACGATGGCGACGATCGTGCCGACGAGCGCCGGGATGAAGCTGAGCAGCAGCTTCAGCAGCCGCAGCCAGACCAGGTAGTAGGTCGGGCCGATGAGCTGCAACCGGCGGTCGGCGTACCGGGCGGCCAGCTCGTCCGGGTTGCCCAGCTCGGTGAGCACCTCCCGCTCGGCCACTGTCGGGTCCGCGCCACCGCCGGTGCGGTCGTCGATCATGTCCTCGATGGAGGCCCGCAGCTCGGTGGCGATCTCGTCGCGGCGCTGGGCGGGCACCGATCGCAGGGTGGCGGCGAGGTAGCGGTCGGTCAGGGTGTTCATCGGTCCACTCCTTGGATCAGCCCGGTGATGGAGGTCTGCACGGCGGCGAGGTCGTCGAGGAGCCGGTTCAGCATCGACTCGCCCTCGTCGCTGGTCCGGTAGAACTTGCGCGGTCGGCTCTCTTCGGTGTTCCACTCGCTGGTCAGCAGCCCCTGGTCCTCCAGGCGGCGCAGCAGCGGGTAGAGGGTGTTGGCGTCGACCGGGAAGCCGTGGTCGCTGAGCCGTTGCAGCAGTGCGTAGCCGTAGTCCGGTCGGCGTAGCGCGACCAGGCTGGCCACCACGACGGTGCCTCGACGCAACTCCTGTAGGTGCGTCCGTAGAACGTCCTCGCTAACCATGTGTCACACCATACTGTGTGGCACACAGTGTTGTCCACCCGACATCATCGTGTCCGCCCAACCTCCGTTTCGGGCCGATACGACGTGCGGGGCGCCCGGTCGACATCGGACGCCCCGCACCTGGGAAGACTCAGCAGGACACGCCCTGCCGGAAGTTCCGCTCGACGAAGCTGGCCGGGCCGACCTGGAAGTAGCCCACCCCCGGCCGGATCGGGTGGCCGGTGAACAGCTCCACCCGCGACCCCGCCCGGACCAGGTACGCCTCGGCGTCCCCCGCGTCGTTGCGGATCAGCGAACCCCGCCAGCCGTAGATCGCCTCCAACTCGTCGAAGGACATGCCGACAGTGGCGCCGGCGGGGGACTGCGGCGGCGCGGTGGCCGTACCGACCTCCACCAGTCGCCCGTCGCGGAAGGCCAGCAGGATCACACCCGCCCAGGAACCGGTCGCGCCGGCGTGCACCACCCCGCCGCAGGTCGGCACGGTCCAGTCGATGTGCCCGTTGGTGGTGAGCGACGCCAGGCTGGCGCCGATGCGGTACACGCCGACGCCACGAACGCTGAGCACCTGCGGGTGGCTGTGCCCGGGGTCGACGGCGAGCGGACCGCGGGCCGAGGCGGGCGCGGTGCCGCCGGCCTGGGGCGCTGCCGCCGCCGGGCCGGCTACCGTCGCCGGGACGAGCGTGCCGAGCGCCAACGCGGCGGTGGTGAGGAGGATCGCGGGACGGTTCATCGTGGCTCCTTCGGTGATGGGTCTCCTGCCCTCTTAGTCACCGCGCCAGGGCCAACGGTTCGTCGGGATTGCGACCGGCCGGGTCTACTGTGCAGAGGAACGCCGACCGACCGTGCTGGCCGGGGGTGAGACGGGTGACGGCTCCACTGCGGATCGGGCCCTACGCCGTCGAGCGACTGCTCGGCGTCGGTTCGTTCGCGATGGTCTGGCTGGGCTACGACCGGGCGCTCGACGCGCACGTGGCGATCAAGGTGCTGGCCGAGAACTGGAGCCACGACCTACGGGTGCGGGAACGCTTCCTCGACGAGGCCCGGTTGCTGCGCCGGTTGGAGCACGAGCGGCTGATCCGGGTGCACGCCGTCGGTGAGCTGCCCGACGGCCGCCCGTACGCGGTCCTGGCCTGGGCGGACGGGGGCAGCCTGCGGGACCGGCTGGCCGCTGGCGAGATCCCCGCGCCGACGGCGTTGCGGCTGCTCGGTGAGGTCTGCGCCGGGGTCGCCGTGCTGCACCGCCACGGCGTCGTGCACCGTGATCTCACCCCGGGCAACATCCTGTTCCGCTCCGCCGGCCCCGGCGGCGGGGAACAGGTGCTGATCGCCGACCTCGGCCTGGCCAAGGCGCTCGCCGCCGCCTCCGGGCTGACCGCCCGGGCCGGCACCCCGGGCTACATGGCCCCCGAGCAGGACGATCCGGGGGCGGTGGTCGACACCCGCGCCGACGTGTACGGGCTCGGCCGGCTCGGCATCCGACTGCTGGCCGCCGACCCGTCGAGCGCGAACCCGACCAGGCCCCATCCGCCTCGGCACTCCCCGGAGATCCGACTTCGGGACGACGTGCCTCCGGCGGTCGCGGCGGTGCTCGCCCGGGCCACCGCCCACCGCCAGGCCGAGCGCTACCCCGATGCCGCGACCCTGCACGCCGCGTTGATCCGCGCGACCGGCCCGGCGGGGCCGGCTACGGTGACCGGTCCGGTGCGGCACCAACCTCGGCCGGCCCGCTCGTACCGGTTGCGGCGGGCCGGGGCCGCTGTGGTGGCCGTCGCCGCGGTGGGTGTGGCGGGTGCCGAGCCGGGTGGCTCCGGGTCGGCGCGGTCGGTCGGCGGCACGTACGCGACCGGGCCGCTGACAGTGACGTTGCCGCCCGGCTGGTCCGCCACTGGTGCCACCTGGGCCGGTCAGTACGGCGCCGACGGCGAACCCGAACCGGCGCTGGTGATGTCGCCGCAACCCCGCCGCTGGGCAGCCGACCCTCGCCTGCCCGGAGCGTTCGTGGGCCTCTCCGCCAGCACGGCGGCCCGCGCCACGCCCGCCGGGTTCCTGGCCGAGCGCACGCACGGCGACTGCACGTCCGCGCCGGCCCGGGTCACCCGGCAGGCCGGCGTCGAGTGGACAGTGGTGGCGTACCGCTGCGAGCGGGGTCGGCCGCAGATCATCGAGTCGGCCGCTCTGCACCCCGGCCGACCCGCCCTGGTGTACGTGCAGATCGCCCCACCCGCGGACGGCGGACCCGACTTCGTGGACACCCTGCTCGCCGGCGTACACCTGCGGTAGGTGCGGCCCAACCCGCCCCTAGCGGACCACCACGGTGATGGTGTGCTCCCGGCCGTCCTTGGGGATCGTCACGGCGACAGTGCCGGCGCGGACGAAGCGGATGTCCACCACGCCCGCCTCGTACTGCTGGGAGACCAACTCCGGGCGGTCCACTGTGACGAGCCCCGGCCCGATGCCCTGGATGCGCAGCACCCCGCCGGTGGCGAAGCAGAGCGATGTGAGCAGCTCGATCTCGGTCTCGGCGAGCGGCAGGTCGTAGCGGACAGCGCCCTGACAGGCCGGCGTCGCGTCGGTCGGCGGGGGAGTCGTTCGGGGCGTACCCCTTGTTCTGGTGGGTGCGGGCGGTGGCGCGGCCGGGCGCGCGCTGGTCGGCGGCGGTCGGAACGGCGACCCGGTGGGCGCGGCGATCGCGGAGATCGTGGGGATCGCGGTGGGGGCCGGCGTCGAACGGGTCGGTCCGGGCGGTTGGACGGGCAGGGGCGAGACGGCGTCGGCGCCGCCGCAGCCGGCGACCGCCACGGTGACCGCGAGGACGACGACGACCCGGCGGAACGACGTGCGGCTCATTGCGCGCCGAGCCGTTGCCGGACCTGCCGCCGGGCCAGGTGCAATCGGGACTTCACAGTGCCCAGCGGCACGTCGAGCAGGGCGGCGATCTCCGGGTAGCTCAGCCCGAGGACGTCGCGCAGGGCGACCACCTCGGCGAGGTCGGGGTGGACCGCGTCGAAGGCGTCGAGCAGGTCGAGGCGGGTGCCCGCGACCACGCTGGTCCGTCGCGGGTCGGCCTGGTCGGGCAGCGGTACGCCCTCGGCCTCCAACCGGCAGCGGCGGCGCAGCGTGCGGTACGTGGAGCGGGCCCGGTTGGCGGTCAGCCGGTGCAGCCAGGTGCGGAACGAGGAGCGCCCCTCGAACCGGGTGATGCCGCCGGCCAGCGCCAGCAAGGTGTCCTGGCAGGCCTCTTCGGCGTCCTCCCGGCTGGGCAGGAACCGGGCGCACAGCCGCAGCACCTCCGGGCGCACCGCGACCAGCAGGGCGTTCAGCGCGGCCGGGTCGCCGTGCGCGGCGGACCGGGCCAGGGCGTCGATGTCGTCCGCGTCGGGCATGCCGGATGTCCAATGCTCGCCGGTGCCGATCCCTGAGCGTACGACCGGTGCGGCCCGCGTGCCCCCGTTCGGTCCGGCACCCGACCCGCTACTCGAAGCGGGAGACGTCCCCGGCGCCCCTGCGCAGGATCTCCGGCTCGGGCCCGGACAGGTCGATCACTGTCGTCGGCTCCTTACCGCAGTCGCCGGCGTCGAGCACCGCGTCGAGTTGGTGGTCGAGCCGTTCCTTGATCTCCCAGCCCTGGGTCATCGGCTCCTCGTCGCCGGGCAGGACCAGCGTGCTGGACACGAGTGGCTCGGCCAACTCGGCCAGCAGCGCCTGGGTGACGGTGTGCCGGGGCACCCGCACGCCGACGGTCCGCTTCTTCGGGTGCAGCATCCGGCGGGGCACCTCCTTGGTGGCCGGCAGGATGAACGTGTAGCTGCCCGGGGTGGACGCCTTCACCAGGCGAAAGACCGAGTTGCTGATCTGCACGAATTGGCCGAGCTGGGCGAAGTCGTGGCAGACCAGCGTGAAGTGGTGCCGGTCGTCGAGGTGTCGGATCTGCCGGATCCGGTCCAGCCCGTCCTGGTTGCCCAGTTGGGTGCCGAGCGCGTAGCAGGAGTCCGTCGGGTAGGCGACCAGCCCACCGCTGCGGATCAGGTCGGCGACCTGCCCGATGACCCGGGGCTGTGGGTTCTCCGGGTGTACGTCGTAGTACCTCGCCATCCTCCGAGACTAGGCGCACCCGGGGAGGATCAGGAGACGAGGGCCACCCTCGGCGCGGACGGTGGAGCCGCCGAGATCACCTCGGTAGGGTAGGTCCCGGTCGGCTCCGACCAACAAGATCCACACCGCCGGGGGGCGCCACGCATGGCTGATTCGTTCGCGCATCTGCACGTGCACACCGAGTACTCGATGCTCGACGGAGCGGCCCGACTGAAGGACCTGTTCGCCGAGGCCAAGCGGCTGGGCATGTCCGCTGTGGCGATCACCGACCACGGCAACATGCACGGCGCGAACGACTTCTACAACCAGGCGATGGCCGCCGGGATCACCCCGATCCTGGGCGTCGAGGCGTACGTGGCGCCGGAGTCGCGCTATCACAAGGCGCGGGTCAAGTGGGGTCGCCCGGAGCAGAAGAGCGACGACATCTCCGGTAACGGCGCGATCACCCACAAGACCATGTGGGCGAAGAACGCGCAGGGCCTGAAGAACCTGTTCACCCTCAACTCGCGCGCCTCCATGGAGGGGCACTACGTCAAGTGGCCCCGGATGGACATGGAGCTGATCGCCGAGCACGCCGAGGGGATCATGGCCACCACCGGCTGCCCGTCCGGCGCGGTGCAGACCCGGCTGCGGCTGGGTCAGTTCGACGAGGCCCTCAAGGTCGCCGCCAGCTACCAGGACATCTTCGGCAAGGACAACTACTTCCTGGAGATCATGGATCACGGCCTCTCCATCGAGAGCCGGGTCCGCGAGGGGCTCACCGAGATCGCCCGCAAGCTGGACATCCCGCCGGTGGTCACGAACGACTCCCACTACACCCACGAGGCGCAGGCCACCGCCCACGACGTGCTGCTCTGTGTGCAGACCGGCAGCAACATCGACGACCCCAACCGGTTCCGGTTCGAGGGCGGCGGCTACTTCATCAAGAGCGCCGACCAGATGCGCGCAGTGGACTCGTCCGAGCTGTGGCAGGAAGGCTGCCGCAACACCCTGCTGGTGGCCGAGAAGGTCGACCCGAAGGGCATGTTCGAGTTCCACAACCTGATGCCGCGCTTCCCGGTGCCCGAGGGGGAGACCGAGGAGTCCTGGTTCCGCAAGGAGACCTTCGCCGGCCTGGCCCGCCGCTATCCGAACGGCATCCCCGAGGGGCACGTCGTCCAGGCCGAGTACGAGCTGGGCGTCATCAACCAGATGGGCTTCCCGTCCTACTTCCTCGTGGTCGCCGACTTCATCCAGTGGGCGAAGAACCAGGGCATCGCTGTGGGTCCGGGCCGTGGTTCGGCCGCCGGGTCGCTCGTCGCGTACGCGCTGGGCATCACCGACCTGGACCCGATCCAGCACGGCCTGATCTTCGAGCGGTTCCTCAACCCCGAGCGGGTCTCGATGCCGGATGTCGACATCGACTTCGACGAGCGCCGGCGCGGCGAGGTGATCAAGTACGTCACCGACAAGTGGGGCGACGACAAGGTCGCCCAGATCGCCACCTTCGGCACGATCAAGGCGAAGGCCGCGATCAAGGACTCGGCCCGGGTCCTCGGCTTCCCGTACGCGGTCGGCGACCGGATCACCAAGGCCATGCCACCGGCGGTGATGGGCAAGGACATTCCGCTCACCGGCATCTTCGACAACAAGCACCCCCGCTACGCGGAGGCGGGCGAGATCCGCGGCCTGTACGACTCCGACCCGGACGTCCGCAAGGTGATCGACACGGCCAAGGGCATCGAGGGGCTGATCCGGCAGACCGGTGTGCACGCCGCCGGCGTCATCATGTCCGCCGAGCCGATCATCGAGCACATCCCGTTGATGCGCCGCGACGCCGACGGGGCGATCATCACGCAGTTCGACTACCCGACCTGCGAGTCGCTCGGGCTGCTGAAGATGGACTTCCTCGGCCTGCGCAACCTGACGATCATCGACGACGCGGTCAAGAACATCGAGCTGAACCACGGCCGGAAGCTCGACCTGCTGGGCCTGCCGCTGGACGACAAGGCCGCGTACGAGCTGCTGGCCCGCGGTGACACCCTGGGCGTGTTCCAGCTCGACGGTGGGCCGATGCGGTCCCTGCTGCGGTTGATGAAGCCGGACAACTTCGAGGACATTTCCGCCGTCCTGGCCCTGTACCGACCCGGCCCAATGGGCGTCGACTCGCACACCAACTACGCGCTGCGCAAGAACGGCCTCCAGGAGATCACGCCGATCCACCCGGAGCTGGAGGAGCCGCTGCGGGAGATCCTGGAGCCCACCCACGGCCTGATCGTCTACCAGGAGCAGGTGCAGCGCGCCGCGCAGATCCTCGCCGGCTACACCCTCGGCCAGGCGGACCTGCTGCGCCGGGCCATGGGTAAGAAGAAGAAGGAGATCCTCGACAAGGAGTTCATCCCGTTCCGGGACGGCTGCCGCGAGCGCGGCTACTCCGACGAGGCGATCCAGGCGGTGTGGGACGTCCTGGTGCCGTTCGCCGGATACGCCTTCAACAAGGCGCACTCCGCCGCGTACGGCCTGGTCTCCTACTGGACCGCGTACCTGAAGGCGCACTATCCGGCCGAGTACATGGCCGGGTTGCTGACCAGCGTCGGCGACGACAAGGACAAGATGGCGCTCTACCTGGCCGAGTGTCGCCGGATGCGCATCCAGGTGCTGCCGCCGGACGTGAACACCTCGGCCGGGCCGTTCACCCCGGTCGGCAAGGACATCCGCTTCGGCCTCGCCGCCGTCCGCAACGTCGGGGCGAACGTGGTCGCCTCGATCATGCGCTGCCGGGAGGAGAAGGGCGAGTACGCCGACTTCTACGACTTCCTGTCCAAGGTGGACGCCGTGGTCTGCAACAAGAAGACCATCGAATCGCTGATCAAGGCGGGCGCTTTCGACTCCCTCGACCACCCCCGCAAGGGCCTGCTCGCGGTGCACGCCGACGCGATCGACGCGTACGCCGACGTCAAGCGCAAGGAGGCCGTCGGCCAGTACGACCTGTTCGGCGCCGGCTTCGGTGACGCCGACACCGGCAGCACCACTGTGATGCCGACCATCGGCGACAGCGAGTGGGACAAGCGCGACAAGCTGGCCTTCGAGCGGGAGATGCTCGGCCTGTACGTCTCCGACCACCCGCTGTTCGGCCTGGAGCACATCCTCAACGCGGCAGCCGACACCACCATCGCCTCCCTGGCCGAGGAGGGCGGGGTGCCCGACGGGGCTGTCGTCACCCTCGCCGGCATCCTCTCCGGAGTGCAGCGCCGGGTCACCAAGCAGGGCCGGGCCTGGGCGTCGGCCACCCTGGAGGACCTGGCCGGTGGGGTGGAGACGCTGTTCTTCCCCAACACCTACGAGGTGATCGGGCAGTACATCGCCGAGGACGCCATCGTGGTGGTCAAGGGTCGGGTGGACCGCCGCGACGACACCCCACGGATCATGGCGATGGACATGTCCATGCCGGACGTCAGCACCAGCGCCACCAACAAGCCGGTCACCCTCACCATCCCTGTGCACCGCTGCACGCCGCCGCTGGTGGAGAAACTCAAGGAGACCCTGGTGCTGCACCCCGGCGACACCGAGGTGCACGTCAAACTCCAGAACGGCGGGCGCACCACCACCCTGCGGCTGGGCCCGTTCCGGGTGGCGGCGACGACCGCGCTGATGGGTGACCTGAAGAGCGTCCTCGGCCCGGCCAACGTGAGCTGAGCCGGCCTCGGTCCGGCCGGCGTGCGCCGGCCGGACCGCTGGGCTCAGACCCGCTCGGGGGCGCTGATCTCGCGCAGTTGGCCGTCGGCCAACCGCAACCAGCGCTGCACGCCGATCTCGGCGAGGAACCGTTCGTCGTGGCTGACCACCACGAACGCCCCCTGGTACGCCGACAGCGCGCTCTCCAACTGACCCACGCTGACCAGGTCCAGGTTGTTGGTCGGCTCGTCGAGCAGCAGCAGTTGCGGCGCCGGCTCGGCGCAGAGCACACAGGCGAGGGTGGCGCGCAGCCGCTCACCGCCGGAGAGCACCCCGACGGGCAGGTTCACCCGGGCACCGCGGAACAGGAACCGGGCGAGCAGGTTCATCCGCTTGGCGTCCGGCAGGCTCGGCGCGTACGCGGCGAAGTTCTCCGCTACCGTACGGTCGAGGTCCAGCAGGTCCAGCCGCTGCGACAGGTACGCGATCCGTCCCTCGCCGCGCTTCAGCTCACCGCCGGACGGTTGCAGGTCACCGTTGACCAGGCGCAGCAGCGTCGACTTGCCGACGCCGTTCGCCCCGGTCAGGGCGATCCGTTCCGGCCCCCGGATCACCAGGTCGGCGCCGTCGCCGCCGAACAGCTCCCGGTCGTCGAAGTGGGCCCGCATCCCGTGGCCGGAGAAGACTGTGCGCCCGCCCGGGACGGTGGTGTCGGGCAGGTCCACGACGATGCGGTCCTCGTCGCGTACCGCCCGGCCGGCCTCGTCGAGTCGGGCCTTGGCCTGACCGAGCCGGGACGAGTGTGTCTCCTGCGCCTTGCCCGCCGACTCCTGCGCGCTGCGCTTGAGCCCACCGGCGACGATCCGGGCCAGGCCGGCGTTCTTCAGGTTCTTCGAGGCGTTGCTGGCCCGCCGGTCGGCCCGTTCCCGGGCCTGCTGCATCTCCCGCTTCTCCCGCTTGACCTCCTGCTCGGCGTTGCGCAGGTTGCTCTCGGCCACCTCCCGTGCCGCCTGCACCGCCTCGGTGTACGCGGTGAAGTTGCCCCCGTACCAGCGGATCTCGCCCTGGTCCAGCTCGGCGATGCGGTCCATCCGGTCCAGCAGTTCCCGGTCGTGGCTGACCAGCAGCAGGCACCCGGACCACTCGGTGAGGACGTCGTAGAGCTTGTGCCGGGCCTCCAGGTCGAGGTTGTTGGTCGGCTCGTCGAGCAGCAGCACGTCCGGGCGGCGCAGCAGTTGCGCCGCCAGGCCGAGCGAGACCACCTGGCCGCCGCTGAGGGTGTGCAGCCGGCGGTCGAGCGACAGCTCACCCAGGCCGAGCCGGTCCAGCTCCGAGCGGGTGCGCTCCTCGATGTCCCAGTCGTCGCCGATGGTGGCGAAGTGCTCCTCGCTGGCATCGCCGGCCTCGATGGCGTGCAGCGCCGCGATCCGCCCGGCCACGCCCAGCACCTGCGCCACGCTCAGGTCACCGACCAGCGGCAGCGTCTGCGGGAGGTAGCCGAGCACACCGTCGACGGTGACGCTGCCGCCGCTGGGCCGCAGCTCCCCGGCGATCAGCCGCAGCAGGGTGCTCTTGCCGGCGCCGTTGGGCGCGACCAGGCCGGTGCGACCGCCGGGAACGGTGAAGGACAGCTCCGAGAAGACCGGGGTGTCGTCCGGCCAGGAGAAGGACAGGTTCGAGCAGACAATGAACGCATCAGACATGCGAGTGACCTCAAAGGGTGGGGTGGGCGCGCCTCAGCCGCCCGACGACAACGGGAACCGGTGGAACGACGTCATGGCCTCGGCGGCTGCGCCTACGCGCGCCGAACCGATGGCCGAACACATCCGGTCTCACCCGGAGATGTCGTCGTCACCCGCCATGTCTGGTCTCCCTGGTCGTACCGCTAACCCAACCCGGCAAGTCTAACAACGGATCTCCGCCCCGCCACGGCAATAAGGCGCAGCGCTCGGTGTATAGGCCAGGCTATAGTTGGTCCATGTCTCATGAGCCGCCACGTCGCTGGGCGATCAAGACGACAACGGATGTCCGCGACTGGTTGCGGTCCCTGCGAGAAATCGACCCGGCGACGTACCGGTCCGTCAACGTAGCGATCGACATGCTTGCGGACACCGGTCCGGGCCTGGGGCGTCCGCTGGACGTCGCCGTTCGCGTGCTGTTCGTCTTCGATCCGTGGTCCCAGGCCGTGCTGCTGGTGGCCGGCAATAAGGCAGGGGATTGGAGTCGGTGGTACGACAAGGCGATTCCAGCGGCGGAGATTGCGTACGAGGGCTGGCTTGCCTTCGAGAGGAAACGGAGGGAGGGCTGATGGGCGACTTTCATGACTGGAACGACATCCGGGCTGAGCTGCATGACGGGGACGATGAAGCGCTCGACACAGAGCGTGCTCGTACCGAGGCGTGGATCAGCGCGTTCCACCTTGCCGAAGAGCGGAAGCGGTTGGGCCTGACCCAGCGGCAGGTGGCCGAGCTGATGGGTGTCACGCCCGGCCGGGTCAGCCAGATCGAGAACGGTGACCTGGAGGCCAACGAGGTCGCGACGCTGAGCCGATACGCACGAGCGCTCGGCGCCCGGATGCGGATCATCTTCGACTACGGCGACGACCTCCGTCAGATCGCCTGAGCTGCTCGGCCAGGTCGTCCACGGAGACGACCGGCTGAATGCCCTGGCGGCGGGCCAACTCCTCGGCCGGCACATGCTCAGCCGTTGACCATTTGCGCTTTCGTCCGGCGTTGCTCGATGTCACGGCTAGCCTTTCCGCCTCGCATGGCCATACCTCTGAGTCATAAATATGACTCAGAGGTATGACGCTCAAAAGACAAACAGACTCAGCCGGAGCGACGCTGTGGTCACCTGGGTCGGTACTCGACCTCGGGGCGGCCAGGGGTGCCGTAGCGGGGGCTGCGGGCCGCCCGGTCGACTGTCACCAGGTACTCCAGGTAGCGGCGGGCGGTCACCCGGGAGATGCCGCTCAGCGCGCTCACCTCGGTCGCTGACAGCCCGACCTCCGCGCGGGTGCCGTCGGTGAGCGCGGCGCGTACCCGATCGAGGGTCTGCGCGTCGAGCCCCTTGGGCAGGCTGTGCCCGGCGGTGCCGCGCAGGGTGGCGAACATCTGGTCCACCTCGTGCTGGGCGGCGACCTCGCCGTCGGCGAGCGCCTGGGCGCGGTAGTCGGCGTACCGCTCCAACTTGTCGCGGAACGCGGCGAACGTGAACGGCTTGAGCAGGTAGTGGGTCACCCCGAGGGACACGGCGGTGCGCACCACCGCCAGGTCCCGCGCGGACGTCACCGCGAGCACGTCGACGCTGCTGCCGGCCGCGCGCAGCGCCCGGCAGACGTCCAGGCCGTGCAGGTCCGGCAGCCGAAAATCAAGGAGTACGAGGTCCACGTCGCCGCCGTCGTTGGCGCGCAGGGCCGCCATCGCCGCCCGCGCGGTGTGCGCCACCCCGACCACCACGAAACCGGGAACCCGTTCGGTGTACGCGCTGTGCGCCTCGGCCAGCAGCGGCTCGTCCTCGACGACCAGCACCCGGATGGCGGTCATGACCGCTCGATCCTGCTCGGCAGCCGGACGGTGAACAGGCTGCCGCCGTCGTCGGAGCGACAGACCTCGGCGCTGCCGCCGTGCCGGCGCACCACCTGCCCGACCAGCGCCAGGCCGAGGCCCCGGCCGGTGCTCTTGGTGGACCAGCCGCGCCGGAACGCGTCGGCGACCCGCTCCGGTGCCAGACCGGGGCCGCTGTCGGCCACCCGGACCACCAGCTCGTCGTCGGTAGCGCCGACGAAGACCCGCACCCGGCGGGGTGCCGGCGTACCGGCCACCGCCTCCAGGGCGTTGTCGACCAGGTTGCCGACGACGGTGAGCAGGTCACCGGTCGGCAGCGGACTGTCGTCGAGGCGGCAGTCCGGCTCGATGACCAGATCCACCCCGCGCTCACCGGCCTGTGCGGACTTGCCGAGCAGCAGGGCGGCCAACGCCGGCTCGGTCACCGCGCCGACCACCCGGTCGGTCAGCTGTTGGGCGAGGGCCAGGTCCCGGGTGCCGAGCCGGACCGCCTCGTCGGCGCGGCCCAGCTCCACCAGGGTCAGCACCGTGTGCAGCCGATTGGCCGACTCGTGGGTCTGCGCCTGCAACGCCTCGGTCAACGCGCGCACCGAATCCAGCTCGCTGGCCAGGGTGCGTAGCTCGGTCTGGTCGCGCAGGGTCAGCACGGTGCCGAGCACCGCGCCCTCGAAGCGGGTGGTCCGCTGGTTGGCGACGAGCACCCGGTCACCGGCGAGGATCGGCTCGTCGCGGGCGTCACGCCCGGAGTCGAGCAGCTCGGCCGCCGCGGGCGGCAGGTCGATCCCGGCCACCGGTTGGTCGATCACCGGCGCGTCCGCGTCGAGCCCCAACAGCCGGCGGCCCTCGTCGTTCACCAGCGCCACCCGACGATCGGTGGTCAGCACGACGAGACCTTCGCGCACCGAGTGCAGAACGGCGTCGTAGTACTCGTACATCCGCGTCATCTGGGCCGGCCCCAGACCGTGCGTCTGGCGGCGGAGCCGGCGACTGAGCAGCCAGGAGCCCGTCGCGGCGAGCGCCAGAGCCGGCGCGACCACACCGAACAGCACCGGCAGCTGGCCGAGCAGCTTCTTGTCGATCTCGCGGGTGGTGATGCCCACCGAGACCAGACCGACGAGGCGTCGCTGCTCGTCGTACACCGGAACGACAGCGCGCACCGACTCGCCGAGCGTCCCGACGTTGGTGGTGGTGAACGCGCGGCCCGCCAGAGCGGGCCCGATCTCACCGACGAACGGCTCGCCGATCCGGTCCCGGGTCGGGTGCGAGAAACGGGTGCGGTCGGGGGCCATCACCACCACGAAGTCGGTGCCCGTGGCCTTCCGGGTCGACTCGGCGTACGGCTGGAGGACCCCGGCGGGGTCGGCGGTCGTGAGGGCCGCCCGGACGTCGGGGGAGCCGGCCACGGTCTGCGCCACAGCGAGCACCTCCTCCTGCGCGGCCTGGCGGGAGTCGCTGCGGGCCAACCAGACGGCGCCCGCCGCGCCGGCCAGCACGAGCAGCGTCACCACCATCGCCTGGAGGGCGAAGAGTTGCCCCGCGATGCTCCACTGGCGTCGGGCCACCTCCACCACCTCCCTCGTCGCGCCACCGTTTCTGCCATCGCGGTGAACAGAATGACCGCAAGGCTGTCAACGGGTGAGACGCGCTTCACATTGTCGACATGGACACCACCGCATCCGCCACCACCCCGGCACCGGCGGCCCGCCGGGACCGTACCCGTTACCTGTATCTGGCCGTCATCGTGGCCGTGGTCGCCGGCATCGTGGTCGGCCTGGTCGCGCCCGATTTCGGCAAGGAACTCAAGCCGATCGGCACCGGCTTCGTCAACCTGATCAAGATGATGATCAGCCCGGTCATCTTCTGCACCATCGTGCTCGGCGTCGGCTCCGTCCGGCAGGCCGCGAAGGTCGGCAAGGTCGGCGGCCTGGCCCTCGGCTACTTCCTGACCATGTCGACCGTCGCGCTGGCCATCGGCCTGGTCGTCGGCAACCTCATCCACCCCGGCTCGGGCCTGAACCTCGGCCCGGACCTCGTCGGCTCCGGCAAGGCCGCCGCCGGTGACGAGGCCGCTGGTACGGCCGACTTCCTGCTCGGGATCATCCCGACGACGCTGCTCTCCTCGCTCACCGAGGGCAAGGTGCTCCAGACGCTGCTGGTCGCCCTGCTGGTCGGCTTCGCCGTCCAGGCCATGGGCCGGCGCGGTGAGCCGGTGCTCAGCGCCATCACCGTCATCCAGCGGGTCGTCTTCAAGGTCCTCGCCATGATCATGTGGCTGGCGCCGATCGGGGCGTTCGGCGCGATGGCCGCCGTGGTCGGCGCGACCGGCGTCGACGCCCTCAAGAGCCTCGCCCAGATCATGGTGGGCTTCTACGCCACCTGTCTGATCTTCGTGCTGGTGTTCCTGGGCGCGCTGCTGTGGTTCGTGGCCCGGATCTCGATCTTCTCGTTGCTGCGTTACCTGGGCCGGGAGTTCCTGCTGATCCTGTCGACCTCGTCGTCGGAGTCGGCGCTGCCGCGGCTGATCGCCAAGATGGAGCACTTCGGTGTGAGCAAGCCGGTCGTCGGCATCACGGTGCCGACCGGCTACTCGTTCAACCTGGACGGTACGGCGATCTACCTGACCATGGCGTCGCTGTTCATCGCCGACGCGCTGGGTAAGCCGCTGGCCATCGGCGAGCAGATCTCACTGCTGCTGTTCATGATCATCGCGTCGAAGGGCGCCGCCGGGGTCACCGGCGCCGGGCTGGCCACGCTGGCCGGCGGCCTCCAGTCGCACCGCCCGGACCTCGTCGACGGGGTTGGGCTGATCGTCGGCATCGACCGGTTCATGTCGGAGGCTCGGGCGCTGACCAACTTCGCCGGCAACGCGGTGGCGACCGTACTGGTGGGAACCTGGACTGGGGAGTTCGACCGGGAGCGGGCGGCCGGTGTGCTGAGCGGCAACGACCCGTTCGACGAGGCCACCATGGTCGACGAGCACGACGACGAGGCGGCGTCCCACCCCGACGAGAAGCAGGCCGCGCCGGCCGGAGCCCCGGCCTGAGTCACGGCGTGCACCGGGTCGCGGCGGCCGAGTGCCGCCGCGACCCCGGTCCGGCAGCGCAGCGCCGCCGCGACCCCCTCCGGCCGTGATCCACTCGGCATCCCGAAAATCGGGGCATCCGAGCCGCCCGGACACCGCGACTTCCTGAAAGTCGAGTTGATCAGTGGCCGGCCCCGGCGCGGTCCCGGCCGGCGGGGCTCGCCGCCTGTCTGACTACCGCATCCGGGGCGCCAGCTCGAAGTGGCGGGCCAACTCAGCGCTGACGACGGGGCCCGCGATGGTTACGGTCGTGGATGCCGAGGTATCCCGACCGTTCGAGGAGTGATCGCATGCCCCCCTCTCCGTCCCGGCTCTTCGCCGAGATAGCGACGGCCGAACCACCCGCCGAGACCAGAGTGGTCATGCGACGGGCGGTGGTGCTCGGTGGCAGCATGGCCGGGTTGCTGGCGGCCCGGGTGTTGAGCGACCACGCCGAGGAAGTGCTGATCATCGAACGGGATCCGTCCGATGTCGGCGCCGGTCCACGGCCGGGTGTGCCCCAGGGCAGTCAGGTGCACGCGCTGCTGCCCGCCGGTCAGGTCCAGTTGGAGCGCTGGTTTCCCGGCATCGCCGAGGAGGCGCTCGCGCTCGGCGCCCCGCCGCCACCGCGCGACCCGGGCACGGCGAAGGTCTTCGTGAACGGCATGTTGGGTCTGCCGCCCGCGGCGACCGGCACCGGGCCGGCGCTGATCACCACGCGTCCGTTCCTGGAGGCGCTGGTCCGCCGACGCACCCTCACCATCGACAACATCCGCATGGTGTACGGCCGGGCGGAGGGTCTGCTCTTCGACGAGCGGCGGGTCACCGGCGCCCGGTACGTGCCCGAGGGTGGCACCGAGCCCATCGTCGAAGCGGCGGACCTGGTGGTCGACGCGATGGGGCGGTCCAGCCGGTTGAGCGACTGGCTGGCCGAGCACGGGTGGCCGCGCCCGCCGCTGCACCGCATGCCGATCAAGCTGAACTACGCCACGGCGCTCTTCAAGCGCGACGAGTCGGTCAGCGACGCCTGGGTGGCGGTCTTCCACACCATGGCGGGCAAGGGGCGTACCGCCCGGATCGGTGGGATCAACTCGGTCGAGGGGGACCGCTGGATCATGCTGGTGGCCGGCTACGACGGGGACCGGCCCAGCCGCGACGTCGCCGACTTCACGGCCCGTTGCCGGGAGCACTACCCGCAGATGTTCGGTGACATCGCCGAACGCGGGGAGATGCTCGGTGGCGTGGTCACGTACCACCAGGCGGACAGCCGACGCCGCGACTTCCACAAGCTCGACCGTCTGCCCGCCGGGTTGGTCGCCGCCGGCGACGCGGTCGCGTCCTTCAACCCGGTGTACGGCCAGGGAATGACCTCCGCGACACTGCACGCCTCCTGTCTGTCGAAGTACCTGCGCTCCGGTCCGAAGCCGCACGACGAGCCCGCGCACGCGTACTTCGACCAGGTCCGCGTGGTGGTCGACGCCGCCTGGCAGATCTCCACCACCGCCGACATCGAGCTGCCGCACGTCGACGGGCCGTACCCGCCCGGCTACAAGGTCACCAAGTGGTTCGGGGACCTGCTCTTCCGGGCGTCGCTGACCGACCCGGTGCTCAACGCCCGGCTGGGTCGGGTCACCACCATGCTCGACCACCCGGCCGCCCTGAGCCGCCCCGGCACCCTGTTCCGGGCCCTCCGGCTCGGCCTGCTCGGCGGCTCCCGGCGGTGATTCGTCGCCAACCCGTCGCCGGTCGCGGCGCGCGGTGGAGAATGGTGGGCCGGGGAGGGGTGCTGCGACGAACCGGGGGAGCGGTAGTGCTCGGAACCAGCCTCCTTGGCCGGCTTCGCCGCCGTGACCCGGGTGACGCCATCCTGCGACGCGCGGCCCGGCTGACGCTCGTCGCGTCGGTCGTCTTCTACGGCTGCCGGTACGGCGCGGGCAGTTCGACGCTCGCCACGTACGGGTTGTTCGGCACGATCGCCGCCGGGTCGTTCGCGCAGCTCCCTGGTCCGGCGCCGCAACGGGCGCGGCTCCTCGTGCTGTCGCTGCCGGTGGTGTGGGCGCTGATCGCGGCGGGCTCGCTGTTGGCGTGGAGCACCTGGGCGGCCGCCGGTGGCATGCTGGTCGTCGGGTTCGTGGTGGCGTTCGCCGGGGTCGGCAACCCGCGTCTGGTGGGTTTGGCGAGCGCGTTCCAGCTCTTCTACATCCTGGCGTCGTTCCCGCCGTACCAGCCGGACATCCTGCCGGAGCGACTCGGTGGGGTGACCCTCGCCGTCGTGCTGCTCGCCGCGGCCGAGGTGTTTCTCTGGCCCGACCCGGTGCCGGTCTCCTACCGGCAGCGCCTCGCCGAGGCGGCGGACGGCGTCGCCGCCTTCCTCGACGCCGCCGCCGAGAAGTTGACCGACCCGCACGCCGCTGCGGGTGACCCGGACGGGCGGCGCGAGCGGGCGCACGACGTGGTGGCGGCGATCGAGCTGAACCGCAGCCCTCCGGCGTGGGCGCCCACCGCGGCGGGCGCTCAGGATCGGGCGTTGCGGATCTGCGCGGCCGCGTTACGGGAGGTGCTCGGCGAGGCGGACCGGTTGGCGGCGGACGCCCCGCCGGAGCCGATCCCGGACCTGGCGGCGGCGCGTCTGCTGCGCTCGTGCGCGGACACCACCCGCGCGGTCGGCCGGAGCCTGTCGCCGGGTGCCCCGGCGGTGACCCCGGCCGACCTGGATGTGGCGGTCGGACGAGCCGAGGCGGCGTACCCGGTGGGAGACGGCCAGGTCCGCGACGCGCCGGACGTACCACGGTTGTGCAGGGACGCGACCGCGCTGGCCCTCGCGGACCAGGTGCGGGTCTTCGTCGTCGGTTCCCGGGTGGCCACCGGGGCGCGGCTCGGCGGCGACGACGCCTCCTCGGCGCTGTTCGAGTACGCCCGACGCAGCCCGTGGACGCTGTACTGGTGGCAGTTCCGCTCCCACCTGGCGCCGCGCTCGGTCCACCTGCACAGCTCGCTGCGGCTGGCCGTGGCGCTGGCCATCGCCCGGGTGGCCGCCGGGGTGTTGCAGCTGACCCACGGCTTCTGGGTGCTGCTGGCCACCCTCACGGTCCTGCGCACGTCGGCCGCCGACACCCGTACCGCTCTGCGGCCGGCCGTGCTGGGCACGATCATCGGTGCGGTCGTCAGCGGCGGGGTGATGGTTGTCGTCGACGATCCGATCGTGTACGCCGTCGTCCTGCCGGTCACCCTGCTGCTGGCCTTCGGCGTCGGCCGCCTGCTCGGTCCGGTGTGGCAGCAGGCGCTGTTCACAGTGCTGCTGACTGTCGTCTTCGCCCAGCTCAGCCCGGAAGGGTGGCGGCTCGCCGAGGCCCGCCTCGTCGACGTGCTGCTCGGCGCGGTGATCGGTGTGTTCGCCGGGGTGGCGATCTGGCCGCGCGGCGCGGGCCATGACCTGCGGCACAACGCCACCCGGTACCTGGCGGCCAGCGCGGACGCTGTCGAACAGACGGTCCAGTCGATGCTCGGCGATGCTCCGCCACCCGCGCGTGCCCTCGCCCGGGTCCGTCGCCGGATGATCCTGATCGACTCGTCGTACTGCCAGTACCACTCTGAGCGGCACGATCCGCACCGTCAACAGGTGAACTGGGACGCCGTGCTGAGCGCCGGGCACCACGTCGTGCCCGGCGCGGAGTCGCTGCTGCGCCGCAACCCGCCCGGCTGCCTCGCCGACTGGCCCGGGGCGGCGGCGCTGCTGCGGGACTCCGCCGCGCGCCTGCGATCGGCGTACGACGCCCTCGCCGACGAGGTCGCCCACGGCCGGACGTCGGACCGGGCACCGGTCTCGACCAGCTGCGTCGATCAGCTGGACCGGATCCGTCCGCTCCTCGGCGAGGCCGACCATCAGTCGGTCCGGCACCTGGTGGAGGTCGACCGGTGGCTCGCCGGCCTCGCCGACAGTCTTGCCCGGATCCCCCTGCCCGCTGCTGACGAGTCGATCGGGCGCTCCCGGAAGCGGTGACACCGGTGCCGCCGGGGTCGATGTGACCGATCCGGTGTCCCAACCAGTCATGACCTGTGGAAGCCCACCGGGGCCACGGGAGGAAACATGGATCAGAACCTACGGGTGCTCTTCGACCGCGCTGTCGCCGACGAGCCGGAACTACCCCTGGTCGACCTGGTCGGTGACGCGGTGACCGCCGGCACCGGCCTGCGTCGACGCCGACAACGGCTGGTGGCGACAGGTGTTGCCGCCGTGATCGCCGTCGCGGCCGTGGGGGCGGTGAACGTGGCGACACCGCCGCAACGGTCGGCGCCGCCACCGACGACGGTGCCGGCGGCGTTCGGCATGCTCGTGAACAGGGCGTGCCAGGCCCCCGCTGACGAGACCGCGACCGACGCCGCGGTCTACCTTGCTCCCGAGATCACCGACCAGCAGCGCAGCGCGGTCAACCGCGCGCTGGACGCGGACCCGGCGGTCGGGACGGTGGCGTATGAGAGCCGCGAAGAGGCGCTGAAGAAGTTCAAGAAGGTGTACGCGGACGCTCCCGAACTCGTCGACCACATCGTGCCCAGCCAACTGCCGGAGTCATTCCGGATCACGCTCGTCGTGCGGTCGAGGTACGCGGAGCTGGCTGAGCGCGTCAAACGCCTGTCCGGGGTCGACGAGATCATCGGCATCGACTGCCCGGCCGGCACCAACGCGTCGGCGGTCGACTGATGGCGGCTGCCCGCTGGGGCGCGGCTCGACGGCGTGAGCAGAGCGCCCAGCAGGCGGAGTTCACCGCCTTCGTCGAGACCACCGCACCGAGGCTTCGGCGTACCGCCTATCTGATGTGTCGCGACTGGCACCTCGCCCAGGACCTGACCCAGACGACCTTCGCGAAGATGTACGCGAACTGGGGCCGGATCCGGCACACCGCGAACCTTGAGGCGTACAGCCGTCGGGTCCTCATGAACGCCGTCTTCGACCAGAACAAGCGGCGCAGCGCCGCCGAGGTCGTGCTCGCCGAGCTGCCGGAGGGGTCGCCGCAACGGCCCGACGACACCACGGAGCTGCACGTCGCCCTGCTCCAGGCGTTGGCCACCCTGCCGATCCGCGACCAGGCCATCGTGGTGCTCCGGCACTGGGAGGACCAGAGCGTCGAGGCCGTCGCCAGCACCCTCGACGTCTCCGTGTCGGTGGTCAAGATGCAGAACGCCCGCGCGCTGACCAGGCTGCGGGCGTTGCTCGGTCAGGACTTCGTCCGCATCTGACAGGCCGCCGATCGCCGATTGGCCGTGCCCGTCGCGCGTCGCTCGGCCTAACGTCGACGACATGGAGATCGAGCAGGCGCAGAAGCTGTGGCAGCCGGAGCCTGGCTGGTTGAACACCGCCAGCTACGGGTTGCCGCCGGAGCCGGCGTGGGCGGCGTTGCAGGAGGCTCTCGCGGCCTGGCGGGTTGGTCGTACGTCGTGGGAGGGCTGGGGCGAGTCGACGCACCGGGCTCGCGTCACCTTCGCCGACCTCATCGGGGTGCCGGTCGGTGACGTGGCGGTCGGCGCGGCGGTGTCGCAGCTCCTCGCGCCGGTCGCGGCGGCGCTGCCGGCGGGTGCCACTGTGGTGGTCCCCGAGGTCGAGTTCACCTCGAATCTCTTCCCCTGGCTGGTTCAGGAGGAGCGTGGCGTCAAGGTCCGCACGGTGCCGCTGGAGTCTCTGGTCGACGCCATCGACGCCGATACCGACCTGGTGGCGTTCAGCCTGGTGCAGTCGGCTGACGGGGCGGTCGCCGCGTACGACGAGATCGTGGCAGCGGCCCGCGCCCACGACGCGCTGGTGGCGGTGGACGCTACCCAGGCGTGCGGCTGGCTGCCGTTCGACGGCAGCCGGGCCGACGCGGTGGCGGTGGGCGGCTACAAGTGGCTGATGAATCCGCGCGGGACCGCGTACGCCTATCTGGCCCCCGGGTTGCGTGAGCGGTTGCGCCCCGACGCGGCCGGCTGGTACGCGGGCCGGGACCCGCACGCCTCCTACTACGGCCCGCCGCTGCGGCTGGCCGACGACGCCCGCCGGTTCGACATCTCACCGGCCTGGTTCAGTTGGGTCGGTGCGGCGCCCGCCCTGGACGTGGTCGCCGAGATCGGCGTGTCGGCGATCGGGGCGCACAACGTGGCGCTGGCCAACCGGTTCCTGACCGGGCTGGGCCGGGCGCCGGGGGAGAGCGCCATCGTCAGCGTGGACGTGCCGGACGCGGAGCAGCGCCTCGCGGCGGCCGGCATCCGGGCGGCGGTGCGCGCCGGACGGGTCCGGGCCTCGTTCCACATCTACTCCACCGAGGCCGACGTGGACGCCGCGCTCACGGCGTTGACCGGTTAGACCGGCCGTGCCCGCTGTGGGGCACGGCCGGCCGGCCGGTCAGGAGCAGATGCTGAAGTTCGCGTGCGTGTACGCGAGAGGCTTCCACTCCAGGTCGACCCCGAGGCTCATGTCCCACCTACCGTCCGGGAGACGGCCGAAGTAGATGAAGTTGCTGCCGAGCCCGTCGTAGTAGAACCAGTTGTCGCTCTCGTACGTGGTGAGGCGGGTTGCTGCCCTGGCGAGTGTCTTGGGACCGACGACGCCGTCGCTCACGAGGCCCCTGTCGCTCTGCCACCGCTTGGTGGCGGCCGTCGTCACCGCACCGAACCTGCAGTCGACGCCGGAGGCGGCAAGGTAGCCGTCGGCAACCAGGATCTTCTGCCACATGGCGACGACGTTGTTGTACGACCGGGTCGACGCGGAGATGGGCCCCTCGTCGTTCCAGTCGTCGGTCCAGGTGCCCGAGCCCGCGATGTACCCCTGGCTGACGTTGGCCGACGCCGGCGCGGCCGGGATGGCGACGGCGCCGACCGTGGCGACGACGATCGCCGTCGCCACGGCCCTGATTCGTAGGTGCATGGAACATCCCCCTTGGCTGAGTGGCAGCTGTCATGGGGGTAGATGGCCGGCGGACCTACTTTGTTCACGGCGGCCGGACATTCGACGTCAGGCCAGGTGGCCACCGATCTTGGTGTAGCCGCGCAGCAGGTCCCGCGAGATGATCAGCCGCTGCATCTCGTCGGTGCCCTCGAAGATCCGGTAGAGCCGGACCTGCCGGTACCAACGTTCGATCGGCAGCTCTCGGGTGTAGCCCATGCCGCCGTGGATCTGGAGCACCCGGTCGACCACCCGGTTGACCATGCCGGCCCCGTAGAGCTTGCCCATCGACGAGGCGTGCCGGGGGTCCAGGCCCGCGTCGACCGTCCACGCCGAGCGCAGCACCAGCCAGCGGGCCGCCTCCAGCTCCGTCTCGGAGTCGGCGATCATCCACTGGATGGCCTGGTTGGTGCCGATCTTCGTGCCGAAGGTCTCCCGGGTGTTGGCGTACTCGATGGCCATCTGCAACACCCGCTCGGCGATGCCGATGGCGTGCGACGGGATGGTGTAACGCCCCTTGCCGATCCACTCCATGCCGAGCGTGAAGCCCTGCCCGATCTCACCGAGGATGTTGCGGTGCGGCACGCGTACGCCGTCGAAGATGAGCGACGCGGGCCCGCCCTCGCCCATCGTCTGGATGAACTCGGAGCGCCAGCCCATCGACCGGTCCACCAGGAACGCGGTGGCGCCGCCGTTGCGGGCGCCCTTATCCCGGTCGGTCACCGCGACCACGATGGCGAAGTCGGCGTCGTGGCCGCCGGTGATGAAGGTCTTCTCGCCGTCGAGGATCCAGTCGTCGCCGTCGCGGCGGGCGGACAGCCGGATGTTTGCCGCGTCGGATCCGGCGCCCGGCTCGGTGATCGCGAAGCAGGAGCGTCGCTCGCCCTCGATGGTCGGGATGAGGAACTCCTGCTTCTGCTCCTCGGTGGCGTGGAACAGGATGTTGTCCGCCTCGCCGCCGAAGCGGAACGGCACGAACGTGCGGCCCAGCTCGGTCCAGATCAACGACTGGAGTACGGCCGGCAGGTTCATCCCGCCGTACTCCTCCGGGGTGGCCAGGCCCCAGAAGCCGAACTTGCGCGCCTTGAGTTGCAGTTCGCGCACCTCGGAGTGGTCGAGGCCCGGCTGGTGCGCCCGTTCCCGGCGGAGCACCTCCGCTTCCAGGGGCATCACCTCGCGGGTGATGAACGCGCGCACGGTGTCCCGGACGGCGCGTTCCTCGTCGGACAGTGCGAAGTCCACGGTTCCCCCTCGGTCGGCGTGGTGGTGTGCCGCCACGGGCCGTAGCGGTTCCTCATAAACTAGCGGTGTAAGTTTTCATTCGTCCAGACCCCTTCTCCGGCCGACATGGTGACGCCTGCCCGCAGGCGGTCCCCGATAGGGTGCGTGAACAGGTGTTCCCACGGGGAGGGACACCGCAGACCGAGGAGTTCTGACGTGCCCCGACCTCGACGGCCTCTGCTCACCCGCGACCGGATCGTCGAGACGGCGCTCGCGCTGATCGACGCCGACGGGCTCGGCGCGCTCTCCACCCGCCGACTCGCCGCCGCGCTCGGGGTACAGGGCCCCTCGCTCTACAACCACTTCGCCACCAAGGACGAGATCCTCGACGCGGTCGCCGACACTGTCACCGGTGCCGTCGACACCAGCGGCTTCGCCAGCCGGGACTGGCTCGCGGCGCTGCGGGACTGGGCGTGGTCGTACCGGCGGGCGCTCACCTCGCACCCGAACATCGTGCCGTACCTGGCGCAGGGGCCGGGTCGACGACCGGCTGCCCTCGCCATGGCCGACGCGGTCTACGGCGGGCTGGTCCGGGCCGGTTGGCCGCCGGCCCGCGCCACCCACATCGGCGCGGCGCTGCGTTACTTCGTGGCCGGGTCGGCGCTCGGCTCGTTCGCCCGCGGCTTCGTCGAGGACCCGGAGCTGTACGCGGCGCACTACCCGCACCTGCGCCAGGCCCACCGGCTCGCCGAACACCAGCAGAGCGTGGACGAGGGCGCCTTCGCCCTCGGCCTAGACGCCCTGCTGCACGGTCTGGCCGCCGAGTACACCCGCACCGTCGAGACGGTGGAGTCCGCTCGGCCCACGGGGTAGCGTCCAAACTCCCAGCGCTAGTTTCATCGCCCGTCGCGACCCCCGTCGCCATCGCCCATCGCCCACCCTCGAAGGGACGACATGGACCTCGCCGCCCCGCCGTCGCTGTTGCCCGACTCCCTGCGCCTCCGGCGCCACCTGCACGTCGGCGGGGAGTGGACGCCTCCCGCCGACGCCGGTCTCATCGATGTGGAGAACCCGAGCACCGGAGAGCTGATCGGGCAGGTGCCGGCCGGCACCGCTGCCGACGTGGATCGCGCAGTGGCCGCGGCCCGGGCCGCGTTTCCCGGCTGGTCGGGCGCCACCCCCGCCGAGCGCTCCGCCCACCTCGACCGGCTGCACGCGGCGCTCACCGCCCGCGCCGACGACCTCGCCCGCACCATCGCCGTGGAGCTGGGCTCGCCGCTCAAGCTCGCCACCCGGGTGCAGGTCGGGCTCCCACTGACAGTGCTGCGGGACCACGTCGCGCTCGCCGCCCGCGTGCCGGTCGAGGAGAGCATCGGCAACTCCCTGGTCGTCCGCGAGCCGATCGGCGTGGTCGGCGCGATCACCCCGTGGAACTACCCACTGCACCAGGTGATGGCGAAGCTCGCACCCGCCCTGGCCGCCGGTTGCACTGTGGTGCTCAAACCCAGTGAGCTGACCCCGTTGACCGCGTACCTGCTCTTCGACGCGGTCACCGAAGCCGGCCTGCCGCCGGGCGTGCTCAACCTGGTCCCCGGCACCGGGCCGGTGGTCGGTGAGGCGCTCGCCGGGCACCCCGACGTCGACCTGGTCTCCTTCACCGGCTCCACCGCCACCGGCGCGCGAATCATGAGGCTCGCCGCCGACCGGATCGCCCGGGTCGCGCTGGAGTTGGGCGGCAAGTCCGCCAACGTGATCCTCCCCGACGCCGACCTGGCCACCGCCGTCAAGGTGGGCGTCGGCAACGCCCTGCTCAACTCCGGGCAGACCTGTACCGCCTGGACCCGGATGCTGGTGCACCGCGACCGGTACGACGAAGCCCTCCACCTGATCGCCACGGCGGTGGCCGGCTACCGACTCGGCGACCCGTTCGACCCGGCGACCCGGCTCGGCCCGCTGGTCTCCGCCGCCCAGGCCGAGCGGGTGCGTGGCCACATCGACCGGGCCCTCGCCGACGGCGCCCGGCTGGTCGCCGGCGGGCCCGACGCCCCGGTGCCGACCCGGGGGCACTTCGTCGCCCCGACCGTCTTCGCCGACGTGCACCCCGACAGCGCGCTCGCCCAGGAGGAGGTCTTCGGCCCGGTGCTCGCCGTCATCCCGTTCGCCGACACCGACGAGGCGGTCGCCATCGCCAACAACTCGAAGTACGGGCTGGCCGGCGCGGTCTGGTCCGCCGACACCGACGCGGCGCTCGCCGTGGCCCGGCGGCTGCGCACCGGCGCTGTCGACATCAACGGTGCGCCGTTCAACCCGCTCGCACCGTTCGGCGGCTACAAGCAGTCCGGCCTGGGCCGGGAGTTGGGCGTGCACGGGCTGGCCGAGTTCTGCGAGCTGAAGGCGATCCAGCGATGACCGACCCCGAACTGTCCCCGGCCGCTCCGGGTGGCGGCACCGAGCCGGCGTCCGCGCCGGTCATTGTTCGCGCGCTGGTCGCGCGTGGGTCCGGCGCCGAGCTGCGGGTCGAGCGGGTACGCCTGCCAGCGCCCGGCCCCGGCGAGGTGCGGGTGACGATCCGGGCGGCCGGTGTCTGCCATTCCGACCTGTCCATGGTCAACGGCACCCTCGCCGCGAGGTTCCCACTGGTGCTCGGGCACGAGGCGACAGGCGTGGTGGCCGAGGTCGGGCCGGGCAGTCAGCTGACCGTCGGCACGCCGGTCGTGCTCAACTGGGCACCCGCCTGCCGGGCCTGCTGGTGGTGTCGGCGCGGCGAGCCGTGGCTCTGCGCCGACACCACGGCCCCGACAGTGCCGCGCGGCGAGACCGACGACGGGGTCCCGCTGCACCTGACCCTCGGTCTCGGCGCGCTCGCCGAGGCGGTCGTGGTACCCGAGCGTGCCGTCATCCCGATCCCCGCCGGGCTGCCGCCCGAGCAGGCCGCACTGCTCGGCTGTGCGGTGCTCACCGGCGTCGGCGCGGTCCGGAACACCGCCCGGGTGACACCCGGCGAGTCGGTCGCTGTCGTCGGGCTCGGTGGGGTCGGGCTCGCCGTGCTCAGCGCGGCCCGGCGGGCCGGTGCCACGACGATCCTGGCCATCGACGTCGCCGAGGCGAAACGGGACCTGGCGCTGGCCGCCGGGGCGACCGACTTCCTGCTCTCCGACGACCGGCTCTCCAAGGAGGTACGGGCGCGCACCGAGAGCCGGGGCGTCGACCACGCCTTCGAGTGCGTCGGTCGGGCCGCCACCATCCGCGCCGCCTGGCGGCTGACCCGGCGCGGGGGAGCGGTGACGGTGGTCGGCATGGGCGCCAAGGACGACATGGTCAGCCTGGGCGCGCTGGACATCTTCCACTCCGCGCGCACGCTGCGCTCCTCGGTGTACGGCTCGTCCGATCCGGACCGGGAGGTGCCGGTGCTGGCTGCCGAACTCGCCGACAGTGCACTGGATCTGGGTGTGCTGGTCAGCGGGACGGTTCCGTTGGACGAGGCGCCCGCGGCGTTCGACAGACTGGCGCGGGGCGAGGGCGCTCGCTGGGTGGTCACCCTGGACTGACGCTGGTCACAGCCGGGAACTCAGCGCGTCGACGATCTCAGCACGTCGACTTCGCAGCCTGGTGCCCACGGGTCGAAGCCGTGCTCGACGAGCCAGCGGATCGCCAGCAGGCTTCGCAACGACCACCACGCGCGGATCACGTCGAGGTCGACGTCGGCGCGGTAACCGGCGAGGACGTCGCCGAGGTGCTCCTCGTGGCCGAGTGTCAAGGTGGCGAGGTCGAAGAGGGCGTCGCCCTGGCACGCCTCGGACCAGTCGAGTACGCCGGTGATCTGGTCACCGTCGACGAACACGTGGGTGATCTGTAGGTCGCCGTGCGTGAACACCGGGGTCCACGGCCGGAGCGCCGCCTCGGCGACCTGGCGGTTGCGCGTGACCAGGTCGGTGGGGAGGACGCCGTTGGCGATGAGCCACTCGCACTCGGTGTCGAGCTGCGATGTCAACTCGTCGCAGTCCCAGCGATTTGTCGGGGGCGACTGGCGTGGTTGGCCAGGTGCCCTGGGTCGACCCGGGAAGGGCCAACCCTGGGCACCCGGGCAACGAGGCCGGGGCGACTGGTCAGAAGGGTGGGGCGTCCTCGCCCATCAGCGCCAGCACGACGCCGCCCTTGCCGCTCTTGAGGCCCTGGACGACGACCTTGCCGGTGCTGCCGTCGGGCAGTTCCAACGTGAAGGTCTTGCCGACCGCGTTCTTGGGGCCGTTGCCGGCGCTGTTGGCGGGTCGGAAGTCGCCTGCCCAGGGCGGAATCCCGCCCCTACGGGCCGGCTCGGCGAAGAGCGCGGCGGTGCCGGGGGTCCTGGTGCCGTCTGAGGAAAGGAGCACTGAGGCGCTGCGAAAGGTAGCCATATGCGCCAAGGCTAACCCGGACCATGCCGTTCGCGGCACCACAGCTGCCCGGAACGGCGATTCGGTTGACCTCTCGTCCCGGGACGTTGCGCCGGGAGCGATACCTAGCAGTACTATGCATCGTACCTCTAGGTTTCGGAGTGGGGGTTTCATGAAGGTCGCCAAGGATCTGGTCGCCGCCTCGGCGACGCCGATGGTGCTCGGCATCCTGGCGGAGGGCGAGAGCTACGGCTACGCCATCCTCCGGCGGATCAACGAGCTGTCCGGGGGTGAGCTGGACTGGACCGAAGGGCTGCTCTACCCGTTGCTGCACCGGCTCGAGCGCCTCGGTCACCTGGAGTCGAGCTGGCAGGCGGTCGCCGGCGAGCGGAAGCGCAAGTACTACCGCATCACCGACCGGGGTCTGGCCGAGCTGGCCGAACAGCGCCGACAGTGGGACACGGTGGTGGGTGCGCTCAAGGAGATCTGGCACGACCGCGCGCCGCTGACGGTGCACCCGTTGGAGGGCCTGGCATGACGGCGCACGAGGGGCCGCAGGAGCTTGAAGCGCAGTTCGAGCAGTGGCGCCAGTACGTGCTGCGCCGCCGGGAGCTGCAAGCGGTGGACGCCGACGAACTGGAAGACCACCTTCGTGGCTCCGTTGACGAGCTCGTCGCTGCTGGCCTGAGCCCGGACGAGGCGTTCCTGGTCGCTGTGAAACGAATGGGCAGCCTCGACGACCTCTCCCGCGAGTTCGCCCGGGAACACTCCGAACGGTTGTGGAAGCAGTTGGTGCTGACCGGCGACTCCGGCAGCCCGGTCGGCGGCACCCGCTCCCGCCGGGACCTGTGGGTCATGCTCGGCTGTGCGGCGGGTGCTGTGGTGTCCGTCAAGGTGCCGGCGCTGTTCGGGCTGAGCTTCGCCGACGACGGCTCGTTCTACGCGCGGAACTTCACACTGTTCGCGCTGCCCTGGCTGGCGGCGTACCTGGCCTGGCGCCGGGGGGCCCGACGGACGGTGATCGCGGCACTGGCGGTGCTCTTCGTTCTCGGCGCCGTGGCGGCTAACGCCTACCCTCTGGCGGACGATTCACAGTCCGTTGTCGTCACCAGCGTCCACCTGCCCATCGCCCTATGGCTGGTGGTCGGCCTGGCCTATGTCGCCGACGACTGGCGCTCCTCCCGTCGACGCATGGACTTCATCCGGTTCACCGGTGAGTGGTTCATCTACCTGGTGCTGATGGCCCTCGGTGGCGGCGTGCTCTCCGCGTTCCTGTTCAACACCTTCGCGGCCATCGGGATCGTCCCGGAGGCGTTCATCTCGCAGTGGCTGCTGCCCGGTGGCGCCGCGGCCGCGGTCGTGGTGGCCGGGTGGCTCGTCGAGGCCAAGCAGAGTGTCGTCGAGAACATCGCGCCGGTCCTCACCCGGCTGTTCACCCCGCTCTTCACGGCCGCCCTGCTCGCCTTCCTCGTCGCTGTCGTCTGGACCAGCCACGGCATCGACGTCGAGCGGGAGGCGCTGCTCCTCTTCGACCTCCTGCTGGTCGTGGTGCTGGGGTTGCTGCTCTACTCACTCTCGGCCCGTGACCCGCTGGCCCCGCCCGGCCCGTTCGACAAGCTCCAACTCGCGCTCGTGGTCAGTGCGTTGGCCATCGACGTGCTGGTGCTGCTGGAGATCACCGGGCGCATCACCGACGAGTACGGCGGTACGCCGAACCGGGCGGCCGCGCTCGGCGAGAACGTGATTCTGCTGGTCAACCTCGCGTGGTCGGCGTGGCTGCTGCTGTCCTTCATCCGTCGGCGCACGCCGTTCGCGGCGCTCGAACGGTGGCAGACCGGCTACCTGCCGGTGTACGCGGCGTGGGCCTGGATCGTGGTCCTCGTCTTCCCGCCGCTGTTCAGCTTCGCCTAGACGAGTGATTCCTCACGGCCTCCACCGTGGGCCCGGCTGACCCGCCATGTCGATCTGCCGGGGAGCGGTATACCTCAGAGGTATAAATATGCCTCTGAGGTATACCGCTTGGTGCCGTATCCGCCCCGGCGAAGGTGACCGATGGTGATCGTCCTGGGATTGCGGGTCACTTGCCGGTGACGATGCCCGGGTTGATGCAGAGCCCCGGGTTCGCGCCGTTCTTCTCCGCGATCTCCAGACAACGGGTCACCTTGTCGACTTTGGCGTTGGTCTCGGTGATCTGCTTGGAGATCTCGGCGTTCTTGCGGTCCTGCTCCAGGTTGCGGGTCTGCGCCAGCTTGTCCTGGAACGCCTTGATGTTGCCCTCGGTCTTGTCGTCGTGGTTCACCCGGGTGATGGTCACCGAGAGGATGTCCACGTCGGTGGCGAGGCGGGCCTCCGCGCTGGTCTTGATGTTCGCGGCGAACGGCTTCAGGTCGACGTTGAGGTCGCCGGTCTGGGCGTCGATCTTCTCCAGCGGGTTGTACGCGGCGAAGGCGTCGTTGACCGCGCTGTCGAGCTGCACACCCACCCGCTGACCCCGGAAGCTGCCGAAGTCGCCCTTGTAGTCCATGAACTGCTTCGGCGCGTTCTCCGGCTTGACCTGCCATTCGACGAGCACCTCGACGCAGGCGTCGGCGAGGGTGCCGGTGCGCACACGTACGCAGTTGTTGCCGCCGATGTGGTCGTACTTCTGGCGGCCCGCGTCCCACTCGCCGACCTTCTGCCAGGGGGCCACCCACTTCAGGCCAGAGCCGGTCACCTCACCGGTGGGCTTGCCGAAGCTGGTGACGATGCCGACCGAGCGGATGGGCACCGAGTGGGCGCTGGAGGCGACGCCGACCACCAGCGTGAGGGCGAGAAAGCCGAGCGCCGCGAGGGCGGCCATCCGCTTGAGCGACCGTGCGGGAGCGACGAGAGCGACGACGGCGCTGACCGCCAGGGCGACGGCGAAGACGATCGCCATGGTGAAGCCGACGGGCATGGGGTGGGGACCTTCCGATGGGCTGTGTGGATCATCAACCTAGGGGGTCTGGTCAAGTCGACGGCGCGGGGAGTGGAGTTCGCGCACGCCAAACGTGGGTCGAATATGGAGCTCATCGACATGGTTCGACTCCGGCGGACCGCCGTAGGTTTCGTCCACGCGACGGGCCTGTGACCACGGTCACCGAACCGACCGTCGCCGCGACGTGCGGAGGATGAGGCGATGGCCGGGCAAGCGCTCCTGTCGGCCCGTGGGCTGACCCGCGACTTCCGGGGCTTCCGGGCGGTCGACGACGTCGACCTCGACGTGGCGTCGGACAGCGTGCACGCGCTGGTCGGCCCGAACGGCGCGGGCAAGACCACCCTGTTCAACCTGCTCACCGGCTTCCTGCGACCCAGTGGTGGCCGGATCGAACTGGCCGGACGGGACGTCACCGGGCTGCCCCCCGAGCAGGTGGCCCGGCTCGGTGTGGCCCGCTCGTTCCAGATCACCAGTCTCTTTCCCCAACTGTCCGCGCGCGAACACGTCGCGCTGGCGTTGCAGTCGCCCAGCGGGCTGGGCTGGCGGTTCTGGCGGTCGGCGAAGCTGATGGGCCGCTACACCGAACGGGCCGACGAACTGCTGGCCATGGTGGGGTTGGCCGAGCTGGCGGACGCCCCCTCGGCGTCCCTGGCGTACGGCCGGAAACGCGCCCTGGAGCTGGCCATCGCCCTGGCACTGGACCCGAAGGTGCTGCTGCTCGACGAGCCGACCGCGGGCATGGGCCTGGAGGACGTCGACCGCACCGTCGAGCTGATCGGTCGGGTCCGTCAGGGCCGGACCGTGGTGATGGTCGAGCACAACATGAGCGTGGTCGGCCGTCTCGCCGACACCGTCACCGTGCTCCAGGCCGGCAAGGTCCTCGTCGAGGGTCCATACGAGCAGGTCCGCGCCGACGAGCGCGTGATCACCGCCTACCTGGGAGCCGCCGATGCTGCGCATTGAGAACCTGTCCGCCTTCTACGGCGAGGCGCAGGTGTTGCGCGACGTCAGCCTTGAGGTTTCCGCCGGCGAGGTGGTCACCCTGGTCGGCCGCAACGGCGCCGGCAAGTCCACCCTGCTGCGCTGCGTGATGGGGCTGCACCCCGGTCAGCGCGGCACTGTGGAGCTGGACGGGCGGGACATCACCAGGTTGCCGGCGCACAAGCGGGCCCGCCTGGGGCTGGGCTGGGTGCCCGACGACCGGGGCAGCTACGCCACGTTGACAGTCACCGAGAACCTCACGCTGCCACCCACTGTCGGCCCCGACCCGTGGTCGCTGGAGCGGGTGTACGAGGCGTTCCCGGCCCTGTACACCCGACGGGACTCGGCGGCCACCATGCTCTCCGGCGGCGAGCAGCAGATGCTCGCGCTGGCCCGGGTGCTGCGGATGGGCGCCCGGCTGCTGCTCTGCGACGAGCCCACCGAAGGGCTGTCGCCACTGCTGGTGCAGCAGGTCGGCGACCTGCTGCGCGAGGCCAAACGGCACGGGGTGACAGTGCTGCTGGTCGAACAGAACCTGCACTTCGCCACCGGTGTCGCCGACCGGCACTACCTGCTGGCCGAGGGCCGGGTCGCCGAGGCGATGGACAACTCCGAGGTGCGTTCGCGCGAACGCGAACTGCTCGCGTACCTCGGGATCTGAATTTTCTCAACGACGACCCGCGCGACGCCGCGCGGAATGGATGGAGTGGGCATGCGCAGGACGATGGGTGTGGCCGCGGCGTCGGCCGTGGTGGTGCTGGCCGCCGGATGCGGTGGCGGTGGTCCCCAGTCGAGTGGCGACCAGAAGCTGACCGGCGACAAGATCGTGCTGGGCGTGCTCAACGACCAGTCCGGGGCGTACTCGGAGTTGTCCGGAAAGAACTCGGTGGCTGCGGTGGAGATGGCCATCGCCGACTTCACAGCGAAGTACGGCGACAAGGCGGTGACCACTGACATCACAGTGGAGACGGCCGACCACCAGAACAAGCCGGACGTGGCCAACTCCAAGGCCCAGGAGATGTACGACCGCAAGGGCGTCGACCTGATCCTGGACGTGCCCACCTCGTCGGCCGCGTTGAAGGTCGCCGACGTGGCGAAGGAGAAGAAGAAGCTCTACTTCAACATCGGGGCGGCGACCACCGACCTGACCGGCAAGAGCTGCAACAAGTACACCTTCCACTACGCGTACGACACGTACATGCTGGCCAACGGCACCGGAAAGACCACCACCGAGCAGATCGGCAAGAACTGGTACATCCTCTATCCGAACTACGCCTTCGGTCAGGACATGGAGAAGAGCTTCTCCACAGCGATCACGGCGGCCGGCGGCACTGTCGTCGGCAAGGACGGGGCGCCGTTCCCGAACACCAGCGGTGACTTCTCCACCTTCCTGCTCAAGGCGCCGAACCTGAACCCGAAGCCGGACGTGCTGGGCACCATGCAGGCCGGCGCGGAGCTGGTCAACGTGGTGAAGCAGTACAACGAGTTCAAGCTGCGGGACAAGGGCGTCGGCCTGGCGGTGGGGCTGATGTTCCTCACCGACATCCACTCGCTCACCCCGGCCGCGCTGGCCGGCACCACGTACACCGACGCCTGGTACTGGAACTTCGACGCGAAGAACCGGGAGTTCGCCGACCGCTTCCAGCAGAAGGCCGGCACCCGGCCGACCTTCGCGCACGCCGCCAACTACTCCGCGGCGTTGCAGTACCTGGAGGCGGTGCAGGCCGCCGGCACCGATGACGCGGACGCCGTGGTCAAGGGCCTGGAGGGCAAGACGGTCGAGGACGTCTTCCTGCGCAACGGGAAGATCCGCGCCGAGGACCACCGGGTGGTGCACGACGCGTACCTGGCCCAGGTGAAGCCGCAGTCCGAGGTCGCCGAGCCGTGGGACTACGTGAAGGTGCTCAAGACGATCCCCGCCGCGGAGGCGTTCCGCGCGCCCTCCGCGGACTGCAAGCTGTGAGCGGCTCGCTGTGAGCGGATTCGCGCAGAACACGTTCAACGGGTTGGTGAGTGGGGCGTTCTACGCCCTGCTCGCCCTCGGGCTCGCTGTCATCTTCGGCATGCTGCGGGTCGTCAACTTCGCCCACGGCGCGTTCTACATGCTCGGCGCGTTCGGGGCGTACGTGCTGCTCAGCGAGGCCGGCGTGCCGTTCTGGGCCGCCCTGGTGATCATGCCGGTGGGGCTGGGTCTGCTCGGCATGGCGCTGGAACGCGCGGTGATCCACCGACTGACCAAACTGGACCCGCTCTACAACTTCCTGCTCACCTTCGGTCTGACGCTGATCCTTCAGGACCTGGTGAAACTGCGCTACGGCGTGCAGTCCAGCCCGTACGAGACACCGTCGCTGTTGAGCGGGTCGGTCGACTTCGGGCTGTTCGACTTCCCGACGTACCGGGTGTTCATCCTCGGCTTCGCGGTGCTGCTCTGCGTCGCGGTGTGGTGGGTGCTGACCCGGACCCGGATCGGCATGGTGGTCCGTGCGGCCACCGAGCGGCCGGACCTGACCCGTGCGTTCGGCATCGACGTCGGACGGTGGGTGACCCCGGTGTTCGGCTTCGGCATCGGGCTGGCCGGCCTCGCCGGTGTGCTGGCCGCGCCGATGCGCGCGGTCAACCCGCTGATGGGCGCCGACCTGATCATCGTGGTGTTCGCCGTGGTGGTGATCGGCGGGCTGGGCTCGATCTTCGGGTCGGTCGCCGCAGGCTTCGGCATTGGACTCGTGCAGGCGTGGGGTGAGGCGTACCTCTCCAACTTCCCGCTCGTCTCGCAGACGATCGTCTTCGTGGTGATGGCCGGCGTGCTGCTCTGGCGCCCGGCCGGCCTGTTCGGTCGGGAGGAGGCCCCCGCATGACCAACACCGTGGACACTCCTACCGACGCGTCCCGTTCGACGCCACCGTCCGGGCTGATCGCCGTGGCCCGGGCCCCCGGCTGGGTCCGGTACGCGCTGCTCGCCGTCGGCCTGGCCGTCGCGGCGTGGCTGCCCAACGGCCTCTACCCGGCGGTCGCGGTGGACATCCTCTGCTGGGCGCTCTTCGCCGTGGCGGTGGACCTGCTGCTCGGCTTCACCGGGCTGATGTCCTTCGGTCACGCCGCGTTCTGGGGCACCTCCGCGTACGTCACCGGGCTGGTGGCCATCCACGCCGGCCTGCCGTTTCCCCTCGCGGTGCTGGCCGGGGCCCTCGCCGCAGCCGTGCTGGCGGTGCCGA
Organism: Micromonospora noduli; assembly: GCF_003264365.1. Taxonomy (GTDB): domain Bacteria; phylum Actinomycetota; class Actinomycetes; order Mycobacteriales; family Micromonosporaceae; genus Micromonospora; species Micromonospora noduli. Next base: position 59,270 of record NZ_PYAK01000035.1, read on the forward strand.
TCGGATACCTGGCGGTCAAGCGGACCGGCATCTACTTCGCCATGGTGACCCTGGCCTTCGCGCAGATGGTCTACTACGTCGCCAACGAGTGGCGTTCGGTGACGCAGGGCGAGAACGGCCTCCAGGGGGTGCCCCGCGAGCTGTTCGGCGTCGACCTCACCGACGACTACTTCTTCTACTACGCGATCCTGCCGATCGTGCTGCTCGGGCTCGCCGCCGCCTGGCGGATCGTGCACTCACCGTTCGGTCGGGTGCTGGTCGGCATCCGGGACAACCCGGCGCGGGCCAGGGCGCTGGGCTATCCGGTGCACCGCTACAAGCTCACCGCGTTCGTGCTCTCCGGGTTCATCGCCGGCCTCGGTGGCGGGTTGTTCGCGGTCGGCCACCGGTTCGTCTCGCTGGACGTGCTGCACTGGACCACCTCCGGCAAGGCGGTCATCGTGGTGGTGCTCGGCGGGATCGGCACCCTCTGGGGTGGGGTGCTCGGCGCCGCCCTCGTGGTCCGGCTGGAGGACTGGCTGTCGTTCTCCGGGTTCGAGGCGATCGGCCTGGTCACCGGCGGCATCTTCGTCCTGGTCGTGGTGCTGTTCCGGCGCGGCATCTGGGGCAGCGTCGCCGCGTTGGCCCACCGGCTGGCGGCCCGCCGCCGCTGAAATTCCGCGACGGCGCATCCGCCAGGTGCGTGCCGAGCGAACCCCCGGGTAGAGAACGTCTACCCGGGGGTACGTCTGGTGCTGACCGATCCGATGCCGGCCGAGGCCGTGGAGATCGCGCACAAGCAGGTGTCGCTGGCTGCCGAGGACCTGGACGCCAACGCCGTTGCGACGCTTGTGCTGGAGTTGGCCGAGGCCTGGGGCGTGCCGGCGCTCTGGGAGCAGGTCTGTCGTCCGTTGCTGGCCCGGCTGTCGGGGCGTACCGCCGTCGAGGTCGTCGTCGAGCACGCCCTCTGCGAGGGTGTCCGGGTCGGGTTGGACGTCTACCGCCGGGAGCCGGGCCGGTCACTGCCCACCGGCGGCGTGCTGTTGGCCGGCGCCGAGAAGGAGGCGCACAGCCTGGGTCTGCTGGCGCTCGGCGCCGCGCTGCGCGAGCAGGGCCGCGGCTGTCTGAACCTCGGCCCCGCGCTGCCCTGGACCGCGCTCACCAGCGCGGTGTACCGGGCCCGCCCGCGCACCGTAGTGCTCTGGTCGCAGACGCCGCTCACCGGCCGCGCGTACCGCCTGGTGCGCTTCGCCCGGGACTTCCCGCTGCTCCGGGTGTACGGCGCGGGGCCGGGCTGGATCGAGCCGCTCGGCGCTCCGGCGGTCCGTCTCGGCACGTTGACGGAGGCCGTCCACGCCTGCCTGGCGGTCGCGTCCGGGCGTGATGCCCACCACATACGATACGGATCGGTGCCGTATCGTTAATACGCGTCGTAGGCTGACCCGCGTTACGAGTCTGACCCGTATCGTATTTCGTCGCGGGTGATCAGCGTGGGGGGAAAGCCAGGCATGGAGCTGCACAACAACACCGGACACCCGAGGCGGTGGGCGATCCTGGGGGTGCTGGTGATCAGCCTCCTCGTGGTCGTCCTCGACAACACGATCCTCAACGTCGCCCTGCGCACCCTGGCCGACCCGGTGCACGGTCTCGGCGCCAGCCAGGGCGAGCTGGAGTGGTCCATCAACTCCTACACGCTTGTCTTCGCCGGGCTGCTGTTCACCTTCGGGGTGCTCGGCGACCGCGCCGGCCGCAAGCGCTTCCTGATGATCGGACTGGTGCTGTTCGGCCTGGCTTCGCTGCTCTCCGCGTACGCCCAGAGCCCCGGACAGCTCATCGCGGCCCGCGCCCTGATGGGGGTCGGCGGCGCGGCCATCATGCCGGTGACTTTGTCGATCATCTCCAACGTCTTCGACCCGCGCGAGCGTGGTCGGGCCATCGGTGTCTGGGCCGGTGCGGTCGGTCTCGCCGTGGCGATCGGCCCGATCCTCGGCGGCGCGCTGCTGGAGCACTTCTGGTGGGGCTCGGTCTTCCTGATCAACGTGCCGGTGGTCGTTGCCGGCGTGGTTCTGGTGGCGCTGCTGGTCCCCGAGTCGCGTGACCCGCGGCCCGGCCGGATCGACGTGCTCGGCGTGCTGCTCTCCGTGGTCGGCCTGGTCGCCCTCTCCTACGGCATCATCGACGGCGGCGAGCACGGCTTCGGCCGCCCGCTGGCCTGGGGCTCGATCCTGATCGGCGTCGCGGTGCTGGCCTGGTTCGTTCAGCACGAGCGGCGCAGCGACCACCCGTCGCTGGACGTCCGACTGTTCAAGGTGCCCCGGTTCGCAGCGCCGGTCGCCATCGTCGGCCTGGTGTTCTTCGCCGCGATGGGCTCGATGTTCTTCGGCTCGTTCTACCTGCAACTCGTGCGCGACTACAGCCCGTTGCAGACCGGTCTGCTCTTCCTGCCCTTCGCCGGCGCCCAGCTGGTCTTCGCGCCGCGCAGCGCCGCGATGGTCCGCCGCTACGGCGGTAAGGCCGTCGCCACCGTCGGGTTGGCGCTGACAGTGGTGTCACTCGGCGCGTTCGTCTTCATCGGCGCCTCCACCCCGATCTGGATCGTGCTGCTCGTCTTCCTCATCCAGGGCGCCGGAATGGCCAACATCATGCCGCCGGCCACCGAGTCGATCATGTCGGCGCTGCCCCGGGAGAAGGCCGGGGTGGGCTCCGCGGTCAGCAACACCATCCGCCAGGTGGCCGGCGCGCTCGGCGTCGCAGTCCTCGGCTCGGTGCTCTCCGCGGTCTACCGCAGCGACATCGGTGACGCGTTGACCGGTCTGCCCACGCAGGCCCAGGACGCGGCCAACGAGTCGATCTCCGGTGCGTACGCGGCGGCGGGCCAGCTCGGCCCGGCGGCGCCAGGGCTGATCTCGGCGGCCAACGACGCCTTCGTCACCGCCATGCACTGGGCGGCCGGGCTCTCCGCGGTGATCGCCGCACTCGGGATCATCGTGGTGCTGCGCTGGATGCCGGGCAAGGAGGACACGAGCGTCGCCCCGGCGGCGCCGGTCGCCGAGCCTGAGCTGGCCGGTACGGCATAGGTTCGGGGAGAATGGCGGACATGACGTCCACTGCCGATGCTCCGCGGTCGCCCGGGCGACCGCGGAGCATCCGCGCCGACGAGGCCATCATCGAGGCCACCCTCGACCTGCTCGCCGAGGGCAGCACCATCGAGGCGCTCTCGATCGAGGCGATCGCCACCCGCGCCGGGGTCGGCAAGGCCACCATCTACCGGCGCTGGGCCGGCAAGGACGCGTTGCTGCTGGACGCGTTGCGCCGCCTCAAGGGCGTCATGGCGCAGCCCGCGGGCCACTCCGTCCGCGACGACCTGGTGCTGCTGGTCGGCGCGATCGGCAAGAACGTCGACCCGCGAGCGGCCAAGATCATGCCCTGCCTGGCACCCGCCGTGAACCGCAGCGCCGACCAGTTCCAGCTCTACCAGAACATCATCTCGCCCCGGCGGCAGCTGATGCGCGAGGTGCTGCGGCGCGGCATCGACGAGGGCGTGCTGCGCGCCGACATCGACGTCGAGGTGACGATGGCGCTGCTCACCGGGCCGATGCTGATCCAACGGGTCCTCCAGTGGAACCCGGACCTGGACGAGCAGTCCCTGCCCGAACGGGTCGTCGACGCCGTGCTGGAGGGCATCCAGGCCCGCTGACGCCGAGCGCTCGATCGGCGACGTTCGTGCCGGCCTACTGACGGCGGGCGCTCGGTCGGCGGCGTTCGGTCCGCCGGCCGGCGTCGGTCAGCCGGCCGGTGCGCGCAGGCGGTGCAGCCGCAGCGCGAGCTGCACCTCCAGCGCCCGCTCGGGCCGCTGCCAGTCGACGCCGAGCAACTGCCCGACCCGCTCCAACCGCTGGGTCACCGTGTTGACGTGCACGTGCAGTTGCTCGGCGGCCCGGGCCAGGCTGCCACCCACCCCGAAGTACGCCTCCAGCGTCTTCACCAGAGCCGTGCCGCGCCGGGCGTCGTAGTCGAGCACCGGCCCGACGGTGGCGCTGAGGAACTCGGTCACGTCCTTCTCACCCCGGTCACCGACGGTGCCCAGCAACAACCCGACGAAGCCCAACTCCACGGTGCTCGCGCCCTGCCCGGCGCGGCCCAGCGCGCCCAGCGCCGTCAGGCACCGGTCCGCCTCCTGGAACGTCCTGGCCAGCGCCGCCGGTGTGTTCGACGGGCCACTCGCCCCGGCGGTCACCGGCCGACCGGTCACCCGGGACAGGTCCCGGGCCACCGCGCGGGCGCTGCCGCCCGCGTCCAACCCCGGCAGCATCAGCACCACCCGGCCGTCGCGCGCCGCGGCCAGCCCGCCGCGCGCCGAGGCGTACGTGGTGGCCCAGGAGAGCACCCGCTGCCGAGCCGAGCCGGTCGCGGCGATCGCGTCGTCGCCCACCGCCACCAGCACGTGCGGCGCGTCCAGGTCCACCCCGAGCCGACGGGCACGACTACGCAGCGCGTCGGTGTCGCGCAGCGGGCGGGCGATCAGGTCGTCCAGCAACTCACCACGCACCCGCCCCTCCGCCTCCGCGACCGTCCGGCGGAACAGCAGCAGCAGCGCGGTCACCAACGCCGCCCGCTCCAGGATGCGCTGGTCGGCGTCGACCAACTCGTCGTCCGGGCGCAGCACCAGGGCGCCCAGGTTCTCCGCGCCCGCCACCACCGCCGCGTACCAGAGCGGACCCCGCCGTACGCTGCGACCCTCGGTCCGGGACGCGGCCACCGCCTCGACGATGTCCGCGCGGTCCGGCTCCTCGATCTCACCCACCCGAGCCAGCAGGCGGCCCTCGGCGTCCAGCGCCAGCAGCGCGCCGCCCAGCACCTCGGTCACCGCAGCCGCCACGTCCTCCACACCGCCGCCACGCAGCACCAGCGCGGTCATCCGGTCGTGTGCCGCCGCGGCCCGCTCCACCGAGCTGCTGTGCGCCCGGATGGTGGTGTTCGCCGCCGACAACTCGGCCAACGCGGAACGGGTCTCGGTCAGCAGCCGGGCGGTGTCGATCGCCACCGCGGCGTGCGCGGCCAGCGACACCAGCAGCGCCACCTCCTCCCGGACGAACGGCCGGGCCGAACGGTTGGCCGCGTAGAGCACCCCGATCGAGGTCGAACCGAGCCGCAGCGGCACCCCCAGGATCGCCACCAGACCCTCCTCGCCCACCCCGGCGTCGATCTCGCCGGTGTGGTGGAAGCGCGCGTCCTCGCCGTAGTTGGCGGTGACGTACGGGGCACCGGACTGGGCCACCAGACCACCGAGACCAGCGCCCATCGGCAGGCGCAGCCGCTGGAAGCGGGCCGAGACCGACCCGTCGGTCACCCGCATGTAGGTGTCGCCACGTTCGTCGTCGTTGAGCGTCATGTACGCCACGTCCGCGCCCAGCAGGTGACGGGCCCGGTGCACGATCGCCCGCAACACGTCGTCCAGATCGCGCAGCCCGGCCAGGTCGCTGACCGTGTCGTACAGGCCGGACAGCTCGCTCTCCCGGCGGCGGCGACGCTCCAGCAGCGCGCGGACCCGCAACGCCACCGACTTGGCCTGCTCCAGCTCGGCCAGCCGGTCCGGTGGCAGCCCGGCGGCCCGCGCGGCCACCAGCGGTCCCTCGAACTCGACCGCCGCGGCCTCTCGGGCGAGCAGCTCCAGGAACTCCACCGGCGAAGACATGGTCGACATTGTGCTCAGCCCCACTAGTTGGCCGTCCAGCCCCCGTCGAGGGCGATCGACGCCCCGGTGATGAACGCCGCCGGCGGCGAGCAGAGGTACGCCAGCAACTCGGCCACCTCCTCCGGCTCGATCAACCGTTTGATCGCGGCCCGGGCCAGCATGATCTTCTCGATCACCTCGGCCTCGTCGATGCCGTGACTGGCCGCCTGGTCGGCGATCTGGCTCTCCACCAGCGCGGTACGCACGTACGCCGGGTTGATGCAGTTGGCGGTGACCCCGTGCGCGGCGCCCTCCAACGCGACCACCTTCGACAGCCCTTCCAGGGCGTGCTTGGCCGAGACGTAGGCCGCCTTGTACGGCGAGGCACGCAACCCGTGCACCGAGGAGATGTTGACGATCCGCCCCCAGCCCCGCGCGTACATGTGCGGCAGCGCCCGGCGGATCAGCAGGAACGGCGCCTCCACCATCACCCGCTGGATGTACTCGAAACGCTCGACGGGAAAGTCCTGCAACGGCGCGACGTGCTGGAGCCCGGCGTTGTTCACCACGATGTCCACGTCCACGTCGAGTGAATCCACCGCCGCGGCGTCGGACAGGTCCACGCCCTCGGCCCGGCCACCGGCCTCTGCGGCCACCGCCTTGGCCGCCTCCAGGTTGCGGTCCACCACGATCACCTTGGCGCCGGCCGCGCCCAGCCGCAGGGCACACGCCCGCCCGATGCCGCCGCCGCCCCCGGTGACCAGGGCGGTCCGACCGGAGAGGTCGACCTGTACGACGTGGGGGACCACCACGGGTTCTGCCGTCATGGCGCAAGAAGTTACGAGCTGTGTGCTCCCCGGCACATGGGCCAGCGACACATACTCCGTACCAAAGCTGTGTGGCCCCACCCGCCCCTGCCACCCGTTCCGCCCCGCCGCCGCTCCCTTCCACCGCGCCGCGCCTCGTCTCGTGCGCGTAGCGGTCGGCCGGGTCGGCCTTGAGCCGGCGGACCAGGGTCCGTTCGGTCGCGACGCCGGCCG
>NZ_PYAK01000036.1 GCF_003264365.1 Micromonospora noduli
GCGACCGCACCGGCGCCCGCGCCGACCAGCAGGCTGGCGGCCAGCGCCACACCGGTCGGCAGGGCGAGCGCGGCGGCGAGCGCCAGGGCGGCGAGCAGCCCGAGCAGGGCCGTGCCGAGCCGGTCGGCGATCAGCGGCGTCCAGGCGCGTACCGGCAGGTTGGCCGCCCGGATCTCCAGACCGCCGGCGGTGCGCAGCGGCCCCACCAGCAGCACCAGCCCCAGCAGGACCAGCCCCGTGGCGACCAGCGCGAGGTTGAGCCCGTCGTCCAGCCGCCGGGAGTGACCGACCAGGATCGCCGCGGCGATCAACGTGGTCTCCGCCACCAGGTCGGCGCCGGGCCGGATCCGCTGCTCGGCGGCCGAGGCGGCCAGCGCGGCGACGGCCAACGCCAGCCCCCAGCCGGTGGCGCCGGTCAGCGCCAGCACGACAAAGGCCAGCACGGCCAACCCGGTGGTCAGGCACCGGGCGGCCAGTTTTCGGACCAGGTCGCCGCGCATGTCGCTCCGTTCGTGGTTCCGCAGCCGTCGGCGTCAGTTCGCGGACGTCGCGCCGGCCGGCGTCTCGACCCGACCCGACCCGGACTGTGCCGGCACGCTCGGCGTGGGCCCGTCACCGGGTGCCCGCCGTACGTCGATCACCTGACCGGTCAGGTCGGAGATCAGCACGTCCAGCGACGACTGGGCGACGGCCTCCGCGGCGAGCAGGGTGTGCTCCGGCTCCTCGCCGAAGGCCCGCGTCCGCATCGGCGTGGCGGTGCGCTCCGGGTTGATGCAGTTGACGCGGACGCCCACGTCGGCCCACTCGTCGGCGAGCGCCTGGGTGAGGTTGACCAGGGCGGCCTTGGTGGCCGAGTAGAGCGCGTAGCGGGCCCGGCCCCGGGTGTAGGAGCTGGAGGTGTAGAGCAGCAACTGGCCCTTGGTCTGCTGCAGGTACGGGAGGGCCTGGCGGGCGATGGTCACCGGGCCGACGAAGTTGACCTGGAGCACCCGGTCCATGGTCTCCTCGTCCATCTCGGCGAGGGCGCCCTTCTCCAGGATGCCGGCGGTGACCACCACGTGGTCGATCCGGCCGGTGGCCTCGAAGGCGGTCGTCAGCGCGGCCTCGACGTCCTCGGCCCGCTCCACGTGGGTGCCCGTGCTGGAACGGCTGAACGGAAAGACCTGGGCGCCGTAGCGCCGGGCCAGCTCGGCCAACTCGTGGCCGATGCCGTAGCTGCCGCCGAACACCACGATGGTCCGGCCGGTCAGCTCCTCGCTGTAGCTGCGGTGGTCGGTCAGTCGGGGCGCCTGCGCGGCGGCGAGCTGGAAGAGCTTGTCCGCCAGGTGCACGTCGACCGGGTGGGTGACCTTGATGTTCTCGTCCGAACCGTCGATCACCTTGATCGGGGTGCCGGGAAGGTAGCGCAGCACCACGCCACAGTCGTCGGTGGCGGCGAAGTCCGGGTCGTCCTCGGCGATCTGGTACGCCGCCCGGATCGTGGGGGAGCGGAACGCCTGCGGGGTCTGACCACGGCGCAGCCGGGAGCGCACCGGGATGTCGGTGATGCAGTCGTTGTCGTCGACCTGGATGATCGTGTCCGCGGAGGGGATGGCCACGTCCACGGCGTCGTAGCTCCAGAGCGCGTTGACGCACTCGCGCACGATCCGGCCGCTGAGCAGCGGGCGTACCGCGTCGTGGAAGAGGATGTTGCAGTCTTCCGGGCCGACCGCGTCCAGCGCGATCCGGGTGGTGGCGTTGCGGGTGTCACCGCCCTCGATCACCTTGGTGACCTTGCGCAGGCCGGCCTTCTCGACGATCTGCTGGGCGTCCTCGACGTGGCCGGTGGCCATCAGCACGATGATCTCGTCGATCTCCGGTGCCGCCTCGAAGACCGCGAGGGTGTGCTCGATGATCGGCTTACCGGCGATCTTCAGCAGCTGCTTCGGGATGCCGAGCCCCAGCCGCGTCCCGGTGCCGCCGGCCAGAACCACCGCCACTGTCCGCGAGGGCCGCCACGGCGTCGGGGTCTCCGCTTCGGCGTCCGGGCCAGGGGTCTGGTCCTGCGTCATTGCCGGATCCTCACTCTCAGGGATGCGTTAACGGAAGGTTCCGCCCGAGCGGCGACGGAATGAACCTTAACGCGCGGACCGCGTCGCCCCAACGCGGGCGACGCGGTCCTCGGGTGCCATGTCGATGCCGGACGTTCGCCGGAACTCTACTTGCTGTTCGCGTATGCCTCGTACGCCCGGATGACCTCGTCGGTGGGGCCATCCATCCGGATGACGCCCGATTCCAGCCAGATCGTCCGTTCGCAGGTGTCCCGTACGGAGGAGAGCTGGTGGCTGACCAGGAACACCGTCCCCGCGCCCTCCCGCAGCTCCCGCACCCGCTGCTCGCTGCGCCTGCGGAAGCCCTTGTCGCCGGTGGCGAGCGCCTCGTCGATGAGCAGCACGTCGTGCTTCTTGGCGGCGGCGATGGAGAACCGCAGCCGGGCCGCCATGCCCGACGAGTACGTCCGCATCGGCAGGCTGGCGAAGTCACCCCGCTCGTTGATCCCGGAGAAGTCGATGATTCCCGCGGCCTGCTTGGCCACGTCATCGGGATGCATGCCCATGGCCAGGCACCCGAGGACGACGTTGCGCTCCCCGGAGAGGTCGTTGAGCAGGGCGGCGTTGACGCCCAGCAGCGACGGCTGCCCCTGGGTGTGGATGGCCCCCCGGTTCACCGGCAGCAGACCGGCGATGGCCCGCAGGATGGTGGACTTGCCGGAGCCGTTGCTGCCGATCAGCCCGATCGCCTCGCCCCGGTACGCGGTGAACGAGATGCCCTTGACCGCGTGCACCTCCCGGACGTTCGGCGCGTGGGTGCGCTTGACCAGCCGGCGCAGCGCGGCCACCGGCGTGGTGCCACCGGCGGCACCCTGGTGCACCCGGTAGATGATGTGCGCGTCGTCCACGACCACTGTCGGGATGCGCTCCTGGGTTCGGGTCATCGTCGCGCTCGCCTCGGTGGGGGCGTCGAAGTGATCAACCACGGCCGTACTCCTGTTCGCCGCGCCAGAAGTAGATGAAACCGCCGATGCCGGCGACCAGCGCCCAACCGGCGCCGACCAGCCAGAGCTGGGTCAGCGACTCGTTGAGCAGCGGGGCCTCCTCGAGCAGCGAGTACCGTGCCAGCTCGATGTAGACCAGCAGCGGGTTGTACTGCACCACTGTCGTCGCCCAGCCGGGCAGCCGGTCGAAGAGGCTGACGCTGTAGAGGACGCCGGAGCCGTACATCCAGGTACGCATGATGAACGGCATGACCTGCTTCAGGTCGCTCGACTTGGCGCCCAGTCGGGCCACCAGCAGCACCACGCCGGCGTTGAACACCGCCTGCAGCAGCAGCGCCGGCACCAGCAGCAACCACTCCCAGGTGAGCGGCTCGCCGGTGACCAGCACGATGCCGACCAGCACCACCATCGAGGCCAGCAGTTGCTGGAACTGGGTGATCGTGGTGGACAGCGGCAGGCTGGCCCGGGGGAAGTGCAGCGCCCGGATCAGCCCCAGGTTGCTGCTGATCGACTGGGTGCCGGCCAGGACCGCGCTCTGGGTGAAGTTGAAGATGAACAACCCGGTGGTCAGGTAGGCGATGAAGTTCGGGATGCTGTTCTGTGCAAGCACCACCCCGAAGATCAGGTAATAGACCGCCGCGTTGGTGAGCGGGGTGAGCACCTGCCAGAGCTGACCCAGCTTGGCGTTGCTGTACGAGGCGACGAGCTTGGCATTGGCGTACGCGGCGATGAAGTGCCGGTAGGCCCAGAGTCGGCGGCTGTACTCGACGAGGCTGGGTCGCTCACCGGCGACCCGTAGCCCGTGCCGAGCGGCCAGCTGCGCCTGGGTCAGGCCCGTGTCGGGGTCGACCAGCGCGGTGGTGGCCATGGAAATGGCGCTCCGATCTTTCGTGCAGACGGGGGTTGCTCGCGACGATCGAATCCTAGTGGGAAATTTGCGCGGGGCGCCGCCTCGTCGCTGCGAGGACAGTAGTCCGAAACACGTCGGGACGCAACCGTACCGTCGTTGCGCTACGCTATCCGGCGTGACCTGCGATAAGAGCCCTCGATGACCACCGAGAAGAGGCGGGCGCCGGCCGGCGCGGCGGTGCTGCGCGACGAGATCACCACGGCGATCCGCCGGGCGCTGATGCAGGAGCTCGCCGCTGTCGGCTACGGCCGGCTCTCCATCGAGGCGGTGGCCCGGCGGGCCGGCGTCAGCAAGACGGCGATCTACCGACGGTGGAGCTCGAAGCTCGATCTGGTGCTGGAGGTCGTCGCCGCTGCGGCACACGGCAAGCTCCCCGCACTGGACACCGGCACGCTGCGCGGTGATCTCGCGCTGCTGTTCCAGGCGGTGGCGCACGCGCTGCGCCACCCACTGGCGTCGCAGATCATTCCGGATCTCCTGGCCGAGGCCGCCCGCAACCCCAGCATCGACGCGACCCTGCGTCAGGTGCTGCACGCCCGGCAGCAGGAGATCGGCGGTCACCTGGTCACCCGGGCCGTGCGGCGTGGCGAACTGCCCGCCGACACGGAGCTGGACGCCGCCGTCGACCTCATCGTGGGGCCGCTCTACTGGCGGCTCGCCATCGCCCGTCTCCCACTGACCGACAGCTACCTCGACAATCTGGTCGAATCCGTGGCGGCCGGGCTCGGCGCCGACAGCGTGCTGCCCCGCCCGCGCGCGGCACCGATGGCGGGTTGACCAGCTCCCCGACACCCGGTCGCCGGCAGCAACGGCCCCCCTGCCCGATTCCGCTACGCTGCCCCCTTGACACCCGGCCGTCACCGTGCCGACGCCCCTCATCCGCCCGACGAGTAAGGACGCCCGTGGCCAACGTCGACAGCATCGCCGTAGCGCCCGCCGAACCGGATCCGACGCCGCGGCCCGGGCAGGCATCCCGGCCCGCCGACGCCCGCACCGGGCTGTCCCGGGTACGCGCGCTGGTGGCCGTCGCCCCGGCGGTGCTCACCGATGGTGCGGTGATCGCATTCGCGCTCTTCACAGTGCTCTACCACCTGGCCTTCCTGGGTGACCTGCGTCCGTCGGTCACCTTCCGGATCTGGCTGCTGGCCTGTGTGGTGCTCGCGGTCGTGGCCGTGCTGCGCGCCCGCCGCCGCGCCCCGGCCGACAGCGCCCCGGCCGACAGCGTGTCGGCGGCACGGGAGGAGCCCGTCAGCGCGCGGCCCGCCGCCGACCGTCGCCTGCTGATCGGTGTGCTGGTCGCCGCCGCCGTGGCCGCCGTCTCCGCCGGTCTGGCCAACACCAGCGTCAACGTCTCCTGGTGGATCCCGGCCGTGTCCGGCCTGCTCGCGGCCGTCGGCGGGCTGCTGCTGGTGCGCCAGGCCTGGCTGAACGGCCCGACGCCCACGCCGGCCGCCCCGGCGCCCACCCCGGCGCAGTCGGCGTACGCGCTGGTCGTCTCGGTCCTGGTCGGAATCTCGTCGTTCTTCATGGCCCGCAACACCCCGGACGACGTCTACTACGTCGGCAAGTCGGTGTGGATCGCCGAGCGTGACCTGATCCCGCTCAACGACTTCCTGTTCTCCGAGAACGTGCTGCCGTCGATGGGTTCGCAGCCGCCCATCCCGTCGATCGAGGTGTTCGACGGCGCGTTCGCCAACGTCATCGGCATCCACGCCAGCTCGGCCCTCTGGTACGTGCTGCTGCCGATCATGGCGGTGCTCGCAGCGCTGGCGCTGTGGCGGCTGACGCACCGGTGGGCCCCGCGCCGTCCGGTGCTCGCCTTCACCGTGGCGATCGCGTACCTCTACCTCGTCGCGGGCGGGGACGCCGCACTGGGCACGTTCCACATTCCCCGGCTGCACGAGGGCAAGGGCATGTTCGTCTCGGCGGTCATCCCGCTGATGTGGCTCTACCTGACCGAGTGGTTCGACAACCGGTCGCGGCGCAGCCTGCTGCTCATCGTGGCGCTCTCGATCACCGCGATCGGGCTCACCAACACCGCGGCGATCATCCTGCCGATGCTGGTCGGCGCCGCCGGGTTCGCCATGCTGCTGGTCGGCCGGTGGAAGGCCGCCGTGGTCGCGGCGGTCGCCGCCCTCGCGTACCCGATCGGCTCGCTGGTGGTCTCCCGCCTGCTGCTCGGCGGGATGAGCGCGACCGGCGCGGACGACGCCTTCTTCGACGCGGCGTACACCTACCGGCGGACCCTGCTGTTCGGCGTGGTCGGGGTGATCAGCGGTCTGGCGCTGTGGTGCGGCGCGTTGATCGCCCGTCGGCGTACGCCCGCGCTGCTCGCCGCCGGCGCCGCCCTAGCGCTGAGCGTGTTGTTCGTGCCCGGCGTGCTGGAGCTGCTGAGCGCGTTGAGCGGCATCTCGGTGGTGCTCTGGCGCGTGCCGTGGCTGCTCGCCCTGCCGACGCTGATCGGTCTGCTCTGCACGGTGCGCGTGCCGGCACCGACCCGGGCGCTGCGCCGGGCGGCGTCCGGGGGGATCGCGGTGCTGCTGGTCGCCTCGTTCGCGTTGTTCGCCACGCCGATGTGGTCGCCGAAGAGCTGGGTCGAGGTGCACGACCGCCCCACCTGGAAGCTTCCGCAGCAGCGTCAGGCGATCGCGTTCTGGATCAAGGACCTGGACCGTCCCCAGGGCCTGCTGCTCGCCCCGAAGACGATCATGCGCACCACGCCGATCGTCACCAGCGAGGTCCGGGTTGTCCTGCCCCGTGACTTCTACCTCGTCGAGTACGACCTCAACTCCCAGTTCGCCAAGGACCGACTGCTGCTCGCCGGCTTCGCGGACGGCGCCGCCAGCCCCACGCCGGCCGAGTTGAAGCCGGCACTGGACCGCCTCGACGTGGGCACGATCTGCGTCTACAACGGCAACCGGTACGCCCGCGACACCGCGCCGCAGCTGGGCTACCAGGAGTTCGCCAAGCGCAAGGCGCCCGGCGCGATGACCTGCTTCCGGCGGGTCGGCTGAGCGCTTCACCCGCACCGAGCGCCCGGCCCCGTGGTGGGGTCGGGCGCGCCCCGGTGCGGAACTTTGCCCGAAATGGTGCCGGATACCCGAGCGACACCGAGCTGTCCCCTCGCGTTAAGGTCGCAGTCACACGCAGCCGGCCGCTACTGAGCCGCTGTGCGACGGGGGAGTGACGTCGGTCCATCACGGGCACCGCCCGCAACGAAATCTCGTAGGGAGCGAACTCGTTTGTTCGGCACGTTGACAGGACGCCTCGGTGTGGCCGCCCAGAGTGCGCTACTGGTCCTGGCCTACCTGGTCATGCTCGTCGGTGGCGTATTCGGTTGGATCGGCCTGTTCGCCGTCGCCGGGTTGGCCGCCATCTTCGGCGAGTTCGCCGTCGCCCGCTGGTCTCCGCCGTCGCAGCTGCTGCTGGAGAAGGTGGGCCTGCACTGGTCGTACCGGCAGCTGACCCGGGACCTCGCCGCCGTGTTGCTGGTCGTTGCCGAGGTGCGGCTCAGCGGTGGCGAGCTGACCCTGCTGCTGGTGCTGCCGGCCGCGGTGTGGGTCGTGTCGGTCTTCGCCGGTGCGCTCTCCACCATGATCGAGCGGCGTAACCCGCTCTCCGCCATGGTGCGCAACATCGAGCTGGGTCCACTGTCCAGCGCCCCCCAACCACCCGCCTGGGCGGCGGCGGTCGCCGGTGACCGGATGCCCCTGCTCAACCTGCTGCTGGTGCCGGCCGGCGTGGCCGCCGCGGTGCAGCACGATCCGACGCCGTTCTTCGCGGCCGGCGCGGTGGCGGTCGTGGCGACCGGTCTGGTGGGCGCCATCATCGCGCTGACCTGGCTCCGGGGTCGGGGCGCCGGGCAGGGCCCGCTGCTGCCGGCGGTCCAGCGCTGGCTGGACAACTACCGGCCGGAGGTGGCGCTCTACTTCGCCGGCCCGGCCAAGGACGTCTACCAGGCGAACATGTGGCTCGCCCCGACCGAGGCGCTCCAGCAGCGCGCGGTGGTGCTGATGCGCAGCCGGGAGGCGTTCCTGGAGTTGGCCGACACCCGGCTGCCGGTGATCTGCGTACCGGCCGGCGTCGACTTCATGAACCTCGACCTCGGCGGCATCCGCGCGGCGCTCTACTCCGCAAACGTCGGCGCGAACATCCACATGCTCCGCGAGCCGGGTACGAAGCACGTCTTCGTCGGGCACGGCGACAGCGACAAGCAGGCCAGCGTCAACCCCTACAGCAAGGTGTACGACGAGGTCTGGGTCGCCGGCCTGGCCGGCCGGGAGCGCTACGCGCGGGCCGGTGTGGGTGTGCTCGACCAGGACATCGTCGAGATCGGCCGGCCGCAGCTCGCCGGTGTGCACACCTTCGGCGCCGAGTCGGTGGACCGGCCGTTCACAGTGCTCTACGCGCCCACCTGGGAGGGCTGGCTCGACGACGACCCGTACCACACCTCGCTGGTGCTGATGGGTGAGCGGATCGTCAAGGGACTGCTCGCGACGAACCCCCGGGTCCGCCTGATCTACAAGCCGCACCCGCTCACCGGGTCGCGGTCCAAGGCGGCGAAGGCCGTGCACGAACGGGTCGTCACGGCGATCCGCGCCGCCGGCGGCAACCCGGACGCGTCCTCGCTGGACGGCACCGCGCACCTGGTGGTCACCGGCCGCACGCCGGCGCTGTTCGACTGCTTCAACCAGACCGATCTGCTGATCAGCGACGTGTCCAGTGTGGTGTCCGACTTCGTGCAGAGCCAGCGGCCGTACGTGGTGGCCAACCCGGCCGGCCTGTCGGAGGACGACTTCCGCCGCGAGTACCCGACGGCGCGGGCCGCGTACCTGCTCTCCAAGGACTGCGGCGAGCTGGAGAAAATCGTGTCGGTCACCCGGGCCGGCGACGACCCGATGACCGAGGCCCGCCGGGAGCTGAAGACCTACCTGCTCGGCCCCGCCGAGGCGAACCCGATGGACCGGTTCCAGCAGGAGATCGACCGGCTCTGCCACTGAGCCCCGTCACTACGGCATCGCGCCCGGCCCGACACTGTCGGGCCGGGCGCGTCCGTGTCAGCCAGCAGCGCGGCCACCGGGTCAGCCCAGCAGGGCGGCCACCGCGTCGGCAGCCGGAAGGTCCGCCGGCAACGCCCGCGCCGCCACCACCGCCGTGACCGGCAGCGGGCCGTACACGTGCGGGAAGAGCTGCCCGCCGCGTGACGGCTCCCACCGCAGCGCGTCGCCCAGTCGCTCCTCCTCGACGCTGAGCAGTGTCAACCTGGTCGCCCCGGTGAAGTACCGCCGCGCCGTCTCGACCACCTGGTCGGCGCCGGAGAGATGGATGAACCCGTCCTGCCGGTCCACCGCGGAGCCGGTGAAGGCACCGGCGGCGAGGGCGTCGTCCCATTCGGCGCTCGACAGCAGTTTGTAGATCACCACAGCAGCGTACGGGGCCGTGGTCGGCGCGCCCGCCCGGTTTTCGCCGGTACCGCCGCGCCCGTCGCCTCCCGCCGGGCATGCTCAGGTCAAGGGCCGCGGAGGGATGGGCGATGCAGAGCTACGACGACGACTGGACCGACAGCCAGCGCGCGCTGTACGACGAGTGCTACCAGGCCGGCGGCGAGTGGGCCGATGACCCGGACACGTCGTCCGACGACGTGCAGCACGTGATCAACCTTGCCGAGGCGGACGATGACGCCCTCCAGGATGCCGAAATCGACTATCCGGCCCTGGTCGACGCGGTCACGCAGGCCAGCGGGGTCAACGTCACCAGCGTGCCGGCCAGCCACGAGGACCCGGGCTTCCGCGGGTTCACCGACGGCGTCCGGGACGCCATCGCCGACGACACCTTCGGCCTGTAGCGGCCGGTAGCCCGCCCAGCGCGGGTGGGCGGCCTCCCGGTCCCCGCGCACTTCTGCCACCATTCGCAGAACAGCGCTGCGAGGGACGGGGGCACGGGTGCGGATCCTGCTGGTGGAGGACGACCGCCGGGTGGCCGCTGCGCTGTCCTCCGCCCTCACCCGCCGGGGGTACGAGGTCGAGCACGCCGCCACCGTCGCCGCGGCGCTCTCCGCCGCCCCCTGTGACCTGGTGCTGCTCGACCTGACCCTGCCCGACGGGGACGGCACGGACCTGTGCCGGGAGCTGCGTCGGCGCAGCAGTCAGCTCGGCATCATCGCGGTGACCGCCCGGGGTGAGGAACGTGACCGGGTGCTGGGTCTGCGCCTGGGCGCTGACGACTACGTGGTCAAGCCGTTCTCGATGGTGGAGTTGCAGGCCCGGATCGAGGCGGTGCTGCGCCGCGCCGCGAACGCCGCGCCCGAGCGGCACCTCATCGAGGCCGGGCCGGTCCGCATCGACGTGGCCGCGCGGACGGTGACCGTCGACGGCCGCGCCGTCACGTTGACCCGCAAGGAGTTCGACGTGCTGCTCTCGCTGGCCCGCCAGCCCGGGGTGGCGGTGCCCCGCGATCGGATCCTGCTCGACGCCTGGGGCACCACCTGGGCCGACCGGCACACCGTCGAGGTGCACGTCGGGTCGCTGCGCGGCAAGCTCGGCGACGCCCGCCTGGTGGAGACCGTACGCGGCGTCGGCTACCGGCTGCGCGACGCGTGAGGAGCTGACGTGCGCCGTCGCCTGGTGATCAGCTATCTGCTGCTGATGGTCCTCGTCCTCATCGCGTTGGAGACCCCACTGGCCGCCACCATGGCCAGCCGCGAGACCGAACGGGTCCGCGCCGACCGGCTCGCCGACGCCACCCGGTTCGCCTCGCTGGCTGGCCCGGCGTTGCGCGACGGCGGGCCCGGCCCGATCGAGTCGGAGCTGACCAGCTACGACGACCTGTACGCGATCAGCGCCGCGATCGTCGACCGGGACCGGAACATCCCGGTCTCGTCGCCGAGGTGGCAGGCCAGCCCGGGGACCGCGACGGTGCTGGACGTCGCGCTGTCCGGGCAGCAGACCAGCGCCCCCGAGTCGGTCTGGCCGTGGACGACCGACCCGGTGGTGGTGGCGGTACCGATCAACGACGGAGGTGAGGTGCTCGGAGCGGTGGTGATCGTGACCCCGGCCGGTCCGATCCGCCGAGCCGTCGTCGCGTGGTGGCTGCTGCTCGCCCTGGCCGGTCTGCTCGCCGTGCTGGCCTGCGTGCTCACCGCGTTCGGGCTGGCCGGTTGGGTGCTGCGCCCGGTCACCGAACTGGACGCGGTCACCCACGAGATCGCCGAGGGCGACCGGGGCGCCCGGGTGCAGCACCGGCTGGGACCGCCGGAGCTGCGCCGCCTCGCGGCCAGCTTCAACCACATGGCCGACGTGGTCTCCGACGTGATGGACCGGCAGCGGGCCTTCGTCGCGCACGCCAGTCACCAACTGCGCAACCCGCTCACCGCGCTGCGGCTGCGGGTGGAGGAGTTGGGGCCCAGCCTCACCGACCCGGACGGTCGGTCCGAGCACCGGCTGGCCCTGGAGGAGACCGACCGGCTCGCGTTGGTGCTCGACGCGCTGCTCACCCTCGCCCGGGCCGAACGGGAGGAGAACGAGCGCGTCACCGTGGACGCCGCCGCGGTGGCCGCCTCCCGGGTGGCCGCGTGGGCGCCGCTGGCCCGGCACCGGTCGGTCGCGTTGCGGCTGGCCACTACCGACGCCCCGGCGTACGCCCAGACCGTGCCGACCGCCGTCGACCAGGCGCTGGACGCGCTCATCGACAACGCGGTGAAGTTCAGCGGGGCGGGCGGGGCGGTGACGGTGACGGTGGCCCGCCGCGACGGCGGGGTGGCGCTGGAGGTTCGCGACTCCGGCCCCGGCATGACCGAGAGTCAGCTCGGCCAGGCGACCGAGCGGTTCTGGCGGGCCCCGGACGCGCAGAACGTGGACGGCGCGGGGCTCGGTCTGACCATCGCGGCCGTGCTGGTGGACGCCTCGGACGGGCGGCTCACCATGCGCCCGGGGGAGTCGCGGGGGCTGATCGCCGCCCTGTGGTTCCCGACGCCGACCCTTCCGGTGGAGCCGGCGGAGGAGGAACCGGCCGCCGACCTGCGACCCTCCCCGGCGCGGTGAGGCCCGGCCGTCACGGTTTGGTGGCGCGGTACCAGGACGCGGCGCCGGGGTGCAGCGACAGCGGTGCGGTGACGATCGCCGAGCGAGGGCTCATCCGTCCCGCCGCCGGATGGGCGGCGGCCAGCTCGGCGCGACGGTCCATCAGCAGCCGGGTCACCTCACGGACCAACGGCTCCGGCAGGTCGGCCCGGACGATCAGGTAGTTCGGGTCGGCCACGGTGGTCACCGCGTCCACCCCGTACACCGAGCGGGGGATGTCCCGGGAGACGTAGACCTGGCCGTAGCGTGAGCGCAGCGGCTCGGTCCACTCGCTGAGGTCCACGATCCGGATGGCACTGGCGTCGGCCAACTCCTCGATGCCCCGGACCGGCAACCCACCGGAGAAGAAGAACGCGTCGATCCGCCCGGAGCGCAGCGCCGCCACCGAGTCGTCCAGTCCGAGCCGTTCGCGGCGCACCTCGTCACCACCGAGGCGGGCCACCTCCAGCAGCCGGGTCGCGGTGATCTCGGTGCCCGAGCCGGCAGCACCGACGGAGACTCGCCGGCCGCGCAGGTCGGCGACCGTGCGGACCGGGCCGCCGCTCGTGGTGACCAGGTGCAGTTGGTCGTCGTACACCCGGGCGACGGCGTCGACAGTGGGGCTTCCCGCCGTGCTGGTGGGCAGCACGTCGGCCTGGGTGAAGCCCAGCTCGGCCCCGCCGGAGCCGACGAGCTGGACGTTCTCCGCCGAGGCGGCGGTGATCACCACGCTGGCCCGTACGTCGGGGAGTTCCCGGTTGAGGATGGCCGCCAGGGACTGCCCGAACGCGTAGTAGACCGCGGTGGGGCTACCGGTGGCGATCCGGATCGACGTCGGCTCGGTCGGGGCGTCCCGGCAGCTGGCGATGGCCAGGTTCGCGATCAGCAGCACCGTCGACAGGGTGGCCAGGCCGGCCCGGCGGGACGAGGTACGACTCACGCGGTGCACTGTGCGCCGTCGGGCGGGTGCGCGCAAGCCCGGGTTGGCGACGTGCCGGACGGTCGGAACCCGATCAGCAGGCCGCCCGACCTGCCGGCGCCACGCCCGCGTCCCGTGCCGACGCCGGGGTCACCCCGGGCGCCGTCCCGGGTTCCGCGATCGGGCCGCGCGCCGGCTCCAACGCCGCACTGCGCAGGATGCGCTGCCGGTCCGGGCCGTCGGCCACGCTGACCAGGAAGCAACCGGTGCCGGGGCGGAGCCGGGCCGGCACGTCGAGCACGGCCGCGCCCCGGATCAGCACCGCGGCCAGCTCCCGGTCGGTGAGCCGGACGCCGAGGATGTGCCGGCGGACGTGCCGCCCGGCGGCCAGCAACGCCGAGCGCCAGGCTGCTTCCGCCAGGCGGGTCACCAACCGTCGGCGGGCCGGTGAGGCGCCGGGCAGCGGCCCGCCGAGCAGCTCGCGTCGCCCCTGCCACCAGCCCGCGTCCAACATTCGGGTGTACGCGCCCTGGTGCTCCCGGGGCACCCACAGCCGGTGCAGCTCGTAACGGCGACGCAGGCCGCCGACGGCCACCTCGTGGGTGACCGGGATGTCCAGCCGGTTGAGCAGTTGCCGCATTCGCTGCGCGGCGTCCTCCCGGTTGAACTCCACCCCGGCGGTGTGCTCGGCCCGTACCGCGCTGGGCCGGGCGGCGGTCGGTGGCGGTGTGCAACGCAGCAGGCAGGCAGCCTCGAACGCGTCGCCCAGTGTCAGCCAGCCCAGCGGGGACGGGATGGTCGGGGTGTGGGGCCGGTCGAGCACTAGGGGTTCGTGGGTCAACGGAGGCTCCCTTGTCGGAGTCTGGGTTGCCCTACCGTGGCCCCTGGCACGCCGTTACGGAACCGGTCCGGCCCAGCCTTGAGCAAATCTTGCGGCTGCGGTGCGGCTACAGGTCTGTGACCACCAGATCCACCTGGCGCACCCGGCCCGCGGCGGTGGCCTGCTCCAGCACTGTGTGCTTCAACTCCCGCAGGGTGCCCACCAGTTCCGCAGCGGTGCGCGGTCGGGCGCCGGCGACGAGCAGGTCCCGGACCAGACGCCCCTTGGTCGCCTTGTTGAAGTGGCTGACCACCGAGCGGACCGGCACGCCGTCGACCTCCCGCTCGTGCAGAACCCGCACGGTGACAGTGCGCTCGGCCAGCTCACCGCGCGGCGTCCAGGTGGCGGCGTACGCGCCGGAGCGCAGGTCCAGCACCGGGCCGCGCCCGGCGGCGCCGTCCACCGCCGGCGTCAGTTCCCCGCGCCAGTACGTCGACAGCGCCCCGACGTCGGGCAGGCGGGCGCCGATGGGGCAGCGGTACGGCGGGATCCGGTCGGCCAGTCGGACCGCGCCCCACAACCCGGAGCTGATCAGGATCGACCGGCGGGCCGCCCGTTGCGCCGTGGCCGGCAACGAGGCGAGGTCCAACGCCTCGTAGAGCACCCCGGTGTAGAGCCGCTCGGCCGGTGCGGTGGCGGCCTCCCGCAGTCGGGCGTTGCGCCGCAGCTCGCCCCGCTGGCCCTCGCTGAGGCCGAGCGCCGCCCGAGCGGCCTCCTCGTCGGGACCGGCGCTCAGCGCCACCAGGGCGTCCAGCACCCGCTCGCGGGCCGGGTTCAGCTCGGGCAGCGAGAGCCGGTCCGGGGCCCAGCGCCGCCCGGTGCCGGCGTCGGCCTTCCCCTCCGAGGGCGGCAACAGGATGAGCATGGGTCTCCTCGACGGGCGAAACGGCGGCGCCCCACGCGCCGGCCCGGCCAGCGTACGACCAGCCCCTACCGCCAGGGCCGCACCGGGGTGTCGGGGTGGTACACGCGATAGCCGCCGACCTCCCGCACCAGCGCGGCGTCGGCCCGGTCGGCGAGCAATTGGCGCAACCGCCGGTCCATCGGCGAGTCGACCTCGACCACGTAGCCCGGCCGTTCGGCCCGCCCCACCTGCCGCCAGTACGGTCGGTAGCGGTTCTGGCCCGGCGACAGGTTTCCGTTGAGCACCCCGCAGACCACCGACTCATCCGTATTGAAGATCAACCGGTTGCAGGTCCAGTAGTCCCCGTACACCTCGTGGGGTCCGTCGGCGCGTAGCGCGGCGGCCAACTCCCGGGCCTGGCGCTCCTCGGTCCGCGACGCCGCGGTGCCGGTGGCCGCGAACAGCACGGTGATCACCAGGGTGGTCACGGTCAGCGCGGCCAGCACGGCGGCGGACAGCGCGCCGGTGAACCGCCCCAGCACGCTGCTGGTGCCCCGCCAGGTGGTCAGCGCCGCCACCCAGAGCGGCCAGAGCACCGCCGGCAGGGACAGTTGCAGCACCGACAGGTACCGGGCGTTGTCCAGCGGGCTGGTCGCGGCGAGCGGACTGCGCACGTACGACAGCAGTGTCAACGCCGCGCCGGCGATCAGCGCGAGCTGCACGACCGGCCCGACCCGCTCCCCACGCGGCGCCCCGGCGGCGCGGCGGTACGCGAGCGCCGCGAGCGCCGCGGCGACCAGCAGCAGCACCGGGTACAGCACGCCGAACCACTGTTGCCAGCGTCCGCAGCCGTCCACCGGGCAGAGCCCGTGCGCCAGCGGCACGCCCTCCAGCAGGCCACCCCGGACCCGGTCGGACCACGGCGGCTGCGGCCCGGCCTTGGTGCTGACCTCCCGGAACACCGACAGCGAGTCGTCACCGGGCCCGGCCCGCAGGTTGTCGACGATCATCGGAGCCAGGCCGACGACCACCCCCCCCACCAGCAGCAGACCGGACCAGCCCAACAACTCCCGCCGCACCGCCCAGACCAGTGCCAGCCCGGCCACCGCGAGGTACGGCAGGATCAGCCAGTCCGACCAGACGGACAGCCCGACGAGCAAACCGAACAGGCCGATCGCGAGCCGTCGGCGGTGGACCGTGCCGGCGGCCAACCCCACCGTGATCAGCAGCATCAGGAGCACCGAGGGCTTCACCTCCGGCCGCCCACCGACAACGGTGAGCTGGTCACGCACCACCCGCTCCGGGCCGAGCGCGAGCAGACCCACCACGAAGGCGGCGAACCACGGGGTGCCGAGCCGGCGGGTCAGCCGGTGGATCAGGTAGAGGAAGACCGCGTAGAGGGCGAGCATCGGCAGCCGCAGCACCGGCCAGCTCGGCCCGAACACCGCCACCAGGGGAGCGGCCAGGTACGACTCCAACATCCCCATGTAGTGCTGGCCGTAGAGGAAGACCGGGTGTTCCCGGCCCTGCCCGATGTGCAGCGCGGCGAGGCCGAAGGTCGCCTCGTCGCTGTTCGACACCGGCACCGTGAAGAGCGTCAGGACCAGCCGGTAGACGACACCGGCGAGCCCGAACAGCAGCGCGACGAGCGCCGGCCGATCGAGTCGCGGGCGCCATCGCCCACGGTGCTGCTCTGGATGCGACACGACCAGCGCCCCCGTCGTCGTCCCGACCGGAGTGTTTCACGTTCGGCCGGGTCGCCGAGGTGGATCGGCGCAGCCGGAGTGGGGCTGGATCGGCTCCACGGTGGCAGGGCCGCGGTCGCGCGGCCGGGGTCGGCTCGCGTGGCCGTGGCTGTCGACGTGTGGCAGGGTTGGCGCGTGCCACCCACTCCCGCCGGCCAACTGGCCGTTCCGAACCTGCACCGGGCTGCGCGGATCGAGGACGCCGTGCACCAGCTCGTCGAGCGCCGGCTGCGGCGCACCGGCTGGCGGGTCAACATCGTCGCGTACACCGGCTACGGCGCGCCGGGTTGGGTGCGGGTGATGTGTCGGGTGCTGCTGGGCCGTCCGGACACCCGCCAGCGAGGTCGGCTGGACAAGGTCCGCGGCTGGCGCAGCTTCACGACGCTGCCGAACAAGCACGTCACCGTGACCATCGAGGCCGGCGGGGTGCGGCACGAGACGCGGGCCGACCGCAGCGGCTTCGTCGACACACTGGTCGAGGCGGACCTGCCGCCCGGTTGGGGTACGGTCCGGCTCAGTGTCCCGGACGCGGAGCCGGTCGACGCCCCGGTGCGCATCCTCGACCCGGAGGTCAAGTTCGGCATCATCTCCGACATCGACGACACGGTGATGGTGACCGCGCTGCCCCGGCCGCTGCTCGCCGCATGGAACACGTTCGTGCTCGACGAGCACGCCCGTAATGCCGTTCCCGGTATGGCGGTGCTCTACGAGCGGCTGGTCACCGCGCACCCCGGCGCCCCGGTCTTCTACCTCTCCACCGGCGCCTGGAACGTGGCACCGACGCTGACCCGGTTTCTGTCCCGGCACCTCTACCCGGCCGGGCCGCTGCTGTTGACCGACTGGGGTCCGACCGCCGACCGGTGGTTCCGCAGCGGGCGGGAGCACAAGCGGGTCACCCTGGCCCGGATGGCCAAGGAGTTTCCCGACGTGAAGTGGCTGCTGGTCGGCGACGACGGGCAGCACGACCAGGAGATTTACCGGGAGTTCGCCGCCGCCCACCCGGAGAACGTCGCCGGGGTGGCGATCCGCCGGCTTTCCCCGACCCAGGCGGTGCTGGCCGGCAGCCTGCCCGCCCCGGCGGGCTCGTCGTCGGCGGGACCGGTGGGGCAGAAGTGGCTGTCCGCCCCGGACGGCGCCGGCCTGTGGCAGCTACTGCGCGACGCCGGCCTGGTGTGACCGCGCTCCTCGCGCCACTCGCAGTGGCTCAGCCCGCACAGGCGAAACCCCCGGGTGCCGCAGTTCGCGGTGCCCGGGGGTTTCGGCACTTCGGGTTACATCAGTGAGGGCATGCTCCAGGTGACGGTGCCGGCGGCGCCGGTTCCCGCGTAGAGAGTCATGGTGCCTGCGCTCTTGCGACGGACCACCAGGTCGACCTTCCCGTCGTTGGTGACGTCACCGAGACTGCTCATGTCGAAGTCCCGGCACTTGCCGCAGACCAGCACGCGGGTGCCCCAGACCGGGGTTCCGCTGGCGACCGTGTTGGGGTAGACCCACATGTCGCCCGTGTCGGGGTTGCGCATGAACAGGTCCGGCTTGCCGTCGTTGTTGACATCCTCGATATTCGCCTGGTCGTATCCGCCGCAGGAGGCACAGAGGAGCACCCGAGTGCCCCAGGTGACCGCCCCGCCGCGGGTGCCGTTGCCCGGGTAGTAGTACATGTTCCCGGTGCTGTTCTCCCGGATGAACAGGTCGACCTTCCCGTCGCGGTTGACGTCGGCGAGATCGGACGTGCCGAAGTTGACGCAACCGCCACAGACCAGCTGGCGGACAGCCCAGACCGGGTCGCCGTTGGCGACCGTGTTCGGGTAGACGTACATGTCGCCGGTGCTGATCTGGCGCATGAAGAGGTCCAACTTGCCGTCGTTGTTGGCGTCGGCGATGTTGAACGAGTCGTAGCCCCCGCACCGACCGCACACCACCACACCGGCGTCGAACGTCAGCGTGCCGTCCAGGTTCGTTCCACGGCGTAGCAGCACGTCGCCGTTGCTCTGCTTGATCAACATATCGCTCCGGCCGTCACCGGTGACGTCGCGGACGTTGGGTGCGAGGACCATCTGGGCGTAGTTGCCCGGCGCGCTGGCCTCGGCCGGGTTCAGGGCCCGGTCCCAGTGCTGCACGTTGCTGATCTGGCCGGAGTAGTACGAACTCGGTGCGCCCTTGTAGCGGTAGTGACCGATCACGAAGCGCCCGGTGCTCGGCCAGGAGACGGCGGCGGCGTGCTGGGCCGTGCCAGCGAGGTTGTTGTTGACGTACAGGGCCATCGTGCTCGTGGTGGCGTTGTAGGTGGCCACCAGGTGTGTCCAGACGCCGAGCTGCGCGTTTGGTGCGCTGATCGCCTGGTCGTACGACCAGGCGTCGCTGTCGGAGCGGGCCATCCCGAACCGCCAGGTGTTGTCGCTCTGCTCCTGCCAGAGGATGAAGCGGGCGGAGCGTGCCCCCTCCTCAGAAAGGATGATCTTGCCGGCGGTGGTGGGCTTCACCCAGACGGCGACGCTGAACGACTCGGTGGTGTCGATCAGCACGGGACTGGCGGCGCTGACCACGCTGCCGGTGCCGCTGGCGTCCACGCCCGTGCCGGTGGCATCGCTGTTGAGCCGCAGGTCCGGGCTGAAGAGGTCACCCTCGTGCCATTTCGCGTTGCCGGTGCCGGTGAGGGTGCTGCCGCCGGAGGTGTCGGCCGCGGTCGCCGCCGTCGCACCCGCCCCGCCGTCGTTGAGCGGCCAGGTGTGTTTGGCGGTGACCAGGCCCTGAGCCTGCTGGGTGGCGATGGTGGGCGTGGTGCCGAGGCCACTCACCAGGTACGCCGTGGTGAGGCCGTTGCCACCAACGGTCCACAGGTCGGCGGTGCCGTCGGAGTTGACGTCGGCTGCCCGCAGGCTCAGCGCCGCACCCCGGTTCCAGTTGGTCGAAAGGGCGTACGGCGTGTAGGTGAGCTGGCGGGTGTCCTCGTTGTAGGCCAGATTTGTCCAGAGGTGCAGGGCCCCCGTGTTGCTGTTCCAGAGGAACATCGAGGTGCCGCCGTTGACCTGGGCGGTGGCGATGGTCCAGTTGTTCCAGTCCGTGGCACCCGTCGGGGTGAGTGCCGTGGTGCGAGCAGCCCCGAGGTAGCCGCCGATTATGGGGAAGACGGTGGAGTAGTAGGTCAAGAAGTAGCCACTGGCGGGGTCTCCGCTGGTGCCGATCAGGTCCGGATAGGCGGAATCGGTGCCGCGGGTGTCGCCCGCATTGGCCAACTGCAATGGGATGTTGCCGCTTTCATCCAGCAATTGATCAAGAGGAAGGCTCTGCTGATTGTCCTCAGGCCGGATGACAGAGCCGTCGATGCTACCTCGCAGAATGCTGGCGTTGCCAGCACTGATACCCGTTGGGTAGTACACCAGGACGTCCTGGGTGTCAGTGCCGAAGAACTTGCCTGAAATAGCCTGCCCGCCATCGAAGTCGGACGGATCATGATTGCCGGTTACTCCATTGCCCTGGGCGCCGAGGTCGTTCGCGTTGGTGCGTACCGCGCCGCTGTTCATGCCCGTGCCGAGCCAGAGACCCGAGGGCAACCCGTTGCTGGCACCGACGGTCAGTAGGTCGGCTACGCCGTCGCCGGTGAGATCTGCGTCTGGGGTCGCGTCGGCGGGAACCGCGTTGAAGGGAACGACGGCAGTCTCGCCGAAGTTCCCCCCTGCGGAAAGGCTGGTGACCGCCAGGGTGTTGGTGAACCGGGTGGGCGTCACGGTCACCACCGCGGTGCCAGCGGAGGCAGAGACGGTGAATGGCGGCAGACCATTCAACTGGTAGCTGTAACTGGTCGGCTGGGTGCCGCTGCTCGGTGGCGTGATGGTGAATCTGACCTCTTCGCCGATCTTGGCAAGTCCCTGCGGCTGGCTGATGTCCGGCGCACCGGTCCGGGTGGGGTCGAACGTGAAGTTGCAGGTCGCCGACCAGTCGCTGGGCGTCCGGAAGTCGGTCGCCTGGACCTTCCAGGAGAAGTTGGTGGCCGCGCCTCCGGCTGCGGCCCGCAACGTGGCCGCCGGCACGATCAGTACGCCGGTGCTGCCTGACGAGTACGTGAGCAGGTTCGGGTTGGACGACGCCAGGGCGGTCTGCGAGGCGTCGGAGGTCTTCCACAGCTTGAAGCTCACTCCGAGAGTGCCGCCGTTGGGGTCGGAGACCGGGGCGTAGAGGTAGACCGGGTTGTCGCCGATCATCGACCCACCGGCGCAGGCGGTGCGGGGCGACGTAGTCATGCCGGTCGGCTTGTTCGGCTTGTGGTTGTAGCGGATCTCCAGGGTGGGGCTGGTTTCCAGGAACTCTTTCCAACTCCGGGTGTCGCTGGCCTCGTTGGCGGCGACCATACGCAGGGTGCGGGTGGCCCGCTTGTTGGTGACGTCGGTCTTGATCTGGCCGGTGATGTCGAAGGACACGCCTAGGGCGTCGCACCCGCTGTAGCCGTAGGCGAAGCTCTTCGACGCGGCGAGGGGACCGTTGCTCTGGCCTTCCCAGTAGTTCCAGGTGGCGTTGGACTTGGTCAGCGTGGCGGCGGGTGCGTAGACGTTGACGGTCTTGTCGTCGCAGTTCCACGACCGGGTGTTAGTGATCTTGAACGTGGCGTCCGCGATCTCCGCGCCGGTTAGCATGCCGTAGGGCACCGGAAAGTTGATTAAAGTGTTCGAGCGCTGCTCACCGGAGTTACCGACCTGCATCCGACCGATCGGGTCGGGGGTGTCGTTCCAGTAATTGGTGGACTGGTGGTGGTAGGAGATGCTGGCCCAGCCGGACATCCGTGGACCGTTCGAGCTCCAGTTGAAGCTGGGGTCGATGTAGACCGGGTAGACGGTCGTGGCATCGGTGAGCAGCTTGCGGTCGGGCTTGAGACCGAGCTTGCCAGGGGTGATGGAGACCCCGATGGCGGCGGTGCGTGCCGCCCGGCCGGGAGCTGCGCTCGTCGATGCGGCGCCACTGCGAGCGGTCGGTCCACTGGTGGTCGCCGCCGAGGAGTCCCACATGATCGGCGCGGGTGCGGTGATGACCGCGTCGCCGGCGCGGTCCTGCCCGCTGATGTTTCCCGCCGCGTCGGCGTCGAGCGTGAATCCCTTGGCGGTGGTGGCGAGATCGAGCGTCGCCAGCTTCGGGTTCGCCGCGGCCTTCGCGTCCTTGACCACGAAGACGTGCGAGAAGCCACCCTGGGCGTTGACGGTCGCGGTCAGGTCCACGCCGGGCAGTACGTCGGCATATGTGGCCGTCGGCCCGGCAAGCGTGGGCACGGGCAGGGTGACGGGTGCCGTCAGTGCGAGCGAGCGGTCCCCGCTGACCAGGTGTGCCATCGGTTCGGTACCACCGCCGGAGAGCGTGATGTCATGCGTGGTGGTGGTCGCCGTGACGGCACCGTCGGCCCGTCGGACCAGGGTGGGGTCCAGCGGCTTCCAGGTGTCCCCGACGCGCTTGCGGGCCGGCATCGCGCTCTGGCTGAGCAGGAGCTGTCCGTCCGGGCGGGCGGTCAGGGTCTCCGTCGAGGTGCCGGCTGCGGTCACCTCGACCTGCTTGCCAGTCCGCTTGGCCTGGGCCAGCGCCGCGTCCACCCCGAGCGGCCCTGCCGTGACAGCTGCGGGTGTCGGTTTTGCCGGAGCAGCGGCGGCGGCTGGCAGCGCGAGCGGCACCGCGGTCGTGGCGATGGCGACAGCGGCCACCGCACCCGACGCGACGGCGCGTAGGCGCGGTCGTCTCTTGACCATGTGTAGTGCTCCCCGTGGGTGATGTGCACGTGTAGGCGCGTCCGATCGAGCGGCCACAGTGAAGCAGCCAGGCCGTCCTGCGGGAAACGTCTTCGGTCACTACCTGCTGTCCTTTTAGCACTCAGTGAGAGGGGTTTGATGGCATCGGAAGCTGATCATCGTTATGGTTCCGTGACCTCCTTGGGTGGTTGAACATGAAACATTGTTCGCGCCACGGGGGTGCATGATCGATCACTCTGCGTGGCCTCCATTCCATCTCGCTGAGTTGAGGTACGCATGGCCGTCCGCGGGGGATTACGTCTGCTCACACGTCCCAGACGTCTGGTTGCGGTTGTCGCGGCCGCGTCGCTCGCCGCCAGTCTGCTGTCGGGTGCGCCTGCCGTGGCGAAGCCCAAGGAAACGGAGTTGGCGAAGGCGCCGGCGACGTCGCCGGGGCAGTCGGTCAAGGGTGTGAAGCCGCTGCCGACCAAGTTCGTGACGCCGCCGGACGACGCGAAGTCGACGTTCAAGTCGACACGGACGGTGTGGCCGAAGGCTGCCTCGGCGCGGATGGAGTTGGCGGCGGTTCCGGCCGGTGCGCGGGCGGCGTCGCCGGCGCGGGTGCGTGCCGTTGGTACGCCGGTGTGGGCCGAGTCGGTGGCGGCAAAGACCGGCGAGTCGGTCGGTGCGTGGCGCCTGGACGTGAAGGTCGCCGACCGTAAGGCCACCGAGGCCGCCGGGGTGGATGGCGTGCTGCTCTCTGTCGACTCGGACGTCCGCTCCGGTGCGGTGCGGGTCGGCGTGGATTACGCGGGGTTCGCGGAGGCGTTTGGCGGTAACTACGGGTCACGGTTGCGGTTGGTCCGGTTGCCGGCGTGTGCGCTCACGACACCAACGCGCAGCGAGTGTCGGACGGGTCAGCCGTTGGCGTCGACGAATGATGCCGGGGCGAGGTCGGTGTCGGCCGAGGTGCCGCTGGCGGCGAATGCGGGCGCTCGGGCTGCGGGTGGCGTGACGGTGCTGGCGGCGGTTGCCGCGGCTGGTGAAGAGGGCGGCAAGGGCGGCACGTACGCGGCCACGGATTTGAAGCCGTCGGGCTCGTGGACCGGTGGTGGGAGTACGGGTTCATTTACGTATTCGTATCCGGTCACGGTGCCGCCGGCGGCGTCGGATCTGGTGCCGACGGTGGCGTTGTCGTATGACTCGGGCAGTGTGGACGGGCAGACGGCGTCGACGAACGCGCAGGCGTCGTGGGTGGGTGACGGATGGTCCACGCCGCGCTCGTACGTGGAGCAGTCGTTCGCGTCGTGCATGGACGAGCCGGGTGGTAGCGCGTCGCCGGTGAAGACGCCGGACCGCTGTTATGACGGCCCGTTGTTGACGTTGTCGTTGAATGGCTCCTCGACGGCTTTGGTGTGGGATGCCGCGAAAGAGGTGTGGAAGCCGGAGTCGGACAACGGTGAGGTCGTCACCCACCATAAGAACGCGAACAACGGCTCGGGCACGTACAACACTGATTATTGGCAGGTGACGCTGCGCGACGGCACCAGTTACGAGTTTGGCCGTAACCGGTTGCCGGGGTGGACGTCGGGTAAGGCGGAGACGAAGTCGGTGGACCACACGCCGGTGTATTCGCCGCACTCGGGGGACCCGTGCTACAACTCGGCGGGGTTCTCCTCGTCGGTGTGCACGATGGCGTACCGGTGGAACCTGGACTACGTCACCGACACCAACGGTAACGCGATGGCGTACTACTACAACCAGGCCACGAACTTCTACGGCCGCAACAAGGGCGCCTCGGATGTGTCCTACATTCGCGACAGCAACCTGGCGCGTATTGATTACGGGTTCGCCGGCGGCGGCGCGTACGGCACGGTGGCGAACCAGGTGGTGTTCAACACCGGTGACCGATGTCTGTCGGGGGCGTGTCAGCCGTTGAACGCGGCGAACAAGGCGAACTGGCCGGACGTGCCGTTCGACCTGATCTGCGCCTCAGGGGCTGATTGTGACGACTGGAGCCCGTCGTTCTTCTCCACTGTCCGGTTGACGTCGATCGAGGCGAGGCAGTACAACACGGCGACCTCGACCTACGAGAAGGTCGACTCGTACGCCCTGTCGCAGAGCATGCCGGCCACCGGTGACGGCACGTCGCCGACGTTGTGGCTGACCGGGGTCGTCCGTACGGGTCATGACACCAGCGCGGGTGGGTCGACGGCGGCGATCACGTTGCCATCGGTGTCGTTCACCGGTATCAAGTTGCCCAACCGGGTCGACACCGCCGGTGGGTTGCCGTCGTTCTACCGGCAGCGCATCGCGACGATCACCACCGAGACCGGATCAGTGATCAGTCCCAGCTACGAGTTGCCGGTGCCGTGCACCGCCCCGGTTACCACCGACCCGGCGGCGAACACGAAGTCCTGCTATCCGGTGTACTGGACCCCGGATGGTTACACGGCCCCGGCCAAAGACTGGTTCAACAAGTACGCCGTCACCCGGGTCACCTCCACCGACCCCACCGGCGGCGCCGCGGCCCTGTCGACCAGCTACAAGTACCTGGGCGGCGCGGCCTGGCACTTCGACGAGAACGAGGTCGTCAAGACCAAGTACCGCAGCTACGGCCAGTTCCGCGGCTACGCCAAGGTGCAGACCTTCACCGGCGACGGCGTCAACGACCGCCGCACCCAGACCGAAACCGCTTACTACCGCGGCATGTCGAAGAACAACAACTCGACCGTGGTGAACCTGACCGACTCCGCTGGTGGCCTGCACGAGGACATCGACGAACTCGCCGGCAAGGAACTGGAGAGCGCCCAGTACCTCGGCGAAGGCGGCCGCGTCGACTCCTCCACCATCACCTCCTACTGGGTGTCCGCAGCGACCGCCACCCGCAGCAGAAGTGGTTTGTCGGCGTTGACGGCGCAGTGGGTCGCACCCGTCAAGACGTACACCCGCCAGGCCGTCACGAGCAGCGGATCGGTGGCGTGGCGCAACACCGCCACGGACAGCAGCTACGACGCGAACACCGCCAGCCCCACCTTCGGTGAGCTGAAGAACACCTACACCTACACGGTGCCGGTCGACGCGGCGTACAACCAGTGCACCACCTACACCTACGCCCCGGCCAACACCACCAAGAACCTCGCCGGGCTGGTCAGCCAGACCGAAACCGTCTCCGTGGCCTGCGGCGGGTTCACCCAGGGCAGCCCCGCCTCCGTGCCCGGCAGCGTCAACACCCTCACCGCCCCGGGCAGCGTCAACCGACCCGCCCAGGTGGTGAAGGCCGAACGCAGCTTCTACGACGTGACGGACTTCTCCACCACGTTCCCGCAGGCGGCGGCCCCGTCCAAGGGCAACGTCACGATGACCCAGGTCGCCAAGGACCACACCAGCGGGGCGTACGCCTGGCAGACCACCGGACGGTCGACCTACGACAGCTACGGCCGGGTCACCGACTCGTACGACGCCAAGGGCAACAAGACCACCAGCGGCTACACCATGAACGCCGTCAAACTGGTCACCGCGACCTCCAGCACCAACGCCGCGGGACACGGTAGCTCCGCCACGCTCGACACGAAGCGCGGGATGTCGCTGGTCAGCACCGACGCCAACGACATCGTCACCACCCAGCAGTACGACGCGCTCGGCCGGGCGACGTCGGTGTGGTTGAACTCGCGCGCCACCAGCGTCGCGGCGAA
This sequence comes from Micromonospora noduli, assembly GCF_003264365.1. Classification (GTDB taxonomy): domain Bacteria; phylum Actinomycetota; class Actinomycetes; order Mycobacteriales; family Micromonosporaceae; genus Micromonospora; species Micromonospora noduli. Next base: position 25,787 of record NZ_PYAK01000036.1, read on the forward strand.
CCACAAGTTCACCTATACCGTCTCGAAGACGGGCGTATCCGCTACCACCACGCAAACGCTCAACAACTCCAACGGCTATCAGACGTCCGTCACCATCTACGACGCGCTGCTGCGCACGCGGCAGACCCAGTCGATCACCCCGGCGGGTGGCCGGATGATCACGGACACGTTCTACGACACTCGTGGTGGGACTCGCGCGTCGTACAACGGCTGGTGGGATGACGGGTCGTTGCCGACCGTCAGCACTCCGGTATCGGCTGCGAACCTGGGCAAGCAGGTGCCGAACCAGACCCTCACCACCTACGACGGCCTGGGCAGGGCGGTCGTCGTCACCAACGCGAAGAACGGCGTGACCGTCTCGACGACGACCACCGTGTACGCCGGTGACCGCACGACCGTTGTTCCGCCTACCGGCGGGGTCGTCTCCGCCACCCTCACCGACCCCATCGGTCGCAAGAAGGAACTGCACGAGTACAGCGCTCGTCCGACGGTGACGACGCCGGCGGACACGTTCACCGGGATGTTCACCGTCACCGGTGGTACCGCGACGGTCAGCAAGTACGGCTACGACGAGCACGGGAACCAGTCGACGCTCACCGACGCCAGCAACAACGTGTGGACCTCGACCTACAACCTGCTCGGCCAGGTCGTTAGCAAGGTCGACCCGGATGCCGGCAACAGCAGCATGAGCTACGACGCCAACGGCAACCTCGAGCAGTCCACCGACGGGCGCGGCAAGACCCTGTCGTTCACCTACGACTCCCTCGACCGCAAGACCGGCGAGTTCGCGGCGACGGTGGCGAACCAGTCGACGGCGAACCGGCGGGCGACCTGGGTGTACGACAACAGCAACAGCGTCGCGGGGGTCACCAACGCGCTAGGGAAGCTGACCACCACGACCGCCTACCGTGGTGGGCAGGCGTACGTCACCCAGCAGAAGGCGTTCAACGTCTTCGGCGGCTCCCTCGGCACGACGGTCACCATCCCCGACACCGAAGGCGCCCTCGGCGGGTCGTACGCGTTCGGGCACACCTACACCTCGGTGCTGGGCCTGCCCCTGACCGACACCTACCCGGCCAAGGGCAGCCTGCCGTCAGAGACCGTTCTGCACGGCTACACCGGTGTGCTGGACCTGCCCACCACCCTCGGCGGTCTCGCCGGTTACAGCCAGAGCGTCAGCTACGACGCCTACGGCCGAGTGGACCAGCAGAAGATCGGCTCGGCGAGCAGCCATGCCTTCGTCACCAACACGTACGACCCGCACACCGCCCGGTTGACCAACCAACTCGTCACCCGCTCCACGACGACCCCGACGACTGTGGATGAGCAGGAGTACAGGTACGACCTGGTCGGGAACATCACCCGCAAGATCAGCAAGCGGTTGGGCACCACCACCCCGGCGGAGACGCAGTGCTACGGCTACGACGGTCTGGCCAGACTCACCGAAGCGTGGACCGGCACCGACGCCTGCGCCACCACACCCACCGACACCAACAAGTCCATGGTCGGCAACGCCATCGGCGCGGGTAGCGCCTACTGGACCAGCTGGCAGATCGACCCCATCGGCAACCGCACCAAGCAGGTCGAGCACAACCTGACCGGCGGCACCGACACGACCACCACCTACGCCTACAACGGCAATGGTCAGAACAAGCCGCACACCCTGACCTCCACCACCAAGACCGGCGGCGCAACCGGTACCACGTCGTATACCTACGACAACGCCGGCAACACCACCGGCCGCAACGCCGCCCAGGGGAACCAAACCCTCACCTGGGACGACGCCGGCAAACTCGGCACGGTCACCGGCGGCACCAGCGGGACCAACACCTTCATCTATGACGCCGACGGCAACCTGTTGCTGCAGAAGGAACCCGGCAAGAACACCCTCTACCTGCCCGGGCAGCAACTCACCCTCAACACCACCACCAGCGTTGTCACGGGCAGCCGCTACTACGCCCTTCCCGGCGGCGGCACCTCCATCCGCACCGGTAGCGGTACGGCTTACACCTTCGCCATCGACGACCACCAGGGCACCCCGACCCTCTACCTCGACAGCACCGCCCAAAACCCGACGTGGCGGCAGTACACCCCCTACGGCGCACCTCGAGGCGCCACCATCACCGCACCCGACAACCACGGCTTCCTCGATAAGCCCATGAGCCCGACCGGACTCACCACCGTGGGCGCCCGTTCCTACGACCCGCTCGCGGGCCGATTCATCTCCATCGACCCACTCCAAGATGCCACCCAGCCGCAGCAATGGAACGGTTACTCCTACGCCAACAACACCCCGGTGACGTCCAGCGATCCCACCGGGATGATCCCTGATGACTGCAAGTACTTCGACTGCTACGGCTACGACGTCAAGAAGGGCTGCCCGGATGGATGCGGCTCCACCGACAACGTGACCTATGGCAAGAAGAACAAGCTAACCAGCACCAAGCAGAAGCGCGGAAAGTACGTGCCGCCGCCGCGGCACACGCCGAAGCCGAAAAAGTGCGGGTTCCTCTCCTCCCTGTGCGACCGGGCCAAGGCGGCGGTGAACGATACACGCCAGGCCATTGACACCGTCAGCCGTGTGACCGGGCAGGCATGGGACGCGACGTCCGAATGGGTGAAGGACAACCGGGGAATGCTCGTGACGTTAGCGGCAACCGCCGGATGCTTCGTCCCAGCTGTTGGGCTGGCGGCGTGCGCCGGACTCCAGGCACTTGCCTACGGCGTGCGTACCCAGCAGGCAATCAGTGAGGGCGGCGGATGGGAAGAAAACAAGGAAAGGATTATGGTTGATGGCGTTTTGACAGCAGGAACCCTCGGTATTGGCGGTGCCTTCCGGATGGCGCAGTACGGAAAGGTCGGCGGTGTCAAGGGGGTCCCGCTGGTGCCGCTGCCAAAATTCATCTCGCCGTCCAACAACGCTGCCTACCAAAAAGTTTCGACTGAGGGCTGGAATGCCGCGACCTCGATGAAGATGCCGTGGAGCTTGGGGCCGACGATTGCCAAATCGATGGCATGGTCCGGTCCTGCTTTCGGAGTGAACAAGTGTTTCGTGCAGCAGGCATGCTGACATGGGCTCTACGGGGAAGGGCTTCGTGAAGTCCGCACGGGTGTGATCACGCACCGGTGGGAGCGCACTATGATCTCGGCGGTGCGCTCCCACCGGTTCGTTGGGGGCGATGGTCAGGACGCGGGAGGGTCGACATGAGAACAGCCTGGCGGTCATGGTTCTGGAACATCACGCTGCTGATCGTCATGCTGGTGATGGCAATCATCGTCACTGGTGTCGCGATCTCCGAGAAGAACATGGTTGCGGCAGCCGGCTTTGGGGTCGGTGGGCTCCTATGCTGGATCGGAGCTTTCCGGGCACCAACTCTTGGCGTCTACGCCAAGCCCCAGGGTGTCGTGGTGCGAGAGTTCACCCGCACCAGGACGGTTGGGTGGGGTGAGATCCTCGGGATCGAAATGGCGGGCGGCGAAGGTTCCGCAAGCCTGTCGGGGCCGGTGATACGACGACGAGGCAAGGGTGGCAAGGAAACGGTCGTCGAGCTGAATGCCCTCGGCGGATACGGACTCTTCCGGCCCAATGACTCGCCTGGGCGACAGGCCGTGGCTGGCCTGAATGAGCACCTGAAGACCTGGCGGAGCAGTCAGGATCCCCGATCGGTGTGACTACCGCAGTTCTGTGCTAGCTTCCCTCCGTCGATTGTTGGCGTCGGTTGCGGCATGTCAGGCGCGAGGCGCGCCAATCTCTACGCTTTGGGGGCGGCGGGCGCGCATCCAGAAGAGAGGTTGACCAAAAGTCAAATATCCGCAGAGTCAGTCTGCGTCTTTGGCTGCGCAGGTTGACGCATTAAAAAGAGGCGGCCCGCCGGGTCGATAGTGGCGGACCGCCCGTTCCGATCGGGGCCGACGGCTGCCAGCGCAGCGAAAATGCACATGGCAGGCGTAGTGCTGGTGATTAGCTCTGCCGGAGCCAGACCGCGCCCAGCGGCGGCACCTGGAGGGCCGCCGAGGCGACCATCCCGTGCCACGGCACGTCCTCGGCGTGCACCGCACCCATGTTGCCCACCCCGGACCCGCCGTAGTGGTGGGCGTCGGTGTTGAGCACCTCGGTCCACGTCCCGCCGGCCGGCAGGCCGATCCGGTAGTCGTGCAGCGGCTGGGCGGAGAAGTTCGCCACGCACACCAGCGTCGAGCCGTCCGGGGCGATCCGGACGAACGACACGGTGTTGTTGGCGACGTCGTCACCGGCGATCCAGCGGAACCCGGCCGGCTCGGTGTCCTGTGCCCAGAGCGCCGGAGTGTCCCGGTAGACCCGGTTGAGGTCACCGACGAGTCGTTGCACGCCAGCACGGGCCGGGTCGTGCAGCAGGTACCAGTCGAGGCCGCGCTCCTCGCTCCACTCCCGGTCGTCGGCCAGTTCGGAGCCCATGAAGAGCAACTGCTTGCCGGGGTGCGCCCACATGTACGCCAGCAGCGCCCGCACGTTCGCCAACCGCTGCCAGGTGTCACCGGGCATCTTGCCGGCCAGTGAGCCCTTGCCGTGCACCACCTCGTCGTGGCTGATCGGCAGCACGTAGTTCTCGCTCCAGGCGTACGCCAGGGAGAAGGTGAGCTGGTGGTGGTGGTGCTGGCGGTAGATCGGGTCCTTCGAGGTGTAGAGCAGGGTGTCGTGCATCCAGCCCATGTTCCACTTGAACCCGAAGCCCAGCCCGCCGTCGGCGGTGGGGCGGGTGACGCCCGGCCAGGCGGTCGACTCCTCGGCGATCATGACGACGCCGGCGTGGTGCTTGTAGACGGTCGCGTTCACCTCCTGCATGAGCGCGATGGCCTCCAGGTTCTCCCGGCCGCCGTACTTGTTCGGGGCCCACTCGCCCTGGTTGCGGGAGTAGTCCAGGTAGAGCATCGAGGCGACCGCGTCGACCCGCAGCCCGTCGACGTGGAACTGGTCGCACCAGTAGAGCGCGTTGGCGACCAGGAAGTTGCGCACCTCGTTGCGACCGAAGTCGAAGACGTACGTGCCCCAGTCGGGGTGCTCGCCGCGCCGCGGGTCGGGGTGCTCGTAGAGCGGGGTGCCGTCGAACCGGGCCAGCGCCCACTCGTCCTTCGGGAAGTGCGCGGGCACCCAGTCCAGGAGTACGCCGATGCCGGCGGCGTGCAGCCGGTCGACGAGGTGGCGGAACTCGTCCGGGTCGCCGAACCGGGAGGTCGGCGCGTAGTAGCCGGTCACCTGGTAGCCCCAGGAGCCGCCGAACGGGTGCTCCATCACCGGGAGGAACTCCACGTGCGTGAAGCCCAGCTCGGTGACGTACGCGGTGAGTTGTTCGGCCAGTTCGCGGTAGCCCAGCCCGGGTCGCCACGAACCGAGGTGCACCTCGTAGACGCTCATCGGTTCCTGGTGCGGCTGCCGTTCGGCGCGCCGGGCCAGCCAGTCCGCGTCGTCCCACCGGTACGTCGAGTGGTGCACCACCGAGGCGGTGGCCGGCGGCACCTCGGCGTACGCGGCGAGGGGGTCGGCCTTGTCCCGCCACTGCCCGTCGGCGCCCAGCACCCGGTACTTGTAGCGGGCCCCGGCCCGGGCGTTGGGGACGAACAGCTCCCACACCCCGCTGGAGCCGAGTGACCGCATGGGCCAGCCGTCGTCGGGGCCCCAGCCGGTGAAGTCGCCGATCACCCGCACCCCACCGGCGTTGGGCGCCCAGACACTGAACGCCACGCCCTCGTCGAAGACCCGGGCGCCGAGCGCCTCCCACAGTCGCTCGTGCCGGCCCTCGCGGATCAGGTGCAGGTCCAGCTCACCGAGGGTCGGCGGGTAGCGGTACGGGTCGTCGTGGGTGGTGCCGTCGACCTCCACCCGGTAGTCGAGCACGGTGCCGTCGACCTGCGCCTCGAAGACGCCCACGTCGTGCACCCGCTTCATCGGGTGCCGTTCGTCGCCGACGAGCAGCGCCACGTCGGCGGCGCCCCGGCGCATCGTGCGGATCGTCGTCGAGGAGTCGGCGGGGTGCGCGCCGAGCACCGCGTGCGGGTCGTGCGTCGCGCCGGAGATCAGCTGGTCCATCGGGCGTCCTTCGGAGCGGCGTCGGTCGGTACGGGGGCGGACGGGCGGGTGGCCGCTCGGCGCGGCGGGGTCGGAACCGGGCCCGACCGGCGGGGCGGAGTCGGAACGGGAGCTGTCGACGCGGGAGGCGCCGGAGCAGGAGGTGTCGGCGCAGGAGGTGTCGGGACGGGGGCTGTCGGTGCGGGGGCTGTCGGTGCGGTGCCGCCGGAGAGGTCGTCGGGCACCTCGGCGACGCTGAGGTCGGCCGGCTCGGCGCCCGCCGGCAGCGGCACGGTCGGCGGGGTCGGGCGACGCACTGTCAACACGTGCGCGGGTTGCAGGTACGGGTCGAGCCGTACCGCGTTGCGCTGACCCCAGTCGTAACTGGTGCCGGTCAGCTCGTCGTACACAGTGAACCGTTCGTGCCAGTCGAAGCCGAGCGCCGGCATGTCGAGGGTGGTGTTGCCCCACTGCACCTCGCGCGAGTCGAAAGAGCAGATCACGATGACCGTGTTGCCGGTCTCCGGATCGTGCTTGGACCAACAGAGCAGCGCCGGGTTGTCGATCTCGTGGAAGCGCAGGTTGCGGAGCTGATGCAGGGCCGGGTTGTGCTGGCGTACCCGGTTGAGGGTGGCCAGGAACGGCGCCAGCGAGCGGCCCTGCGCCTCGGCACCGGCCCAGTCCCGGGGTCGCAGCTCGTACTTCTCGTTGTCCAGGTACTCCTCGGCGCCCGGTCGGGCCACGTGCTCGAACAGCTCGTAACCGGCGTACAGGCCCCAGGAGGGGGAGAGCAGCGCGGCCAGCACCGCCCGGATCTTGAACATCGGCGGGCCGCCGTGCTGCAACGACTCGTGCAGGATGTCCGGCGTGTTCGGCCAGAAGTTCGGCCGCATGTAGTCGGCCGCCTCGATCAGCTCCTCGCAGTACGCCCGCATCTCGGCCGCCGTCGTGCGCCAGGTGAAATAGGTGTACGACTGCGTGAAGCCGATCTTGCCGAGGCCGTGCATGATGGCCGGCCGGGTGAACGCCTCGGCCAGGAACAGCACGTCCGGGTCGACCGCCTTCACCTCGGCGATCAGCCAGTGCCAGAAGTCGAACGGCTTGGTGTGCGGGTTGTCCACCCGGAAGATCCGGATGCCCTCGCCGACCCAGTGCAGCACCACCCGCAGCACCTCGGCCCGGATGCCCTCCGGGTCGTTGTCGAAGTTGACCGGGTAGATGTCCTGGTACTTCTTCGGCGGGTTCTCCGCGTACGCGATGCTGCCGTCGGCCCGGGTGGTGAACCACTCCGGGTGCTCGGTGACCCACGGGTGGTCCGGCGCGCACTGCAACGCCAGGTCCATCGCCACTTCCAGGCCTTGTGCCGCCGCCGCCTGGATGAAGGCCCGGAAGTCCGCCTGCGTACCCAGATCGGGGTGGATCGCGTCGTGGCCGCCCTCGGCGGCGCCGATCGCCCACGGCGAGCCCACGTCGGTCGGCCCGGCGGTGAGCGCGTTGTTCGGGCCCTTGCGGTTGACCCGGCCGATCGGGTGGATCGGCGGCAGGTAGAGCACGTCGAAGCCCATCGCGGCCACCCCCGGCAGCCGCTCGGTGGCGGTCGCGAAGGTGCCGGACCGCCCGCCCACCGCCCCTTCGGAGCGGGGGAAGAACTCGTACCAGGCCGAGTAGAGCGCCCGCTTGCGGTCAACCCAGATCGAGTACGTGTCACCGACGGTGACCAGCTCCCGGACCGGGTGCTCCCAGAGCAGGTCGGCCAGGCCCAGCGCCGGGTCGACCCGCTGCGCCAGTGGCAGGTCGGTGTCGACCAGCGCGGTGAGGGCGTCGGCGACCCGGGGCCGGTCGGCGGTCGGCACGAGACCCCGGGCGGCGGCGAGCACCCGCGCGCCCTCGGCCAGGTCGTTGGCCAGGTCCTCCGGCCCCTGCCCGGCGGCGATCTTCTTGGTCACCGCGTTCTGCCAGGTCAGGTACGGGTCCTGGAACGCCTCCACGGAGAAGGTCCACGAGCCGACGGCGTCCGGTGCGATGGTGGCGTGCCAGCGGTCCTGGCCGGGCTCGCCGGGGCGCATCCGGGTGAACGGCCGGCTCGCGCCGTCCGGCCCAGCCCACACCACGTTGCAGCCCAGCGCGTCGTGCCCCTCCCGGTAGGCGCGCGCCGACACCGGAACGGGCTCGTCGACCACCGCCTTGGCCGGGTATCGCCCGCACGAGACGACGGGGGAGACGTCTTCGATCGGGAACCGTCCAGTCACCCCGCCAACCTACTGCGCGAGATCCGTTCGCGCGCGGCCAAGCCGTCAAGATCCACACCGGTTCCAGGAAAGCGCGGTGTCGAGGCGACCCGGATGCGGCGGTTTTCTGAAACCCGAGTGGATCTAGGCCGGGCGAGAGTCCGAACGGCGTCAGGCAGGCGGATTCGGTGCCACGAACGAGCCCTTGCCCTGGTGCACCTCGATCCAACCCCGCTCGTCCAAGATCCGCAGGGCCAGCCTGATGGGTGTGGCGCTGGCTCGATACTGCTCGCCGAGTTCCGCGATGGACGGCAACTTGTCGCCGGGCTGGAGCGTGCCGGACTGGATCGAGCGGATCACGTCATCGATGACCTGCTCGTATACGGGTTGTCTCGGCATGGCAGGGCCACCTCTCGTCAGCCCTCTGAGCATGCCATCGAACATGACACTCTGTGCATCCTGTGTTGACTCTGTACTCACTGCACTCTAAGTTGGATTCGAAGGTCCTCTCGTCAGCAGCGGAGTACCTCCACGTGGTCAGGGTGGGTGGTGCCCCCGTGTCACCCACCCTGACCTGCACCCCGTCATGCGCCGGATCCCGGCACCCAGTACCTCCATCACCCATCAGTTCTCGCGCCGCGAGGAGGCACCGTTGGACGAGCGACTGCCGGATGAGCCGCTGCCGCCCGCGTACCCCATTGCCGGGGCGCGGCCTCCGCAGCCGGACGGGGATCGGGTGCCCGGTCCGGCCCGGCCGGCGCGGGCGCCGCTCACCCGGCGGCAGTACGCCTACGGCATCGCGATCGCGGTGGTCGTACTAGTGCTGTTTGTGGTTGGGGTCCTGCGGTGAGCGCGACGGGCCGGCGGTGAACGAGCTGCCGGTGGGTCGCCGGGTCGCGCAGTGGCGGGTACGGCGGAACATGACGCAGCAGCAGTTCGCCGACCGGCTCGGCAAGTCGAAAAGTTGGGTGGACAAGGTCGAGCGTGGGGTACGCCGGTTGGAGCGGGTGTCCAACCTCCGGGAGGTCGCCGAGACGCTCCGCATCGACGTGGAGGTCCTGTTGGCGGCCCGGCCCGTGCGGCCAACTCCGGTCGCCGCCGGGGTGGACGGGGTGCGGACGGCGCTGGCCCGCTACCACCTGCCGGGCGCGGACCGACCGCCGCTGGTGGAGGAGTTGGGTGCTCGGCTGGGGCATGCCGAGCAGAGCTATCGGCACGCCCGGTACCCGGCCTTGCTGGCAGTGCTGCCCGGTGTGCTCGACGCCGTCCGCGAAGTGCACGCCGCTCGCCCCGGCGCGACGGACGCGCTGCTGGTGTCGGTGTACGCGCTCATCGCGCTGGTGCTGGTCAAGGTCGACCAGGGGGAGTTGGCCTGGCTGGCCGCCGACCGTGGAATGACCGTCGCCCTGGCGGCCCCCGACCCGCAGCTGGCCGGCGTCGCCACCGTGTCACTGAGTCAGGCCCTGCGGTCTCGTGGTCGACGGCGCTCCGCCCTGGACGCTGCGCTCGTCGCCGCGGACCGCATCGGCACGCACGATGGCTCCCCGACCCGCGCGCTGCGTGGGACGCTGCTTCTTCAAGCCGCCCTCGCCGCCGCAGGCGGGGGAGACGAACGCCTCGCCCGCCAGTCACTCGATCAGGCCGCGACGATCGCCCGAGACATCGGCCCGAATGCTGCCGCTGGCCCTGGCCCTGGCCCTGGCCCTGGCCCTGGCCCTGGTGCTGAGGGCTGTGGCGGCGCGGGCTCGGGCGGTGTGGGCTTCGGTCGGGCGGCGGTTGAGGCGGCCCGGGTGGTTGCCGACGCGGCCCTCGGCGACGTCACCACGGCGACCGCCCGGCACGAGCGGCTGGTGGCTGGCGACGAGTGGCGGTGGCTGCCGCCCGAGCACCGGGCCGCGTACCTCCTCGATGTGGCTCGCGCGTATGCCCTGGCCGGCGACATGCACCGCGCGGGCCGGGCGGTGCTCGACGCGGAGCGCACCGCCCGCAGTGAGGTGCACGACCGGCCGGCGGTACGGAAGTTGGTCGCTGTCGTGTGGCGGTCCGCCGACGCACCGACCGGCCTGGCCCAGCTCGCCGCCACCCTCCGCGTCACCTGACGCACGCCCGCGAACGGGCTGCGGCCAACCGCGTCGTTGACTATCTGCGTGGGTGGTACTGGTTGCGGCGGGGGACCTGTTCGGGGTCGAGCCAGGCCGGTGGGACGAACTCCGGGTGCCCGTCGCCGCCAAGCTGGACGATCCAGTCGCCGTGGTGCAGGTGTCGGTGGTGGTGGCCGCAGAGCAGCACGGCGTTGGCCAGGCAGGTGGTGCCGCCGTCGGCCCAGTGGCGGATGTGGTGGCCGTCGCACCATCGCGGTGGGCGGTCGCAGCCGGGGAACGCGCAGCCCCGGTCGCGCAGCACCAGGGCGCGGCGCAGTGGGCCGCTGATGAGGCGGCGTTGCCGGCCGACGTCGAGTGGTTGACCGGTGCCGCCGAGCACGGCCGGCAGGATGCTCGCGTCGCAGGCCAGGCGGCGCACGGCCTCGGGGGTGAGGTGCGGGCCGATGTCGAGAGCGCCGGTGCCCAACTGTCGGGTCAATCCGTCGTAGTCGGTGGTGACGACGACCTGGGCGAGGTCGCCGCCGTTCTCGGGTAGCTCACCGCTGCGAAGGGCGAGCCGACACACGTCGACCAGGGCGTCGTGGCGGCGTTGCCCCGGGGTGCGGGTGTCGTCGGGCCCGGTGGGCGTGGTGAGCGGATCGATGGCGGCGCGCAAAGCGGCGGCGGCTTCGGTGTCGAGGATGCCGGCGAGGCGTAGCCGGCCGTCGGTCTGCTCGCTGATGGTGATGTGCCGGTCTCGGGCGGCCCGGGACTCCTGGGCCCGCAGTGCGGCCTCGGCGGCGGCATCGGCGACGTCCGGGGCGACGTGGTCGAGGATGCGGGTGCCGAGCTTGCGCAGCAGCGCGGCGTCGAACTGCGTCGCCCAGTCGACGAGGACGCCGACGGCCTTGTCGGCGGCCTCCGCGCCGGCGCTGGCGTGGACGGTCTCGACCGTCTCGGCGATGACCCGGACCTGCTCCACGTCGACCACCCCGCCAGCCAACGCTTCCCGCACCCCGGGCGGAGCGGCGTCGAGCGTCGCGGCCAGCTCGACCAGCCGTCGGGCGACACCGACCCCGAGCCGCAACCGGTCCCGCAGCCACACCGCCGTCGAGGACGCGCCCTGCGCCGTCGCCGTACCTCGACCGTCCAGCTCGCGCACGAGGCTCAGCTTGACTGCGGCCAGCCGTTGCTCGAGGCGGTGCGCGGCGTCCAGCGCCGCCACGAGATCGGGCTCGCTGGCCCAGGCGGCCGTGTCGAAGCAGGCCGCCACCGCGGCATCGGCCTGCTCCAACGCATCGATCACAGGCAAAGATTAGAACACCTGTACGACAATTGCGGGGTCGTTGTGGTCCCGTCGGAGCGGATCACCAGGCCGTCGAAACACGCGGAGGTGACGTAGCCTCCGGCCATGATCGAACGGGTGAAGGTCGCGGTTGTCGGTGTCGGTAACAACACGTCGGCGCTGGTGCAGGGGCTAGCTCTCTACCGCCAGAGCGGCAGCCTGGTCGGGATTCGTAGGCCGACTATCGACGGGCTCGGGGTGGGCGACATCGACGTCGTGGCGGCCTTCGCCACCTCCGAGGAGAAGGTCGGTCGGGACCTGACCGAGGCGATCTTCCTGGCGCCCAACAACTTCCCTCGGCTGGACTGCGATCTGCCCAGGGCCGGCGTGCCGGTCACGAAGGGCCTCGTCGACGCGAGCGAGGTGCGACGGGTGGCGGCGGCGCTGGCAGGGGCGGAGGTGCTGCTCTACTCCGCGCCGAGCGGTCGGCCGGAGACCGCCCAGGCGTACGCCGAGGCGGCCCACACCGCGGGTGTCGCCTTCATCAACACGACCTCCGACCCGGTCGCCCGCCATCCACGCTGGATCGACAGGTTCGAGGCAGCCGGACTGCCGTTGCTCGGCGACGACCTGGCCAGCCAGTTCGGCACCTCGGTGCTGCACAACGCGCTGCTGCGGCTCCTGCAGGAGCGGGGCCTCACGCTGGTCAGCTCCTACCAGGTCAATCTGGGCGGCACCGAGGACTTCCGCAACCTCGTCGAGAACCCCAACACCAAGAAGCAGTCCAAGCTCAACGCTCTGTCGGACGCCGACAGCGTCGAGGTGGCACCGCTCGGGTACCTGCCGCATCTCGCGTCGCAGAAGGTGGCTCACCTCAACCTTGAGGCGCAGGGTTGGGGTGAGACAGCGGTGAGCCTCGACGTGAAGCTGAAGGTGCACGATCCGAGCGGTGCCGCCGGCGTCAACATCGACCTCATCCGCATCGCCGCCAGCGCGCTACGGAACGGGCGTGGTGGTCATGCTGCCGAGGCGACGTCGTTGTTCAAGTCTCCGCCGGGGACAGCTATCTGAAGTCCGTCTGCCTCAGGCCGCGCCGACGGAGCGGTAGACCTCCACTGTCTGTCGGGCGATGGCGTCCCAGGAGAAGTGCTGCACCGCGCGCCGTCGACCGGCCAGGCCGAACCGCTCGGTGCGCGCCGGGTCGGCCAGCAGCGTGTTGATCGCGGCCGCCAGGTCGGCCACGAAGCGGTCCGGGTCCAGTGGAGTGCCGGAGCCGTCGGTGGCCTGCTCGATCGGCACCAGCAGGCCGGTCTCGTCGTCGGCCACGACCTCGGGGATGCCGCCGGTCGCGGTCGCCACCACGGCCGTCTCGCAGGCCATCGCCTCCAGGTTGACGATGCCCATCGGTTCGTAGACCGACGGGCAGACGAAGACGGTGGCGTGCGTGAGCACCTGGATCACCTCGGGCTTGGGCAGCATCTCGGCCACCCAGACCACGCCGGAACGGTTGGCCCGCAGCTCGGCGACCAGCTCCTCCACCTCGGCGGCGATCTCGGCGGTGTCCGGCGCGCCGGCGAGCAGGACGAGCTGGGTGTCCGCCGGCAACTCCCGGGCGGCCCGCAGCAGGTACGGCAGCCCCTTCTGCCGGGTGATCCTGCCCACGTAGACCACGCTGGGGCGGGACGGGTCGACGCCGAGCCGGTCAAGCACGTCGGTGCCCTGATCCGGGGCGTACTGGATGGTGTCGATGCCGTTGTAGACCACCCGGACCCGGTCGGGGTCGATCTGCGGGTACGCGGTGAGCACGTCGTTGCGCATTCCGCCGCTGACCGCGATCACCGCGTCGGCGGCCTCCATCGCGGTGCGCTCGATCCAGGAGGAGAGCACGTAACCGCCGCCCAGCTGCTCGGCCTTCCACGGCCGCAGCGGCTCCAGGCTGTGCGCGGTCACCACGTGCGGCACACCGTGCAGCAGCTTCGCGGTGTGGCCGGCCAGGTTCGCGTACCAGGTGTGGCTGTGCACCACGTCGGTGCCGGCCGCGCCGGCGGCCATCTCCAGGTCCACGCCCATCGTGCGCAGTGCGGCGTTCGCGCCGGTCAGGCCCGGCGGTTCGGCGTACGCGGTGACGCCCGGCTCGGTGCGCGGCAGACCGAAGCAGTGCACCCGTACGTCGGCGAGGCGGCGCAACTCCCGAGCCAGGTACTCGACGTGCACACCCGCGCCGCCGTAGACCTCCGGTGGGTACTCGCGGGTGAGCAGATCGACGCGCAGGGATCCGGTGGCCGGGGAGGAGTCGGTCATGTGCGCACCCTAGTGCAGAAGACTCCCCGTACGAGTGGTGAAGTGGGACGCGGGTGGATAGCGTCGGGGCATGGCTGCCAAGGTGCTCGCGATCGTCCTGGCGGGTGGGGAGGGCAAGCGCCTGATGCCACTCACCACGGATCGGGCCAAGCCGGCCGTCCCGTTCGGCGGGATGTACCGCATGGTCGACTTCGTCCTCTCCAACCTGGCCAACGCCGGCTATCTCAAGATCGTCGTGCTGACCCAGTACAAGTCCCACTCCCTCGACCGACACATCACCAAGACCTGGCGCATGTCCACGCTGCTCGGCAACTACGTCACCCCCGTGCCGGCGCAGCAGCGTCGTGGCCCGTGGTGGTTCGCCGGCTCGGCCGACGCCATCTACCAGAGCTTCAACCTGATCAACGACGAGCAGCCCGACTACGTGATCGTCTTCGGCGCCGACCACATCTACCGGATGGACCCGCGGCAGATGGTGGAGGACCACATCGCCTCCGGCGCGGCGGTGACAGTGGCCGGCATCCGCCAGCCGCTGTCGATGGCCGACCAGTTCGGCGTCATCGAGGTCGGCGAGGACGGCAAGCGGATCCGGGCGTTCCGCGAGAAGCCCACCGACGCGGTCGGTCTGCCCGACGCGCCGGATGAGATCTACGCCTCGATGGGCAACTACGTCTTCACCACCCGGGCGCTCTGCGAGGCGGTCGAGCGCGACGCCGAAGACAAGTCCAGCAAGCACGACATGGGCGGCAGCATCATCCCGATGCTCGTCGAACGCGGCGAGGCCAACGTCTACGACTTCCGCGACAACGAGGTGCCGGGCAGCACCGACCGTGATCGCGGCTACTGGCGGGACGTGGGAACGCTCGACTCGTTCTACGACGCGCACATGGATCTGATCAACGTGCACCCCGTCTTCAACATGTACAACTTTGACTGGCCGATCTACACCGAGCAGCCGCCGTGGCCGCCGGCGAAGTTCGTGCACCAGTGGGGTGAGCGGGTGGGCCGGGCGGTCGGCTCGATGGTCTCCCCGGGTGTGGTGATCTCCGGCTCGCTGGTGGAGAACTCGATCGTCTCGCCGAAGGTGCGGGTGCACTCCTGGGCGCACGTCGAGGGTTCGGTGCTGATGGAGGGTGTGGAGATCGGCCGGCACGCGGTGGTCCGGCGGGCCATCCTGGACAAGAACGTGTTCGTCCCGGAGGGCGTCGAGATCGGCGTCGACCTGGAGAAGGACCGGCAGCGCTACACCGTTTCCGACAACGGCATCGTGGTGATCGGCAAGGGCCAGAAGGTCGTGCCGTGACCGACAGGCACTCCCCGAGGAGGATCCCGCAGTGACCCACCCCCGTGCCGGCCAGCCCGCCGAGCCCGCCGACCTGGTCGACGTGCCGCGCCTGGTGACCGCCTACTACGCCGAGCATCCGGATCCCGCGGACCCGGCCCAGCAGGTCTCCTTCGGCACCTCCGGCCACCGCGGCTCCAGCCTGCGCAACGCGTTCAACTCCGACCACATCCTCGCGGTCACCCAGGCGCTCTGCGACTACCGGCGCGAGCAGGGGCTGGACGGGCCGCTCTTCCTCGCCCGGGACACCCACGCGCTCTCCGCGCCGGCCGCGGTGGACGCCCTGGAGGTGCTCGCCGCCAATGGGGTCACCGTGCTGGTGGACAGCCGCGACGGTTACACCCCGACCCCGGCACTGTCGCACGCGATCCTCACGCACAACAGTGGGCGGACCAGCGGGCTCGCCGACGGCATCGTGATCACCCCTTCGCACAACCCGCCCGACGACGGCGGTTTCAAGTACAACCCCACAAACGGTGGGCCGGCCGACACCGACGTGACCCGGTGGATCCAGGACCGGGCCAACGCCATCCTCGCCGCCGGGCTCAAGGAGGTCCGCCGGATCACCTACGCACGGGCGCGGGCCGCCGACACCACCGGGGAGTACGACTTCCTCGCCAACTACGTCGACGACCTGCCGGCCGCGATCGACATCGACGCCATCCGTGACGCGGGGATCCGCATCGGCGCGGACCCGCTGGGCGGGGCGAGCGTGGCGTACTGGGGTGAGATCGCCGAGCGGCACCGCCTGGACCTGACCGTGGTCAACCCGACGGTCGACCCGACCTGGCGGTTCATGACCCTGGACGGCGACGGCAAGATCCGGATGGACTGCTCCTCGCCGAACGCGATGGCGTCGCTGATCGCCGCGCGGGCCGACTACCAGATCTCCACGGGCAACGACGCCGACGCCGACCGGCACGGCATCGTCACCCCGGACGCCGGGCTGATGAACCCCAACCACTACCTGGCCGTGGCGATTCGTCACCTCTTCCGCACCCGCACCGAGTGGGGGCCGGCCGCCGCGGTGGGCAAGACCCTTGTCTCCTCGTCGATGATCGACCGGGTCGCCGCCGACCTGGGTCGGCCGCTGCTGGAGGTGCCGGTCGGCTTCAAGTGGTTCGTGCCTGGTCTGCTGGATGGCGCTGTCGGCTTCGGTGGCGAGGAGAGCGCCGGGGCGTCGTTCCTGCGGCGCGACGGCTCGACCTGGACCACCGACAAGGACGGCCTGCTGCTCTGCCTGCTCGCCGCCGAGATCCAGGCCACCACCGGCCGCAGCCCGAGCGAGCACTGGGCGGAGTTGGCCGAACGCTTCGGCGCCCCCGCGTACGCCCGGATCGACGCCCCTGCCACCCGGGAGCAGAAGGCCGTGCTCGGCAAGCTCTCCCCGGAGCAGGTCACCGCCACCGAACTCGCCGGTGAGCCGATCACCTCGACGCTGACCACCGCTCCCGGTAACGGCGCGGCGATCGGCGGCCTCAAGGTCAGCACCGAGTCCGGCTGGTTCGCCGCGAGGCCCTCCGGCACCGAGGACGTCTACAAGATCTACGCCGAGTCCTTCCAAGGCCCCGACCACCTCAAGAAGATCCAAGAAGAAGCCAAAGCTCTGGTAGACCAAGCTCTGACCTCCTAACCCCGGCGCCCACCCGCCCATCCGCCCGCCTTGATGGGGACGGGTGGGCGGGGTCAGCAGGGCGGAGGTATTTCCCGTTGGGTGCGGCGCAGTTCCTCAGGGAGCAGCTCGCGGAGCTGCTCGGGCAGGAACGGCAGGTCGAGCAGCGTCATCTTCAACTGGTTGCGTTCCTGGTAGCGCAGCGGGTCGAAGCGCACCACCAGGCCGGCGTTGCGGCGGTAGCTGATTTCCACCGCTCCCTCGGTGGCCGGGTCGCGGAACACCAACCCGTCCATCTCCACCACCACCGGGGACGAGTCGGGCTCCAGTTCCAGCCGGATCTTCTCGCTCGGTGAGAGCACCACCGACCGGGAGATGCCGGCCATCGGTGCCGACGGCGTGATCACCATCGAGTCCGCCGCCGGGGAGATCAGCGGGCCGCCGGCGGCGTAGCTGTACGCCGTGGAGCCGATCGGGGTGCTGACCACCACGGCGTCGCAGCGGTAGTAGCCGTACTGCTGGCCGTCGATGGCGAGTGTGACGTTGACGAAGCCGGAGCCGGGCTGGCGCACCAACGCGATGTCGTTGAACGCCACCACGTCGTCGCCACACACGTCGCAGGCGAGGCAGGCGTGCGACTCGATGGTGAACTCCTTCGACAGCAACCGGCTCAGCGCCTCAGGAAGCTCCGGCGGCTCGATCTCGACGAGAAAACCCACACGACCCAGGTGTACGCCGAGCACCGGCTTCGGGTCGAGGACGGCGGATCGCAGCGCACCCAACATGGTGCCGTCGCCGCCGACGCTGATCAAGGCGTCGGCGCGGGCCGCCACCTCGTCCTCCGGCACCGGCACGATGCAGGACGAGACGCGGTGCTGGTCCTCCTCGCGAACCATCAGCGTCTTGTGGTGACGCTTCGCCCACCGTTCGATGATCCCGACCACCTCGGTGACATCCCGGGTGGGGTGCAGCACAAGTCCCAGCCCCGACACCCGTACAGCTCACCACATCGGCGGCGACCGTACCCGGCGTACACCAAAGGTGCGCCGACGGTCCGCGGACCGTCGGCGCACCTCGCCACCATCAGGGGCGGGACTGCCCGGCGAGGTGGGTCAGCGAGCGGGCGACCAGGTCGTCGCGGGCCGCCGGAGGCAGACCCTCCAACCCGAAGCCCAGGTACACCGTGTCCCCGGTGACCACCACCGAGCCCTCCTCGAACGCCTGCTGGCTGCGCGACCAGTCGTTGGCGTTGCCAGCGGAGCCGGGCGGTGGGCCGGCCACCGTCCAGCCACCCAGGTCGGCCGACTCGAACGAGGTCTCCGCCACTGTCGACCCGTCGACCAGCACCCGGGCGTCGTCCAGGAAGACGCCGAGACCCTGGGTGCCCCAGTCCGAGGCGTACGTGATCGACACCTCGACCTGCTTACCTGCGTAGCCCGACAGGTCGACCACGAACTCCTTCCAGCCTCCCGACGACCCGCTCGCCGCGTTCCAACTGCCGGTGCTCCCGGTGGGAGAGCAGTCCGCGCCCTGGTAGTGCGCGAGGAACGGGTGCAACTGCTCCACCCAACCCTCGGTGCAGCTGTCCCCGGTGACCGTGCTGGTTTTGCCGTTGGCGTCCGGCAGGGTCGTCCAGTCGTCGCTACCCACCTCGTGCGCCTCGACGAACATGAAATCCCAGTCCTGCTCGATCTCGTAGGAGGTGAAGAAGCGCAACTCTCCGCTGCTCGCCCCGGTGAGATCCACAGTGCGTGTGAGCCGCTTGTACGACTCGTCGGTCTGCCCGCTGTACAGGTACCACTCACCCGTACGCGGATCGAACGGCGCGCCGCCCGGCCGGGTCCAGCCCACCGGCGCGGAACTGGCGAACTGCGGGAACTCGTCCTGCGGCAGGAAGCTCGACGTGGTCAGGAACGACGCGGTGTGCGCCTGGTTCTCCGCCGAGCCGGAGGCGTTCAGCTGCCCCTCGAAGCCGGTGAACGCCGCGTCGGTCCCGACGACCGGGAACGGCTCCCCGTCCGGGTTGGTTCCGCCGTCGCTGACGTAGGTGTGCGCGCCCAGCCAGTACTGCTGGAAGTCGTTCAACAGCGGCAGACAGCTGGCGGCCTCGGCGTCGGTGCACTCCGGCGGCGCGTCCGGGTGATAGACGTACGACCCGTTGGCGCCCTGCGCGAACAACGCGTACTGGCCGCTGACCAGTAGTTTGCCGCCCTCGTTCAGATAGTCCCGAACGGCCAGCTCGGTTTCCAGTGCCGCCCTGGCCGTCGTGCCGGCCACCTGACCGGGGGAGCGCAGGATCACGTCGTCGCCGGTCTCCCAGACCACCGCCTCGTAGTGCGACAGCACGCCGAGCGGGTGCGGCGCCCTGCGGCCCATCGCGTCGAAGTCGTACACGTCACTGCTGCGCCCGGCGGCGCCCAGCGACGCTGCGACCTCGTCGGCGTACTTCGCTGTGGTGCCGGTCTGCGCCGGGCTGAGGCCGGTGACGTCCTCCATCGCGAGGACCAGCACGTCGCCCCCGACGTCGTTGTGCACCCGATAGGTGAAGTGTTCGCTGGCCACCACCCCGGCGCGCGGTTTGTTCCCGGTGAACCAGACCTCCACCCGGTCGCCCGGCTTCGCGCCGCTGACCGTGCCCCGTAGCTCGGCGTAGTAGTCGTCGTGTGTGTCGCCGTACCGCTCGCCACCGCGCCACTCGCGGACCGCGACCGTCTTCGGCCGCCCACCGTTGATCGTGTAGTGCATCCGCACGTTTCTCAGCGCCCGACGGGTGATCGAGGCGACCTGCTGGGTGCGCCCGTACGAGGTGTCGAAGGCGTCGACCACGAAGTCCGGAGTGCTCCGACCGACCACCGAAACCGGGTCGTCCGGGTCCGCCGCCGACCGGGCCACTGCCAACGCGAACGGTAGATTCTTGCTCACCTCGCCGGCGATCAGCGTCTCGTCGTCAGGGAAGATGAAGCCGCTGACGCAGTCCTCGGGGCGCCACTGGTCGTCCGGGTCGACGGCCGAGGCGGCCTCGCAGGTGGACATCTCCGGGGTGAAGCCCAGCGTGCCGTACCTGACAGTGGCGTGACTGTCGGTGTCACCGTTTGTGGTGTACAGCTCCGCCGAGATGTCCGGGTCGTAGCCGGGCACCGCGGGATGCTCGTCGTCCCCGACCATCGCCTTGTAGATCTCGTCGTCGGGGCTGGGTGTGCTCACCTGCCAGCCGATGCCGTAGAGCAGCAGTTCGGCCGCCGAGTGGTAGTTGACGAAGAACTCGAACCCGACCCGCTTGAAGAGCCGGTCCAGGGCCTTGGTCTCCGGCTCGGAGTTGGGGCCCGGGCCCCGGTAGGTCTCGCTGTTCGGCTCCGGAGAGGAGCCCTCGTTGTCGTACCCCCACTTGTAGCTGAAGTTGCGGTTGAGGTCGACGCCGTCGCCGGAGCCGAGCTGCCCGTCACCGTTGTTGTCCCGCAGGTTCTTGCGCCACAAACGGTTACCGGGGGTGAACGTGAAGTCGTATCCGTCCGGGTTGGCGACCGGCAGGAACCACAGTTCGGTCGTGTCCAGCAGTCGGGTGATCTCCCGGTCGGTGCCGTAGCTGTCCAGCACGTGATGCATCAGCCGGCGGGTCATCTCCGGCGTGATCCACTCGCGGGCGTGCTGCGCGCCGGCGTAGAGCACCGCCGGTCGCTGGCCGTCCGCGACGGTCCGCGCGTTCTTGGTGACCTTCACGGCGACGATCGGCTGCCCCTGCTGGCTGCGACCGATCGTCTCCACCTTGGTCAGCTTGGGATACCGGGCCGCGGTGGCGTTCAGCTCGTCTCGCAGGCCGCCCGGCTCACCGTACTGACGGAAACTCGTCCAGCCGGCCGCGGCCTGCTCCCGTAGCGCCTGCGACGCGTCCTTGCCTCGCACCTTCTTCACCGACAGCGGTACGCCCTTGTCGGTCAACCGCTTCGCCTGCCGTCGGCTGAGGACCGTCTCGACCGTCGTGCGGCCGGACGCGTCCGCCTTCGCGTCGTGGCCGAGGTCGACCCCCGCCGCGCGCAGTTGCTCCCGCTGTTTTGCGTCGACAGTGCCGACGTACACCTCCAGGCCGTCGCGGACGGCCGGGTCGGACGGCGGCCGCGCGCTGGCCGGTGGGGTCAGTGCCAGTGCGCCGAGCAGGGTGACCACGCCGGCGATCGCCAGTCGTCTCGGTCTCATCGCGCCTCCTTGGGTGAAGGACCTGTAGGCGCGAGCCTTCGGTGCGGCGTGATCAGTGTCAATAGGTCGATGGGTGCGAGGTCGCTGACCGTGCCGGTGTCGGGGCTGTAGGTGACGGTGGCTCGGGTCGGCCAAGACGCAACAGCAAACCACCGCCGAGGCGCGAGGTCCCTTTTGCGCATCTCTGCGTTCTTCTGGTCGTTGTTCCGTCAGGAGTCACCTCCTGTCGGACGTCGCCTATTCGGCTCGGACGGTCGCCGCAGGACGAAGAGGGCGAGGGCGAGATGTACGTAGTGATCATGGCGGGCGGCAAGGGGGTGCGGCTACGCCCGTACACCTCGGTGCTGCCCAAGCCGTTGGTCCCGATCGGCGACAACTACGCGATTCTCGAGATCATCCTTTACCAATTGGCGGCTCGAGGATTCACCCAGGTCACCCTGGCGATCAACCATCTCGGCTCGCTGATCCGGGCCTTCGTTGGTGACGGCTCCCGGTTCGGCCTTCGAGTCGATTACCTGGAGGAGGGGGCACCCCTGTCAACCATCGGGCCGCTGTTCGGGATGCGCGACCGACTCCCCGAGCATTTCTTGGTGATGAACGGGGACGTGCTCACCGATCTCGACTACGCCGACCTGCTTGCCACGCACGTTCGGTCGGGCGCCCCGTTGACGGTGGCCACCTACCGGCGGAGCGTGAAGATCGATTTTGGGGTGCTGGAGGCCGAGGGTGACAAGATCATTAAGTTCAACGAGAAGCCGGTCTTGGACTACCGGGTCAGCATGGGCGTCTATGGCCTTTCCGCCCGCACGATCGCGAACTATCAACCGGGGCGCGCTTTCGGGTTCGACGAGCTCGTTCTAGATCTACTCAGGAAGGGCGAGCCCCCGACCAGCTATGACTTCAGCGGGTACTGGCTCGATATCGGCCGTCCTGAGGACTACGACGAGGCCAACCGCTGCTTCGCCGAGGTTGAGCCCATCCTGCTGCCGGCTGGTGTGGCCCGCCCCCACGTCGAGGTCGACACGGTGACAGCCGCTCAGCTGACCCGCATTTCACCCGTATCGACAGCAGACTAGGAGCAGGCCCCATGCAGGCATCTTCGACCGACGAACTGGTGGCGGTGACCGGCGCAGGCGGGTTCATCGGCTCGCACCTCGTCGAGGCACTCGTCAATCGGGGGCACCGGGTGCGGGCCTTCGTCCACTACAACGGGGCCGGCTCGTACGGCTGGCTGGACACCTTCGGCGCTGACCAGTTGGCGCAAGTGGAGGTGGTCGCTGGCGACATCCGGGACCGGGGAATGGTGCAGCGGCTGGTCGACGACGTGTCGGTGGTCTACCACCTGGCCGCCCTCGGCGGCATCCCGTACTCCTACCTGGCGCCGCAGTCGTACGTAGAGACGAACATCGTCGGCACGCTCAACGTGCTCGAGAGTGCTCGGGTGGCAGGCAGCCCGCGAGTGGTGGTTACCTCGACCAGCGAGGTTTATGGCACGGCGACCAGCGTCCCTATGACCGAGACGCACCGACTGCGCGGGCAGTCCCCGTACGCGGCCACCAAGATCGGCGCGGATAAGCTGGCCGAGAGCTACCACCTGAGCTTCGAGTTGCCGGTGGTCACCCTGCGCCCGTTCAACACGTATGGCCCGCGCCAGTCGACCCGGGCGGTCATCCCGACAATCGTCGCCCAACTCGCACGTGAGCCCGACCTCATTGAGTTGGGTGCCGTCGAGACCACCCGGGACCTGGTGTTCGTCGGGGACACCGTCGCCGCCTTCATCGCGGTGGGGTCCGCGCCCGCCGACCGTGTGGTCGGGCAGGTGTTCCAAGCGGCCACGGGCCGGGAAACCTCGGTCGGTGAACTGGTCCGCCGGATAGCTGGGATTTTTGGCGCCGATCCGCAGATCTTGGTTTCGGATGCACGACTACGTCCGACCGGCTCCGAGGTGGAACGGCTTCTCGGTGACGCCAGTCTGCTCCGTGCGCAGACCGGCTGGGCGCCGGTTACGTCCCTCGACGCCGGGCTGAAGGCCACCGTGGAATGGTTCCTCGACCCCGCCAATCTCGCCCGCTACCGGGTCGACCGCTCCGTCTGAGCGCCAATCTCACCGTGACCGGCCGCCCCCGAACCGACGCGGTGGCGGCCGGCACTCTGGCCTCAACTCGTAGGACACAAACAGCGCGGTCAACGACCGCAACCAGCGACAGGAGCAGTCTTGAAGATCGTCGTGACCGGTGGGGCAGGGTTCATCGGCTCCAACCTCATCGAGACCCTCGCCGGGATTCCCAGGGTAAGTGAGATCGTCGCTGTGGACGACTTGTCGACTGGCTCGCTGGACAACCTCCTCGACCTGCCGGTGCGGCTGCTGACCGGCACCATCCTGGACCCCGACCTTCTCGACGAGGCGGTCCACGGGGCGACAAGCCTGGTGCACCTGGGTGCTCTCGGATCGGTGCCCCGCTCCATTGACAACCCGGTAAGCAGCCATCACGCCAACGCCACCGGCACCCTGATGGTCTTGGAAGCGGCGCGGCGACACAAGGTTGCCCAGATCATTCTGGCCTCCTCGTCGTCGGTCTACGGTGCCAACCCGACCCTGCCCCGTCGGGAGACCCTGCGCCCGATACCGCTCAGCCCGTACGCGGTCTCCAAGCTGGCGACCGAGGCATACGCCAACGCGTACGCCGCCTGCTACGGCATGTCGGTGCTGCCGTTCCGGTTCTTCAATGTCTTCGGTCCCCGGCAGGCGGCCGACCACGCCTACGCCGCGGTCGTTCCCCGATTCGTCAGCGCTGCTCTGGACGGGCGTCCACTGCAGGTGCACGGCGACGGTACGCAAACCCGCGACTTCACGTACGTCGGCAGCGTCATCTCGGTGATCAGCGACGCGATCCTGCGAGGGGTCTCCGCGCCGGATACGGTCAATCTCGCCTTCGGCGCCCGGATCTCGTTACTGGAACTGATCGCCGAGTTGGAGGTCGTGCTGGGCCGGCGGCTGGAGGTCGTGTACGGGCCGTCCCGCGCCGGTGACGTGCGGGACTCCCAGGCCGACTGCGAGCGGCTGCGGGAACTCTTCCCGGCGGTCAACGCGACCTCTCTCGTTGACGGGCTCCGGGAGACGGTCGACTGGTTCCGTCGGGCCCGGGTTCCCACTGCCCAATGGCCCGCCGCCCGTGCACGCTCGGCCTGACCGCGGTCCGCCTCCGAGATGACCAGGATCCTGCTCTTTGGCGCCTCCGGTTTCCTGGGCCGCCATGTGCGGACGGCGCTGGCTGCCGACGCCACCCTGACCTGCCCCACTCGTGCAGAGTGTGACCTGGTTACGGTCGACTTGCGCGACCTCACCGCCCTGGTCCGGGCCAGCCGGCCAACCGCTGTGATCAACTGCAGCGGTCGGATGGCCGGCGACGACCACCAGCTGCTGCGCGCACATACGCTGGTCACCGCGAAGCTCATCGAGGCCGTCGTCGCCGGCGCGCCCGGTGCCCGACTGGTCCGGCTCGGCTCGGCTGGCGAGTACGGCCCGGTGCCCGTCGGGCGGGCGGTCGGAGAGGGCAACCCGACCGAGCCTGTGGGCGGCTACGGGCTCAGTCAGCTGGCGGCCACCCGGCTGACCGAGTTGGCGATCGCGGCCCGCCGGATCGATGCCGTGGTCTTGCGGGTATTCAACCCGATCGGGTCCGGCATGGCCGAGCAGAACGTCTTGGGCCGCACGGTGCGGCTGCTGCGTGACGCAATCAGGCAGGGCTCGCCGGCGATCGCGCTGGGTTCGCTGGATGCCTGGCGGGACTTCGTGGACGTCCGGGACGTGGCATCAGCCGTCCAGGCCGCCGTCGGTGCTCCCCGGGTTCCACCCGTTCTCAACGTCGGCAGCGGCAACGCAGTACGAATCCGCTATGTCGTCCGCCTGCTGGCCGACGCTGCCGGGTTCACCGGTGCGGTCAACGAGACCGCCCCGGCGTCGGACGCCGCCCGCTCGGCGACCGTGTCGTGGATGTGCGCCGACATCTCCGCTGCCCGGGAACTCGGCTGGGCCCCTGGGCATGCGCTCGCCGACACGGTCAAGGCGATTTGGACGGACGGCGGCTGAGCGTGCGACACCTGGCTAGTTGGGGACGCGTTGGAGCCCGTGGTCCGAGGAGGCGGGAGCATCAGGGAGCGGCGCTTGCCTACGCTGCCAGATGAGCCGACTGCGCAGAACGGTCATCGATGCCACGGACAGGCCACCGTAGAGCAGGGCGGAAGACCAGGCAGCCCCGGCTGCTCCCCAGATCGGAGCCGTTACCGAGTACAGCAGCAGCGCGGCTACCGTCCCGCTCGCTCCGACCAGCCCTGCGCATCCCACCCAGCCGCCCCCCAGTAGGCCCCGACTGGCCACCGCGAACGGTGCGAACAGCAGTTCGCCGAGCAGCAGGACCAATAGGAGCGGCTTGGCGTCGGCGAACGCGGAGCCGAAGACGGGTGTTATGAGGAACCAGCCCGCCACCGCCACCGGTAGACCCGTGGCCAGGGAGGCGAGGAATGCGTAGAACGCGGTTCGGTCCACCTCGGCTGTCTCACAGCCCAGGGTGACCTTCCGGTAGGTAATTTGGCCCAAGGCCGCGGGTACTACGCGAGGTGCCTCGCTCAGCGTCGCCGCTGTCGAATAGACACCGACGACATCGGCGCCAGCGGCGCCGCCCAGGATGTATCGATCTGCGCGGAGTGCCAACGCGAGTCCGATGGTGAGACTTAGTGACTGGATGCCCGAGCGAAGCAGCCGGACCGTCTCCCACCGGTTGGGCTTGGCGAACACGAGCAGTCGAGACGAGCGCAGGTGAAGTGCTTGTGCGACCGCCAGCGTCATCATGCCGATTGCCTGACCGGCCAACAGTGCCCAGGCCGTCCGATCGAGCAGCAACGCGGCGAGCACGAGACCCCCAGTGCCTCCGGCCGCGACGGCGGCAGCCCAAGTGCTGCCGGTTCGGAAGCGACCAGCCGCGTACCACGTGTCCGGGAACTGGACCAGGGCTATTTGACCGCTGGTTACGAGCAGCACCGCAAGTAGGAATGAGGGTTCGGCCAGGCCCGGGTCAATGGTTAGCCCGCATACCCGACACGCGACGGCGGCCAATGTGCCACTGAGGACCACCGCAGCCACCGTCAGCCAGGTGTAGGAAGCAAGCAGTCTCTGGCGCGACGACTCGTCCTTCAGCGTCGGCAGTCGTGCCCGGAGAGCGTGAGACGTGCCGAGAGCGGCTACCAACGAGGCGATGCTACCGCTCGTGGCACCGAGCACCATCAGACCTCGGTCGTGAGGCCCGAGCAGCCGGCTGGCCAGAATGCCGCCAATGGCAAGACTGGCAGCTTGCGTCAGGCTCGCCCCCGCCATCGCGGTGAGCGTTCGTCTCATGGTGTGTCCGCCGCCTGGGTTTTTCTGGGTCCGGTTGGATCGCGAGCGAGCGGACACCTGCCTGCAGGACAGGTCGAGATGCAACTAGGGCGTGGTCCGCTCGCCACTGTCTGGACATGTACTCAGGTTGTAACGGACCATGAGCGAAATGGGTGCGGCCCCCGGGGCGACAGTGACCCTGCTCGTCTTGTCAATAATGATCGAGCTATCGGTGCAGGTGAACACAAATCACATTAGTCGGCTTGCCGTGAAGCAGCCCTAAAAGGCTGTCCTTTTCTGATAGAAACACTCAGAGGAAGGTGTCCATTGCGGGCAGGTCAGTACCTGGGACAGGGCCGTGGTCGGCACGTCGGCGGTGAATGCGGTACGCCGCATGAAGCCGGGCGCCCCGCCGATGCGTTTCAGCCCGCGAAGAGTGAAGGGACTGACGCATGGCCCTCGTCACGCCTACCGTCTCGCCGATCGGGAGGCCTGGGCGCCGAAGTCAGGCCGGGGTTGGTCGTGACGACGTTCCGGCGCGGTCAGGCATTCGGCCGGATGCCGTAGTCGGCGTCGCCATGCTGCAACTGATCAGCATTGCTCTCGCGCTCCCCGCGCTGGTGGCTTCGCCCAGGCTCGCGGCGGCCTCGGCCGCGCTTGTTGCGGTTTCGAATGTTGTCCTGCTGGCGCGACTTCGTGGCAACCGGCAGGTAAGTCTCGGCTCGATGTTCCTGTTCATCTATGCCGTGTTCCATGTTGGCCTGACGCCTTACCTCATCCTCGGTGCCATGCCGAGGCTCCTCACCGGAAGTACCGGTGATCCGTTGACGTGGCTGCTGTCGCCGCAGATCGCTGCAGCGCTGGTGTTGGTCACGGTTAGTATGGCGGCGTATCTGCTCGGCTATGCCGCCGTCGCTTGCCGGCGAAGCGCCGGGCGGCACCAACGCGCTGCGGCGGCCGCGAGAGACCGCGTAGCGACCTCGAGCATCGTGTGGATGGGGCCGATCCTAATACTCCTGGGGACCGTGCTACTTCTCAAGGTCGTCTTGTCCGAGGGGTTGAACACTCTCGGTGCAGACAACTACGCGTTGTTTCGTACCGAGCAGCACACACCGGAGTTGGCATGGTCGTTCTTGTCTTTCGGCATAGGTATGGCAGTGCTGGGGACAAACGGCCGTCTTGGCAAATCGCACTGGTGGGCATTGGCCTTTCTGCCCGTCGTCATCGTTCCGCTCGTCATCGGGTGGCGCAGTGGCACGATCTTTCCGCTGGCAGCCTTCCTCCTGGCCTGGAGCCGACGGCAGCACGTGCGGATCCGGCTATGGCACGGCGCAGCCTTTCTCGGCCTGCTCACACTGGGATCGGTGGTACGTCAGGCACGTGAGGGCGGACCGAGTGGGTTCCGTTTGACGGCGGCGTCACTCAACCCGCTGGACGGTCTCGCTGAGATGAGCGCGACGCTGCGTACTGTGGTCGTAGTGCGGGAATGGGACGTCAACGGACACGTGCCTGCGGTGGGCTGGCAGACCTACTGGGCGCCGGTGGAGCGTCTGATCGGCCACGCCCTGGGGCTGGATGTCGTCCCAGCGACGCTCGATGAGCGCAACCTTTCCACTGTCTTCCTGGCCCAGCCGGAGTTGGGTGCCATCGGCGGATCGCCCACAGCTGAGGCATACCGCGCTGCCGGCGTCGTCGGCGTCGTCGTCGTGATGGCCTTGATCGGGGCCGCGGTCGCGTTTCTGGACTCCCGCCAATCCTGGTCGATGTGGGAGTATTCGGTAGGAATGATCGGCTACGTGCTGCTGGTCTGGACCCGCAACAACTTCACGCCGGTCGTGGCACAGGTCTTGCTTTGCCTGAGCATCATCTGCGCGGCCCGTCTGTTGGACAGTGTTCGGTCTAGCCGACTACCCGAACCAGCTGGGCCGGGGATTCAGCGAGCCGGGCGGACTTCCACTCGGCAACCACCCAGCTGACTGCGCCAGCGGTCAAGGTCAGGAGCGGCTGGCGGTCCGCTGCCAGAGCCGTCGCCATTCCTGCACGACATGTTCGACTGTGAAGTGCGACGACCTCAAGGAGCGGCTGAGCGCTTGACGCTGTTCAGCTGGCATTTCCGCCTGACGCAGCGCGATGGCGGCCCAGGCGTCCGCCCCGGCCGTCAATGATGCCGGCACTACTCCCTCGACCAGCGTTGCCACCTCTACCAGCGTGGGCAGGTCGGTTGTCACCACGGGAACACCAGCGGCCAGGGCCTCCAGCACCACACCCGGAAGCCCTTCCCGTATCGACGGCAGAAGCAATACATCGGAGGCAGCCAGCACGGACGCGACCTCGTCGACCTCACCCGCCAGGATTATTCGTGCATCGCCAGCTGCTTCCGGGTGCACACCGGTGATATCAGCGGTGCCACCTGGGCCAGCGATCAGGAGTCGGGCCTGCGGCTGCACCTCGCATGCGGCTCGGTGCACTTCTATGAGGAACTGCCTGTTCTTCTCTGGCGCGGCCCTGCCGATATAGCCGAACACCGGCACATCGAGCGGTAGTCCCCAGTGTCGGCGGGCGCTCTGCTGGTCCCACCCATCTATCCGGCCGATGGCGACGCCGTTCGGAAGCACACGGTACCGCTGATCATCCGGGCGTCCCGCGGCGAAGTCCCTGGACGCTGCGGTCACTCCTAGGACGTCAGTGGCCGCGTGGGAAAGCAACCGTCTGAGCAGCGCCCGTTGGGCGCGACGTCGGCGGGTGTCCGGCCGGCCGTCGCCTTCGCTGGACAGCCGCGCGATCCGTGTCGGTACTCCGCCCGCTCGCGCTGCCAGCAGGACGAGGGCGCTGGTCAAGCTGATGTGGGACACCACGACATCTGGCTGCGACGATCGCAGGTACCGCCACATGCGCAGGGGGAAGGAGTGCTTCGGATTCACCGGCAATTGTGTGACGGCGGCACCGGCAGCCCGGAAGTCATCCGCCAGTGTGCCTTCCCAACCGGCGACAGTGACAAAGGTCTGAAAGATCTCCGACTGCGGAATGGTGCGACATATGTCCAGCGAGGACGTCTCGATTCCGCCCCGATCGAGGCATCCCATCACATGGACCACCCGGACGGGGCCGCCAGCCCGAGAAGGTACCCCCAGTGTGCCGTCTGCGCGCCTGGAGCCGGGGGGCACCGGTGGGTCGCCCGGTCGTGTGTCGCGCAGCTGACCAGGAGCGGAGCGGGCTTGACCGTCGGACAGACGGCGTGGTTTGGCTGGTCCTAGGGATGCCATCGCTCGGCGCTCCTCACAGGTCGCGGGACGGAGATCAGGGTGGCGGGTGGTCAGCGAGAGGGTGTCGTGATCGGCCGTTTGGTCGCGTCGCGCACGGCCTGGTAGAAGGCTTCGCGCCGGGGATTCAGGGACTCCCGGGAGTACCGTCGGGCGTGCGCGAGGTTGCGGGCGGAGGCTGCGCTCATCCGGTCCGGGTCTTGGAGCATCTCGCCGATTACCCGGGCGAGTTCCCGTGGGTCGTCGGGGCGGACCATGTCCACCGCCGGCAGCAGTTCGGGAATCCCACCCACCCGCGTGCCGACGGCGGGCAGGGCGCGGGCCATCGCCTCGATCAAAGCCCGCGGAAGTCCCTCGGTCCGGGACGGCATGACGAAGAGGTCGGCGGCGTCAAGGTGCTGGCGTAGCTCCTCTCCGGGAGAGCACCAGCCCACGAACGCGACCTTGTCCGCCACGCCGAGGCGAGCGGCGAGCTGCTCAAGGCGCGGCTGGAACCGGCCTGTCCCGATATGCGACATCCGGGCTGGTACGCCAACGTGGTTTAACCGCGCCACTGCGGTGATCAGGGTGTCGAACCCCTTGTACATCTGGTCCATCGTGCCCACGGTGATGATGTGGTGCGCCTCGCCTTTCGCGCTAGGCCCGCGACTCGCCATCGCGAAGGCCGACGCCGAGAGGTCGATGCTCGACGCTGCCACGGTGGGCACGTCGGTGCGGGTTGGATATCTCGATTGCAGGTGGCGCTCGGTGACGTACGAGGCGGCGACCGCCCTGCGGCACTCGTGGCGCAGCCTGGCCACGAATCGGCGTCGCAGCAGGGGACGTAGCGGGTGCCTGATGACGCCGGGCGCGAACACGTCGTACGGGTCCGCCACCACCTCCACGCCGTACGGCAGTTGTGCGCGATCGCGGTGAGCCGCCAGGAGCGTACCGATGGCCGATGGCACCCGCAGGATCACCGCGTCGTGATTCGTCGCGGCTCCGCGCACGGCTGCCTGGATCGCCGGTCGAACCGAGATGTACTGCCGCGGCCCGACGTAGTACGGCACGGGCCACACGTCAATGTCGTCACCGTCGACTCGCCGGGCGCCGTCCGGTGCCGCCGTCACCTCGCGGACCCGAGCCATCACCCGAACCCGGTGGAACGTCGTCAGATACCGGACCCAGAAACCGTGGTCCGGCCCATCGGTGGTCCACACCGCGCCATCGGGAGTACGGGAGAATCGGGCCTCGGAGGTGACGACCACTCTCACCGGCGCCGCCCACGGACGGCGACAGCCTCGATGGTGTCGGCGACCGTCAGCGCCGACCTGCGGTTGTCGAACAACTCGACCATCCGGCGTCGCGCCGCACGTCCCCGCTCGGTCAACGTGCCGTCCTCGAACGCCGTGTGGGCCTGTGACAAAGCGTCGGTCAGCGCCGGTATGTCGTCCATCGGCACCACCCACCCGCACTGCTCGTCGACAGTTTCCGGTAGGCCGCCGGCCTGGCTGACGATGCTCGGTACCGCCATCGCTCCGGCCTCGACGGCCGCCCCATGGCTCTCGCCCAGCGACGGGCTGACGCTGACGTCTGCGGCGACGTACCAGGGTCGAACATCGTCCACCGTCTCCAACCACGTGATACCCGGGTCGGCGTTGATCCCGAAGCGGTCGATCAGTTCGAGCCGATGGCGTGCGCCCTCCTCTGCCCAGCCGCCGCCGACGACGAGAAGGTGCGAGTTCGGGTGGCGCTCGCGGAACCGACG
This sequence comes from Micromonospora noduli, assembly GCF_003264365.1. Lineage (GTDB taxonomy): Bacteria > Actinomycetota > Actinomycetes > Mycobacteriales > Micromonosporaceae > Micromonospora > Micromonospora noduli. The sequence continues at coordinate 57,248 of NZ_PYAK01000036.1, forward strand.
CCAGGCCGGGAAGAGCACGTCGTGTCCCTTGATGCCGCGGCCCCGGTTGACGAGTCGGATCGGTGGATACACGTAGGCGACCATGATGGCGAGGAACGTGTCGGCGGCGATCCCCAACTCCGCGCGCGCCTTCGCCCGCGCCTCGACGGGGACCTGCGGGTCGTAGTCGAGCCCAGCGGTCGGGGTGGGTGTGGGGGACAGCCAGTCCGGGCGATGCCGGTCCGTATTGACTCCGTAGGTCGCGACCGCTCTGCGCTCGGGAGGGCACCCCAGTTCCCCGTACCGGTCGGCGGCGTGTTGGCAGCCGCAGATGATGACGTCGTCCAGCCGCCACAGCAGGCGCTCGAACAGACGGATGAGCGGGGACTCCAGATAGAGCGGGCCGGCGACCATGTGCACGCGACCGACCGGCAGGCCAAGCGTCGCGATCCGGCCGGCGAACGCGGATGCGAGCAGGTGATAGTGGAGAACGTCCGGACGTAGCCGGCGGATCAGTGCCCGTAGCCCCAGCAGTTTTCGCAGGCTGGGGGCGCCGACGCGGAAGTCGAACGGCGACTCGGCCACCTCGAAGCCTCGTTGCCGCAGCTCGACGGTGAGCCGGCCCGGCCCGGGCGGCAGAATGACGACTACCTGGTGGCGCCGTCTGCGAAGTTCTTCGATCTGCGGCAGGATCCACATCCCGCCCTCGTTGGTCTTGACGAGGACAGCCACCCGCAGGGGCCGGACGTTCCCCTCTGATCCATCTGCCGGCAGGTAGGGGCGGAGGATCTCCGGACGTGCGGAGCGGGAGTTCATCGGGCTGGTACCCCCTTGACGACGGCGTGCGACGGGACGTCCCGGACAACGCAGGCCGCCGCGCCGACGGTGGCGGCGGTGGCGACGTGACGCTGCTGGAGGACGACGGCGCCGGCGCCGACCAGCGCGCCGCTGTCGACCCGGCAGCCGCCGGAGACGGCGGCCAGTGGATTGATCGATACGAAATCACCGAGAACACAGTCGTGTCCGACTGTCGCGTTCTGGTTGAGGTGGACGTGCCGGCCCAGAACGACGTTGGTGGTGACCCGGGCACCGGCGAAGACCAACAGCCCTTCGCCGTGGACGAGGTCTGGTCCCACCGTCGCGTCCGGATGCACCAGCACCGCTGCGGGCCGTGGATATGCCGCCATCCTGTCGACCACTGTCTGCCTTCCGCGCGGGTCGCCGATGCCAAGGGCCACGTGGGTCTCTGCCGGCAGCGTCGCGAGAACGTGAATCCGGCCCAGGTAGTCGGCGCCGAGTGCGCGTAGGCGTTTCAGGTTGACCTCACTCGGCGCATCGTCGACGAAGCCGGCTATCCGCCAGGCGGATCCGTGGTCGGAGGCCTTGTTGACGGCATGGACGATCGTGAGAACTTCTCGGCCGTGTCCACCGCAGCCCACGATCACGAGGTCCGTGGCCATGACCGGTTCCTCTCATAAGGAAGATCCACAATTACGTCTCCGGTGCTGTCGGCAGGTGGGCGGATCCGTCTTGTGGGGCAGGTTTCTGCCCGCCGGCTCGCTACGGCGAGACGGGCACACCCTCGTCAACCTCAACTAACACCGGGACGTTACGGGAGAAATGAACTCTTTCGGCCGCTCACGGTAGGTCCAGCCAGGTCTGACGGCAGGGGCGTCGCAGGCTCTGGGCGTCGCAGGTGGCAGATGATCGCCGCGCCGAACACCGCTTGATGTGGCGTTCCTCCTCGACCACGACTGGGCGGGCATCCGGCACTGACCCCACGGCGGGCGGTCGGTGGTCCGGTGGGACCAACCACCGGACCACCGGCGTCGTGCTCAGCGGCGGCGGGCCGCCACGTCCTCCACGATGTCCGCCACCTCGGCCGCCGCCCGCAGGTCGTCGAAGGACGCCTGCACGTGTCGGCGGGCCAACCGGCCGCGCAGGGCGAGCGTGCCGGCGACCCAGCCCTGGTACGCCGCGTCGAGCGCGCCCAGCAGGGCCGTCGGATCGGCCGGTGGCACCACCCAGCCGGAGCGTTCGGTGACCGCCTCGGGAAGACCGCCGGCCGCACTGACGATGCTCGGCACGCCCATCGACCCGGCCTCCACCGCCGATCCCGGCCCGTCGCACAGCGACGGGGAGACGCTGACGTCCGCGGCGGCGTAGCAGGGCCGCACGTCCGGGACCGATTCCACCCAGGTCATCCCAGGATCGCCGGTAACGTCAAACTGATCGCTGAGCTGCCGCCGGTAGTCTTCCCCGGCACCCGTCCAGCCGCCCCCGACCAGCAACAGATGCGCTTCCGGGTGCCGGCGGCGGAACGTCCGCCACGCGGCCAGCAGCACCTCATGCCCCTTCACGCCCCGACCCGAGCGGACCAGGCGCATGGGCGGGTAGACGTGGGAGACCATCACCGCGAGGAACGCGGCCTGGTCGATCCCCAGCTCGGCCCGGAGCTTCGCCCGTTGGTCCGGACCGGTCGCGTCCGGGCTGAACGCGTCGGTGTCCACCCCGTACACGGCGACCGGGCGTCGCTGCGGCGGGCAGCCCAGCTCCCCGTACCGGACGGAGGCATACCGGCAGCTGCAGATCACCACATCGTCCAGCCGCCACATCATCCGCTCCACCGACCGGACCAGTCGGGACTCCAGGTACGCCGGGCCGGCCACCATGTGCACCCGATGCACCGGTAGACCCAGCGTGGCCAGCCGCACCGCGTAGGCCGAGGCGATGAGGTGGTACTGCACCACGTCGGGGCGCAGCCGGCGCAGCAGCGCGCGTAGCCGCAGCAGCCCGATGGGAACGTACCGGTCCATCGTGAAGTCGTACGGTGAGGCGAGCACCTCGATGCCCCGGCGTTCCAGTTCGTCGCTGAGCCGACCGGACCCGGGCGGCAGCACCACGGCCACCTCATGCCCCCGGTGCCGCAGCTCTTCCACCTGGGGGAGCAGCCACATTCCGCCCGCGTTGGTCTTGACCAGCACCGCGATACGTAACCGTCGCGGACTGGGCGGATGAACCGCTCCGACGGCGCTCACCGGGCTGGGAGTCCCTTGACCGCCCGACAGTGCCCAACACGGTGGTCGAGGCCGGTGACCGGGCTCACCGAGGGCCCTCCGCGGAGCTGTGGCCGGTGCCTGCGGCGGCCAGCCCACGCGGGCCGAGATACTCGCGTGCGGTGGCAGCCCCGGGGGCGGTGATGCCATCACGGCGCAGCACGATGCGTACCGTGCGGAGCAGGATGCGCAGGTCCAGCCCGAACGAACGCTGCCGCACGTAGCACACGTCGAGGGCGAACCGGTCGTCCCAGCTCAGCGCGTTGCGCCCGTATGCCTGCTGGAGACCGGTGATGCCGGGACGCACCTCGTGGCGGCGGAATTGCTCCGGGGTGTACCGGTTCAGGTACGCCGGCAGCAGCGGGCGCGGCCCGACCAGGCTCATCTCGCCGCGCAGCACGTTCCACAGTTGAGGCAGCTCGTCCAGGCTGGTCGTCCGCAGCCACCGGCCGAACGGGGTGAGCCGGGCGCCGTCGTTGGTCGGTGCGCCGTCCTCGCCGTCGATGCTCATCGAGCGGAACTTGACCAGCTCGAACAGCCGCCCGTGCCGCCCCGGCCGGGCCTGGCGGAACAGCACCGGACGACCCATCGTGATCAGGACGGCCAATGCCACAGCGGCGAGCACCGGGGCGGTCAGCAGCAGACCGACGGCGGCCACGAGCACGTCCAGCAACCGCTTGACGGCGTCATAGGGCCGGCTCATTGGCGTCCCTCAAGGAACTCGGCGATCGCGGCGAACACGCGCTCGACCTGGTCGTCGGTGAGCGCGGAGCCGCTGGGCAGCGAGAGGCTGGTGGCGAAGAGGTGGTCGGCGGCGCCCGTGAGGGCGGCCTGCCGGTCCTCGTACACCGGTTGGCGGTGCATCGGCTTCCACATTGGCCGGCTCTCCACACCACGGCCGGCCAGGTGCGCGGCGAGTTCGCCGGGGTCCCAGCCGGTCCGCTCCGGCTCGACCACCACGGAGGTCAGCCAACAGTTCGAGCCGGGGTCGTCGGCGCCGAGGATCTGCGTGCCCGGCACGGTGGCGAAAAGTCGCGCGTACCGGTCCCGCAGCGCCCGCCGTCGGGCGACCATCGTGTCCAGCCTGCTGAGCTGCGCTCGGCCGAGAGCGGCCAGCAGCGTGCTGAGGCGGTAGTTGTAGCCGATGTCGCGGTGCTCGTAGTGCGACACCGGCTCGCGGGCCTGGGTGGCCAGGTGACGGGCGCGGGCGACGAGCGCGGCGTCGTCGGAGATCAGCATTCCTCCGGCCGAGGTGGTCATCACCTTGTTGTGGCTGAACGAGTAGATCCCGACCCGGCCGAGGGTGCCGGCGCAGCGCCCACGGTATGTGGAGCCCAACGCCTGCGCGGCGTCCTCCACCACGGGAACGCCGATGGCCGCGCAGAGCGGCAGCAGCCGGTCGTAGTCGGCGCACCGGCCGTTGATGTCGACGGCCAGCACGGCGGCGACCCGTCGGCCGGTATCGGTGAGTTGGCCGAGCAGGTCGGAGAGCAGGTCGACATCGAGGTTGCCGGTGGAGGCGTCGCAGTCCACGAAGACCGGTTCGGCGCCGGTGTAGGTGACCGCGTTGGCGGTGGCCGCGAACGTGAGCGTGGGCACCACCACCACGCTGTCCGGCCCGGCACCCACCGCGAGCAACGCCATGTGCAGCGCGGCGGTGCCGGAAGAGAGCCCCAGCGCGTACCCGACTTTGACCCGTGCGGCCATCTCTCGTTCGAACGCGCCCAGTTCCGGCCCGTCGGGGTCGAAGCGGCCGCCGCGGATGGCACGCAGGAGGTAAGACTCCTCCAGCTCGCCGATGTCCGGCGACGACAGGTAGACCGGGTCGGTCACGGTCGGGCCGCCGCTGCGCGGTGCCACGGACGGACGGTTGTGGATCAGATCCACGGACGGCGCCTCCGATCGGACGTGATAAAGGACCAAAATGGTTGTAGCAGGGCTTATGGGCGTTGATGGCCGTTTCCACCGACCCTGCACCAAATAGAGCCGACCGGCCCTGGCACACGAACCGACGGCCGAGCCCGGCCGGCTAGAGTGCTGCCGGCCGCGCCCGCGTGCCGCGTACAACAGGGAGAACGAGTGCTGCACCTCAGGGTGATTGCCCCGACGGGCCGGTCCGCGGAGGTCGTCGACCTGCTGTCCGCGGAGGCGGGGGTCACGCACCTTGCCGTGCTGCCCGGCGTTGCCCTGCAGCCGCAGGGCGACCTGATCCTCTGCGATGTGGTCCGGGAGAGCGCCGACGCTGTTCTGCGGGGCCTGCAGCAGCTCGGTGTGGAAACGAGTGGCGGTATCGCCGCCGAGGACGTCGAGCTGACCATCTCCGCGTCGGCGGACCGGGCTGCGGAGAATGCGCCCGGCAGCGGCGCCGACGCGGTGGTCTGGGACGAGATCGCCGCGAAGACCGGCGAACAGACCGAACTGTCCGGCACCTACCTGGTGTTGATCGTGGTGGCCACGATGATCGCCGGAATCGGTGTGCTGCTGGACCAGCCGATCCTCATCGTCGGGGCGATGGTGGTCGGTCCGGAGTTCGGCCCGCTCGCCGCGCTCTGCGTGGCGCTGCTGCGCCGCCGGCTCGACGTGATCGGCAGGTCCGTGCAGGCCCTCGCCGGAGGCTTCCTGGCGGCCATGGTGGCGACCGTGCTGAGCACCTGGGCGCTGACCGCCGCCGGCCTGGTGACCGAGGAGATGCTGCTCGCCGAGCGCCCGCTCACCGACTTCATCTGGCGGCCGGACGCGCTGTCCTGGGTGGTCGGTCTACTCGCCGGCGTGGCCGGCATGCTGTCGTTGACGTCGAAGAAGTCCGGCAGCCTGGTCGGGGTGCTGATCTCGGTGACCACCGTGCCGGCCGCGGCGAACGTGGCGGTAGCGGCCGCCTACGGAGAGTGGGACGAGGCGGGCGGCTCGGCGCTCCAACTGGTGATCAACCTGTGCGCGATCGTCCTGGCCGGGCTGCTCACCCTCGTGGTGCAGCAGGCCTCGTGGTGGAACCTGGCTCGCCGGTCCCGTCGTTCAGCAGCCGGTTGAGCAGCGTCCGCAGCGGGATCGACTCACCGTCGCGACCCCCCGCTCCGACGACCAACGGCGCCGGGCTGGGCTGCGGGTCGACGCCGAACAGCAGGTCCCGCAGACCGCCCGGCACGGTCAGCAGGTGGAACCGGCCAGCCACGTCCACCGCCCGGGTTTCGGCCCGGTCGACGTACCAGCCGGTCAGCCCGGTCCGGTAGCGCCCACGCCCGTCGTATCCCCGGGCGACCAGCCGGGTGGTGGGCAGCCCTCGCCGGGTCGCCTCGGCCACGAACCAGGCCACCAGCTCCGCCGCCTCCGCGTGCTCGGCGGCCCGCCGCCGCGCGTCTGCGTCGGCGTGCGCCCGCACCGCCTGCCGCTGCTGATCCCGCCACTCCCGGGCGTCTCGCTCACCCACGACGCCGACGGTACGCGAGCCAACTCAGTCGAGCACGGCCCGCAGCGTGTGCCGGGCGATGTCGGCCATCACCGGGTTGGTCTCGACGTAGTACGGCAGCGCGTTGATCGCCTGCTCCAGGGCCCAGCCGCGTCCCCGCTGCCAGGTCGCGTCGTCCACACCCAACGCCCGCCGGTACGTCTCCCGGGAACCCGCGTCGAGCAGGTTCCACGCCGGCATCAGGTCCACCGAGGGGTCGCCCACGCCGACCGCGCCCAGATCGATGACCGCGGCCAGCCGGCCGTCGCGGACCAGCAGGTTGCCCGGCATCAGATCGCCGTGAATCCACACGTCGGCGAGGTCGTCGCGGTGCGCGTCCCGGCACCGCTCCCACACCTCGCTGAGCGCGGTGGTGTCGGTGAGCGCGCCGCTGACAGCGAGCGCGGCACGCACGCCGGCGTCCTCGGCGGCCAGCCGCCCGCCGCGCCCGTTCCCGGACCAGATCCGCCCGCCGGTGTCGATGCCGCGCAGAGCCGTCACCACGTCGGCCAGGTCGCGCGCGAAGACGTCGAGGTCGGCGATCCGGTCGGGCTGGGCCGTCTCGCCCGGAATGAACTGGTACGCCGTCCACGGCCCGGGGTACCCGTCGCCCGGCTCGCCGAGACCGAGCGGTTCGGGCACCGCGACCGGCAGGTGCCCGCCGAGCAGCACGGCGTGCTCCTGCTCGCGCCGCAGCTCGGCGCGCAGCTCGGGATCGGTCGAGGGGAGCAGCGGAAACCGCAGCACGATGTCCGGGCCGAGCCGGAACAGGGCGTTCACCGTGCCGGTCGAGGGGAGCGGCCGGACCGGCAGGCCCCGCCACCGCGGAAACTGCTCGGCCACCAGCGCGGAAACCACGTCCACGCTCACGTCCACCTGATCGGCGTGCATCCTCACCGCGAGATCATCACCCCGACCCTCGCGGCCACGCGAGCGGATTTTTTCCACCGCCCGCAGAGGCCGAGGTGCCGGGATGACCGCCCGTTCGGCGGCATCCCGGTCACCTGCTCGCGCCAGGTCAGGCCAGTCCGGCGCGGCGCAGTGCCTCCGCCATCGCGTCATTGGCCGGCGCCGGTGCGCCCTGCCGCTGCCCGCCACGACCGCCCTGCTGCCCGCCGCCGCGACCGGCCTGCCCGCCACGACCGCCCTGTCCGCCGCCGCGACCGCCCTGCCCGCCACGACCGTCCTGCTGCCCGGTGACCATTGATGACCGTCCCAGGGTGGCACACCGTGACGACAATCGACGCCCCCGACCCTTCCACTGTGGAGA
>NZ_PYAK01000037.1 GCF_003264365.1 Micromonospora noduli
CTCTGCGCGGCCACAGCGCGCGCCACCGCCGGCCTGATCACCCAACGTCAGCTGACGCCGGTGCCGGTCGCCGGCCGTGCGGATGGCGAGCGTCACAGGAGCGGCCGAGGCGGTGGCGGACCTGCTGGCCGCGGCCCGGCTGCCGGACGACGCCGAGGTGCTCGGGCCGGTGCCGGCCGAGGAGGGCCGGGAACGGATGTTGGTCCGGGTGCCCCGGGCCCGGGCCGCCGCGCTCGCCGAGGCGTTGCACTCGGCCGCCGGCGTCCGGGCCGCTCGCAAGGCCGCCGATCCGGTTCGTCTCCAGGTCGATCCGCTGAGCCTGTTCTGAGGCGTTTCGGCCGGTGCCGACGGTCGCGGGCCTCGCCCGCTGCCGGGGGCTCTCGCACACCGCGTCCGGCAAAGTGGTGGCGCCCGAGTGGTAGCATCGCCCGTCATGCCAAGGCGTACGACGGGCTCCAGGTCGCGAGGGGGCGTCAGCCGCGCCGAGCTGGAGCCGTCGCGGGATGGCGCGACGGACGATGGCGGGAACGCGTCGGTCGGGCGCGAGGTCGATGATGTCAATGAGCCGGTGATCAGGGGTGGACCAGTCGTGACCGTTGGACAATCGATCGTCTTCAACGGCGACCTCGGCAGCGGCAAGAGCACCGTGTCGGTCGAGATCGCCAAACGGCTCGGCATGCGCCGGGTCAGCGTGGGGGACCTGTACCGGGAGATGGCGCAGCAGCGGCAGATGACCGCGCTGCAGCTCAACCTGCACGCCGAGCTCGACCAGGCCGTCGACGGCTACGTCGACCAGCTCCAGCGGGACATCGCCGCCTCCGGTGAGCGCCTCATCATGGACTCCCGGCTGGCCTGGCACTTCTTCACCGACGCGCTCAAGGTGCACATGATCACCGAGCCGGGTGAGGCGGCCCGCCGGGTGCTCGCCCGCCCCTCCGGCCCGGCGGAGAGCTACGCCTCCCTGGAGGAGGCCAAGGCCAAGCTCCGGGAGCGCAGCGCGAGCGAGCGCAGCCGGTTCATCATCCGTTACGGGGTGGACAAGGCCCGGCTGCGCAACTATGACCTGATCTGTGACACCACCCGGGCATCCGCCACCGAGGTGATCGAGCACATCGTGGCCGCGTACGAGGGCACGCTCGGCGCCGAGGTGCTGCGCGACGCGCCGCCGCTGCTGCTGCTGGACCCGGCCCGGGTCTACCCGACCGAGGACATCGCCACCCTGCGCGGTCTGTGGGACACCGACTTCGTCGGTGGGGTGGCCGAGGCCGGCGACGAGGCCCTCGAACCGCTGAAGATCGGGTTCACCGGCGAGTACTTCTTCGTCGTCGACGGCCACCGCCGCCTCAGCGCCGCCCTGCAGAACGGGTTCTCCCTGGTCCCCGCCCAGTTGGTCGCCGAGGTCGACGAGCCGGTAGTGGGTGGGATGACAGCCATCGACTACTTCGCCGCCCAGGTGCGCCCCGGCCTGGTCTACGACTGGGAGGCGGCTCACAAGATCCAACTGCCGCTGCCCGAGCCCGCGCTGCTCCGCGGCGACGCGGTGCTCGCGGGCGACCCGGGCGCCAGCGTCTGAACCCGGCGTGAGGCCGGGCCGACGCGCGGGGTACGCGCGCCGGCCCGGCCACCGAGTCGTACGGCGGTCGCCGAGACGGCTCAGCCGAGGATGACGCCTGAGGCGCCCACTCCGGCCATACCGGAGAAGATGTCCTCGTAGTACATCCGCCAGGCGCAGACCCGGTTAGTGGTCACGTAGCCGGTGCAGGGCACCGAGGTGTTGGTGTCGTCGATGGCGGTGTTGGTGCCGGTCGCCCAGACCTGGAGGTTGTTCGCCGCGTTCACGATCTCCACGGGGCCGCCGCTGTCACCCTGACCGACGGCGTTGGTACGCGTGGTGTTCTCGGCCTGTACCTGACCGCAGACAGTGCCGAAGTCGCGGACGTTGATGCAGAGGTTGCGGGCCTTCACCTGGATCGAGCACCGGGTGCCGGAGTACGCGCCGGAGGTGCACACGAAGTTGCCGACCTGGCTGGCCGAGGCGCCGATCACCTGGTTGCTGAACTCACTGAGCACCGCGCCGGCGGCATTGGTGCTGTTGTTGAAGACCCGGCCGCCCGAGCTGCCCGCGAGGAGCAGGGTGTCGGTGCCGGCGTTGCGGGTGCCGACGATGCCGATCGTCTGCCCGGTCGGGTCGGTCGCGAGGACGTTGAGGTTGGCGCAGTGCGCGGCGGAGAGCATCCGCGCCACCCCGCCCTGGAAGACCCCGAAGCCGGTCGAGCAACCACCGCCGGTGGCGGTGTTGCGCCACGCGGCGCCACCCCACCACGGCGCCGTGTCGTCCCATCTGGTGGCGGGCGCGGCGGCGACCCCGGTCTGCACTGTCACCGGTACGCCGGCGAGAGCCGTCGCGCCGAGCAGCCCGTCCTGGGTGCCGACGAGCAGGCCGGCGCCGTCGGCGCGCGGCCCGACCGTGGTGATCTTGTTGCCGGCTGTCGCCCGCAGCCGGTCGGCCGCGACGATGAGTTCCCGTTGTGAGTACGCGGCGGGCAGCACCTGGGTGGCGACGGTGGCCCGGGCGGTGGCCACCAGGTTGGCGGGCGGCTCACCCTTCCAGTAGACCTGGAGCTGGCGGGTGGTGGGGTCGGCGACGATACCGGCGAAGCCGGAGTTCGCGCTGCGCTGTGCCGCGTTCGTGATCCGGGCGGCGGCGGTGTTCATGCGCTGTTGCAACCGGAGCAGCTCCGACCAGGAGGCGAAGCCGCCGGGGACCGGTGTGCTGTCGACGAAGGATCCGGTGGTGGCGGCCTTGCCGCCCGGTGCGGCGGTGGCCGGGGTGGCGGTCACGCCCGCGGCGAGCAGCGTGAGACCGATCGCGGCGACGGCGACGCGACGCAGCATCGCCACGGGACGCCGGGTGGTCGGGTGTGGACGGATCATCGGGTACCTCTTCCCCCAGGGATCGTGGAGCGGGCCGAGCCCGCACCAGGACGGTGGCAGGGGCATCGACGCCACGGGGCGGATCCTGGACGGGACTGGACACCGCTGGACACCGCTGGACGGGGAGACGGTCCGCAGTGGAACTGTCATACATTGGCAGCCGTCTATCGAATGGCGTGGGGCCGGAATTACCCTGCCCGTGCGCATCCGGGGGGCCGGATGACCGGGGTGGGGGTCGCATGTCCGAGCAGTGGATACCTTCCGGCACTCATCAGACGTCACATGGGTCAGCCGAGCTGGCCCGCGCCGGCGCCGAGGCGCAGACACTGCCCGAGTTGGCCGGGTTGCTGCGCCAGTTGCGCCGCCGCGAGGCCCGGCAGCAGGGCGAGACCCTGCTGACGTACCGGCAGTTGGCCGCGAAGACCGGCTGGTCACGCGGGATCATCGGGGAGTACTTCGCCGGCAACATTCTGCCGCCGCCAGAGCGGTTCGACGCTCTCATCCGGCTGCTCGGGGCCACCCCCGTCGAGCAGGGGGTGCTGGCCACCGCGCGGGACCGGGTCGAGGAGCGACGCCGACGCCCGAACCGGGAACACGCGACCACCGGACGGGCGGTCGCGCGGGCCAGGGTCGTCGGCCCGCGCGCCGGCACCACGTCCCCCCGGTTCCCGATACCCCGCCAACTGCCCCCGGCGCTGCCCGGGTTCGTCGGGCGTGCGACCCAACTCGCCCAGCTCGATGCCGAATGCGCTCGCGCCATGGCGCCCGAGAACGACGGCATGGCGTCGGTCACCGTCATGACCCTGTCCGGTACGGCCGGGGTCGGCAAGACGACCCTGGCGGTCACCTTCGCGCACCGGGTCGCCGATCGCTTCCCGGACGGCCAGCTCTACGTCGACCTGCGCGGGTTCGACGCCACCGGAACGGTGGTGACGGCCGTCGAGGCGGTCCGAGGCTTCCTGGAGGCCCTCGAGGTACCGCCCGAACGCATCCCCACTCACCTGCCCGCGCAGGTGGGCCTCTACCGCAGCCTGCTCGCCGGTCGCCGGATGCTGGTGCTGCTGGACAACGCCCGCGACGCCGACCAGATCCGCCCCCTGCTGGTCGGCAGCCCGAACTGCCTGGTTTTGGTAACCAGCCGCAACCGGCTCGCCGGGCTGATCGCCGCCGAAGGTGCCCGGCCGATCGGCGTCGACCTGCTCAGCACCGCCGAAGCCTGGCAACTGTTGGCCCGGCGGCTCGGCACGGACCGGTTGGCGGCCGAGCCGCAGGCGGTGGACGAGATCATCGAGCGGTGTGCACGGCTGCCGCTGGCGCTGGCCGTGCTCGCCGCGAGAGGTGCGGAGAAGCCGACGTTCCCGCTGGCCACCCTCGCGGCCGAACTGCGGGCGGCGCCGCGACCACTCGACTCGTTCGACGGAGGGGACGCCGGCACCGACGTGCAGGCCGTCTTCTCCTGGTCGTACCGGAGCCTGACCCCGGCGGCGGCCCGCCTGTTCCGGCTCTTCGGCTGCCATCCCGGACCGGACATCGGGTTCGCCGCGGCGGCCAGTCTGGCCGGGCTGCCCCGGGCCCAGGTGCCCCGACTGCTGACCGAGCTGGCCCACGCGCACCTCGTCACCGAGCACGCCCCCGGCCGGTTCGGCGCGCACGACCTGCTCCGGGCGTACGCGGCCGAGCAGGTCGAACGTCTCGAACCGGAGCAGGCCCGGCGGGCCGCGATCCGGCGTGGGCTGGACCACTACCTGCACACCGCCCACGCGGCGGCGCTGCTGCTGCAACCGGGTCGGGACCCGGTCACCCTCACCGCCGCCGCGCCGGGTGTGCTGCCCGAGGAGATCACCGACCTCGGTCAGGCGCTCGCCTGGTTCAGCGCCGAGTATCCGGTGCTGCTGGCGGCGGTCGCCCACGCGAGGCGGGCCGGGTTCGACGGCCATGCGTGGCAGCTGGCCTGGACACTGGTGGACTTCCTGCAACGCCGGGGGCGGTGGCCGGACCTGGCCGTGGCCCAGCGGAACGCCCTGGCCGGGGCGCAGCGGGCCGGCGACCGACCCGGGCAGGCGAACGCCCACCGCGACCTCGCCCGGGTGCTGTCCCGGCTGGGTCGGGTGAACGAGGCGGCGAGGAACTACCGGCAGGCCCTGGTGATCTTCGCGGAGTTGGCTGACCACACCGGGCAGGCGCGCACCCACCGGGCGTTCGGCGCGATGCTCGACGGGCTCGGCCGGCACGCCGAGTCCCTGGAGCAGAGCGAGCGGGCCCTGGCGCTGTACCGGGCCGCCGGGCACGTCGCCGGGGAGGCCAGCGCCCGCAACGCGGTGGGATGGGCGTACGCCCAGCTCGGCCGGTACGAGCCGGCGCTCGGGCACTGCCGGGAGGCGTTGGCGCTGCTGCGGACGACAGGCGACCGGCACGGCGAGGCGAACACCTGGGACAGCCTCGGCTTCATCCACGCCCGCCTCGCTGACCACCGGGCCGCGATCCGCTGTTTCCAGCGGGCCATCGGGCTGTACCGGCGGGTCAGCGACCGCTACGACGAGGCGGACACCCTCTCCCGGCTCGGCGAGAGCCGGCAGGCGGTGGGGGACGCGGCCGGCGCCGCGCGTACCTTGCGGCGGGCCCTGGGCATCCTCGACGATCTCGGTCACCCGGACGCCGAGCGGGTGCGGGAGCTGTTGGCCGGGGAGCCGGCCGGTGACGCTGGGCACACCGGCGGTGGTTGAGCGAGGTGCGCCGCCCGACGCCCGGCCGGGCACTCCGTAGACTGGTACGGCACCGCTCGTCCATCCAAAGAAGGAGCCGTCCCGCGTGACCGTCCAGCCCATCCGTCTGTTTGGGGATCCGGTGCTGCGCACGCCGGCCGATCCGGTGGTCGACTTCGACGCCGAGCTACGTCGGCTCGTCGCCGACCTCACCGACACGATGCGTGAGCAGAACGGCGCCGGCCTGGCCGCGCCGCAGCTCGGTGTGAGCCTGCGGGTGTTCACCTTCGACGTCGACGACGTCCTCGGGCACCTGATCAACCCGGTGCTGGAGTTCCCCGACGAGGAGGAGCAGGACGGCCCGGAGGGCTGCCTGTCGATCCCCGGGCTCTACTTCGACACCAAGCGTCGGCAGAACGTCGTCGCCAAGGGCTTCAGCTCGTTCGGCGACCCGATGCAGATCGTCGGCACCGGCCTGATGGCGCGCTGTGTGCAGCACGAGACCGACCACCTCGACGGGGTGCTCTTCCTGGACCGGCTCGACCCGGAGGGGCGCAAGGAAGCCATGAAGGCGATCCGCCAGGCCGAGTGGTACGACGCGTCGGCCCCGCCCACTGTCAAGCTCAGCCCGCACATCAGCGACCCCTTCGGTCTGGGGCGCTGACCCGGATGCGCGTGATCTTCGCCGGTACGCCGGCCGTCGCCGTTCCCGCCCTGGCCGCCGTCGCCGCCTCCCGACACGAGCTGGTGGCCGTGGTCACCCGGCCCGACGCGCCCGCCGGGCGTGGGCGTGGCCTGGCCCGGTCGCCGGTCGGGGCGTGGGCAGACGAGCACGGCGTCGAGGTGCTCACGCCCGCCCGCCCCCGCGAGCCGGAGTTCCTCGACCGGCTACGCGAGCTGGAGCCGGCCTGCGTGCCGGTGGTCGCCTACGGCGCGCTGGTGCCGCCGGCGGCCCTGGAGATCCCCCGGCACGGCTGGATCAACCTGCACTTCTCCCTGCTGCCCGCGTGGCGTGGCGCCGCGCCCGTGCAGCACGCCGTGCTGCACGGCGACGAGCTGACCGGGGCCAGCGTCTTCCAACTGGAGGAGGGCCTGGACACCGGCCCGGTCTACGGCACGCTGACCGACGAGATCCGCCCCACCGACACCTCCGGCGACCTGCTGGGGCGGCTCGCCGATTCCGGCGCGGGGCTGCTGGTGGCGGTGCTCGACGCGATCGCCGACGGCACCGCCCGCGCCGAGCCGCAGCCGGCCGACGGGGTGTCGCTGGCGCCGAAACTGACAGTGGACGACGCGCGGGTGCGCTGGGGTGACCCGGCCTTCGCCGTGGACCGGCGGATCCGGGCCTGCACGCCCGCGCCGGGCGGCTGGACCACGTTCCGCGACGAGCGGGTGAAGCTCGGCCCGGTCGTCCCGGTGCCCGACGGCCCCGAGCTGAAGCCGGGGGAGTTGCTGGTGGAGAAGTCCCGGGTGCTGGCCGGCACGGCGACCGTGCCGGTACGTCTCGGCGAGGTCCGCGCCGCGGGCAAGCGGGCGATGGACGCGACCGACTGGGCGCGCGGCGTCCGGGTCGGCACAGGAGAGGACTTCGCGTGACGGCACCGGAGGGAACCCGACCGACGCGCTCCGGCCCGTCGACCGGCCGTGGCGGGGATCGTCGCCCGGTCCGACCACCGCTGGACCGGCCGCGCCGCGCCGCGTACGAGGCGGTGGCGGCGGTGCACCGCGACGACGCGTTCGCCAACCTGGTGCTGCCCATCATTCTGCGGGAGGAGGGGCTGTTCGGTCGGGACGCGGCCTTCGCCACCGAGCTGACCTACGGCACCCTGCGCCACCTGGGCACGTTGGACGCGATCCTGACCGACGCGGCCGGCCGGGACGTGGCCCGGATCGACCCGCCGGTACGCGACGCGCTGCGGCTCGGGGCGTACCAACTGCTGCACACCCGGGTGCCGGCGCACGCCGCGGTCTCGTCGACTGTGGACCTGGTCCGTTCGGTCGCACCGGGCGCTACCGGCTTCGCCAACGCGGTGCTGCGCGAGGTGTCCAGCCGTGACGCGGACGCCTGGGTGGCGAAGCTCGCCCCACCGATGGAGACGGACCCGGTCGGGCACCTCGCGTTGGCGTACAGCCACCCGCAGTGGATCGTGCGGGCCTTCTCCGAGGCGCTCGGCGGTGATCTGGGTGAGACGGAGCGCCTCCTCATCGAGGACAATGAGCGCCCTCCGGTGCACCTGTGCGCCCGGCCCGGCCTGATTGACCCGGTCGAGCTGGCCGACCAGGTCGGCGGTGCGCCCGGTGCATTCTCGCCGTACGCCGTCTATCTCCCCGGCGGGTCGCCGGGCGACATCCCTGCGGTCGTCGACGGCCGGGCCCACGTCCAGGACGAGGGCTCCCAGTTGGTGGCCACCGCGCTCGCCGACGCGCCGTTGGACGGCCCGGACGGGCGTTGGCTGGACCTGTGCGCCGGCCCGGGTGGCAAGGCCGGGTTGCTCGGCGCGCTGGCCGCGCAGCGGGGTGCCCGGGTGACAGCGGTGGAGGTGGCCGAGCACCGTGCCCGGCTGGTCTCCCTGGCGACCCGGGACCTGCCGGTGACCGTGCTGACCATGGACGGCCGTGAGGTCGGCGGCGACCCGAAACTGCCGGAGCAACACTTCGACCGGGTGCTGGTCGACGCACCGTGTACCGGGCTGGGGTCGCTGCGTCGTCGGCCGGAGTCGCGCTGGCGTCGCCAACCGTCGGACCTGCCGCCGCTGACCCGGCTGCAACGGGAACTGCTCGGCGCGGCGCTGCGGGCGGTCCGCCCGGGTGGCCTGGTCGCCTATGTCACCTGTTCGCCGCACACCGTCGAGACGCACGTGACGGTGACCGAGGCGGCCCGCCGTAGCGGGGTCGCGGTGGACTTCGTGGACGCCCGCCCGCTGCTGCCGGCCGGCATGCCCGGTCTCGGTGACGGGCCGACAGTGCAGCTCTGGCCACACCGCCACGGCACCGACGCGATGTTCCTCGCCGTCCTGCGCCGAGGCTGATCCGCTCCACACGTCCGGCCGGTCGACCGACCGGCCGGACGTCGTGCGCTCACGCTCAGGTGACCGGGAGGCCCTTGGTGCCGGCGTTCTTCATCGAGCGGGTCAGGTTCCGGTCGGAGATCCAGAGGAAGCACTGCACGCCCCGGTTCCCGTTGCGCCACTCCTCCTCGTACGGCTGGTAGTAGATCGTGCCGGCGCGGAAGTCGAGCTGGGAGTTGTCCGGGACCTTGGCGTACTTGGCGATCATCGTCTGGCAGGCCCGGTGGGTCCGCTTGGTGCTGCGGGTGAACTCGGCGTAGCTGGTGTCCGGCGCCTGCCAGACGCCGACGAACTCGGCGTGGTGCTTGGCGGTGCAGGAGACCGGGACCATCTCGTCGATGTCGTCCTTGACCATCTTCGGGTTGAAGCAGCGGTACGCCAGTGGGGCCGCTCCGGACAGCGCGCCCCGGAGGCTGCCGGTGCGCAGGTCGACAGCTGTGTCGTCGATGCTGGCGATCTCGGTGACGTCGCAGCGGTACCAGCGGGCTCCGCCCGACCAGGCCTGCGGCGAGGGCAGCACGACGGTCAGGCCGAGCCGCCCGGAACGCCAGTCGGCCCCCACCGCCTTGTTGACCGCCGTGTCGCACCCGGTCTGCGCGGCCCGCATGCCGGCCGAGCCGGGCTGCGGGGGCGTGCCGCCGCCGGCGCCCGGGCCGGTGAGGGTGCCGACGTGCATGGTCTCCACCCGGTGCGCCTCGGTGCACGCCGTCGGGTTGTAGCCGGTCAGGAAGCCGACCTGCTGGGAGCTCTGGTGGCAGACGTCGGCGGCGGGGACGAACTGCTGCGCCGCGACGGGCGCCGGCCAGTCGTCGATGAGGTCACTGTCGATTCCGGCGGGTGCGCCGCACCCGGCCAGTGCCAGGGCCAGCGCCCCACCTCCGGCGAACGCCGCCAGCCACCGTCGCATCCCGACCTCCCGCCGCTGCTGGCCCCCGACCGGACCCAGCCGGTCGATAGCGCCACGGCGCAGCAGCATACGGCAACGATGCTCAGATCGCGGGCAGTCCCTCGGGACCGGCGCCGCGCATCGAGCGGGTGAGTTTGCGGTCGTCGCTCCACAGGAAGCAGCGCACTCCACGGTCGCCCTCCTCCCACTCCCGCTGCGACGGTGGGTAGTAGATGGACCCGGCCCGGTACGGCAGCTCGCTGTTGTTGGGTACCGCCGCGAACTTGGCGATCAGCGCCATGCAGCGCCGGTGCGCCTGCTCGGCGGACTTGGCGAACTCCGCCCAGCTCATGTCCCGCTCCTCGTAGACGCCCACGAACTCGGCGCGGTGCGGCTCGGTGCAGAGCACCGGCGCCATGTAGTTGAGGTTGTCGCCGATCAGTTTGGGGTCGAAGCAGCGGTGCGTCAGGGGCGTGTCGCCGATCAACGCGCCGCGCAGGCTGCCGGTGCGGTTCACCGGGCGGGTGTTGTCGATGCTGCCGGTCTCGCTGAGGTCGCAGCGGAACCAGCGGGCGCCGCCGGCCCAGGCGGGCGCGGACGGCAACGCGAGGGACAGCGCGAGTCGGGCCGTGTGCCAGTCGCCGCCGAGCACCTCCCGGGCCCGCTGGTCGCACTCGGCGCGAGCCGTGCGCAGCGCCGACGATCCGGGTGCCGGTCGGGCCTCGGTCAGCGCGTCGGGCCCGACGAAGGTGCCGACGTGGATGGCCTCGGCCAGGTGGTTGCGCGCGCAGTCCACCGTCTCGTACGTGCTGGCCTGCACGACCGTGGCGATCCGTGGCAGGCAGGTGTCGGTGGCGGGGGTGAACGGCTTCGGAACCCGCAGCGTCGGCCAGTCGTCGGTGAGATCACCGTCCGCGCCCCGCGCCGGCGTGCAGCCGGCCAGCAGCATCGTCGTGACGCTGGCCAGCACCAGCGCTGGAAGCCACCGTCGCATCGTCCGCCCTCCCGGGAGCTGGCGGCCGGTCGCCGCGCCCCGCGGCGAGACCCCGGCGGGCGTGCAGCCTACGGCACCGTCCCGGTTGGAGTGTCGTCGCGTTTCCGTCGATCGGCCAGTGGCTGATGTCTGTTCGTCCGGATTCAGGGGTCCGGAGCGTCCAATTCTGCACCAATGGTCACTGCTGGATCACAGCGTGTCCCCAGAGGTGCCGCGATGCGGGTGGCGGGTGGCCACGTTCGTACACTGGCCCCGTGACCGTACCGCCGCCGATCGTCGCGCCGAGCATCCTGGCCGCCGATTTCGCCCGCCTCGCCGAAGAGGTCCGTGCCGTCGAGGACGCCGCGGACTGGTTGCACGTCGACGTGATGGACAACCACTTCGTGCCGAACCTGACCATTGGGCTGCCCGTGGTGCAGAGCCTGCGGGCTGTCACTGCGATGCCCTTCGACGTGCACCTGATGATCGAGGACCCGCGCCGGTGGGCCCCCGGGTACGCCGATGCCGGGGCGTACAACGTCACCTTCCACGCCGAGGCGTCCGACGACCCGGTGGCGCTGGCCAAGGACCTGCGTTCGGCCGGTGCGAAGGCGGGCCTGGCCATCGACCGGGACACCCCGATCGAGCCCTATCTGGACCTGCTGCCCAGCTTCGACACCCTGCTGATCATGACGATCAAGGCGGGCTTCGGTGGGCAGCGGTTCATTCCGCAGCTGCTGGAGAAGGTGCGGACGGCCCGGCGGCACGTGTCGGCGGGGCACCTGGAGCTGCGCATCGAGGTGGACGGCGGGATCGCCGCCGACACCATCGAGCAGGCGGCCGCGGCCGGCGCCGACGCGTTCGTGGCCGGCACCGCCGTGTACGGGGCCTCCGACCCGGCGGAGGCGGTTCGGCACCTGCGGGCACTGGCGGAACGCGCGGCGCCCGGGGCCTGAGGTGGAGCCCGAGGCCGACCGCAAGGACATCATTCTCGTCGTGGACGACGACGAGGACATCGCCCGGTTCGTCGAGTTCAACCTGCGGCTGCACGGCTTCGAGGTGGTCCACGCCAGCGACGGCCAGGAGGCACTGGAGATCATCGAGCGCCAGCGGCCGGACCTGGCGGTGGTCGACCTCATGATGCCCCGGATCGACGGGCTGGAGCTGACCCGCCGGTTGCGCGCCGACCCGATGACGTCCGCCCTTCCGGTGATCATGTTGACCGCCAAGGGGATGACCGTCGACAAGGTGCACGGGCTCAGCGCCGGCGCGGACGACTACCTGGTCAAGCCGTTCGACACCGCCGAGCTGGTGGCCCGGGTCTCGTCCACGCTGCGCCGCAACAAGGAGTTCCGGGAGGTCTCCCCGCTGACCGGGCTGCCCGGTAACAGCCGGATCCGCCGGGAGATCAGCGATCGGGTCCGAAACGGCGTGGACTACGCCGTCGGCTACGTCGACATCGACCGGTTCAAGAGCGTCAACGACCGGTACGGCTTCGTGCGCGGCGACGACTTCATCTCCGCGCTCGCCCGCAGCCTGCACCGGGCGGTGGTGGGCGTCGGGCTGCCACCGGCCTTCCTCGGCCACGTCGGCGGCGACGACTTCGTCATCGTCTGCGCCCCGGACCAGGTGCGCCCACTGACGTCCCGGGCGGTCGTCGACTTCGAGAACGCCGCCGACACGCTCTACGACCAGACCGACCGGGAGCGCGGCTTCGTCGAGTTGAAGGATCGACGCGGCAACATCCGGCGGGCGGCCCTGGTCACGCTCTCCATCGGGGTGTCCCTCTCCGACGCCGGCAAGCGGTTCACCGACCCGCTCGAAGCGATCGCGGTGGCCTCGGAGATGAAGACGGTGGCCAAGAGTCAACCGGGCTCGTACGTGGCGGTGGACCGGCGTCGCGGCGTCACCTGAGCGTGATACCGCTGTGAAGTAGCTCGCCTAGGTGGCGGCGGAGCCGGATCGGCGTGTAAGACTTCCCGTGTACCCACCACGCGCTGGCGGGACTCGGTGAAATTCCGAACCGGCGGTGATCCACGGTCCAACCGTGGTCAGCCCGCGACCCGGACGGCTCTGCCGTCCGGTGGACCTGGTGAAAATCCGGGGCCGACGGTTGGGGGCGGTTCGTCCGCGCCCAGACAGTCCGGATGGGAGACAGCGCGCGGGACGGACGGGTCCGAGCCGGCCGCTGGCTTCAGCGTGCCGTGCCGACCCTCCCGGGGCGGCTGTGCCGTTCCCGGAATCCGCCACCGCCTGCCCGTGGCCCCATGGCCACCGCCTCCCTGACCGCCCGCGCGCGGACCGGCGAGTGAGAGGGCAGGGGCAGGGCGATGGCCAGCGTCTCCGTTGATGAGGCGATGCGGCGTGCGATCGAGTTGGCAGCGCGCGGGCTCGGCACCACCAGCCCCAACCCCGTGGTCGGGTGCGTGCTCCTCGACTCCGACGGCGAGGTCGTGGGCGAGGGCTTCCACGCGTACGCCGGGGGGCCGCACGCCGAGATCGTCGCCCTGGCGCAGGCCGGGCGGCGGGCCAAGGGCGGCACCGCTGTCGTCACTCTGGAACCCTGTGACCACACCGGCCGCACCGGCCCCTGTAGTTCCGCGCTCGTCCAGGCCGGGGTGGGCCGGGTGGTCATCGCCGTGCCCGACCCGAACCCGGTCGCCTCCGGGGGCGCCGCCACCTTGCGCTCCGCCGGGGTCCGGGTCGACCTGGGGGTACGCGGTGAGGAGGCCGAGGCCGGCAACGTCGCGTGGTTGACCTCGATGCGCCGGGGCTGGCCGTACGTGATCTGGAAGTACGCCGCCACGCTCGACGGGCGCTCCGCCGCGGCGGACGGCACCAGCATGTGGATCACCTCGGAGGCGGCCCGGATCGACGTGCACGCGCTGCGCGGCACTGTCGACGCGGTCATCGCCGGGGTGGGCACCGTGCTCGCAGACGACCCCCGGTTGACCGCCCGCAACCTGCGCGACGGCAGCCTGGCCATCCGGCAGCCGCTGCGGGTGGTGGTGGACAGCTCGGGGCGTACCCCGGCTGACGCCCGGGTTCGCGACGGCGCCGCACGGACGTGGATCGCAACCGCCGACGAGGTCGGCGCCGACCCGGACGGCCGGGTCGACCTGTCGGCGCTGCTCGCGGCGCTGCACCAGCGCGGGATCCGCGCGGTGCTGCTGGAGGGCGGCCCCCGGCTGGCCGGCGCGTTCCTGGAGGCCGGCCTGGTGGACAAGATCGTCGGGTATGTCGCGCCGCGGTTGCTCGGCGCCGGCCCGACCGCTCTGGTCGACGCGGGAGTGACCACCATCGCCGAGGCCATCGATCTGGAGTTCGTCGACGTTACGCAGATCGGTCCGGATCTCCGGATCACCGCTTTGCCCCGCAAAAGGGAGGGCTGAGATGTTCACC
Source organism: Micromonospora noduli (assembly GCF_003264365.1). Lineage (GTDB taxonomy): Bacteria > Actinomycetota > Actinomycetes > Mycobacteriales > Micromonosporaceae > Micromonospora > Micromonospora noduli. Next base: position 13,966 of record NZ_PYAK01000037.1, read on the forward strand.
GGCATTATCGAGGAATTGGGCGAGATCGTCCAGGTGGCGCCGACGGCAGGCGATTCGGCGCTGCTGGGCGTACGTGGCCCACTGGTCACGTCCGACGCCCGACACGGCGACTCGATCGCCGTCAACGGTGTCTGCCTGACCGTCGTGGAGGTGGCCGACGGTGTCTTCACCGCCGACGTGATGGGGGAGACGCTGCGCCGCTCCGCGCTGGGCGCGCTGCGCCCCGGCGACCCGGTCAACCTGGAGCGGGCCGCCGCGCTCGGTAGCCGGCTCGGCGGGCACCTGGTGCAGGGCCACGTCGACGGCGTCGGTGAACTGATCTCCCGGGAGCCGGCCGAGCAGTGGGAGACCGTCCGGTTCCGACTGCCCGCCGCCCTGTCCCGGTACGTGGTGGAGAAGGGCTCGATCACCATCGACGGTGTCTCGTTGACAGTGGCCGCCGTCGGCGCGGACGAGTTCGCCGTCGGGCTGATCCCGACCACGCTCAAGCTGACCACGCTCGGCGCGAAGGGCGTCGGCGACCCGGTCAACCTGGAGGTCGACGTGCTGGCCAAGTACGTGGAGCGGCTGCTCGGCGACCGGCTCACCGACGCCGACGCCAGCGGGGCGACCGCGCACCCGGGCGGGGTGGCCTGATGGGCCCGCTCAGCTGGCTGCTGGACGCCCAGGTGCACGTCGCCGGCTCGCCGGTGCTGGCCAGGGAGATCGTCGGCAACGCGTTCGGGCTGGTCTCGGCGCTGCTCGGGTTGCGTCGGCTGGTCTGGGCGTGGCCGGTCGGCATGATCGGTAACGCGCTGCTCCTCACCGTCTTCCTCGGCGGGGTGTTCGCCACCCCGCAGGAGCACGACCTGTACGGGCAGGCCGGCCGGCAGGTGTTCTTCTTCGCGGTCAGCGTCTACGGCTGGTGGCGCTGGCAGCGCAACCGTCGCGCCGACGCCGGGCAGGCCGCGGTCGTGCCACGCTGGGCCACCGGACGGGAGCGACTGATGCTGCTGGTGGCCGCCGTGATCGGCACCGCCGCGGCGTACCCGCTGCTCAAGGCCCTCGGCTCCTGGGGCCCGCTGCCCGACGCCTGGATCCTCACCGGCAGCCTGCTGGCCACGTACGGCATGGCCCGCGGCTGGGTGGAGTTCTGGCTGCTCTGGATCGCCGTGGACGCGGTCGGCGTGCCGCTGCTGCTGCGCGGCGGGTTCTACCCGTCGGCCGTCATGTACCTGATCTACGGCGCCCTCTGCGTCTGGGGCTTCGCCGCCTGGTGGCGCACCTCCCGCGCCGCCCGACCGGCGACCGTCCGTACGCCCATCTACACGGAGGCTGTCGCATGACCAGCTTTGGGGATATCGAGCAGGCGATCGCGGACATCGCGGCCGGCCGGCCGGTCGTCGTGGTCGACGACGCGGACCGGGAGAACGAGGGCGACCTGATCTTCGCGGCCGAGTTGGCCACGCCGGAGCTGATGGCGTTCATGGTCCGCTACACCTCCGGCTACGTCTGCGTGGCGCTGACCGAGAGCGAAGCCGACCGGCTCGACCTGCCGCCGATGCACCACACCAACCAGGACCGGCGCGGCACCGCGTACACGGTGACAGTGGACGCCCGCGAGGGGGTCAGCACCGGTATCTCGGCGGCCGACCGCGCGCACACCAGCCGGCTGCTCGCCGGCGCGGCGACCGATCCGACCGACCTGGCCCGCCCCGGGCACGTGGTGCCGCTGCGCGCTCGCGAGGGCGGGGTGCTGCGCCGACCGGGGCACACCGAGGCGGGGATCGACCTGACCCGGCTGGCCGGGCTGCGTCCGGCCGGCGTGCTCTGCGAGCTGGTCAACGACGACGGCACCATGATGCGCCTGCCGGACCTGGAGAAGTTCTCCGCCGAGCACGGCCTCACGCTGGTCACCATCGCCGACCTGATCGCCTACCGGCGGCGTACCGAGAAGCAGGTCGAGCTGGTCGCCGACGCCCGGATGCCAACGAAGCACGGGGTGTTCCGGGCGCTCGGCTACCGCGCCGAGCACGACCCGGCTGAGCACGTCGCGATGGTGCTGGGTGACATCGGTGACGGCCAGGACGTGCTGGTCCGGGTGCACTCCGAGTGTCTGACCGGGGACGTGTTCGGCTCGCTGCGCTGCGACTGTGGGCCGCAGCTGGACGCCGCACTGGCTCGGGTCGGGCAGGAGGGCCGGGGCGTGGTGCTCTACGTCCGTGGGCACGAGGGGCGCGGCATCGGGTTGCTGCACAAGCTGCAGGCGTACCAGTTGCAGGACCTGGGCCGCGACACCGTCGACGCCAACCTCGACCTGGGCCTGCCGGCCGACGCCCGCGACTACGGCACCGGCGCGCAGATCCTCTACGACCTGGGCGTGCGGTCGATGCGGCTGCTGACCAACAACCCGGCCAAGCGGGCCGGGCTGGAGGGGTACGGGTTGACCATCACCGGCCGCGAGGGGCTGCCGGTCGGGGCGCACCCGGAGAACATGCGCTACCTGCGCACCAAGCGGGACCGGATGGGTCACCTGCTGGACGAGTTGGACGAGGTGTCCGAGGCGCCACTGGGGCGTCCGGTCGCCAACGACGAGATCGGAGCATGACGATGGCGGGTTTCGGTGAGCCGGGAGTCGAGGCGGTCGACGCCGCGGGGCTGACCGTCGGGGTCGTTGCCGCCCGCTGGCACGGCGAGCTGACCGATCACATGCTGGAGCGTGCGGTGGCCGCCGCCGAGGCGTGCGGCGCGCGTTCCGTGGTCGCCCGGGTCGCCGGCTCGGTCGAACTGCCGGTGGTCGCGCAGGCCCTCGCCCGCCGCTGCGACGTGGTGGTCGCCCTCGGCGTGGTGGTCCGTGGGTCCACCGCCCACTTCGACTACGTCTGCCGTTCGGTCACCGACGGGCTGACCCGGGTGGCGCTGGACGAGGGCAAGCCGGTGGCGCACGGCGTGTTGACAGTGGAGACCATCGAGCAGGCCCGCGACCGCGCCGGTCTGCCCGGCTCGGCGGAGGACAAGGGCTGGGCCGCCACCGTGGCGGCACTCGACGCGGCGCTGGCCGTGCGGACCGTGGCGGCGGGCAACGCCCAGCGGGTCGGCTTCGGCGGCTGACGCCCCTGCCGTCTCTGAAGGCGGGCCTTCAGAGACGGCCGGCCTCGATGATCCGGCGCAGGAACTGCCGGGTACGGGGCTGGGTCGGCTCGCCGAGCACCTGCTCGGGCGGGCCGCTCTCGATGACCCGCCCGGCGTCGAGGAAGCACACCTCGTCGGCGACCTCCCGGGCGAAGCCCATCTCGTGGGTGGCCAGCACCATGGTCATGCCGTCGGCCTTCAGGTCGCGGATCATCGCCAGCACCTCGCCGACCAGCTCCGGATCGAGCGCGGAGGTGACCTCGTCGAGCAGCATCAGTCGAGGTGAGTTGGCCAGCGCCCGGACGATCGCCACCCGCTGCTGCTGCCCGCCGGACAGCCGGTCCGGGTAGGCGTCCGCCTTGGCGCCGAGCCCCACCCGGTCGAGCAGCTCCCGGGCCTGCGCCTCGGCCTCCGCCCGGCCCCGCCGGTGTACGCGGCGCGGCGCGAGGGTGATGTTGTCCAACACGCTCAGGTGCGGAAAAAGGTTGTACGCCTGGAACACCATGCCGATCCGCCGCCGGACCCGATCGGGGTCCACCCGGGGATCGGAGATGTCCTCCCCGTCCAACTCGATGGTGCCGTCGTCCAACTCCTCCAGCAGGTTGACGCAGCGCAGCAGTGTCGACTTGCCGGACCCGGACGCGCCGATCAGCGCCACCACCTGATGTTCGGCGACGGTCAGGTCGAGCTGGTCGAGCACGGTGTGCCCGCCGAACTCCTTGCGCACGCCCCGACAGCGCAGCAACGCCATGGGTCAGCCTCCCGACTGTCGGCGGGCCGCGCGCAGCGTCACCCAGTCGGTGACCGCGATCAGCGGGATCGCGAGCAGCACGAAGAGCACCCCCGCCACGACGTACGGCGTGTAGTTGAAGGTCTGGGCGGTGGCGATCTGCGCGGCGCGGACCGCGTCGATCGGCCCGGCCAGCGAGACCAGCCCGACGTCCTTCTGCAACGCCACCACGTCGTTGAGCAGGGGTGGCGCCACCCGGCGGACGGCCTGCGGCAGGACCACGTGCCGCATCGTCTGCCGGTAGGTCAGGCCCAACGAGCGGGCCGCGGCGAGTTGGCTGGAGTGCACCGACTCGATGCCGGCCCGGAACACCTCGGCGAGGTAGCCGCCGTAGGTGAGGACCAACGCGATCCCACCCAGCACCAGCACCGGCGGCATGCCCTGCAACCGCAGCCCGGGCACGCCGAGGGTGAGCAGGTACAGCACGATGATCAGCGGGAGGCCGCGGAAGGTGTAGGTGTAGCCGGCGGCCAGCGCGCGGACCGGGAAGAAGACCGGCCCGCGCAGCGTCCGCAGCACGGCGATCACCAGCCCGAGCAGCAGCGCGCCGACCGCACAGCAGACCAGCAGCCGTACGTTGAGCCAGAGCCCGCTCAGCACCGTGGGCAGCGCGTCGCGGGCGATCTCCGGATCCAGGAACGACCGCCGGACCCGGTCCCAGCCCGGCGCCCCGGTCACCGCGATCACCAGCAGCGTGCCGAGCGCCGCCGTCGAGGACGCCGCGACGAGCACGCTGTAGACGGTCTGCTGACGCCGGTACGCCGACCGCCGCAGCTGCGCCTCCGAGGGCACATGATCCAGAAGCGTCACCGCAGCTCGGCCGCCCCCGCCACCTGCGCGAGCCACTTCTGTTCCAGCTCCTTCAGTGTGCCCGCCGTGGTGAGTTGACCGACCGCCGCGCTCACGCAGGAGGTCAGTGGGGAGTTCTTGTCCAGCAGCAACCCGAACGCCTCGGGCGTACCGACCTGCGGCACCTGCCCGACGATCGTCGCGTCGGTGATCTCCGCGCCGGTGATGTAGAAGGCGGTCGGAAGATCCACCACGAGACCGTCCAGCTGCCCGTTCTGGAGGGCCTTCTTGGCATCGTCGTTGCTGTTGTAGACCTGCGGCTTGGCGGCCGGCTTGATCACGTCGGTGATCGCCTGGTAGCTGGTGGTGCCGACCTGCGCGCCGAGCCGAGCGTCCCGCAGCTCGGCCAGCGACTTCCGGCCGGCGATCTTCGAGGACTTCAACGCGATGACGGTCTGCCGTACCAGGTAGTACGGCGCGGAGAAGTCGACCGCCTGCTTGCGCTCGTCGGTGATGGAGAACTGGTTGATGTCGAAGTCGAAGTCCTTCGGCCCCGGCGCGATGGCGGTGTCGAACTTGACCCGGGTCCAGGTGACGTCGCCGCGGGCGTAGCCGAGCTTCTCGGCCACCGCGTACGCGACGGCGGATTCGAAGCCCTCGCCGCTGTCCGGCTTGTCCTTGGCGAACCACGGCTCGTACGCGGGCTGGTCGGTGGCGATGGTCAGCTTGCCCGGCGTACGCGTGGGCAGGCTGTCCCTGGCGCAGGACGGCGCGGCGGTGACATTGGGGGTGGGTTTCTCGTCCTGTGGCGCGCATCCGGCGGTGGCTACGACGACGGCACCGGCGAAGGTGAGCGCGAGGAGACGTGAGCGGCTGGCCATGGCGGACAGCGTAGAGCTCCATGGGCATCGATCGGCAATTGTCCCACCATGTTGGTAGGGAATTGTCCGCTTGCTGGATTTCGACGGACCCGGACGTGGGGCGTCACCCGGGTGGCTGGAAGAATCGTTCCCCGTGAAGACGTTCGAGGAGTTGTTCGCCGAGCTGCAGGCCAAGGCCGCCGCCGGCACCCCGGGCTCGGGCACCGTCGCCGCGCTGGACAAGGGCGTGCACTTCATCGGCAAGAAGGTCGTCGAGGAGGCGGCCGAGTCGTGGATGGCCGCCGAGCACGAGGGGCCGGAGCGCACCGCCGAGGAGATCTCCCAGCTGCTCTACCAGGTCCAGGTGTTGATGCTCGCCAGCGGTCTCGAGCTCAAGGACGTCTACCGACATCTGTGAGTGCCTCCCACCCCTGTTGATCACCAACCGGACCCAAGGAGCACTCCGTCATGCTGCGTGTCGCCATTCCCAACAAGGGCACCCTGGCCGAACCGGCCGCCCAGATGCTGCGCGAGGCGGGCTACCGCCAGCGCACTGACCCCAAGGACCTCGTCTGCCGGGACGAGGCGAACGACGTCGAATTCTTCTACCTGCGCCCGAAGGACATCGCCACCTACGTCGGCTCCGGTGACCTCGACCTCGGGATCACCGGCCGGGACCTGCTGATCGACTCGGCCGCGCCGGCCGAGGAGGTCGTCGACCTCGCCTTCGGCCGGGCCACGTTCCGCTTCGCCGCCCGCCCCGACGACATCGCCTCCGTGCAGGAGTTGGGCGGTCACCGCATCGCCACCGCGTACCCGGGGCTGGTCGAACGGCACCTCGGCGAGGTGGGCGTCAAGGCCGACGTGATCCGCCTCGACGGCGCGGTGGAGAACGCCGTACGCCTCGGCGTCGCCGACGTGATCGCGGACGTGGTGGAAACCGGCGCGACCCTGCGCCAGGCGGGCCTGGTGGTCTTCGGTGAGCCGCTGCTGCGCTCGTCGGCGGTGCTGGTCCGGCGCGCCGGCGCGCCCGCCCAACCGCAGGCCGAGCAGTTGCTGCGTCGCCTGCACGGTGTGCTGGTGGCCCGCCGCTACGTGATGCTCGCCTACGACGTGCCGGCCGGTCTGCTGGACCGGGCCAGCGGGCTCACCCCGGGCATCGAGTCGCCCACCGTGTCGCCGCTGCACCGGGAGGGCTGGGTGGCGGTGCAGGCGATGGTGCTCCGCGACGACGTGCACCGCATCATGGACGAGCTGTACGAACTGGGCGCCCGCGCCATCCTCGTCACCAACATCCACGCCTGCCGCCTCTGACCGTCGCGTCCGCAGCGCGGCCTCGGCGCGTGGGACCTCCCGACGGCCCCGCCCGGACCGGCAAGATCGCGCTCGATCATTGAAGTAGTGGTCCCGATCTCGACGGAGGCCACTGGATCCTGGATCGAGCGCGATCTTGAGGTGGCTGGTGGCTGGTGGGCTCGGGGTGGTGGCTCGGCGGGTGGTGCGTTCGATGACCGGGTGCGGATGGCAGACTGATGGGGTGAGTGAAACCGAACTGGTCCGCCTGAAGCCCCGCCGCATCCGCGTGGTCTGCTGGTCGTCGGCGGCTGCCCTGGTGGTGGTGTTCGGTCTGGTCGCCACCTCGCTGAGTGGCCCGACCGGCGATGGTTACGGCAGCTTCCAGCGCGGCGACCAGATCGCCATGATCGGCCTGGGCATCTTCGGGGCGCTGGGCTTCCTGCTGTTCACCCGTCCCCGGGTGGAGGCGGACGCACGGAGCATCCGGGTCCGTAACGTCATCAGCTCCTACGAGCTGCCCTGGGAGGTTGTCCGGGGTGTCCGCTTCGACCGGGGCGCGCCGTGGGCCAGCCTGGAGCTGCACGACGATGACCTGCTGCCGATGGTCGCGTTGCAGGCCGCCGACAAGGAGTTGGCCGTCGACGGGGTCCGCGCGCTGCGCCGGCTGCACGAGGCCCACCAGGCCCGCCTCGCCGAGCGCGCCGTCGGCCGCTGACCTGACGAAACCTCCCACCGCCGACCTCGCGTCGTCGCCCACCGGCCAGGCCCGCCGCGCACCCTCGCCGAGATCTGGACAACTTCCCTGAAACTGCTGCCTCCCGGCACCCTGAGGCGGCAGTTTCAGAGAAAGTGCGCGGATCTCGAAGCGGCGACAGGGCGACGCGGCGGCCGCGACGCAATGGCCGGCCACGCTCGTGCCCGGCCGCAGGTCGTGCCCGGTTTGGGGGTCGCCGGGGCGCCGGTGTAGTGTTATCGAGTCGACCAGGCTGTCTCCGCGTGCGAGCAGACAGCCTTGAAAGCGGAGCGCCTGCTCCCACCCGAGTCGCCGCTACGGTGGCCGGGTCCGGTCACCGGTTCCGGGCATGTCCCGGTGCCGGATGCGCGATCCTTGTGATCGTGCTGACCGGTCGAGCGGGCCCTGGCATGCGCCGGGGCCTTCTGCTTTTCGGGTCGGTTCCCTCCCGGGAGCCGCAGGGGTCGGCGACTGAGCAGAAACGACTCGAGGAGGCCCCATCAGCGTCGAACCACGCGTGAACGAGCAGATCCGGGCACGTGAGGTCCGACTGGTCGGCCCAGAGGGTGAGCAGGTGGGCATCGTCCCGCTGGAGCGCGCTCTTCAGCTGGCCGCGGACGTCGATCTGGACCTGGTCGAGGTTGCGCCGATGGCGCGCCCGCCGGTGTGCAAGCTCATGGACTTCGGCAAGTTCAAGTACGAGAGCGCACTCAAGGCGCGCGAAGCGCGGCGTAATCAGCAGCAGACCGTCATCAAGGAAATGAAGCTTCGGCCGAAGATCGACCCGCACGACTACGAGACCAAAAAGGGTCACGTGGTGCGGTTCCTCAAGGCGGGCGACAAGGTCAAGGTGACGATCATGTTCCGCGGTCGCGAGCAGAGCCGCCCGGAGCTGGGTTACCGGCTCCTGCGCCGGCTCGAATCCGAGATCACGGAACTGGGATACGTCGAGGCCGCTCCGAAGCAGGACGGCCGAAACATGATCATGGTTCTCGCCCCGCATCGGGCCGTCAAGGCCTCCGCGGTCGCCGCTACGGCGTCTCGCGGCGGACCTCGGGACCGGGCAGCGGACGAGTCCGCCACTCCGGAAGCCGATGAGACCGCGGCGGTCAGCGAGACCGCAGCAGCCGGTGACACCGGCCTCGCCGCCGACACCAGCGGCGAGTAACAGGGGAGAAGACGTTCCACATGCCGAAGATGAAGAGCCACACGGGGATGGGTAAGCGGGTCAAGGTGACCGGCAAGGGCAAGATCGTTGCCCAGCAGGCCGGCCTCCGCCACAACCTGGAGAAGAAGCCCTCCACCCAGACCCGCCGGCTGACCGGCACGGTCGTGCTGGCCAAGGCCGACGTCAAGCGCATCAAGAAGCTGCTCGGCCGCTGACGCGCGCCACCTTTACGTAATTAGGAGTTGAGATGGCACGCGTCAAGCGGGCTGTAAACGCCCAGAAGAAGCGTCGTACCCTGCTGGAGTCCGCGAGTGGTTACCGCGGTCAGCGCTCCCGCCTGTACCGCAAGGCCAAGGAGCAGGTGCTGCACTCGATGCAGTACGCCTACCGGGACCGTCGTGACCGCAAGGGCGACTTCCGGCAGCTGTGGATTCAGCGGATCAACGCGGGCGCCCGGGCCAACGGGATGACCTACAACCGTCTGATCCAGGGCCTGCGTCTGGCCGGCATCGAGGTCGACCGCAAGATCCTGGCCGACATGGCTGTCAACGACGCCGCCTCTTTCGCGGCGATCGTCGAGCTGGCCCGGGCCGCGGTCACGGCCGAGGGCACCGGCGGCGCGGCGGCTCAGGCCGCCTGATCCCCACGCACCAGAGCGAGGCGTCTCCCGTGTCGGCACCGCCGTCCGGGGGGCGCCTCAATCGTGCCGGAGGAGCGCACATCATGGCTTTCACCCCGCGTACCCCCAGGGTTGTCGCCGCCCGCCGCCTGCAACGCCGCCGGGACCGCGACGCCACCGGCCGTTTCCTGGCCGAAGGCCCGCAGGCGGTCCGCGAGGCCCTCGCGCGGCCGGAGGTGGTCACCGAACTGTTCGGTACGACCACCGCGCTCGACCGGTATCCGGAGTTGGCCGCCACGGCGGCCCGCGCCGACGTGCCGGTCTCCGAGGTGACCGACGACGCCATCGCGGCGCTGACCGAGACCGTCGCCCCACAGGGGTTGGTGGCCGTCTGCCGGCACGTGGACGTCTCACTGGAGCAGGCCCTCGCGGGTGCGCCCCGGCTGGTGGCGGTGCTCGCCGAGATCCGCGACCCGGGCAACGCCGGCACGGTGCTGCGCACCGCCGACGCGGCCGGCGCGGGTGTGGTGATCTTCGCCGGAGACGCTGTCGACCCGTACAACGGCAAGTGTGTGCGGGCCTCGGCCGGCAGCCTCTTCCACGTCGACGTGGTGCGCGCCAGCGACCCGGTCGCGGTGGTCGACGCGCTGCGCGCCGCCGGGCTGTCGATCTTCGCCACCACCGGGTACGGCGACAGCGACCTGGACGACCTGACCGACTACGGTCGGCTCGTCGGGCCCACCGCCTGGCTGTTCGGCTCGGAGGCGCACGGGCTGCCCGAGGAGTTGACAGCCGCCGCCGACACCACGGTGCGGGTGCCGCTGTACGGGCGCGCGGAGAGCCTCAACCTGGCTGCCGCCGCCGCGGTCTGCCTGTACGCTTCAGCGAGAGCACAGCGCTGAGGTGATTGCCTCCGGCGCCACTGACAGCAGGGGAGAGCGTCCGTCCATGAACGCGACACGGCGTTCGTTTAGCCAGCCCGCCGGTGTCGGCGGGCGGCGGGCCTGACCTGCTCCCTGCGCAACTCCTACCGGCGGGCTGCGGCACAGCCGCGCGTCCGTAGACTCGCCTAGCCGCCCCGGTGAGGGCTGGCGCCGCCGTGAGGGAGTGCCCGTACGCCATGAGCTACCGCAACGATCCGTACGACCCGAAGCAGGTCGCCCTGCTCGACCCCGCCGCCCTGGCCGAGGCCGTCGCTGACGCCACGAAGGCGTTCGAGGCCGCGGCCGACCCGGACGCGCTGACCGCGCTGCGCTCGGTGCACCTGGGTGACCGGTCACCGGTCTCCCTCGCGCGCCGGGAGATCGGCGCGCTGCCGCCGGCCGCGAAGTCCGACGCCGGCAAGCGGGTCAACGAGGCCCGCCGGGCGATCGAGTCCGCGTACGCCGAGCGCGCCGAGGTGGTGGAGCGCGAGCAGGCCGAGCGAGTGCTGGTCGAGGAGCGGGTGGACGTCACCCTGCCCTACGACCGGCGTCCGCGCGGCGCCCGGCACCCGCTGAGCACCCTGATGGAGTCGATCAGCGACCTCTTCGTCGGGATGGGCTACGAGGTGGCCGAGGGGCCCGAGGTCGACCTGGAGTGGGTCAACTTCGACGCGTTGAACATCCCCGCCGACCACCCGGCGCGCGGGTTGATGGACACCTTCCACATCGCACCGGAGGGCTCCGGCCTGGTGCTGCGTACGCACACCTCGACGGTGCAGACCCGCACGATGCTCAGCCGCAAGCCGCCGATCTACGTGATCGTGCCGGGCCGCGTCTACCGCACCGACGAGATCGACGCCACCCACAGCCCGGTGTTCCACCAGGCCGAGGGCCTGGTGGTCGACAAGGGCATCACGATGGCCCACCTGCGGGGCACGCTGGACCACTTCGCCCGGGCGATGTTCGGCCCGGAGGCGAAGACCCGGTGGCGGCCGCACTACTTCCCGTTCACCGAGCCGTCGGCGGAGTTCGACGTGTGGTTCCCGGAGCACCGTGACGGCCCGCAGTGGGTCGAGTGGGGTGGCTGCGGCATGGTCAACCCCCGGGTGCTGCGCGCCTGCGGCGTCGACCCGGAGGTCTACTCCGGATTCGCCTTCGGCATGGGCATCGACCGGACCCTGATGGTCCGGCACGGGGTCAGCGACATCCGCCATCTCTTCGAGGGCGACGTGCGGTTCAGCCGCGCGCTCGGGACCGGGGCGTAGGCGATGCGGGTACGAGACACGGGAACGGTGGTCTGAAGTCATGCGAGTTTCTGTCAGTTGGCTGCGGGAGTACGTCGACCTCCCCGCCGACCTGCCCACCGGTGACCTGGAGCAGGCCCTGGTCGACCTCGGCATCGAGGTCGAGTCCGTGGTGGACCTGGCCGAGACCGTCACCGGCCAGTTGGTCGTCGGTGAGGTCCGCGAGATCGAGGAGCTCACCGGCTTCAAGAAGCCGATCCGGTTCTGCCGGGTCGACGTGGGTGCCGCCAACGGCACCGGCGAGCCGCAGGAGATCGTCTGCGGTGCCCGTAACTTCGCCCCGGGTGACCGGGTGGTGGTGATCCTGCCCGGCGGCGTGCTGCCCGGCGGGTTCGCCATCGGCGCCCGCAAGACGTACGGGCACAACTCGGCGGGCATGATCTGCTCCGCCAAGGAACTGGGCCTGGGCGACGACCACTCCGGCATCATCGTGCTGGGGTCGGACGTGACGGCCAAGCCGGGCGACGACGCGCGCCCGGTGGTCGGCCTCGACGACGTCGTCCTCGATCTGGAGATCACCCCTGACCGGGGGTACGCGCTGAGCCTGCGCGGCCTGGCCCGGGAGTTGTCGCACGCGTTCGACGTGCCGCTGCGCGACCCGGCCCTGGCGCCGGCCCCGGGTGGCACCGAGACACCGGCGTACCCGGTGGAGGTCCGCGACACGGTCGGCTGCGACCGGTTCACGGCCCGCCTGGTCCGCGGGGTCGACCCGACCGCGCCCACACCGTCCTGGATGCAGCAGCGGCTCGTCACCGCCGGCATCCGCAGCATCTCGCTGCCCGTCGACATCACCAACTACGTGATGTTGGAGCTGGGCCAGCCGATGCACGCCTTCGACGCCGACCGGATCGCCGGGCCGCTGGTGGTCCGTCGCGCCGACGCGGGGGAGAAGCTGACCACCCTCGACGGGGTCAACCGGGTGCTCACCGGCGACGACATGGTGATCTGCGACGACACTGGCCCGATCTCCCTCGCCGCGGTGATGGGCGGCGAGACCAGCGAGGTCGTCGCCGGCACGACCACAGTGCTCTTCGAGGCGGCGCACTGGGACCCGGCGATGGTCGGGCGCACCGCCCGCCGGCACAAGCTGTTCAGCGAGGCCGCGAAGCGCTGGGAGCGGGGCGTCGACCCGGCCGTGGCGCTGGTCGCGCTGGAGCGTGCCGTGCGGCTGCTCGCCGAACACGGCGGGGGCACGCCGAGTGCGGAGATCCTGGACATCGACCACGTCCGGCCGCGTACCCCGATCAGTCTTCCGGCGGACCTGCCGACCCGCCGGGTCGGCGTCGAGTACCCGCCGGCGCGGGTGGTCGCCCTGCTGGAGCGGGTCGGCTGCACTGTCGCGCAGGGCGCGGACCGGTTGTCCGAGGACCCGGGCGCGGTCGGCGTGGCCAGCGGCGTCGGGACGGTGCTGAGCGTGACGCCGCCGACCTGGCGGCCGGACCTGACCGACCCGGCCGACCTGGTCGAGGAGGTGGTCCGCCTCGACGGGTACGACCGGGTGCCGTCGGTGCTGCCGACCGCGCCTCCGGGGCGCGGTCTGACCCCGCGGCAGCGTCGCCGTCGGGCCGTCGCCGGGTCGCTGGCCGAGCGGGGGTACGTGGAGGTGCTCGCGCACCCGTTCGTGTCGCCGGAGCTGGCCGACCAACTCGGCCTGCCGGCCGACGACCCGCGTCGGCCCGCGGTGCGGCTGGCCAACCCGCTGTCCGAGGAGGAGCCGCTGCTGCGCACCACGCTGCTCGGCCCGCTGCTCGGCATCCTCAAGCGCAACCTCGGCCGGGGGCACCGCGACCTCGCCCTCTACGAGATCGGTGCGGTCTTCCACCCGCGCCTCGGCGCCGGCAGCCCGCCGGCGATGGGCGTGGACCGGCGCCCCACCGACGAGGAGTTCGCAGCCGCCGACGCGGTGGTGCCGGCGCAGCCGGTGCACGTCGCGGTGGTGCTCTCCGGCGACCTGGACCCGGCCGGCTGGTGGGGTGCGGGTCGACCGGCCGGCTGGGCGGACGCGATCGAGGCGGCCCGTGACGTGCTGGCCGCCGCCGGGATCCCCGACGAGCGGGTCGAGGTGCGCGCCGCCGAGTACGCCCCGTGGCACCCGGGTCGCTGCGCCGAGCTGCGGGTCGACGGCTCGGTCGTCGGACACGCCGGCGAGCTGCACCCGGTGGTGGTCGCGGCGTTGGAGCTGCCCCGCCGCACCAGCGCGATGGAGCTGAACCTCGACACGCTGCCGCCGACCCCGGTGACGCCGGCGCCGACGGTCTCCGGCTTCCCGCCGGCGCTGATCGACGTGGCCCTGGTGGTGGACGAGTCGGTGCCGGCGGAGCAGGTGCGCCGGGCGCTGGAGGCGGGCGCCGGTGAGCTGCTGGAGGACGTGCGGCTGTTCGACGTGTACTCCGGCGCGCAGCTCGGCGCCGGCCGCCGCTCGTTGGCGTACAAGCTCACCTTCCGGGCACCGGACCGGACGCTCACCGTCGAGGAGGCGGTCGCGGCGCGGGACGCGGCGGTCGCCGTCGCGGCGGAGCGACTCGGCGCCACCCTGCGCGGCGCCTGACGCGACCCACGACGGCCCCGGTACCCCGCAGCGGGTAGCGGGGCCGTCGTCGTTTCGCCGCCGGCTGCGCCGTGTCGGGCTTCCGACAGGCCGCGCCGGCCCTCGTCGGCGGCGAGGCCGTCCCTGGCAGGTTGCGGTGGCTCGGCACCAGGCATCCGTCGGCTGTGGCATGCGTCGGCGTCGATACCTGGTGCCCTTCGGGTGATCGGCCGGGGGCTCGGTGTCGACGTTGCCGACCATGTCACGAGCCTTTCCGAGGTCGACACGAATCGGTAGCCTTGCCTGGCGAAGGGGTGAGTGCCGACGCCTGTCGCAGGCCTTCAGGTCAAGGAGCAGCGCATGATCGAGGCAATCGTCGCCGCGGCGCTCGTCAAGATCGCCGAGGGGTCCGGGGCGGCACTCGTCGACCTGATCCGGCGGCGATTCGTCCGCAGTGACGAGCCGGCAGGGATGCTCGAATCCCTTGACCGGGTCGCGCAGGGCGACGCCTCGGCGGACGACATGGCGCAACTCCGTGCGCTCCTGGCCCGTTTCGCGGCCGAGGATCCGGAGTTTCTGCGGGAGCTCCGGCAGGGGTCCACGTCGATCGGCAGCACCAACGTGGTGGCCTCCAGCAACGTGGGCAAGCTGGTGCAGGCCCAGCGCGTCGGCGACATCACGATGTAGCCGGAAGGTGGCCGACATGGAGCCCGCCTCCGGAAGCTCGTCGCACAACGTGGCCGAAGGCCTGTTGGCGCACCAGGTCCTCCAGGTGGGCTCCTCCGGCCCGATCTACGTCGAACAGCCGCGAGCGGCGGCGCGCGTGCCCGAGCCACCGCACATGCTCCCGGGCGGCATCGGGAGGATCGTCGGCAGGCACCACCTGCTGCACGAGATGGACGAGGCGATGACGACGCCCGGCTCGCGCTGCTGCATGCTGTGGGGTCTGGCCGGCTCGGGCAAGACCACCCTCGCGGTCGCCTGGGCCAGCTCGCGCATCGCCGAGTATCCCGACGGGCAGTTCTTCGTCGACATGTGCGCGTACTCCGGCACACCGCGCATCGAGACCCGGGACGCCCTGCGCAGCTTCCTCGCCACGCTGGGGATCAACCGGTCCGACCTTCCTGACAACGAGGCGGAGTGGGGCGGCGTCTTCCGCGCCGTCACCGCTGGCCGGCGTTGCCTCGTCATCGTGGACAACGTGGGCTCCTACGAGCAGGTTCGGGACCTGGTGCCGGGCTTCGGGTCGGTGCTGGTGGTCACCAGCCGCCGGGCGATCCCGGAGATGAGCGTTCGGCACGACGCCCGGGTCATCAAACTTCCGTTGCTCACCCTCGACGAGGGGGTGGAGCTCATCGCCGAACGTGTCGGGTTCGCCCGCGTCGAACGGGAGCAGGCCGCCGCCCGGCGCATCGTGCAGCTTCTGGAGGGGCACCCGTTGGCGCTGGCCATCGTCTCGGCGAAGCTCGCCATCCAGACCACCTGGACGATCGACGACGCCGCGAGGGGAATCGAGGAGGAGCAGAGCCCACTTCGCTTCCTCGACGACGCGGGCCTGGGCATCGAGGTCGGTCGCGTCATCTCCTGGTCACTCGACGACCTCGACGCGGCGACGACGAAGGTCCTCTACGTCGCGTCCATGCTGCCCAGCAACGAATGCTCGGTGGCGGTGCTGTGCCTCGTCCTCGACCAGCCCAGGCGGGTGTGTGACCGCAGTCTTCAAGCCCTGTGCCTGGCATCCCTCATCGACGAGATCAGCCCTGGCCGTTACCGCTTCCACGACCTGATGAAGGCCTATCTCGCGGAGACGCTCGGGCAGGTGCTGGACCCCGCCGAGCAGGTTCTGACCGCGCGCCGCATCCGCACCGTCCACCTGGCGTTGAGCTACGCCGCCGATCGCGCCATCGACCCACACCGGGACTCCCTGCCCGCGGACCAGGAGCTGCTGGCGGTCGTCGGGTCGACCAGCTTCACAGTGGCGCAGGCTCTCTCCTGGTTCGAGTCGATCACCGCGTCCCTGACCTACCTCATCGAGCAGGCCCGGGCCGACGACGACTTCGCCTTCATCACCCGGTTCGCGCGGGCGCTCAACACGTTCCTCTACTGGCGTCAGGACGTCACGAGAACGCTGTCCGTCCAACGGGAGGCTGTTGCCGCGGCGGCCGCCGGTGACCCGGCGATGGAGGCGCTGTCCCGACGCGCCCTCGGGCGTGCCTACGCCGACATTGGCCAGCTTGAGCCGGCGAAGGAGCAGTTGCGCGCCTCCATGGCTCTGGACGCGACGTCCGGCGACGATTCGGGTCGGGCGTCGTCGCATCACGCCATGGCCGAGCTCTGCCTCCGGTCGGGTGACCACCGGGACGCGCTGCGCTGGGGGCTGCGGGCGGCCCGGGAATCCAGAAACGGCAACAATGTCGTCCGCGAGGCCCGGGGGCTGTACGACGCGGCCCGGGCCCTGAACGAACTGGGCCACCATTCCTGGGCCCGAGGGCTCGGCCTGCGCAGCCTCGCCATGTGCGAGGAGCGCGGCAATGACTACGGCCGGGCGCTGGCCCTTCGTCTGCTCGGCGCGGCCGGCCTCCGGTCGGGCGAGGTCGAGGAGGGCTGCACCTGGTTGGAGCGGGCCTGGCGGGTCGAGGAGTCCCTCGGCAACTTCCGTTCCGTCCGGACGATCCTGGGCCAGCTTGAGCAGGCGTACGGTCAGGGCGGAAACGCCAGCGCCGTGGAAGAGGTCCGACGGGCGCTGGCCCGCCTGGAGCACTATCCGGATCTCACCCAGTCGACGTTGGTGGTCGGGAGTCCGGCGATATGAGCCCTCGGTACGCGCCGCTCGTCCCGGCTGACGAGCTGGCCAGCCCTGAGTCATATCGGCAACTGCGGCGGGAGCGGGAAGCCACGAGGTTCCGGCGCGAAGTCGAAGCGATCGTCGACAGTGCGTGCCGAGCGGAGGTGGGTGGTCCGCTTCTCCGGAGCACCTTCACGTCGCTGAGCGGGAACCTCGCGGCCGAGGGTGCGCTCAGCCTCGCCGGGCTTGTCCCACCCGAGCGTTTCGACAGCGCGCGGCGGGCGTACGACTCGGCGATCGACACCAGGGGCAGCCGTGGCTCGCTGCACAACTACCTGAACGTCGCGGACGCGGGCTCCCTGGTGGAGCACCCCGAATTCCGGGAGGCGTTCGCTCATCCGCTGCTGGTCGCGCTCGTCGCGCACGCCCTCGGCGGGCCTGTGAAGATCATCGACTTGCGAGCGAAGGACACGCAACCACTCGACGTCGTGGCGCGGGACAACACCCTGCACGTCGACAACAGCCCCTTCATGGACGAGTTCAAGGTGATCGTCACCTGGACGATGGGCACCGGTCGAGGGCCCTCGGGGCAGGGGCTCACCTACCTGCCCCGCACGAATCGGCTCCTGCGGCAGTGCTTCGTGAACGACGACGGCACCGCGTGGAGCGACGAGGACAGCTGCATCTTTCCCTCGCAGGCCCGGGTGGACGAGGCGCTCGCCGCCCAGGCCCGCTTCTTCGACGACGGCCTCCCGCGAGTCGTCCACCTTCAGGACATCGCGACGCCGTGTCACACGATCTTCGCCGCGAGTCGGCTGGTCCATCACCGGTACCGTACGTCCGCCGGCGGGCCACGCAGCGCGATCATGGCGGCGTTCCACCGGACCGACGAGGGCACCGGCTTCCTCGGCGCCAGCGACCTCCCCGGGTCGGCTCTCGACCGGTTCCTGTTGGCGACCGGGGACGGGCGCCCCTTCCTGGAGCTTCTCGCCGACGAGATGCCCCGAATCGTCACGGCGCTCGCGGCCGCCGCGTCCCGGCCCGGCTTCGTCGTCGACCCCGACCGGCATCTCCTTCGCGACGAGGGCTTTCGCTCCTGGTACGAGCGGCAGAGCGCGGGCGTCTCCCTCGACCGACTGCGCCGCGCCACGCTGGCCACGGCTGTCGACGACGACACGCCCATCGTGCAGCGACTCGTTCTGCGCATGCAGTACGACCTGCAGGGCGCCCTCAACATGCCGCTCTACACCGACCTGCGGGAGGAGGTGCGGAAGCGGGCGCGCATCGTGATCCGGGAGATGACGCCGGAGCACATCCGGGACATCGTCACGCGGCACGACCTCGGTGCGGTCCTGCGCGCGGAGTCCGCGCCACCGCGCCGGCCGGTCGGCGAACTCGCCGAGGAGCTGCACGGCGCGCTGGTCGCCCTGCAGCGGCTCCTGTCGACGGCTGTCGCGTCCCGGCCCGCCGGCCCGATCTGGGGTTCGACCGACGGGAGCGCGGCCGCGCTGTCCCTGCGGCGCTTCATCGTCGATCTGTGCGTCGCGGCCGCTGACATCGCCGACGACGCGTCTCTGGCCACCGGGTGTGTGTTCGGTGCCCTCGGCTCCGTGCTGGCCGACGACCTTTTCGACCTGGGCGCTGCGGGCCGCGAGATCACGGGCGAGTTGTTCGGGATGTACATCCGGCTGGCGGCGCCCTCGCTGGGCGAACAGTGCCCGGCACACCCGGAGAAGGAGAAGCTGGACACCTACCTCGAATCCGTGAACGAGGAGAGGCAGACCGCCAAGCTGGCGTCCGAGGTCTGGTTTCAGGCCGCTTCCGCCGAGGTGACCGCGCGCAACGACGACTTCGTGCGCGCGCTGCTGCGGCGTGTGCTGCCGCCGGGGCGGCCCTCGCCGGAGTCCGGTGATCTCGGCGCGCTGCTGGCGGATCCCGCCGCGCTCAGCGCGTACTACTGGAGGCGGGTCGTGACCGGGAAGCCGGTGGCGGTGCGCTTCGGCGCGGCCGACCTCGACACCCTCGACGGCTACTTCGGGCTGACGGCCGGCCGGAGCCTGCCGGCCGCGGTCGCTCGGCTACGCGAGGAGACCACCGCGGGCTCGCCGGCCGAGCACCTGCTCCGCAGTATCGAGCGGCTCGCGTCACTACGGGGCCGGTCCCACGCCGAGGCGTGCCGGGATGTCATGAGCCGCTTGTCGACACGCTGGCCGGACCTCGTCCAGAGGTGTCGGGGCGGTCCGGACGCTCCGCCGCCGGCGGCCGACCGCATCTTCTCGACGCTCGACGACGCGATCGGTGCCGCCGGCGAGGAGGGCCGGCGCTCGCGCCGGTCGTCGGCGGGCGTCCCCGCGCCGCGCGCCGGGTCTGCCGAGGTGTTGTTGACGACCGCCGAGGCGCGGGAGTTGGCCCGCGTGTACATGCTCGCCCGGCTCTGCTTCAGCGCTGAGGAGTTCCGGATCGGGCAACTGCTGGCCGGTGATCCGCGTGTCCGGTACGCCGTCCTCGCCACCCATCTGTACCTGGTCTCCGAGGTGTCGCGGTCGGCGTCGGAACTGGTCGGGGAGTGGGGCACGGCGGAGATCCTGCTGCCCTTCACCGAGGCCTTCGTCAACGTCGCGGGCCACTCGTCGTCCGTCATCGATCTCACGCCGAATCCGAAACTGATCACGGTCATCAGCAACAACCTGTTGCCGGCCGTGGCCGGCGAGTTGCTCAGGCGGGATGTCGCCGTCGACGAGTTGGATGCGGACATCCTGGCCGCGGGTGTCCAGGCCGCCGTGCAACGTGGCGTCTTCGACGTCACCATCGGCCTGTTCAACCAGACCGACCGGCGGGACGTGGTGTCCCTGTCCGGCCTCAGCCGGCGGGTCTGTCCGGCGGTCCGGCCGTTCGGCGCGTTCTGTCAGCGTTGGCTGCCGTACTTCTTCGACCGTCACCCCAGCGCTCCAACCGGTCGTACTTTCATGCAGTGCTTCACATAAAATTGCAGTCACCACGTCCTGCTGCTAGCCTTCGCTGCATAGTCATGCGGAGGTGAGTATGGGGATCCGAGTCGCGGTAGCCGGGGCGAGCGGGTACGCCGGGGGTGAACTGCTGCGCCTGATCGCCGGGCACCCGGAGTTCGACCTTGTCGCCGCCACCGCACACAGCCAGGCCGGGCACCGCGTCGACGTGGTGCACCCGCAGCTCACCGGGCTCGACCTGGTGCTCGGCGAGACCGATCCGACGATCCTGGCCGATGCGGACCTGGTCTTCCTGGCCTTGCCGCACGGGCAGTCGGCGGCTCTCGCGGCCCAGCTTCCGGCCGAGGCGCGGATCGTCGACCTGGGTGCCGACCACCGGCTCGCCGACCCGTACGCCTGGGCGCAGTACTACGGCGGCACGCACGCCGGGCAGTGGACCTACGGGTTGCCGGAGTTGCCCGGCCAGCGGGAGCTGATCGCCGACTCCACCCGGGTGGCGAACACCGGCTGCTACGCCGCCGCGATCACCCTGGCGCTCGCGCCGCTGATCGCCGACGGCGCGGCCAACCCCGCCGACGTGGTGGTGGTCGCCGCCTCCGGCACCTCCGGCGCCGGCCGGGCGGCCAAGCCGCACCTGTTGGCCAGCGAGGTGATGGGCGACCTGTCGCCGTACCGGGTGGGCACCCACCAGCACGTCCCGGAGATCAAGCAGGCCACCGGCGCGACCGGCCTGTCGTTCACCCCGGTCCTGGCGCCGATGCCGCGCGGCATCCTGGCCACCGTCACCGCGGTGCCGGCGCGCGGCGTCGACCCGCAGGAGGTGCTGGCGCGGGCGTACGCCGACGCGCCGTTCGTGCACGTGCTGCCGGAGGGCCGCTGGCCGCACACCGCCGCCACCCTGGGCTCCAACTCGTGCCACCTACAGGCCACCGTCGACGTCGACTCGGGTCGTCTGATCGTGCTCAGCGCGTTGGACAACCTGGGCAAGGGCGCGGCCGGTCAGGCCGTACAGAACGCCAACCTGATGCTCGGCCTGCCGGAGACGACGGGCCTGTCGGTGTGGGGAGTCACCCCTTGAGCGTCACGAGCCCTCGGGGGTTCCGGGCGGCCGGTGTGGCCGCCGGCCTCAAGAGCAGCGGCGGCGTGGACGTCGCCCTGGTGGTCAACGACGGCCCGGACGCCGGAGTGGCCGGTGTCTTCACCACCAACCGGGTCAAGGCCGCGCCGGTGCTCTGGACCCAGCAGGTCGTGCAGGGCGGTGTGGTCCGCGCCGTGGTGCTCAACTCCGGTGGCGCCAACGCCTGCACCGGTCCGGCCGGCTTCCAGGACACGCACGCCACCGCCGAGCACACCGCCGCCGCGCTGACCTCGGTCAGCCCTCGGTTGATCCTCGGTGCCGGTGAGGTCGCGGTCTGCTCGACCGGCCTGATCGGTGAGCGGCTGCCGATGCCGAAGCTGCTACCGGGCGTCCGCTCGGCGATCCGTGGGCTGTCCCGCGACGGCGGCCCGGCCGCCGCCGAGGCGATCATGACCACCGACACCCGGCCGAAGACCACTGTGGCCCGGGGGAGTGGCTGGACGGTCGGCGGCATGGCCAAGGGCGCAGGGATGCTCGCGCCCGGGATGGCCACCATGCTCTGCGTGTTGACCACCGACGCGGTGGCCGGGCCGGCGACGCTGGACGAGGCGTTGCGGGCGGCGACCCGGGTCAGCTTCGACCGGGTCGACTCCGACGGCTGCATGTCCACCAACGACACGGTGCTGCTGCTGGCCAGCGGCGCGAGCGGCATGGAGCCGACGCCGGCCGAGCTGGCCGCCGCCGTCACCGCGGCCTGTCACGACCTGGCCCAGCAGTTGGTGGCCGACGCCGAGGGCGCCACCAAGCAGATTGCCATCGACGTGGTCGGCGCGGCGGACGAGGACGAGGCGGTCGAGGTGGGCCGTACGGTGGCCCGCAACAACCTGGTCAAGACGGCGTTGTTCGGCAACGACCCCAACTGGGGCCGGATCCTCGCCGCCGTCGGCACCACCACCGCCGCGTTCGAGCCGGACGAGGTGGACGTGGCGGTCAACGGGGTGTGGGTGTGCCGGGGCGGCGCCGCCGCCGAGGACCGCTCGAAGGTCGACCTGACCGGGCGGGACGTGACCATCCGGATCGACCTGCACGCGGGTACGTCGGCCGCCACGATCTGGACCAACGACCTCTCCCACGCGTACGTGCACGAGAACTCGGCCTATTCGACATGAATCTCAGCAGCGATTTGGCTCGCGCCCAGGTCAAGGCGGAGACCCTGATCGAGGCGCTGCCCTGGTTGGCGCGCTTCACCGGCTCGACGGTCGTGGTCAAGTACGGCGGCAACGCGATGACCGATCCGGAGTTGCAGCGGGCGTTCGCGGCCGACATGGTCTTCCTGCGCTACGCCGGCCTGAAGCCCGTGGTGGTGCACGGCGGTGGTCCGCAGATCTCCGCCATGCTGGGTCGCCTCGGCATCGCCAGCGAGTTCCGGGGTGGTCTGCGGGTGACCACCGCCGAGGCGATGGACGTGGTCCGGATGGTGCTGGTCGGTCAGGTGGGCCGGGAGCTGGTGGGTCTGATCAACTCGCACGGACCGTACGCCGTCGGCCTCTCCGGCGAGGACGCCCGGCTGTTCACCGCGGTGCGGCGTCCGGCGTACGTGGACGGGGTGCCGGTCGACGTGGGCCAGGTCGGGGACGTCGAGTCGGTCGACGTGTCAGCGGTGACCGACCTGATCGAGGCCGGTCGGATTCCGGTGATCTCCACGGTGGCGCCGGACGTGGAGGGTGTGCTGCACAACCTCAACGCGGACACCGCCGCCGCGGCGCTGGCCATCGCGTTGCGGGCCCGCAAGCTGGTCGTGCTCACCGACGTGGCCGGCCTGTACGCGGACTGGCCGGACACCACCAGCCTGGTCTCCGAGATCGCCGCGGACGACCTGGCCAAGCTGCTGCCCAGCCTGGAGTCGGGGATGGTGCCGAAGATGGAGGCCTGCCTGCGGGCGGTGCGTGGGGGAGTGCCCGCCGC
Source organism: Micromonospora noduli (assembly GCF_003264365.1). Classification (GTDB taxonomy): domain Bacteria; phylum Actinomycetota; class Actinomycetes; order Mycobacteriales; family Micromonosporaceae; genus Micromonospora; species Micromonospora noduli. The sequence continues at coordinate 36,880 of NZ_PYAK01000037.1, forward strand.
GCACGTCGTCGACGGCCGGGTGGCGCACTCCACGTTGCTCGAGGTGTTCACCTCGGAAGGGTTCGGAACGATGGTGGTGCCGGGAGACGGGACGGACGCGACATGAGCACGTTGGCGCAGCGGTGGAAGCAGTCCATGATGGACAACTACGGCACGCCGCCGATGGCGTTGGTCTCAGGGGACGGTGCCGTCGTGGTCGACGACGCCGGCCGGGAGTACCTGGACCTGGTGGGTGGCATCGCGGTCAACGCCCTCGGTCACGCCCACCCGGCGGTGGTGGCGGCGGTGTCGAAGCAGGTCGCGACCCTTGGGCACGTCTCCAACCTCTACGTGGCCGAGCCGCCGGTCGCCCTCGCCGAGCTGCTGTTGGCGCTCGCCGGCCGACCGGGCCGGGTGTTCTTCGCCAACTCGGGCGCGGAGGCCAACGAGGCGGCGTTCAAGCTCTCCCGCCGCACCGGCCGCACCCACGTGGTGGCCACCAGGGGCGGCTTCCACGGCCGCACCATGGGCGCCCTCGCGCTGACCGGCCAACCGGCCAAGGCCGACCCGTTCCGGCCGCTGCCCGGCGAGGTGACCCACGTCGACTACGGCGATGTCGCCGCCCTCGAAGCGGCCGTCTCCGAGGCCACCGCCATGGTGATCCTGGAACCCGTCCAGGGTGAGAACGGTGTGCTGGTCCCGCCGGCCGGCTACCTCGCCGCGGCCCGGCGGATCACCGCCCGGCACGGCGCGCTGCTGGTCCTCGACGAGGTGCAGACCGGCATCGGGCGTACCGGGCACTGGTTCGCGCACCAGGCCGAGGGTGTGGAGCCGGACGTGGTCACCCTGGCCAAGGGGCTGGGTGGCGGGCTGCCCATCGGTGCGACGCTGGCCTTCGGCCCCGCCGCGGACCTGCTCACCCCCGGCTCGCACGGCACCACGTTCGGCGGCAACCCGGTCAGTTGCGCGGCGGCGCTCGCCGTGGTGGCGACCATCGCCAACGAGGGCCTGCTCGACAACGTCAAGCGGGTCGGTGAGCGGCTGCGTCGCGGCATCGAGGCGCTGGGCCACCCGCTGATCGCCGAGGTACGCGGCGCCGGTCTGCTGCTCGGCGTGGCGCTCACCGCGCCGGTCGCTTCGGTGCTGGCCGAGGCCCTGCGGGAAGCCGGCGTCCTGGTCAACCCGGTGCAGCCGGGTGTGATCCGGCTGGCCCCACCGCTGATCCTCACCGCCGCCCAGGCGGACACCTTCCTCGCGGCGCTGCCCGCCGCACTGGACGCGACCGCCCCGGCCGCCGCCGGCGCGCCGATCGCACCAGCCACACTGACCACCACGACGGGGACGACTCGATGACCCGGCACTTCCTGCGCGACGACGACCTCTCTCCAGCCGAACAGTCCACGGTCCTCGACCTGGCGGCGCGGATGAAGGCGGACCGGTTCGGCCACCGGCCGCTCGTCGGCCCCCGCTCGGTGGCGGTGCTCTTCGACAAGCAGAGCCTGCGGACCAGGATCTCGTTCGACGCCGGCATCGCCGAGCTGGGCGGGCACCCCCTGGTGGTGGACACCCAGGTCACCCACTTCGGTCGCGGTGAGTCGCTCGCCGACGCGGGGCGGGTACTGTCCCGCTACGTCGCGGCGATCGTGCTGCGGACCCACGGTGACGAGAGGATCGCCGAGGTGGCGGCGGGCGCCACCGTGCCGGTGGTCAACGCGCTCACCGACGGTTTCCACCCGTGCCAGCTGCTGGCCGACCTGCTCACCATCCGGGAGCGGTGCGGTGGCACGGCCGGCCGCACGCTGGCGTACGTCGGGGACGGCGCGAACAACATGGCGCAGTCGTACCTGCTGGCCGGGGCGACCGCCGGGATGCACGTGCGGATCGCCGGCCCGGCCGGCTTCGCGCCGGACGCGGCAGTGGTGGAACGGGCCGCCCAGATCGCCGCGGAGACCGGCGGGTCGGTGCGGGTGCTGACCGACCCGGCCCAGGCGGTACGCGACGCCGACGTGCTGGCCACCGACACCTGGACGTCGATGGGGCAGGAGTCCGACGGGTTGGACCGGATCACCCCGTTCCTGCCGTACCAGGTCAACAAGGAGCTGCTCGGTCAGGCCGCACCGGACGCGATCGTGCTGCACTGCCTGCCCGCACACCGCGGCGAGGAGATCACCGACGAGGTGCTCGACGGCCCGCAGAGCGCGGTCTTCGACCAGGCGGAGAACCGGCTGCACGCGCAGAAGGCGCTGCTGACGTTCCTGCTGGGAACCGCGACGGAAGACGCCGCGACCGGCGACACCGCCACCGGGGGCCCGCGGTGACCGCCCCACTGACTCGTGCGGCCCGGCACGCCCGGATCGTGGAGCTGATCCGCGACCGGACGATCCGGTCGCAGACCGAGCTGGCCGACCTGCTCGCCGCCGACGGCGTGGGCGTCACCCAGGCCACCCTCTCGCGGGACCTGGAGGAGTTGGGCGCGGTCAAGGTGCGCGGCGGCGACGGTCCGGCCGTCTACCTGATCCCCGAGGACGGGCAGCGACCGTTGCGCGACGCCGAGGCCGCACCGGCCCGGCTGGTACGGCTGCTGCGCGAACTGCTCAACGGGGTCGACTCCAGCGGCAACATCGCCGTGCTGCGGACACCGCCGGGCGCGGCCCAGTACCTGGCCAGCGCGTTGGACCGGGCGGGCCTGCCCGAGATCGTCGGCACCATCGCCGGCGACGACACCATCCTCGTCGTCGCCCGGGAGGCCGTCGGCGGGGCCGCACTCGGAGACAAGCTCGCCGGCTGGGCCCGCCGGGAAGACACCGATGAAGGGAACGCCACGTCATGACCGAGCGGGTCGTGCTCGCGTACTCCGGCGGGTTGGACACCTCCGTCGCCATTCCGTACCTGTCCGAGCAGACCGGCGCCGAGGTGATCGCGGTCGCGGTCGACGTCGGGCAGGGCGGTGAGGATCTCGACGCCATCCGGCAGCGTGCTCTGGACTGCGGCGCCGCCGAGTCCGAGGTGGTGGATGCGCGCGACGAGTTCGCGGCCGACTACTGCCTGCCGGCGATCCGGGCCAACGCGCTCTACATGGACCGCTACCCCCTGGTGTCGGCGCTGTCCCGGCCGCTGATCGTCAGGCACCTGGTGGCGGCGGCGCGCAAGCACGGCGGCACCATCGTGTCGCACGGCTGCACCGGCAAGGGCAACGACCAGGTCCGGTTCGAGGTGGGCCTAAACGCGCTGGCCCCCGACCTGAAGATCATCGCGCCGGCCCGGGACTTCGCCTGGACCCGGGACAAGGCGATCGCCTTCGCCGAGGAGAAGGGGCTGCCGATCGACGTGTCGGCCAAGTCGCCGTACTCGATCGACCAGAACCTGTGGGGTCGCGCGGTGGAGACCGGCTTCCTGGAGGACATCTGGAACGCCCCCGTCGAGGGCCTCTACTCGTACACCTCCGACCCGACCCTGGAGCGCGACCCCGACGAGGTCGTGATCACCTTCGACGGCGGCGTGCCGGTGGCGATCGACGGTGAGACGGTCACCCCGTACCAGGCGATCCTGGAGCTCAACCGCCGCGCCGGCGCTCAGGGCGTGGGCCGGCTCGACATGGTCGAGGACCGCCTGGTCGGCATCAAGAGCCGAGAGGTGTACGAGGCGCCCGGCGCGATCGCGCTGATCACCGCCCACCAGGAGTTGGAGGCGGTGACCGTCGAGCGGGACCTGGCCCGGTTCAAGAAGGGCGTCGACCAGCGCTGGGGCGAGCTCGTCTACGACGGGCTGTGGTTCTCGCCGTTGAAGGACTCGCTGGACGCGTTCATCGACGACGCGCAGCGGCACGTGAGCGGCGAGGTACGGATGATCCTGCACGGCGGCCGGGCCACGGTGACCGGCCGGCGCTCCGAGGCGAGCCTCTACGACTTCGGGATGGCCACCTACGACACCGGCGACACCTTCGATCAGTCCCTGGCCAAGGGCTTCGTGCAGCTGTGGGGGCTGCCGAGCCGGATGGCCGCCGCTCGGGACGCCCGATTGGGCGGCGGCGGACAGTGACCCGTGCGAGCGCGCCGAGTGCGCGAGCACGGCGAGTGAACCCCGCAGTCGCGAGCGAAAGGCAACCAGCGCAATGATGGGCGACGTGGACGACAAGAGCCTGACCGAGAACAGCGCCGCCACCAACCGGACGAGCCTCTGGGGTGGCCGGTTCGCGGGCGGCCCCGCCGAGGCGCTCGCCCGACTGTCGGTGAGCGTGCAGTTCGACTGGCGCCTGGCCCCGTACGACATCGCCGGTTCCCGGGCGCACGCCCGGGTTCTCGCCGGCGCCGGCCTGCTCGATCCGGAGGAACTGGGCCGGATGCTGGCCGCGCTGGACGACCTGGAGGCGGCCTGCGCCTCCGGAACGTTCCGCCCCACCATCGACGACGAGGACGTGCACACCGCGCTGGAGCGCGGTCTGCTGGAGCGTCTCGGCAGCCTCGGTGGCAAACTGCGCGCCGGCCGGTCCCGCAACGACCAGGTCGCCACCGACCTGCGGCTCTACCTGCGCGACCACGCCCGGGGCGTGGCCAGCCGTCTGGTCGAGTTGGCGGAGGCGCTGGTCGAGCAGGCCGAGCGGCACATCGACACCGCCGCGCCGGGGATGACCCACCTCCAGCACGCCCAGCCGGTCACCTTCGGGCACTGGCTGCTCGCCCACGTGCAGCCACTGCTGCGCGACCTCGAGCGGCTGCGCGACTGGGACCACCGGGCGGCGATCAGCCCGCTCGGCGCGGGCGCCCTGGCCGGTTCCGGGCTCCCCCTGGACCCGGTGGCGGTGGCCAAGGAGCTGGGCTTCCGTACGTCGTTCGCCAACTCGATGGACGCCGTCGCCGACCGGGACTTCGTGGCCGAGTTCCTCTTCACCACCGCCCTGATCGGGGTGCACCTGTCCCGGCTCGGCGAGGAGGTGGTGCTCTGGACCTCGCACGAGTTCGGCTGGGTGGAGCTGGATGACTCCTTCGCCACCGGCTCGTCGATCATGCCGCAGAAGAAGAACGCGGACATCGCCGAGCTGGCCCGGGGCAAGTCGGGGCGTCTGGTCGGCGGCATGGTGACCGTGCTCACCATGCTCAAGGGTCTGCCGATGACCTACGACCGGGACATGCAGGAGGACAAGGAGCCGGCCTTCGACGCGGTCGACACCCTGGAGCTGCTGCTTCCGGCCCTGGCGGGAATGATCTCCACGATGACGGTCCGGGTGGACCGTCTCGTCGCCGCCGCCCCGGTCGGCTTCTCCCTCGCCACCGAGGTCGCCGACTGGCTGGTCCGACGCAACGTGCCGTTCCGCGACGCGCACGAGATCACCGGCCAGTTGGTGGCGCTCTGCGCGGCTCGGGAGTGCGAGCTGAACGACGTCTCCGACGAGGACCTCGCCGCGATCAGCGGGCACCTGGACCCGTCGGTGCGCGACGTGCTCTCGGTCCGTTCGGCTCTCGCCGCCCGGACCACCCCCGGTTCCACCGGCCCCGGCCCGGTCGCCGACCAGCTCGCCGACGCGGCGGACCGGCTGGCCAGTTGGCGGGAGTGGGCCTCCGAGCGGGTCGTTCCGCGCTGAGCTGTGCCGTGGCGTCGGCGCCGGCCGCCGGCGCCGCGGCGGTTCAGGCCGTGGGGCGCTCCCGCTTGGGGAGCTTGGCCACCACCATGTCGTACGACGAGTCGACCGCCTCGGTCAGCTCCTCGTCGTCGATCCCGCCGTCCAGGCGCAGCGTGTTCCACCCGGACCGGCCGATGTAGGGCATCACGCTGGCGTCGCCGGGGTGTCGGTGCAGCCACTCGTCGGCCACCTCCCGGGTCGGCCCGCACTTGATGCCGACCGTCGGCTTGCCGCTGTCGCTGCCGAGGAACGCGAAGATCCGGCCGCCCACCTTCACCACCTCGTCGCCCTCCCACGGTTGGTCCAGCCATGCTCCCGGCTTGGCCAGGCAGTACGCCAGCATCTCCGCGCGCTCCATGGGTGCCTCCTCGTCGTGCGCACAGTGTGCCCGCCCCGCGGCCGTCGCAGGCGCGGCGTGCCGATCCGGGCGTCGGCCTGCTCTCCCGGCCGGCCCACCCCGCTCGGCAAGATCGCGCTCGATCCGGGATCTCGTGGTCTCCGCCGAGGTCGAGGCCACTACTTCCATGTTCGGGAACGATCTTGCCCGTGCCAGCGCGGTCGTCAGGTGCTCTGCTCGGCCGAGCGGGCGGCGACCCGCTCGTAGCGTTGCCGGGCCGCCTGTGCGCTGCCCAGCCCCAGCCCGTACGCGATCGCCTGCCAGGTCAGCCCCCGGTCGCGGGCCAGCGTCAGCAGGCCGGCTTCCAGGGCGTCCAGCTCGGCGCGGACGTGGGGCAGCAGGGTCAGCGCGGCGGTGAGGTCCGCTGCGTCGATCGGCTCCTCCGCGGGTTCGCGCTCGGCCCCGCCGGCGGCGAGCGCGGTGACCAGGGCGACGGCCTCCCACGGGTCGAGCACGTACGGGTGGGCCCACCGGCCCCGCCGCGTGTCGGTGCCGGCGTGCCGCTCGCTGATCCGCTGTAACGCCTCGTGGGTGCGGTGGGCGCGGGCCCGGCCAGGGTTCGGCGCGGTGAAGATGTCCTCGGTCGTCATACCCCGAGCACACCGTATGAATGACTGATTGTCAACGAAATGTTGAAGCCTGGCGGCACGGGCATGCCATGCCGCCAGGCGACGCCTCAGAGCGCCAGGTTGAACTTGCGCTCGTCGTGCATAGGTGTGCAGTACGGGTCACAGGGGTGCGCGTTCAGCACGCCGAACGCGACGCCCGCTGCGAACGGACGCTCGACCGGGACCACCGCGATCCGCACCTGCTGGGTGCCCTCCGCGCAGGTGACCCTCCGAACCGTCGTGCCCGCGCGCATCGTCTGGCCGACCGCCTGCGCGACCTTGACCTCGAGGTCGAAGTCGATGGCCTTCGAGCAGGTCACGGTGACCGGCACGATCGCCGCCGCGCCGTTCGCCTCGATCTTGCCCGTGGCGCCGACCACGAACGCGGTCACTGACGCGTTGTCGGCCTGCGCCGCGGCCCGCAGCGGGACGCTCGCGCTGGCCGACGGTGTGAAGGCCACTGTCGCGGCTGCCGCGACGAGCCCGGTGGCGATCAGTGGTCGCCGGATGCTCCGTACGGTCATGGTGATTCCCTCCCGTGATGTCGTCGCTCCCTGCGACGACATCGGGAACACTCCCGAGCCGACGGTCCGGTTTCACTGTTCGGCCGGCTGTCTGATGTGCGACGTGAGTCTTGTTCGGGCCGGCGCTGAATGGTCGGCGCCGGGCCGGTGGCGGGATGGGTACCGTCGGGACATGGCCCTGTCGTCCGGTGATCGCAGCACCGACACCGACCTGGCGGCGCTGGCGGACCTGCTCGCCGGTCCACTGCTGCCGGCGGCGCGCGGGCTGCTCGGCTGCCGACTGCACGCCGGCGGGGTCACCGTCCGGATCACCGAGGTCGAGGCGTACGCGGGAAGTGGCGGCGATCCCGCCTCGCACGCCCATCGGGGCCGCACCCCGCGCAACGCCGTGATGTTCGGCCCCGCTGGGTACGCCTACGTCTACTTCACCTACGGGATGCACTGGTGCATGAACGTGGTCACCGGGGTCGAGGGGGCGGCCTCCGCCGTGCTGCTGCGCGCCGGCGAGGTGGTCGACGGGCTGGCCACGGCACGGGAGCGCCGGCCGGCCATCCGGCGGGACCTGGACCTGGCCCGCGGGCCTGCCCGGCTCTGCTCCGCGCTCGGCATCGACCGCGAGGCGTACGGGGCGTACCTGCTCGGCGACGGCCCGGTCCGCCTGCGGCCCCCGGCCCGGCCGGTGCCGCCGGAGACGGTGGTGGCGGGTCCCCGGGTCGGGGTGACCGGCGCCCACGACCTGCCCTGGCGGTTCTGGCTGGACGGCGATCCCACGGTCAGCGCCTACCGCCGGCACGTGCCGCGCGTCCGGCGCTGAGCGCCCTTGCGGCGTGTGGGCGCCGGAGTCTGTCGGGGGGTGTGGCCATAATCACCGGACCTGCTCACCGACGGTTCGGAGGACGTCATGGCGACACTGCTCGCGATCGGCACAGCCAAGGGATTGTTTCTGGCCACCAGCACCGACGACCGGCGTAGTTGGGAGATCACCGGCCCGCACTTTCCGATGACCGGTGTCTACGCGGTCGCGGTCGACACCCGTCGTTCCACCCCGCGGCTGCTCGCCGGCATGACCAGCTCACACTTCGGCCCCAGCGTCGCCACCAGCGACGACCTCGGCGCCTCCTGGGACGAGCCCGACCAGGCGCCGGTCGCGTTTCCGGCCGACACCGGCGTCTCCCTCGGCCGCGTCTGGCAGCTGATGCCGGCCGGCCCCGACGAGCCGGACGTCATCTGGGCCGGCACCGAACCCTCGGCGCTGTTCAAGTCCACCGACGGTGGTCGCAGCTTCGAGCTGGTCCGTTCCCTCTGGGACCACCCGCACCGCCCACAGTGGGAGGCCGGCTTCGGTGGTCAGGCCGTGCACACAGTGCTGCCCCACCCGCGTGACCCGGCTCGGCTGCTGGTCGCCATGTCCACCGGCGGGGTCTACCGCTCGGAGGACGCCGGGGCGAGTTGGGCGCCGGGCAACACCGGCATCCGCGCCTACTTCATGCCTGACGAGTGGCCGGAGTTCGGCCAGTGCGTGCACAAGGTCGCCCGGGACGCCGGCAACCCCGAGCGGCTGTACGCGCAGAACCACCACGGCGTCTACCGCTCCGACGACGACGGCCGCACCTGGTCCTCGATCGCCGATGGGCTGCCCAGCGACTTCGGCTTCCCGATGGTGGCCCACCCGGGGCGCGGCGGCACGGTGTGGACCTTCCCGTTGGTGGCCGACGGCGAGCGGTTCCCGACCGACCACCGCTGCCGGGTGTTCCGCTCCGCCGACGCCGGCGGCAAGTGGGAGCCGCTGTCGGTCGGGCTGCCCGAGGGCCCGTTCTATCCGGCGGTTCTGCGGGACGCGATGTGCGCCGACGACGCCACCCCCGGTGGCGTCTACTTCGGCACCCGCTCCGGCTCGGTCTTCGCCAGCCGCGACGAGGGCGACTCCTGGTCCACTGTCGCGGCGCACCTGCCCGACGTGCTCTGCGTTCGCGCCGCGGAGGTCTGAGCGTGGTCACCGTGCTGCTGCCCGGCCCGCTGCGCGGCGAGGCCGGGGGCGCGAGTCGGCTGAACGTCACCGCCGCCGGGACGCTGCGGGCGGTCCTCGACGAGATGGCCGTCGCGCACCCCCGGCTGGCCCGACGCATCCGCGACGAGCGTGGCGAGCTGCGCCGCTACGTCAACGTCTTCGTCGACGGGGAAGACTGCCGGCACTCCGGCGGTCTGGCCACCCCGGTCAAGGACGGCGCGGAGGTGCAGGTGCTGCCGTCGGTCGCTGGCGGCTGACCGGGCCGACACCGAGGGGATTCCCGACCCGGTGTCCCGTTACGGGGGTGACCGGCGCCACTGCGGGGCGTCCCGCCGACGGAATAGTTGCGTCGTCAAATAAGTTGAGAGCTGCGTCCGGGTACCACGCCGGCACCCGGTTGACACGCGAGGAGCTGGTCATGCAGTTCGGAATCTTCACCGTCGGTGACGTCACGGTCGATCCGACCACCGGTCGGGAGCCGACCGAGCATGAGCGGATCAAGGCGATGGTCGCGATCGCGTTGAAGGCCGAGGAGGTCGGCCTGGACGTCTTCGCCACCGGCGAGCACCACAACCCGCCGTTCGTGCCGTCGTCGCCGACCACCATGCTCGGCTACATCGCCGCGCGTACCGAGCGGCTGCTGCTGTCCACCGCCACCACGCTGATCACCACCAACGACCCGGTGAAGATCGCCGAGGACTACGCGATGCTCCAGCACCTCTCCGACGGCCGGGTGGACCTCATGATGGGTCGCGGCAACACCGGCCCGGTCTACCCGTGGTTCGGCAAGGACATCCGCGCCGGCATCCCCCTGGCCATCGAGAACTACGACCTGCTGCACCGGCTGTGGCGCGAGGACGTGGTCGACTGGAAGGGCAAGTACCGCACCCCGTTGCAGTCGTTCACCTCGACACCGCGCCCGCTCGACGGCGTGCCCCCGTTCGTCTGGCACGGCTCGATCCGCAGCCCGGAGATCGCCGAGCAGGCCGCGTACTACGGTGACGGCTTCTTCGCCAACCACATCTTCTGGCCCAAGGAGCACACCCAGCGGATGATCGCGCTCTACCGCCAGCGGTACGCGCACTACGGCCACGGCTCCGCCGACCAGGCCATCGTCGGCCTCGGTGGGCAGGTGTTCATGCGCCGCAACTCGCAGGACGCGGTCCGGGAGTTCCGGCCCTACTTCGACAACGCCCCGGTCTACGGGCACGGGCCGTCGCTGGAGGAGTTCACCCGGGAGACCCCGCTGACCGTGGGCAGCCCGCAGCAGGTCATCGACCGCACGCTCGGCTTCCGGGAGTACGTCGGTGACTACCAGCGGCAGCTGTTCCTGATGGACCACGCCGGGTTGCCGCTGAAGACCGTGCTGGAGCAGCTCGACCTGCTCGGCGAGGAGGTCGTGCCGGTGCTGCGCAAGGAGTTCGCCGCGCTGCGTCCGGCGCACGTGCCGGCGGCGCCGACGCACGCCTCGCTGGTCGCTGCCGCGGGCGGTGCCAAGGACAGCACCGTGCACGCCGTCGACGACGTGACCGGCAAGGCGCCGGAGGGGGCGACCCGATGACCCGCCGCACCCTGGCCGTGGTCTCGGCGGGGCTGAGTCAGCCCTCGTCGACCCGGCTGCTCGCCGACCAGCTCGCCGCGGCCACCCGCGACGAGTTGGTCCGGCGCGGCTCCGAAGTGGAGCTGCACGTCGTCGACCTGCGCGAGTACGCCCACGACGTGGTGAACAACATGCTCACCGGGTTCGCGCCGGCGGCGCTGCGCGAGGTCATCGACACGGTGACCGGGGCGGACGGGCTCATCGCCGTCACCCCGATCTTCAGCGCCTCGTACAACGGGCTGTTCAAGTCCTTCTTCGACGTGTTGGATTCCGAGTCGCTGGTCGACCGGCCGGTGCTGATCGGCGCGACCGGCGGCACCGCCCGGCACTCGTTGGCACTGGAGCACGCCGTCCGCCCGATGTTCGCCTACCTTCGGTCGGTGGTCGTCCCGACCGCGGTCTTCGCCGCCCCGGAGGACTGGGCCGACGGCACCGCCGATGGCGCGTTGCGCGCTCGGATCCGGCGCGCCGCCGGGGAGTTGGCCGACCAGATCGAACGCCGACCGCCGGCCACCGGGCCGGCCGACCCGTTCGCCCTCACCACCGACTTCCTGCAGATGCTCGGCCGAGGTGACGGCGAGCCGGTCAACTGAGCGGGTGGGCGACCAGCACCGGGCAGTGCGCGTGCTGGATCGCCGCCTGACTGACCGACCCGAGCAGCAGACCGGCGAACCCGGCCCGGCCCCGGGTGCCCACGACCAGCAGCGACGCCGTGCCGCTGGCCTCGATGAGCCCTTGGGCCGCGCCGGCCGCCCGGACCGGATGCTCGCGCACGACCAGGTCGGGGTGTTCGGCGCGCACCACGGCGGAGGCGTCGGCCAGGAGTCGCACCGCCTCGGCCTGGTACGCGGCCTGCGACTCCTCGATTTCCTCCGGCACCGCCCGGTCGCCGTTCGAAGGACCGACGTGCACCAGCACCAGCGGCACGTCCCGTAGCGCCGCCTCGTGAGCGCCCAGACCCACGGCGAGTCGGGACGACTCGGAGCCGTCCACGCCCACCAGCACCGGGCCGTCCACCGGGATCGGCTGCTCGTCCGGGCGGACCACCAGCACCGGGCAGTGCGCGTGCGCGGCCACCTGCGTGCCGACCGAGCCGAGCAGCAGCCCGGCGAACCCGCCCAGGCCACGGCTGCCCACCACGACCAGCTCCGCCCGGCGGGACTCCTCAATCATGGTCGCCCCCGGGCCCCCGAGGACCTGACGCACCTCGACGGCGAGGCCGGGCCACCGGGCGGTCAGCTCGGCCGCCGTGCGCTCCAACATCTGCTGCGCCTCCTCGGACGGCGCCGGCACCCCGAGGTCGTACGGGTTGAGTGGCACGCCGTAGCCGGACGGATGCAGGTAGCCGTGCACCAGGAGCAGCGGTCGGGACCGGAGCACGGCGGCCCGCGCCGCGTGTTCGGCGGCGACGAAGCTGGACGGCGATCCGTCCACGCCCACCACGACAGGTCGGTTCATCGGCGCTCCCTGGGTCGGTCAGGTCATTGTCGACCGCTCAGCCGCGTCGGCGGGGCCGGACGCGCCGGCCCCGGCGGTTCCGGCCAGCCGCCCATCCGGCGCTTGCACGTAATTACGTAAGTTCGTAGTATCGACATGTGAACACCGTGGAAGATCGACTCGCCGCGCTGGAAGCACAGGTTGCCGCGTTGAGCGAACGGCTCGCCGCCGCACCGCCACCACCCGCGCCCGAGGGCACCTTCTGGGCGCTCGACGGCCTCAAACAGCGCCTGCCAACCGACGGGTCGGGCGCGGTGCTCTACACCGGCACCGTCCGCGTCGCCGGCCAGCACTACGACTGGCAGTACGGCCGCACCGTCGACGACCTGCTCGCCGCCGACTGGACGGAGCTGCCCAGCACCCTCTCCGCGTTGGCCCACCCGGTGCGGCTGCGGCTACTGCGGGAGATCCTCGGCGGCCGGCAGAGCACCAGCGAGCTGGCCGAGATCGAGGAGTTGGGCACCACCGGCCAACTGCACCACCACCTGCGCCAGATCACCGCCGCCGGTTGGCTGCGCAGCGCCGGCCGAGGCCGGTACGCGGTCCCCGCCGAACGCGTGGTGCCGCTGTTGGCCATCCTCACCGCCGCCGGCCGCTGACCAGACGCGGCTCGGCCGCCCGTCCGACGACCCCCACGGAGGAACCACCATGCGCCGCACGACCGCCACCGTCCTCGTCGTCGTGCTGATCGCCGGCCTGGTCGGGGTGGCGTTGATGCCCCGGGTGCCCCGACTCGGGGCGCAGACCACCGGCGATCGCGACCTGGCCGCTGCCGCCCGGTCGGCCACACCCGACCCGTCGGGGCTCCGCGGGCTCGCCGTCGCCCTGGTCGAGAACGGCCGGATCCGCACCGCCGGCCTGGGTGACCGGGACCTCGCCGGTCGGCCCGTGGAGCCGGGCACCCCGTTCGAGATCGGCTCGGTCACCAAGGCGCTCACCGGCATGCTCCTCGCCGACCAGGTCGCCGCCGGTGTCGTCGGCCCCGACGACCGGCTCGGTAGCACCTGGCCCGAGGTCACCGGCCCCGCCCGCGACGTCACGCTCGCCGAACTCGCCAGCCACCGCGCCGGCCTGCCCCGGCTGGCCCCCGGCTCCCCGCTGGGATGGGCACGCATCCTCTGGTCCAACGTCTCGGGCGGAAACCCCTACGCCGGGCAGGGCGTCGACGCCATCCGCAGCGCCACCGACCGGATCAGCACCGACGACGACGAGCGCGGCGAGGTCCACTACTCCAACCTCGGGCCGTCCGTGCTCGGCCACGCGCTCGCCGCGAAGGCCGGGTTCGCGTACCCCGAGCTGCTGCACGCCCGGCTGTTACGGCCGCTCGGCATGACGGCCACCGTCATCGCCAGCCGCGACGACGACCTGCCGGCCGGTCGCGCCCAGGGCAGCCGGGCCGGCGGCCGGCCGCTCGATCCGTGGGCGGGAGCCGGCTACGCGCCGGCCGGCGCCGGCCCCTGGTCAACGGCGGAGGACCTCGGCCGGCTGCTCGCCGCGACCCTCGCCGGCACCGCACCAGGCGCCGACGCCGCCACCGCCCGTTACCGCGAGGACGACGACACCCGCATCGGGTACGGCTGGTTCACCACCCGGCACGGCGATCGCGAGGTGGTCTGGCACAACGGCTCTACCGGCGGGTTCCGGTCCTACGTCGGCCTCGAACGGGCGACCGGCCGGGCGGTGGTGGTGCTCGGCAACACCGACAAGGGCGTCGAGCCGATCGGGCTGCGGCTGCTCGGGATGTCACCGAAGGAGGCCGACTCGGCGACGTCGATGGTGCTGCCGTGGATCGGCGCCGGCCTCGCGGTGGCCTTCACCTTCCTCGGCGGCATCTCCCTGCTCGGCACCGCCCGCCGCCGCCAACTGGACCAGGTGACGCTGCTGGCGGCGGCGGTCTGGGCGTTCGCCTATCTGGGGTTGGGGCACCGGTTGGGGGACTGGTCGGTGGTGCCGGCCTGGCTGTGGCCGCTCGGCGCCGGCCTGTCGGCGGCGGGGGTGGCAGTGGCGGCGATCCGGTGGCGTGCCCTGCCGGTGGTCGACGCGCGGGTGCCGTGGCGTCGGCTGCTGTCGGTGGCGAGTTCGCTGGTGGCCGCCGTGCTGGCGGTCGTAGCCGTCGCCGGCTGACTCCGCGCCGCGGCTTCGCGTCACAGCCGTTGCGTACCCTCGGCCGATGACCTCCGATGTGCTGCTGCGCCCGGTCCGTGAGGACGACCTCGTCGAGTTCTTCCTGCACCAGCAGGACCCGGAGGCCAACCGGATGGCCGCGTTCGGCCCCAAGGACCCGTCCGACAGTCGGGAGTTCGCCGCACACTGGGCCCGGGTGCTCACCAACCCGGCGAACCTGGTCCGCACCGTCGAGGTCGACGGCGAGGTGGTCGGCTACGTGAGCGCCTTCCCGGCCGAGGGGCAGACCGAGGTCAGCTACTGGATCGACCCGGCGCGCTGGGGTCGGGGTCACGCCACGGCGGCCCTGGCCGCCCTGCTGCGCGAGCTGCCCCGGCCGGTGCACGCCCGCGCCGCCAAGGACAACGCCGCCTCCCTCGCGGTGCTCCGCAAGTGCGGGTTCGTGGTGGTCGGTGAAGACTCGGGGTACGCCAACGGCCGCGGCGAAGACGTCGAGGAGTGGCTGCTCGTGCTGCCCGCCGACGGCCCTGACCTGGGCGGGCACTAGTCTCGCGGCGTGAACTGGTTGGATCTCGTCGGCTGGGCCGGCTCCGCGGTGCTGGTCTGGTCGCTGCTGCAGTCGCGCATCCTGCGGTTGCGGGCGCTCAACCTCGTCGGCTGCTTCGTGCTGATCGGCTACAACGCCGCGATCGAGGTCTGGCCCGGCGTCGGGCTCAACGTCGTGCTCGCGGTGATCAACATCTGGTACCTGCGCGGGATGCTCGCCACCCGGCACGACGAGAAGACCTACCAGGTGGTGGAGGTCGGTGTCGGCGACCAGTTCCTCGCGCACACGCTGCGGGTGCACGCCGCCGACATCGCCCGGTTCAACCCCGGCTTCCACTGGGACCCGGACGCGTCGGGCCGCTCGGCGTTCCTCGTGGTCACGGCCGACGAGGTGGTCGGCGTGGTGCTGTCGCACGCCGAGGCGCCCGGCGTCGCCCAGATCGACCTGGACTACGTGACCCCGAAGTTCCGTGACTTCACCCCGGGTGAGTTCGTCTACCGGCGCAGCCACCTGTTCACCGAACGGGGCTTCCACCGGGTGGTCAGCCCACCCCGCATGGTGGCCCCCTACTACCACCGGCTCGGCTTCCGCCCGGACGGCGACTCGTACGTCCTCGACCTGCCGGCGTCACCGTCGCCCCAGTCGGCGTAACTCACCGTCGCCCCAGCCGGCGTAGCGTCACCGACGCCCCAGCCGGCGTAGCGTCACCGTCGGCCGATTCGGCGTAGCCTCACCTGGCCCGATTCGGCGTAGCGTCGCCGGGGCAGGATTCGGCCGGCGCCGGACGGGGCAAAGACACGCCTACGCCGGGCGGGCTCGCCGACCGGCGGGTGCCGCGCGTAGCGGCCGGTGCCACCACCACGAGGGAGCGAACCGGGCGTGCAGAGCTACGGGAGCCAACTGGCCCTGGTCGGAGTCCTGGTCGTGATCAACGCGCTCTTCGCGGGCAGCGAGATGGCGTTGGTGTCGCTGCGAGACAGCCAGATCCAGCGGCTGGAGCGCACCAGCCGAGCCGGGCGGGTGCTGGCCCGGCTCGCCAAGGACCCGAACCGCTTCCTGGCCACCATCCAGATCGGCATCACGCTCGCCGGTTTCCTGGCCTCCGCCGCCGCAGCGGTCTCGCTGGCAAAACCCCTGGTGCCGCTGCTCGGGGTGTTCGGCGGCGGCGCCGAGACGGTGGCGATCGTGGCAGTCACCCTCGCGCTGACCTTCGTCACCCTGGTCTTCGGCGAGCTGGCGCCCAAGCGGATCGCCATGCAGTCCGCCGAGCGGTGGGCGCTGCTGGTGGCCCGCCCGCTCGACCTGCTCGCCAGCCTCACCCGGCCGGCCGTCTGGGCGCTCGGCGCCACCAGCGACGTGGTGGTCCGCCTGGTCGGGCTCAACCCCAAACACCAACCGGAGGAGATCGGCCCGGACGAGCTGCGCGACATCGTCGCCGGCAACCACGGCTTCACCAAGGAGCAGCGCACCATCATCGCGGGTGCCGTGGAGATCGCCGACCGGCGGTTGCGGGCTGTCCTCGTACCCCGGTTGCAGGTCTTCACGCTCGACAGCGGGACCACCGCGGAGGCCGCGCGGCTCGTGCTGGCCGCCACCGGGCACTCCCGGGCTCCGGTCGTGCGCCACGGCGGCCTGGACGACACGGCCGGAGTGATCCACCTACGTGACCTGGTGGGTGTGCCCGACGACCGCCCGGTCGACGAGATCGCCCGACCGCCGATGCTGCTGCCCGACTCGCTACCGGTGGTGGACGCGCTGCGCCAGTTCAAGGCCGAGCGTCAGCACATCGCGCTCGTCGTGGACGAGCGCGGCGCCGTCGACGGCATCGTGACGCTGGAGGACATCCTGGAGGAGATCGTCGGCGAGATCTACGACGAGACCGACCGGGACGTGCGCTCGGTGCGGCGCGACCCCGACGGTGCGCTGCTGCTGCCCGGCACCTTCCCGGTGCACGACCTGCCGGACATCGGCGTGGAGCTGCCGTCGCGTCCGGCCGGTGACTACACCACCGTCGCCGGGCTCGTGCTGGCCCGGCTCGGGCACATCCCCACCGTCGCCGGGGAGGACGTCACCCTGGACGGTTGGGTGCTGGTGGTGGCCGGCATCGACCACCGGGCGATCACCGAGGTACGGCTCAGCCGCGTACCCGATGAAGCCGACGCCGACGCCGACACCGACCAGCCCACGGAGCCGATGCTGGACGAGGCCCGCAGCTGACCGGTCCGGCGAATGCCGTCGCTCAGGCGGGCGAGAGGTTCTGCAGCCGGACCTGACCACGGGCGACCAGCCGCTCCTCGGCGTCGGTGATCTCCACCTGCCAGAGCTGCTGGCTGCGGCCCCGGTGCACCGGGGTACCGACCGCCCTCAGCTCGCCGTCCCGGACGGCCCGCAGGAAGTCGGTCTGGTTCGACACCCCGACCACCGTGCCGCGGTCGGCCAGCCAGAGGGAGCCACCCACGCTGGCCGCGGTCTCCACGACCGAGCAGTACACCCCGCCGTGCTGGATGCCGAACGGCTGGTGCAGCTCCGGGCGGACCTGCCAGCTGATGACCACCCGGTCGGCGCTGGCCTCCTCGAACTTGAGGCCGAGCAGGGCGACGAAACCGCCCGTCAGATCCGGAATCTCCATGGCAAAGCCCTCCTCGATCAACGAGGCGCAAGCCTAGCCGGGGCGGGTTGCGCCAAACCCGGTACGGGTTGGTGCCGGCGATGGGGGAGAATCGGTGACCGTGACCGACAGCAGCCCTCCGCCGTCCGGGCGGGACTCCCTGACCGATGACCTGCTCTGGCGTGGCCTGATACAGGACTCGACCGGCCTCGACGAGCTGCGCGAGCTGCTCGACGGTGGGAAGTCCGCCACGTACTACGTGGGCTTCGACCCCACCGCCCCGAGCCTGCACGTCGGCAACCTCATGCAGGTCCTCATGGCCCGCCGGCTGCAACTCGCCGGTCACCGGCCGTTGCTGCTGGCCGGCGGGGCCACCGGGCAGATCGGTGACCCGAAGGAGAGCGCCGAACGGACCCTCAACCCGCCCGAGGTGATTGCCGGCTGGGTCGAGCGGATCCGAGAGCAGCTCGCGCCCTTCGTGTCCTACACGGGGGACAACGCGGCCCAGTTGGTCAACAACCTGGACTGGACCGGCGAGATGTCGATCGTCGAGTTCCTGCGCGACGTGGGCAAGCACTTCCCGGTGAACAAGATGCTCGCGCGGGAGGTGGTGCGTGCCCGCCTGGAGACCGGCATCAGCTTCACCGAGTTCAGCTACCAGCTGTTGCAGGCCAACGACTTCTTCGAGCTGCACCGCAGGCACGGCTGTCAGCTCCAGTTCGGCGGCTCCGATCAGTGGGGCAACATCACCGCCGGCGTCGACTACGTGCGCCGGCGGGGCGCGGGGCCGGTGCAGGCGTTCACCACGCCGCTCGTCACCAAGTCCGACGGCACGAAGTTCGGCAAGACCGAGGGCGGTGCCGTCTGGCTCGACCCCACGATGACCAGCCCGTACGCGTTCTACCAGTTCTGGCTCAACGTGGAGGACCAGGAGGTCGACCGCTACCTGCGGTACTTCAGCTTCCGGACCCGCGAGGAGCTGGAGGAGCTGGCCAAGGCGACCGCCGAACGACCGGCGGCCCGGTTGGCGCAGCGGGCGCTGGCCGAGGAGCTGACCATCCTGGTGCACGGTGCCGACGAGACCCGACAGGCGATCGCCGCCAGCCAGGCGCTCTTCGGCCGCGGATCGTTGGACGAGCTGGCGCCGGAGACCCTGCGCGCGGCCCTGACCGAGGCGGGTCTCGTACGCCTCACCGGCGAATTGCCGGATGTGGCGGGTCTGCTGCGGGACTCCGGTCTGGTGAGTGGCCTCAAGGAGGCCCGGCGGGTGATCGCCGAAGGCGGCGCCTACGTCAACAACAACCGGGTGACCGAGGTGGACGCGAGGGTGTCGCCGGCCGACCTCCTGCATGGCCGATACCTGGTGCTGCGCCGGGGGAAGCGTTCGTTCGCGGGCGTTGAGCTGGGTGAATAGCCACCTGTCGACGATGTGACGGGGGACGCGTCCGGCAGATTTGACGATCATCCCGCCGGACGCGTAACTTTCTCTCTGCCAGCGCGGAACGGACGAAACAGGCGAAAGCCTGAGGCGGCCGGAGCGCCGGCCAACGGCCAGGGGGTCGGGTGGGCGTGCCCACCGGAGCCCCAACCGGGAGGTGCCGCCAGAAACGCCGCGAGGCGGATTTGGCGCCGCGAAACCGACCGGGTATGGTTACGAACCGGTAGGGCACCGGGCGGGTCGCGAGAAATCGCGACGGCCGGCCTGCCGAATCCATGACGAGAGCGGCGCAAGCCGGTTGCGACATGGTGCCCGCGTTATCGGGTTGAAGCACGACGAACCGCGAAATATCGGTTTGACACGGCGGAAACGAGCGGGTAACGTAGTAA
>NZ_PYAK01000038.1 GCF_003264365.1 Micromonospora noduli
GCCGGTGCGGGCGGCCAGCGCGGCCGCGGCGGGGGTCGGCGGGGCGGGCGGTGGCGCGTCCAGCCCGAGGGCGCGGGCGACAGTGTCGAACCGGCCGCCCAGCGCCAGGGTCGCCGACGTGGCCACGACGGTGCGTTCGTCGTACAGGTGGGTGGCGAGGGTGCCGGCCACCGACAGCGGCGCGACCACCAGTGCCCGGCGGTTGCCGCTGTCGTTCTTCTCCACCCAGGCCACGTCGTGGTCGCCCTCCTCCAGTAGCCGCTGCGCGGTGGTGGAGAGCTCGTCCAGGGCGGCCTTGGCCTGCTGCTTGCGGACCGGGTCGGGGTCGTCGGCCTTGATGTCGCCGATCGCGTCCAGGGCGGAGCGGGTCGCCGCGTCAAGCAGCGTGCACGCCTCCCGCAGTGGCGTCGGCAGCCCCGCGGTGATCCGCCCGGCCGGCGCCTCGGCCAGCCCGACCGCCAGGGCGTCACCGGCGGCGGTGAGCGCCTCGGCGGTCTCCGGGCGCAGCAGCGTACGGGCCCGCCGGGTGGTCCGGTCGATCAGCTCCGGCACCAGCTCCGCCTGCGCGGCGGAGGAGACCCGGTCGGCCAGCTCGTGCGCCTCGTCGACGATGAGCAGCTTGTGCGGCGGCACGATGTGCCGGTCGGCGAGCATGTCGACAGCGAGCAGGCTGTGGTTGGTCACCACGATGTCAGCCTCCCGGGCGCGGGCCCGCGACGCCTCGGCGAAGCACTCCTGCCCGAACGGGCAACGGGCCGCGCCGACGCACTCGCGGGCCGGCATCGACACCAGCCGCCAGGCCTGGTCTTCGACGCCCGGGTCCAGCTCGTCCCGGTCGCCGGTGGCGGTCTTCTCGGCCCAGTCGCGCAGCCGCTCGACCTGCTTGCCCAGCCGGCCCGCCTCACCGAGCCACTTCGTCCCGCCGCCGGGGCGCGACGCGGGGGCGTCGAAGAGGGTGTCCTCCGGCTCCTCCTCGGTGGAGTTGTCCAGTCGGGCGAGGCAGAGGTAGTGATGGCGGCCCTTGAGCACGGCGAAGGTGGGCCGACGGCCGAGCACCGGCTCGACCGCGTCGGCGAGCCGCGGCAGATCGTGGTCGACCAGCTGGGACTGCAACGCCAGGGTGGCAGTGGAGACCACCACCGGGCCGTCCACAGTGAGAGCCGGCGCGAGGTAGGCCAGCGACTTGCCGGTGCCGGTGCCCGCCTGCACGAGCAGATGCTCGCCGCCGGCCACGCACTCCTCGATCGCCGTGGTCATCTGCAGTTGGCCGGGACGCTCCGCGCCGCCGGGCACCGCGCCGACCGCCGCCGCCAGCAGCTCCGTGCCACTGGGTCGGGCACCCCGCCGCCGGCCCTTGGCACGGGCCGACGGGGTGGCGGAACCGGTGGCGGTGCGGGGCGGAGTCACCGTGCGACGGTACCCGGCGCCGCCGACACCGGCCGCGCCCATCCGCCGCGTGGCGCGATGCCGACCGGGGCGGGCGTTGCGGCCGACCCCGTCCGGTTACGGCCGCGCTACGACGCGTGGGTGGTATCGGTTAGGGTGCGAATCATGCCGAGCGACATGGTCCGCGTGATCTACCGCAAGTACGACGGCAGCGCCCACCGCGACTACCCGGCCCGCCGGCTCACCGAGGACGATCTCGGCATCTGGCTCGGCGTGCCCGAGGGCACCGAGTCGGTCTACCACGGCCGGCCCTCGGTGGAGAAGATCCCGTTCGTGCTGTTGGTGCCACACCGCGCCTGGTGGACGGCCATGTTCAACCCCCCGCCCCGCACCAGCGAGGTCTACTGCGACATCACGACCCCGGCCCGCTGGGAGTCCGACGACACGGTCCACCTGATCGACCTTGATCTGGACGTCGTCCGGCGTCGGGCCACCGGCCTGGTGGAGCTGCTCGACGAGGACGAGTTCGCCGAGCACCGGGCCCGGTTCGGCTACCCGGACGACGTGGTGGCCGAGGCCGAGGCCGCGGCACAGCGGCTGTTCGGGGCCCTGGGTGACGGCACCGAGCCGTTCGCCACCGCGTACCGCAAGTGGTTGGCTCTGGTGGTCTGAGGCCGCCTGCCCGGTCGGGCTGGCTCACCAGCGTGGCGGCCAGCCGTCGTCGGCGTCCAGCGGCGGCAGGGCGGTGAGCTTCTCGGGGTTGAGCTGGTTGTAGATGGCGGTGATCCGGCCCTGGTCAACAGCGAACGCGGTGACCAGGCGGATCGGTCGCCCGTCGCTGTGCGTCGTCTCCAGCTGTAGGCCGAGAATGCCGTCGACGAGCACGGGCCGAGCCAGCACCCGGTCGACGTACCGGCCGGTCCGGCCGAACAGGCCGAGCGTGAGGCGAGCCACGGAGTCCGCGCCGAGCACCGGCCAGCGGGCGGCCGGGAAGTGCCCGCCCGAGTCGCCGACGAAGACCACGTCCGGCGCGAGCACCTGAAGCAGCTGGTCCAGCTCGCCGGACTCGGTGGCGGCGACGAACGCCTTGAGCACCCGGCGTTGCTCGGCCGGGTCGGCGGTGTGCCGGGGTACGTCCGGCGAGGTGACCGCCCGTCGGGCCCGGGAGGCGAGCTGCCGGGCCGCCACCTCGGTGGTGCCGAGCACCCCCGCGACCCGGGCGAACGGCAGCGCGAACACGTCGTGCAGCACGAGGGCGACCCGTTGCTCCGGCGCGAGCCGCTCCAGCACCACCAGCAGCGCCGTGCCGACCTGGTCGGTGCGCACCGCCCGTTCCGCCGGGTCGGGGGCATAGCCGTCGGCCGTCGGCCGGCCGTCCAACGGGCTCACCACCGGCTCCGGCAGCCACTGCCCCGGGTACGCCTCCCGGCGGACCCGGGCCGAGCGGAGCACGTCCAGGCAGATCCGAGCGCAGGTGGTGGTCAGCCACGCGGACAGGTCCCGGATCTCGGCGCGGGCCGCCGGGTCGGACAGCGCCCCGGCGTAGCGCAGCCAGGTCTCCTGCACCGCGTCCTCCGCCTCGCTGCGGCTGCCCAGCATCCGGTGGGCCACCGCGAGCAGTCGGCCCCGCTCGGCCTCGAACTCCGTCGCCAGCTCCCGCACGACCCACCACCCCTTCCGGTCGCCGTCCCGGCCTACATCCTCCCGCCGAGTCGGCCCGCCGGCAGCCCCGAAACGGCCCGGCAGACCGGTGCCTGCCGTGGGCGGAGGTCGGTCGGTGCCGATCAGCGGGCCCAGGTGCGGAGGTGGCTCTCGGCGGGCGGAACGGCGGTGGGTGGGCGATGATCCGTGCATGAGCGCACCCGAGCAAGGGCAGATCGTGGCACCGGACGGCGGTTCCGTGCGGGACCTGCTGCGGGTCACCGCGCCGGTGGATCTCAGCGCGATCGACCCGCGGTCCATGCCCGGCCTGCCGGAGCCCGCAGGCCGCGGCGAGCACCGTAAGACCTGGGCGCGGGAGCAGGTGGAGCTGCTCGGCGAGGAGTTGGGCCGGCAGCAGGAGATGCTCTTCGCGATGGCCAAGACCGGGTCGGAGCGGCCGGCGCACCGGGTGCTGCTGGTGCTCCAGGCCATGGACTGCGGCGGCAAGGACGGCACGATCAAGCGGGTGGCCGGCGCGATGAACCCGCTGGGCCTGCACATCCGCTCGTTCGGGCCGCCGACTCGCCAGGAGCTGCGGCACGACTTCCTCTGGCGGATTCGCCGGGAGCTGCCACCGCCGGGGTACGTGGGGATGTTCAACCGTTCGCACTACGAGGACGTGTTGATCGCCCGGGTCGGCTCGCTGGTGCCGGAGACGACCTGGCGAGCCCGCTATGACGAGATCAACTCGTTCGAGCGGGAGCTGACCGAGGGCGGCTTCACCCTGATCAAGGTGATGCTGCACATCTCGTACGCCGAGCAGGGCGAGCGCCTGATGGACCGGCTCACCGACCCGCGCAAGCACTGGAAGTACAACCCCTCCGACATCGACTCACGCGGGCACTGGGACGACTACCAGGCCGCGTACGCCGAGGCCCTGAGCCGGTGCGGCACGGACGCCGCGCCCTGGTTCGTGGTGCCGGCGGACCGCAAGTGGTACCGGGACTGGGCGGTGGCCCACCTGCTGCGTGAGACGTTCGACACGCTCGATCTGGGGTATCCGGCTGCCGATTTCGACGTGGCGCGGGAGCGTAAGCGTCTGTTGGCTGGGGGAGCGGGTGCGGGTGGGGCAGCCGAGATGAACGGCAGGTGAACGACCGGTGAATGGTGCCTGGCCAGGGGTGGGCCGGCGAATTCCCGGTTCTGCCGTTTTCTAGCATTCACCGAGCGGGCGCTCTCGGGCGCCGCCACCCTTCCACCGACGCGACGAGGTCTGTGCTGTGAAGTTTTCCTTCCGCCCCACCGAGGGCGCCTTCTACGAGCTCTTCACCAGGGCCGCGCAGAACCTGGTCCGGGGCACCGCGCTGCTCAACGAGCTGGCCCTGCCCGGCGTGGACGTGCAGTCGGTCAGCGAGCGGCTGACCGAGGTCGAGCACGACAGCGACCAGATCACCCACGAGCTGTACAAGAAGATCAACTCGACGTTCATCACCCCGTTCGACCGGGAGGACATCTACCGGCTCGGCTCGCTGCTGGACGACGTGATGGACCACCTGGAGGCGGTCGGCGACCTGCTCTACCTGTACGGGCTGACCGAGCTTCCGGCGCTGCCCCGCGAGTTGCACGAGATGGTCAACGTGCTCGACCAGCAGGCCAAGCTGACCGCCGACGCGATGCCCCGGCTGAAGTCGATGAAGGATCTCGAGGACTACTGGATCGAGTGCAACCGGCTGGAGAACGAGGGCGACCGGATCAACCGGCAGCTGCTCGTCCGGCTCTTCTCCGGTGAGTACGACGCGTTGACGGTGCTGAAGATGAAGGAGGTCGCCGACGAACTGGAGGCCGCCTGCGACGCCTTCGAGCACGTGGCCAACACCGTCGAGACCATCGCCGTCAAGGAGTCCTGAGCCGGTGTCCCCTGAACTCATCGCCGTGCTGGCGGTGATCGCGGTGGCCTTGGCGTTCGACTACACCAACGGCTTCCACGACGCCGCCAACGCGATCGCCACAAGCGTCTCCACCCGGGCGCTGACACCCCGGATCGCCCTCGGGCTCGCCGCGGTCGGCAACTTCGTCGGCGCCCACTTCGGCGCCGGCGTGGCCAAGACCGTCGGCGACGGTCTGGTCACCCTTCCCACCGGGGTGAACAGCCTCGGCGTGGTCTTCGCCGGGGTGCTCGGGGCGATCGCCTGGAACCTGATCACCTGGTACTTCGGTCTGCCCTCGTCGTCCTCGCACGCGCTCTTCGGCGGTCTGGTCGGCGCGACCCTGCTGTCCACCGGCGGCATTGTGCAGTGGGGCAACATCGGCGAGAAGGTGCTGCTGCCGATGGTGCTGTCGCCGATCGTCGGCCTCACCCTCGGTTACCTGCTGATGCTGGCCATCCTGTGGCTGTTCCGGAAGGGGCAGCCGGGCAAGCTCAACCGGGGCTTCCGCTGGGCGCAGACCGCCTCGGCGGCCGCCATGTCGGTCGGCCACGGCATGCAGGACGCCGCCAAGACCATGGGCATCGTGGTGCTGGCGCTCTACACCGGTGGTTTCCAGGAGAGCAAGACGCACATCCCGGGGTGGGTGTTCTGGACCTCGGCGACGATGCTGGCCCTCGGCACGTACGCCGGCGGTTGGCGAATCATCCGCACCCTCGGTCGCAAGATCATCGACCTGGGGCCGCCGGAGGGCTTCGCCGCCGAGACCGTCGCCAGCGCGGTGCTCTACTTCAACGCACTGGTGCTGAAGGCACCGATCTCCACGACCCACACCATCACCTCGGCGATCATGGGTGTGGGCGCGACCAAGCGACTCTCCGCGGTCCGCTGGAACGTGGCCGGCAACATCGTGCTCGCCTGGATCATCACGTTCCCGGCCGCCGCGCTGATCGCGTGCGTCACGTACCTGCTGGTCCGGCCGCTCTTCGGCTGAGTTTCCGGAAGGGCCCCCGGTCACGGTCTCGCCGTGGCCGGGGGCCCTTCCGCTGTTCAGATGTAGCGCACGCCGATCTGCTCGCGGACCGTGTCCAGCAGGGTCATCACCTCAAGGGTCGTGGTGTGCGGCACCACCGGGCTCTCGGTCAGGCCGGCGGCCAGGCAGCGCTGCACCTCGATCGCCTCGTACTGGTAGCCGTTGCCGGCCCCGTCGGCGACGATCGTCTCCGGCTCCGCGCCGGCCCGGTGCACTGTCACCGAACCCGGCCGGAAGAACGGCTCCGGCAGGTCGATCCGCCCCGTGGTGCCCGTTACCGAGGCGGTCTGCCCGCTCAACCCGACCATGCCGCAGCTCAGGGTCGCCAGGGCTCCGGTGTCATAGCCGAACAGCATGCCGGTGTTCTCGTCCGTCCCCTCCGGGCCGAGCTGCGCCCAGGACCGGATGTGCTGCGGCACCCCGAGCAGCAGGTGGGCCAGGCTGATCGGGTAGATCCCCAGGTCCAGCAGAGCACCCCCGCCCAGCGCCGCGTTGCGCATCCGGTGCTCCGGCGGGAACGGCCCGGCCACCCCGAAGTCGGCCCGGACGCCGGTCACCGTGCCGATCGCCCCGTCCGCGATCAACTCGACCACCCGCAGGATCATCGGATTCAGCCGCATCCACATGGCCTCCATCAGGAAGACCCCGGCGGCGCGGGCGGTGTCCACCAACTCCGTGCTGGTGGCCAGGTCGAGGGTGAACGGCTTCTCCAACAGCACCGCCCGCCCGGCGGTGAGGCAGGTCATCGCCGCCTCGTAGTGCGCGGAGTGCGGGGTCGCCACGTAGATCGCGTCCACCTCCGGGTCGGCGGCCAACTCCACCCAGGAGCCGTAGGCGCGCTTCGCGCCGAACGTGTCGGCGAAGCGCCTGGCGCTCTCCGCGGCGCGGGAACCGACCGCGACCAACTCGGCGTCCGGCACCAGCCGGAGGTCTTCGGCGAAACGGCTGGCGATGTGGCCGGTGGCCAGGATGCCCCAACGAGTCATGCCGGAACGCTAGCCGAGCCAGGTGAACCGCCCGCTGCCCGGCCTCCTGCTGCCGGGCTTGCTGGGGCCCGGTGCGCGCTACCCGGCCAGCTGGGGTCCCAGCTCGCTGGTTCCGGCTCGCACTGCCCGGCCATGCGCCCTGCCCCGACGCCATCTCGTTCGGCGGCGAGCGCGACCGCGCCCCGACCGGCGCGCGCCTCGGCCTTGCCACCCTGACGAGGGGTATACCTCTGAGGCATAAATATGCCCCAGAGGTATACCGCTCAGTCGTGGACCGGGCCGACCGGGTCTTGGACCGGGCTCGACGAGTCCTGGACCGGGCCGGCCGGGTCGTGGACCGGGCCCGACGAGTCCTGGACCGGGCCCCGACCGAGCCGACCGCTTCGTGGCTTGGCGCGCGGCAGGCAATCGCGCTGTCGGGAACTAGGCTCGCGGGCATGACGATCGACAGTGACGGCTTCGCCGCCCCGGCCGCCCTGGTCGAGCACGCCCGCCGGTTCCAGGCCGAGGGTGGCACCCCGGCGACGCCGCGGGTCGCGGCCACCGTGCTGCTGCTGCGTCCGACCGATGCCGACTTCGAGGTGTACGTCATCCGCCGGGTCGCCGCGATGACCTTCGGCGGGATGTACGCCTTCCCCGGAGGCGGGGTGGACCGCTCCGACTCGGAGGCGCACCTGGACTGGGCCGGCCCGACGCCGGGCGAGTGGGCGGACCGGCTCGGGGTGGCCCCGCAGGCCGCGCAGGCGGTGGTCTGCGCCGCCGCGCGGGAGGTCTTCGAGGAGGCCGGCGTACTGCTCGCCGGTCCGAACCGGGAGACCGTGGTGGGCGACGTCAGCGGCGACGACTGGGAGGCGGCCCGACAGGACCTGGAGGGCCGCCGGCTGGGCTTTGCGGCGCTGCTCGCCGACCGTCAGCTCACACTCCGGTCGGACCTGCTGCTGCCCTGGAGCCGGTGGATCACTCCCGAGTTCGAGCCGCGCCGCTTCGACACGTACTTCTTCATCGTCCTGTTGCCGGCGGGCCAGCGGACCCGCGACGTCTCCGGAGAGGCTGACCACACCCTGTGGATCCGGCCGGCGGACGCGCTGGCCCGCGCGCAGGCCGGCGAGCTGACGATGCTGCCACCGACAGTGGTCACGCTGGCCCAGGTGGCGGCGGCCGGCGACCTGGCCGGGGTGGCGCGGGCGGCGGCCGATCGAGACGCCGCCAGCCCGGTCACCCCGCGCCTGGACCTGCCCCCGGACGGCGAACCCCGCTTCGTCCTGGGCTGACCACGGGCCCTGCCGCAGCGCTGGACATGGCACCGGCGCCCACGCCGGGAGGCGGGGCGCCGGTGACCGGACGTGGTCGGCTCAGCCGAAGCGGCCGGTGATGTAGTCCTCGGTCTTCTTCACGCTCGGGTTGCTGAAGATCTTCTGGGTGTTGTCGTACTCGATCAGCCGGCCCGGGTCGCCGGTCTTCTCGATCGAGAAGAAGGCGGTCCGGTCCGAGACACGCGCTGCCTGCTGCATGTTGTGCGTCACGATGATGATCGTGAACTTGTCCTTGAGCTGGAACATCAGGTCCTCGATCGCCAGCGTGGAGATCGGGTCCAGGGCGGAGCACGGCTCGTCCATCAGGACGACCTGCGGCTCGACCGCGATGGTCCGGGCGATGCAGAGCCGCTGCTGCTGACCGCCGGAGAGGCCCGCGCCGGGCTTGCCCAGCCGGTCCTTGACCTCGCCCCACAGGTTCGCGGCGCGCAGGGCCTTCTCGGCCGCGTCCTCCAGGATCGACTTCTTGCGGACTCCGTTGAGCTTCAGCCCGGCCACCACGTTCTCGAAGATGCTCATGGTGGGGAACGGGTTCGGCCGCTGGAAGACCATGCCGATGGTGCGCCGGACCGCTGTGACGTCCACGTCCCGGTCGTAGATGTCCTGGTCGTCGATGGTCAGGCTGCCCTCGACCCGGGCCCCCGGCAGCACCTCGTGCATCCGGTTGATCGACCGCAGGAACGTCGACTTGCCGCAACCGGACGGCCCGATGAGGGCGGTGACCGTCTTCGGTTCGACCGTCAGGTTGATGTTCTCGATCGCCTTGAAGCCGCCGTAGTACGCGGTGACGTTCGAGGCGGAGACGCGCTTGGCCATGGTGGTACCTCCGGGGTTCATCGGCTGAGCCTGTTGCGACGGGCCAGCAGCTTCGCCGCGATCGTCAGGATGAGCACGAGGGCGACCAGGGTGAGTGCCGCGGTCCACGCCCGTGCCGGGGCGTATTTCGACGCGTCACCGGCCTGCTGGTAGACGAAGAGGGACAGCGACGACTGGTTGTTCTCGAAGGGGTTGGTGTTGATCGCGGCGCCACCGCCGGCGACCAGCAGCACCGGCGCGGTCTCACCGGCCGCGCGGGCGATGGCGAGCATGACGCCGGTGACGATGCCGGGCAGCGCCGTCGGCAGGACCACCCGCAGGATGGTCTTCCACTTGGGTACGCCGAGCGCGTACGCGCCCTCACGCAGTGGCGCCGGTACGAGGCGGAGCATCTCCTCGGTGGACCGGACGATGGTGGGCAGCATGAGCACGCTCAGCGCGAGCGCGGCGGCGAAGCCGGAGAAGCTGGGCCGACCGTCGTTGAACCACGGCGACACGATCAGCACCCAGAACGCCAGCACGAAGAGGCCGGAGACGATCGACGGAATGCCGGTCATCACGTCCACGAAGAACCGGATCGCGAAGGCGAACTTGCCGCGCCCGTACTCGACGATGTAGATCGCGCAGAGAACGCCGAGCGGGACGGTGATCAGGGTGGCGATGCCGACCTGCTCCAGCGTGCCGACGATCGCGTGGTACGCGCCGCCGTTGGCGTCCCGGGCCCCGATGTTGTTCATCGAGGTCTGGAAGAAGTTGACGTCCAGTCGGTCGGCGCCCTTGCTGACCAGCGTCCAGACCACCGACACGAGCGGCAGTACCGCCAGCACGAAGGCGGAGTGGATCAGCGCGCTCCAGGTGCGGTTGCGGGCCGACCGGCGCCCCTCGACCGCGTTGGCGGCGGCGAAGAGCCCGACCAGGTAGAGGATCGCACCGAGGACGACCACGAGGACCGGGCCGCCGATGCTGGTGCCGTAGACGAGCACGGCGGAGAGCGCCAGGGCCGCCACGGCGATGGCCGGGGCGGCGTACCAGGGCAGCCGCTTGGCCCGCAGCGAGTCGGGTTGGGCCGGTGGCCGGGTGCGGTGGGAGGTGGCGGTTGTGGTCATGCGGCCGACTCCGTGAACTCCCGGCGGCGGTAGATGATCGCCCGCGCCGTGATGTTGACGATCAGCGTGATGGTGAACAGCACCAGGCCGGAGGCGATGAGCGCGCCCCGGCCGGTCTCGTTCGCCTCGCCGAACGCGTTGGCGATGTTGGCGGCGATGGTGTTGCCGCCGTTCTGGATCAGGTTGAACGAGATGCCGAAGGTGATGCCGAGGGTCAGCGCCAGGGCGATGGTCTCGCCGAGCGCCCGGCCGAGGCCGAGCATCATCGCGGCGATGATGCCGGGACGGCCGTAGGGCAGCACCGCGGTGCGGAGCATCTCCCAGCGGGTGGCGCCCAGGGCGAGGGCGGCCTCCTCGTTCGCGGTGGGGGTCTGGAGGAACACCTCGCGGGAGAGCGAGGTGATGATCGGCAGCACCATGATCGCGAGCACCAGGGCGCCGAGCATGACGGACGCCCCGAAGGGGCCGTCGCCGCCGAAGAGCGGGATCCAGCCGAAGTGCTGGTTCAGCCAGACCGAGAAGTCCCGGACGGGGCTGCTGAAGACGTCCCGCCCCCAGAGGCCGAAGACCACGCTCGGTACGGCGGCCAGCAGGTCGACCAGGAAGCCGAGCGCGGTGCCCAACCGGCGCGGCGCGTAGTGCGAGAGGTAGAGCGCGATGCCGAGCGCCA
This sequence comes from Micromonospora noduli, assembly GCF_003264365.1. Classification (GTDB taxonomy): domain Bacteria; phylum Actinomycetota; class Actinomycetes; order Mycobacteriales; family Micromonosporaceae; genus Micromonospora; species Micromonospora noduli. The sequence goes on from NZ_PYAK01000038.1 coordinate 10,877, forward strand.
CCGGCACCGCGATGAGCAGTGCGAGCGCCGAGCTGAGCACGGTGCCGAAGGCGAGCGCACCGATGCCGAACTTCGGCTCTGTCTCGTTGGGGGACCAGCCCTCGTAGGACCAGAAGTTTTCGGTGTTGGCGCGTAGGGCCGGCACCGCCTTGGCGACCAGGAAGATCGCGATGGCGGCGATGATGACCAGAACGGCGGTGCCGGCGGCCAGGGTGAGACCGCGGAAGGCCCGCTCGGCACCGAACTTACGGCTGCGCGGCAGCGCGCCGCCGCCGCCCAGCCCGGTGCCGCCCGGGGAACGGGTGCTGACTGGTGCCTCGGCCACACGCGCCGAGGCACCGGCGGGCCACTCGTGACTCTGGGTCACGCGCGTCCCGCCGGTGCCGGCGTCGGCCGAGCGGTGAGGGGTTTCACCCATCTGCTCGCTCGATTCGATTGCGGAGGTGTGGAATCGGGTCAGGAGAGGTTCTTGACCGCGGTCTCGACCTTGGTGCGGACCGTCTCCGGCAGCGGGGCGTAGCCCAGCTCGGTGAGAGAGGCCTGGCCCTCGGCACTGGCGGCGTGGCCCAGCAGGCCCTTGACCAGCTTCAGCTTGTCGGCCGCGAGGCCCTTGCTGCAGACGATCTCGTACGTCGCCAGGACGATCGGGTAGGCCCCGGCCTCCTTGGTGTTGTAGTCGATCTTCAGCTTGAGGTCGTCGCCCTGACCCTCGATGGCAGCGCCAGCGATGGTCTTGCCGGCCGCCTCGGCGGTCAGCGCGGCGAACTCGCCGTTGCCGTTGCCGATCTTCGACATCTTCAGACCGGCGTTCTCGGCGAACGACCACTCCATGTAGCCGATGGAGCCGTCCGCGCCCTTGACCCGGCTGGCCACGCCGTCCGAGCCCTTGGCGCCGGTGCCGCCCGGTGCCTTCCACGCCTTGGCGTTGCCCAGGGTCCAGTCGCTCTCAGCGGTCTTCGAGAGGTACTTGGTGAAGTTGTCGGTGGTGCCCGACTCGTCCGAACGGTGGACGGTCTGAATCGTGGTCGCCGGGAGCTTGGCGTCCGGGTTGTCGGCCTTGATCGTGGCGTCGTCCCACTTGGTGACCTTGCCGGCGAAGATCTTCGCCAGGGTGGCCGGCTTGAGCTGGAGGTTGTCCACGCCGCTGACGTTGTAGGCGACGGCCACCGGGCCGATCACCATCGGCAGGTGGATGGCCTTGCCACCGACGCACTTGGCGTCCGCCTGCGGCTGCTCCTCCGGCTTGAGCGCGGAGTCGGAACCGGCGAAGTCAGCGGTCCCGGCGATGAACGCCTGGATGCCGGCGCCCGAGCCGGAAGCCTCGTAGTTGATCGTGGTGCCCTGGCACTTCTGCTGGTACGCCTTGATCCACTCGGCCATGGCGTTCTTCTGCGCCGACGAGCCCTGGGCGTTCAGCGTGCCGGTAGCGCAGTCGACCGCGGCGGCCGAGCCCGAAGCACTCGCGCCGGAGGCGGGCTCGTTGTTGTCCGAGCCGCATGCACTGAGGCCGAGCGTCGCGGCAAGAGCGAGGCAGGCAATAGTGCCGTACCGCTGGAGCTTCACCTGAGGGGTTTCCCTTCGCGTCTGACTTGGCGCCCCGATCCCGGGGCCCGAGGACCGGCACTGACCGGCTGACACGAAAGTTAGAAGTGCCAGGTAGCCGGTTCGCCGGTCGCAAGTGAACGCAAGGTGAACACGTACGGCCCCTGAGGTGACCGCTTGCCGAGGGTGAGTTGTCCGTTAAATGAACCCGGGTACACCTGTCGGAAGTATGGGCATATTTCCGGTTCGGCGTTATCCCGCCGACGCTCGGCCGTTACCCGTCGGTGACGCGCTCGGAGCGGCGGCCGACGGTCAGCCCAGGTGGTAGTTGATGTGCGCGGACCAGCGGGCGAAGCCCAGCCGCTCGTAGAGCGCGACGGCCCCGGTGTTCGAGTCGTCCACGAAGAGCATCACCCGGTCGAGGCCACGCTTGTCCCGCAGGTGTGCCAGTCCGGCGGTGGTCAGGGCCCGGCCGAGCCCGCCACCGTGCGCGGTCGGCTCCACCCCCAGGACGTACACCTCGCCGATCCGGGCCGACCCCGGCCGCTCGTGCACCTTGGTCCAGTGGAAGCCGAGCAGTCGGCCGGTCGCGCTCTCCTCGGCGAGCAGGAAGCCCGCCGGGTCGAACCACGGCTCGGCGAGGCGGACCCGCAGGTCGTCCGACGTCCACCGGCCCTGCTCGGGGTGCTCGGCGAAGGCCCGTGCGTTGAGGGCCAACCAGGCCGCGTCGTCCACCCCGGGCCGGAACGCACGCAGCGTCACCCCGTCGGGCAGGCGCGGCTCACCCAGCGGGGCCGCCAACGGCCGGCGCAACTGCCAGAGCACCCGGGCGCGGGCGAAGCCGAGGTCGACGGCGAGCGCGGCGGCCGAGGGGTGGTCGCCGTGCGCCCACGCCCGCAGCGGCCCGGTGGCCGAGGCGAGGACGCCCCGGGCGAGCGCCCGCCCGGTGCCCCGCCGCCGGTACGCGGGGTGCACCACCAGTTCGACCCCGATCCCGCCGACCGGGTCGGTGGTGTCCAGGTGCGCGTACCCGGTAAGGGTGCCGTCGTCGGCGCGGGCGATCAGATGAACGGCGGGGGCGTCGGGGTCGCGCAGCCGCAGCAGGACGTGTTCGTCGAGCGGGTCCGCTCCGTCCGTGTCACCTGCGGCGCTGGCGAGGGCGAGTACGTCGGCGATCTCCGTCGGCGCCAGTTGGTCGCTCCGGGTCACCTGGTCGCTGGTCGGCTCCGCGCTGCTCATCCCGCCACCGTATCCGTTGCGTGTCGTGACGCCCGGAGCGTCGCCGTAAAGCTGCGGCTCACGTCGGGTCGGTGGGGAGTGCCTCCAGATCGAACCGGGCGGTCAGGTCGGGCAGGATCCGGCGCAGTGCCTCCACCGTGCCCTGCCGGTCCCCACCGGCGTCGTGCAGCAGCACCACCGAGCCCGGTTCGGCCTGGCTCAGCACCGTCGCGGTGATCTTGTTGGCGCCGGGTAGCTCCCAGTCCGACGGATCGACTGACCAGTGCAGCGGGGTCATGCCGAGCTGCTGCGCCACCGACACCACCGGGTACGTCCAGGCTCCGCCCGGCTGGCGGTACCAGACGATCGGGGCGTTCGGCACCGCCGCCCGGATCGCCGCGTTGGTGCGCAGGAGGTCGGAGCGGATCGCGTCGGCCGACCGGGCGCCCAGGCCGACATCGTGGTGCCAGGAGTGGTTGCACAGGGTGTGCCCGGCGTCCACGATCGACTGGACCAGTTCGGGGTGGTTCTGCGCGTTCTCGCCGACCACGCAGAACGTGGCCCGCACGTCGTATTCGCGCAGGAGGTCGAGGACCTGCGGCGTGTAGCGCGGGTCCGGCCCGTCGTCGAATGTCAGCGCGAGCCTCGGGGTGCCGGTCGTGGCGTGCGCGCCGAACAGGTTGTCGTCTCCGGCGTTCCGTCCGGACCCGTCCTGGCCGGCTTCGGCTGGGCCGGTCTCAGCCGCGTTTGCGCTGGCGCTCGGGGCTCCGCCCGGCTCGCCAAGGCCCGGTTGGTCGGCGTAGTGCGGTCCGTCGGCGCTCGTGGTGACACCGGTGGACTGCCGAGGCGTCTGGTCGGGGACGAGGCTGCGGCCCAGCACGTACGCGGAGCCGAGCAGCCCCGCCACCACCAGCGTCACGATCCCCGCCGCCCGCGCGGTGGAGCTGCCCCGCGTCACGACTTCCGCCTGGCTTGCCGGTTACGCCGGCCCGTCGCCCCCGTGTGCAGTGCGCGCACCATCGCCCCTTTCTCCGACAAACCCGGCAGTCAGAATAGAGCTGCCAAGCTGCGCAAAAAGGGCATATGGGAAATCGCCCGTAGTGGTCTTTGGATCAGACCGGCAGGGGCGCGTGCTCCGCCTCGGGAAGCGACCGCGACGGCGGAACGACGAACTTGTAGCCGACCTGGCGGACGGTGCCGATCATCGACTCGTACTCCGAGCCGAGCTTGGCGCGCAGTCGCCGGACGTGCACGTCCACCGTGCGGGTGCCGCCGAAGTAGTCGTAGCCCCAGACCTCGCGCAGGAGCTGGTCCCGGGTGAACACCCGGCCCGGGTGCTGGGCCAGGAACTTCAGCAGCTCGAACTCCTTGTAGGTGAGGTCGAGCGGACGGCCCTTGAGCTTGGCCGCGTAGGTGTCCGGGTCGATGGTCAGCTCGCCGGCCCGGATCGAGCCACCCGCGCCAGCGGTCGCGTTGCTGAGCCGGCCCACCGCCAGCCGCAGCCGTGCCTCGACCTCGGCGGGGCCGGCCGAGGCGAGGATGACGTCGTCGACGCCCCAGTCGGCGTTGAGTGCGATCAGGCCGGCCTCGGTCACCACCGCGACCAGCGGCACGCCGAGCCCGGTGGCGTGCAACATCCGGCAGGTCGCACGGGCCTCGCTCAACTCCGATCGGGCGTCCACCATCACCGCGTCCGGGCTGGGGCCCGCGACCAGGGTGCGAACATCACGCGGCGCGGTGCGGACCGAGTGCGGCAGCAGGTCGAGCGCCGGCAGTACAGCCGACGGTTCTCCTGCGCGTGCGGTCACCAGCAGCAGGATCTCCACGATCACCTCCGTCCCGGCGGCGCGAGGCCGCACGCGACCAGTCGCACTCATCAAGGAGTGCGCTGAGAAATTGCGTGGTCCCGGCGTCGCTGACGGGCGGGTAACGCGTTGAGCCTAACCGATCGCCTCGGCCGCGCCGTCAGGCCATTTCCCGTTTGTCTACCTTGCCCCTGATCGTGGCCCGGATTTTAACGTCGCTGAAACCCGTGACCACCGCGTCGGGCCGTCGGTCTGGCACGATCGGGTCGTGTTTCCCTCCACCTCGCCCGAGGCCGGCCGCGAATCGTGGCCCGCAGGGCCCCAACCGGGTCCGGCCGCCGCAGCGACGCGCGGCCAACCGCCCGCGCCGCGTACCGGTCCGGCCACCACCGATGGCGACCGTCGCGAACGGGGTGGGCCTCGCCGTGCCCGTCGCGCCGGCGAGCCGGCCCGCCGATCCGAAGAAGAGATCGACGAGCCCGAAGAGGAGGTCATCCCCCCGGTCGCGGTGCACCGTCAACTGGCGCTGACCATCGCCGGCTTCGCCGCGCTGCTCGGTGTCGGCCTGGTGCTCGGCGCGCAGACGTCGGGCCCCGGTCACCGGCTGCCGTTCGCCTTCATCATCTTCGGCGTCCAACTGCTGTTCGTGCTCGCCTGGACGATGGCCATGCGTCCGCCCGCGCTGTTGGTGGTCGCCGGGATCAGCGCCGTGGTCGCGGCGCTGGCCGACATCGCCGCGGTGCAGACCGACGTCGCCGGCCTGGCGCCACTGGGCTACCTGGCCGCCGGCGGGTTCCTCGCCGCCGTGCTCGGCCAGCTGGTTCGTCGGGTCGACCGGGTCCGGGTCACCGACTCCCTCGGTGCCACGCTGCTCATCGTGGTCGGGGTGGTGGCCTTCGGCACCCTGATCGTGCTCAGCCGGATCCCGGCCGGCACCCAGGCGATAACCGTCTGCCTGACCGCGAGCGGTGTCGCGCTCACCGTCGCCCGGCTCACCGACGCCGTACTGCCCTGGCCCCGGCTCGCCCCGCAGGTGCCCCGGGGCGCCGCAGGCGTGGTGGCCGGCGCGATGGTCGGCACGCTGACCAGCGCCCTCCTCGGCAGCTACCTGGTGGCTCCCTTCACGCCGACCCGGGCCGCCGTGATCGGCCTGGTCGCGGCGGTCACCGCCGTCCTCTCCGACCTCGCCGTGGGGTACGCGGAGGCGGGCCGGTTGATGGCCGGCGAACCGCCCACGATGTGGGTGGCCCGGCACATGCAGGGCCCGCTCGGCGGCTTCGCCCTGGCGGCGCCCGCCGCGTACGCCATGTGCATGCTCTTCCTCTGAGTCACGGTTGAGCGCTGAGCCGGCCGGGTACCTACGGATGCGCCGCCCTGCGGCGTCGGTACGAACGACCCGTCGCGGCGCGACGGGCGGAGACAGGAGGCGGCGTGGCGCAGGACTATCCGGTGGACCAGGCGCGACCCCGACGGCGTGGCCGCAAGCTGCTCATCGGGCTGTTCGTGCTGCTCCTGCTGCTGGCGGCGTTGCTGGTGGTCGCCGATCGGGTGGCGGTCGGGGTCGCCGAGCGGATGATCGGCGACCGCGTACGCCAGGAGATCGCCAAGCAGGGCGCGCAGTCCGCCCCACCTGAGGTGGAGGTGGGCGGAACCCCGTTCCTCACCCAGGTGCTGGATGGCCGTTACCAGCGGATCACCATCAACCTGCGGGACGTGCAGGCCTCGGTCGAGGGCGACGCCGTCCGGCTGCCGGTGCTCGACGTGACCGCCCGCAACGTTCGGGCCTCGCTGGACACCCTGCGCACCGGCCAGGGTGACGTCGTGGCGGACACCGTCAACGGTGCCGGCACGATCAGCTACGAGAGTCTGGCCGCGCTGCTGAACCGCCCGGGTCTCACCCTCGGCGAGCAGAACGGCAAGCTCACCGTCAAGGCCCCGGCCGACATCCTCGGTCAGAAGCTCACCATCAGCGGCACCGCCGACGTCACCGTCGCCGACAACGGCGCTGTCGCCCTGCGGTTCAACGACCTGGACGCCGCGGGTCTGCCGAACCTGCCGCTGGCTCGTGCCTTCCTGAGCAACTACGCCAAGAGCATCTCCATCGACGTTCCCCTGCCGGAGTTGCCGTTCCAGCTCGCGGTCCGGGAGGTCCGTCCACTGCCGGAAGGGCTGGCGGTCACCGCCGACGCGAAGAACGTGCCGATCAACTCCGCTGGCTGACGCCGGAGGCGTGGTGGGACGCCGAAATCCTCGGCGATCCCGGCGATTCCCGGATGGTGGTCGGCCCAGTGGCAGCACGGTCACTGGCTGGTAGGCTCCCTGGCCATGGGGACCCACCTCACCAAACGGCGCGCGGTCGACCTGTGCCGCGTGGCCACCTGCCTGTGTCGCCCCGTCATCTGACGGCGGGGCTGTCTCCGGCCGCCTGACGGCGGCCACCGGCACAGGGTTCTCGCACCCTCCGGTTATCCCACCGAACGCCCGGCAGCGGCGCCGTCGCACGAACCCGTGATCCCGTCCTTCCGCTGGGTCCCGCGCGTGGTGCGACAGTTACACCCATCGATTCGCGCGCGTTGGCTCACCATCCATCCTCACCAGGGAGTGATTCGATGAGTCGCGACACCGCACTCGTTTCGGCCGAGTGGGCCGAGAAGAACCTCGACGCCCCGGGCGTCGTCTTCGTCGAGGTCGACGAGGACACCTCGGCCTACGAGACCGGCCACATCGCCGGTGCCATCAAGATTGACTGGAGGACCGACCTCCAGGACCAGGTTCGCCGGGACTTCGTCAACAAGACGCAGTTCGAGGCGCTGCTCTCCGAGCGGGGCATCAGCAACGACGACACCGTCATCCTGTACGGCGGCAACAACAACTGGTTCGCTGCGTACGCCTACTGGTACTTCAAGCTCTACGGCCACCGTGACGTGAAGCTGCTCGACGGCGGCCGCAAGAAGTGGGAGCTGGACGCCCGCCCGCTCGTCACCGACGCGGTGTCCCGCCCGGCGACGCAGTACGTCGCGCAGGAGCCGGACACCTCCATCCGGGCCTTCCGCGACGAGGTCGTCGCCGCGATCGGCACCAAGAACCTGGTCGACGTGCGCAGCCCCGACGAGTTCGCCGGTCGCCTGCTCGCCCCCGCCCACCTGCCGCAGGAGCAGGCGCAGCGGGCCGGCCACATCCCCACCGCCATCAGCGTGCCGTGGTCCAAGGCGGCCAACGAGGACGGCACCTTCCGGTCCGACGACGAGCTGCGCAAGATCTACGGCGACGCGGGGCTCGACGACGGCAAGGAGACCATCGCGTACTGCCGGATCGGTGAGCGCTCGTCGCACACCTGGTTCGTGCTCCAGGAGCTGCTGGGTCACCGCAACGTCAAGAACTACGACGGCTCCTGGACCGAGTACGGCTCGCTGGTCGGTGTGCCGGTCGCGCTCGGCGACGAACCCGGGGAGGCCTGATCATGACTCTTCCCACCGCCGCAGGTTGCGCCGCACCGGACCAGGCCGCGCCGCTGCCGGCCAGCCTGGACCTGGAGAAGGAAACCGTCATCACCGGCATCGTCCGTTCCGCCGAGGCCGAGCCGGTGCCGGGCGCGTACGTCCGGCTGCTCGACTCGACCGGTGAGTTCACCGCCGAGGTGGTCACCTCGGCTGCCGGGCAGTTCCGGTTCTTCGCCGCGCCGGGTTCCTGGACACTGCGGGCGTTGTCCCGGCACGGCAACGGCGACACCGCTGTCACTGCCGGCCGAGGCGTCAACGAGGTTGCCGTCACCGTCGCCTGACCCACTGCTCTGATCGACCGGGGCCGGTCACCCTCCCGGGGGTGGCTGGCCCCGGTCGTTTCTTCGTAGCGCGCCGGCACGCCGGGGCGGGTGCCGAAATCCATCGGCATACGTCACTATCTACTGGTGGATTTCAGGGATGAAAGCGGCGGGTCCGACGAAGCGGTCCCCATCGTCCTCTGCGTGGGCACGGACATGTCGCTGCGGGAGCGGGTGCTGAGCCAACTCGACGGGCGCGCCCCGGTGCACAGCTGTTCCGATCTGACCGAGCTACGCGAGCTGTTGTCGTCGCCGACGGGCTCGGCGCCGGTCAGTTCCACAGTCCTTCCGCTCACCGAGGCGCGGGGCCTGGTGAAGTGGGGTGAGCTGGTCGTCGACCGGGCCAGACACCGGGTCACCTGGCGCGGCGAGGTGCTCCCGCTGACCCCCACCGAACGGGACTTGCTCACAGTGCTCATCGGCCCACCGCTGGTGGTGTGGAGCTACGAGCGGCTCTGCGTCTCCGCGCTGGGCGGTGCGGACACCGCGGCGCTGCAATCCACCATCAGACGGCTTCGTCGCAGGCTGCGGGGCCTCCCGGGCGGACCGCAGGTGCACACCGTGCGAGGCATCGGCTACCGGCTCGACCCGCCGCCCCGGCTGAACGACCACTGACCCGCAGTCGCTGCATCGGGCCGACCGCCTCCGCTGCCGGCCCGGCGGCGGGCGCGTGACACCATGGCCGGGTGAGCGGTGCTGTCCAGACGGGTTGGGCCTCTTCGGCCGGCCCTGCCGCGCCGACACCGGCCCGGTCTCGGCGGCGTTGGCTGCTGGCCGTGACAGTGGCCTGGGCGGTGCTGCTGGGCGGGCTGACCTGGGCATCGGTGCGGAACGACCCGCCGACCGTGCGCGAACAGCGTTCCCTCGATCAGGCCGGCCCGGTGGTCGACCGGGCGGTCGGCGAGTTGGCCCGTGCGGCAGGTGCGGCCGGTCTGCTGGAACTGGGCCCCGCGCGGGTCGCGTCCGGCTGCCGGGTAACCCCGTTCGCCGACGGGGCAAGGCTGCGGCGCGAGGTAGGGGTGCTCGCGTCCGCCGGTGACGAGCGGGCCGTGCTGGCCGGCATCGCCGAGCGGTTGCCGGCGAGCTGGCGCGCCGGGGTCGGGCCCGGCGTGGACGGCCCCGAGCTGCGCGCCGACGCCGGTGAATTCGTGGCCGTCGAGGGCCGGCCGACCGTCGACGGCCGGGTGCGACTGGTCGTCGACACCGGTTGCCGGCCGGTCGGCGCCGGCTACACGCCGCCCCCGGCCACCGTTGGCGGCCCGGAGACCGCTGCGCTGACAGCCGCGTTGCGGGCCCTCGACCGGCCGGGCGACGTCGCGTCGGAGCTGGTCATCGCGCCCTGCCCGGGCGGCGGGCTCGCCCGTACCGCATGGTCCGCGAACGGTCCCGGGCCGGCGGCCTCGACGGCCGCACTCGCCCCGCTGGCCGGCAACGCCCCACTGCTGGACCAACCCCCGGTGTACGCGTACCGCAGCGGTGCCGTCACGGTGCTGGCCGAGATCAGCCCGGACGCCACCCGACTGGCCGCCACCGTCGGCTGCCCGGGCTGAGCCGGGCGGCCCGCTCGGGTCAGCCGTCGTCCGGCTGGTCCTCCGGGTCACGGCTGCGGCCCAACGCGTCGACCATGCCCCACCGGCCGGGGATGTCCAGCAGCTCGACCCGGCCCATCCCCGGTGGCACGGCCGGGTCGATGATCAGGTGCTCGCCCTGCGGCTCCAACCCCAGCATCACCCGCAGGAGCAGCAGTGGGGTGCCTGTCGACCAGGCCTGCGGGCTGCACGCGGTCGGGTACTCCACCGGGTAGTCGGTGAGGTCGCGGGCGTAGCCGGCGAACGCCTCCGGCAGCCGACCCTCGAAGTACCGGGACGCGGCCAGCATCGTGTCGCAGAGCAACCCTGCCTCCTCCCGGAAGCCGTACCGCCACAACCCCCAGGCGATGATCGAGTTGTCGAACGGCCAGACGGTGCCCACGTGGTAGCCGATCGGGTTGTACCGCCCTTCGTCCGCGGCGAGCGTCCGCACCCCCCAGCCGGAGAACAGTCGTGGCCCGAGCAGATGCTCGACCACCTTGCCGGCGCGCGACTCGTCCACGATGCCGCTCCACAGCAGGTGCCCGATGTTCGAGGTCAGCGCGTCCACCTGCCGGCCGTCGGCGTCCAGCGCGAGCGCGTAGTACTCGCGGTCGGCGATCCAGAAGTCCCTGTCGAACCGCCGTTTGAGGTCGGCGGCCTGCCGCTCCAGCTCGTCGGCGAACTCCGGATCGTTCCAGAAAGTCCGGGCCAGCCGGGCGGCCCGGACTTTCGCGTCGTACGCGTAGCCCTGCAACTCACAGGTGGCCCGGGGGAAGCCGGGCAGCTGACCGTCGGCGTACGAGATGGCGTCCCAGGAGTCCTTCCAGCACTGGTTCTGCAGGCCGGTCTCGGGGTTGCGGGTCTGGTACCAGAGGTAGCCGGTGCCGAGCAGGTCACCGTAGGTGTCGATCCACTGCAACGCCGCGCGGACCTGCGGCTCCAGCTTGCGGACGAGTGCGATGTCACCGGTCCACCGCTCGTACTCGTCGAGCAGGATGATGAACAGGGGAGTCGAGTCGGCCGACCCGTAGTACGGCGAGTGAGGTTGCTCCTCGAAGCCGGCGGTCTCCCCGTACCGCAGCTCGTGCAGGATCTTGCCGGGCTCCTCGTCCCGGAAGTCGTCCACCCGGTGCCCCTGCAACCCGGCCAGCATCAGGATGGTCGGCGGGACCAGCTCCGGCAGGAACGGCAGCACCTGCAACGAGGTGATGATGCTGTCCCGGCCGAACAGGGTCATGAACCAGGGGAGTCCCGCGGCGATCAGCCGTACGCCCAGGGCGATCGACTCGTAGCGCAACGCGGCCAGGTCGTTGAGGCTGCGCCGGTACGCCCCGGCCAGCGGCTCGCAGTCGCAGCCGAGCTTCGGCGCCCGGTCGATCAGCTCCTGCTGCTCGGCCCGGATGGCGTCCGCGCTGCGGCTGCCGCCGTAGGGGAGGGTGGCCCGGATGTCCTCGCCCCGGGCCCCGAAGACGACGCTGGACACGTGCAGCCGGGTGCTCCAGCTGTCGTTGCGGGCGATCCGGATCCGGAAGGTCATCCCGGTGTCGTCGACCTGCGCCGGCGCGGTGCTGCTGACCACCATCTCCCGGTGGAACGCCTCCCGCCGGTAGGTCAACCGCAGCTCGTTCTCGGCGACCGTGACGGTGGTCCGACCCCGCTTCTGCCGAGAGTTCTTGATCTCGAACAGGTCGGCGAAATCGGCCCCGATCTCGATCCGGAGGGTGCACTCGACCTCCGCGCCGAGGTGGTTCAGCACTGTCAGCTCCTCCTCGAAGCTGCCCACGATCGCCCGGCTGCGGATCACCGACGCCTTGGCGTCCAGATAGTGCGTGGGTTCGCCGGGGGCGAGGAAGAACTTGGTGCGGTACGACTCGACATCGTCGACGGAGAGGGCGTGCAGCCGTTCGCCGTCCAGGGTGAGCACCCACTTGGACAGGAAGCGGGTGTCGAAGGAGAACAGCCCGGTGGGGAAGTCGTAGGACGGTTCGATGTCCCCACGCCGGTCGCTCACCAGGAAGGTGTTGCCGTCCAGAATGCTGACGAGGTCCTTCACCTGAGTCGCCCGGCTGCTCGACGGGCCGTTTCGCGGGGGTCGCGGGTGCCGGGCGGGTTCGGAAAGAACCGGCGGAAGGCGAGGAAGAGCACCACGTTCCCGCTGAACGTGCTCTCGTTGCGCAGCACCGCCGCGACCCCCTGGGCCTCACCGCTGATCAGCCGGTCGAAGAGGGCGGCGCTGCTGTACCAGATCGCGTCGGCCGGGCCGCGTCCCCGGCTGACCTGCACCGACCCGGGCCGCATCCGGACCAGCCAGTGTTCGGTGCGGTGGTCCTCGCCGAGGTCGATCTGGAGGGTGCCGTCGGCCAGGCCGCCCAGGACCTCGGCGGCGCGCGACGGCAGTGCCTCGAAGAACCTCTCCGCCGCCTCGGTCACATCCGAATCGTAGGCAGCCGTCCGAGATGTCGGGTCGGTATCGGCACTCCGCTCGGATCGACCCACCGCCGCCGTGCGGTCAGTAGACGAGTGCCTGCGCGCCCTCGGCCAACGCCTCCTCGACGAAGACCGCGGCACCGGCGATCCGGACCCCGGGGAGTACGTCGTCCGGGCCGATCTCCCGTCGGGCCGCGCACTGCGTGCAGGCGGTCACCCGGCCGCTGGTCAGGATGACGTGCAACAGCTCGGCCAGGGGCGCGGAGTGCGGCAGGTCGAACTGCTGGGCGCGACCGGGCAGCGCGAACCAGGTGGACTCACCGGTCAGCCAGAGCGAGACGTCCACCCCGGCCGCTACCGCCGTCGCGGCGACGGTGAATGCCTGCGCGCACCGCTCCGGGGCGTCCGCCCCTGCGGTGGCCTTGACGACGAGAGTGCGGGCCATGTGGCCCAGCATAGGATGGCCGGGATGGTTACCGAGATCGGGTTTGTCAGCCTGCTGGTCGCTGGCCTGGGCGGGCTCGCCGGTGGCCTGGTCTACCTTGCCGTACGCATTTCGAGAGGACGCTGGTGAGCGCGAGGAGTGAGCCGGGCCTGCGAGCCCCGCAGTCGCGAACGAAGGTGGCCCTGTGAGCGAGAACCCGCTGCAGCCGCCGTGGCTGAACGCGCCGCCGGTCGAGGAGTACCCGTTCGAGGAGAGCCACGACCTGCGGGTCGGGCCGAAGCTGCACCCCGCGCTGGATGCCCTGCTGCCGTACATCGGTCTGTGGCGCGGTCGGGGCAAGGGCGGTTTCCCCACCATCGAGGATTTCGACTACGCGCAGGAGATCCGGATCAGCCACGACGGCCGACCGTTCCTGCACTACGAGTCGCGTGCCTGGATCCTCGACGAGCAGAGCAAGCCGGTCCGTCCGGCCGGCCGCGAGGTGGGCTGGTGGCGGCCGGTGCTGGTGGATGGGCGGGCGACCGACGAGCTGGAGGCGCTGCTGACCACCCCGACCGGGGTGATGGAGCTGCACCTGGGCAAGCGCACCGGCACGCAGCTCGAGTTCGCCACCGACGCGGTGATCCGGACTCCGACCGCCAAGGAGGTCACCGGCGGGCACCGGCTCTTCGGCATCGTCGAGGGTGCGCTGCTCTACGCCCAGGAGATGGCCGCCATGGGGCACGGGCTCAGTCCGCACCTCTCCGCCCGACTCGTCCGGGTCGGCGGCTGACCTCGACGGTCGGTGGCCGGCTAGACGGGGAAATTCAGCAGGGCCTGTAGGGCTGGGGTACGCGGGCAGCGAGCCCGCCGTACCCCGTCCAGCGTGTGGACCTCGGCGGCTCCGCGCAGCGACGAGGTGAACCACACGCCGTCCGCCGCGTGCAGTTCGGCGGCGCTGACCATCCGTTCGGCGGCGCCCAGGCCCAGCTCGCTCGCGTGGGCGAGCAGCCAGGCCGCGGTGGTGCCGGCGAGGATGCCGGTGCTGGCGGCCGGCACCGTGCAGAGCGTGTCGTCGGTGAGCCACACCACATTCGCGGTGGGGCCCTCCAGCGCGTACCCGTCTGAGGAGATCCAGAGCACGTCGTCCACGCCAGCTCGGCGGGCCCAGCGGCGGGCGGCGCTGCTGACCGCGTACGACGTGGACTTGATGCCGACCGGCAGCCAGGTCAGCCCACTGCGGGCGGCGGCGGGCAGCCCCAGCGGCAGGGTGGCCACAGTGATTCCGTCCCGCCGGGCGGCCCTGGAGGCCGCCGGCACCGGGGCCAGCGTGGCGTAGATGGTGGGCGGACCGCCGGCCTCCGGGCCTCGGGTGCAGACCAACCGAAGTGCCCCCTCCACAGCTGCTGGCCAGCCTGTCCGCACCTGATCCAGCAGGTCGATCAGGGCGCTGGTGGGGGGCATTGGCAGCTCGACGGCGGCGGCCGCCGTGGCCAGGCGGGCCAGGTGTTCGTCGCGCAGCCACGGTTGGCCGCCCCGCAGGTGCATGGTCTCGAAGAGGCCGTCGCCGTGCAGCACCCCGAGGTCGTCACCCCGAAGCACCGGGTCGCCGGGCGGCACCGGGCCACGCCCCAGGACGGCGATCCGCGCGGGCGGGTCGGCCGCGTTCTTCCCGACGGACGACCTCACCATGACCGTCGAGCGTAGCGGCGATCGATCGCGGTGGGGGGAACAGCCTGGTGGCCGAACTATGATCGGACGGTGTCCGAATCCTCCCTCGCGGAAATGCTGCGGGCCCGTGGGCTGCGGCTGACGGCCCAGCGGCAGCTCGTCCTCCAGGCGGTGCTCGATCTGGGCCACGCCACCCCGGAGCAGGTGCACACCGCGGTCCGGGAGGTCGCCGCCGGCGTCAACATCACCACCATCTACCGCACGCTCGAGCTGCTGGAACGGCTCGGTCTGGTCACCCACACGCACCTGTCGCACGGCTCACCGACCTATCACGCCGCCGGTGAACACCAACACGTCCACCTGGTCTGCCGGGAGTGTGGCGCGATCGACGAGATCGATCCGGAGCTGCTCCGCCCCCTCGCCGACCAGTTGGCCGCGCAGCGCGGGTTCCGGGTGGACATCGGGCACGTGTCACTCTTCGGCGTCTGCGTACGCTGCGAGAACGGGGACGAAAAATGATCGACATCGCGGGTGCGGTGGCCGTCGAGAGCATCGACGAGGCCAGCCGTGATCAGCCGGATCCGGCGCACGTCGCGGCCGGGGTGCGAGGGGTGGCCGCGCACTACGGCGACCCGCTGCGCGAGCAGCGCACCCTCGACACCGAGGTTGGTCTGGTCGACCGGTCGCATCGAGGGGTCATCGCGGTGCCCGGGGAGGAGCGGGCCAGTTGGCTGCACACGGTCACCTCGCAGCACCTGAACGCGCTGGCAGCCGGTGAGGGCACCGAGTTGCTGGTGCTGTCCCCGCACGGCCACATCGAGCAGCACGCCATGGTCGCCGAGGACGGCGAGACCACCTGGCTGGACACCGAGCCCGGCGCCACCCAGGGCCTGCTGACCTACCTGGAGAAGATGCGGTTCTTCAGCAAGGTCGAACCACGCGACGCAACGGCCGAGCGCGCGCTGTTGTCGCTGGTCGGGCCGGCGGCCATGGAGGCGCTCGGCACGCTCGGCGTGACCGGGCTCGCCGCACCGGACGTGGTCGCGGTGCCGGGTCCGAAGTTCCCGCACGGTGCCGTGCCATCCCGGGCGAGCGCTCGGTACGACGTGCGACCGCTGTCGATCGGCGGCTGGGCCCGACGTGGTCCGCTCGGGGTGGACCTGCTGGTGCCCCGGTCGGCGATGGACCAGGTGGTGGCGGAGCTGCGCGGCGCCGGTGTGCCGGTCGCGGGACTGTGGGCGTACGAGGCGATCCGGGTGGCGGCTCGGCAGCCGCGGGTCGGGGTGGACACCGACCACCGGACCATTCCGGCCGAGGTCGACCTGATCGCCCCGGCGGTGCATCTGGACAAGGGTTGCTACCGGGGGCAGGAGACTGTGGCGCGGGTGCACAACATGGGCCGGCCGCCGCGTCGCCTGGTGCTGCTGCATCTGGACGGGGTGACCACGGATCAGCCGCCGGTGGCCGGTACGCCGGTGACCCTCGACGGCCGGGCGGTCGGCTTCGTCGGCACCGCCGTGCTGCACCACGAGCTGGGCCAGGTCGCTCTCGCGGTGCTGAAGCGGAACGTCCCGGACGATGCCGCGTTGCTGATCGGCGAGACCGCGGCGGCGATCGACCCGTCCTGAGCGGGCCGTCTAGGATCGCCGGCATGACGACAGGGACGTTGATCACGGTGGCCCCGACCGGCGCTGAGTCGGCCAAGGCGGAGGTGCCGGCGCTGCCGGTGACCCTCGACGAGTTGCTGCTCACCGCCAAGGAGTGCGAGGCGCTCGGCGCCGCCGTGATCCACGTCCACATCCGCGACGACGAGGCCCGACCGACGCTCGACCCGGTGCGGCTGGCCGACACGGTGGCGGCGCTGCGGGAGAGCACTGACCTGATCGTGCAGCTCTCCTCCGGCGGCGCGGTGACCGACCCGGAGGCCGCCCGGCTCGCCGTGCTCGACGCCCGTCCGGACATGGCCTCCTGCACCATGGGCACTGTCAACTTCGGCGACGACGTCTTCCTCAACCGCTGGGAGTTCATCGTCGACCTGCACACCCGGATGCAGGAACGCGGAATCGTGCCGGAGTACGAGATCTTCGACCTCGGCCACCTGTCCGCGTTGCAGCGGTTGCTCGGCAAGTACGGGCTGCCGGCCGGCGGGCACGTGCACGTCGACTTCGTGATGGGAGTGCCGGGCGGGATGCCGGGCAACACCGAGACCCTGGTCGCGGCCCACCGGATGCTGCGGGACCTGCCCGAGGGCACCACCTTCTCGGCCACCGGCGTCGGCCGGAGCACCATCGCGGTGCTGCTGGCCTCGCTGTCCACCGGCGGGCACCTGCGGGTCGGCATGGAGGACACGGTGACGTACGCGAAGGGCCGCCCGGTGGAGTCCAACATGCAGTTGGTCGCCCGCGCTGTGGGTTTCGCCCAGCTCGCTCAGCGCCCGCCCCTGACCACCACCGAGGCCCGCGAGCTGCTCGGGCTGTAAGGCCGGGTCTGTCCCGCGCCCCTGTCACCCGGGCGGTGGACCTCCTGGTCACCCCGCCGCCGGGCACCCCCGGACCGTCGGTACCGTCCAGCGCGTGACGAAGACGTACGAGGGCGGCGCGCCGCTCGCCGAGGTGGTCCGGTCCGGGTTCGTGGAGGGTGCGCACCGCGGCTCGGTGGTGGTGCTGGACGCCGCCGGTGTCGCGGTGGCGTCCGCCGGGGACGTGACCTCGCCGATCTTCCCCCGCTCGGCCAGCAAGCCGATGCAGGCGATCGGGATGCTCCGGGCCGGCCTGGCCCTGACCGACCCGGCCGACGTGGCGCTGGTCTCGGCGAGCCACGCTGGCGAGGAATTCCACCTGGCCCGGGTCGGTGCGCTGCTGGAGCGCGCCGGGTTGGACGCGTCGGCGCTGCACTGCCCGCCCGACCTGCCGGTGGGGGCCGCGGCCCGGGAGGCGGTGCTCCGGGCCGGTGGTGGCCCGAGCCGGGTGCAGATGAACTGCTCCGGCAAGCACAGCGGGATGCTGTTGACCTGCGAGGCCGCCGGTTGGTCCCGGGAGGGCTACTGGCGGCCGGAGCACCCGCTTCAGCAGCGGCTGCGGGCCGCCATCGAGGAGTTCACCGGCGAGCAGGCGGCGGCGGTGGGGGTTGACGGTTGCGGCGCCCCGGTCCTCGCGGTCTCACTGGCCGGTCTGGCCGGGGCGTACCTCCGGCTGGTCGACGCCGAGCCCGGCTCGGTGCCGCGCACGGTGGCGGACGCGATGCGGGCGTACCCGGAGATCGTGGGTGGCACCCAGGCCGACGACACCCGGCTGATGCGGGGTGTCCCGGGGCTGCTGGCCAAGGTCGGTGCCGAGGGCGTGATCGCCGTGGCGCTGCCGGGCGTCGGCGCCGTCGCACTGAAGATCGACGACGGCGCCGACCGGGCCCGGATGCCGGTCCTGGTGTCCGCGCTGCGCCGGCTCGGCGTGGACGCTCCGGTGCTGACCGAGTACGCCGAGGTGCCGCTCTTCGGTGGCGGGGTCCCGGTCGGGGCGGTCCGCCCGCTCTGGTGACACCGTCGGCGGCGGTGGCGGTTAGCTCAGGAAGTCGAGCAGCGCGGCGTTGACCGGCTCCGGACGCTCGAGCGGCAGCAGGTGCGCGGCGTCCGGCACGTCGGGCAGTCGTACCGCGCCGGGGACCTCGGCGGCGATCCGGTCGGCGAGCCGACTGATGTCCGGCACGTCCGCGGCGCCGGCGGTGACCAGGACGGGGATCTTCAACTCACCGAGACGACCGATCGCCGGTGGCGACAGCTCTCCCACCTCGACCGCGCCGAGCGCCAGCTCGGCGGCGAGGGCACGCTGGTCCATCTCCTGCGCGAACGCGACCAGCTCCGTGTCGACGTCCTCCGGCTGGCGGCGCGGGCCGACCACCCAGAACCGCACCTCACCGGCCGCGCCGGCGACGAAGTCGTCCGGGTCGACCTCGCCGACCAGGCCGTCCCAGAGGTCGTTCGCCTCGTCGGACCACTCATTGCCGGAGACCGCCGTGTCGAACAGTGCGAGCGCGCTCACCCGGTCGGGGTGGGCCAGCGCGGTGTCGATGGCGACCGCCCCGCCGAAGGAGCAGCCGACCAGGGCAGCCCGGGGCAGGTCGAGCGCGTCCAGCAGCCCGGCCACGTCGTCGTGGTGCGTGAACGGGGTCGGCGGGAGCTCCGAGTCTCCGTAGCCGCGCAGGTCCGGGACGATCACCCGGTGCCGGGCGGCGAGCGCGGGCACCTGCCCTCGCCACATCCGCCGGTCGGCGATTCCGGCGTGCAGCAGAACGACGGGCGAACCGGTGCCGGCCTCGTCGTACGCGATGCTTGCTCCATTGACTGTGATCTTGTGCACGGACGGACCGTACGGATCGGCCGAGCGGCGCGCAAACGGGGTCCTGAGACTTTGCTAACTATGGTTAGCGTTTTGCTTGCAACAGCTAGCGCGGGCGGTTAGCGTCGCTGCCATGGCCACACCCAAGGACCTTCCCGACGTCGGCGGGTTCATCCGCGATCTGCGGCGCAACGCCAAGATCTCGCTTCGGCAGCTCGCCGAGCAGGCGGGGGTCAGCAACCCGTACCTCAGCCAGATCGAGCGAGGCCTGCGCAAACCCAGCGCCGAGGTGCTCCAGCAACTGGCGAGCGCGCTGCGGGTCTCCACGCCGGCGATGTACCTGCGCGCCGGTCTGCTCGACGACAAGGAAGGCCACGGGGTGCTCGCCGCAATCGCCGTGGACGCCGACCTGACGATGGCGCAGAAGCAGTCGCTCAGTCAGATCTACGAGACGTTCCGCCGGGAGAACACCCGGCTGGCCGAGGCCCAGGCCGAAGCCGAGGCGGCGCAGGCCGACCAGCCCGCCAGCCAGGCTGCGGACCTGGCCAATGTGGCCGCCACCGGCCCCACCACCGTGGGCGGCACCCCGACCGAGGCCGTGCTCGAGTCGGTCGCCGTCACCGAGGCGGGCACCGCCCCCGCCCCGGGCAGCACCACCATCCCCCAGAAGAAGAAGGCCGCCGAGGCGGCCGAAGAGGAGACGTCATGAGCGAGCCGAAGACCAACCGCATCCCCGCCCCGATCTACGCCGCAGCCGGCGCCGGTGAACTGGCCATCGAGCAGCTGCGCAAGCTGCCGGCCGTGGTCGGCGTCCTCAGCACCCGGGTCGTCGCCGACCTGGGTGGCCGGGCAGTGCTGACCGGCTTCGAGCTGAAGCAGAAGGCCACCGAGACGCTGCGCACCGCCAACGAGACCGCCGACCTGGCGAAGCTGCGCGAGGTGGCCGACATCGACAAGCTGCGCGCCGCCGCAACCCGTAACGCCGCCCTGGTGGTCGCGGGCGCCCAGGTCGCCCAGGAGCGCGCGTTCGCCGCGTACGGCGCGCTCGTCGCCCGGGGCGAGCGGGTCGTCGGTGCCGGCGTGCTGGAGGCCGCCGAGACGGTCAACGCCGACATCGAGGCCACCGAGGCCGTGACGCCGGCCACCACCGCGGCTGCCACCACCCCCACCGTTGCGGCCCCCGCCGACGCGCCGACCCCGGCCGACGTGGCCGAGATCGCCGAGGCCAAGCCCGCTGCGGTCAAGAAGGTCGCTCGCGCGCCGAAGGCTGCCAAGCCGGCCGTAACCCCGTCGGCGAAGCTCCCCCGGGCCACCAAGCGGACCCGCCCGGCCGCCGAGTAGCTCGTCGGGTCGACGACCCCGGCGGCGTCCTTGTCGGACGTAGCCGGGGTCGTGGACATAAACTGGCCGACATGGCCAACGCCGCGCCGATCTTCGCGTTCGAAGTCCGCTACGTGATCGAGCTGATCCTGCTCGTCTTCGCGCTGATCATCCAGGGTGTCGCGCTGGTGCACGCCGTCACGCAGCGCTCCGACGCCTTCCCCGCCATCGGGACGCTGCCCAAGGGCGGCTGGATCGCCATCCTGGCGGTCTGCCTGGTGCTCACCCTGCTCGGTTTCGGTCCGATCAGCCTCTTCGGACTGATCGGCATCGCCGCCGCGCTCATCTACCTGCTCGACGTACGGGTCGGTCTGCGCGACCTGAGTGACGGCAAAGGGTTCTGGTGAGAGGTTTTCGCTGGCCGCCCCCACCCGACAGCGGGCCCCGCACCTGGGGGCCCGGTCCGGGTGGGCCGCGTACCGGCAGGCCGGCACTGCCGGAGCCGGAGACCGAGCTGGTCACCACCCCGCACGGCGTACGGCTGGAGCGGCTGGTCACCGGCACCGGTGATCCGGTCACCGTGTTCGCGCACGGGCTGGGCAACGGGATCGCCACCACCCGCCCGTTCGGCAGTGGGGTGAACGGCCGCAAGGTGTTCTTCCAGTTCCGCGGGCACGGCCGATCCGTTGCCCCGGACGGGCCGTGGGACTACCTGGACCTGGCCCGGGATCTACGGGCGATCGCCGACCTCGGCGGCGCCAGCCGGGCTTTCGGCGCCAGCCTCGGCGCGGGTGCCCTCTGCCGACTCCTCGTGGAGAGCCCGGAGCGTTTCGACAAGCTGGTCTTCTTCCTGCCGGCGGTCCTCGACGAGCCACGCGGGCCGCTCGCCCGCGAGCGCGTCACCGACCTGCTGGAGGCGGTGGAGAGCGGGGACGCCTCGGCGGTCGCCGACATCGTCACGCTGGAGTTGCCCCCGGCGGTGCGCAACACCCCGGCCGGCTGGGCCTACCTGCGACAACGGCTCGACCAACTGCTCCGCGACGGTCTGGCCGACGGTCTGGCCACGCTCACCGACCAGATCCCGCTGCGCCAGATCGGTGACCTGACGGCGGTCACCGCGCCGGCGTTGGTGATCGGTTGCGCGGGCGACGACCTGCACCCGGTCGAGGTCGCCGAGCGGCTCGCCGTCGCGCTGCCCCAGGCCACGCTGCACGTGTACGACCGGCCCGGCGTGCTCTGGTCGGAACGCGCCGATCTGCGCGACCGCATCTCCGGCTTCCTGAACGAGTAACCTGCCCTGTCATGGGCGTCACACAGCACGGCCGGACGCACCGGCTGGACCTTGCCGACCCGACAGTGCGCGAATGGACGTGCACGGTCCTGCACTCCGATGCCGAGCAGGGCATCGTGCTGGACCGTTCGGCGTTCTATCCGGGCGGCGGTGGTCAACCACCCGACCACGGCGTCCTGCTCTGGCAGGGCGTGCAGACCCGGATCGTCGGCACCCGCAAGGGCGACGACCCCTACCTGATCCCCGCCGAGGGTGACCCGCTGCCGCCGGTCGGCACCGAGGTCGTGGGCGCTGTGGAGGACGAGCGCCGCACCCGGTTGATGCGTACCCACTCCGGGCTGCACGTGCTCTGCGGTGTGGTGTTCCGCGACTTCGGCGCGCTGGTCACCGGCGGCAACATGGAGCCGGGCGAGGCCCGGATGGACTTCAACCTCCCCGAGGTGCCCCCGGACTTCAAGAGCCGCATCGAGGAGCTGGTCAACGCCGAGGTGGCCGCCGACCGCTCGGTCGCCACCCGGGTGCTGCCGCGCACCGAGGCGCTGGCCCTGCCGGACATCATCCGTACCCAGTCCAACCTCATCCCGGCGGATGAGCAGGAGGTCCGGATCGTCGACATCGTCGGGCTGGACGTGCAGGCCGACGGCGGCACCCACGTCGCCTCCACCGCCCAGATCGGCAAGGTCCAGGTGGTCAAGGTGGAGAGCAAGGGCCGGGCCAACCGCCGGGTCCGGGTCCGACTGGCCGATTAGATCGAGTACTGAATTCGGACGTCGGTTGTCAGGTATTCCTGACAACGTCGCAGGCATGACACAACCGCTCACAGGAAAGATCGCGCTCGTCGCCGGCGCCACCCGTGGTGCCGGGCGCCAGATCGCCGTTCAGCTCGGCGCGGCCGGTGCCACGGTCTACGCCACCGGTCGCAGCACCCGGGCCGGCCGCTCCGAGATGGACCGACCGGAGACCATCGAGGAGACGGCCGAGCTGGTCAGCGCGGCCGGCGGCACCGGCATCGCCGTCCAGGTCGACCACCTGGTGCCCGAGCAGGTCCGCGACCTGGTGGCCCGGATCGACGCCGAGCAGGGCCAACTCGACGTGCTGGTGAACGACATCTGGGGCGGCGACCCACTGGTCACCTGGGAGAAGCCGGTCTGGGAGCAGCCGCTCGACGCCGGCTTCCGTACCCTGCGACTGGCCGTCGACACGCACATCATCACCAGCCACTTCGCCCTGCCGCTGCTGATCCGCAAGCCCGGCGGCCTGGTGGTGGAGATGGGCGACGGCACCAAGGCGTACAACGACAAGAACTACCGGCTGTCGGTCTTCTACGACCTGGCCAAGGTCTCGGTCAACCGGCTCGCCTTCAGCCAGGCGCACGAGCTGAAGCCGCACGGCTGCACGGCCGTGGCGCTCACCCCCGGCTGGATCCGTTCCGAGGCGATGCTGGAGCACTTCGGCGTGACCGAGGAGAACTGGCGCGACGGTGCCGCCACCGACCCGAACTTCCTCATCTCGGAGACCCCGGCCTTCGTCGGCCGGGCGGTGGCCGCGCTCGCCGCCGACGAGGAGAAGACCCGCTGGAACGGCGAATCCGTCGACGCCGGCACGCTGTCCAAGGTGTACGGCTTCACCGACCTCGACGGCAGCCAACCCGAGGGTTTCCGCTACATCACCGAGGTGGTCGACGCGGGCAAGCCGGCGGACGTGACCGGCTACCGGTAGAGCGCGGCGAGCCGGTCGGCGCTCTCCGCGAACAACCGCCGCAGCTCGGGTGGGTCGATCACCTCGACCTCGGGGCCGAGCCCCAACAGTTGGTGGTACGCCACCTGGACCGACTCGACGGGCAGCCGCGTCACCACCCAGCCCTGCCCGTCGGGCGGGCTGGCGGCGGCGACCAGTTCGTCGTACACGAAGGGGGCATCGACCAGGTGCCGGAGCTGGCGCAGGCCGGCGGGGCTCAGCCGGACGGCGACCTCGGCCCGCAGCATGGTCCGCAGGAACGACCCGGCCTGCTCGCGCCAGTGCCCGGCCAGGTCGAAGCCCTCGTCGCGGTCGAAGTGCTCGTCGCCCACCTCGACCCCGGTGACCCGGTCCACCCGGTAGGTGCGCACGTCGTCGCCGACCCGGCCGACCAGATACCAGACCCCGCTCTTGAGCACCAGGCCGTACGGCTGGATCCGGCGGGTCGCCTCCCGGTCGCCGCGTCGGTAGCGCAGCTCCACCACCCGGTCGCCCCAAACCGCCCGGGCCAGCTCCGGCAGCCAGACCGGTGGCGCGGTCTCCCGGAACCAGCCCGGTACGTCCAGGTGGAACCGCTGTCCGGCACGGGCTGGCGCGTCGCGCAGGGCGGGTGGCAGCGCGGCGAGCACCTTCAGCTCGGCCGACGCGACCGCGTCGGCGAGCCCCATCTCCCCGGCCGGCCCGGGCAGCCCGGCGAGGAAGAGCGCCTCCGCCTCGTCCCGGGTCAGCCCGGTCAGTCGGGTGCGGTACCCGCCGAGCAGGCGGTAACCGCCGGCCCGCCCCCGGTCGGCGTAGACCGGCACGCCCGCCGCCGAGAGCGCCAAAACGTCCCGGTAGACGGTCCGCTCGGAGACCTCCAGCTCCTGAGCCAGCTCGCTAGCGGTCATCGACCCGCGCGACTGCAACAGCAACAGCAACGAGATCAGTCGGGACGCGCGCACCCGCCCATCCTGCCCGGTGCCGCTCACCGCCCGCCGGGCGTCAGCAACCCCCGGTCGTACGCGGTGGCCACCGCGGCGGCCCGGTCGTTGACCCCCAGCTTGGCGTACAGGTGCAGCAGGTGCGTCTTGACGGTGGCCTCGCTGATGAACAGGCGGGCCGCCGCCTCCCGGTTGGAGGCACCCCGGGCCACCAGGGTGAGCACCTCCAGTTCCCGTTGACTCAGCGGCTCCTCGGCGGGAGCGCGCAGCCGGCCCATCAGCCGGCCGGCGACGCTCGGCGCGAGCACCGACTCACCCCGGGCCGCGGCTCGGACCGCCCGGACCAGATCCTCCCGAGGTGTGTCTTTGAGCAGGTAACCGGTCGCGCCGGCCTCGATCGCCGGCAGCACGTCCGCGTCCGTGTCGTAGGTGGTGAGCACCAGCACCCGGGCGGCGCTGCCGGCGCGAGCCAGCCTGCCGATGGCGGTCACCCCGTCCATGCCGGGCATCCGCAGATCCATCAGCACCACGTCCGGCCGCAGCGTCGCGACCAGGACCAATGCCTCCGAGCCGTCCGCCGCCTCGCCCACCACCTCGAAATCGGGGTCGCCGGTGAACATCCCCCGCAGGCCGTCCCGCACCACCGGATGGTCGTCGACGATCAGCAGTCGAACCGGGGCGGTCAACCGGCACCTCCGGGTAGCGCGGGGACGGACGCCGAGATGGCGGTGCCGCTGCCCGGCTCAGATTCGACGGCCAACTCGCCACCGACCCCTGTCACCCGTTGCCGCATGGCGGTCAGCCCGTACCCGCCGCCCGGCTCACGGGGCAGCGGCTGGTCGGTGAGGTCGAAACCCGCCCCGTCGTCACGGACGTCGAGCGTGACCACGTCCGCCATGTACGACAGGGTCAGCCCGACCCGTGACGCGGCGGCGTGCCGGGCCACGTTGGACAGCGCCTCCTGGGCGGCCCGTAGCAGGGTCACCTCGACCTCCGGGTGCAGTGGGCGGGGCGTGCCGGTGGTGGCCACGTCGGCCCGTACCCCGTTCAGGGCCGACCAGCGTCCGCCCAGCTCGACGAGGGCGTCCGGTAGCCGGGCCGTCTCCAACGGTTCCGGACGGACCGCCTGTACCGAACGGCGGGCCTCGGTGAGGCTCTCCCGGGCCAGGGCGAGCGCGTTGTCGACGTGCCGGCGCCAGTCGGCGGACCGGTCGCGGGTCTGCTCGGCCGCCTCCAACTGGGTGATGATGCCGGTCAACCCCTGCGCCAGGGTGTCGTGGATCTCGCGCGCCATCCGTTGCCGTTCGTCCAGCACGCCGGCCTCCCGGGCCTGGGTGAGTAGTTGGGCGTGCAGCCCGGCGTTCTCACTGACCGTCTCGGTGAGTTGGCGGTTGGCGTCGCCGAGTTCCGCCACCAATCGCTTGCGTTTGGCGTCCTCCTGTTCGGCGATCATCGCGAACCAGGTCACTGAGCCGGCGACCACCAGATTGAACAGCACCAGCACCAGCCAGAGCGGCCAGTGCGACACCGCCACCGACAGACCACCGCCCTGAGAGGTGGCGACGAGGGCGGCCGTGGTGACCACGCCGACGACCCGCCAGCGCCCGGGCAGCACCGGAAAGGCGTGGATGTAGCCGATCCAGGCGAAGAAGCCGTACCACGGGCTGGCGGCCACCAGCGCGGCGGCGAACGTGAGCAGCCCGGCGTAGTAGACAGCCATCAGCGTGCGCCGGCTCTGCCAGCCGGGGTGCACTGTGACGAACCAGGCGACCCAGCATCCGGCCGCCACGGCGACGGCAAGGGTGGGCAGCGCCCCGAGGTGCTGGGGTGCCGGTGCGACGAGGGCCAGCAGGGTGCCCAGGGTCAGACCGCCGAAGGGGAGCACGCGATAGAGGGCCGCCTCGCGCTCTCGCCAACTGGTCAGACGGTCGTGCCCACCGTTGCAGGTCATCCCATCTCCGCTCACTCCCAGCGGAACAGTTTCGCCGCGCCGGCGCCGGCCGACACGGCGATCACCGCCATTATCGCCAGGTGCAGCGGTTGCGGCGACGTGCCGGTCCAGGCGTCGAGGAGCGCCTGCACCCCGGGCGGCGTGTAGTCGCCGATTCGCGCCACGACGTCCGGGAGCAGGAATCGGGGCAGGTAGACCCCGCCGAAGAACATGGTGACCAGGAACAGCGGCACGGCCAGGGCCTGTGCCGCCTTCGTCGTCCGGGCCACGGCGGCGACCAGCAGGCCGAGCGACAGCAGGGCGGCCGTGCCGAGGATGAACGCCAGCGTGAAGCCGAGCGGGTGCCGGGGGAACGGCACCCCGAATGCGAGCCGGGCGACCACGATGAGCAGCAGCGCGCTGGCCAGGATTCCGGCCAGGGCCAGCACCAGTTGGGCGGCGAGCAGAGCCGCCGGGTGCGCCGGGGTGGTCGCCAGCCGACGCAGCACGCCGCGTTCCCGGTAGGTGGCCAGCACCGAAGGCAGGGTGTTCACCCCGACCATGGCGAGGGTGACCACCAGCAGCGACGGGGCGAAATAGCTGACGAAGGTCTGCCCGTCGAAGGTCGGATCCGGCTTGCGGAGCGAGGGGATCAGCCCCAGCACCACCAGGATCAGTGTGGGCAGCCCGATCGTGGTGAGAAGCGTCGGCAGGTCTCGCAGGTAGAGGCGCGCCTCGGTTCTCAGGATGTTGCGAAAGGCGTGCATGCTGGCTCCCTCTCAGTTGGCGGGTCGGTGCCCGGTCAGCTCGACGAAGGCGTCGTCGAGGGTGGACTGCTCCAGCCGCAGGTCCGCGGCGACGATCTGGTGGCGGGCGAGCACCGAGGTGACCGCGTGCAGCAACTCACCGGTGCCGGTCACCACCACCTGGCTGCCGGTGCGCTGCACGGCGGACACCTCGGGCAGGTCGGTGAGGAGCCGGTCGTCGACCGGAGCCGAGGGCCGGAACCGGATCCGCTGCTCCGGAGCCACCGTCGACACCAGGCCCGCCGGGCTGTCCAGGGCGACCACCCGACCCCGGTCGATCACCGCGACCCGGTCGCAGAGCCGCTCGGCCTCCTCCATGAAGTGGGTGACCAGCACGATCGTCACCCCGCTGTCGCGGACCTGTTCGATGAGGCCCCAGGTGTCCCGGCGGGCTTGCGGGTCCAGCCCGGTCGTCAGCTCGTCGAGAATGGCGATCTCCGGGTTACCCACCAGGGCCAGCGCGATGGAGAGCCGCTGCTTCTGACCGCCGGAGAGCTTCTTGTACGCGGTGTTCCGCTTGTCGCCGAGGCCCAGCTTGTCGATCAGCTCGGCCGGGTCGGCCGGGTTGCGGTAGAACGAGGCGTACAGCTCCAGTGCCTCGGCCACCCGCAACCGGTCCGGCAGTTGACTCTCCTGGAGTTGCACCCCGACTCGCTGGCGTAGCTGGGCCGCGTCCCGGCGGGGGTCGAGCCCGAGGACCGACACCCCGCCCCCGTCTGGGACACGCAGCCCGGCGACACACTCCACGGTGGTGGTCTTGCCGGCGCCGTTCGGACCGAGGACGCCGAAGATCTCCCCGGCCTCCACGGCGAGCGACACGTCGTCCACCGCCACCAGGTCGCCGTACCGCTTCTTCAGGTGGGTCACCTCGATGACCGGCATCGTGCCGCCTTTCGCCGCCGCTGACTTCGTACCCTCCAAGGGTTGTCGGGGTGGCTCGCCGGCGAATCGACCGGTCGGCGACGAACCTCGGCGTCTCCGGTGGATCACTGCCGTCCGTCAACCGGTTGATGTGCATGTGGTGAGTCGCTGCTAGCGCTCCGCCCGGCGGATCCGGTCACGGCTGGTTAGGCTGCTCGATCGTGGATGCCAGCAGAATCGCCAGCCCGGTGACCGGGGTCGTCGGACGCTTCCTCGCCGGGGCGGGGCTGCTCCTGCGCGGGCTGGGCCTCTACGTCCGCAGCCCGGGGCTGATGCTGCTCGGCATCGTGCCGGCGCTGATCTCCGGCGTCCTCTTCCTGGCCGCGCTCGCCACGCTCGTGTACTTCGTGGACGATCTCGCCGCGCTCGTCACCCCGTTCGCCGACGACTGGTCGAGCACCGGCCGCAGCCTGGTCCGGGTGATCGCTGGGCTGGCCTTCCTGGGGCTCGGCGGCCTGCTCGGCGTGCTCACCTTCACCGCTGTCACCCTGGTCATCGGCGACCCGTTCTACGAGAAGATCTCCGAGCAGGTCGAGCAGCGGTACGGCGGCACGCCGGGCGCGGTGGACGTGCCCTTCTGGTCGTCGCTGCGCCGCAGCCTCGCCGACTCGGTACGCCTGGTGGCGCTCACGGCGCTGGTCGGCATTCCGCTCTTCGTCGCCGGCTTCATCCCGGTGGTCGGCCAGACGGTCGTCCCGGTCATCGGGGCGGCCGTGGGCGGCTGGTTCCTCGCCGTGGAGTTGGTCGGTGCACCCTTCTACCGACGGGGGATGCGGCTGCCGCAGCGCCGGACGATCCTCAAGGCCGACCGACCCACAGCGCTCGGCTTCGGAGTGGCCGTCTTCCTCTGCTTCCTGATTCCGCTCGGCGCCGTGCTGATCATGCCGGCCGCGGTCGCCGGTGCCACGCTGCTGGCCCGCCGCTCGATGGGTCAGCCGATCGAGGAGAGCTGACATGGAGATCACCCTGATCGAGGGGGACATCACCACACAGCGGGTGGACGCCGTCGTGAACGCCGCGAACTCGTCCCTGCTCGGCGGGGGTGGGGTCGACGGTGCCATCCACCGGCGCGGCGGGCCGGCGATCCTGGCCGAGTGCCGGGCGCTGCGTGCGTCCCGCTACGGCAGGGGTCTGCCCACCGGTCAGGCGGTGGCGACCACGGCCGGGGAGCTACCGGCCCGCTGGGTGATCCACACCGTCGGGCCGGTCTGGTCGGCCAGCGAGGACCGGTCGGCGCTGCTGCGCGACTGCTACGCCAACAGCCTCCGGGTGGCCGACGAGTTGGGTGCTGGCACCGTGGCCTTTCCGCTGATCTCCGCCGGTATCTACGGGTGGCCGGTCGACGACGCGGTCGGTCAGGCGCTGGCGGTGCTGCGCGCGGCCACCCCGGCCACCGTCACCGAGGCCCGCCTGGTGCTCTTCGGCGCCGACACCCACGCCGTCGCCCGCCAGGTCTTCGACCTCCATGCCCGCTCTGGTGGGAGTGTCGCTGGTGAGCCGTATACCTGAGAGTCATATTTATGCCTCAGAGGTATATCGCTCACCGAAGCGACACCGCCCCGCCGGACGCGGAGGCCCACGGGTGGTTGGCGGTCAGGTCAGGTCGGCCAGGCAGCTCCACTCGGCTGCCACCGGGCGGTAGCCCAACCGGGTGTTGATCGCGAGCATCGGCCCGTTCGCCTCGTCGTTCGAGGTGTACGCGACGCGCACACCGTTCGCGGCGGCCCGGTGCAGCGCGGCCGTCTTGGTGAGCCGGGCGAGGCCCCGCCCCCGGTGCGCCGGGAGACTGCCGGTGAAGTCCGACCACATCCGGTCCCCGTCCCGCTTCACCAGGCTGAAGGCGGCGACCTCACCATCGACTACGGCGGCGATGCTTGCCGCCTTGTCCAGACCGAGGTTGTCCCAGACGTCGTAGTGCCAGCTCTCGTAGCTGATCGAGTCGACCGGCACGTCGCCCGGCTCGTCGACGGATGCGGCCACGTCGGCCGCGTACAGCAGATGCGGGTCGAGGTCGGAGATCGGGAGCAGCCGTACGCCCGGCGGCGGGTCGGGCAGCGCGGGTGCCGGATTCAATTCGAGCGCAGAGAAGCGCAGCTCACGACTGGGCTCGTAGCCGTGCCGACGGGCGAACGGCAGCGCGTCCGGCTGGGCGAAGGCGCGGAGCCGGCGGACCCCCAGCGGAGCGAGGTGACCGGTCGCGGTCGTCAGCAGCGCGGTGCCGATGCCGCGCCGCCGGTGCTCGGGGTGGACGTGCAGGAGAGTGATGTCACCGAAGTTCGCCGTCGAGGTCGAGGCGTTGCGTTGGGCCGTCACCCAACCGACGACCTGGGCATCGACCTCGGCCACGAAGGCGACCCAGTCCCTGCCCGGTACCGGTTCGGCGATCATTTTCCGGGTCGACTCGACCCCGCGCACCTGGTACGGGTAGACGATCGCCCGCAGGGCCACCACGCCCGCAGCGTCGTCCGGCTGCGCCACCCGAATACGCATGTCAGGCCCCCATCCGTACTGCCGTGACGGGTCGACACCTCGTGCTCGCGTCCTTCGGAGCTGATGTCGTAAATGAATCAGCCGGAGCGCCCCAACTGTCGGCGTCGCCCCGACCGCCGATGTCACCTGGGCCGCTGATGTCATCGCGGCCGCCGATGTCACCTGGGGCCTCGACCTCGAGCAGTTGGTCGGAACAGCTTGGCACGGGCAGCAGCGCGACAGGATCCGGCATGTGGGCGAGGCTAACCAAGATCGTCCGCCCGAGCGACGCATTAACCATGTGCTCCCGCGGCCTGCGACCGACCTGCAGGCAGCAACTTCAGGGAAATAGTGGCCTCCCGGCGCTCGGAGACCACTACTTCCCTGAAGTTGTGCGGATCTTGCAGGGCGGGGCGGCGCGGACCGGACCGGACCGCGGGGCGGGCGCGGAGGCGCGGTCAGGCGGAGGCGCGGCGGATCAGCTCGGTGGGGAGCATGACCGCCTGCTCGATGCTCTCCCCGGCGGCCAGCCGGAGCAGTTGGCGGGTCATCCGGCGGCCGAGTTCCACGATCGGCTGCCGGACGGTGGTCAGCGGCGGCTCGGTGTAGGCGGCGGTCTCGATGTCGTCGAAGCCGACCACCGCCACGTCGTCGGGCACCCGCCGACCTGCCTCGCGCAGCGTCCGCAGGGCGGCGTGCGCCATCAGGTCGGAGGCTGCGAAGACGCCGTCGAGGTCGGGATGCTCGGCGAGCAGGCGGCGCATCGCCGCCGACCCGGATTCCCGGGTGAAGTCACCGATGGCGATCAGCTCGGGCAGCCCCGCGTCGGCGACAGTGCTGCGGTAACCGCTGAGCCGTTCGATCCCGGCGACCATGTCCTGTGGCCCGGCGATGGTCGCGATCCGTCGACGACCGCTGTCGATCATGTGCCGGACGGCCGCAGTGACCCCGGCCACGTGGTCGACGTCGACGTACGGGACGGGCACGTCGCCGAGCGGGCGGCCGCTGACCACCACCGGGATGCCGAGTCGGGCAAGCGTGCCGGGCAGCGGGTCGGCACCGTGCAGCGACGCGAAGAGCACGCCGTCGACGTGCCGGCCGGTGGTGTACCGCTCGACCCGGTGGTGCCCGGCCGGCGAGCCGGCGAGCATCAGCACCAGTTGCTTGTCGGCCGCCTCCAGCTCCTGGCTGACGCCCCGGATGATGCCGGGGAAGACCTGGTCGTCGGAGAAGACCCGGGTGGCCGCCTCCGGCATGACCAGGGCGATCGAGTCGGTGCGCTGGGTGACCAGGCTGCGGGCCGCCAGGTTGGGGACGTACCCCAACTCGGCGACCGCCCGGGTGACCGCCTCGCGGATCGGTTCGGCGACGGTGGTGGAGCCGTTGACCACCCGGGAAACGGTGGCGCGGGACACCCCGGCCCGCGCTGCCACCGCTTCGAGCGTCGGCCGCTGCGCCGTCGTCATCGCGCTTTCCCCCCGCTCGTCACAGCCCGTTCCGGGAGATCACCTCCTGGTACCACCGGGCGCTGGCCTTCGGTGTGCGCCGCTGGGTCAGGTAGTCGACGTGCACGATCCCGAACCGCTTGCGGTAACCCTCCGCCCACTCGAAGTTGTCCAGGAATGACCATACGAGATAACCGCGCAGGTCCACGCCCCGGGAGATCGCCTCGTGCGCCGCACGGAGATGCCCGTCGAGGTAGGCGATGCGATCGGCGTCGATCACCTGCGTCGGGCCGTCGGGCGAGTCGGCGCCGGGCTTGTCGGGGAACGCCCCACCGTTCTCGGTAATCAGCAGCGGCACACCAGGGTAGTCGGCGGCGATCCGCTCCAGCAGCCGGGTGAGCCCGGCCGGTTCGATCATCCAACCCATGTCGGTGAGCGGCCCGGCCGGCGGCAGGAAGTGCACAGCTCCCTCGGTGCCCGGGTACGCGCCGTTGCCGGCACCATCGGGCCGACCGGCCACGTAACTCGGGGCGTAGTAGTTGATGCCGAGCAGGTCGATCGGGGCGGCGATCACCTTCTCGTCGCCGTCGCGGATGAACGTCGGCTCGACGATCCGGGCCACGTGCTCGCGGACGTCGTCCGGGTAGCCGCCGGCCAGCAGGGGGTCGAGGAAGATCCGGTTGTGCAGGCCGTCGACCAGGCGGACCGCGGCGGCGTCGGCCGCGCTCTGCGGGTCGGCCGGGCGTACGTCGGCCGGGTTGACGGTGATGCCCACGCTGCGCGCGCCGGCCGCCCGCAACGCCCGCGCCGCCAGGCCGTGCCCCAACAGCAGATGGTGTACGGCGGTGAAGGCCGCCGCCGGATCCTGCTCGCCCGGAGCGTGCAGGCCGTTGGCGTAACCGAGGTAGGCCGAGCACCACGGCTCGTTGAGCGTGGTCCACACGTCGATCCGGTCGCCGAGGCGGGCGTACACCGCGGTGGCGTAGGTGGCGAAGTGTTCGGCGGTGTCCCGGTTGGTCCAGCCACCCCGGTCACCCAGGGCCTGCGGCAGATCCCAGTGGTAGAGGGTGACGATCGGGTCGATTCCCCGGTCGAGCAGCGTGTCGGTGAGCCGATCGTAGAAGTCCAGCCCACGGGGGTTGGCTGGGCCGGTGCCGTCGGGTTGGATTCGCGGCCAGGCGACCGAGAACCGGTACGCCCGCAGGCCCAGCTCGGCCATCAGCGCCACGTCGTCGGCGTACCGGTGGTAGTGGTCGCAGGCGACGTCGCCGGTGTGGCCCTGGTAAACCTTGCCCGGCGTACGGCTGAAGGTGTCCCAGATGGACGGACCGCGACCGTCGTCGCGGGCCGCACCCTCGATCTGGTACGCGGCGGTGGCCGCCCCCCAGAGGAAGTGTTCGGGAAACCGGATCTCGTTGCTGGACCGGTTGGTTGGCTCGCTCCGCTCGTTCACGCCTTGACCGCACCTTCCATGATTCCGCCGATGATCTGCCGGCCGAACAACACGAAGACCAGTAGCAGGGGCAGCGTCGCGATGGCCGTTCCGGTGAACACCTGCGACATGTCCTGGTAATACCCGTCCGACAGTGCTCGTAGGGACAGCTGCACTGTCGGATTCGCCGGATCGTTCAATACAGCGTACGGCCAGAGGAAGTCGTTCCAGGTGGTCATGAAGGTGAGCAGACCGAGGACTGCGGCGGCGGGACGCAGGGCGGGCACCACGACGTGCCACCAGATCCGGGCGGTGCCACAGCCGTCCATCCGGGCGGCCTCGATCAGCTCGTCGCTGATGGCCTGGCCGGCGTACTGCCGCATCATGAACACCCCGAACCCGGTGACCAGCACGGGGACGATGACCGCGGGCAGCCGGTCGTTCCAGTGCAGCTTGGTCATGAGCAGGTAGAGCGGGATCACGCCGAGCTGCGTCGGCACCATCATGGTCGCGATGATCACCAGCAGCATGGCGTTGCGGCCACGGAACCTGAGCTTGGCGAAGGCGAACCCGGCCAGACTGGAGAAGAACACCACGGAGACGGTGACCGTGGTGGCCACGATCGCCGAGTTGATCAGGCCGGTCAGGAAGTACGCGTCGGTGTTGTCGAACAGGCGGGCGATGTTGGCGCCCAGGTTGCCGCCGGGGGTGACCGGGGGTGGCAGTTGGCCCATCGCGTCGTTGCTGCGGCTGGCGACGACGAACATCCACCAGATCGGGAAGACCGACAGGCCGGCGGCGACGACCAGGGCGAGGTAGGTGAGCGGGCTGGCCCGCCAGAGTCGGCTCATCGCGCCGCTCCCTTCTGCGGTCGATTCCCGCCGCCGAGTCGGCGCAGGATCAGCACGTTGACCGCCGCGACGATCGCGATGAGCGCGAAGAGCAGCCAGGCCACGGCCGAGCCGTACCCGAAGTTGTAGTGCGGGGCGAAGGCGTTCTCGAACATGTACATGGTCAGGGTCTGCGACTCGCGCAGCGGTCCGCCCCGGATCGGGTTGGTGCCGGAGTGGAACATCCGGGGCTCGGTGAAGAGTTGCAGGCCGCCGATGGTGGCGATGATCGTGCAGAAGATGATCGTCGGTTTGAGTAGCGGCACGGTGACCGACCAGAACTGGCGGGCCCGGCTGGCGCCGTCGATCGCCGCCGCCTCGTACAGGTCGCGGGGGATGGCCTGCATGGCGGCCAGCAGGATCAGCGCGTTGTAGCCGGTCCACCGCCAGTCGACCATGGCAGAGATGGCCACCCAGGAGGCGAACCGGTTGGACTTCCAGCCGATCGGATCCATCCCGACCAGGTCGAGCAGCCAGTTGATCATGCCGAACTCGCGGCCGAAGAGCACCCCGAACACGATCGCCACCGCGGCGGTGGACGTGACGTTGGGGACGAGCACCGCCATCCGCCAACCGGTGCGTGCCCGCAGGCCGCGGTTGAGCAGGTTGGCCAGCCAGAGCGCGGCGAGCAACTGCGGCACCGTGGAGATCACGAAGATGCCCAGCGTGTTGACAAGCGCGTGCCAGAAGTCGGTGTCGGCGAGCAGCCGGGTGTAGTTCTCCGCCCCGATGAAGGGGTGGTCGGCACCGAGCAGGTCCCAGTCGTGCAGCGACACCCAGAAGGTGTACGCCAGCGGGTACGCCCCGAAGATGCCGAAGATCAGGAAAAACGGGGCGATGTAGAGGTACGGCGAGAAGCGGGTGTCGAATCGACTGAGCCGACCCGAGGATTGGCGGGGGCTACCGCTTGCCGGTGTGACCGGCGGACGGGCGTCGAGCTGGACGGTCATGCCCGAGGACTCCTTTCCGTCGTGCGGGCGGGACCTCTGCTTCCGAGGCCCGCCCGCACGCTCGCTCGGGGCTACTTGGCGGCGGCCTTCTTCGCGTTGGTCACCGCGTCGGTCCAGCCCTGCGCGGGGTTGCGCTGACCCAGCTCCACGGTCCGTACGGCGTTCTCCACCTCGGTCCGTACGGCCTGGTTCTTCGGGCCCATGTAGACCGGCTTCAGGCTCTTCGCGCCGGTGCCGAAGATGGCGCCGACCGGTGCCCCCGAGAAGTACGCGTTGGTCGCGCCGGTGATCGCCGGGTCGTCGAGCGCCTGCGGCGAGGAGGGCAGCGGACCCTTGGCCTTGAACGCCCCGATCTGCCCCTTGGCGCTGGTCAGGAACTTGGCCAGCTTGATCGCCTCGGCCTGGTGCTTGCTCTGCTTGGGAACGGCGAGGTGCGATCCACCCCAGTTGCCGCCGTTACCCGGCACCCGGGCGATGTCCCACTTGCCCTGTGCGTCAGCGCCGGCGTTGGCCTCGATGACGCCGGTCATCCAGGCGGGGCAGGCGATGGTGGCGAACTTCGACTGCTTGAAGGCGGACACCCACTCCTCCGACCAGGAGCCGTATTTGCCGGAGAGGCCCGAGTCGATGATGTCCATAGTGGTGTCGTAGGCCTGCCGCACGGCCGGGTTGCTGTCGACGACCAGCTTCTCGCTGGTGTCGTAGTAGCTGTAGCCGGTCGTGTTGCCGGCGGTCTGCAACAGGATGGTGTTGAACGTGTTGGTGGCCCCGTCGAGGAAGGACGCGCCGGTCTTCGCCGCGGTGAACCGCTCGCCGGTGGCGATGTAGTCCGGCCAGGTGGGCCAGAGCTTCGAGACCGCGTCCCGTTCGGTGGGCAGGCCGGCCTTCTGGAAGAGGTCCTTGCGGTAGCAGATGGCGATCCCGCCGACGTCGGTGCCGAGGCCGATGAGCTGCTTGCCATCGGCGGTCAGGCCGGCGTTCCACTTCCACTCCAGGAAGTTGCCCTTGAGGTCGGCGGCGCCGTGGTCCAGCAGGTTGACGAAGTTCGCCGGATTGGCCTTGTACTCGACCAGCAGACCCTCCTCGATGGCCACCACGTCGCCGGCGCCCCGGCCGGCGGCGAGCCACTGCGTGAGCTTCGGCGAGTACTCGTCGAGGTTGGTGCCGGTGCCGCGCTCGACGATCTTCACGCCGGGGTTGGCGGTCATGTACTCCTGGTAGAGCTGCTCGTAGCCGAACTGGCCGAAGACGTCGACGGTCAGGGTGACCGGTCCGTCGCCCGGCTCGTCACCGCCGCCGCAGCCAGCGGTGACGAGCAGGGCGGTGGCGGCGGCGAGGGCCACCGCGGCGAGGCGGCGGCGCGGGAAGACAGCCATGGTTTATCGACCTCTCTCAAGGCGGGCGGGTGATGGCAGATGGCTAAGAGAGCGCTCTCACGACAGGGTGGTGGGTCGTCAACCCGCTGTCAAGAGAGCGCTCTCTCAGCGTTGTGGTCCCGTGATGGACGGCCGCCGGAGCACAGCGCGCCCAGTACGCCGAACGCCGACGAGGGCGCCACCCCCGCCGGGGTGACGCCCTCGTTCGTGGTGCGTCGGTCAGCCGGTGCGCAGACCGTCCAACAGGGTGCGGTCACCGACGACGTCCAGCGTCTCGAAGCTCACCCGCCCCCAGAGCGCCAGCAGCAGGTCGCTCGCGGTGCCGCTGACCTGGGCGCGGGCGTGGTGATCGTCGTGGTCGAAGATGGTAGCGGTGTCGAGCAGCGCCACCCCCTCGCCGCGCAGCCGCAGATACCACTCCTGGGCCGCGTCGGTCGCGCAGAGCTGCACCACCCCGTGCCAGTCACCCGGCACCTGCCGCCGGCCCGCCGGCAGCCAGGTGTCCAGCACCTCACTCACCCCGTCGGCCGCGAGCTTCGCCTCGACCGGATCGCCAGCCCCGATGGCGAGCTGGGCGTCCCAGCGGTGCACGGCCGTCTCGTGCGCCATCCGACGCGGCCAGAAACCGGCCTTCTTCGGCTGCGGGGCCCAGTTCCACGCCGGTGCCTCCGGGTCGATCCCGTCGAAGAGGGTCATCACCCGGTCGTAACCCTGCTGCCACAGCTGGAGCGCGTTCACGCCCGGGTCGGCCTCGATCTTCTCCCGCCGAGGCGGCTGGCTGGTCTGGCCGGAACCGGCGAACGACGAAACCCAGTGGTAGATGCCGGCCATGTGCAGTGTGACGTCGTTGACCGTCCAGCCCGGACAGGACAGCACCGGTGTCTCCGGCGGCGCCTCGGCCACCGCTGCCGCGAAAGCCGGACCCTCCGTCCGGAGCGCCCCGATCCAGAAATCCTTGCTGCCCTGCAGTCTGCTCATCGCCATCCTCCCGGGGGTGCCGGGCGACCAGTGGGTGCCACGGCTACTTGTCAGCCTAAGGTGAAGGGCGTGCCAGACGCCTCCGCCCAGCCGACAACCGACGCCGATCGTGCCATCCCCGGTCCACTCGCCGGCTACACCACCCTCCGAACGGGTGGGCCGGCTGAGCGGATCGTGGCCGCCGGCAGTGCCGACGAACTCGTCCAGGCGGTACGCGCCGCGGCGGAGCCGGTCCTGATCCTGGCCGGGGGCAGCAACGTGGTGATCGGCGACGCCGGCTTCCCCGGCACCGTCGTGCTGGTGCGCTCCCGTGGCATGCGGGTCATCGCCGAGGACGCCACCTCGGTCACCGTACGGGTCGACGCCGGCGAGCCGTGGGACGACCTGGTCGCCGCCACGGTCGCCAACGGCTGGGCCGGGCTGGAATGCCTCTCTGGCATCCCCGGCTCGACCGGTGCCACCCCGATCCAGAACGTCGGCGCGTACGGCCAGGAGGTCGCCGAGACGATCACCGGCGTCGAGGTGTACGACCGGGTCGAGGGCACCCGTCAGGTCATCCCCGCCGCGGACTGCGGCTTCGCCTACCGGGGCAGCATCTTCAAGTACGTGGACCGCTGGGTGGTGCTCTCCGTCGACTTCCGACTCACCAGGTCTCCGCTCTCCGGGCCGGTGCGCTACGCGGAGCTGGCCCGAGCCCTCGGTGTCGAGGTGGGCGACCAGGTGCCGCTGGCCGACGCCCGAGCGGTGGTGCTGCGGCTGCGGGCGGGCAAGGGGATGGTGCTCGACGCCAACGACCCGGACACTCGCT
Source organism: Micromonospora noduli (assembly GCF_003264365.1). Lineage (GTDB taxonomy): Bacteria > Actinomycetota > Actinomycetes > Mycobacteriales > Micromonosporaceae > Micromonospora > Micromonospora noduli. The sequence continues at coordinate 48,959 of NZ_PYAK01000038.1, forward strand.
CGGTCGGCTCCTTCTTCACCAACCCGGTGCTCGACCGTGCAACGTACGAACAACTCCTGGAACGCTCCGCCGAGCTGGGCGACCCGCCCGCCTGGCCGGGGGCGGACGGTCTGGTCAAGGTGAGCGCCGCCTGGCTGATCGACAAGGCCGGCTTCGCCAAGGGCCACCCCGGCGAGGGTGGGGTGGCCATCTCCAGCAAGCACACCCTGGCCCTGACCAACCGCAGCGGCACCGCCCACACCAGCGACCTGCTCACCCTGGCCCGCACCATTCGCGATCAGGTCCACGCCCGCTTCGGCGTAACCCTGCACCCCGAACCAGTCCTCATCAACTGCACCCTCTGACCCTGCGGGGTCAGGGGAGGGGCCAGGTGAGGGTCAGTTCGCCCTGACGCCAGCGGGTGGGGTTGTCGTGGACGGGCCAGCCGGTTTCGCGGAGACGGGTCACCGCGTGCAGCCAGCGTTGGCGGGGGCCGAAGGTGGCGTACGGGGCGGCGGCCTGCCAGGCGTCGTCCAGGGCGCGAATCAGCGCGTGCACCGGCTCACCGGGAACGTTGTGGTGGATCAGCGCCTTGGGCAGCCGCTCGGCCAGCTCGGCAGGGCTGCCCAGCGTGGTGAGCTTCGCGGCCAGGGTCAGCGTCCGAGGGCCGTCGGCGTCGATCAGCAGCCAACTGGCGAGCCGCCCCAACTCGTCACACGTGCCCTCGACGAGCACTCCGCCGGGCGCGAGCGCGGCGGTCATCGTCTGCCAGGCTTCGGCCACCTCGCTCTCGTCGTACTGTCGCAGCACGTTGAACGCGCGGACCAGCACCGGCCGGAGCCCGGCCAACTCGAACCCACCCCGGGCGAACGTCAATCCGGGTGGGTCGGCGGCCGGCGCCGCGGCCGCCACCCGGGCCGCGTCGATCTCCAACCCGACCAGCCGTACGTCCGGACGAACCCCGGCCGCCAGTCGAGCGCGCAACTCCACAGCGGTCACCGGGGTGGCGCCGTAGCCGAGGTCGACCACCAGGGGGTCGTCCGCCGCCAACAGCCGGTCGGCGCAGGTGGCGACGATCCAGTTGTCCACCCGACGGAGCCGGTTCGGGTTCGTCGTGCCGCGGGTGACCACGCCGACCGGCCGGCGCCGCGCCGCAGGGCTCATGTCGACCTCCGGGCCAATCTCCGTTCGCGACTGCGGGGCTCGAAAACCCGGCTCACTTCTCCCTAGACCCGGTGCACCTTGTGCTGGGCGGCCTGTGCCCGGGGCCGGACCACCAGCCGGTCGATGTTGACGTGCTCGGGGCGGGTGGCGCACCAGGCGATGCAGTCGGCGACGTCCTCGGCGACCAGCGGCCCCGGCACCCCGGCGTAGACGGCGGCGGCCCGTTCCGCGTCGCCCTCGAAGCGGACCAGCCCGAACTCGTCGGTCTTCACCATGCCCGGGTCGATCTCGATGACCCGCAGCGGCCGACCACACAGCTCCAGGCGCAGCGTGCCGGCGATGGCGGTCTGCGCGTGCTTCGCGGCGGTGTAGCCGCCCCCGCCCTCGTACACGGTCAGGCCGGCGGTGGAGGAGACCACCACGATGGTGCCGGAGCCGGATGCTTCCAGCGCCGGCAGCAGCGCCTGGGTGACCCGCAGGGTGCCGAGCACGTTCACGTCGTACATCCACTGCCAGTCGGCGACCGAGCCGGACTCCACCGGGTCCAACCCGCGCGCTCCGCCGGCGTTGTTGACCAGCAGGGTGACCGGCCCGGGTGCCTGGGCGGCGGCCTCGGCCAGCCGGGCCACCGACTCGTCCGAGGTGACGTCGCAGGTCACGGCGGTGGCCTGCCCACCGGCGGCGGTGATCTCGGCGACCAGGTCGGTGAGCCGTTCGGCGCGACGGGCGGCGGCGAGCACGTGGAAGCCCTCGGCGGCGAGCCGGCGGGCGGTGGCCGCGCCGATCCCGCTGGACGCTCCGGTGACGATGGCGACTGAGGTCATCCCGACATTGTCACCCTGGGCGTACGAGCCGCCCCGACCGGGCGTAGGGCAGCCGTCGGCGGGCGTTCGGTGATGAGGTCCGTCACGCCGAGGGGCCGCGCTGGGGAATTTCCGAAGCCCGATGGGGAAGATGACATCCGGCGTACAGGTTGACCGAGAAGCGCCGGTCGTGCGAGACGGCATCAACCGTGATGAAGGAGCGGATGTGGCGGAAATGCACACCGGTGTCGGGCGTCAGCGAGGTGCCCGACCGTGGCCTCGGCCGCGCCGCATCGCCACCCTGTCGGTACACACCTCCCCCCTGCACCAGCCCGGCACGGGTGATGCCGGCGGAATGAACGTCTACATCCTCGAAGTCGCCCGGCGTCTCGCCGAGGCCAACGTGGAGGTGGAGATCTTCACCCGGGCCACCTCCGGTGACCTCCCCCCGGTGGTCGAGATGGCGCCCGGCGTGCAGGTCCGGCACATCACCTCCGGCCCCCTGGAGGGCCTCACCAAGGAGGAGCTGCCCGGTCAGCTCTGCGCCTTCACGGCCGGGGTGCTGCGTGCGGAAGCGTCCCGCCCGCCCGGCCACTACGACCTGATCCACTCCCACTACTGGCTCTCCGGCCAGGTCGGTTGGCTGGCCAAGGAGCGTTGGGGGGTGCCGCTGGTGCACACCGCGCACACCCTGGCGAAGGTCAAGAACGCCCAGCTCGCGGCCGGTGACCGGCCGGAGCCCAAGGCCCGGGTCATCGGCGAGGAGCAGGTCGTCGCCGAGGCGGACCGGCTGGTCGCCAACACCCGGGTCGAGGCCAGCGACCTGCTCGACCGGTACGACGCCGACCCGACCCGGGTGTCCGTCGTGCAGCCGGGCGTCGACCTCGCCCGGTTCCGGCCCGCGCCGGGCGACAGGTCCGCGGCCGCCCGCCAGGCCCGTCGCCGGCTGGGGCTTCCAGTCGACGGGTACGTGGTTGCCTTCGTCGGTCGGATCCAGCCGCTCAAGGCCCCCGACGTGCTGATCCGCGCGATCGCCGCATTGCGGGAGCGCGACCCGGCGCTGGCCGACAAGGTGACAGTGGTGATCTGCGGCGGGCCCAGCGGCAGTGGGCTGGACCGGCCGACCGCCCTGATCGAGTTGGCCGCCAGACTCGGGGTCGGCGACGGGGTGCGGTTCCTGCCGCCGCTCACCGGGGACGACCTTCCGGCCCTGTACCGGGCGGCGGATCTGGTCGCGGTGCCGTCGCACAACGAGTCGTTCGGGCTGGTCGCCCTGGAGGCGCAGGCCTGCGGTACGCCGGTGCTGGCCGCCGCCGTCGGAGGGCTGGTCACCGCCGTCCGGGACCAGGTCAGTGGCGTACTGATCGACGGGCACGACCCGGTGGACTGGGCCCGTGCGATGGGCAGCCTGCTGCCGAACCGGGCGCTGCGGTCGGTGCTGGCCCGAGGTGCCGAGCAGCACGCCCGGCACTTCTCCTGGGACCGCACCGTCGCCGGCCTGCTCGGTGTCTACGGCGAGGCGATCGCCGGGCACCGCGCCCGGCTCGCGGCCGACCTGGCCGGTGACCCGGCGCTCTCCTGCTCCTGGTGACCCGCGGCCCGTTGTCACCCGGTGCGCGAGCCGGGTCGGTCGTAGAGTGGGTCCGGTGAGCCCGAAGAGCGATCTTGCGACCCTGATCGAGTCGGTCTGCGCCGAGCGGGACCTGGCCTGGGAGTCGACCGGCCCCGGCTCGTACGCGGTGACGCTGCCGGGCATCCACAAGCTCAAGACGATCTGCAACCTGATCGTCGGCGAGCACGCGCTGCGGATCGAGGCGTTCGTGATGCGCCAGCCGGACGAGCGCCGCGAGGAGCTGTGGGCCTGGCTGTTGCAGCGCAACGCCCGGATGTACGGCGTCTCCTTCTCCACCGATGCGGTCGGCGACGTGTACCTGACCGGTCGGGTCAACCCGGCCGGCGTGGACGCCGACGAGTTGGACCGCCTGTTCGGCGCTGTGCTCACGTACGCCGACGAGTCGTTCGACACGATGCTGGAGATCGGCTTCGGCAGTTCGATCCGGCGCGAGTACGAGTGGCGGGTGAAGCGGGGCGAGTCGACCGCCAACCTGGCCGCCTTCGCCCACCTCTTCGAGCCCTCCGGCGCCGGCCCCGATCCAACCTGACCCACCGACGCGGCGACGCCACTCGATCCTGGCTCCAGTACGAGCATGGCGAGTTGACTGTGGTTCGGAGTGCTCCTGACGGGTATGCCGCACCGCGCGGTGCGGCAAGGGACCCCCGCGCGCCGATGACGGAGTGCCAAGGAGCGGAGCGTCCCATGGCTCAGCGGAACAGCTCAGGTCGCGGCGCGACTGCGACCAGGACGAAGCGACAGGCCGGCAACCAGACGCCGGGTACGCCCGGAGTCTCCGAGTCGGAGATTTCCCGGATGCGGGTGGACGACATCCGCGGGCAGCTGCGTAAACGGGGGGTCTCCGGGATCTCCGCACTGCGCAAGCCCGAGCTGGTGAAACAGCTGGTGCGCTCGATGCGGGCCGGCGCGGGTCGGAGCAGCACCGGCCCGTCGGGCCGGGCCGCCGGCACCAGGGCGTCGGCGGGTCGTGCCGCCGCCACCAAGAAGTCGGCGGCCAGGCCGGCGTCGAGCCGCGCGAAGGCCGCGCCGGCGAACAAGAGCGCGCCCGCGAAGCGGGCCGCCGCAACGAAGGCGACCGCCGGGCGGAAGTCGACGGCGGCGGCGAAGAGGGCGCCGGCGAAGAAGGCGACCGCCGCGAAGAAGACCACAGCGGCGACGTCGACGGCCGCCCGCAAGAGCACGGCCGCGAGCAGGACCACCGCCGCCCGGAAGACCGCCGCAGCGCGGAAGACCACGGCGGCCCGTAAGACAGCGACGGCGCGTACGGCGCCCGCGCGGAAGGCGCCGGCGAAGAAGGCGCCGGCGCGACCGGCGGCGAAGCGCGCGGCGCCGGCCAAGAGCGCGGCGGCCAAGCGCACGG
>NZ_PYAK01000039.1 GCF_003264365.1 Micromonospora noduli
CGTGGCGCCGGGGTGCGGGGCGCGGGGCGCCGGGGTGCGGGGCGTGGGGTGCGGGGCGCCGGGGTGCGGGGCGTGGGGTGCGGGGTGCGGGGTGTGGGGCGCGGAGGGGTGTTCGAGGTCAGGCTGGGGTGGGTGCGGGGGCGGGGGACGCCGGGGCGGTCGTCGCGAGGCCGTCCTGCTCCGTGGTGAGCAGCCGGCGCAGGGAGAGCGCGACCAGCGAGGCGACCAGGCAGCCGCCTACCACCGTCGCCACCCAGAGCATGCCGTTGGCGGCACCGATGAGCGGGCCGGCGGTCACTGGGCCGATCACACCGCTGATTCCGAAGATCATCGAACTCATCGCGTTGTAGCGGCCGCGCAGCTCGTCGGTGGCCAACGCGTTGGTCAGTGCGGGCATCACCGGGGACAGCATCGTCTCGCCGAAACCGAAGATCGCCGAGCAGAGCACCACGCACAGGGCGGCCAGCACGGCGTTCTCAGCACTGACCAGGCCGGCCGCGCCGAGGACCAGCCAGGCGGCGGCGAACACCGCTCCCACCACGGCCAACGCCCGGGTGCGGCTGCGCCCCTCGATCCGGCGGATAACCAGCAGTTGCGCGAGCACGATCATCACGGTGTTGGCGGCGAGTGCCCAGGCCACGACCCGGGGGTTCACCTCGGCCACCCGCACCGCGTACGCGGCGAAGCCCACCTCCACCTGCGCGTAGCCGCAGGTGGTGAGGATCAGCCCGAAGATCACCAGCCGCCGGAACGGGCGGTCGCGGAGCACCGTCAGGTAGCCACCGGGCGACGCCTCGTCGACGCCTCGACGTTTGCCGAGCCGGTGGCCCACTCCGGGCAGGGTGAGCAGGATCAGCGCCGGCATCAGGTAGGTCACCGCGTCCAGCAGGTAGATCGCCTGGAAGGTGCCGGGCCGGGCGGTGTCGACGATCGCGCCGGACGTCATGCCACCGATGCCGATGCCGAGGTTGAGCAGGGCGAAGTTCAACCCGAAGACGCGTTGCCGCTCATCGTCGTCGGTCAGCGACGCGAGGATGGTGTTCTGCCCGGACCAGATCGCCGAGCTGCCGATGGCGATGACCGTCATCACCAGCAGGGCCGAGCCGGTCGAGTGGACCAGCGCCAACGAGCCGGTGCCGATCGCCTCGATCAGCAGGCAGGGCACCACCACCCGGCGGGCGCCGATCCGGTCGATCAGCGTCCCGCCCAGCGGCGACAGGGCCAGGGTGACCACGCCGTACCAGCCGATGACGAGCCCCGCGCGGGTGTCGGTCAGCCCGCGTACGTCGGTCAGGTAGATGAACAGGAACGGCAGGGTCAGACCCCGCCCGATCGCCGACAGCAGAGTGCCGAGGAGGATCCGGCGAGCTTCCGAACGGCGGGGCAGGGCACGACGCAGCATGCAGGCATTCTGTTCGGTGGGTCTGACGCCGCGCGAACCGTTTTGGCCACGCCTCGCGGTCACCGGGACCGGCGGGTGACCAATCCCACGTTGATCCACTCGCTGTGGTCGAGGCCGGTTGGTGTCCGCCGGGTCTGCAATGCTGGCGCGATGACCGGCACCTGGCGACATCTGCCCGCTACCGCCCGCGCCATCGCGTTGACCGCTACGACGGCCGTCGCCGCCGCCCAGGCACGCGACGGTCAGGCGTACGACGAGGCGGTCGGCGGTCTCGCCGCTGACGAGCGTTCCGGCCTGGTGCTCGGCGCGGTGGTCCGGTTGCTGCTGGAGGAGAGCCACCCGGACGGGTTGACCGGCGACGACATCCGCCAGGTGTTGACCCGTTGCGTGCAGGAGTCGACGCGGTGGCGAACGGATGTCGACCCGCACGTGGTGCTGGTCCTGCTGGCCGGCGCGCTGGGCGTGTACGACCCCGACGGCGACGAGTCACCGCCGGACGCGTCGGCGCTGGCCCGACACGCTCCACTACTGGTGGCCGACCTGTTGGCGGCGACCAGCGTCCCGTTGGAGGACTACCTGGCCGCCGCGTTCGCCGAGATCGAGCGCACCGAGCGGCAGGACTGAGATCGAGCGCACCGAGCGGCAGGACCGACCGGCCCGCGCCACCTCGAACGGCGTGGCGCGGACGGGTGTCAGGCCGGGTCGGGGGTCCGCTGCGCCACGACCTCCAGGTACTCCGCCGGGATGCGGACCGTGGCGTCGGTGGCGCGGTTGTGGGTGCGGGCCAGCTCCACCAGATCGGCGTGCAGGTCCGGGCGTCGCTCCTCGGGCAGCACCTCGAACGCCTTCAACGTCGGCCCGTAGTTGGCCCGGAAGAAGTCGGCGAACTCCTCCGGTGTGCCGAAACGGAAGACGAATTCCCGACGTACCGCCCGCACTTCACCCACGGCCGCGCCGAGCAGCTCGCGGACCCGGCCCTCGTCGCCCCACTCGACCGGCGGGCGCAGCCCTGCCGGTGGCGGCACATGCCGCCCCACCGTGCGGAACAGGTCGCCGATGAAGCCCTGCGGCGTCCACGACGCCAGCGCCACAGTGCCGCCGGGCCGGCAGACCCGGACCAGCTCCGCCGCCGCCCGCTCCTGGTCCGGCGCGAACATCACCCCGACGACGGAGACCACCGCGTCGAAGGACCCGTCGGCGTACGCCAGGCGCTCCGCGTCGCCGGTCACGAACGTGACCGGGAGCCGTTCCGCCGCCGCCCGCGTGTGCCCCCGTTCCAACAGTTCGGGTACGTAGTCGACGCCCGTCACGACGCAGCCGCAGCGGGCGGCGGCGATGGCGGCGTTGCCGGTGCCGGTCGCCACGTCCAGGACGAGGGCACCGGCCGACAGGTCGGCCGCGGTCACCAGCAGCTCGGAGATCGGGTGAATGAGCGCGGCGACCGCGCCGTAGTCGCCGCTGGCCCAGGTCACCTGCTGGCGTGCCTTCACGGCGCTGAGATCGATTGCGGTGGTCATGATGGTCCCCCCTCGGACGGTTCGTCGTGCCACCGACGCTAGGCGTGGCGGGGCCCCCGGGGATCGGCAGAAACACCTATGTTGGCGGCACCAGGCCCTGCCGGCGGGCCGACGCGGCCGCCTGGCCCCGGCTGGGCACCGCGAGCTTGCCCAGCACCGCCGACACGTGGTGGTCGACGGTCCGGATGGAGAGCGACAGCCGGGCGGCGATCTCGGCGTTGCTGAGCCCGTCGGCGAGCAGCACGAGCACCTCCCGTTGCCGCGCGGTCAGACCTGTCGGGTGCGCGGCTGTCGCCGGTCGTGGCCCCCTCGGCACCCGGGCCATTCCGCGTCCGCGCAGGTCGGCCCGGACCCGTCGGACCACGGCCACCGCGCCAAGCCCGTCCAGGATGCGCAGCGCCTCGCCAGCCGCCGGGTCGTCGCCGCAGGCCAGCGCCTCGGCCCGGGCGTACGGACAGCCGAGTTGCTGCCATTCTTCGGCCGCACCGGCCCAGTCGCCCTCGATCAGTCGCCGGTACGGCGATGCCAGCACGCCAATGTCCCCGACCGGCTCGCCGATTCGCCACAGCCAGTACGCCAGTTCGCCGGCGAACCAGGGCTGGCATGCCTCGATCGCGAGCCGGTACGCACGCCGCAGCTCGGCGACCGCCGGCCCTGGCTCACCGGCCAGCCAGTGCCGTTCTGCCAACGCCGCCGCGACCGGCACCACGAACTGGAGTTCTCGGCTCTGCGCCGCCCAGCGTGCCGCCGTGTCCAGGTGTGTGGTCGGCTCGTCCCGGCGGGCACTGAGCCGGCCCAGTGCGGCCAGGGCCGGGACCAGGCTCCCACCGGGCTGCGCGGCGCCGGCCAGCGCCTGTTCGGCGTCGGAGCGCGCCCCGGCCCAGTCGCCGGTGGCCAACCGCAGCCGGGCCCGGTAGCCCAGCAGGTGCCGGGTGTACCCGTCGAGGTCCCGGCTGGTGGTGAACCGTAGCGCCCGGTCCAGGGCCTCGGCGGCCGGCGTGACCCGGTGCCACTCCACGGTCAGGGTGGCCAGGTTGACCAACGCCCGCGCCGCGTGATCGTCCAGGTGGTGTGCGGCGGCCAGGGTGTGCCCGCGCTCCAGCTCGATGATGCCCGCGACGTCTCCGCCCTGAAGGCGCGCCGAACCGACGTTGACCAGAGCGTGCGCCTCGGTCTCCACGTCACCGAGCCGCCGGGCCAGCTCCCGGGCCCGGTTGCCCCAGTCGATGGAACGGCGGTTCTCGTCGGCGAGCATGAGCAGCTGCGACATGTTGCTGTAGGCCATCGCCAGCTGCCTGCCGGGAGGCGCGGACTCCAGCACCTGGACGGCTCGGGTGCCCGCCGCCCGGGCCGCCGGACTGTCTCCGGTCCACCAGCACAGCCGGGACACCCAGCGCAGGTTCTCGCCGATCCGCAGCGGGTCGCCGTCGGCCTCCCGTAGGGCGAGCGCCTCGCGGCGGGCGGCCAGCGCCTGCGCGGCCAGCCCGGCCAGGTACGCCGCCGTCGCGTACGCCTCCAACAGCTCCGCATGGCGCGGCGCGGGCAGGCCAGCGGCGTGCGGCAGTACAACGGCAAGGTGGTCGGCGGCCTGCAGGTGGGCACCAGCCCGACTGGCCCGCTCGGCCGCCACGGGCGCCCAACGCAGCACGGCCTCCGGATCATCGGCGTGGTGCGCGTGGTGCACCAGCCGGGCGGCGTCCACGTCGGCACGTGGCGTGAGCCGAGCCAGCACGGCAGCATGCAGTGCCACCCGACGCACCGGCGACAGCGACTCGCGTACCGCCCGACCCAGCAGCTCGTGCCGGAACGCCACCGCGTTGCCGACCGACACCAGCATTCCCCGGTCGAGGCATTCCTGCACTGCCGCAGGCGGGCGATCGTCCAGCAGGTACGGCTCGGCCCGGGACGGAACCACTGAGACCAGGGCGGCGACCTCCCGGGCCGGCGGCGGCAGCGCGGCCAGCCGGGCCAACACCAGATCGCGCACGGTCGGCGGCACGCCCGGGCCGGTCGCGGCCAGCACCTCGGTGACCAGCAGCGGGTTGCCGCCGGTGGCCTGGTACAACCCATTCAGGCTCCGGCCGGCGGTGCGGGCAAGCGCCGCGACGGCATCGGTCGACAGCGCCGGCAGCGGGACCCGACGGACCAGCGGACGGGGCAGGCCCGCGAGCACGGCGTGCAGTGGATGCTCCGCCCCGAGCTCGTCGTCGCGCACGGTCAGCACGAGCAGCGCCGGGTGGCGGGCCAGCCGCCTCCCCAGGTACGCGATCAGGTCCAGAGTGGCCCCGTCCGCCCAGTGCGCGTCCTCCACCACCATCACCGTCCGGCGGCCGGGCCGGGGACCGGTCAGCTCGTCGAGGAGCGCGTCGAACACGGCACCCCGGCGTTCGGCCTCCGTCACGGCGTGCAGCGCGGCCAGTCGGTCCGCGAGCACCCCGCCCACCTGACGGGCGACGTCGTGCAGCGGGCCGAGCGCCCGAGGCGTCAGCAGCGGATCGCAGCTGCCCCAGAGCACCCTTGCCCTGGTCGTCGCGGCGAACGCGCCGACCAGGGCGGACTTGCCGGCACCCGCCTCGCCCGTGACGAGCGCGATCGCGCCGCCGGGGGAGACCAGCAGCCCGTCCAGGGTGGCGAGCGCGTCCGCGCGCTCCAGCAGCTCCATCGAGGTCGATGCTAGTCAGCGGGGTGCCGCCCAGGCATCGGCCGCGACGGCGGCTTCCCCACGTTTTCGCTGCAGAGTTCGGGCCGGAGGGAGCGCGGCCCGCCGAGCACAACCGCTGCCTGGGCAGCCTCGGCGGGGACGGCGCTCTCCCACGTCACTCAGGCCCGACCCACCTGGACCTTCGGCGACGTCGCCGCTGACGCCGCTGCGGGCCGTTGCGGTACCACCACGAGCCCGTAGTTGTAGTTGGCCATCAGCAGGTCCTTCAGGCCGTCGTTGTTGATGTCGGCGACCGCGAGCCCACGGGGGGTGAAGGAGCTGGCGGGCGGCAACTGGGACACCCGGAACTCGTTGCCCAGCCAGCCGTCCGGCCGCTGCAGTAGGACGCTCGCCGCGCTCCAACCGCCGTGAGTGATGGCGACGTCGTCCCGACCGTCGTTGTTGACATCTGCGATCGCGATGGCGTCCGGCATCTCGTAGACCGGGTAGCGGATCCACCGTCCGAGCACACCGCTGCTGTCGTGGGTGAGCACCTGCACCTGGGCGTTCGGCGCGTTGCCGGACACGGTGACGACGACGTCCTTCCTGCCGTCGCCCGTCACGTCGCCGACGGCCATGGAAGCGACAGTCTGCAGGTGTCCGGCGGGCGCCTGATACCCCACCGGGTCGGCGAACGACCGAGGCTCCACCTGGGCGCTGATCTGGATCAGCTGCCCGAGCTGCACCACCAGGTCCGGCCGGCCGTCCCCGGTCATGTCGACCACGTCCAGCACGAAGCCGCGGTGCGGCGAGGCGAGAGCCGCGGGCGCGAAGCTACCGTTGTCGTCGCCGTACCGCACCAGGACGCCGTTGTCGCTCACCGCGACGATGTCCGTCCGGCCGTCACCATCGAGGTCGCGGAGCCTGAGGTCGATGAGGTCGTCGGCGAACGACAGGTGCTCGGCCGTCGAGAGCCCCGATCCGGTACGGCGGAACACGTCGACCCCGTCGCCCGTGGCGACGACCAGTTCGTCCGCGCCGTCACCGTCCAGGTCGCCGATCACCGGGTACATGCTGCCGCCGGTGGAGGTCGACATCGCTACCTGCTGCTTCATCACGAGCTGGTTGTCCGCCTCCTGCACGAACAGGAAAGCGGAGTGGTCGTTCGCGTCGTCGGAGTACTCGGTCGTCGTGATCACCACGTCCGAGAGGCCATCGCCGGTCAGGTCTCCGGCGGCGACCGCTTCCTCCCAGGAGCCGAGCTTCAGCCACGAGGGCCCGTTGAAGGCCACGGACCCGTAGGGCTGGGTGACCACGGGCACGGCATCGCCGGACACGCTCGCCCCGGCCGGTTGCCAGTCGGAGCCCTGGAACTGCGCATAGACCGAGGTCGGAGTCCATCCAGTGCCGTTGACCATGGCGATCGCCGTGCCGTCGGTGCCGTTGACACTGGCGAACGCGACAGCGCCGGCCGCGGACATGAACGCCACCTCGCCGCTGGGAATCCGGCCGTCGGCGTACCGCACGTTCGCGATGAGCAGGATCCGCTGTCCCTGCTCCACCGAGCCCGGTGACACCGTGATCGTCGTCGTGGTGGGGGGTCCGGTGTAGACCCGTACGGCGTCGGACGTGGCCGTGGCGCCGCCCGCGGCGACTGCCCGGATCCAGTAGACGTAGCGGGTGGCGACCGTGAGGCCGGTGTCCAGGTACTCGGTCGACGTCGTGGTGCCGACCACCGTCTCCACCGGGACCGCGTTACTCAGGCGGACGATCTCGTAGCGCACGGTGCCGGCCACGGCCTTCCACCGTAGGGTCATGCTCGTCTCCGCGGCGCTTGCCCGTACGTCGACGGGCTTCGGAAGCGAGGTCTGCACCGACACCTCGGACGAGTCGCCCGACGCCCGCTTGCCGGACCGGGACCGCACCACGTAGTAGTAGGTGGTCTCGGCGGCAACGGTTTCGTCGATGTACGACGTCCCGGTGGCGGTTCCCAGCATCGTGTACGGGCCACCCGACACGGTCGCACGCCGTACTTCATAGCTGCTGGCGCCTGCCACCGCCTGCCAGCTCACCTCGACCCGGGTCTCGGACACCGGTTTCGCGCCGACCGAAGCCGGTGGTGGCAGGGCCGCCGCGAACGCCGGTGTGCTGGACGCCACCATCACGAGCAGAGCCATCAGCAAGACCATCACGCCACGATTCAGCCTTCGCAGTTGCGACAACATGCGCATCTCCAGATCCCCCCGGGGGCTTGTCACAGGCAGCCGTTGATACAGCGGCGGCGCATGCGGGAACGTCACGCGGGACGGTACGGCGGACCGATCAGGGAGCGGGGCCGGTCATGGGTTACGCACACCGCCGAGGCCGACGGAGGACCAGCCGTGACCAGCCGGCGACCCCGGCCGATGGGAAGATCGCCGGCGGCAAGAGAAAAGGCCAGGTGAGAGAAGATCTCACCTGGCCTTTTGCCTCTGGTCGGGGTGGCCGGATTCGAACCGACGACCTCTTCGTCCCGAACGAAGCGCGCTACCAAGCTGCGCCACACCCCGAGGCGTGCCGACAAATAGTAGCCCACCCGCCCCGATGGTCAAACTCGGTACCCCCGCCGCCCCGACCGTGCCCGGGGTGGCCAAGATCCGCACAACTTCCGGGATGTTGCCGCCTCGCGACGCGTCGAGACAGCAACATCCCGGATGGTTCGCGAATCTTGAAGCGAATCTTGAAGCGGGGTGGCGGCGGGGTGGCGACCAACCGGCGGTCAGCGGGGGATGAGGGTCAGGATGCTGGCCTCCGGGGGGCAGGCGAAGCGGATCGGGGCAGTCGGGTGGGTGCCGAGGCCGGCGGAGACGTGCAGCCAGGAGTCCGAGCCCGGCCACCGGTGCAGGCCGCGCGCCATCGAGCGGGGCAGGCCACAGTTGGTCACCAGCGCCCCGAAGCCGGGTACGCAGACCTGACCACCGTGGGTGTGCCCGGCCAGCAGCAGCCCGAAGCCGTCCGCCGCCATCTGGTCGAGCACCCGTGGTTCGGGTGAGTGGGTCAGCGCGATGGAGAGGTCCGCCGAGGACGACACCGCGCCGGCCACGGAGGGGTAGTCGTCCCGGTCGATGTGCGGGTCGTCGACGCCGACCAGGTCGAGCTGTCGGCCACCGGCCTTCAGCATGGTCCGGGCGTTGTTGAGGTCCGCCCAGCCGGCGCCGGTGAAGACCTGACGCAGCTCCTCGTAGGGCAGCTCGACGCCCTCGGTGTACTCCCGGTCGGGCAGGAAGTAGGTGAAGGGGTTCTTCAGCACCGGCCCGGTGTAGTCGTTGGAGCCGAACACGAACGCGCCCGGGTAGTCCAGCAGTGGTTGCAGGGCCCGCAGCACCCCGGGCACCGCGCCAGGGTGCGCCATGTTGTCGCCGGTGACCACCACCAGGTCGGGGTCGAGGGCGGCCAGCGATGCCACCCAGCGCTGCTTGCGCGCCTGGTCGGGCATCATGTGCAGGTCCGACAGGTGCAGCACGCGCAGCGGCTCCGCGTCGGCCGGGAGCACCGGCACGTCGTACCGCCGCAGGGTGAACATGTTGCGCTCGACGAGCGACGCGTACGCGAGGGTGGCCGCGCCGATCGTGGCGGTTCCGGCGGCGAGCCGGAATAGTGTGCGCTTTCGCATGGCGTTCAGGGTAGTTTGACCGTCCATGAGCACGCTGAAGGACCGCCTCACTGCCGACATGCGTTCCGCGCTCAAGGCGCGCGACGAGCTGACCACCTCCACGCTGCGGATGGCCCTGGCCGCCGTCGGCACCGCCGAGGTCGCCGGCAAGGCCAAGCGCGAGCTCACCGATGACGAGGTGCTCGCGGTGCTGACCAAGGAAGCCAAGAAGCGTCGGGAGGCGGCCACCGCCTTCGCCGACGCCGGGCGCGCCGAGCAGGCAGCGAAGGAGAGCGCCGAGGGTGAGGTGCTGGACCGCTACCTGCCCAAGCAGCTCTCGGACGCCGAGCTGACCGAGCTGGTGTCGGGGGCGCTCGCCGCGGGCGGCTTCACCGGCAAGGCCCAGATGGGCCCGGCGATGAAGGCGGCCCAGGCCGCGGTGGCGGGCCAGGCCGAGGGTGGCCGGGTGGCCGCCGAGGTACGCCGACAGCTCGGTCTCTGACCCAGCGGGGTCAGCGGCGCGCAGGACCTGCGCCGCCGCTCGCTGGTCCGGACAGACGAAACGGGCGGGCACCCGAGGAGGGCGCCCGCCCGTTGTGTCCTACTCGTCGGCTCAGCCGTTCGGACGGCCGTTGCCTGGTCGGCCGGGTTGGTTGCCGGGCTGGCCGCCCGGAGTGCCGTTGGTGTTGCCCGGCGTACCGCCGCCGCTGCTGACCTGGATGGTGACCACGCCACCCTTGATCGTCCGTCCGTCCGGGCTGGTGCCGGCCGCGTCGCCCGCCTTGCAGGACGACGGCACCTTGGCGCTGGAGACAACAGGCTCGAAGCCGGCGCCCTTGAGCCGGGACTTCGCCTGATCCACCGAAACGCACTTCACGTCGGGGATGCTGCGCTGGTCACCCTCGGAGATCTTCTGGCCCGGAGGCTCGAACTGGATCCGCGGTTTGCCCTTCATGGCATCCCGCAGGGTCTCGTACACCGGCGGGTTGATGCCGTCCTTCTGGGAGTGCTTCATCTTGACGTTCGTCTGCGGCCAGTCCGGGTCGGCCATGATGCCGGCCACCGAGTACTGCTTGGTCATGGCGACCAGGGCGGCCGTCTTCTCCGAGTCGGTGGTGCCGGACTTGCCGGCCACCGGCGCGTCGACGATGCCCTTCACGACGGCGGCCGTACGGCTGCCACCGCACTTGCTGGTTCTGGAGTTGTCGCCGACCGGGCAACGGGCGGCGTCCACGGCGGCCCGGGCCACCTCGGTGCTGAACCGCTTCTCGCAGCGCGGGTTGGCGATGTCCAGCTTGTTGCCCTCCGGGTCCCGGATTTCCTGCACCGGGATCGGCTCGCAGTACTTGCCGTCGGCCGCCAGGGTCGCGTACGCGTTGGCCAGGTCGAGTGGGGTGGTGGAGGAGACACCAAGGGTGAAGGCGCCCCACTGGTGGGCATCGTTCTTGGTCGCGGCGAACTTGGCGTCGTTGCTCGCCCGGAACTGGATGCCGGCCCGCCGGGCGGCGTCGACCACGTTCTCCGCACCGACCTGCTGCTGCAGTGGGACGAAGTAGGTGTTGACCGACTGGGCGAACGCGCTCCACATGTTCTGCACGCCGCCGGGCTTGAGACCGGAGTTGGTCGGGCAGTAGAAGTGGGTGCCCTTGCAGGCCGCCGGGCTGCTGCTGTCGATGATGTATTCCGACTTGAACTGCTGCGGCGCGTTGAAGGTGTAGCTGAGCGGAATGCCCTTCTCCAGGGCGGCGACGATGCTGAAGATCTTGAAGGTCGAGCCGGCCTGGTAACCGGTGATGCCGTTGCCGCCGGTGAGCAGCGGGTTGACCGTCGCCGGGTAGTTGCCCCGGATCTTCTTCTTACTCTTCGCGGGGTCGCTAGAGAGCTTGTTCTTCGGGTTCTTCGGGTCGTCGAGCTTGAACTGCCGGTTGACCGCGAGCGCCCGCACCCGGCCGGTGCCCGGCTCGACCACCGCGACCATTGCCGCTTCCTTGCTGTTCACGCTCTTGGCCTTACGGACCGCCTTGTCCGCGCCGCGCTGCGCCTGGACGTCGATCGAGGTGACGACGGTGTAGCCGCCGCTCTTCAGCCGCCGCTCCCGGTCGTACGTGGTCGAGCCGAACGTCTCCTGCTCCATCCACCAGCGGTAGAAGTAGTCGCAGAAGAAGCCCCACTCGTTGACGTTGGCGGCGACGCAGCCGTTCGGGGTGCGCTTGTCCTTCACCACCAGCTTGGTCGCCTTGGCGGCGTCCGCCTCCTGCTGGGTGATGGCTTTGATGTCGACCATGTTCTGGATGACGTAGTTGCGCCGATCCAGTGCGAGCGGGTAACCCGCCTCGGTGGTCGGGTCGTTCGTCGTCGGCGCCTTGACCATGCCGGCCAGCAACGCCGCTTCCTCGATCTTCAGCTTGCTCGGCGACTTACCGAAGTAGACCTGGCTGGCGGCGTAGATGCCGTACGCGCCGTTGCCGAACGAGGCCAGGTTGAGGTAGCGGGTGAGGATCTCGTCCTTGGAGAACTCCTTGTCGACCTGGAGGGCCAGCCGCATCTCGCGGAGCTTGCGGGCGCTGGTGTCCTCGGTCGCCGCGACGACGTCCGCCGGGTGGGTGGCCGAGTAGGCGATGGCCAGTCGGACGTACTGCATGGTCAGCGTCGACGCGCCCTGCCGGCCGGAGCCTTCGCTCTGGTTGTTGACGAACGCGCGGGCGACACCGTTGATGTCGACGCCGTTGTGCTTGTAGAAGTCATGGTCCTCGGCCGCGATGATGGCCTTCTGCATGAACGGCGAGATGTCGGCGAGCTTCACGTCACGCCGGTTCTCGTCGTACATCGTCGCGAGCGGTGTCTTGCCGTCCGATGCCAGCAGGTAGCTGATCTGTGGCGCGCGGGCCACCGTCAGCTCCGTGGGCAGGGCACCGAATGTCTCGGCGCCGGCCTTTGCGGCCAAGCCGGACATCGCTACCGCGGGGAAGGCCGCCGCAGCGACCACCACGCCGGCCAGCAGGCCACACACGGCTAGCGATGCGGCGTTGGTCAGCACATTGTGGTCACGTTTCCGCATCCAGGTCACCTCGACAGGGTACGCGAGTAGGGAACGAGGGGCGCTGGGGCGTTCTTTCCCCATTTCCTGCGTGCGCTGCCCTCGTTGTGCTAAACGCACGACCCCCGGTGCTTGGTTGCGTGTGACCTGGCGTGAGTCTCCTCCGATTCAGTGAGGCGGCGCAGCGTTATCGCTGACCTCGGCGGGGTAACCGGCGGTCGAACGCCCGGGAAGCCGGGAGTGTCCGGAATGATGGATTTCGTCGACAACGTTGCGTAATCAGTCGACTACAGAGCATGATGGAGGCGGCGACAGCGCCACATGTCGTCCGCGCCGCCTTGGGGAAGGCAGGCCGGGCGATCGGGGGGAATTGCCGGCTGGCGTGCATCGACGAGGTCGGTAGGTACTGCAAGGGGGGACGTGTACACATGGGCATGATCACTGACTGGCCGTCGCTGGCGGCATGTCAGAACGGGGACCCGGACGCGTTGTTCGTACAGGGCGCCGAACAGAACGTGGCGAAGCGGATCTGCCGGAGCTGCCCAGTTCGGTACGAGTGCCTGGCCGACGCGCTGGACAACCGGATCGAGTTCGGTGTGTGGGGCGGCATGACCGAACGCGAACGGCGGGCGCTACTGCGTCGTCACCCGCAGGTGACGAGCTGGCGCAAGATGTTCGAGGCCGCGATGAAGAAGAACAGCAAGGACAAGGCCGGCAAGGACAAGATTCTCGTCAGCGCGGCCAACTGACGCCGGTCACGGCCGGCTGATCGCCGCGCCGATCGTCCGTAGCCCGTCGACGTCGTGCACGTCGGCGGGCTGCGCCGTGACCGAAACCGCCGGCACGGCAGGGAACGCCTCGGTGAAGCGCGCGGCGACCTGCTGCTCGCGTACCGCCTGGCGAGCCAACGCCGCGTGCGCCCGCAGCACGTCGGCGGTGGCCTCATGCCCACCCAGCTGGGTCAGCCGCTCGGCGGCGACCCGGCTCTGCTCGGCGTCCAGCTCCGGGACCGCCGGGCGGTGTACCCGGTTGAGCACCAGGCCGGCCAGCGGCATCCGCTCGTCCCGCAGCCGGCCCGCGAAATAGGCGGCCTCCCGGACCGCGTCCGGCTCCGGCGTCGCGACCAGCAGAAAGGCCGTCTCCCGCGCCTGCAGGATGCGGTACGTCTGCTCGGCGCGCTGCCGGAAACCACCGAACATCGAATCCAGTGCCGCCACGAAGCCGGACAGGTCGGTGAGCAGCTGCGCGCCGAGCACCTTCTGCACCACCTTCGAGAACATCCCGAACGAGGCCGTGACCAGGCTGAACATGCTCCGACCGCCGCTGCGCGCCGGGGCCAGCAGCAGCCGCAGCATCCGGCCGTCAAGGAAACGGGAGAGCCGAGCCGGCGCGTCCAGGAAGTCCAGTGCCGAGCGGGACGGTGGAGTGTCCACCACGATCAGGTCCCATTCGCCCCGGGCGTGCAACTGGCCCAGCTTCTCCATCGCCATGTATTCCTGCGTGCCGGCGAAGGTCGAGCTCATCGCCTGGTAGAACGGGTTCGCGAAGATCTCCGCGGCCTTCGTCGGGTCGGTGTGCTGCAACACCACGTCGTCGAAGGTGCGCTTCATGTCGAGCATCATGGCGTGCAACTCGCCGCCGCTGCTCTCGACGTCGATCCCCTTGACCTGGCGGGGGGTGTTGTCCAGCTCGGTCAGGCCCAGCGACTGGGCCAGCCGGCGGGCCGGGTCGATGGTGAGCACCACAGTGCGCCGGCCGTGGTGCTCGGCGGCCCGCAGCGCCAGCGCCGCGGCCGTGGTCGTCTTTCCCACTCCGCCGGCACCGCAGCACACGACGATCCGCACGCCTGGGTCGGCGAGGATCTGGTCGACGTCCAGCTGCGGCGCCGCGTCTTCGGAAGGCACCAATCGAGCGTATCGGGCCGGTGGGTCCGCGCGCCCGTGCTGCGCTCAGGTGTGAGTCATTCGGCGCGGACGAGGGTCTGGGCCAGGGTCGCGAGCCCCGCCCGATCAACCCCGTCGGGCAGCAACGGCAGCTCGATCATCGGCAGCCCCAACTCCACCAGGTCGGCGCGGAGCGAATCTTCCAGTTCACGCCGGATGAGCTGATCACGTGCCTCATCGTGCAATCCGGCCACAATGTCCCGATCGGCCGGCAGCCCGGCGGCGACCAGCCCGCGCTTCAACTCCGCGGCGGTGACCGCCGCTCCGGCGGGCAGCGGCGGCCGGACTCCGTTGACGAGCACCTTCCCGACGCCGAAGCCGAGGGCGGTCAGGTCGGCGATCGCGTCGACCGTCTCCTGGATCGGCATCTCCTCCAGCAGCGTGACCACGTGCACCGCGGTCATCGGGGACCGCAGCAACGCGGCGACCCCCTCGCTCTGGGTCTTGATCGGGCCCACCTTGGCCAGCCGGGCGGTCTCCGCCGTCACGTTGAGGAACCGGCCGATCCGCCCGGTCGGCGGGGCGTCCAGCACCACCGCGTCGTACGCGCGCCGCTGCCCGGTGGTGCGGGTGGTGGCCTCCTTCACCTTGCCGGTGAGGAGGACGTCCCGCAGGCCGGGCGCGATGGTGGTGGCGAAGTCGATGGCGCCGAGCTTGCGCAGTGCCCGGCCCGCCGCGCCCAGTTTGTAGAACATGTCCAGGTACTCGAGCAGCGCCTCCTCGGCGTCCACCGCGAGCGCGCGCACCTCACCGCCGTCCGGCGCGTCGGCGAGGTGCCGCTCCTCGTAGGGCAGCGGCTCGATGCCGAACAGTTGGGCGATGCCCTGCCGCCCCTCGACCTCGACCAGCAGGGTGCGCCGGCCGCCGGCGGCGAGCGCGAGGGCCAGCGCCGCCGCCACGCTGGTCTTACCGGTGCCGCCCTTGCCGGTCACCACGTGGAGACGGGCGGGCCACCCGGTACCGGCCGGGTCGATCGGACGCTCAGCTGCACACACCCGTCGAGCCTATCCAGGCTGGCCGGTCAGGCGACCTCGCAGACCCACCAACCCGTCTTCTGCACCACAGTGAAGCGCAACTCCTGGTCGGCCACCTTCTCGTCGGCGGTGGTCATGGTGAGCCGGGTGGAGACGGTGGCCCGTTCCCCGGTCTGGTTGTCCACCTTCGGGGTGGTCCACCGGAAGCGCGGGTTCTGGTAGGTGGAGGCGTACTTCTCCACCTCGGCAACCTTCGCAGCGATCTTGTCGTCGTCGCGGGAAGCGGCGCAGACGCGACCGGCCGCCTTTGTCGCGTCGCGATCCTTGTAGACAGCGGTGAGGAACTCGTCGACGGCGACCGCCGGCTCCTTGGCGCCCTCGCCGGTCTCGGCATCGCGCAGGGTCAGGAAGGCCACCACGCCGCCCCCCACGCAGAGCACCATGATCACGACCAGGGCGATCGCCGCGATCAGCAGACCACGCTTCTTCTTCGGCTCGGCCGTGCCCGGATAGGGCGGATAGGCCGGCGGTGCCGCGGGGATCGACGAGGGGTTCGGGCTACCCGGCTGCGTCGGTGCGGTGGCCGAGGTGGGGCCACCAGGCCCTTCCGGCTGCCCGGCGCCGCCGAGCTGCCCCGGGAAGGCCGGCTGGCTGGGGCCGCCGGGCTGGCCCGGGAAAGCCGGTGAGGTGGGGGCGGCGGAGAGTGCCGGCTGGGCGGGGGAGGCGGGGAGAGCGAGCTGCCCGGGCGGTGCAGCGGGGGTCGGCTGGCTGGGGATGATCGGCGCACCGGGCTGACCGGCGGGATCCGGGTGTGCCGGTGGCTGAGCGGGTGTGCCGGCCTGGTCGCCGCTGGGCGGGTGGGTCATGTCGTTCCCCCAGGGGTGCGGCGCCCGCCGCCACCCCTGGCGCCGAGCGTGATCGAGCGGGCGGCCGGGCGCTGCGCGACCGTCCGACCGGAAGGGTAGCGGTCGATGACCGGATCGGTGTCGCCCCTGCCTGTCGAGCGGCCCAGCGATCCGGTGAGCGGTACCCGCGTCGGTTTCGGTGTCGGGCCCCCGACCTGCGGTGTGTCGCATATGTGACTGTTGGTGGCTTCTTGTGCGCGTCCTGTTGGCGGGACCGCGGCGACAGACCTACCTTCGTCCCGGTGCGGGGGCCGGAACGGACGAATGGGTCCGGGCCGGAAGCATGGTCCGAGAGGTACGACCGGAGGCAGTGCATGCGCGACGCGGACAACATCCCTCGCACCCAGTTCCCGACGAACGACCGGCCCCGCCGGCTCGGGTCCGTGGTCGACGCCGGCGGGCAGGTCACCAACCAGCCGATCAACGAACGGTCGTACCGCCGGACGCCGGAGCAGGCGGAGACGGCCCGGATGCCGAGCCAGCCCGCCGAGCGGACCCGCGAGGACGACGAGCCGGGCTTCGTCATCCACCTGCCGATCCGGGTGCCGAATCTGGCGGCGGCGACCGTGCTGGCCGGTCGGGTCGCGGTGTCCCTGGGCTTCCTGCCCGAGTTGGACGCCGGCGAGACCACCGTCTCCAACGCCGACGATCAGAACAACCGGCACCGGGTTTTCTGTGACCTGCTGCTGCCCGACCGGTCCCGCTGCCCCCAGGGGTACGAGCACGAGGGGCGCTGCGGGGAGCTGCCGGCCGCGCCGGAGCAGCGTCCCGTACCTCGTCCGGCCAGCGGACCGTAGGCTGTCCCTCGAACAATTCCGCACCGAGAGGGAGCCCTTCAGCGATGCAGAAGTGGGAATACTCCACGGTCCCGCTGCTGGTCCACGCGACCAAGCAGATCCTCGACAACTGGGGCGAGGACGGGTGGGAGCTCGTCGCCGTGGTCCCGGGCCCGAATCCGGACCAGCTGGTCGCCTACCTGAAGCGGCCCAAGGCGTGAGCAACGGTCCGCACGCGAAGCTCGCCGAGCTGGGTCTCGAACTGCCCGAGGTCGTGCCGCCGGTGGCCAGTTACGTCCCGGCCGTGCAGTCCGGGCAGCACGTGTACGTTTCCGGCCAGTTGCCGATGGCCGAGGGCAAGTTGCTGGCTACCGGCAAGGTCGGCGCCGGGATCTCCGCCGAGCAGGCGAAGGATCTGGCCCAGCGGTGCGCGCTCAACGCGCTGGCCGCCGTCGACTCGCTGGTCGGCCTGGAGAACGTGGTGAAGGTGGTCAAGGTGACCGGGTTCGTGGCCTCCGCGCCCGGCTTCACCGGTCAGCCCGCCGTGATCAACGGTGCCTCGGATCTCTTCGGCACCGTCTTCGGGGAGGCTGGCCGGCACGCGCGCAGCGCGGTGGGTGTGGCCGAGTTGCCCCTGGACGCCCCGGTGGAGGTCGAGCTGATCGTCGAGGTCGCCTGACGCGTCCCATCGCCCCGCGATCTTGCACTTTCTGCTCGGACGAAAGCCCTGAACCGGGATGAATCAGGGGCCGCAAGTGCAGGATCGTGGGGTGTGGCGAGCGGGGTCGTACGATCGCAGCCATGAGCGGGCACGTGACGGGGGCGGTGGCGGCGCTTGCCGACGAGTTGCCCCGCTGGGTTTCACTGCTGCGTGCGCCGAACCCGGGGCCGATGACCCTCGACGGCACCAACACCTGGGTGCTGCGCGCCCCAGCGGCCGAGTCGGGCATCGTGGTCGACCCGGGGCCGGCGGACGAGGGGCACCTGACCCGGATCACCGAGCACGGCCCGGTCGGGCTGATTCTGATCACGCACGGCCACCCCGACCACACTGAGGGCGCGGCCCGGCTGAGTGAGCTGCTCGGCGGCGTGCACGTGCTCGCCGTCGACCCGGCGCACACCATCGGCGGCGAGCCGCTGACCGAACCGGGCGAGCACTTGGGCGGCTTCGGTCTGCAGATCAGCCTGTTGCAGACGCCAGGGCACACCGCCGACTCGGTCTGTTTCCTGGTCGAGCACGGCGACGAGCGGGTGGTGCTCACCGGTGACACCATCCTCGGCCGGGGCACCACCGTGGTCGCCCATCCCGACGGGCACCTCGGTGACTACCTGAGCAGCCTGGAGCTGCTGTCCGCGTACCGGGGGATTCCGGCGCTGCCTGGACACGGCCCGGCACTGGCCGACTGCGCCGCCGCCGCCGACTTCTACCTCGCCCACCGCCGGGCCCGGCTCGACCAGGTCCGGGCGGCGGTCGCCGCCGGCGCCCACACCCCCGCCGACGTGGTGGCGACGGTCTACGCGGACGTGGACCGCTCACTCTGGTGGGCGGCCGAATGGTCGGTCCGGGCCCAGCTGGAGTACCTGGGCGTCGACACCGGGGAATCCGCGCCCGGGGTCAGTGGGTTGGAGCACATGTGACCTGCCCCGTGTGTGGAACCGTTGCCGTTCCCGGCGCGCGGTTCTGCCACAACTGTGGCGCCGCGCTGCCGGCCGCCGCCACGTTGCCGGCGGCCGAGCGCCGGGTGGTCACCGTGCTCTTCGGTGACCTCTCCGAGTTCACCTCCTGGTCGGAGGATCTCGACCCGGAACGCGTCGGTGCGGTCACCGACCGGGTGCTCGCCGCCCTCGCCGGTGCGGTGAAGACGTTCGGCGGGCACGTCGACAAGCTGACCGGTGACGGCATCATGGCGGTCTTCGGCGCCCCGGTGGCGCACGAGGACGACGCCGAACGCGCCGTCCGTGCCGCCCTGTCCATGCAGCGGGCCGTCCGCCGGGTGCTCGACGACGAGCGGGGCGGCGGCGCGCCGCTCGGGCTGCGGGTCGGGCTGAACACCGGCGACGTCATCGCGGGCATCCAGGCCGCGATTGAATACACGGTCATCGGCGACACGGTGAACACCGCGGCCCGGCTCGCCGACGCCGCCGCCGTCGGGGCCGTCTACGCCGGTGGACGCACCGCCGCGGCCACCAGGCACGTCTCCTCCTGGCGGGCGCTGCGCCCGCTGCGGCTCAAGGGCAAGCGTGAGCCGGTCGAGGCGTACGAGCTGCTGGGTCTGCTGGACGCGCCGGGCACCCGCTCGGGGCTCGGCGACGAGGCGCCGTACGTCGGCCGGGAGACGGAGATCGGTCGGGTCGCGGGCCGGCTCGCCGAGGTGATCGACCAGGGCGACCCACGGGTGCTGCTGATGACCGCCGAGGCGGGCATCGGCAAGTCCCGGTTCGCCGCCGAGGTGGAGCGCCTCGCCGCCGGGTACGACGTCGGTGCCGGCCGGTACGCGGCGCACACCGGTGCCCGGGTGCTCTCGGTGCGCTGTGCCGCGTTCGGGGAGCGGCGACGGCTCGCGCCCCTGGCCGACCTGGTGCGGGCCGCCGTCGGTCTACCCAGCGACGCGTCCACCGCGTTGACCCGCCCGGCGGTCGAGGAGCGGCTGCGCCGGCTCGGGCAGCGGCTCGCCCGCTCCGGTGTGGAGACGCCGCCGATCGCCACGGAGCAGCTACTGGCCCTGCTCGGCTACGCCGAACTCCCGGCGCACGGTGGCAGCGACAGCGGCGAGTGGGGCGGATCGGGCACTCCGGCCGCGGACGCCGAGGTGGTGCCGAACGCGGTCGCCGACCTGCTCAGTGGGCTCGCCTCGGAGGCGCCGCTGGTGATCGTGGTGGACGACCTGCACGACGCCACCGCCGAGACGATCAAAGCCCTCGGGTTGACCCTGTCCAAGCTCACCGGCCCGGTGCTGGTGCTGCTGCTCGGCCGCCCCGAGCTGGTGCGTACCGCTGGCGCGCTGACCCGGGTCGCGGACGCCGAGGTGCACTCGCTGCCGCCGCTGCGCGGTGCCGACGCGGCCCGGCTGCTCACGACCTACCTCGGCGGCGGCAAGCTGCCGCAGGCCGACACCGACCGGTTGCTCGCCACCGCGCAGGGCAACCCGTTCTACCTGGCTGAGCTGGTCACCCTGCTTATCGAACGGGGTGCGCTCACCACCGAATCAGTGCGCGGCGCCGCCTCGACGCGGGGTGCCGCGGGGGATCGGTCCGCCTCCGGCGAGCGGGAGCAGAGCGGGTCGACCGGCTGGCGGCTGGTACCGGGCTCGCTGGGCAGCCGGCTGCTCTCCCGGGACCTCGCCGCCGTGCTCGCAGCCCGGATCGACGCGTTGCCGCCGGACGCCCGGTCGGTGCTGCGCGACGCCGCGGTCACCGGTGACACGGTGCCGACCGGCGCGCTGGAGGCGATGCGGGAGCAGCGCGGCGGTCGCGACGGTCGGCCGTCGGCAGTGGTCGCCGTCGAGCTCGACCGGGCGGTCGAGGAGTTGCTGCAACGCCGCATGCTGCACCGCTCGCGTGCCGGCTACTCGTTCGCCACGCCGCTCATGCGGGAGGCCGCGTACGCCGGGGTGAGCAAGGCCGAGTTGGCTGAGCGGCACGCGGCGCTGGCCCGCTGGGCGGCGCCGGCGGACGAGACCACGGCCAGCACGGTGGGCGGGTTCACCGACGAGGCCCGGGACGACTTCGTGGCGACGCACGTCGAGCGGGCCGCCACGCTCGCCGACGCGGTGAAGCTGCGCCCCGACGCGCCGGCCCGGGCGGTGGTTCCGCTCGGCGTCGCCGCGCTCGGCCGGGCCGCCCGCCGGTCGCTCTCCGCCGGTGAGCCGGCGATGGCGGTCGAGTACGCCGAACGCGCCACCGAACTGGCCCGTGACGGGGTGCCGGCAGCCGATCGGGTGGTGCACGCGCGGGCGTTGCTCCAGATCGGCCGGGTCACCGACGCGTTGGCGTACGCCGAGAAGATCGCCGCGAACGCGGGGGACGAGGCCACCCGGGTCAGCGCCCTGCTGTTGGCGGGGCAGGCCCAGGAGACCCTCGGCGATCAGGGCCGGGCGGTGACCGCATGGCAGGAGGCCTTGCAGGTCGCCACCGAGGGTCGGCTGCCCACGCAGCGCGCCACGGCGATGCGCCGGCTCGGCATGGCCGACTTCGTGGCCGGGCGGCTGAGTCAGGCGAGCAGCCGGTTGGCGGCCGCGTACCAGGTCAGCCTCGGTGCGCAGGACCGACGCGGGCAGGCGTGGTCCCTGCAGAACCTGGCCTGGGTGACCACCACCCGGGGTGACTTCGCCGGGACCGACGCGGTGCTCGGCCGGGCCGCCCGACTCTTCGCCGAGCTGAAGGACCCGTACGGGCGGGCCTGGCTGCGCGGCACCACGGCGTTCGCCCGGCTGCTCGCCGGCCGACTGCGCGAGGCGTGTCGGATGGCGCAGGTGTTCCTGCCGTTCGGCGAGCGGGTCGGTGAGGCGTGGGCGGTGGGCACGTTGCGCGCGGTGGCGGCGTTCGCCACGGCCGAGCTGGGTGACCTGGCCGAGGCGGACCGGGAGGCCCGGCGGGCGTACCGGGAGTTCGCCGCCGCGTCCGACGACTGGGGGCGCGGGTTCGCCCTGGTGGTCCGGGCGGTGGTGGCGCGCGGCCTGGGCGAGCCGGAGCACGCCGCCGACCTGCTCACCGACGCCCTGGCGTACGCGGAGCGCACCTCGCATCCGCTGCTCACCGGGATGGCCGGCACACTGCGCGGCTTCGTCGCGTTGGACATGGGCGACTGCGAGACGGCCGAGCGGGTGGCCCGCGCGGTGCTGACCGCCGTGGAGCCGCACAACCCGCAGGCTCCGGCGCAGGTGGCGCCCCGGGTGCTGCTGGCGACGGCCCGTCTCGCCGCCGGCGACTCGGCGACAGCGGTCGGGCTGCTCGCCCCGGTGGCCACGGCCGCCGCGAACGCACCCTCGCTGCTCTTCTCCCGCCGCCAGACGATGGCTCAGTACGCTGCGGCGCTGCTCGCGCACGGGCAGCGGGAGCAGGCGTTGGACTGGGCACGTCGTGCGGTCACCGCACCGGCCGAGGACGTGCGCAGCCAGGTGATCGCGGCGAGTGTGCTGGCCGAGGCGTTGGCCGCCTGCGGTCGCCCGGCGGAGGCGGTGTCCTGCGCGCAGGAGGCGGTCCGCCTGGCGTACGCCACCGAGCAGCGCAGCGAACGAGCCGCAGCCGACGCCCTGCACACCCGCCTGACCGCCCTGGTCTAACCCCGCCCCTCACCCCCCACCCCACCCCTGTCGATGCCCTCACCCACCCCTGTTGATCAAGAGGTTCGCGTCAGGATCCGGGCTACCGGTGACCGAAAGCTCTTGATCAACGCGACCCTGGGGGTGGGGGTGCAGGTTCTGCCGGTTCTGGGGATGTGGTGGTCTCGGGGAGCGGCTAGCGTGTCACCACCGCGTACGGGTCCACAGTGGGGACCGTCGCCGTGCCTGGGGAGGCCGTTCATGAAGCTGCCGCGATCCATCGCGGGCTGGACCATCGCGGTCTTCGGCGTGTTGGCGCTGGTGATGGGCGCGGTTGGGCTGCTCTGGCCGGAGGCGCAGCTGCGCATGCTCGGGTTCGAGGTGCCGGCGACGCGGTCCGTCGGTGACCACACCGGGACGTTCCTGCTGGCGTCCTCGATGGCGGCCTTCAACATGGGCGTCTACTACCTGCTCGCCACGGTGACCGAGTGGCGGGTGTTCTACCGGTTCACAGTGGTCTTCCGGCTGGTCACGTTCACCGTGTTCACCATCGCGGTGCTGGCCGACATCGCTCCCGACCGGTTCTTCGGTGTGGCGGCGTGGGAAGGGCTGGGCGCCGTGGCCACCGCCATCGGTCTGCGTCTGGACGCCCGGCGGGGCATCCCGGCCGGCGGGGTCGGATCGTCCGAGGGTGCCGGGACGACTGCGGTCGCCGAGGAGGGTACCGGTCCCGCCGGTGCGGCTCCGGCGGACGCGGTGCGCTGAGCCATCGGTCGGGTTGGGTATTTTCGAGCGGTGACCGACACCCCGACCGGCGGCCTGCCAGTGCCGATCGTGCCCGGCCTGACCGATTTGCGGGTCTTTGCCCGGGGCGGGTACGCGACCGTCTACCAGGCCACCCAGATCTCCGTGGGTCGCGAGGTCGCCGTCAAGGTGGAGAACCGGACGCTGGACAGCGAGCGCGATCAGGCCCGCTTCCTGCGCGAGGCGCGGGCGGCGGGCCGGATGTCGTCCCACCCGCACGTGGTGGACCTTTTCGACGTCGGGGTCACCGTCGATCAGCACCCCTATCTGATCATGGAGCTCTGCGACGGCTCGTACGCCGAACGGATGCGCACCTCGCCGCTCGGCCCGGTGGAGGCCCGCGACCTCGGCATCAAGATCGCGGACGCGCTGGCCCACTCGCACGCCGCCGGGGTGCTGCACCGGGACGTGAAGCCGGCCAACATCCTCCACTCGCATTTCAACTCGGCGGTGCTCGCCGACTTCGGGCTCGCCGTCCTCGCCGAGCACCGGGACGCCTCGGTCACGCTGGAGGTGCTCACCCCGGCGTACGCACCGCCGGAGATGTTCAGCCACAGCCCGCCGTCACCGGCCGTCGACGTGTACGCGCTCTGCGCCACCCTCTACGCGGTGATGCACGGCCGGCCGCCGCGCTGGCAGTCCGAGCGCAACCCGAGCCTGGTCACCGTGCTGGAGATGTTCAACCAGCCGCTCCCCGCCCTGCCCGGGGTGCCGGACGAACTGATCGACGTGCTGCGCATCGGCATGGCAAACGATCCGGGCGAGCGTCCCTCCGCCCTCGAGTTGCACGACCTGCTCACCAATATCCCACTCGGTTCGCCGGCGACACCGGTGAGCGGCGCTCCGGTCAGCGGTGTCGCGACGCTCTCCGGCCCGTACGCGGCCAGCCAGCCGGTGCCCCGACCGCCCATCGAGGACACTCAGCGAACCGACCCCGCCGGTCGACGGTGGCGGCGCTGGCTCTTCGGCGGCGCCGGGGTGCTCGCGCTCGCCGCCTCCGCGACCGCCGGGGCCTGGGTCGCCGACCGGGCGCCACCACCCGCCCCGTACCCGTCGGCCACCCAGATCGCCGCACCGGCGACCGGGCCGCTGCCCGGCTGTGCGACCGGCACCGGTGCGCCCACCGCCCTGCCCGAGGGTGCCCGGTGCCTGCCCGAGCTGGAGTGCTTCGGCCCGATGCGGATCCGCGGCAGCCGCGCCGAGGCGGCTCGACTGTCCTGCGCCGGCCGACACACCTGGGAGACGTACGCCGAGGGCATCCTGCCGGTGTCGCTGGTCGGCGCGGACTACGACGAGGTGGCCGCCGCTGAGCCGGTGCGGCAGGTGTGCAGCGCGAGGACGTTCCGGTTGACCACCGGGATCGCCGAGGCGACCGGTTGGCACCTGGAGGTGCTACCTCCGGTCGACGGCAGCATCGACCGGACCTACCGGTGTCTGGCGGGGCGCGGTGTGGACGCGCTCTCCGCGCCCACGCTCACCGGCCGCTGAGCCCGTTCGACCCGCGGCGGCGGTCACGCACCGCACGCAACGCGTCCCGGGGGTCCAGGGCGTCGAGGGTGTCCGCGTCGATCCCGTACGGCATCAGCTCGGGCGGCCCGAGGGCTGCCGACCGGTCCGCCGGCTCCGGATCGTCGACCTGCCGAGCGGCGGAGACGGCAACCCCGGCGATCATGGTCATTAGCACGCAGAGTAGCGCGAGAACCACGCCGAGGAGGTCCTGTCGGCGCCACACCACCAGCATGACCAGCGGCGCAAGGGCTCCCAGCGCCGCGAGCACCGCCACCGTGCGCGCATCAGGTCTGGACAATCGGCTCACCCGTCCAGCATGTCGCGGCCAGGACGGCTGTCAACCGCAGAGCCGACCGCCGCGCCGATCGACGTCGATCCGAGCTGTCCACTCGACAGGGTCCACCGCGCCCACACGGATTGGACAAGAACGGCTACTCTCGGTGTTCCGCAGGCCCTTCCGGTAGCGAGGTCGCCCATGAACTCAGGCAGTTCGCAGTCCCGGCTCCGCTCGATCGCGTCGACGCTGGCGGTCGCTCTCACTCTCGTGCTCGCCGCTGCGGCCGGTTGCGACAGCCGGGAGGAACCGGAGCTGCCGTCGGTGCAGGAGAAGATGCGCGAGACGCACATCTACGGTCAGTCCAAGCTGCGGATCGGTGTCGCCACCAACGAGCCGCTGATGGGTGAGCTGCGAAACGGCCAGCACGTCGGGTTTGACGTCGAGATCGCCCGGTACGTCGCGGCCTCCCTCGGCTACGAGGGGGAGCAGCGGCTGGAGTTCGTGTCGGTCGCCACCGAGGACCGCATCCCGTCGCTGCAAGGCGGCACCGTCGACCTGGTGGTGTCCAGCTTCTCCATGACGGAAGACCGTAAGCAGCTGGTCAGCTTCGCCGGGCCGTACTTCGTCACCACGCAGGAGGTGATGGTGCCGGTTCGACTCAAGGACAAGGTCCGCACCATCGAGGATCTGCGCGATCCGGCGTACAAGGTCTGCACCAGCGGCGGCTCCACCACCGAGGCCGAGTTGGAGAAGCACCAGGTCAAGACGTTCGTGGTGAAGGACGTCGGCGACTGCGTCGACGGCATCCGGAAGGGCCGGTACGACGCGGTCAGCTCCGACGAGTCGATCCTTGCCGGTTTCCTGGCCAGCTTCCCCAAGGAGTTCGAGATCGTGGACATGCCGTTCGGCACCAGCGAGTTGCTGGGCATCGGCGTGCCGATCGGTGATCCCGCGCTGCGCGACCTGGTCGCGTTCTTCCTGCAGAAGAGCTACGAGCAGGGCCGCGACGGAGATGCCAGCCCCTGGCAGACCGCGTACAACCGGACCCTGGGCCCCTGGCTGAAGGCCGAGAAGCGCCAGCCGCAGCCGCTGGAGGTGCCGAAGCTTGTCGACTTCGACGACAAGGCGCCCGCGAAGTGAGCGCGGCACCGACCGCCACCAGCGGCGACGGGCCGGTCCCGCCGCCCCGGACGTCAGTGCCCGGCGGCGACGCCGGGCCGGCGATCGACGGTACGGCAGCAGCGCCGCCGGCCGTCGATCGTCCAGCGGCTGGCGCAGGAGCTGACGTTGCCTGGCCGGCCGGAGTGCCGGTCGCCGAACCGGCCGAACCGGTCGTCGCCGCGGTTGAGCCCGGCCGGGTCCGGTGGGATCCGGCGGAGCGCCGCGCCCGCGCCAGCCAGTCGTTCTGGACGGCAGTGGTGGGCGTACCGGCGATCTTCTCCGTCCTCCGCCTCGGCGTGGAGGCCGGCGGGGAGCTCCAGACCACGCTGCTGCTGGTGGCCAACGTCGGGCCGGTCAACCTGCTCGCCGGTTTCCTGACCACGGCGGCCCGGCTGCTCTCCACCGGGCTGGTCGCCGTCTTCGCGCTCGGCGCGGTACTGGCCGTCAGCGCGGATCGACTTCCGCCGGGCACCCGCCGCCGCCCGCTCTTCGCCCGCTGGGCCGACATCACCCCGGCCTGGGTGGTGCTGGCCAGCTTCCTGCTCGCCCTGATCACCTGGCCGTTGCTCTATCTGCCGTTGCTGTTGCCGGCGTTCGTGGCGGCGTTCCAACTGCGCCCGGCGCGGCTGCACGAGCGGGTGGTGCCTCGGCTGCTGCTGATCGTCGCGCTGCTCGCCGGGTACGGCTGGCTGATGCTGCCGACGATGCGAGATGCGATGCGGCAGGGCGACGAGTGGCTGGTGCTGGCGCTCATCGTGGTGCCCCCG
Organism: Micromonospora noduli; assembly: GCF_003264365.1. Lineage (GTDB taxonomy): Bacteria > Actinomycetota > Actinomycetes > Mycobacteriales > Micromonosporaceae > Micromonospora > Micromonospora noduli. The sequence continues at coordinate 26,606 of NZ_PYAK01000039.1, forward strand.
CTGCTGGCGCTCTTCGTCGCGGGGCCGCTGCCGGGCATGGTGATCCGGCCGCTGGCGTCGGTGACCGAGGTGGCGGTGCTGGCCACCCTGATCTGGGCCGCGGTGCCGGTGATCACCACACCGGTGTTGCCGCTGACCGTCACCACAGTGGGCCCGGAGAGTGGGCCCACCGAGGACGTACGCGGGCACGTGGTCACCACCGACGACGTCAACATGGTGATCCTTCAGGAACGGGGTGGCGTCCGGTACGTCCCGGTCGGTCTGGTCCGCGCCCAGGTGCTCTGCCCGAGCGAGGAGGAGCTGCCCCGCCACCAACTGCGCATTCACGACTTCCACGTCGAGGATTCGCTGTTGGAGGGCATGGGTCGTCGGGTCCGCCCGGTCCACCGCATCGACGCCGCCTGCCGTACCCCAGCCTGACGGCCCCACCGGGGGTCGGCCCGTGCGGGATCGACTCGGCTTTCAGAAGTCGGGGCATCACCGACGCTTGGACACCGCGAGTTCAGGAAAACCGAGTCGATCATGCAGCGCCCGCCACGGCCACGGCACGCTCGCGCAGGGCGCGGCGACGTCAGTACGACTTGTCCTGGCCGAGGACGTGCTGGGCCACGAAGTTCAGGATCATCTCGCGGCTGACCGGGGCGATCCGGCCGGCCCGGACGGCACCGAGCAGGGTCGCCACCCCGTACTCGGTGGTCATGCCGGCCCCACCGAGCACCTGCACGGCGGTGTCCACGGCGAGCGCGGCGGCCTCCCCGGCCGCGTACTTGGCCATGTTGCCGGACACCCCGGCCTCCAGGTCGCGGCCGGCGTCGTACAGGGTGGCCGCCTTCTGGATCATGAGGCGGGCCAGTTCCACCTGCACCGCCGCGTGTGCCAGCGGGTGCGACACCCCCTGGTGGGAGCCGATGCTCCGACCACCCCAGACCTTGCGGGTGGCGGTGTACTCACTGGCCCGCTCGATGGCGTACCGGCCGGTGCCGGCGCCCATCGCGGCCACCGTGATCCGCTCCGGGTTGAGCCCGGCGAAGAGCGCCGGCAGCCCGGCGTCCAGCGACTCACCGAGCAGCGCGTCGGCGGGCACCCGCACGTCGTCCAGGTAGAGCAGGAACTGGTTCTCCGGGGACACGATCTCCATGTCCAACTTGGACCGGGTCAGCCCGGCCGCGTCGGTCGGCACCAGGAACAGCGCCGGCTTGAGCTTCTGCGGAGACGCATCCGCTGAACCGGCTGGGCCGTCATCGACGGCGACACGGGCCACGACCAGCACGTGACCGGCCTCGTCGACACCGGAGATGTAGCACTTGCGGCCGTTCAGCAGCCAGCCGTCACCGTCGCGGCGGGCCACAGTGCCGAGTCGGTGGAAGTTGGAACCGGCCTCCGGCTCGGTGATCGCGAAAACGATCTTCTGGGAGCCGTCGGCGAGGCCCGGCAGGTGCCGCTTGCGCTGTTCCTCGGTGCCGTGCCGACTGAGCACCGTCGCCGCGATGGCAGGGGAGACCACAAGCAGCAGCAGCGGGCAACCCGCCGCCGCCAGCTCCTCGCAGACGATGGCCAGCTCGGTGATGCCACCGCCCCCGCCGCCGTACTCGGTGGGGATGTTGACCCCCAGGTAGCCGAGCCGTCCGGCCTCCGCCCACAGTTCGGTGGTGTGTTCACCGGCCCTCGCCTTCTCGACGAAGTAGGAGTGGCCGTACCGGCGGCCGAGCGCCCGCACGGCGTCGCGCAGCTGGTCCTGCTCGGGGGTGAGGTCGAAGGTCATCGGGGGTCCTTTTCGTCGACAACGGCCAACACGGCGCCCGTCTGCACCTGACCGCCGGTCGGCACCGGCAGCTCGGCGACCACGCCGTCGATCGGGGCGAGCACGGGATGTTCCAGCTTCATCGCTTCCAGCGTGAGCAGCGGATCGCCGGCCGAGACCCGCTGGCCGACCTGGACGTGCACCCGGGTCACCACGCCGGGCAGCGGCGCGAGCAGCGACCCGGCCGCCACCGCCGCGGTGGGCGGCGGGAGACGCGGCAGCTCGGCGAGGCTCGCCGCCCCGTCCGGGCCGTCCACGAAGACAGCCGACCCCACCCGGTGTACGCGGTACGCGCGCCGAACCCCGTCGACGTCGAGCACCACCCGGTCCGGGGTGGCCTCTACCAGCGCCACTGTGGGTGCCGTCGGCCGCTCGGCGGACTCCTCGGCCGCCGACGTGCTGGACCAGTCGGCGAGCCGGCCGGTCCGGTCCAACCGGTAGCGGATCTCGATCTCGTCGCCGTCCGGCCCGACGAAGCGGGTGGTCTGGGGAACGGCGGGCACGTTGCGCCAACCGGAGGGGAGCCCGGGGAGCACCGGTGCGGTCGCCCGCCGTTGGGCGGCCGCTGCCAGTGCAGCGGCGAGGGCGGTGATCGGCAGCCGGTCGGCGGGGAGCAGCGGGGCGAAGACCTCCGGGTGCCGGTCCAGGAAACCCGTGTCGATCTCCACGGCGGCGAACGCGGGACTGCGCAGCACCCGGACCAGCAGGTCCCGGTTGGTGGTCACCCCGTGCAACTCGGCCCGGGCCAGCGCGCTGGCCAGCAGTCGGGTCGCCTCCGCGCGGGTACGACCCCAGGCGATCAGCTTCGCGAGCATCGAGTCGTAGTGCACCCCGACCACCGAACCGGCCACCACACCGGAGTCGAGCCGCAGACCCGGCCCGGCCAGCCCACCGAACTCGGCCGCCACCGCGCCGACGGCGAAACGGTGCAGGGTCCCGGTGGCCGGTCGCCAACCCGCCGCCGCGTCCTCGGCGCAGAGGCGTACCTCGACCGCGTGCCCGGTGCTCGCCGGCAGGGCCGCCGGCAGCGGCTCACCCTCGGCGACGAGCAGTTGCAACCCCACCAGGTCCAGTCCCGTGCACAACTCGGTGACCGGATGCTCCACCTGAAGGCGGGTGTTCATCTCCAGGAAGAAGAACTCACCGCCCGGGGCGAGCAGGAACTCCACGGTGCCCGCGCCCAGGTAGTCGACAGCGCGTCCGGCGGCCACCGCCGCCTCGTGCAACGCCGTCCGCACCCGCTCGGGAACGACCGCCGGCGCCTCCTCGACGATCTTCTGGTGCCTGCGCTGGATCGAGCACTCCCGGTCACCGAGGGCCACCACTCGACCGTGGGCGTCACCGAAGATCTGCACCTCGACGTGCCGGCCGCGTTCGACGTACCGCTCGATGAAGACAGTGCCGTCGCCGAACGCGGCGGCCGCCTCGCGGCGCGCGGAGGCGACGGCCTCGGCCAGTTCGTCGGCGGTCCGGACGATCCGCATGCCCCGGCCACCACCGCCGGCGGACGCCTTCACCAGCACCGGAAAGTCCGCGATCTCGTCGGTGTCGGTCCAACTCGGCAGCATCGGTACGCCCGCCTCGGCGAGCAGCGCCTTCGCCGCCAGTTTGTCGCCCATCGCGGCGATCACCTTGGCCGGCGGGCCGACCCAGGTCAGACCGGCGTCGGTCACCGCCGCCGCGAACTCGGCGTTCTCGGCGAGGAACCCGTAGCCGGGGTGGACGGCGTCCGCGCCGCTGCGCCGGGCCGCGTCCAGGATCAGGTCGACCCGCAGGTACGTCTCGGCCGGCGAACTCCCCGGCAGGCGTACGGCTTGGTCGGCCTCGGCCACGAACGGCGCGTCGGCGTCCGCGTCCGAGTGCACGGCGACCGTCTCCACGCCCATCGCGCGGCAGGTGGCGAAGACCCGGCGGGCAATCTCGCCCCGGTTGGCCACAAGCAGTCTGTTGATCATCAGTGGCCCCTCTACATCCGGAAGACGCCGAAACCGTCGGCGCCCTTCACCGGTCCGTTGTGGATCGCCGAGAGGCAGAGCCCGAGGACGGTCCGAGTGTCCCGGGGGTCGATCACCCCGTCGTCGTAGAGCCGGCCGGAGAGGAAGAGCGCGCCGGACTGCGACTCGATCTGCTGCTCGACCATCAAACGCATCGCCGCGTCGGAGTCCTCGTCGTAGTCGCGCCCCCGTGCGGCAGCCGCCTGCCGGGCCACGATCGACAGCACCCCCGCGAGCTGAGCCGGGCCCATCACCGCCGACTTGGCGTTCGGCCAGGTGAACAGGAATCTCGGCTCGTACGCCCGGCCGCACATGCCGTAGTTGCCGGCGCCGTAGGAGGCGCCCAGGTTCACCGTCAGGTGCGGCACCGTCGAGTTCGACACCGCGTTGATCATCAGGGCGCCGTGCTTGATGATGCCGCGCTGCTCGTACTCGGTGCCCACCATGTAGCCGGTGGTGTTCTGCAAGAAGATCAACGGGGTGTCCGAGGTGTTCGCGAGCTGGATGAACTGGGCCGCCTTCTGCGCCTCCGCGCTGAACAGCACCCCTCGGGCGTTCGCCAGCACCCCCACCGGGTATCCGTGCAACTCGCCCCAACCGGTGACCAGCGCGTCCCCGTACGCCGGCTTGAACTCGTCGAAGTCGCTGCCGTCCAGGATCCGGGCCAGCACCTCCCGGGGGTCGAACGGCACCTTCAGGTCGGCGCTGGTGATGCCGAGCAACTCCTCCGGGTCGTACTTCGGCGGCTGCGGCACCGCCGTACGCGGCGACGGGCCCTGCTTGCGCCAGTTCAACCGGCGGACGCACTGCCGGGCCAGCCGGATGCCGTCCCGCTCGTCGGCGGCCAGGTAGTCGGCGAGCCCGGACGTGCCAGCGTGCATCGCCGCGCCACCCAGCGACTCGTCGTCGGTGACCTCGCCGGTCGCCATCTTCACCAGCGGCGGACCGGCCAGGTAGACCTGTGACCGGTCCCGAATCATGATCACGTGGTCGGACATCCCCGGCACGTACGCGCCACCGGCCGTGGCGTTGCCGAAGACCACGCTGACAGTGGGGATGCCGGCCGCCGAGAGCCGGGTGAGGTCACGGAACACCCGACCACCGGGAATGAAGATCTCCGCCTGCGTGGGCAGGTCCGCCCCGGCCGACTCCACCAGATTGACCATGGGCAGCCGGTTGGCCAGGGCGATCTCGCCGGCCCGCCGGGTCTTCGCCAGCGACCACGGGTTCACCGCGCCGCCGCGCACCGTCGGGTCGTTGGCGACGATCAGGCACTCCACGCCCTCGACCACCCCGATGCCGGTGACCACGCTGGCCCCGACCGGGAAGTCCGAGCCGTACGCGGCGACCGGCGACAACTCCAGGAACGGGCTGTCGGCGTCCACCAGCAGCTCGATCCGCTCCCGGGGGAGCAGCTTGCCGCGGGCGTGGTGCCGGGTCACGTACTTCTCGCCACCACCTGCCCGCGCCTGGTCCAGCGCGGCGTCCAACTCGGTCAACCGCTCCAGCAAGGCCGCCCGGTTCGCCAGGTACGAGGGCGCGGACGGGTCGACCGCGCTGTCCAGGGTGGTCACAGGCCCATGCCTTTCGCGATGATCTCGTTCATGATCTCGGTGGTGCCGCCGCCGATGCCGAGGATCCGCGCGTCGCGGTAGTGCCGCTCCACCTCGGCGTCGCGCAGGTAGCCGAACCCGCCGTGCAGCTGCAACGCCTGGTCGACGACGTGGTCGCAGGCGGCCACCGCCACGTTCTTCGCCATCGCCACCTCGGTCACCACCGGCTCGCCGGCCGCGACCCGACCCGCCACTGCGTGCACGTACGACCGGGCCGCCTCGGCCCGGGTGTGCATCTCGGCCAAGCGGTGCCGGATCAGCTGCCGGCTGGCCAGCGGGCGCCCGAAGGTCTCCCGGTCCCGACACCAGCGCACCGCCAACTCGACGCAGCGCTGCGCTGTCGCGTACGCCTGGGTCGCCAGCGACAGCCGTTCCGCCGCGAAGTGCTGCATGATCGCCAGGAAGCCGGTGTTCTCCGCGCCGATCCGGTTGGCGACCGGCACCCGCACGTCCGCGAAGGACAGCTCGGCGGTGTCCGAGCAGTGCCAGCCCAGCTTCTCCAACCGGCGTCCCACTGTGAACCCGGGCGACCCCTTGTCGATGACCAGCAGGGTGAGTTCACCGCTGCCGGGGAAGTCGGTACACACCGCCGTGGTCACGAAGTCGGCCCGGTGCCCGCTGGTGATGTACGTCTTCGACCCGTTCACCACGTAGTGGTCGCCGTCGCGGCGGGCGGTCGTGCGGATGCCGGCCACGTCCGAACCGCCGTCCGGCTCGGTGATGGCCAGCGCGCCGATCATCGTGCCGGACAGCGTTGGCCGCACGTACCGCTCGATCAGGCTGTCGTCGCCCGCGGACGAGACGCCACCGAGCCGACCGCCCAGCGAGCCACCGGTGCGGGCACCGGCCGCCGCGACCATGTGCGGCAACGCGATCCCGTGCGTGAACAGGGCCGCCACCAGCCCGGACGAGCCGCCGGAGCGGATCAGCTCCTCGGTCACGATGATCGAGTCCAGCAGGTCACCGCCGCTGCCACCGACCGACTCCGGGAAGCCGATGCCGAGCAGGCCGAGCTTCGCGGCGGTCGCGTGCAGCCCTCTGGGCACCTCGCCGGCCCGCTCCCAGTCGTCCAGGTGCGGCAACACCTCCCGGGTCACGAACGCCCGGGTCAGCTCGCGTAGTTGCCGGCGCTCCGGGGTGCCCACGATGCTCATCGGGATGCCCCCGTCGGTAGGTCGGCAGGCAGGTCGACGATCCGGGCGCGCAGCAGCTCGCCGAGTGCCTTGGCCTGCGGGTCGAACCGGGTGGACGCGGCCACCCCGGCGCCGAGCAGGCCCTCGATCACGAAGTTGACAGCACGCAGGTTCGACAACTCGTAGCGCCGCACCGACAGCGGCGCGGTTTCCGGCACCAGCTCGGCCAGCCGTTCGACTGTCAACCAGGTCCGCAGCCACGCGTACCCGGCGTCGGACCGCGCCCAGACACCGAGGTTGGCGTCGCCGCCCTTGTCCCCGGAGCGTGCGCCGACCACCTCGCCGAGCGCCCCGCGCCGGGTCGGGCCGTCGACCGCCGCGCCGCCACCCGGGGCCGACTCGTCCTGTGAGATGGGGACGGTGCGGATCGGCGGGGCGATCGGCACCCGCTCGCCGCCGGGTAGCACCGCGACGTGCGCCACCGCGTCCTGCGGCACCGCGTCGGCGGTGAAGACGCCGTACGGTGTCGCGTCACCGGGCACTGTGGTCAGCGTGCATCCCGGGTACGAGGCCAGGGCCAACTCCACCGCGGCGGCCGAGAACGCCCGCCCGGCCCGGGCCTTGTCGCCGTCGCGCAGGTGTACGTGCAGCAGGGCGCTGGCCGCCTCGGTGTCGGCGGCGTCCGGGTGGTCGGTCCGGGCCAGCGTGAACTCCAGCCCGTCCTTGCCCACCGCCTCCTCCACCTGCCCCCGGACCACTGCCGCCTTCGCCTCGATGTCCAGCCCGCAGAGGACGAACGTCATCGAGTTGCGGAAGCCGCCGAGGTTGTTGACGCCCACCTTGAGCGTGGACGGTGGTGGCGTGCCCCGGACACCGGAGACCCGGACCCGGTCCGGCCCGTCGGGGTGCAGCGTCACCGTGTCCAGTCGGGTGACCACGTCCGGCCCGAGGTACGCGGGCCCGCCGATCTCGTAGAGCAGTTGGGCGGTGACCGTCTCCACGGTGACCGCGCCGCCGGTACCCGGATGCTTGGTGACCACCGAGGAGCCGTCGGGGTGCACCTCGACGATCGGGAACCCGGGCCGGTGACCGCCGTCGGGCAGCTCGGTGAAGAAGCTGAAGTTGCCGCCGGTGACCTGCGCGCCGCACTCGACGAGGTGCCCCGCCACGGTGGCCCCGGCCAGCTCGTCGAGGTCGTCGCGGCCCCACCCGTACCTGGCGATGGCCGGGCCGACCACGAGCGACGCGTCGGTGACCCGGCCGGTGACCACCACGTGCGCGCCGGCGTCGAGGCAGGCGGCGATCCCGAACGCGCCGAGGTAGGCGTTCGCGCTCAACGCGTCCGGTCGCTGGATCGTGTCGTCCTCGACGTACCCGACCTGCGTCGGCAGGCCGAGTCGGTCGGCGAGCTTCTCGATGGCGGCGGCCAGACCGGCCGGGTTCAACCCGCCGGCGTTGGTCACGATCCGCACCCCTCGGTCGAGTGCGGTGCCGAGGCAGGTCTCCAGTTGCCGCAGGAACGTCTTCGCGTAGCCCAGGTCGGGGTCGCGCAGGCGATCCCGGGCAAGGATCAGCATGGTCAACTCAGCGAGGTAGTCGCCGGTCAGCACATCCAGCTCACCGCCGTCGAGCATCTCCCGCCAGGCGGTGAACCGGTCGCCGTAGAAGCCGGAGGCGTTGCCGATGCGGATCATGCCCGTACCCCGATCCCGCCGGCCGGCTGCCGGCCGTCACCCGGCGGCCCGGCGAAGGCCTGCGCCACGTCGAGCCACTCGTCGGCGACCGGCCCGGTGGCGACCAGAGCGAGGTCCGCGCGGTGTCGGCGCTGGGTGACCAGCAGGCAGAAGTCCCGAGCCGGGCCGGTGACGCGGTCGGCGGCGTCCGCCGGACCCCAGCTCCAGGTCTCCCCGCCGGGCCCGACCAGCTCGACCCGGACCGGCGCCGTCGGTGCCTCCCGGCCGTGCGCGGCGAAGCCGTGCCCGAGGGTACGCACGCCCAGGTGCGCAACGTGCCGGAGTCGGTCGCTGTCGGGTCGGACCACGTCGAGGGCGTCGGCCACGTCCGCGCCGTGCGCCCAGGTCTCCATCATCCGGGCGGTGGCCATCGAGGTGGCCGACATCCGGGTGCCGTACCAGGGCAGTTTGCCGCCGGCCGGAACGGCGGCCAGTGCGTCGACGAGCGCTGTGCGCCCGGCCCGCCAGCGGGCGAGCAGTTCGGCCGGCGGGGCGAGGAATTCCTCGGCACCGACGTCGACGAGTCGGGTCACGTCCGGCGCGGCGGTGACCGTTGCGTAGAACGCCTCGGGATCGGTCGCGGCCAACAGCGCGACGTGGTCGGTCCAGGCGAGGTGGGCGATCTGATGCCCGATGCTCCAGCCCGGCGCGGGGGTCGGCCTCGCCCACTCGGCCACGGGCAGGGGAGCCACCAGGGCGTCCAGTTGGGCGGACTCGTCGGCCAGGTCCGTGAGCAGGTCGCTGAGGTCGACCATGGTGCCTCCGGTCGGTGGTGGCCGGTGCGGCCGGCGGTCAGGGCGTGAGCAGGGTGGCGAGCTGGCGCTTCCAGGTGGTCAACAGGGCGGCCCGGCGGGCGGAGTCGTCGCTGAGGAGGTTGGCCACCCCGAGCCCACGGAGCAGGTCGAGCGTGGCCTGCACCGCTTCGCGGACACCGGGTCGACGCTCGTCGACACCGAGCAGGGCGACGGTGAGCCTGTGCATCTCCCGCCCGACCGTCGCCTCCAGCGGCACCAGGGCGTCGCGCAGCTCCCGATCGGTGCGAGCGGCGACCCAGAGCTCAAGCGCGGCCACGAACAGCGGCCCGGTAAACGCCACGGCGAGCAGGTCGACGACCCGGTCCAACCGCTGCGGGCCAGCCGGCAGCGCCTCGGCCTCGGTGCGCAGCTCGTCGGCCCGGCGCTCGGCCAGATGGGCCACGGCGGCCGTCACCAGCGCCGCCTTCGTCGGGTAGTGGTGCAGCTGCGCCCCACGCGACACACCGGCCCGCGCCGCGACCACTGTGGTCGTGGTGCCGGACCAGCCGTGCTCGATCAGGCAGTCGACGGTCGCCTCCAGCAGCCGGGCCTGGGTGGCGCGGCTGCGTTCCTGCTGAGGTACACGCGTCGATGCGGTGGGCACGGAGACAGCCTGGTGCCTACGAAACAAACAGTCAAGACTGACTTTTTCTGAGCTCGCGCGCGACACCCGGGTGGGCTCTGCGGTGGGGCGGCGCGGGAGGTGAGCCTGGGTGGTTGGTCTCGCTATGGAGCTGATGTCACAAACGAATCGCCGTCGACCAAGCCGGTCGACCGCGCCCGTAACGCCGCTCGTAACCGCGCTCGTAACCGCGCCCGTCACCGCGCCCGTCGAGCTCGTTCGAGGATCGGCCTGCCGATCATCTACGGCTGATGCCGCAAACGATTCAGCTCCAAAGGCTCCCTGACCGGTATCCCGCCGCCCGCCCGCCCGTGCGCCCGCCCGCCATGCGCCCGCCGCCCGCCCGTGCGCCCGCCCGCCATGCGCCCGCCGCCCGCCCGTGCGCCCGCCCGCCTGCCCGACGCCTGCCGTCCGGCTGCCGGCTCAGTGCTGGCTCAGCGGCCGTCGCGGGGGCCGAAGGCGGTCAGCGCGTCGGCGTCGCTGTGCTGGGAGCGCAGGTACTCGTCCGCCCAGGCGGCGGCGTCGGGGAAGGTCGACTCCGCCGAGACGCGGGCGCAGGCCAGGTCCACGTCGAAGGCGGTGCGGCGCAGCTGGATGCCCGGCCCGAGCAGCGCCCACCACGCGCCTGCGCCCCCGTACGGCATGCCGATGCTGCCCGGGTTGACCACCAGACGCCGGTCGACCAGCCGGGTGAAGGGCATGTGCGTGTGGCCGCAGACCACCGTGGTGATCTCGGCGGACAGACCGTCGAACACCTCCGCCCAGCGCGCCATCCGGGAGTCGACGAGCACGACCTCCTCGTCATCGCGGGGCGTGGCGTGGCAGAACAGCGTCGGCCCGAGGCCGTCGATCTCCAACGTCGCCGTCGCCGGCAGCGCGCCGAGCCGGGCCACCTGGTCGGCGCGCAGCTGCCCGGCGGCCCAGTTCGACACCTCGATCGACGCCGGGCGGCCGGCCCGGGCCTCGACCAGCTCGCGGTCGGCATTGCCGCCGACCCAGCACACCCGGTCGCCCAGGCCGGCGAGCACGTCCAGCACCTCGACCGGTTGCGGGCCGGCGGCGATGTCGCCGGTGAGCACGATCAGATCGGCGGCGGCGACGTCCGGCTCGGCCAGTACGGCCTCCAGCGCCGGCAGGACACCATGGATGTCGGAGAGCACCGCAACTCGGTTCACCATGGCCCCACCCTCACCGCGGGCATCGCCTCCAGGCCAGCGATTCTGCGTCAGGCAGACGGCAAACGTCCCCGCCTACCGTCGGTGACGGCAGGCGGGGACGTCGGGTGCTGCTCAGACGCGGGCGCGACGGGCCAGGCGCTCCGGGTCCAGGATGATGATGCTCTTGCCGTCCAACCGCAGCCAGCCGCGCGAGGCGAAGTCGGCGAGCGCCTTGTTGACGGTCTCCCGCGAGGCGCCGACGAGCTGGGCGATCTCCTCCTGGGTGAGGTCGTGGGTCACCCGCAGAACGCCGCCGTCGCGGGTGCCGAAGCGGCCCGCCATCTGGAGCAGGTTCTTGGCGACCCGGCCCGGCACGTCCGTGAAGATCAGGTCGGCGAGCGAGTCGTTGGTCCGGCGCAGCCGCCGGGCGAGCACCCGGAGCAGCTGCTCGGCGATCTCCGGGCGGTTGTTGAGCCACGGCCGCAGCGCCTGCTTACGCAGCCGCACCAGCCTGGTGTCGGTCACCGCGGTGGCGGTCGCCGTACGCGGACCCGGGTCGAAGAGCGACAGCTCACCGACCATGTCCGACGGCCCCATCACCGCGATGAGGTTCTGCCGGCCGTCCGCTGCGCGGCGACCAACCTTGATCTTCCCGGACAGCAGGATGTAGAGGCTGTCACCGGGCTCGCCCTCATTGAAGACGATCTCGCCCTTGCGGACCTCGATCGTCTCCATCTCCTTGGCAAGCGCCTCGGCAGCTTCCGGGTCAACACCCTGGAAGATCCCGCTGCGGGCCAGTACCTCGTCCATTGCGCACCTCCGGTTGCGCGTGCCGTCCGTCGGCCGGGGCCGCCGTCCGCTGATCCCCTCGCGCGCCGCCAAGTCTAGGCGCACGTGAGCATGAATCAGAGGTCGCCCCTGGAATCTTGATCGGTGGGCGTAACCTGCCCGACGTGCTGACCGAGCCGACTCTGACCAGCCGCGCCGAGGACGGGCGCCACGTCCCGCTGCTCGTCTGGCGCGCGGACGTGCCCCTACGGGCGGTCAGCAGTGCTCCGCTGGGCGGTGGCATCGGGGTCCGGCGGTGGGTGTTGAACGCGACCGTACCGATGTCGTACGACCGGGATGACCCCGCGGCGCACCTGGCCTCAATCGCCGCCGAGCTGGCCCTCGACGGGCCCGGTGTTGGTCTGCTGACCGGCGTCGATGTGACCGAGGTGGTCGCGCGAACCGACGCCGGGGTGCGGGCCTGGGCGACGGTCGGGCTCGGCACGCCGGTGCCCGCGGCCGCGCCGACGCCAGCCGCGCTGGCCCCACACGTCGGCACTGTCAACATCGTGGTGTACGTGCCGGCCCGGCTCGCCGACTCGGCACTGGTGAATGCGGTGGCCACCGCGACCGAGGCGAAGACCCAGGCGATCACCGAGCTGGGGATGCCGGGGACCGGTACGCCCACCGACGCGGTCACAGTGCTCTGCCCGGTGGACGGGCCGGAGGCCGCGTACGGCGGGCCGCGCTCCACCTGGGGTGCCCCGCTCGCCCGAGCCGTGCACGCGGCGGTGCTCGCCGGGGGTTCCCGGCCGGTCGTGCCGTGGTCCGAGCAGCTCAGGGGCGCAAAGTCCAACCGATCGGCTGTCGTCGGCGCGTTTAACGACCGGTAGGGTCGCGGGCGATGTACGCTCCCGCCCCTCTCGCGTCCCGCCCGCGTCGCCGCGTCGCCCTCGGCCTCGCCGCGCTGCTGGCCGCCCTCCTCGTGGCCGGCTGTGCCGACCCCGGTGGTGAGGCACCCGTCTGGCAGCCAGGCGCGGGAGGTGGTGGCACCGGCGCGCCGGTCTCCACGACCGGCCCCAAGGCCACCGGGCCCGCATCGTCCGGTCAGGGTGGCGCGATCTCGCTCTCCGCCACCGGCGACATCATCATGGGCAACGCGCCCAGTCGGCTGCCCGCCGCCGGCGGTAAGGGCTTCTTCAACTCGGTCACCGAGGCGCTCAAGGCCGACCTGGTGATGGGCAACCTTGAGGAGCCGTTGACTGTCGACACCGGCACCGGCAAGTGCGGGGCGAACTCCACCCGCTGCTTCCAGTTCCGCGCCCCGCCGGAGTACGCCGCGCACCTGCGCGACGCCGGCTTCGACGTGCTCAACCAGGCCAACAACCATGGCTACGACTACGGGCCCAAGGGCTACGAGAACACCCAGAAGGCGCTGAAGAAGTACGACCTGGAGCACACCGGCGCGCCGAACGAGATCACCGTGGTCGACGTCAAGGGCGTCAAGGTCGCCGTCGCCGGCTTCTCGTCGTACGTCTGGTCCAACAGCCTCGTCGACATCGACAAGGCGAAGGCGGTGGTCGCCAAGGCCGCCACCATGGCCGACCTGGTCGTGGTGCAGGTGCACATGGGTGGCGAGGGCGTCGACAAGACCCGGGTGAAGCCCGGCACGGAGATGTTTCTGGGCGAGAACCGGGGCGACCCGGTGAAGTTCTCGCACGCCATGATCGACGCTGGCGCCGACCTGATCGTCGGGCACGGCCCGCACGTGCTGCGCGGGATGGAGTTCTACCAGGGGCGCCTGATCGCGTACAGCCTGGGCAACTTTGCCGGCGGCGGCAACTCGCTGAGCAACGACGGCCGCCTCGGCTGGGGCGGCGTACTGAAGGTGTCGCTCAAGCCGGACGGCAGTTGGGCCGGCGGCTCGTTCACCTCCACGTACATGAACTCCGCCGGCAAGCCGACGATGGACCCGGACGACCGGGGCCTGGGCCTGGTCACCGAGTTGAGCCGTGCCGACTTCCCGAAGGGCGGCGCTCGCCTCGACGGGCAGGGGAAGATCTCGGCGCCGACCGGCGGCTGACCCGACGAGGAGCGTCCGGGGTGCGACGTAGGCTGACCGTCGTGACCAGTAGCCCTCCCGGTGCCAGCGAGACCGATCTCGGGCGCAAACGCCGTGCCCGCAAGATCGGCCGGGTGCTGGCCGAGACGCATCCCGACGCGCATTGTGAGCTGGACCACTCCAACGCTCTGGAGTTGGCCGTCGCCACGATCCTGTCCGCGCAGTGCACGGACAAGAAGGTCAACGAGGTCACCCCGAAGCTCTTCGCCCGCTACCCGAGCGCTGCCGCGTACGCCGGCGCCGACCGGGGCGAGATGGAGGAGCTGATCCGGCCCACCGGCTTCTACCGCAACAAGACCGACTCACTGCTCAAGCTCGGTCAGGCCCTCCTCGACCGGTACGACGGCACGGTCCCGGGCCGGCTCGTCGACCTGGTGACGCTCCCCGGCATCGGCCGCAAGACCGCCAACGTGATCCTGGGCAACGCCTTCGACGTCCCGGGCATCACCGTCGACACGCACTTCCAGCGGCTGGTCCACCGGTGGCGGCTGACCACCGAGACCGACCCGGTCAAGATCGAGCACGCGGTCGGCGCGCTGTACGACAAGCGCGACTGGACCATGCTCTCGCACCGGATCATCTTCCACGGGCGACGGGTCTGCCACGCGCGCAAGCCGGCCTGCGGCGCCTGCACGCTCGCGAAGCTCTGCCCTTCGTACGGCACCGGCCCGACCGAGCCGGCGGCCGCCGCCAAGCTGCTCAAGGGCCCTCGGGCGCGCGACCTCGCGGTAGCTGCCGGGGTCGACCCGGAGCTGGTGCCGGAGCAGGCGATCACGGCGGAGGTGCCGTGAACCGCCGCCGCCTCGCCCTTGCCGTCCTGCCGCTGCTGCTGGCCGTCACCGGCTGCACCAGCGGCACGGCCGACGACGAGCCAGCCCCCCGGCCGGCCGCCGCTGAACGACCTTCGCCGTTCCGGGACTGCGCCACACTGAGCACGGCGCCCAGGACCACGCCGCCCGGCTCCGGCACGACGACCCCCACAACGGACACCCCCGCGTCGCCCGGCACGACGGCCCCCAATGGCCCGACGGCCCCCGTCGCTGGCGGGTCGGCGCTGCCGGAGTTGACGCTCTCCTGCTTCACCGGCGGTGCCCCCGTCGTGCTGCGCGAGGTGGCCGGGCCGGCGGTGATCAACGTGTGGGCTTCCTGGTGCCCGCCGTGCCGCAAGGAGCTCCCCGCCTTCCAACGCCTCAGCGAGCGGGCCGCCGGTCAGCTCCAGGTGGTCGGGGTCAACAGTCGGGACAGCCGGGGCGGCGCCCAGTCCATCGGTGAGGACTTCGGCGTCCGGTTCCCGATCCTGGTGGACCAGGGCGAGGCGCTACAGCGCGAGCTGAAGCGCAACGCCATTCCGCTGACCCTCTTCGTCGACGCCGACGGTCAGGTCCGGCACATCGACGCCAGCGGTGCTCTCGACGACACCAAGCTCGCCAAGCTGGTCCGCCAGCACCTCGGCCTGGCGGTGCCGGCGTGACCCGTCGGCCCCCCGAGTGGATCGAGCCGTTGCTGACCCGGCTGGGCACCGCCCGCGCCGAGGACTTCACCCGGCTGACCACGCCGGCTGAGGGCGGTCGGGAGAGCGCCGTGCTGGTGCTGCTCGGCGAGCAGCCCGGCGCGGGTCCCGACGTGCTGGTCCTGCAACGCGCCGCCACCCTGCGCAACCACGCCGGCCAGCCCGCCTTTCCCGGGGGTGCGGCCGACCCGGAGGACGCCGACGTCCGCGCCACCGCCCTGCGCGAGGCGAACGAGGAGGTGGGCCTCGACCCGGCCAGCGTGACAGTGCTGGCCGAGCTGCCGAAACTGTGGATCCCGGTCAGCGACTTCGTGGTCACGCCGGTGCTGGCCTGGTGGCACGACCCGCACCCGGTGCACCCACGGGAGCCGGCCGAGGTGGCACACGTCGCCCGCCTGCCAGTCAGCGAGCTGGTCGATCCGGCCAACCGACTGCGGGTCCGGCACCCGAGCGGCTGGATCGGGCCGGCGTTCTCGGCGCGCGGGATGCTCGTCTGGGGCTTCACCGCCGGGGTGCTCGCAACCCTGCTCGAGATGGGCGGCTGGGCCCGTCCCTGGTCGCGCGGGCGGGTGGTGGAGCTTCCGCCGACCGGGGCGACACCGGCCCCGTCCGCCGGCACCGACGACGCCGACGAGAACGCCCTGCGCTGACCGCACGGTCACCATCCGCAAGCGATGGTCATCCGGTGGGCACACTGCCCGTACGCTTGACCCGTGTCCGTCGTGGATCTCGTCCTGCTGCTGCTCATGCTCGTGTTCGCGATCAGCGGATACCGCCAGGGTTTCGTCATCGGCGTCACGTCGTTGTCCGGCTTCTTCCTGGGTCTGCTGCTGGGTCTCCAGCTCGGGCCGCTGTTCGCCAGACAGTTCGTGGACGCCGGCACCCGTGTACTGATCTCGCTGGTGGCCATCTTCGGGCTGGCGGTGGTCGGGCAGGCCCTCGCCGGTTGGCTCGGCTCGCACCTGCGCAAGACGATCACCAGCGACGTGGGTAAACGGGCCGACGACGTCGGTGGGGCGCTCGTCTCGCTGTTCGCGGTGCTCCTGCTCGCCTGGCTGGTCGCGGTGCCGCTCGGCTCGTCCTCGGTGCCCTGGCTCGCCGCCTCAGTCCGCAACAGCGCGTTGATCACGGTGGTCAACCAGGTCCTGCCGGAGCAGGCCCAGCAGCTGTCCACGGCGTTGGAGGACACCGTCGACACCGACGGGTTCCCGGACGTCTTCGGTGACCTCGCGCCCACCCGGGCCCGGCAGGTCGACCCGCCGGACCCGGCACTGGCCGGCTCGCAGGTGGTGGTCAGCGGTCAGCAGTCGGTCGTGAAGGTGCTCGGTTCCGCGCCCAGCTGCTCACGCCGGATCGAGGGTTCCGGCTTCGTGTACGCGGACGACCGGGTGATGACCAACGCGCACGTCGTGGCCGGCACCCGCTCGGTGGCCGTGGAGCTGGGCGGCGAGCGGTACGACGGCAAGGTGGTGGTCTACGACCCGAACCGGGATCTGGCGGTGCTGCTCGTGCCCGGGCTGCCCGGGCCGTCCCTGCGGTTCGCCGCCGGCAACGCGGGCAGCGGCTCCGACGCCATCGTGCTCGGCTTCCCGCTCGACGGCCCGTACAACGCGCAGTCGGCGCGGGTCCGGGACGTCGACCGGATCAAGGGCCCGGACATCTACTCGTCCAGCGAGGTGACCCGGGAGATCTACACGATCCGGGCGCTGGTGCGCAGCGGCAACTCGGGCGGTCCGCTGCTCTCCGCCAACGGCCTGGTGCTCGGCGTGATCTTCGCGGCGGCGTCCGACGACCCGAACACCGGCTTCGCCGTCACGGCGGCCGAGGCCCGCCCGGTGGCGTTGGCCGGTGCCGAACGCAACCGGCAGGTCGCCACCGGCGAGTGCACCTGAGCGTGGCCGCGGGGCGAGCTCAGCTCCGAGCCGTCAGGGCGGGGCGCCCGACGGTCGGTAGCTTCGCCCGGCCCCACCGCAGCCCCCGGTCCAGCACGGCACGCGCCATGATCGCGACGCATGTGCCGCCGTTGAGGAAGGACGCCACCACGTCGCTCGGGTGGTGCATTCCCCGGTACATCCGGGTCATCGCCACGCCCAGCGGCACCATCAGCAGCAGCGTCCACCAGGCGACCTTCGCGCCGGTGCTCCGTGCCCGCAGCGCCAGCAGCACGGCGATGCCGACGTAGAGCGCCACCGCCGCCGAGGTGTGCCCGGACGGAAAGCTCGACGTGGGTGGCGAGACGTCCATGTGCTCCACCGCCGGCCGCTGACGGTCGATCGCCAGCGTGGTCAGCAGGAACACCAGTGCCTGGGCGGTCACCGCCGCGCACAGGAACAGCGGCTCGCGCCAGCGCTTCAGCCAGAGCCGCAGCGCCAACGCCACCAGCACGGTGACCACGACGATCATCTGGGTGCTGGCCAGCGTGCTGAACACCAGCGAGACGTTGTTCCAGTCGCCGGTGCGGTCGGCGGCCAGTTCCCGGTTCACCGCGTCCTCCACGGTGAACGGCCAGGTCCTGGCGAACACCCGGGTGACCAGCACCCCGAGCAGCACCATGAGCCCGAGCAGGAGGGACACCGGCAGCAGTACCCGCCGGACGATCTGGACCACGGTCTCGGACATGGGTCGGCCAGTACCCGGCCGACCTCGTCCTCACTCCTCAGGCCGCTCCCGGCTGCCGCTCGACCTCGGGAGCGACGCCGTCGCGGGTCGGCCGGACCGGCCGAAGACCGGTGTGTGCCCGCCAACTGGTGAACGCGGCGGTGGTAGCCGCGACCACAGCCACACCGAGCAACCATCCACCCACCACGTCGCTGGTGAAGTGCACGCCCAACGCCACCCTGCTCAGCCCGGTCACCACTGTGAGCAGGACCGCCGCCACCCAGAGCGCGGCCCGCGCCACCCCCCGTCGGGCGTACGGCAGGAGCACCAGCAGCAGCACCCCGGCGGCCAGGGTGGCGTTCAGCGCGTGCCCGGAGGGGAACGAGTAGCCGGCGGCCCGGGCCACCGGGGCCAGCAACTCCGGCCGGTCCCGGCCGACCAGCAACTTGAGCAGCGGGCCGATCAACCCGCCGACGACCATGGTGGTGGCCGCCCAGAGGGCCAGCCGGCGGGCTCCCCGGCGCAGCAGCCAGACCACCAGGAGCAGGGCGACGGCGCGCAGTGGCATCGGTGCGAACACCTCGGTCCAGACCCGCATCAGCACGACCCAGGCCGGGTGATCCTGGGCGTAGCCGTGCAGCGCGTCGGTGACCGCCGTGTCCAGCCGGTGCAGCGGTGCCCAGGCGCCGAGCACCAGCAGTGTGAGCAGCGCGAACGGCACCAGCACCAGGAACGCCGCCGTCGCGGCGAGAGTGAGCCGCAGACCCAACGCATGGTCGGGATCGAATCGGCGGTGCCGCCAGGACGGCTGGCCGGTGGGGGCGAGGGTGGGCGGCCGGTGCGTACTCATGGGTCCGTTCTACCCGGCCGGGCAGCCGGTCAGGCCTGCCGGTCGGTCGCGATCAACGGGTCCGCTGACGCAGTCGGCGCACCATCAGTGCCGCACCGCCGACCAGAGCGACGAGGAGCACGACAGTGGTCCACAGCTGCTCCGGCGCGGAGGTGTCCTGACCGCCCGCCGCCCGAGCCGTCCAGCGGCTCTGCTGACCGGATGCGGCGAGACCGAGTGGATCGCTACCGGCACCGGCCACCGGATCGTCGTCGGCCGAGCCGGGCGCCGGACCGAAACCGGTCACGCCCGGCGACGTCTGGTCGTCCAGCGGGTTGGCGGTCACCGGCGGCACCTGAGCGGTCAACGCAGCCACCGGGTCGACCACCCCGTACCCGAAGCGGTCGTCCCGACCGGTCGGGCCCACGTCCCGGGCGGTGGCCAACAACCGGTTGACCACCTCACCTGCGGGCATCTGCGGATAGCGGGAGCGGACCAGCGCGGCGGTCGCCGCCACCAGTGGCGCGGCGAAGCTGGTGCCCTGCACCCGCCAGTACCCGCCGGGCGGCTTGGCGCCGACCAGCCCGCTGGCGGGAGCGGTGAGCACCGTCGCCCGGCCGGTGATCGAGCCGGACCACAGGTTGTCGCTGCTGCGTTCCAGACCGGACACGGCGATCACACCCGGCTCACGAGCCGGGTACCAGACCTTTGTGCTGGTGGAGGTGGCCAGGTTGCCGGTGCAGGCGACCACGACCACGTCCCGCACGAACGCGTAGTCCAGGGCGGCGGCCAGGGCCGGGCTGTCGCCGCTGCCGCCCAGCGACAGGTTGATCACGCGGGCGCCGTTGTCGACCGCCCAACGGACCCCCTGGGCGACGATCAGCGCGTCGTCGTAACGGTTCTCCTCGTCCAGCACACGGACCGGCAGGATCCGGGCGTCCGGTGCCAGGCCGACCACACCCCGCTTGTCGTCGTTGCGCCCGGCGATCAGGCCGGCGACCGTGGTGCCGTGACCCACCGGATCCGGGCCCGGCGCACCACCCGGGCCAACCAGGTCCTTGCCCGGCAGCACCTGGCCGACCAGGTCGGGGTGGTTGCCGTCCACTCCGGAGTCGACCACCGCCACTGTCACGCCCCGGCCGGTCGAGCTGCGCCACGCCGTCTCGGCCTGCAACTCGTCGAGCTGCCACTGCTCGTCGCGGACCTGATCGGTGCGGGCGACGGCGTCACCGGGGGCGAACGCCATCGGCGCGCCGGCGAGCTGTCCACCGTTCGTGGGCGCGGCGACCGGCACGGCTGCCGCGGTCGGGGCCACGACGGCAAGCGCCGCGGCCACGCCGAGCAGTGCCCGGCCGGTCGCTCGTCGGGCCGCTGACGGACCGCTGTACCGCACCCCAGTCACATCCTCAGCCATCCATCCCGACGGAACCACGACGATCGGAGATTACCGGTTTCCCCACCCGTCACGGGAAGAACCGGCGAGTCAGGTCATTGCGGAGGCAGTTGTGCCAACTGAACGAGGCGTACGCCCTCCCGCCGGGTGACCAGCCGACCACGCCCCGGCGGCAGCGGTCCGGGTCGCACCGGCCCGACGAGTGCGCCCTCCTCGGGGCTGCCCGCCATCACCAGGCCGGCCGTGGACAGCTCCCGCAGGCGCTGCACGATCGGCTCGTACTGGGCCCGGCTCGCCCCACCGGACCGGCGGGCCAGCACCAGGTGCAGCCCGATGTCCCGGGCGTGCGGCAGGTGCTCCTCCAGTGCGCGCAACGGGTTCGCCGGCCCCGCCGCCACCAGGTCGTAGTCGTCCACCAGCACGAACAGCTCCGGCCCGGACCACCAGGACCGGTCCCGCAACTGCTGCGGGGTGACCTCCGGTCCGGGAGCCCGCCGCTCCAGGTAACCGGCGGCCGACTCGACCAGGTCGGCGGTGTGCGCCGCCGCGGTGCCGTACCCGATCAGGTGTGGCGTCTCGATGGCACCGAGCAGGCTGCGTCGGTAGTCGACGAGGATCACCCGGGCCTGCTCAGGAGTAAACCGGGTGATGATCGACGTGGCCAGCGCGCGCAGGAACGACGACTTGCCGCACTCCGAGTCCCCGAAGACCACGAAGTGCGGCTCGGTGGCGAAGTCGAGCAACACCGGGCGCAGGTCCGCCTCCGCGATCCCGATCGGCAGCCGCAGCCCGGTCGTCGAGGTGAGGTCCAGATCGGCGTACGGCAGCACCGGCGGGAGCAGCCGCACCCGGGGCGCCGGAGCACCCACCCAACCGTCGGCGGCCCTCTTGACCAGGTCGGCGGTGTCTCCGCCGGCGGTACCGAGCTGGGGAAGCGCGGTGAGGAAGTGCAGGCCCTCCGCTGTCACCCCTCGGCCGGAGCGCTCCGGCACGTTGGCGGCCGCACGCCGGGCCACCAACGAGTCGGCCGGGTCACCGAGGCGCAGCTCCAGCCGGGAGCCGAACAGGTCCCGGATCGCCGGGCGGAAATCCAGCCAGCGCAGCCCGGTGGCGACCACGTGCAGCCCGTACGACAGACCCCGGGTGGCCAGGTCGGTGACGAGTGGCTCCAGGTCGTCGTACTCGCCGCGGATGGTGGTCCACCCGTCGATCACCAGGAACACGTCGCCGTACGGGTCGGTACCCGGCTGCCCGGCCGTCCCCGCTGCCGCTCGGCGCTGCCGGTACGCGGCCATCGACTCCACGCCCAGCTCGGCGAAGCGGCGTTCCCGGTCGACCAGCAGGGTGGTCATCTCGCCGACGGTGCGTCGTACGGCGGTCGGGTCGGCGCGGCCGGTCACCCCGCCGACGTGCGGAAGGTCGCGCAGCGCGGCCAACCCGCCGCCGCCGAAGTCGAGGCAGTAGACCTGCACCTCGGCCGGTGTGTGGGTGAGCGCCAGCGCGCAGATCAGCGTGCGCAGGGCGGTGGACTTGCCGCTCTGCGGCGCACCGACCACCGCGACGTGCCCGGCAGCGCCGTCCAGCGCCAGCCAGAGCAGGTCCCGGCGCTGCTCCAGTGGTTTGTCCACCACCGCCATCGGCACGCCGAGTGCCCCGTGCAGCTCCGGGTTGCCCACTGTCAGCCCGCGTTTCGGGTGCACCTCGACCGGACCGAGCAGCTCGTCCAGGGCCGGCGGCTGGCCGAGCGGCGGGAGCCAGACCTGGTGCGCCGGCGGGCCCTGCCCGACGAGCCGGTCCACCAGCAGGTCGAGCAGCGTCCTGCTGCCCTCCTCCTCCGCCACGACGGGCACGACCGGGGCCGACGGCTCGGGCACCGGTACGACATGGGTGGTGAAGGTGAGCAGCCGCGCGCCCCCCTCGGCGGCGACACCGCCCGGCGGGGCCCGACGGTGGACGGCACCGGATACGTACGCGGCCTTGAAGCGGGCCAGCGGGTCGGTGCCGGCACGCAGGTAGCCGTGGCCCGGTGAGCGGGGCAGCTCGTGCGCGTCCGCCACGCCGAGCACCGTCCGGGACTCCAGCGCCGAGAAGGTGCGCAACCCGATCCGGTACGAGAGGTGGGTGTCCAACCCGCGGAGCCGGCCCTCCTCCAGGCGCTGGCTGGCGAGCAGCAGGTGCACGCCGAGCGACCGGCCCAGCCGGCCGATCTGCACGAACAGGTCGATGAAGTCGGGCTTGGCGGAGAGCAGCTCCGAGAATTCGTCGCAGATCAGCAGCAACGACGGCAGCGGGGCGAGGGGGCTGCCGGCCGCCCTGGCCCGCTCGTAGTCGCGCACGCTGGCGAAGTTGCCGGCCCGCCGCAGCAACTCCTGGCGGCGTACCAACTCCCCGTTGATCGCGTCCACCATGCGATCGACCAGGGGCAACGCGTCGGCCAGGTTGGTGATCACGGCCGCGGTGTGCGGCAGCCGGTCGAACGAGGTGAAGGTGGCGCCACCCTTGAAGTCGACGAGCACGAAGTTGAGCTGTTCGGAGCTGTGCGTGGCGGCGAGCCCCAGCACCAGCGTGCGGAGCAGCTCGGACTTGCCGGAGCCGGTCGCCCCGATGAGCAGGCCGTGCGGACCCATGCCGTCCTGGGCGGACTCCTTGAGGTCCAGCTCGATGGCGCCGCCGTCCGCGCCCACCCCGATCGGCACCCGCAACCGGTCCCGTGCCGAGCGCGGCAACCAGCCCTGTTCCGCCGTGAAGCTCTCCGGATCACCGAGGCCGAGCAGCTCGGGGAGGCCCAGGTCGGCCTGGAGCGGGGCGTCCGGCCCGCGGGCCGCGCCGGCGAGCCGCAGCGGCGCCAACCGTCTGGCGACCGCCTCGGCGTCGGCCAGGTCCAACTGGTCGGCGGTGCCCACCTCGGCGTGCCCGTCGGTCGACAGCGAGTGCAGCCGCCGGCCGTGCAACTCCAGCAGCAGCGCGTACCGGTCCAGCAGTCGGGGCGGCGGGGTGTCCAGGTCCAGCACGGTGAGCGCGTCGATGCCGCCGTCGCCGGTCAGGTCACTGGCACCGGTCAGGTCGCCGCCGTCGAGGACCACCACCACGTGTGGGCCGTCGGTGGCGGGGCCGGCCGGGCTGAACCGGGACCGGGTGGCCAGCACGTCGGCCAGCAGCGACTCCAGCTCGGCGGCCGAGCTGGTGACCAGGCGTACCGGGCCGAGCGCGTCGGTGCGGCCGGGATGGTGGGCGTGCGGGAGCCACTTCACCCACTCCCAGCAGGCGCGGCGCTCCGGCCCAGCGCACACCGCGACGAGCAGCTCGTCGGGGGCGTGGAAGACCGCCAGTTGGGTCAGCACGGCCCGGACCAGCGCCTGTGCCGCCGGGTCGCCGGTGGGTGGCCCGCCGGTGGTCGGGGTGGTCGTCCGGCCGCGGCCGGCGGCTCGTACGTGCACCCGGGCGAAGCTGCGCAGCGACAGGGCCACCGGCAGGTCCGGCACCACTGAGTACGCGTCCAGGAAGCGGCGTAGCGCGCCGGCGGTCATCGGCTCGAGCTCCTCCAGCGGCCGGGTGACCGGTGGGACCAGTGGGGTGGCCAGTGTCTGCGGCCCGACGGCGACCCGCACCACAGCGAAATCGGGGTCGGCGGGGCGCCGCTCCCAGACCCGGTGGCTGTCCACCGTCGACCAGAGCCGGCCCGGATCCGGGTGCCGGTAGTAGAGCCCGGCCCGTTGCTGGCCCGCGGTCCGCCGGACCCGCCGCCGCAGCGTGGCCAGGTGGCGCAGGTACTCCCTGCGGGCGGCCATCATCTCGGACTTCTTCGGAGTGCCGGAGGCGCTGCCCCAGGACGTCACAAGCATCGCCAACGAGGAGAGCCCGAACATGCCGCCCACCACGTACGAGTAGGCCCCGCCGCCCCGGCCGAACATCATCGCCATCGCGACGGTGCCGCCGAGCATGGGCAGCAGCATGAGCAACTGCTGCCACCGCCCGCCGGTCACCGCGGGGATCTCCGGCGGTGCGTCGACCGACAGCTCACCGGCGGGAATCTCCGGCGCTGGTCGGCGCGGTGGGCGCTTGATGACGACGGTGGACACTCGGCCTCCTGACAGCGCTGGGTAACCCGAGCCTGGCTCATGGTAGGTAAAGTCCTGTCGTCCGCGCAGCCTCCGATCCCAGTCGATATGGAGACCAGTCGATGACTACCGGGCTGGCACGCGTCACCATCAGCGCGCCGCAACGACGGGTGGACGTCGCCCTGCCGGAGCAGGTGCCCCTGGCTGAGCTGCTGCCCGACGTGCTCCGGCACGCCGGTGTCGGGCTGGCCGACGACGGCGAGCAGCACGGCGGTTGGGTGCTCCGCCGCACCGACGGGGCGCTGCTGGTGACCGCACAGGCGCTGCTGCCGCAGGGGGTGCGCGACGGTGAGGTGCTGCACCTCGTGCCGGCCCGCGCGCACTGGCCCGAGTTGGAGTACGACGACGTCATCGAGGCGATCGCCGACGGTGCTCGCCGCCGGGGCGGCGCCTGGTCGCCCACCGCCACCCGGGCAGCCGGCCTGGCCGGTGCCGCAGTGCCACTCGCGGTCGGGCTGCTCGCGCTGCTCGCCGGTGGCCCGACGCACCGGGCCGGCTGGCTGGTGGCCGTCGCGGTGGCGCTGGTGCTCACCGTGGCCGGCGCTGTCGCCTCCCGCGCCAACGGCGACGGCGTCGCCGGGGCGACGCTCGGCGGCTACGCGCTGCCCTACGCGTTCACTGCCGGTGCCCTGTCCGTCGGCTCCGGCGACCCGGTCGGGCCGTTCGGGCCAGCCCGCTGGGTGGGCGCTCCCGAACTGCTGGCCGGCTCGGTCGCGCTGCTGCTGGCGGCGTTGATCGGTCTCCTCGGGGTGGCCAGTCGGCTGCGGGTCTTCGTGGCCGGTGTCACTGTCGGCCTGATCGGCGCGGGGGCCGCGCTCGGTGGGCTGCTGATGACAACGGCCGGTACGGCGGCGGTGCTGCTCAGCGCACTGGTCTTCGCCGTCGGCGTGATACCACTGCTGGCCATCCGGCTGGGCAAGCTGCCCCTGCCGCCGATCACCCTGCCGGCCGCCGCCCCCGCGGAGGAGCCGGAGCGGGTGCGGGACCTGCCGGACCGGGGCCGGGTGCACGCCGCGGTGATCCGCACCGAGGAGATGCTCACCGGGATGCTGATCGGCCACGCGCTGCTGGTGGTGGCCACCTCGGTCGTACTCGTGGTCGCCGGTGGCACGCCCGGTCGGGTGCTGGTGGCGGTCACCTCGGCCGTGCTGCTGCTGCGGTCGCGACTGTTCGTGGCGCTGCGACACCGGGTGCCGACGGTGCTCGCCGGGCTGGCCGGCTACGCGGCGCTGGGTGCCGTGCTGGTCGGTCGGACCGACGAGACCGGGCGGTTGGTGCTGGTCCTGGGCGGGGCGGCGCTGGCCCTGGTGGCGGTCGCCAGCGGCACCGGGTACGCCCGCCGGCCGGTCTCGCCGTACCTCGGAAGGATCGCGGACCTCACCGACACGGCCCTGGTGGTCGCCGTGGTGCCGATCGCCTGCGCTGTGCTCGACCTGTACGACCGGGCCCGAGGGCTGCTCGGTTGAGCGGCCCCCGGGCCCGGTGCGTCAGGGTCGATCAGTGCATGGATTCGCCGCGCGCCTCGGCGTCGCGGGCCCGCTGGTAGGAGGCGTGGATCTCGGCCTCGGCCTCGGTGCGGCCGACCCAGGTCGCGCCCTCCACCGACTTGCCGGGCTCCAGGTCCTTGTAGACCTCGAAGAAGTGCTGGATCTCCAGGCGGTCGAACTCGCCCAGGTGGTGGATGTCGCGCAGGTGCTCCTGGCGGGGGTCCTCGTAGGGCACGCAGAGGACCTTGTCGTCCCCACCCTTCTCGTCGGTCATCCGGAACATGCCGATGGTGCGGCAGCGGATCAGACAACCCGGGAAGGTCGGCTCGGGGACCAGCACGAGGGCGTCCAGCGGGTCGCCGTCCTCACCCAGCGTGCCCTCGATGAACCCGTAGTCGGCCGGGTACTGGGTGGAGGTGAAGAGGGTGCGGTCCAACCGGATCCGGCCGGTCTTGTGGTCCACCTCGTACTTGTTCCGGTGACCTTTGGGGATCTCAACCGTCACGTCGAAATCCATCTGCACGCTCCCTCGTCTGCCCACGCTGGCTAACGGAACCAATGGCGGCCCTCCGGACAGGTGAATGCCCACCCGCCGACTCCGGCCACCGCATAGTCTTCGGACCGAAGTAGTGTCACCCAAGCCGATTTTCGCTGGGGGAGGAGGGGGTCGTGGGGAGGGAAGATTCACACTACCGCCCGGACGGGGGCTCCGCGCACGGTACCGGACGATCCGGCTCCGGCAGTGCCAAGGGGCGGGTCCCGGTGCCGGAGGCGCACCTCCCACGTGCTCCCGAAGCACCGACCCCGGCACCGGAGACGGTGCCCGAGCGGCCCCCGCCGCTGCCCTGGCGCCCGCCGGCCGGGCCGACGTCGCCCGCTCCGAACGCGGGTCACTTCCCGGTAGCCGGCGGTGAGCAACCGGTGAGCGGCCCGCCACGCGGCAGTGCCACGGTCCCGGTGAGCCCTGCGCCGGTCAGCCCGTCGTTCGGTCCCGGGCCGACCGGCCCCGGAGGGGTTCCCCCGGTGGGCCCGCCGATCTCCGCGTTGCCGGCACCCGCCGACGCCGCGCCCGCGCCCGCGCCCGC
>NZ_PYAK01000040.1 GCF_003264365.1 Micromonospora noduli
GAAGGAGCTACCCCCATGAACACGATCTTCCGTAAGAGCATGCTGTCTGTTGCTGGTCTCGCGTTCGCCGGTGGTGTGTTCGCCGGTCCGATCGCCGCCCACGCCAACCCGGTCGATGCCAAGCCCGTCGCCGTTGCTGTGCAGTCGGCAGCGCCGAAGCCCCAGGGCGAGCAGTCCCACATCAGCCTGAACGACGAGCAGACCGCCAACGTCAAGGCGATCATCGCCGCGACGAAGAAGGCCGGTCTGCCGGAGCGGGCCGCGGTCATCTCGATCGCGACGAGCCTGCAGGAGTCGAAGCTGGAGAACCTGGGCCACCTCGGCGACATGAACGACCACGACTCGCTGGGCCTGTTCCAGCAGCGCCCCAGCTCGGGTTGGGGCACCCCGGAGCAGATCACGAACCCGGAGTACTCGACGACCGCGTTCCTCAAGGGCTTGAAGCAGGTTGACGGCTGGCAGGACATGGCGCTGACCGACGCCGCGCAGACCGTGCAGGTATCGGCCTACCCGGACGCCTACGCCCAGTGGGAGCAGCAGGCCACCGACCTGGTCGGTCAGCACTGGAACAGCTGACCCCCACCACAGCAAGCCAGCACCACCGCACGACCGCGCCAAGGCAGCACCGCACACAGCACCACAGCACGACACCGACCGCTGGCCGGCACCCCCAACCCGGGGTGCCGGCCAGCGGCCTTTCCGTTGGAGCCAGACGCTGGCCGCCGGACGCTGGCCGCCGGCCGCCGGACGCTGACCGCCGGACGCCGGCCGCCGGACGCCGGCCGCCGGACGTTGGACGCCGGACGCCGGACGCCGGACGTTGGACGTTGGCCGCTGGACCCCAGACGCCGGACCCCGTTCCCAGAACGGGAGATCCCGCGGCGCCGGAGCCCTCACGGGATGTGAGTCGCGCCATCCAACCGGCATCTGCCCGCGAATCTTGGACACTTTCCGTTCAGCGCGAACGGAAAGTGTCCAAGATCTGTGGAGATGCGTCACCACACGCCGCGCGAGCCACCCCGCAGCGGTCAGAAGAGGACTGTGGCCAGGGTGCCGATCGGCTGGAAGCCGCAGCGCTCGTAGACGCGGCGGGCCGGGAGGTTGAAATCATTGACGTACAGGCTGACGGTGGGGGCGACCCGCAGCAGCGCGTCGCGGACCACGGCTGCCATGGCGGCGGTGGCGATCCCCCGGCCTCGCCACTCCGGTGCCACCCAGACGCCCTGGACCTGCGCCGTCCGCTTGGTCACCACGGCCAGCTCGGCCTTGAACACGACCTTGCCGTCGATGACGCGGGCGTACGCGCGACCGGTCCGGACCAGGTCGTTGACCCGCCGGCGGTAGCTGCGGCCGCCGTCCTCGGCCAGCGGGGAGACGCCGACCTCTTCGGTGTACATGGCGACCGCCGCCGGGAAGAGCCGGTCGACCTCGCCGGAGCGAACCTGGCGTACCTCCGGATCGGCCGGTACGGGCGGCAGCGTGTCGGTGACCAGCAGTGGCTGATTGGGGCGAACGTCTCGCGCTGGCCCCCAGGTGTCGGACAGGCGGTCCCACAGCCCGAGGACGGCATCGGCGCGGCCGACGATGGAGGAGCAGAGCCGCTCCTCGCCCGCGAGCAGGTCGGCGAAGGCAGCCACCGCGGCGTCACTGGCCAGCACCGGGGTCAGGTTGCCGCCGAGCCAGCAGAGTGACTCGAGGTTGCGGCGAGCCCCGTACCCCAGGATTCTGCCCTCGGCCCGCCACCAGGAGAGTCCGCGCGCGGCGATCCGCTCGGCGACCTGCGCGCCCGCGAACGGGTCATGATCGAGCAGTCGCTCGACCGCGCGGCGCTCCGATTCCCCCAGTTGGCGTACCGGCACCGTCAGCACGACTATCAGCCTGCCAGATCGACCCCCCGCTCCGCCGGTCGAGTGCCGAGGCCGGCACCGGTTCTGCGGGCCCACTGATCGGCCGGGTCCGCCCGGCCCACCGGACGACCGGGGGCACCAGGGCCCCGAGCAGGAGAAACAGGGCACCGAGCACGAGCCAACCAGGTACGCCCCAGCCGAGTGCGAGGCTGGTCACCACCACCGGTGCGAGCATCTTGCCCAGTTCGTAGCCCATGCCGTAAGTCCCCTGGTACTGCCCCTGGGCGTCCGCTGGTGCCAGCCCGAAGGAGATCCCCCAGCCGGCGGCGGAGTGCCACAGCTCCCCGGTGACGTGCGCGAGTGACCCGAGGCCGAGCAGGCCCACCGCGCCAGCGGTGGGCACCGCGCCGCTGGCGGCGAAGAGTACGCAGGCCAGGGCGATGGCCACGCCCGCTCGGCGGGCGGCCCGGGCGGCTCCGGGCAGGGTGGCGGCGGTGCCCGCGGCCCGTACCTGAAGGAGCACGACCAGCACTGTGTTGACCAGCGTCAACGCGGAGATCATCCAGGCGGGGGCCCGGGTGTGGCCGGCGATCCACAGCGGCAGGGCGATGGTGAGCAGGCTGAAGTGCATCGACATCAGCCCGTCGACCAGTGTGAAGGCGAGGAACGGGCGGTCCCGTAGGGCGACCAGCCGAGGGCCGTGCGTCGGGGCGGCGACCGGGGCGACGGCGGGCAGTCGGAGAAACACCACCGCTGCGGCCAGTGAGGTCGCCGCCGAGGCCAGGATCAGCGCGACGTAACCGGTTCGGGTGTCGGCGGCGATGGCGAAGCCGCCGAGGACGGCGCCGACGGAGATCCCGACGTTGGTGGTGGCGCGTAGGTAGGCCCGGGTGCGGACCCGCTGGTCGGCTGGGACGGCTCCGGCGATCAGCGCGCCGCGGGCACCGCGCTCAACCGCGTCGGCGAGCGCGGTCGCCGCTCCCACCAGCACGAACGTGGGGAACGACCGGACGGCGATCAGGCCGATGGTCAGGGTGCCGGCGACGAACAGCGCGCCGACCTGCACACCGCGTGGGCCGACGCGGTCGGCCAGGTAGCCGCTCGGGGCGCTGGCCAGGACACCGACCAGGGCAGAGATGGTCAGCCCGATGCCCACCTGGGTGGCCGACAGGCCGACCGACCGGGTGAGGAAGAGCGCGCTGGCGACGAGCCAGAGGCCCCGCCCGACGGTCTTGACCAGAGTGCCGAGGGTGAGGACCCGGGCCGGACCCGGCGGGGGAAGCAGGCGCATGACCGACACCGTAGCAAGACGTACGTACGGTTTGGTAGATCGGGGTTGTCGGCGATGCATTGCCGATATATCGTTGATGCATCAGCGATAGTCCTACGGAAGGAAGAACCCGATGAGGTTCCACCGACAGCACCACCCGATGCACGAAGCGCGGATGCGGGGGTTCGGCTTCCCGCCGGTTCCGCCCGGTCCGCACGGCCACGAGCACGGACACGGCGGCCCCTGGGGCGGCCGGGGCCGTGGACGGGGTCGGGGCCGACGCCCCAACGTCCGAGCCTCCGTGTTGGCCCTGCTCACCGAGCGGCCGATGCACGGCTACGAGATGATCCAGGAGATCGACTCCCGCACCGGCGGTGCGTGGCGGCCGAGCCCCGGCTCGATCTACCCCACCCTCCAGCTACTGGAGGACGAGGGCGTGATCGTCGCCAGCACCGAGGAGTCCGGTGGCGGGCGGAAGCGGTTCACTGTCACCGAGGCCGGTCAGGCGGAGGCCACCGAGGCCGCGCAGACCCCACCGTGGGCGGACGTCGCCCAGGGCACGGTGAGCAGCTGGCACGACATCCGTGACTCGGGCGCGCAGGCGATGAACGCGCTGCGCCAGGTGATGATGAACGGCACCGACGACCAGCGTGAGCGGGCCGCCCAGGTGCTCGACGAGACCCGGCGCAAGCTGTACGCGATCCTCGCCGAATCCGAGTGACGCCGGGCCGGCGCCACGGCACACCAAGGCACGGCGCAGCACTCACGGCACGGGCAGCACAGCGCGAGAGCGCAGGATCAGCACAAACGCACAGCGGCCGTTCCCCGCACGGGGAACGGCCGCTTTTTCCAAACGGAAAATCAGTGCACGGTGACGGTCGGGCCGGTGACCAGCCCGCGCAGCTCCTCGGGGAGCTCGGCGCCCATCTCGTCGGCGATCCGCAGCGCCTCCTCGATCAGCGTCTCCACGATCTGCGCCTCGGGCACCGTCTTGACGACCTGCCCCTTGACGAAGATCTGGCCCTTGCCGTTGCCGGAGGCGACACCGAGGTCGGCTTCCCGGGCCTCGCCCGGACCGTTGACCACGCAGCCCATAACGGCGACCCGCAGCGGCACCGGCAGCCCTTCCAGGCCGGCGGTGACCTCCTCGGCGAGCTTGTAGACGTCCACCTGGGCCCGGCCGCAGGACGGGCACGAGACGATCTCCAGGCCCCGCTCACGCAGGCCGAGGGACTCCAGGATCTGGTTGCCGACCTTGATCTCCTCGACCGGCGGGGCGGACAGCGACACCCGGATCGTGTCGCCGATCCCCTCGGCCAGCAGGGCGCCGAAGGCGACCGCCGACTTGATGGTGCCCTGGAACGCCGGCCCGGCCTCGGTGACGCCGAGGTGCAGCGGGTAGTCGCACTGCTCGGCGAGCTGCCGGTACGCCCGGATCATCACGACCGGGTCGTTGTGCTTGACCGAGATCTTGATGTCACGGAACCCGTGCTCCTCGAACAGCGAGCACTCCCACAGCGCCGACTCGACAAGCGCTTCGGCGGTGGCCTTGCCATACTTGCTCAGCAGGCGCTTGTCCAGCGATCCGGCGTTGACGCCGATCCGGATCGGCACCCCCGCCGCCCCCGCGGCACGAGCGATCTCCTTGACCTTGTCGTCGAACTGCCGGATGTTGCCCGGGTTGACCCGGACCGCCGCGCAGCCGGCGTCGATCGCGGCGAAGACGTACTTGGGCTGGAAGTGGATGTCGGCGATCACCGGGATCTGCGACTTCTTGGCGATCGCGGGCAGCGCCTCGACGTCGTCCTGGGACGGCACCGCCACTCGGACGATCTGGCAGCCGGACGCGGTCAGCTCGGCGATCTGCTGAAGGGTCGCGTTGATGTCGGAGGTGAGGGTCGTGGTCATCGACTGCACGGACACCGGCGCACCACCACCGACCGGAACCGAACCGACCATGATCTGGCGGCTGGCCCGACGGGGAGCGAGCGGCGGGGGCGGCACGGCGGGCATACCGAGACTGATAGCTGTCACTTCAGGCACTCACCTTGAGAAGAGCGTGATGGGGTTGACGACGTCCGCGGCGATGGTCAGCAGCGTGAACGCGCCACCGATCAGGATCACCACGTACGTGAAGGGCATCAGTTTGAGGTAGTCCACCCGGCCGGGGTCGGCCCGGCCGATCCGACCGTAGACCCAGGAGCGGGCCCGTTCGAACCAGGCGATGGCGATGTGGCCGCCGTCCACCGGGAGCAGCGGCAGCAGGTTGAACACGCCGATGAAGAAGTTCAGCGACACGAAGAGCATGAAGAAGACCAGCCAGGCGTTGTTCTCCACCGCCTCGCCGCCGAGTCGGCTGGCGCCGACCACACTGATCGGGGTGTCGACGTCCCGCTCGCCGCCGGTGAGGGCGGTCCACAGGGCGGGAACCTTCTGCGGGAGGCGCTGGAGCGCCTGGGCGGTGCCGACGGCCAGCTGACCGGTGAAGTCGGCGGTGGCGCCGAAGGCGCCGACCGGGCCGTACGTCACGCGGGTGGGCGTGCTGGGGACGAGCCCGACACCGAGCGCGGCCACCGGCGCGGCGGCGCCCTTGGGGTCGTCCAGCGGCGGACGCTGGGTCTGCGCGAGCACCGTGCTGGTGGTGCCCGGCTGCCCGTCGCGGACGTACGCGATCTGCGCGGTGTCGCCCGGCTTGAGCCCGCGCAGCGTGGTGAGCAGGTCGCCGTAGGAGTTGATCGGGGTGCCGTTGACCGAGGTGATCCGGTCCCCGTTGCGCAGTTGCGCCTGGGCGGCCGGGCTGGCCGCGTCGGCCGGGGTGCACGCCCGCACCGCGTTCTCCGGAACCACGCACTCACTGAGCTGGATGACGGCGGGCTCCTGGCGGGCCTGCGCGTCGGTGGTCGGGAAGTCGGGGTTGGGCAGGCCGGCGGAGACGGCGAGGATCCAGATGGTGACCAGGGCGAGCGCGAAGTGCGTGATCGACCCGGCGGCCATCACGATCGTCCGCTTCCAGACCGGGTAGCGCCACATCACCCGCGACTCGTCGCCCGGCTCGACGTCGTCGTCCTGCGGGGTCATCCCGACGATCTTGCAGAAACCGCCGAGCGGAATGCCCTTGACGCCGTACTCGGTTTCGCCGCGCTTGAAGGACCAGAGGGTGGGGCCGAAACCGACGAAGTACTTGGTGACCTTCATCCCGAACATCTTGGCGGTCAGCAGGTGCCCCGCCTCGTGCAGACTCACCGAGATGAGAATGGCCAGGGCGAAGAGGACCACCCCGAGCAGGTACGACATCAAGCTCCTTCCACCGAACCCGCGATGATCTCCTGCGCGTGCGCGCGTGCCCACGACTCGGCCGCGAGCACGTCCTCGACGGTACCTGGTTCGTCGAAGTCCGGAGCCTCCTCCAACACGCGTTCGAGGGTGTCGACGATGCCGAGGAACGGCAGTCGGCCCGCCACGAACGCGGCCACGCACTCCTCGTTCGCCGCGTTGTAGATCGCCGGGCGGCTACGCCCGGCCTCCCCGGCGGCCTTGGCCAGCGCGACGGCCGGGAACGCCGCGTCGTCGAGCGGCGCGAACTCCCAGGTGTGCGCAGCCGTCCAGTCGACGGCGGTGGCGGCCTCGGGCACCCGGTCCGGCCAGCCGATGCCGAGCGCGATGGGCAGCCGCATGTCCGGTGGGCTGGCCTGGGCGATCGTCGACCCGTCGACGAACTCGACCATCGAGTGGATCACCGACTGGGGGTGCACCATCACGACGATGTCGGCGTAGGGCACGTCGAACAGCTCGTGCGCCTCGATCACCTCAAGCGCCTTGTTGACCATGGTCGCGGAGTTGATCGTGACGACCGGCCCCATGTTCCAGGTCGGGTGCGCGAGGGCCTGCTCGGGTGTGACCTGCGTCAACTCGTCGCGCCGTCGACCCCGGAACGGGCCACCGCTGGCCGTGACGATCAGTCGACGCACCTCACCGCGCGAACCCGAGCGCAGACACTGGGCCAGCGCCGAGTGCTCCGAGTCGACCGGAACGATCTGCCCCGGCCTCGTCACAGCGGCCTTGACCAGCGGGCCGCCGGCCACGAGCGACTCCTTGTTGGCCAACGCGAGAGTACGACCACCGCGCAGCGCGGCCAGCGTAGGAGCAAGGCCCAGCGAGCCGACCACCCCGTTGAGCACGATGTCGCACGGCCACTGGGCCAGCTCGGTCATGGCGTCCGGGCCCGCCACGATCTTGGGAAGCTTGAAGTCACCGGTGGCCCACCCACGCCGGCTCGCCTCGGCGTAGAACGCGAGTTGCAGATCCTGCGCGGCGGAGGCCTTCGCCACCCCGACCGCCTCGACGCCCAGTTCGAGGGCCTGCGCGGCGAGCAGCTCGACGTTGCCGCCGCCCGCACCCACGGCGACCACCCGGAACCGGTCCGGGTTGCGCCGGACGATGTCGATGGCCTGGGTGCCGATCGAGCCGGTGGAACCGAGCAGAACAAGGTCGCGGGGGGTAGTCACCCGGCCATTCTTCCCCACCCTCGCTGCACGCTCGCTGGGAGCCTCAGCCCTCCCCCTCCGACGACGCTTCGGGCAGTGCCTCCTCGCCCAGCAGGTCGGCCGGATCAATGGAGAACTCGAACGGCTCCCGCATGACGAAGCGCGTCCCGGCCGCAGCGGCAGCCACCGGCCGGTACTCCCCCTCGGTCAGCTCGTACAACGCGATGGTGGGCACCCGATTGCGCAGGTCGACCCGGAGGAAGAAAGGCACGCGTGCGGCGGCGTACTCACGCGGGCGGTCGATAATGTCCTTGCGTCGGTTTCCGGGGGAGACGATCTCCCCGAGAAGCACGGCGTGCCCGATGTCCATCGTCGTGCGACCGCCGCCGGGCGCCTCGAGAATGACGATGTCCGGGATGAAGAGATCCTGGCCCGAGACGATGTTCGTCTCAAGATAGAGCCACAGCTTCGCCCGACGGGCCGCCTGCTTGAGGAGATAAGCCAGGCCCAACTCCGCGTCCTGATGGTCGTACCCGGCATGTGGTGTCACGACCACGCTTCCGCTCAGGACCTCAACCTTGGGGCCGTTGGTCTCCGGCAACAGGTCGAGGGCGAGCTGCGCAGTCCAGGGTTCGTCGTGCCACCGCAGTACGTCGAACGACGGCTCGGTGTGCTGCGGCGCCGGCTCCGGCGCGAACGCTGCCTGGGTCATCCGGGCTCACCCCCTCAGCGGACCATCCTGCTCACCTCAGCCTAGTCGCGCCGCCCCGCCCGGTACGGCATCGCACACACGGTGCGACAGATTGGGATATCGGCCTGATCCCCAGGTTCCGGCGGCGTTCAGACCGGGGCGACGCAGAACACGACGTCGAGGTAGTCGGAGCGTTTTGTCCAGTTCGAGTAGTGGTAATCCATGAAGCCGGGTGCCTGGGCCTCGCACACCGCATCGGCCTGCGCCTCGTCGGCGACGGCCTGTTCGATGCGAGCCAGCACGCGCCACGTCCCGGGACCACACGGGGAAATCTCGTACACCACGGTGGCCGCGCCACCGACGTTGCGCACACACTGGCCGGCCTGCACGAACTGCTCGTCGCCGCTCGCCGTGGCGGTGGGCGTGGCCACTGTCGGGCTCGCTCCCGCGCTGCTCCGCGCCTCTGGCGTGCCGCGCGAACCGGCCCATTCGATCACCTGGAACACCACGCCCACGATGCCGGCGATCGCGGCAGCGGCACCCAACCAGCGCAGTAGGGCCCGCAGCGGCCGGCTTGTGGTGGACCCGGTTTCGTCATCCATGCTCGCCTCCGACCCTGCTGCCGGGCAGCCACCGCGATCGCGGCTCCGATCCACCTTCCACATTGACAGGTCGGCACGAGGCACGTCACGCACCCTGGATCGCCACCAGAGGCAGCACGACTTCCGCTGCCCGACCTGTCGAACCAGGTCAACTGCCGTCCTCGACGATCATGACCGGTTCTACCCGTCGGCGGCGGCGTCGGATGTCCGACTAACGCCACTACCCGGCAATGATCGACTCGGGTTCACAGAAGTCGGGGTGTCCGCAGCGTGCAGACACCCCGACTTCACTGAATCCTGTTGATCAAGCGCGATCGTCGATCGGGGACCGCCGGAGCGGCCCCCGATCAGGGCTAGCCGCCGTTGATGACGAACTGCGAGCCCGGCTGAATGACGATGTTGCCGTCGGCCGAGTTCGTGATGGTCACGTTCGTCAGGTTGGCGTTGCCGCGCGCGCCGCTCATCGCGAGGATGCCGGCACCGTTGACGGACCTGTCGATCCGCACGTTGGTGATGGCGACGTTCGGCATGTTGCCGCCGCCGTTCTTGAACTGGATGCCGTCGTACGTGGAGTCGATGATGTCGGTGTCGCGGATGGTGACTCCGACGATGTCTCTGGTGGAGGGGAAGAGGGTGATGGCACCGAACTCCTGGTCCTCGTTCCAGAAGGCGCCGCCGGTGCGGTAGAGCCCGTTGTTGGCGATCAGCGTCGTGCCGGAGAACGGCAGCGGGTCGTGGTCGGTCGCCAGCATGATGCCCGGGTAGTTGGCGGTGTCGTAGATCAGGTTGTTCTCGATCGAGTTGTCGTAGCCGCCGTAGATGGCGATGCCGTTGGCCCGCCAGGGCAGCTGGATGGTGTTGTTGACGAAGTGGTTGTCGTGGGCGATGTCGACGTTGCGGTCCTTGACGTACGGGTTGGCCCAGACGGCGAGCGCGTCGTCACCTGTGGTGCGGAAGGACGAGTTGAACACCCGCGAGTTACGCGTGCCGTTGCTGAAGTTGATGCCGTCGGCGTACGTGTTGCGGATCCGCATGCCGGTGAACTCCAGCCCGTCGGCCGGCCCCCACAGGTCGGGGATGTTGTCGTAGTCGCGGCCCACCCAGACACCCACGTTGGCGTGCTCGATCCAGACGTTGCTGATCTTCGTGCCGGTGCCGAAGCGACCGTTCAGACCAACGCCACCCTCGGCGTTGCCGTCACCGCCCCGGATCCGACCCGAGCCGAAGATGGCGATGTCGGAGATCTGGGTGTTCTTGTCGATGTCGAAGCCGAAGTTGCCCTCGTGCGGGTGGTTGATGCCGCCCACCACGTTCTGCGGCTCGGTCAGCGTGTAGAGCTGCGAGTGCCACATCCCGGCGCCCCGGATCGTGACGTTGCTGATGCCGACCTGGTTGTGCGTGCCCCGGTTCAGCGGGTCGTCGGTCAGGATCTTCTGCTCCTGCCGCCACTGCCCGGCGGGGATCCAGACGCAGCTGATGACACCGTTCTGGTCGTCGGTCACCGCACGCTGGATCGCGGCGGTGTCGTCGATCCCGTCGTTCGGGACCGCACCGTACGAGGTGATCGAGGTGCAACCGGCCGGCTGGCTCGCCGCCGGCGCCACCTGCTCCAGATCGATCGTGTCGATGACGTAGAAGGAGGCGGTGTCACCCGAGTCGCGCTGCAACTTGAACCGGGTGCCGGCCGGGTACGACTGCGCCAGCAGCGCGTTCGACTCGTCGAAGAGCCGTCGGGCGTCGGCCTGCGGGGTGTTGGTCAGCGCCTCCGGCCCGTCGGTGTTGCCGTAGAGCCAGCTGTGCTTCGACGACAGTGTCAACTTCCGGGAGAAGACGTCGTTGACGTAGAGGCTGATGGTCGCCTCGATGCCGCCGCCACCGGGGGCGTCCGGGATGGAGTTACGCACGACTATGGAGTTGGCCTGGTTGGCCGAGGTGAACTCGACGAACTGACCGGTGCTGCTGAGTCGTACCGACTTGCGGCCCGAGGACTCGCTGGCGAAGTTGGTGTGCCCGAAGGTGCGCAGCGGGTCGGCCTCCAGCAGCGTGCCCTGGTAACGGCCGGCCTCCGCCTCGTAGGAGACGTACGGGACGGCGGCCCCACGACCGACCACTATCGACTGACTGAACGAGTTGTTGGTCTCGTTGGTTTCGGCGACCACGTTTGTGGCGTCGGCGGTGGCGGTGATGGTGGCGCCGCCACTGGTGGCGGTCCAGCTACCGCTGACCGCCACGGTGACCGTCGCGCCGGCGGCGATCGAGGCGGTGTTGGTGTTGAGCGTGGTGCTGCCCGCCACCAGCCGGGTGACAGTTGCCGCGCCGGTCGCGGTGGTGCCCCGGTTGCGAACCGTCACGGTGAAGGTGACGGACGCCCCGACGGCCGGGTTCGGCGGGTTCGAGGCGATGCTGAGCACCTGGAGGTCGGGGCCCGGGGCCTGCGCCACCACCAGCGGCGACGCGGCCGTGAAGCTGTTGTTGCCGTTGTTCTGCTCGACGATCGTGTTCGCCGGGTCGACCACCGCCGAGACGGCGTAGCTGCCCATCGGCCGCGTACCCGCGTTGAACGACACTGTGGTCGAGGCGCCCGCGGCGAGCGTGCCCACCGAGGCGCTGCCGACGACCGCGCCGGCCAGGCTGAAGTTCACAGTGGTCGCACCGGCGGCGGCCGAACCGATGTTCTGCACCACTGCCGAGAGGGTGACCGGGGAGACCTCACTGGGCGACGTGGGCGACCAGGTCACCGAGCTGACGACCAGATCCGGGTTGGGTGCCGGGGTGCCGCACACCTCAAGCTCGGCCACCTGGCCGGACGGGGCACCGGTGTTGCCGGTGAACCGCAACTGCACGTCCGCGGTGGTCGCGCTGACCGGGATGGTCACCACGTTGCTGCCCTGGGCGAACTGGTAGGCCGCCGCCGACACCAGACTGGTGTACGAGGACGACGCCTGGTCGCGACCGAGCACCTGGATGGTCTGGGTACGGGTGCCCCAGGCCGGGTCGGGGTTGAGCTTCACAGTGACACCGGATATGGAGTGGTTCGCGCCGAGCGCCACGGTCAGGTTCTGCGGGTAGCTCGCCGCGCCCTCCCAGTAGGTGGTGAGCTGCCCGTCGTTCGCCTTGTCAGGGGTGAAGCTGAAGGTGGAGCCGCTCGCCGTCATGCTCTTGCCCTGCGCCACGTTGGTGCAGGCCGGCGGGTTGCTGCCGGTGCGGGTGACGGTGTTGCTGTTGCCGGAGAGGTTGCCGGCGCCGTCGCGGGCCCGGACGTAGTAGGACACGGTCGCCGTCGCCGGTTGGGTGTCCTGGTAGGTGAGGACGGTGCCGAGCGTGGCGATCAGACTGCCGCCCCGGTAGACGTTGTAGCCGGCGAGCCCGCTGCCACCGGAGTCGGTGGAGGCCCCCCAGTTGAGCGTGATCGTGCTTCCCGACGTGCTGTGCGACAGCGTCCCCGGGACGCTCGGCGCGGTGGTGTCACCGCTGCCGGTACGGGTCACCGTGTTGCTGTTGCCGGAGAGGTTGCCGGCGGCGTCACGGGCCCGGACGTGGTACGACACGGTCGCCGTGGCCGGCTGGGTGTCGTTGAAGGTGGTCACGTTGCCGATGGACTGGAGGAACGCGCCGTTGCGGTAGACGTCGTAGCCGGCGATGCCGCTGCCGCCCGCGTTGTCGGTCGACGCGACCCAGTTGAGGCTGATGGTGGTGCCCGACTGGGTGTAGGACAGGTTGCCGGGAACGCTCGGCGCGGTGGTGTCGGGGGTGGTGCCGCCGCTGCCGTACACCTCCAGCTCGGAGAGCTGCCCGGCCGGCCAGCCGCTGTTGGCGGTGATGGTGATCCGGACGTAGCGGGTGGAGGTCGAGCTGAAGTTGATCGTGACGGTGCTGCCGCTGGCGGGGTTGAAGGTGTACGTCTGCGACCCGACCAGATCGGTGAAGGACGAACCGTTGGTGCTGCCCCGCACGCTCAGCGTCTGCGTCCGGGTTCCCCAACCGGAGGTCGGCAGCTTCAGCACTACCTGGTTGACGCTCTGCGATGAGCCGAGATCGACCTGCACCCACTGCGGGAACGCGTTGTTGACGCTCTCCCAGTAGCTGCCCGCGTTGCCGTCGACGACCTTCGACGAGTCGTAGACGTCGGCGTGGCCGCTCTCCTGGGTGGGACGGCCCTGGGCGAGGTTGGTGGCCGCCGGTGCGAAGCCGGTGCTCGGTGCGGCGGCCGGGTCGGCCGGGCGCGCGGCGGCGGCCGGGTTCGCGAGGGCCGTCGCCCCGGCCGTCGCGATCAGCGCGGCGGCGGCCGTGGCCGCCACCATCCTGAACAGATTCGTTCGTCTCATCACTGTCCTTGTCGTCGGGGGACGGTTGCCGCGGTGGCTGGACCACGGGGGTGGAGGTGCGGCGGTGCAGCGCCGGCCGACGCGAGCGGGCCGGTGTGGGGAGAGACGGGGTGGTACGCGCGGCGCGGGGGCGCCGCTCGTCCTGGAAACACCAGATGGGTACGACCATCAACGGGCCTCCCCAGGAGGCCCGTTGAATCTTCCGAGAGCATGCACAGAACCGTGCACTTCTTTGTCGAAATCTTGCGTTACTTTGGCCCAAAGGTTACTGACGTGCTACGAGAGCGTCAACACTTCGACCACCGTGACTATTGACGGACTTGTCTGCCCTGAGGGCCGCCACCCCTGCCCACCTGCCCACAATTTCGGGGAAGGTGCCGCCTCCCGACGACTGGAGGCCACACCTTCCCCGAAGTTGCACGGATCTTGCGTCAGGTCGTGCGGGAACGATCAGGCATCTGTGCGGTCAGCACGAAGGTCTCCAGCAGCTCCCCGCCATACCAGTCGGTGCGCTGACCGACATGTCTCATGCCCAGCCTCCGAGCGACCGCCATCGACGGCTCGTTGCTCGGCGACACGACCGCGTAGATCTCCCGGGTACCGGCGGCGAACTCCCGGGCCACCGCCGCGTGGGCCGCCTCGGTGGCGTAGCCGTGGCCCCA
The DNA here is from genome assembly GCF_003264365.1 of Micromonospora noduli. Taxonomy (GTDB): domain Bacteria; phylum Actinomycetota; class Actinomycetes; order Mycobacteriales; family Micromonosporaceae; genus Micromonospora; species Micromonospora noduli. The sequence continues at coordinate 13,882 of NZ_PYAK01000040.1, forward strand.
CGCGTCCGGGTGCAGGTGCCAGCCCACCTCGATGTCGTCGGTCCGGCGCGACTCGTCGCGCCCCGGCAGCGGCTTGAGCAACACGGTGCCCACCACCTGACCCGTCTCGCGTACCTCGATCGCCCAGGTGCCGTACCGACCGCCGTCGTCGGCGTGCCGCTCCTGCCAGATCCGCAACCGCTCGACGGCCTGGGCCGGGTTGGTCATCGGCAGACCGGACGCCATACCCAGATAGCGGCTGACCTCGGGACGCGAGTAGATGTCGTAGATCCGGGCCAGATCGGCCGGATCGTCGGTCCAATCGCGCAGGATCAGGCGTTCGGTGGTGAGAACAGTCATGACCGGCGATCTTAAGGAGTGACGGCCCCGGCGACAGGGAAGGAGGATCCGATGGGCAACGGATGGCAGCGCGCGAAACGGATCACCACTGCCGCGTTCCGTCCGGTGCGCGGACGGGACCTGTCGCTGCACGCCGCCGCGATCACCTTCTACGGGGCGATCGCCGTGGTGCCGGTCGCCCTGCTGGCGATCTGGCTCACCGCACTGGTGGCCGGCGCGGACCGGGTACGCCGGCTCACCTCGTACGCCGTGGAGGCCCTGCCCACCGCGATCGGCGCGCCCCGGGCGGTGGAGGCGCTGGTCGACGCCGGGGTGGGGTTGACCCCGTTGCTGGCGCTGGCCTCCCTGCTGCCGGCCTCGCTGTACGGCGAGGGCCTGCGCCGGGCGTTCGTCTCGGTGGCCGCGCCCCGCTCCGACGAGCACCTGGTCGGCTGGCGGGGCCGGCTCCTGCTACTGCCACTGCTCGCGCCGGCCCCCGCGCTGCTGCTGTCGATCCTGCTGGCGCTCCCGCTCACCACCCGCCTCGTACGCCAGGGCGGTTGGCTCGGTGTGCTCGGCGTGGTGCTGTCGTTCCTGGGGGTCTGGCTGGTGCTGACGCCGGTGCTGATGTGGGTGTTCCGGGTCGTCGGGCCGGCCTCACCGGACTGGCTCTCCACCCTCGGGGTCGGGTCGTTCACCGCGGCGAACCTCTCCGGCTTCCTGCACGGCTTCGTGCTCTTCGCCTCGCTCCCGCTGGACCTGGGAGTGCCCTTCGGCGGCTTCGACGACATCGGCGCCGGCGTGGCCGTCCTCCTCTGGCTCTACCTGTTCCACGTGATCGTCCTGGCCGGCTACTCCGCCACCCTGGCCCTCTCCCACTGGCGCACCACCCCCACCCCCACCCCGCCGGGTTGATCAAGAGGTTTGCGTCACCGGGAGGGCACTCCTTGACGCAAACCTCTTGATCACCGGGGGTGGGGCAGGGGGTTAGGGGGTGGAGAGGGCTTCGGTGGGGGTTAGGCGGGCGGCTCGGATTGACGGGTAAACGCCGGCGATCACCCCTACCAGGAGGGCGCCGGCTATGCCGCCTACCACCGCGGTCAGTGGAATCGTGGGCGGCCAGCCCTGGTAGCTGGCGTAGCCGACAGTGGCGAGCACCCCCAGCGCCGCCCCGGCGGCACCGCCGAGGACGCTGAGCAGCACCGACTCGGTGAGGAACTGCACCCGGATCTGGCCGCGGTTCGCGCCGAGCGCCCGGCGCAGGCCGATCTCCCGACGGCGCTCCAGCACCGAGATGACCATCGTGTTGGCCACGCCGATCCCGCCGACCAGCAGGGCGACCGCCGCCAACCCGAGGAACAGCGCGGAGAAGCTGTCCTCGGTGGCCCGTTTCGCGGCGAGCGCGTCGGAGGGGCGGCTGACCTGGACCAGCCCGGGCAACTGCGGGTTGAGGGTGGCCGGCAGCACGGCACGGACGTCCTCCAACGCGTCCTCCCTGGCCCGCAGGTAGACGACAGTGGGGTGACCGTCGAAGCCGAGCATGGCCTTGGCGGCGTCCCACCCGACCAGCACCGAGCGGTCGAGATCCGGGGAGAGCGGCAACGGGTCCAGGATGCCGATCACTGTGAACCAGCGCTCGCCGATGAACACCTGGGGTGGTTGCCGGGGGTCCACAGTGGCGAAGCCGAGCCGGCTCGCCGCGACGTAGCCGAGGACGGCGGTCGGCAGCCCGGCCGAGCCGGCGTCGAGGGCCCGCCCGCTGCGGATCCGGCCGTTGACAGTCCCCAACAGGTCCGGCCGGGACGCGAGCACGGTGAGCCCGGACGTGTCGTACCGGTCCAGCAGGTCGTTGCGGCGCACGGCGGTGTGGGTGTTCGCGACCGCGCTCGCCGTGTGCACCGGCCCGATCCGCGACGCCATGGCGGCGGCGTCCTCGGGCAGGAGGACTGGCGGGTTCTGATCCGGCACGGGCTCGGCCCGCAGCAGGTTGGTGCCGAGGGCGGAGAGCTGGTCCATCAGGTCGCGCTGGCTGGACGCGGGGATACCCACCACGACGACCAACGTGGCAATGCCGATGGAGATGCCCAGGGCGGAGAGGACGGCCCGCATCCGGCGGGTGGTCAGGCCGAGCAGACCGAGCCGGAGTACGTCGGCCGGGGCGAGCCGGGTCGCGCTCATGCCCGGCTCCCGGTGACGGTGTCGGCGACGATCCGGCCGTCGCGGATCTCCACCTGTCGAGGCGTACGGGCGGCGAGATCGCGGTCGTGGGTGATCACGGCGATGGTGGTGCCCTCCGCGTTGAGGTCTGTGAGCAGGGCAAGGACAGCCTCCCCGTTGACAGTGTCGAGGGCGCCGGTCGGCTCGTCGGCCAGCACCAGCGCGGGCTCGTTGACCAGCGCCCGAGCTATCGCCACCCGCTGCCGCTCCCCGCCGGAGAGCTGCTGCGGCAGGTGGTCGACCCGGTGCGCCAGGCCGACCCGGGCCAGCGCCTCGATAGCGGTGCGGCGACGGCGACGGCGGGGCACCCCGGCGTAGAGCAGGCCGGTGGCGACGTTCTCGGCGGCATCCAGCCCGTCGGTGAGGTGGAACTGCTGGAAGACGAAACCGAGCCAGCGGCCCCGCAGCGCGGAGAGCCGACGGTCGGACAGCGCGGTTACCTCCTGCCCGGCGACGCGTACCCGACCGCTGGTCGGCAGGTCGAGGGTGCCCATGATGTTCAGCAGCGTGGACTTGCCGGACCCGGAAGGCCCGACGATGGCGAGCATCTCGCCCGCCCGCACGGTCAGTGAGACGTCGTCCAGGGCGGTCACCCCGCCGGGGTACGTCCTGCTCACCCCCTCGACGTTCAGCACCGCTTCGGCGATCACGAGGCCGTCACCACGTCGAGGCCCTCGGTCACACCGGTGCCGCTGACCTCGACCAGGCCCCGGGCGAACATCCCGGTCTCCACGGCCACCAGCCCACCGTCGGGCAGTTGCAGCGCATGCCCGCCCTCGCGGAGCGCCACCAGTGCGCCGACCGGCACCGCGAGCACGCCCTTGTGGACGGCGGTGGTGAAGCGGACCTGCACCGTGGCCGCGTCCAGCTTGGCCACGTCCGCCGCCCGGGTCGGTGCGACGAGGACGTCCACCGTTGGCGGGCTGCTCTGCCCGGTGCCGCCGTCCGACCCGCCGCCGCGAACCGTCTGCGAGATCGAGACGACAGTGGCCGGGATCTCGGAGCTGTCCGGCAGGGCGACGACGACGGCGGCACCCACCGTGATGGTGCCGACCTCGGTGGCCCCGACCGGCACGGTGACCAGCTTGACCTTCTCGGTGACGGCCAGCAGCTCACCGGCCACCGGGTCACCGGGCAGCGCCTTCACCGCGCTGACCCGGGCCGGTCCGGTCAACACGGCGACCTGCCCGACCCCGATCGCGCCGGTGGGCTCCAGGCCGAGGGCCTGCTGCCACTTCTTGATCGCGCCGACCAGGGACTCGGTGAGTAGAGCCTGACCCGTGCCGATCTTCGTGCCGTCCTTGCCTCGGGACGGCTGCGACCCGGTGCCGAATCCCAACGCTCTGAGGTTGTCCGACACAATCCGCACGTCACTGCCCACCAGTCCGGGTTTGTCGAGCGTGCGGAAGAGCGGGGTCCCGCCGAACAGCACCGGCACCGGTCGGTCGTCTACCCAGTAGAGCGACTTGCCCCGGGCCACCGTGTCGCCCACCTTCGGCAGCCGGGTGACGACGCCCTCCCCGGCGCCCTTCACCAACCGCTCCGGGCCGAAGCCGAGCGTCCCGTTGAGCGAGCGACTGTCCGACAGGTCGGCCCGGGTCACAGTCGTCGTGGTCACCGGCGGCGGGGCGCTCGCGACATCACCGCCGGGGTGACGCCGCAGCGCCAGCGCCCCGACGCCGGCACCCACGGCGACCACCAGGGTCACCACCGCCACCACGATCGCGGTACGCCGGGTCGTCCGCCGACCAGGATCGTCGGTCGGCTTACTTCTGGGCACCGAAGATCTCCATCGTGCATTCCCTCTCGACAGTGGCCAGGGCGGGACCCTCAAGGCCGCCGGCGGGGTCGGCGACCCCGTCGTCGTAGGTCCAGCCGGAACCGTCGGGCAGCGAGTGGATCTTCATTCCTCGTCCACGCAGGCACTGGACGTAGTCGTTCCACTGGCTCACGTAGTTCGGGTTCTTCTCCGGGTCCAACTCCGGCGGCTGGAGCGGCAGCTTGTTCGCGCACGCCACGTACGCGGCCTTCGGCTCCCCGCTCTGGTCGAGGGACAGGCCCGTACCGTCGCCCACCGGGCCGGGTTGTGACCGGCCGTCGTTCAGCTTCACGCCGTTGTCATGCAGGCAGATGTTGTACGCCCCCCAGAGCCGCTCCTCCTCCTCGTCGGTCATGTCCAGGCGTAGCTGCGGTCGACCGTTGGCGGCACCACCCGCGGGGGTGGCGCTCAGCGGGGCGGACGGGGTGACGAGCGACGCGACGTCACCGCTGGCGGCGTCCTTGTCGGCGCTGGACGCACCGCCGCCGCAGCCGGTGAGGGCCACGGCGAGCACTGTGACCGCGGCGAGCCCGGCGGCGACGCGATGGGTTGAGTTGGTCATGGCGTGCAGCTTCACGGCCGGGTGTCAGAGACCTGTAAGAAACCGGTCGTCATCCGATAGCCCCAGCTCAGCGGCCGTACTGGAACCCGTCGGGGCCACGTACAGTCGCTGCCGTGTGTGCGTACGTGCTGGTAGCCGAGGACGACCGGAAGCAGGCGGAGCTGGCGCGCCGGTATCTGGAACGCGAGGGGCACGAGGTGGTCGTGGTGGCCGACGGGCGGGCCGCCCTGGAGCAGATCCGGCAGCGGCCCCCGGCGCTGCTGGTCCTCGACGTGATGATGCCGAAGGTCGACGGTCTGGACGTCTGTCGCATCCTGCGCCGGGAATCCGACCTGCCGGTGCTCATGCTGACCGCCCGGTCGACGGAGGACGACCTGCTGCTCGGCCTCGACCTGGGCGCGGACGACTACATGACGAAGCCGTACAGCCCGCGTGAGCTGGTCGCCCGGGCCCGCAGCCTGCTGCGCCGGGGCCAACGGACACAGGCGGACCCGGTGCTGCGGGTCGGCGCGGTGCACGTCGACCCGGTGCGCCACGAGGTACGCAGCGACGGACGCCTCGTCGACTGCACACCTGGTGAGTTCCAGCTGCTCCAGGCGATGGCCGCCCAGCCCGCCCGGGCGTTCACCCGGGATCAGCTCCTGGGCTACCTGCACGGGTTCGACAGGTACATCACCAACCGGACCGTCGACGTGCACGTGATGAACCTCCGCCGGAAGATCGAGCCGAACCCGCGCAAGCCGGCCCGGTTGGTGACCGTGTACGGCATCGGATACAAGCTGGTCGAAGAGTCACCCCGTGTCGGGTGAGGTCCCGCTGCGCCGCAGCCTGCTGCTCCGGCTGCTGGCGCTGGCCGTCCTCATCGCCGTCGGCTCGATCGCGGCGACCGCGTGGCTGGCCGTCCGCACCACCACCGGGGCGATCCGGCAGGAGCAGGGGCAGGCGCTCGCCGACGACGCGCGCATCTACGACACAGTGCTCGCGTACGCGGCGACCCACCCGAACTGGGACGGGGTCGACGCGGCCCTTCGGCCGCTCGCCCAGGACGTCGGCCGGCGGATCGCCCTGACCACCGAGACCGGTGCGCCGATCGCGGACTCGGCCCCCGGCGCCGGCCCGTTGCCGGCGACGTCGTCCGCGATCGTCGACGCGCTCGCCGTCGACACCGCCCTGATGCCCGGCACCACACTGCCGGGCAGCGGTGACGGCGGCACCAGTCGTATCGACCCGCGCACCACCGGGCCGTACCTGCTCCCGCCCGAGGAGCGCGCCGCGCTGCGCGACAAGGCGGCCACGGCGGTCCAGTGTCTGCGGCTGCGGGCGCAGATCGACGCGGCCGTCGTGGACGGCCCCACCGGCCGTCCACGGATCGACACCCCGGGCACCGACCTCGCCGACAGTGCCGTCTGCGGCCAGCCGAGAGAGGAGCTCGCGACCCGTACGGCCACCGAGGGCAAGGCGCTCGCCCAGCTCAACGCCCTGGTGAACACCTGCCTGGCGCGGCGGCGCCTGCCCGCCGTGCAGGTGGACCTGAACTGGACCTGGACGAGGCAGCCGGCGGCCAGCGCACCCGACTCCCGCAGCGCGGCCGGTGTCGACCAGGAGCACAACCGGGCGATCAGTGCCTGCGTCGGCACCAGCCGACGCGAACAACTCCTCCCGTACGTCGCCCCGGCCGCGACCCTCTTCGTCACCGACCCGGGCGGTCGTCCCTCGACCACCTTCGACCTCTCCCCCGCCAACCAGACCCGCATCGTCGCGGTCGCCGGTCTCGTCCTGCTGGTGACGATCGGCTTCACCGTCCTCGCCGGCATCCGGCTGACCCGGCCGCTGCACGCGCTGACCGGGGCCGCCCAGCGGATGCGCGACGGCGACGGCACCGCCCGGGTCCGGGTGACCGGCCGCGACGAGATCGCCCGGCTGGCCGAGGCCTTCAACGACATGGCCGAACGGCGCGAACGGCTGGAGCAGCTACGCCGGGCCATGGTCAGCGACATCGCCCACGAGATGCGTACGCCGGTGAGCAACATCCGGGGCTGGCTCGAAGCGGTCGAGGACGGCGTCGCGGCTCCCGACCGCAGGCTGCTCTCCTCACTGCTGGAGGAGGCGACAGTGCTCCAGCACGTGATCACCGACCTGCAGGACCTGGCCGAGGCCGACGCGGGCGCGCTGCGGCTGCACCGTGAAGAGGTTTACCTCACCGACCTGCTCGCCCAGGTCGCGGAGGCGCACCGGGCCCAGGCCGACCGGGTCGGCGTCACCATCACGGTACGCACCGAGGCCGACCCGCAGGTGGACGCCGACCCGGTGCGACTCCGCCAGGCAGTCGGCAACCTGGTCGCCAACGCGGTACGACACACCCCGTCGGGCGGGCGCGTGACGCTCAGCGCCAGCGCGACCGACGCCGAGGTCATCGTCTCGGTGACCGACACCGGCAGCGGTATCAGCGCCGAGGATCTGCCCCGGGTCTTCGACCGCTTCTGGCGGGCCGAGAAGTCCCGGAGCCGGCAGACCGGCGGCAGCGGCCTGGGCCTCGCCATCGTGCGCAAGCTCGCCGAGGCCCACGGCGGCACGGTCAGCGCCACCAGCATCCCCGCCCAAGGCTCCACCTTCACCCTCCACCTACCCCCACCCCCACCCCCAGCCCCCACCCCAGCCCCCGCCCCAACCCCCGCCCGACTCCGGTGATCAAGAGGTTTGCGTCACCAGCAGGCCGCCGAATGACGCAAACCTCTTGATCACCGGGAGCGGAGGCAGGGTGGGGCAGGGGCGGGGCGGGGCGGCAGGGGAAAGGCGGGTGGGGAAGGGTGGGTGGGGAGCGGAAGGGGTGACCTGGGCTGGTGGGGCGGACTAGGCTGCCGCGGCATGAGCAGTGAGATTCCGGCCCGCGCCGACGTCGTGATCGTCGGTGCCGGGCACAACGGTCTGGTCTCCGCGGTCCTGCTGGCCCGCGCCGGCCTGGACGTCCTCGTGCTGGAGGCCGCCGACGTCATCGGCGGCGCGACCCGCACCGAGAACCCGTTCCCGAAGGTGCCGGGGCTGCGCCACTCCACCGGGTCGTACCTGCTCGGGCTGATGCCCCCGGAACTGCTCGCCACGCTCGACGTACGGATCCCGGTGCTGCGCCGCGACCCGCACTACTTCCTCCCCACCCCGGGCGGCCTCGGCTCGCCGTACCTGCTCTTCGGCAGTGACACCGCCGCCACCCGGGCGCAGCTCGCCGAGTTCTTCTCCCCCGCCGACGTGGCCGCCGACGACGCCATGCAGGCCGAGCTGGCCGCGCTGCGGGAAGACCTCGCCCCGGCCTGGCTGGCCGAGCCGCTGAGCGTCCAGGAGACCGCCGAGCGGCACGTCCGCCCGGCCCTGCGCCAGGTCTTCGTCGACCTCGTGCAGGGCTCGGTCGCCGACTACCTGGCCCGGTTCGAGTTCCGCTCCGAGCTGCTGGTCAGCATGTACGCGGTCACCGACGGCCTGTCCGGGCTCAACGCCGGCCCGGACGACCCCGGCACCGGCCACAACTTCCTCGTGCACAACATGTGCCGACTGCCCGGCTCCGGCGGCACCTGGATGATCGCCGAGGGTGGGATGGGCACCGTCTCCCGGACCTTCGCCGAGGCCGCGCGCGCCGCCGGAGCGACAATCCTGACCGGTACGCCGGTGCAGGCGGTGACAGTGGACGGCGGCGCGGCGAGCGGAGTGGTGCTGACCGACGGTCGGGAGGTCGCCGCCCGGGTGGTGCTCGGCGCGTGTGACCCGTACCGGTTGATGGACCTGTTGCCCGACGGCGCGCTCCCGGCGCGGCTCGGCGAACGGATGGCGGCGGTCCGCCGGCCCGGCACCACCCTCAAGCTCAACCTGGCGCTCACCGGGCTGCCGCGCTTCTCCTGCCTTCCGGACGGCACGCCGAGCCCGTTCGGCTCGACCATCCACCTGCTGCCCGGGTCGGCGTCGCTGGTCGGCGGGGCGGAGGCATCGCCGATGACCGCGCTGCGCGCCATGTGGGCGGACGTGCAGGCCGGGCTGCTGCCGGCGGAGCCCACCATCGAGTGGTACCTGCACACCACCGTCGACCCGTCGCTCTCCGACGCCGCCGGGCACCACTCGTCGGCGCTCTTCGTCCAGTCCGTCCCCTACGAGTTGGCCGGCACCACCTGGGACGCGGAGCTGCCCGGGTACGTCGACCGGCTGATCGGGATCGTCGAGCGGTACGCCCCCGGCACCGCCGACCTGATCGCCGACGCGGTGCCGCTGCCCCCGCCCGGGATCGAGGAGCACTTCGGGATCACCGGCGGGCACATCCACCACGTCGACAACACCGTCTCGTTCACCGACCGGATGCCCTACGCCACCGGTATCGACGGTGTGTACGCGGGCAGCGCCGGCTGCCACCCGGCCGGCAGCGTCATCGGCGCCGCCGGCCACAACGCCGCCCGCCGCATCCTCACCGACCTGTCGGCCTAACCGGGACCCCCCAGACCTCCGTTGATCATGAAGTTATTGCCTGCCATGGCGGCGTGTCGGGGCAATAACTTCATGATCGACGAGGGCGGGGTCAGATCACGGCCTCGCCTGCGGGGGCGGGGGTTTCCGCGTCTACCCGGTGGGCTCGCACCTTGTGGCCGACGCTCGTCAGGCAGCGGCCGCTGGGGAGGTCGAAGCGCCAGCCGTGCAACTGGCAGGTGAGCTGGTCACCGTCGACGATGCCGAAGCGGGTCAGGTCCGCCTTCAGGTGCGGGCACCGCCGCTGCACCACCCAGTCGCCCAACGTGATGTCCTCGGCGTCGGTGCTGCGTTCGTGCTCGTCGTACCAGCCCTCGGCGTACTGGAGCCGCTCCTCGGAGAGGCACTTGAAGAACGCGTAGACGAACTCGTTGTACTGGCCGATCCGGGCCGCCGAGAACCGGCAGGACAGGAAGAGCGAGTTGACCCAGTCCACCTCGTCGATGAAGAGCAGGTGTTCGATCAGCGACCGCTCGGTCCGGAACCGGTAGCGCACCTTCTCGTCCGCGTACGGCCGGACCTCCTTGCCGGGGAAGTCCACCACGATCGACTCGACGCTTTCGCCGTCATACCCCACCAGGTCGAAACGGACCGGGCCGCCGACCCCCTTGGCCAGGTAGATCGACTCGTCGAGCAGCGGCTCGATCCGACGCTTCATCTCGCCGAGCACGTCCACTTCGGGGTGCCGCCAGGACGCCTTCTCCGCCTCGATGATCGGGCGCTTGCGCTCCCGCATCTCCTCCAGGTGCGCGACCTTGTTCGCGAAGAACTCCTGCACCGGCACCGGGTGGGTGGTGCTCGCGCCCTCGGTGGTGACCTCGGCGACGCTGCCCGGCAGCAGCACGATCCCGTTGGTGCCGCCGACCTTGGCGTACTCCGACAGGAAGACGGACTGGTCGGGGAAGATGTTGCCCTCGTCGCCGTGGATGTCGTTGAACTGCCACAGGGCGTCGTCGAGGAAGCACGGCGGGCCGGCGATCGGGAAGACGTGCGACGCCTTCAGGTCGTCGATGTACCGCCAGGTCCTGTCGAACTGCCGGTCACGCTTCTGCTTGCCGAACGCGGTCTTCGCCGCCTGCGGCAGTTCGTAGACCATCGGGTACCAGATCGCACCGGAGAACTGGAGCAGGTGCGCGTGCACGTGCCCCAGTTCGGCGAAGACGCTCAGGTCGGTGGGGCGGGCGTCGTTCTGGTTGAGCAGCCGCACACCCTCGTACTCGACCCAGAGCGAAGAGTCGCCGATCGGCCCGTCGGTCGGGCTGGTCAACGCCTGAATCATGATCTTCAGGCCGCCGGGCAGCTCCACCACCTGCTCGTTGGGCGCCTTCAGGAACTTGGTGAAGCCCAGCGCCCGGAACTCGTCCTCCATCTCTGAGGTGGGGAACTCGGGGAGCAGGACCGTGGCGTCCTTGGAGACGAAGTCGCGCAGGTGCTTCGCGTCGAAGTGGTCCCGGTGCAGGTGGGAGACGTACAGGTAGTCGACCTGGCCCAGGCTCTCCCAGTCCAGCAGTGAATTATCCGGGAACGGGAACCACGACGCGAAGTAGGCCGGGTTGACCCACGGGTCGCACAGGATGCTGCCCGCGGCCGTGTCGATCCGCATGCTGGCGTGCCCGGTTCCGGTCACTCGCACCGCACAGTCCCCCTCAAACAGACAATCAGGTGTACGCCAAACGCTACCGGAGCGAGTCTGACCGCCGCCCCGCGACGCCGGTAGTGCCGTCCAGCCCGTGTGGGGCAGGGCCGATGGCCAGGAAACCCCCACCCCACCGCACCGGGTACGAGGCGTGCCAGACTAACCAAAGATCCGATCGCGAGGGAAGGACCGACAGTGGCAGGAAGCGAGCCGGTAACGTCGCCAGACCAGCACAAGCCCGGGCACCGCAAGGCCGGGCAGATCGGCGCCGTGCTGTCCGCACTGGCGCTGCTGGCGATGATCTGCGGCAACCACGAGGGCAGGGTCGAGGACATCTGGCTGATCGGCCTGGCCGCGCTGCTGCTGATCATCGTGATCGGCGACATCGTGTTGCGGCGCAGCGGCCTGCGCTCCTGACCCGACCCACCGCCGGACGACCGGCCGACGTACGCCGAGGGCCCGCCCCCACCCGGGGGACGGGCCCTCGTCCGTATCGCGTCGGGGTCAGCGCCCGAAGAGGATGTCCTGCACGTCCTTGAGCGCGGCGTCGACCTCGGCCTCGAAGTAGCCACCCGGCACCAGGCCGAACCGGAGCGTGTCCAGGTCCTTCGGGTCGACCGGCATCGGGTTGCGGCGCTGCATGCCACCGAGCAGGGTGTCGAAGAACCGGTCCACCTGGTCGGGGTCGTACCCGCTGCCGAACCGGCGCACCTGGAAGCTACGACGGATCTGGTCCACCCGGTACAGGTCGCTGCCGGGCGGACCGGCCATCGGCGGACCACCCATCGGCGGGCCACCCATCGGGGGGCCGGCCACCGCGGGCGGACCGGCCATCGGCGGGCCACCCATGCCCTGCTGCGGCAGCGGAGGCGGACCGGCCGGACCACGGCGCATGTCGCGCAGATCCCGCTCCGGCATCCGGATCTCGGCCGTCATGTCGGCGCGACCGTGTCGCCCGGCCTCGAAGCCGTCGAAGCGCGGCTCCTCCGGCGGCGGCGGATAACCGCCGGGCGCGCGCTGGTCGTCGGCGCCGTACCCGCCGCGCTGATCATCCTGGCCGTAGCCACCGGGTGAGCGCTGGTCGTCCGGGGGGCCGTACCCGCTGGGACCGGCGGGCAGGCCGCGCTGCGGCATGCCGTGGCCACCCATCGGGCCGGGGCCCATCGGGCCACCGGGACCCATCGGGGGGCCGGCCGGGCCACGTGGCGCGTCGTAACCACCGCCGCGGGGGGCGTCGTACCCACCGGCGAAGGCACCGGTCGGCTCGTCGTAGCGGCCGTAGGGCGGGCCAGCCTGCGCGGGCATCGGCCGGGGCGGCATCGGCTGCGGGACCATGCCCCGGTCATCACGCATCGGCGGACCCATCCGGTCCGGTGGGCCCATCCGGTCACCCATCCGGGGGTCGCCACCGCGTCCGGCGCTGTTGCGCTCCTCCAGCTCGGCCAGCTGCCGCTCGACCCGGTCCAGGTGCAGGTCGACCTGCCACTCGTCGTAGCCGTTGAAGCGGACCCGGAAGACGACGTCATGAACCTCCTGGGAGGCCACCGGGGCACCGACCTGTCGGCCGTCGAGCGTCGCCTCGACCCGGTCGAGGAAGGCATCCACCTCGTCGACCTTGTATCCCCGGCGGAGCGCCTTGCGCCGGAAACGCTGACCCTGACTCGCCACTATGTCTCCTGGTCTCGTTCGCCACGCCCGGTCACGCCGGTGCCTCTCCGGCGCGGTCGGTATTGGTGTCGTTGTCTTCGGCGGCGGCAAGCTGGCCACACGCGCCGTCGATCTCGCGACCTCGGGTGTCCCGAACTGTGGTGGACACCCCGGCGTCGCGCAACCGCCGGACGAACTCCCGCTCGACCGGCTTCGGGCTCGCGTCCCAGCGGCTGCCCGGCGTCGGATTGAGCGGAATGAGGTTCACGTGGGCCAACTTGCCGGCCAGCAGCCGCCCGAGCAGGTCGGCTCGCCACGGCTGGTCGTTCACGTCCTTGATCATCGCGTACTCGATCGACACGCGGCGGCCCGTCCGGGCGGCGTAGTCCCACGCTGCGTCCAGCACCTCGGCTACCTTCCAGCGCTGGTTTACCGGCACGAGTTCGTCGCGCAGATCATCATCGGGCGCGTGCAACGACAACGCAAGGGTCACTGAGAGGTCTTCGCTGGCCAGTCGGTGGATGGCCGGAACCAGGCCGACCGTGGAAACGGTGATGTGCCGCTGGGACAGGCCGAGCCCCTCCGGAGCCGGGCTGACCAGCCGACGGATGGCCGCGATCACCCGGTTGTAGTTGGCCAGCGGCTCGCCCATGCCCATGAAGACGACGCGCGACAGCCTCGGCGGGGAACCCGCCACCACGCCGGAGGCCGCCACCCCGGCCATGTACACCGCCTGGTCGACGATCTCCGCCGTCGACAGGTTGCGGGTCAGCCCGGCCTGGCCGGTCGCGCAGAACGGACAGGCCATGCCGCAACCCGCCTGGCTGGAGATGCAGACTGTCACCCGGTCCGGGTAACCCATCAGCACGCTCTCCACCAGCGCACCGTCGTGCAGCCGCCAGAGCGCCTTGCGGGTCGCGCCGTCATCGCAGGCCAGCTCGCGCACCGGGTTGAGCAATGTCGGCAGCAACTGGTCGGCCAGCCGCTCCCGGGTCGCAGCGGGCAGATCGGTCATCGCCTGCGGGTCGCGGACCAACCGCCCGAAGTAGTGGTTGGAGACCTGCTTGGCGCGGAAGGCCGGCTCACCCAGCCCGGTGACCAACGCCTGGCGGCCGGCCAGGTCCAGGTCAGCGAGGTGCTGAGGGGGCATGGAGGCCCGGCGCGCGGCGGGGGCGACCGAGATGGCGGGGATCAAGGGCAGGCTCGTCATGGCTGGTCCAGTGTGTCACGCCGTCGGCGGCGGCTGCCGGTCCGGAGGTGTCGAACGGGCCGCGACCGCCGGAGCCGGATGACCAGGTCGCCGTGATTCATACCTCAGCTCACCACCGGCACGAAGACCGCCAACAGCAGGTAGGCCGTCGGCACCGCGAACAGGATCGAGTCCAGCCGGTCCATCAGACCGCCGTGGCCGGGCAGCAGGTTACTCATGTCCTTGACGCCGAGATCCCGCTTGATCATCGACTCGGCCAGGTCGCCGAGGACCGCCGCGCAGGAGACGGCCACCCCGAACAGCGCGCCCCACCAGGGGGCCACCTCGAACATCAGCCACAGCAGCACCGCGCTGCCCAGGGCCGCCGCGGTGACCGAGCCGGCGAAGCCCTCCCAGGACTTCTTCGGGCTGATCGACGGGGCCATCGGGTGACGGCCGAAGGAGACCCCGGCCGCGTACCCACCGGTGTCGGAGAGGACCACCCCGATCAGCGTGGCCAGGATGCGCAGGTGCCCATCGCCGGGGGCCGCCGCCAGCAACGCCGCGAAACCGGCGAGGAACGGCACGTAGACGGCGATCAGGGTGGCCGCGGTGAGATCCCGCTGGAAGCCGGCCGGCCCGTCACCCAACCGCCAGATCATGGTGCCCAGCACGGTGACCAGCAGCCCCAGGCTGAGCGCGTCCGGGCCGGCGTACCAGGCCAGACCCACTGTCAACACGCCACCGGCGATCAGTGGCACCAGCGGCGGGTGTGCACCGCTGCGTCGTACCGCGCGGGCCATCTCCCAGATGCCGATGGCGACCGCGGCGGCGATCACCGGCAGGAAGGCCAACGGATAGAAGGCCAGCGGCACCACGATCAGCGCGCCGAGGCCGAGCCCGACCCCGATCGCCGCGGGAAGGTTGCGCCCGGCCCGCCCGGTGCCCACCTGCTGGGTGGCCGGTCGGTCGAGGCTGGCCCGACGTCGCCCCTTCGACCGTCGACCGGTCGTCGGAGCCTCGTCCGGCACCACCTCCGCCCGGACGGGCGCGAGCTGCTCGGTCGGGTACCCCGGGTCGTCGAAGCGGACGGGAGGGCCGTCGAGACGGCTCGGCTCGTCGAAACGCCCACGGTCCGGACCGTCGTAACCGGGCGGCCCCTCCCCCGCGGGAGGTCGATCCGGGTAGCGGTCACCGCGACCCCGGTCGTCGTACCGGTCGGGCTGGTTGCGGTCGTCGACGTGCCGGTCCCGGTCGTCGAAACGATCGTGCCGGTCGCGGTCGTCGAAACGGTCGTCCGGGCGGACCGGGCGGCCACGCTCGTCGTACGGGTCCGCTGGGTGCGGGTCGGCGTACGGCCGCGCGTGCGGGTCGGCGTACAGCTCAGGGCCGGCAGCCGGACGGCGGCTCCACTGGCCGGCCTCCAGCTCCTGCTCCGGCCAGGGCAGCGCCACCGGGCGCTCCGGCCGGTCCCAGCCGCGAGGCTCGCTGCCGTAGGGGTCGGGGTGGGACATCACGCACCGCGAAGCGGCACGAGATCCACCACATGACGCAAGACCACAAGCATCCCCTACACGTGCGATGTTCCTCCGATTGACCGCCCCGACGGTCGGTCGATCCCCGGTGTTCACCACCCGGTGGCCGGGAATCCTGCCGAGCCTACTGCACACGCCGGATCGGCACGGCGGACGAGGCACGCCCACGGACACCACCCGCGCCGCCGGCCCGCCGGCCAGCGACGCCCACCCGTTCAGTACGGCAGACCGGAGGCAATCCGCAGCCGTCGATCCGACTCGTCCGGTGCGCGATCGAGTACTGACCGAACCCGCCCGGCGTGGTCCGCTGGTGCCGCGCCGGCGCCAGCCCGCGCTTCGCAACGGGGGAAGGGCACTCACATGTACAAGTTCGGTCTCGCGGTGTTGACGGTGGCCGCCATGGTCCTGGGAGCAGGGTCACCGGCCGCCGCCACCACGGCACGGACCAGGATCACCATCGACCGCCATACCAGCGAGCTGTTCCCGTTCGAGCCGCCCGTCGGCGAGCCGGGAGTGACGTACCCGGCAGCAGGGGTCACCGCCACCGCCCGGAACTGCCCGGCCGGCATCGTCCTCATGTCGGCCTCGCTGGTGCAGGACGGCCTGCCGACCCTCTGGGCCACCGGGGGACACGGCGCCGGCGAGATCCTCTGCGACGGCGGCACTGTCGAACTCGGGATGGCGTTCGCCCGGATCGCTCCGGCGCTGCACCCCGGTCGGGCCACCGCCCACTTCTCGCTGCGCGACTGGGACACCAGCGAGCAGTTCGCCGAGAGCACCAGGACCGTCTGGATCCCCTGCTGACCTATGGAACGAGGCCCGTCCCCGACGTCGGGAACGGGCCTCGAAGCATGGGTCACACCTCGAGCAGCTCGGTTTCCTTGTGCTTCACCAGGTCGTCGATGCTGGCCACGTACCGCTGGGTCAGGTCGTCGAGTTCCTTCTCGGCGCGGCGACCGTCGTCCTCGCCGGCCTCGCCGTCCTTGACGATCCGGTCCAGCTCTTCCTTGCCACGGCGGCGGACGTTGCGGATCGCCACCTTGGCCTCCTCGCCCTTGTGCCGAGCCACCTTGATCATGTCGCGGCGGCGTTCCTCGGTCATCTGCGGGAGCAGGATGCGCAGCTGGTTGCCCTCGTTGTTCGGGTTCACCCCGAGGTCCGAGTCGCGGATCGCCTTCTCCATCGCGTTGATCTGCGAGTTGTCGTACGGCTTGATGATGGCCATCCGCGGCTCGGGGACCGCGATGGACGCCATCTGCGTCAGCGGCGTGGGCGTGCCGTAGTAGTCGATGATGACCTTGGAGAACATGGCGGCGTTGGCGCGACCGGTACGGATGGCGCCGAACTCCTCCTTGGCGTGCTCAACCGCACGCTCCATCTTCTCCTCGGCCTCGAGGAGGGTGTCGTCGATCACCGGTCTCCTCGCCTCCTTCTGTGCTCGTGGTGGGCTCTGCTGAAAGTCGTCAGACCGTCGCCGTCGGCGGGACTCAGGCGGTGATCAGGGTGCCGATCTTGTCGCCACCCACCGCGCGGATGATGGTGTCGTCACCCTGCGCGCCAAAGACCAGCATCGGCAGGCCGTTCTCCATGCAGAGGCTGAACGCTGCCGCGTCGGCCACCCGCAGGTTGCGGCGCAGCGCCTCGGAGAAGGTGATCGAGTCGAGCTTACTGGCGGTGGGGTCGATCCGCGGGTCGGCGGTGTAGACACCGTCCACGCCGTTCTTGCTCATCAGCACCACGTCGGCCCGGATCTCCAGCGCCCGCTGGGCGGCCACCGTGTCAGTGGAGAAGTACGGCATTCCGGCACCGGCGCCGAAGATGACCACGCGGCCCTTCTCCAGGTGCCGGATGGCCCGCAGCGGGATGTACGGCTCGGCGACCTGGGCCATCGTGATGGCGCTCTGCACCCGGGTCTCGATGCCCTCCTTCTCCAGGAAGTCCTGGAGCGCGAGGCAGTTCATTACGGTGCCGAGCATGCCCATGTAGTCGGCGCGGGCCCGGTCCATTCCACGCTTCTGCAGCTCCGCGCCGCGGAAGAAGTTGCCTCCGCCGACCACCACGGAGACCTGCACGCCGCGGCGGACCACTGTGGCGATCTGCCGGGCGATGGCCTGGACGACGTCCGGGTCGACGCCGATCGCGCCGCCACCGAAGACCTCACCGGAGAGCTTCAGCACCACCCGGCGGGCACGCCCCGGCGGCGGTGCCGTCGGATCGTCCAGCTCCAGCGTCCGGTCACTCACAACCTGCGTCATCCGCCCCGCCCTTCCCCACGCGCACGCCCCGTGCGGCGCGTACCGCGAACCTGCCGCTGCCGACCCTATGTGACGAGGAGGCCGCGGTGCCTGTCACGTACACCGGCGGCCTCCTCGTTGATGTCTCCTGCCCACGGGCGCCAACGGCGCCCGGTGGCGGCTCAGGCCTGGCCGACCTCGAACCGCACGAAGCGGGTGACCTCGATGCCGGCCTCGGCCAGCAGCTGCTTCACCGACTTCTTGTTGTCAGAGACGGACGACTGCTCGATCAGGACGAAGTCCTTGAAGAAGGAGTTGACCCGACCCTCGATGATCTTCGGCAGAGCCGCCTCGGGCTTGTTCTCCTCGCGGGCGGTCTGCTCGGCGATGCGCCGCTCGGACTCGACGACCTCAGCCGGAACCTCGTCCCGGGTGAGGTACTTCGGCCGCATCGCGGCGATCTGCATGGCCACACCACGGGCGTCGGCGTCGCCGGCCTCGTCGGTCTTGCCGGTGTACGACACCAGCACGCCAACGGCCGGCGGCAGGTCCTGGGCCTTGCGGTGCAGGTAGACGGCGGTGGTGCCCTCGACCCGGGCGAACCGGTTGAGCACCAGCTTCTCGCCGATCTTGGCGGACTGCTCCTGGATCAGGTCCGCGACGACCTTGCCGTCGAGCTCGGTGGCGAGCAGCTCCTCGGCGGAGTTCACGCCGGCGCGCTCACCGTGCTCGACCAGCTGCTGGCCCAGCGCGATGAACGACTCGGTCTTGGCGACGAAGTCGGTCTCGCAGTTGAGCTCGAGCAGCGCCTTGCCGGAGTGGGCGACCAGGCCGTTCGCGGCCGTACGGCCGGCCCGCTTGCCAACATCCTTGGCGCCCTTGACGCGCAGGATCTCGACGGCCTTGTCGAAGTCGCCCTCGGCCTCGGTCAGCGCCTTCTTGCTGTCCATCATGCCGGCGCCGGTGAGGTCGCGGAGCTTCTTGACGTCCGCGGCGGTGATTTGGGACATGGCTCTCTCTTCGGTGTTGAGACGGCGTGTGGATGGTCAGAGGTGCCGGTTACCCGGATCCGGGCGGATCGTGCCCGGCGTACCATCGCTGCCCGCCGTTCGCGAAAACGGACGGCGGGGCAGCGACGGTGCGATCACTCCGCGGTGGCGGCCGCCGGCTGCTCGGTGGCGGCCTGCGCCGGCTGCTCCGGGGTGGTGGGCTGCTCGGCGGCGGCAGCGGCGGGCTGCTCGGCGGGGGCGGCCGCAGCGGCCGGGGCAGCCGACTCGTCGGCCTTCTTCGGCTCGAGCAGCTCGCGCTCCCACTCGGTCAGCGGCTCGTCGCTCGCGACACCCTCGGGCTTCTCGTCGTTGCCCCGGCGACGGCCGGAACGCGCGATCAGACCATCCGCGACGGCGGCGGCGACGACCTTGGTCAGCAGCTCCGCCGAGCGGATCGCGTCGTCGTTACCCGGGATCGGGAAGTCGACCTCGTCCGGGTCACAGTTGGTGTCCAGCACCGCGATCACCGGGATGCCCAGCTTGCGGGCCTCGTCGACGGCGATGTGCTCCTTCTTGGTGTCGACGATCCAGACCGCGGCGGGAAGCTTCTGCATGTCCCGCAGGCCACCGAGGGTGCGGGTCAGCTTGATCTTCTCGCGGGAGAGCTGCAGGGTCTCCTTCTTGGTGTAACCGGCGGCGGTGCCGCTGAGGTCACCCAGACCCTCCAGCTCCTTCATCCGCTGGAGCCGCTTGTAAACGGTCTGGAAGTTGGTCAGCATGCCACCGAGCCAGCGGTGGTTGACGTACGGCTGGCCGACCCGGGTCGCCTGCTCGGCAATCGCCTCCTGGGCCTGCTTCTTGGTGCCGACGAACAGGATGCTGCCACCCTCGGCGACGGTCCCACGCACGAACTCGTACGCCTTCTCGATGTACTCGAGGGTCTGGCGCAGGTCGATGATGTAGATGCCGTTGCGCTCGGTCATGATGAAGCGCTTCATCTTCGGGTTCCAGCGCCGGGTCTGGTGCCCGAAGTGGACACCGCTCTCCAGCAGCTGACGCATGGTCACGACGGCCATGGTTGGGGTACTCCTCAAGGTCCCTGGTTGTCACGCCCGGCCGGTGGCCGGGCGTCCTGGCGCCTGGTCGCCGACCCATGGTGGACCCGATCAAGATCGGGACCAGGGAGGCCGTCGCTCCACGACGATTCGTGAAGAGGGCGCGCGAGGTCGACCGCACGAGGCGGTCGCCAGTTGGCCAGTGTACGCCCCTCACCCGTTCAGCCGCCCCGGGGTGCGCGTGGGGTGCTGCTCCGCCGCTCCCCCGCTCGCCCGCGAGTCGCTGGGAAGATCGCGCTGGTTCGTGGAAATAGTGGCCTCCGCGTCGCCGGAGGCCACTATTTCCTGGTTGTTGTCCGAACCGTCAGCGCGCGCGACAGGCCGGCGGCGGGTCGGGCCGGGTCAGCCGGCGGCGAGCGCGGCAGCCAGGAAGAGCACCAGGCCGACGGTCAGGTAGGCCGTCGGTGGGCGCAGCCAGCCCCGACCGTTGTCGGCGAGCGCCAGACCTCCGGTTCGTAGCCCGTACAGCCCGGTCGCGAAGATCGGCAGGCCGGCGACCAGGGCGATACCCACCACCACGTTCCCGGCGTCCACCGGGTCGCCGGTCACGCCCGCCAGCAGCACCCGCAACGCGGGGACCTCGAAGACCAACACCAGCAGAGCGAAGAGTACGGCCAGCACCGGTCGACGGGTCCGATAGACGCCGTCGGCGGCCGGCGGATACATCGGCGGCTCGCCTGCGGGCAGGTCGGGTCGCGGGCCGATCCCCGGCATCGGGCCGGTCGGCATCTCCAGCGGGTGCGGCGTGTCGCCGCCGCCACGGGTCGGCTCGATGATCGGGTACCCAGCGAGCGGAGCAGGCCGAGCCTGGTCAGCGAGCACGGTCGCCGGCGCTGTCGACGTGCTGTCGCGGGACGTCTCCGGCGGGGCGCTGGTCACCGGAGATCCCGCCGTGGTCGTCTCGCGGGCGGCCCGCCGTCCGGGCAGCTCACCGGAGGTCTCCGAGGGGTCCCGGTCCGCCCGCCGCGATCGGGTGGCCCGGTAACCGTCCGCCTCCGACCGCCCGGCACCCAACGGGTCCACCGCACCGAAACGCCCCGAATCAGCCTCGCTCCCCCCGAACCGACCGGTCTGAGCGTCCAGGGCGCCGAAGCGACCCGAATCCGGCTCGGGCGCACCGAAGCGACCCGCGTCCACAGCGCTCAGGCGACCCGAGTCCGACTCCGGCGTACCGAAGCGTCCCGCGTCGACGGCGCCGAAGCGTCCCGAGTCCGGCTCGCGGCGGCGGCCGACTCCCGTGTCCTCGACGGAGCGGCCGTCTTCCGCGCCACGCGGCTCGGGAATCTCACCGTCCCGGTACCGCGGTTCGCCCGCGCCGCGCCACTCCGACTCGCCGTAACCGCGACCCCGCTCGTCGGGGTACCAGCGCGACTCCTGATCTTCCGGAAAACTCCGTCGTCCGTCCACGTCAGGCACCGTATGCGACCGGCCACGCCCGCGCCATTTCAACCCGGCCGACCGCGCCGCCGATCGTCCGGGCAGCGCGGACACGAGTCGCGCCCTAGCACAGCGCGGGCATGATCATCTGACTGTCCACAGCACCCCCGTTGTCCACAGTTGGGCTGCTGCCGGGTCGCGGCGATCACCCTCCGGCGGGCACCGTGCCGGCCATGACGAAGCGGAACCAGGCGGTTGGCGCGTACGGCGAGCGGTGCGCCGCCCGGCACCTGACCGAGGCGGGGCTGCGCCCGATCGCCCGAAACTGGCGCTGCCCGGCCGGGGAGATCGACATCATCGCGTGGGACGGGCCCGTGCTCGCCTTCTGCGAGGTGAAGACCCGCCGGGGTGAGGGCTTCGGCACCCCGGCCGAGGCGGTCGTACGGGCCAAGGCCCGCCGGCTGCGAGGGCTCGCCGCACGGTGGCTCACCGAGACCGGTACGACCGCCGAGGAGGTGCGCTTCGACGTGCTGTCGGTGCGGCTGCCCGACTCCGGGCCGGCGCAGGTCGACCACCTCAAGGGCGCGTTCTGACATGCGTACCCGGAGGATCGGTGACGTGCCGTGAGCTACGCGAAGGTGCTCTGCGTGGGTCTGGTCGGAGTGACCGGCCACCTCGTCGAGGTGGAGGCCGACCTGGCCGCCGGTCTGCCTGCGGTGGTGATCTCCGGTCTGCCGGACACCGCCCTGCACGAGGCCCGCGACCGGGTCCGCGCCGCCGTGGTCAACTCCGGCCAGCGCTGGCCCAACCGGCGGATCACCCTCAACCTGCTGCCCGCCACGCTGCCGAAGTTCGGGTCGGCCTTCGATCTGGCCATCGCCGCAGCCCTACTGGGTGGCTCGGGTGAGCTGCCGCTGCTCCCTCTGGAGGGGGTGGTGGTCCTCGGCGAGCTGGGGCTCGACGGGACGGTCCGGCCGGTGCGCGGCGTGCTCCCGATGGTCGCCGCCGCAGCCCAGGCCGGCGTCACGCGGGTGATCGTTCCGGTCGGCAACGCCGCCGAGGCCGCCGTCATCCCGGGGATACGGGTACGGGCGGTGGACACCCTGCACCGGCTCGTCGCCTTCGTTCGGGACGGGACCCCGCTGATCGAACCACCGGCGGACATCCCGGAGCCGCTGGCCGGTGGGCCGGATCTCGCCGACGTCGCCGGGCAGCAGATGGGTCGACGCGCCCTGGAGGTCGCCGCAGCCGGCGGGCACCACGTGGCACTGCTCGGCCCTCCGGGCGCCGGCAAGACGATGCTCGCCGAACGCCTGCCGTCGATCCTGCCCGAGCTGGACGACGACGCGGCGCTGGAGGTCACCGCGCTGCACTCGGTCGCCGGGCTGCTGCCGCCGGGTGGTCGCCTGCTGCGTCGCCCGCCGTTCCAGGCGCCGCACCACACCGCGACCGTGCCGTCGCTGGTCGGGGGTGGCTCGGGGCTGGCCCGACCCGGTGCGGTGTCGCTGGCGCATCGCGGGGTGCTCTTCCTCGATGAGGCTCCCGAATTCAGCAAGGGTGCGCTGGAGGCGCTGCGCCAGCCGCTGGAGCACGGCCGCATCCAGCTGAGCCGCAGCGGAGGCGGCACCGTGTACCCGGCCCGCACCCAGTTGGTGCTGGCGGCCAACCCGTGTCCGTGCGCGAAACCGGCCGGCGATGCGCACTGCGAGTGTTCGCCGCTGGTTCGCCGCCGCTACCTGGGAAGGCTCTCCGGGCCGCTGCTGGACCGGATCGACGTCCAGGTGCGGCTGATGCCGGTGCGGGCGGCCGAGCTGATGGCGACCGACGGCGATGTCGAGCCCTCGGCGACGGTCGCCGCCCGGGTGGCGGCGGCCCGGCAGGCGGCGGCTGCCCGCTGGGCCGACCTCGGCCGACGGCTCAACGCCGAGGTGGAAGGGCCGCACCTGCGCCGACCGCCGTGGCGGCTACCGGCCCGGGTCACCGTGGAGCTGCGTGGCCGGCTCGACTCCGGCTCGCTGTCGGCGCGCGGCTTCGACCGGGTGATCCGGATGGCCTGGACCATCGCCGATCTGGACGGTCGCGACCGACCTGACCGGGACGACGTCCGGGAAGCGCTTCAACTACGGACGGGGGAGGCGACGTGAGCGCCGAGGAGGAACGCAGGCTGGCCCGGGTCGCCCTGACCTGGCTGGCCGAGCCGGGTACGCGCGCGGTGCATCACCTGGTCGAACGGCACGGCCCGGTGGAGACCCTGGATCTGCTGCTCGACGGTGGCAGCCCGGCCGGCTGGCTGCACACCACTGTCGCCGCACGCTCGGCGGCCGGCGACGCACGGGCGGTGGCCGCGGAGGCCCTGGAGCGGGCGGACCGACTGGGTGCCCGGCTGGTCACGCCGGACGACGAGGAGTGGCCAGCCCAGGTCGCCAGCCTGGCCGCACTGCGGCTGCCGGATGTCAGCCGCCGGGTGGATGGTGAGACCGCCCCGCCGCTCTGCTTCTGGGTACGCGGAAGCTGGCCGCTCGGTGAGGCTCTGGATCGCTCGGTGGCCGTGGTGGGGGCCCGGGCGGCCACCGGTTACGGGCAGCACGTCGCGACCGAGCTGGGGTACGGCTTGGCGGAGCGGGACTGGACGGTCGTGTCCGGTGGCGCGTTCGGCATCGACGCCGCCGCCCACCGGGGCGCACTCACCGCGGGGGGTCTGACCGTCGCAGTGCTCGCCTGCGGGCTCGACCGTCCGTACCCGATGGGCAACGCCGCGCTCTTCGACCGGATCGCCGAGACGGGGCTGCTGGTCAGTGAGTGGCCGCCCGGTGCCGAGCCGCTGCGACCCCGGTTCCTGATCCGCAACCGGGTGATCGCCGCAGGCACCCGGGGCACCGTCGTGGTGGAGGCGTCGGCGCGCAGTGGCGCGACGCAGACCGCGCGGCGAGCCATCCACTCCAATCGGGTGGCCATGGTGGTGCCGGGGCCGGTGACCTCGGCGATGTCCGTCGGCGCGCACGAGTTCCTGCGCGAGCACTCCAAGGCCCGACTGGTCACCGGGGTGG
This sequence comes from Micromonospora noduli, assembly GCF_003264365.1. Lineage (GTDB taxonomy): Bacteria > Actinomycetota > Actinomycetes > Mycobacteriales > Micromonosporaceae > Micromonospora > Micromonospora noduli. The sequence continues at coordinate 38,067 of NZ_PYAK01000040.1, forward strand.
CGCACGTGCTGGAGGAGGTGGGTCGGATCGGCGCGGACCTGGCCCCGTTGGCGCGTGGACCGCAGCGGGCCACCGACGCGCTGGACGACGAGGCGCTGTCGCTGCTGGAGGCGCTGCCCCGCCGAGGCGCGATGGGCGTGGACCGGCTCTCCGCCCGCGCCGGCGTCGACCTACGGACCGCGTTGCGCAAGCTGTCGCTGCTGGAGGAGCTGTCCATGGTGGTCCGTCGCGACGATGGCTATGCCTTGGCCCCACCCGCCAAACCCAAGCGTGCTGCGGCGGAGACGCCCGCGTCGACATGAGGTGTGCCCACGCGGCCCCGGCAGACGTCCCGGCATTCCAAACACCGTCTCAAGGCCAGCGAGCACAGTGGATATGACAACCACCACAAAAGCTTGCCAAGCCTCTGCACGGCCACCAGGGTGCTCTTGGCGGGTCCCCTCTAATCCCGCTCGACGAGGTCACCTCCAAGAGGAGGAGTCCGTCGAGTGGAGGATGAGATGGGAAGTCAGTTCCCCGTTCGCCTACTGTGCCTCACTATTGTCGCCCTCGGGTCGAGCCAGGTCGCGACGATCGCCAGTTGGATCACATGGTCGATGGACCCGAGCGTCGGCAAGGCCCTGATCGCCGGGGCTGCGGCGTTCGCCGGCTCGGCTCCCCTCATCTTCGGGGCTCTCAACTACCTCATGCGGCACGACGCCTGATACCCCGGTGTCCGGGCGATCCCTGGCGAGGGCTGGGGTCGCCCGGACACTGAGGGCCGTCACGGCAGCCAAGCGTGTGACGGCCGCGAAGACGTCCGGGCCGGCCTGAGGTGCGCTCGCGCGGGGCAACGGCCTGCCACTACGACCGGTACGGTGCCCGGTCATGGGTGCAATCAAGCCGTGGCACATCAGCGTGCTCTGCTGTCTCGTCGTGACCGCCGTGCTCGTTGTCGGCCTGGTCGTATTCCTGAGCAAGAGGAACAACCGCCGGTAGCCGGGGGTGGACACCGGCACCGTCATGTCCGGTGGCGTAGACGGACCGGCCGTAGGCTGGTGCCGTGCCAGCTGTGATCGAGAGCGCCGGGGCCGACGAACCGGCAAGCACGCCGGCGCGGCCACGATGAGCCGACCGGACCGGGGCACCCGGGCCATGCACCAGGCACTCCCGCCAGCGTTGCGCGACGCGGTCGACGACTTCGCCGAGCACCTGTCCCGGGTCCGTAACCGGTCGGCGCACACCGTCCGCGCGTACGTCACCGATCTGGTCTCGCTGCTCGACCACGCCGTCCGAATGGGCTGCGTCGACCTCGCCGAGCTGGACCTGTCGGTGCTGCGCAGTTGGCTGGCGCGGCAGCGCACCACGGGTGCCGCCCGCACGTCGTTGGCCCGACGGGCCGCATCGGCGCGGGCATTCAGCGCCTGGGCACACCGGGCCGGGCTGCTCCCCGCCGACGTGGGCGCCGCACTGGCCAGCCCCCGCGCGCACCGGGAACTACCCAGCGTGCTGCGCGCCGACCAGGCCGCCGCCCTGGTCGAGGCACCGGCCCGGCAGGCACCGCCCCCGAACCCGCCGTCGGAGTCGGGCCCGAGCGAAGCGGCCGAGGCGGTACGGCTGCGGGACCGGGTGCTGCTGGAGCTGCTCTACGCCACCGGCGTACGGGTCAGCGAGGCGTGCGGGTTGGACGTCGGGGATGTCGACCACGGCCGGCGGGTGATCCGGGTGTTCGGCAAGGGCGGGCGGGAGCGCTCGGTGCCGTACGGGGTGCCCGCCCAGCGGGCGTTGGACGACTGGCTGCGCCACGGCCGCCCGGCGATGGTGGGCGCCCGCTCCGGTGACGCCCTGCTGCTGGGGGCTCGGGGTGGTCGGCTCAACCCGACGACAGCACGTCAGATCGTCGGTGCGTACGCCGAGACCGCCGGGCTGCCCCGGACCAGCCCGCACGATCTCCGCCACTCCGCGGCCACCCACCTCCTGGAGGGTGGCGCGGACCTGCGCGCCGTGCAGGAGCTGCTCGGCCACTCGTCCCTGGCGAGTACGCAGATCTACACCCACGTCTCGGTCGAGCGGCTGCGCGCTGCCTACCGGCAGGCGCACCCCCGCGCCTGATCAAGGGCCGCAGGGCGCGCACGCGTGGCGGTTACGATCATCAAGTGAGCGTCCCGAATCCCCCTGAGCCGATCCCGGGCGCCCGCCTGCTCTTCTCCCTGGACCCGGCGGTCAGCCACCTCAACCATGGCTCGTTCGGCGCGGTGCCGATCGGCGTGCAGCGCGCCCAGCAGCGGCTGCGCGACGAGATGGAGGCGAACCCGCTGCGCTTCTTCACCCAGGGGCTGGTCGACCGGATCGCGCACACCCGTCGGCACCTCGCCGGGTTCCTGGGCGCCGACCCGGACGGCAGCGCCCTGGTGGGCAACACCACCACCGGCGTCGCCGTGGTGCTCCAGTCGGTGGGTCTCAAGGCCGACGACGAGGTGCTGAGCACCGACCACGGGTACGGGGCGGTGAGCCTGGCCATCCAGCGCGAATGCCGCCGCACCGGCGCGGTCAGCCGGGTCCTGCCGATCCCCCTGGCCGCCACCGACGAGCAGATCGTGCAGATCATCCGCGCTGGCCTGCGCCCCGGGCGGACCCGACTGCTCGTCGTCGACCAGCTCACCTCGGCCACCGCCAAGCTCTTTCCGACCGCCGCCGTCGCCGGGGTGGCCCGCGAACACGGCGTGCCGGTCCTGGTGGACGCCGCGCACGCCCCGGGCATGCTGCCCACCCCGGTGGCCGGCATCGGCGCGGACTTCTGGGTGGGCAACCTGCACAAGTGGGCGTACGCCCCGCGCGGGACCGCCCTGCTGGCGGTGGCACCGCAGTGGCGGGACCGGATCGAGCCACTGGTGGTGTCCTGGGAGCAGGAGTCGGGTTTCCCGGCCCGGCTCGAGTGGCAGGCGACGCTCGACTACACGCCCTGGCTGGCCGCCCCGGCGGGCCTGTTCACGATGCGCAGTCTCGGCGTCGACCGGGTGCGGGCGCACAACGCGGCGCTCGCCGCGTACGGCCAGCGGGTGGTGGGGGACGCCCTGGGGGTGGCCCCCGCCAATCTGCCCGACCCCGGCGGACCGGGGGTGGCGCTGCGTCTCATCCCGCTGCCGGCCGGCACGGGCACCACGATCGACGCGGCGCGGGCGTTGCAGGCGCGGATCGGTGAGCGGCTCGGCGCGGAGGTGGCGGTGATGAGCTGGAACGGCCGAGGGTGGTTGCGGCTCACCGGTCAGGTCTACAACGCCGCCGACGAGTACGAGCGGCTGGCCGCACGGCTGCCGGCACTGCTCGCCCAGCGCTGAGCGGCCGGCCGGGAGCGGACACCGGGACCGGACCGACCGGGAGCAGGCGTACCGGGCCGAGGCCGAGCAGGGCGAGCGGGTCGAGATACTCCTCGCCCCGGCGCAGGCCCCAGTGCAGGCACGCCTCGGCCGGGCACCCCGGATGCCCGGGCAGCAGCTCGCCCAGCGGTGCGCCGGCGGTGACCGGCTGACCGGGACGTACGGCGGGTTGGACCGGCTCGTGGGTGGTCCGCAGCCCGCCGGCGTGCCCCACGGTGACCACCGGTCGACCGGCCACCAGGCCGGCGAAGAGCACCGTGCCCGGCCCGGCGCTGCGGATCACCGCTCCGGCCGGGGCGGCCAGGTCGACGCCGCGATGGCCGGGCAGCCACGGTCGCGGCGGCCTGTCGAACCGGCGCACCGGACGGGGTGGCCCGTCGACCGGCCAGCGGAACCGCCCGGCGGGCGCTGCGGCGACGACCGGCTCCGCCAGGGCCGCGACCGGCACGGTCGGGGTCGGTGATTGACCGGGCACCGCCGCGACCAGCACCGCCAGCCCGCAGAGCTGCACGGTCAGTGCGAGCGGGAGCGCGGTGCAGAGCAGCAGCGTGCGGCGGATCGAACGGGCGGGTGGCGGTCGCATGACGGCAGCTTCCGGCTGACGCCGGGTCGTCCGCCGGCCCGGACGCCTGGGCTGTGGACAACCGGAGGTGCTGTGGACGACCACCCAACGCCCTCGATGATCTGCTATGCCCGGTACGGCGGGACGCTGTCCACGACCCGCCGCGCGGACGCCGCCGTACCCTCGGTGCCGTTTTCGGGCCGACACGGAGGGCCTAGGCTGGGCCGCGTACGGCGGGTGCCGCCGTCTGTACCGGGGAGGCCGCATGACCACTCTCGATGACCGGACGTCGTACCCCACCGGGCCGACGGTGGCCGACGTGAGCGGCCCGCCCCGGCTCGCGGAGCCGGACGAGACGATCAGCGCCGAGGAGTTGCAGCTCGCGGCCCGCAACCACGGCATCCCGTTGGAGGCGCTGCGCTACGACGTCACCCCGGCCGGGTTGCACTACCTGCTGATCCACTACGACATCCCGGAGCTCGACCCGGCGACGCACACGTTGACCATCGGCGGTGCGGTGGACCGTCAGTTGGCGGTCACCCTCGCCGACCTGCGCGAACGCCCCCGCGTCACCCGGCAGGTGACACTGGAGTGCGCCGGCAACGGGCGGGCCCTGCTGCACCCCCGGCCGGTCAGCCAGCCCTGGCTGGTCGAGGCGGTCGGCAACGCGGAGTGGACCGGCACCCCCCTCGCGCCGCTGCTGCGGGAGGCGGGCGTCGACCCGGACGCGGTGGACGTGGTCTTCACCGGCGCCGATCACGGCGTGGAGCGCGGGATCGAGCAGGACTACCAGCGGGCGCTTCCGGTCGCCGACGCGCTGCGCGAGGAGGTGCTGCTGGCGTACGAGATGAACGGTGCTCCCCTGCTGCCGCAGCACGGTGCGCCGCTGCGGCTGATCGTGCCGGGCTGGTACGGCATGGCGCACGTGAAGTGGGTCCACTCCATCGAGCTGCGGACCGAGCCGTTCGAGGGGTACCAGAACGCGGTGGCCTACCGGGTACGCCGCGACGCGGACGACCCGGGCGTGCCGGTCACCCGGATCGAGCCGCGGGCGCTGGTCCGCCCGCCCGGCTTCCCCGACTTCATGTCGCGCCGTCGGGTGCTGCGACAGGGCTCGTGCACGCTGGATGGTCGGGCCTGGTCGGGGCACGCCCCGGTGGTCGCCGTGGAGGTGACCACCGACGGAGGGCAGAGCTGGTCGCCGGCCGAGTTGGACCCGGCGGACGCGGGGGACTTCGCCTGGCGGCGCTGGCGGCACGAGTGGGTCGCCACCCCCGGCCGGTACGTGCTCGGCGCGCGGGCTACCGACGCGTCCGGGCGGACCCAGCCGGTCGAGCAACAGTGGAACCGTGGCGGCTTCGCCAACAACATGGTGCAGCGGGTCGAGGTCGTGGTGCCGGCCGAGTGATCGGCGGTGGGTGTCACGCCACGGGTGGGGGCCCGTGGCACGGCCCCGGGGGCTCGGGTGCGCTCAGCCGCCGAAGCCGGAGTCGGCGGGCAGTGAGATGTCGGGCTTCTCCAGCTCCTCGACGTTGACATCCTTGAAAGTCATCACCCGGACGTTCTTCACGAAGCGGGCAGGACGGTACATGTCCCACACCCAGGCGTCGTGCATCTCGACCTCGAAGTAGACCTCGCCGTCGGAGTTCCGCACGTGCAGGTCGACCTGGTTGGCCAGGTAGAACCTGCGCTCCGTCTCCACCACGTAGGAGAATTGGCGGACAATGTCGCGGTACTCCCGGTAGAGCTGCAGCTCCATCTCGGTCTCGTACTTCTCGAGATCTTCCGCGCTCATCGCACTCCGCCTTCCATGGCCACATCTTCCCCCACCGGCGTCGGAGGCCGAGGCTGCTCGCCCAACGCCACGCCGACGGTACCCCCTGACGCCCACGAGCGCTCCATCGGCTCATCCGGGCCGTGGCCGCCGGGCCGTCGGGCGCGCGGCGGCCGGCCGTCGCGGCCGGAGACCGCGGCGACATTGACGTACGAGAACCGGTGCTCCCGGCACGGCCCGTGCTCCCGCAGCGCCGCCGAGTGCTCCGGGGTGATGTACCCCTTGTGCTCGGCGAAGCCGTACGCCGGGAACACCCCGTCCAACTCCACCATGAGCCGGTCCCGGGTGACCTTGGCCAGCACACTGGCCGCCGCCACGCACGCGGCCACCCGGTCGCCCTTCCACACCGCCAGCCCGGGCACACCCAGGCCGTCCACGCCGAACCCGTCGGTCAGCACGTACTCCGGGCGGGTGGTGAGCGAGGCGAGCGCCCGGCGCATTGCGGCCAGGTTGCACACGTGCAGACCCCGAGCGTCGACCTCCTCGGCTGGGATAACCACGACGGCGTACGCGAGCGCGCGGTCCACGACCTCCGCGTACACCCGTTCCCGGCTGGCCGGGGTGAGCAGCTTCGAGTCGGCCAGCCCCTCGATCTCGCCACGCCGCCCCTCGGGCAGCACTGCCGCGGCGGCGACCAGCGGACCGGCGCACGCCCCCCGGCCCGCCTCGTCGGCGCCGGCGACGTGCCGGAAGCCACGCCGCTGCAACGCCCGCTCCAGGGCGTACAGGCCGGCCTCGCGGCGCACCACGGTGCGCGGCGGGGTCAGCACGACGCCTCGTCCTGGCCGGCGGTGGTCGACTGCCCCAGCCGGGTCAGCAGGGTGGGCAGTTCGGGCGGGTAGAACCGGTCACCGCTGGCCGCCAACTCGTCCGGAACCCACCAGCGGTGGTCGGCGATGCTGCGTCGCTCGATGTCGTTGAAGCCCGTGGTGTCCACTTGCCAGGAGTCCACCCGGAAGAGGAAGAAATCCTGCTCCTGGCGGTACCAGATGCCGTCGAAGGAGAACTCGGTCGCGTCGGACCAGACCGGCTCGCCCAGCTGGGACGGGTCGAGCCGCAGGCCGGTCTCCTCGGCCAACTCCCGGGCCGCGCCCACTGCCGGCACCTCCCCCGGATCGAGCCCACCGCCGGGGGTGAACCAGTATCGGTGCCCGGGTCGGGCCGGGTCGAAGCCCTCGAACAGCAGGACCCGGCCGGCCGCGTCGACGAGCAGCACGCGGGCCGCGCGTCGAGGGGTGTAGACGGTCACCGCACCAGCCTGCCAGACCGGGGACGGATCGCCCACGCCCCGTACGGCCTACGGCTTGGGAATGCCGTCGAACCCGTCGGGCACCGTCAGCCAGGTGGCCCGGCTGACCGGCCAGAAGACGGTGAACGCCCGCCCGACCACGTCGTCCTCGGGGATCGTGGCCTCGGTGATGTTCTGCTGGGACTGCTGCCAGTGCTCCAGCGAGTCGCCGGAGGCCGACCGGTGGTCGCCCATCACCCACAGCCGGCCCTCCGGCACGGTGATGTCGAACTCCTGGTCGGCGGGCTTGTCGCGAATCCCGTCCATGGAGAAGATGTACGGCTCGTCCAGCGACTTGCCGTTGATCATCAGCCGTTCCTCGGGGTCGCAGCAGACCACGTGGTCCCCGGGGATGCCGATCACCCGCTTGATGAAGTCCTCACCGTCGGGGTTGCCGCTCCACGCGGTCGGAGCCTTGAACACGATCACCTCGCCGCGGTGCGGTGACCGGAAGTCGTAGACCAACTTGTTGACCAGCACACGGTCATCGATCTTGAGGGTGTTTTCCATGGACGGGGAGGGGATGAAGAAGGTCTGCAGCACGAAGGCGCGGACCAGCACCGCGACCAGGATCGCCACACCCAGCAGGATCGGCAGCTCCTTCCAGAAGGAGCTGCGCGGCTTGTCGGTCTGCTCGTCAATCACGCCAAGGAGCCTACGTTGCCCGGCTGGACGGCACCGTCCGGAACGCGCGGGAACCACGTAGCGCGGCTGCCAACGGAAGCATCAGCAGCACCCCGCCCTGTGGAGTCGGTCGCGCCGGAGTCGCACCCGGCGACGCCGTGGCCGGCCCGGAGACGTCCTCGAACGTGGACGGCACCGACAGCGCACTCCACCGCGACGACGGCCAGACCACCATGAAGGCCCGGCCGACCACGTTGTCGATCGGCACCGGCCCCTGGCAACGCGCGTCCTGGGAGACCTCGCGGTGGTCACCCATCACGAAGATCTGACCGGGCGGCACGACGATCTCGTCGAAGCGTCGGGAGCGACACTCCGCCGGGTTGGGCGGCAGGTCCAGGGGGGAGTCCCGCAGGACGTACGACTCGTTGAGCGGGGTGCCGTTGACTGTCACCCGGCCCTGACTGTCGCAGCACTTGACCCGGTCACCGGGGAGACCGATCACCCGCTTGATGAAGTCCTTCTCGCCGGGGCGGCTCACCCCGACCAGGTCGCCGACGGTGCGGCCGAGCCGGCCGGCGACGCCGGGCTTCGGCTGCTCGTCGACCTGCGGCGCCCAGCGGTCGGTGCCCCGGAAGACCACCACCTCGCCGCGCAGCGGGTCACGAACGTCGTAGACGACCTTGTTGACCAGCACCCGGTCACCGACGAGGAGGGTGTCCTCCATCGAGCCGGACGGAATGAAGAACGCCTGGAGCAGGAAGGTGCGGATCAGCACCGCGAGGCAGAACGCGACCACCAGCAGCAGCGGCAGCTCCTGCCAGAGAGGCATCTGCCGGCGGGTGCGGCGAGCCCGTCGGCGCCACGGATCGACGGTGCCGTCCTCGTCAAGCGTCTGCACCACGCCACTCCCCGGTCCGCAGAAACACCACCGCCCGGGAGCCTCGTCGAGGCTCCACGGGCGGTAGTGGACAACTGCCCGCCACCTGGGCGGGACCGCCGCCTCGCTGCGCCCGTACCGACCAGGGTAGTGCGCTCTGGTCGGTACGGCATACGCGCAGCTCGGGCGGCGTGGCGAGCGGGAAGTCAGCTGGGCTGCTTCTCCCGCTTCTCCTTGATCTTGGCCTTCTTGCCGCGCAGCTCGCGCAGGTAGTAGAGCTTGGCGCGACGCACGTCACCGCGGGTCACGACCTCGATCCGGTCGATGCCCGGGCCGTTGAGCGGGTAGGTCCGCTCGACGCCGACACCGAAGCTGACCTTGCGGACCGAGAAGGTCTCGCGCAGACCGTCACCCTGGCGGCGGATCACGACGCCCTGGAAGATCTGGACACGGGACCGGTTGCCCTCGACGACGCGGGCGTGCACCTTGACGGTGTCACCGGCCCGGAAGTCGGGAAGGTCGGTCCGCTTCGACTGGGCGTCAAGGGCGTCCAGGATGTTCATCGCTGCGTCCTCGTAAGGCTCACGGCGCACCGTCACTCGGTGCGCGGGTGGGTGATTCTGATTCCCGGGTGGTGATCGGCGGACCGACCCCGGTCGGGGATCCTCGCAGCCGACCGCGGGCGCGGACGGATGCGGCAACCCCCCTACTTTGCCACATCCCCCGGTGGAGGCTGAAATCCGGCCTGGTCCAGGGCCGCGATGTCCCGTTTGTCGAGCCGATCGGCCGGCAACGCGGCCAGCAGGTCCGGCCGGCGGGCGGCCGTGCGCAGCAGACCCTCCTCGCGCCGCCAGCGGGCGATCTTGCCGTGGTCACCGGAGCGGAGCACCTCCGGCACGTCGTGCCCACGCCAACTCGGCGGCTTGGTGTAGATCGGCGCCTCCAGCAGCCCGTGCGCGTGCGACTCCTCGTCCAACGAGCCCGCGTTGCCCAGCACCCCCGGCAGCAGCCTGGTGACCGCCTCCAGCATCACCAGGACCGCGACCTCGCCGCCGAAGAGCACGTAGTCACCGAGCGACACCTCGGTGACCGGCATCCGGGTGGCGGCGTGCGCCAGGACCCGCTGGTCGATCCCCTCGTAACGGCCGCAGGCGAAGAGCAGATGCGACTCGGCCGCCAACTCGTACGCCATGGCCTGGGTGAAGGGGGCACCGGCCGGCGACGGCACCAGCAGCCTTGGCGGCGGGGCGTCGAGCGGCGCGAGAGCGTCCAGAGCCTCACCCCACGGCTCGGGGCGCATCACCATTCCCGGCCCGCCACCGTAGGGGGTGTCGTCGACAGTGCGGTGCACGTCGTGGGTCCAGGTCCGCAGGTCGTGCACGGCGAGCTGGAGTACGCCGTTGGCCCGCGCCCGTCCGATCAGCGACAGGTCCAGCGGGGCGAAGTACTCCGGAAAGATCGACACGACGTCGACGCGCATGCGGGCTGGTCCTAAAGGTCGAGCAGTCCGGCTGGCGGGTCGACGATCACACGTCCGCCAGCCAGGTCGACCTCCGGAACGATCGCCCGGACGAACGGGATCAACGCGGTACGCCCCTCGGGGCGCCGCAGCACCAGCAGGTCGGACGAGGGCGCGTGGTCGATGCGGGCGACCTCGCCCAGGCGTTCGCCGGCCGGGGTCACCACGGCCAACCCGACCAGCTGGTGGTCGTGGAACTCCTCCGGGTCATCCGGTGGGGTCACGTCGGCGCTGTCCACCACGAGCAGCGTCCCGCGCAGCGCCTCGGCGGTGTTGCGGTCCAGGATGCCCTCGAACGCGATCAGCACCCGACCCTGGTGGAAGCGGGATTCCTCGATGGTCAGCTCCGCGGGAACCCGGAACGGCACCCCGGGCTCATCGCTGGCTGGCGGGGGTGTCGCCCCCGGCTCAGTGCCCAGCACAGTGTTGCGCGCAGGCGGGGGCGTCGCCCCCGGCTCAGTGCCCAGCACAGTGTTGCGCGCAGGCGGGGGCGTCGCCCCCGGCTCAGTGCGCAGCACTGTGCCGGGGGCGAACCGTGCCTCGGGCTCATCGGTCCGCACTTCCACGGTGACCTCACCGCGGACACCGTGCGGCTTGCCGATCCTGCCGACGACGAGCTGCATCAGTACGAGTCGACGATGTCGACGCGAACCCCGCGCCCGCCGATGGAGCCGATCACCTGGCGCAGCGCCTTGGCGGTCCGGCCGGACCGCCCGATCACAGTGCCGAGGTCCTCGGGGTGCACGCGGACTTCGAGCCGCTTGCCCCGACGGGAATCGACCATCCGCACCCGGACGTCGTCCGGGTGGTCGACGATGCCCTTGACCAGGTGCTCCAACGCCGGACGCAGTGGCATGTCAGGCCTGCTCACCGGCGTCGGCAGCGGCCGGGGCCTCGGCCGGAGCCTCGGTCTTCGGCGCCTCGGCCGTCGGAGCCTCAGCCGGAGCCTCGGTCTTCGGAGCCTCGGCAGCCTTGGCGGCCTTCTTGGCCGGCTTGGCCGGGGTCTCCGGGGCGAGCCCGGCGGCGGCCTTCGCCTCAGCCTCGTACGCCGCCTTGCGGTCGGCCCGCTCGGGGGCGACCAGGAGCGGCGGCGGGGCCGGCAGGCCCTTGTACTTCTGCCAGTCACCGGTCAGCTCCAGCAGCCGCTGCACCGCCTCGCTCGGCTGAGCGCCGACGGACAGCCAGTACTGGACCCGCTCCGACTTGACCTCGATGATCGAGGGGTCTTCCTTGGGCTGGTAAACCCCGACGAACTCGATCGCCCGGCCGTCGCGCTTGGTGCGCGAGTCGGCGATGACGATGCGGTACTGCGGGTTGCGGATCTTGCCCATCCGCAGGAGCCGGATCTTTACGGCCACAGTTGTTTCGCTCCTGTTGCGATCTCACCGGCCCAAGCGGGCGGTGTGCATGGGTGAGCGCCGACCGGCACAGTGGGGTTGGGCCGGAGACTACTCGGTGGACTGGCGACGTGCCCGGGTTAGAGGGCGCCGGACGCGCGCCGGATACCAGCGACCTATTCTGCCAGATCCGATGCCGATCTCCCGCATCGGACCCGTACACCGCACTGTCGGTGACCTGGGGTACCGCTCAGCGCACCGGTGGACGATCCCATCCCGGTGGCAGTTTGTCTGGTATGCCCCACTCCGGAGGGGGTGTGAAGTCACACCAGGTGCCATCGAACGGGAACTCGCCGGCCTCGGCGAGCGCGATCACCCGCTCCCCCTCGGCGCGGACCGCCTTCTCGTCGGTCACCCAGTAGTCGGCGCCGAAGGCGAGCCGCTCGACGAACTCGCCCTCGTCCTTCCACTCCCAGCTGCGGTCCGGCCACACCACCACGTCCAGGTCCTGGTCCACCACGTCGACGCCGGCCACCGGGCCGTCGTCCCAGCGGACACCGGGCTCCTCAAGGTTGACGTACCAGTGGGCGAACCGGCCCTGGGCGTCCCGGAACCACCAGACGGAGTGCGCCGCCCCCGTGGGCAGGAACTTCAACAGCGGCGGGCCGTTCCAGCGCCCCTGCGCCAACCGGTACGTCGACGAGATCCACTCGGCGAACGGCATCGCCCGCATCCCCAGCCCGGCCTCGGTCACCTCGTGGGCCACCGGCGAGTTCCGGGCGATCCAGACCAGCAACCCTCGATCGTCGTCGCTGACCACGCGGGCCGGCCGGGCCCACCCGATCCGGCCGTGCCGCACGTTCCGATGCATGATCAGCCGACCCGGCTCGAACCGGTCGACGGGGTTGCCCGGCCGCACCTCAGTAGGCGCGGGCGAGGATGGCGACCAGATCCGGCTCGTCCTCCGAGTCCGGTACCGAACCGTCGGCGCGCAGCAGGCAGCGCACCGTGACGCCCTGACCGTTCGCCTCGGCCTCACCGGCCACGCCGACCGCCGACCACGGCACCCGCGCCCAGCCGGTCGCGGCGGCCTCGATCGCCTCGGCCAGGGTCGCCACCTCCACGGTGCGCGACTCGCGGTTGGCCAGCGCCTGGTCGTGCAGCACCTGCTGGTCGGTCTCCAGGGCGGCCAGCACCGCGGTGACCACGTCCGCCACCGGCGTCGGAGTCTTCGAGCCGTCGGTCCGACGCACCACCGTCGCGTTGCCCACGGCCAGGTCACGGGGGCCAACCTCGACGCGTACCGGATAGCCGCGCAGCTCGGCGTCGACGGCCCGGCGGCCGAACGGGGTGTCGGTCCGGTCGTCGAGCGCGACCCGGACACCGGCGTCGCGCAGGCCGTCGCGCAGCTTGGCCGCCGCCTCGCCGACGCCGTCGCCGTCCTTGACGATCATGACGTACGCCTGGATCGGCGCGAGCCTCGGCGGCACGCGCAGACCGTTGTCGTCGCCGTGCGCCATGATCAGGCCGCCGAGCATCCGGGTGGACGTGCCCCAGGAGGTGGTCCAGGCGTGCTCCCGGCCGCCCTCCTTGGAGGAGTAGCTGATGTCGAACGCCTTGGCGAAGTTCTGGCCCAGCTCGTGGCTCGTGCCCAGCTGCAACGCCTTGCCGTCGCCCATCATGCCTTCGCAGGTGTACGTGGCCGTCGCCCCGGCGAAGCGCTCGCGCGTCGTCTTCAGGCCGACCACCACCGGAATGCCGATCACGTTGACCATCAGGTCCTCGTACGCCTCGTGCAGGATCCGCCGCGCGTACGCCCGGGCGTCCTCACGGGTGGCGTGCGCGGTGTGCCCCTCCTGCCAGAGGAACTCGCTGGTACGCAGGAAGATCCGCGGACGGAGCTCCCACCGGACCACGTTCGCCCACTGGTTCAGCAGCAGCGGAAGGTCCCGGTACGAGTCGATCCACTTGGCCATGAACTCGCCGATGACCGTCTCGCTGGTCGGACGCACCACGACCGGCTCGGCCAGCGGCTTGCCACCACCGTGGGTGACGACCGCCAGCTCCGGCGAGAAGCCCTCGACGTGCTGCGCCTCGCGCTTGAGGTAGCTCTCGGGGATGAACAACGGGAAGTACGCGTTCTCCGCACCCGCCGCCTTGATTCGAGCGTCCATCTCAGCCTGCATACGCTCCCAGATGGCGTAGCCGGCCGGTCGGATGACCATGGTGCCGCGAACCGGGCCGTTGTCGGCCAGCTTCGCCTTGGCGATCAGGTCCTGGTACCAGCGGGGGAAATCCTCCGCACGGGGAGTGAGCACGCGTGCCATGACCGCACATCCTATGCGCCGCTCGTCAGGGCGGTGCGCTCGGGCGCGGCATCATTGGCATCCGCCGTCAAGGCCTTCCTCGATCCGCACCCCGAAGCGGCTCCAGCCCCGAGCCCGAGGCCCCCGATATGGCACACCTGGCGGCGAGCTGGGTGCGCTGGGCCCGGCAGCCGACCAGCCCGATCGCCGACCGCCCCCGGGCCGGCACGCCGACTTACACTTCGACCACCATGATTGAGCAGAGGGAGCCCACCCCGGTACGGACCGGCATCGTCGACGCCGCCCGCGCGCTGACCGTCGCGACCGGATGGGACGGCGTCCGGATGGGTGCCGTCGCCACTGCCGCCGGGGTGAGCCGACAGACCGTCTACAACGAGTTCGGCAGCAAGGCCGGGCTGGCCGAGGCGCTCGCCCGCGCCGAGGTGGACCGTTTCGTCGGCGCCGTCCGGGCCGCTCTGCTCGCCCACGGCACCGACGTACGGGCCGGCGCGTACGCGGCTATCGCGCACACCCTCACCACGGCGGGGGAAAACCCGCTGATCAAGGCGATCCTGACCAGCGCCCGGGGCGGCTCGGACGAGCTACTGCCGTACCTCACCACCCGGGCCGAGGTGGTGCTCACCGAGGCGTCCGGCGCTCTGATCGACTGGGCCGGCGACCACCTGCCCGGAGCGGACCACGCCGCGCTGGCCTTCGCCGCCGACACCATCGTCCGCCTGGTGGTCAGCCACATCGTGCTCCCCCGCGAACCGATCGAGCAGACCGCCACGGCCCTCGCCGACCTTGCCGTACGCCTCTTCAGCGCCGCCGCCCGCCCAGCCCACTAGCCCCCGCACCCCGCGCCCCGCGCCCCGCCCGTGCGCCCCCTCCGCCCCGCCCGCCCGTGCGCCCCCTCCGCCCTGCCCGCCCGTGC
>NZ_PYAK01000041.1 GCF_003264365.1 Micromonospora noduli
AACGGGGCGGCAACCCCCACGAGGCGGCCCGCCTGTGGGGCCAGGCGATCGACGCGTACGGCCGCGCCGGCGGGGTCGAGCCGCGTGGGCGGGTGACCGCGCTGCTCGGCCTGGGGCGGGCGCTGGCCGTGACGGGCCGGCTGGCCGAGGCGCGGCTACGGCGTGCCGAGGCGATCACCGTCGCCGAGTCCACCGGAGACCCCCTGCTGATCCAGGAGGCCCTGGCTGGCTTCGACGTGCCCGCCAGTTGGACGCGCAACGACGACGACCTGCTCTCCGGGCACATCGTCCGAGCCGCCGAACACGCCCTGACCGCGCTCGGCCCGATCGGCTCGGCGCAGCGCAGTCGGCTGCTGAGCACCCTCGCGTTGGAGCTGCGCGGCACCACCACCGATCGTGGCCGCCGCGCCGCCGTCGAGGCCGAGACGACCGCCCGCGACATCGGCGACCCCGGGCTGTTGGCCTTCGCGCTCAACGCCCGCTTCATGCACGCCTTCCACCGCGTCGGTCTTGCCGACGCGCGGGCCCGGATCGGCGTGGAACTGGTCGAGTTGGCCGCCCGGCACCACCTGGTGACCTTCGAGGTGCTCGGCCACCTCGTCCTGGTCCAGGCCAACTGCGCGCTGGCGGACCGGCCCGCCGCCGACGCGCACGCCCGCGCCGCCGACCGCCTCGCCGAACGGTACGAGCTGCCGTTGGTCGGTGTCTTCACCCGGTGGTACGCCGCACTGCGCCTGGCCCTTGACGGCGAGTCGGACGCGGCGGCGCAGGCGTACCGCTCGGCGGCCGACCGGGTGAGCGCCGACAGCATGCCGGGGCTGACCCAGGGGTTGCTCCCGCTGGCCCTGCTCGGCCTGCGGTTGGCCGACACCATCGGCGCCGACCGGCCGACCATCGGGCTCGGCGCTGCCGACCGGCCGACCACGGGGCTCGGCGCTGCCGACTGGGCGGACCTGGACTGGGGGCCGCACGAACCGTGGGTCCGGCCGTTGCTGCTGCTCGCCGCCGACGACCGGGACGCCGCCGCGGCCGCCCTGCGGGCGCTTCCCGAGGGGCCGCACGATCTGCTGCGTGAGGTGCGGCTCTGCCTCGTCGGTCGGGCGGCGCGCGCCCTCGACGACCGGGCGACGATGACGCGGGTCCACGCCGAGCTGCTGCCGGCCGTCGACGAGCTGGCCGCCGGCAGTGGGGTGCTCACCGTCGGCCCGGTGGCCGGGCACCTCGCCGACCTGGCCGCCGCGATGGGCCGGCACGAGGAGGCGGCCGAACACCGTCGTACGGCCCGTGCGGTGACAGCGCGCGCCCGCGCCACCGCCTGACCCTCGCCCGCGGGCACCGCGACTTGCCGGTTTCCGCCGGAACCCACCGGCCGGTGCGGTCAGATGGAACCACCGGCGCGTCCACCGTCGGCCGTGGTCCGAGGGGGTGTACGCGTGGAGGCGCTCATCCTGATCGTGGTGCTCGGCGTCACCGTCCTCGTCGGCACCACCCTCGGCGGTCGGTACCGGGTCGCCCCGCCGGTCCTGCTCATCGCGTTGGGCGTGCTGCTCGGGCTCACGCCGCCGCTGTCCGAGGTCACCCTGGAACCCGATCTGGTCCTGCTGATCTTCCTGCCGGCGATCCT
This sequence comes from Micromonospora noduli, assembly GCF_003264365.1. Taxonomy (GTDB): domain Bacteria; phylum Actinomycetota; class Actinomycetes; order Mycobacteriales; family Micromonosporaceae; genus Micromonospora; species Micromonospora noduli. The sequence goes on from NZ_PYAK01000041.1 coordinate 1,625, forward strand.
GTACCGGGAGAGCCTCACCATCAGCCTGCGGGAGATCCGGGCCAACCTGCCGGTGATCGGGTTGCTCGCCGTGGTGCTGGTGGTGCTCACCATGGTCACTGTGTCGTTCGCCGCGCAGGCGTTCGGGGTGAACCCCGCTGCCGCCTGGGTGCTCGGCGCGGTCCTCGCGCCGACCGACGCCGCCGCGGTCACCGGCCTGGCCAAGCGGTTGCCCCGTAAGCTGCTCACCACCCTGCACGCGGAGAGCCTGATCAACGACGGCACCGCGCTGGTGGTCTTCGCGGTGGCAGTGGGTCTGCTCAGCCACAGCGCCAGGCCGGGCGTGCTGGGCATCGGTGAGGAGTTCGTCGGCGCCAGCGTCGGGGGCGTGGTCGCCGGTCTGCTGGTGGGGGCCGCCGTGGTGCTGATCCGCAAGCGGCTCGACGATCCGTTGCGCGAGGGCGCGCTCAGCGTGCTGACCCCGTTCGGCGCCTTCCTGCTCGCCGACGCGGTGCACGCCAGCGGTGTGCTGGCGGTGGTGGTCGCCGGCCTGGTGCTGGCCTACGCCGGCCCACGGGTGATCCGCGCCCGGTCCCGGGTGCTGGCGTACGCGTTCTGGGACCTCTCCACGTTTCTGATCAACGGCGGGTTGTTCGTCCTGCTCGGCACGCAGATTCCCCGCTCGGTGCGGAGCATCACCAGCACCTCGCCCGAGCGGGCGCTGCTGATCGTGCTGGTGGTCACCCTGGTCGTGATCGGCACCCGCCTGCTCTTCGTCTACCTGACCGCGCAGTCGGCGCGGCTGCGGCGCCGGCGGATAACGGACCCGAGCCAGGGGCCGTCCGCCTGGCGGGTGGGGACCGTCGCGGGCTGGTCCGGTTTCCGGGGCGCGGTCTCGCTGGCCGCCGCCCTGGCCGTCCCGACGGTGATGGTCGACGGTCAACCGGTGGTCGAACGGGATCTGATCATCTTCGTCACCGCGCTGGTGATCGTGCTGATCATGCTGCTTCAGGGCACCACCCTGCCGTTGGTCGTGCGCTGGGCCGGGCTGAGCGGCGACCCGGAACGCGTCGACGAGGCCCGCAACGCCCGGCGGCGGGCCACCGAGGTGGGCCTGGCCGCTCTTCCCCAGGTCGCCGCGGAGATCGGTGCCCAGAATGAATCGGTGCGTCGGCTGGAAGCCGAGTACCGGCGGCATCTGGAGGACCTCGACGAGAGCGGTGGGAGCACCGCCGAGGAGCGCCGCCTGGAACGCCGACTGCGCCTCGGCGTTCTCGCCCACAAGAGGCGGGAGGTCACCCGGCTGCGCGACAACCGGGAGATCGACGACCTGGTGCTCCAGGAACTTCAGTCCGCGCTGGACAACGAGGAGATCCGGCTGCTGGGGCGCGGGCCCAACGAGTGACCGCCGGCAACCCGTCGGGCCGCGCGGCTCAGAGCACCTGGTCGAGGAAACGGCGAAGCCGCGGATGCTCGGCCCGCTCGAAGATCGCCTCGGGTGGGCCGGCCTCCAGCACCACGCCCCGGTCCATGAAGGCGACGGTGTCGGCGACCTGCCGGGCGAAGCCCATCTCGTGGGTCACCACCACCATGGTCATGCCGGCGGCGGACAGGTCGGCCATCACCCCGAGGACGCCCTTGACCAACTCCGGGTCGAGCGCCGAGGTGGCCTCGTCGAAGAGCATCACCTCGGGCCGCAGCGCCAGCGCGCGGGCGATCGCCACCCGCTGCTGTTGACCACCGGAGAGCTGCGCCGGCCGGGAGTTCGCCTTGCCGGCCAGCCCCACCAGCTCCAACTGGGCCCGGGCGACGGTCTCCGCCTCGTCCGCACCGAGCTTGCGCAGCCGCCGCAGCGCCAGCGTGACGTTGCGCAGCACGCTCATGTGCGGAAAGAGGTTGAACTGCTGGAACACCATGCCCACCCGCTGCCGCAGCGCGTCCGGGTCGTCGCCCAGCACGCTGCGCCCGTCCAGCAGCACGTCGCCCCGGTCCGGTTCGATCAGCCGGTTGATGGTGCGCAGCAGTGTGGACTTGCCCGACCCGGACGGCCCGATGACGCAGGCCGTCGCGCCTCGCGGCACCGAGAGGTCGACGCCGCGCAGCACCCGGTTCGGTCCGAAGGCGAGGTGCACGTCGCGTACGTCGAGGCTGACCGAGGTCGTCGTGGCGGTGGTCATCGCCGATCTCCTTCCGTCGCGGCGTACGACGCGATGTCGTCGTCCTCTTCGGTCGACGCGGTGGCCGGCCGGCCGTTGCGCAGCCGCCGGTCGATCCAGTTCACGACGTGCGTCAGCGGGACCGTCAACGCCAGGTAGCAGAGCCCCGCCAGCAGCAGCGCCGACTCGTTGCCGGTGGTGGCCGCGTAGTCCTGCCCGATCCGGAACAGCTCCCGCTGGCTGGCCACCAGGCCGAGGAAGTAGACCAGGCTGGAGTCCTTGATCAGTGCGATGAGCTGGTTCACCCAGGCCGGCAGCACCCGCCGGATGCCCTGCGGAATGATCACCAGCCGCATCGCGTCGGCCCAGGAGAAGCCGAGCGCCCGGGCGCCCTCCAACTGGGCGGCCTCCACCGACTGGATGCCCGAGCGGAAGATCTCTCCGATGTACGCGGCGGCGATGAGCGACAGCGCCAGGATGCCCAACGGGTAGGGATCCGGCCCCCAGACCTGCATGCCCAGCGGGGCCAGCCCGACGCCGATCAGCAGGATCGTCGCCGCGGCCGGCAGCCCCCGGAACACGTCGGTGTAGACCCGCGCCGGCCAGCGCAGCCAGCGGCTGCGGGAAATCCCGGCGACGGCCAGCAGCAGGCCCAGCACCGAGCCGAGCAGGGCGGCGGAGACCGCCAGGATCAGCGTGTTGGGCAACCCGACGGTCAGCATCTCGGGCAGCGCCTCGCGCATCGCGTCCCAGTCGAAGAAGGTCTCCCACAGGGTGCTCAACGGATCCATCGGTGGCTCCTCCTCCCGCCCTGCTCGCTCGTCACCGGCTCAGGACGCGGTCGACGCGGACGCCGACGGCACGGCCGTAGCGGACGCCGACGGCGCGGTCGACGCGGACGGGGCCTTCACAGTGCCGCTGCCCGGTGTGAAGTCCGCCGGGATCGGCCGGCCCGGGTAGTACTGCGCCTGCAACCGGCTCCAGGTGCCATCGGCGATGACCTCGTCGAGGCCCTTGTTCAGCGCCTCGCGCAGCTTGTCGTTCCCCTTGGCCACGGCGTACGCGGTAGGTGCCGGGCTGAGCTGCTTGGCCGCCACGGTGATCTTGCCGTTGCTGTCGGTGGCCGACTTCTCGCCGATCTCCGCCGGGGCGATCCAGGCGTCGGCGGTGCCCGCCTTGAGCTGGTTGATCGCGCCGTTGTAGTCGGGCACCCGCACCGGGTTGAGCTGCTTGCCGGTGGCGTAGTCGTCCTGGACGGTGCCCTGCACCACCACGACCCGCTTGCCGGCGAGCTGGTCGAAGCCGGTGATCGGCGAGCCGGCCGGGACGTCCAGGCCGAAGTAGCCGAAGTCGTAGCCGTTGCCGAAGTCGACGGTCTTCCTGCGGGCCTCGGTGATGGTGATCGAGGAACTGCCCACGTCGAACTTGCGGTTGTTGACCTGGCTGAGCAGCGCGGAGAAGTCGGTGCCGACGAACTCGACAGTGAGACCGAGCTTGCCGGCCACGGCGGTCAGCAGGTCGTTGTCGAAGCCGGTGAACTTGCCGTCCTTGAGGTACACGTTCGGCGGGGCGTCGGTCAGCGTTCCGGCGCGCAGCACGCCGGCCTGGGCCAGGCCGTACGGGTTGGCGGTGGCGTCGGACGAGCTGTCGTCGCCGCAGGCGGTGAGGGCGGTGGCGGCCAGGATCGTGGCCGCGCCCAGGGCGGCGGCGCGGGTCAGGGCAGGAAGGAATCGCACGGGTGTCTCCGAAGGGTGGTGTCTCGGCGCGCACGGACGTGCGCCACCGACGGTGCGCCCGATGGGCGTACCGGTGGGAAAGGAGCTCGGGAAGGGGGTGCTAGAGCGCGGTGCCGCGACGACAGGCGGCGCTGCACATTCGCATCATGTCCACGTGCCGTCGCCGGATCAGTGCGGGCGAGGGTCGACCGGTGCGGGAGTCCGCGACGTCGGTCGGTGGGGTGGTGCTGAGGATGCGCATGGTTCTCCCGGGTCTGTGCTGACCTGGGTGCCAGGCCACGCTTGCACCGACGTCCTGCCGGTGCCTGGTCTTCACCCGGGGCACCCCACCGCGGAGGAGGGTTGCCGGCCAGCGAGCCGGGGCTTCGCGCTGGCGCTCATGACCTGCGCCGAGGCTAGCAGCAGGAACGGGTGGATCGTCCAGTCGTTATGACCACGCTCACTGTGCGCGACGGACCGTCGACTCGCAGGTCAGCCGGCGTGCACGTGCGGTCGACGGTGCGGGTCGGGCTCCTGGCGGCGCAGGATCTCCCGGGTCACCGAGGCGATGGCGCCCTGTCCGAACGCCAGGTAGCGCAGGAAGTTGCGGGTTGGGCCGCCCTCGGACCACTCGAAGTAGATGTGGGGGCGCCGACGGCTGCGGTCGCGGATCTCCAGCAACAGAGCGGCGAGCGCGGTGGGCACCGACGAGCTGGCCAGGCTGAGCACCGGGAAGCGGTCGTCGGCCACGCTGCCCCGGACCAGCAGCTCCGTCTCGAAGTCGGAGGGGTCGGTGACAGTGACCTCGACGAAGATGACGTCGCCGTCGTTGGGGAAGTCGTTGTCCGCCATGGTCTGGGCCAGCTTGGCGCGGTACTCCGCCTCGTCGCGGCGGTCGGGTTCGTGTGCGATGAGGCGGATCCGTCGTCCGGCGCGTTCGTCGATCATCCGGGCCGCGGCGTGGTCCAGTTCGACATGGTCGACGCGCAGCTCGTAGGCCCGCATCAGCCGGGACAGCACCGACACCAGGATGATCCCGCCGATGAAACAGGCCGCGATCTTGACGCCGCTCGGGCGCTCCACCACGTTCGCCACTGTGGTGTAGACGAAGATCACCGCGATGACTCCGAACGCGATGGTGCGACCGCGCTGACGCTGCCGCTGCGCCGCGAGCGTCACCGCTGTCGCGGCCGAGGTGATCAACACCAGGACCCCGGTGGCGTACGCGCCACCCTGCGCGTCCACGCTGGCCTCGAAAACGATCGTGATCAGGAACGCCACGGCGGTGAAGACCAGCACCAGCGGCCGGACGGCTCGGGCCCAGGTCGGCGCCATGCCGTAGCGGGGCAGGTAGCGCGGCACGAGGTTGAGCAGACCAGCCATCGCCGATGCCCCGGCGAACCAGAGGATTCCGATGGTGGACAGGTCGTAGACGGTGCCGAACACCTCGCCGAGGTGGGCGTGTGCCAGGTAGGCCAGCGCGCGCCCGTTCGCCGGCCCGCCCGGCTGGAAGGCCTCCGGCGGAATGAGCACGGTGGTCGTCACGCTGCTGGTGATCAGGAAGACGCTCATGATCACCGCTGCGGTGGTGAGCAGCCGGCGGGCGCCACGGATCCGGCCCAGCGGTCGTGCCTCCGAGTCCTGCGGGTCACCCCGTACGCTCGGCATGACCGCCACCCCGGTCTCGAAGCCGGACAGGCCCAACGCCAGCTTCGGAAAGACCAACAGCGACAGCCCGACCACCAGCCACGGATCGCCGTGCCCGGTGGTCAGCATGGTGGTCCAGTCGCCGACCGCGCTCGGGTGCGTCGCCACCCGCCACAGCGCGTCGGCCACCACCACCGCGTTCAGCGTCAGGTAGACCGCGACGAGGACGACGGCGATCCCGATGGCCTCGGTGAATCCCTTGAGGAACACCGCGCCCAGCAGCGACACCAGCAGCAGCGTGACCAGCACCTCGTGACCCTTGAGCCCGCTCGGCCAGAACGGGTTCTCGTCGATGTGCGCCGTCGCGTCGGCGGCCGAGAGGGTGATGGTGATGATGAAGTCGGTGGCCGCGAAACCGAGCAGCACCAGCACCAGCAACTTGCCCGGCCAGTAGCTCAGCAGGCGTACCAGCATCGCGATGGAACCCTCACCGTGCGGGCTCTCCACCGCCACCCGCCGGTAGACCGGCAACGCCCCCAGCAGGGTCACCAGCACCAGCACCAGGGTCGCCACCGGTGAGAGCGCCCCGGCGGCCAGCGCCGCGATGCCGGGCTGGTAACCCAACGTGGAGAAGTAGTCGACCCCGGTCAGGCACATCACCTTCCACCACGGGTGGTGCCGGTGCTCCGGCGGCCGCCCGTGCGGCCCCGGGTGCTGCACGGCCTGGTCCGAGCCGGCGTCGAGCAGCCACCCCCGCAACCGGCCGCCGCGTCTGTCGACAGTCACCGGCGCGTCCCCCGTCATCCCGCCCACGGTCACCGTGAGTATCCGCCCGACGGGCCGCCCCCGTCCGCCGGTGCGCGGAACCCAGCCGACGCCACGGCGGGTTTCAGGGCCCAGGACAGGGGGGAAGCAGCGCCCCGGGCTGGATGGGACGGCACCGGGGGAGGGGACAGGGCATGGTCGGCGGCCGTCGCTTCCGCCCGGGTGGTGGCTTCGGCCGCCAACTCGACGAGTACGAGACGAGGGTCGGTGTGGCGCCGTCCACGGAGTCGCCCGCCGCGTCCCACGGCGGCCTGGTGGACAGCGCGGTCTACATCCGGGGGCACCGGTTCGCCTCGCCGTCCGGCCTCGCCGAGACGTACCGCTGCCTCCAGGAGCAGGACGGCGCGATGGCCTGGATCGGGTTGTACCGGCCCGACATCGAGCAGATCACCTCGCTGGCCCGGGAGTTTCGGCTGCACGACCTGGCGGTCGAGGACGCGATCAACGCCCACCAGCGGCCCAAGCTGGAGCGGTACGGGCACACCCTGTTCGTGGTGCTGCGCGCCGCCCGCTACAACGACCTCCGGGAGGAGGTCGAGTTCTCCGAGCTGCACCTGTTCATCGGGCCGGGCTTCGTGGTCACCGTCCGACACGGCGAGGCGCCCGACCTGGCCGCGGTGCGTCGGCGGCTGGAGACCGAGGCGCAGATGCTCGCCCGGGGGCCGGAGGCGGTCCTGTACGCGATCCTCGACCAGGTCGTCGACGGGTACGCGCCGGTGGTGGCCGGACTGGAGAACGACATCGACGAGATCGAGACCCAGGTGTTCGGTGGCGACCCGAACGCCAGCCGCCGCATCTACGGGCTCAGCCGCGAGGTCATCCAGTTCCAGCGGGCCGCCCGCCCGCTGCTCAGCGTGCTCGACGCGCTGGCCGACGGCGCCGGCAGCGCCAGCGCGGACGAGGAGCTACGCCGCTACCTGCGCGACGTGATCGACCACCTGACCCAGGTGGTGGAGCGGGTGGACAGTTTCCGGCACCTGTTGCAGAACATCCTCACCGTCAACGCCACCCTCGTCTCGCAGCAGCAGAACGAGGAGATGCGCAGCCTCACCGCGGCCAGCTACAGCCAGAACGAGGAGCTGAAGAAGGTCTCCTCCTGGGCGGCGATCCTCTTCGCTCCCACGCTCATCGGCACCGTGTACGGCATGAACTTCGTCCACATGCCCGAGCTGAACTGGCGCTTCGGCTACCTCTTCGCGCTGCTGTTGATGCTGCTGGTCTGCGGCACCCTCTATGTGATCTTCAAGCGTCGCGGCTGGCTCTGAGCCGCGCGGCCGGGATCACTCGATGCCGCGCAGGATGTGCCGTTCGTCCTCGACGTCGTCGTCGCCGGCACCGATGCGGCCGAGCAGTACGGCGGCCGCCCAGATCGTCAGTGGCGTGGCCGCCCCGGTCATTCCGCCGCCGGTCCGGTCGTCCCGGGTCTGGCTCCGCTCCGTGCGCGGTGGCCTGCGCTGAGCCTGCATGGGCCCTGCCTCTCCTCGTCGAAGCCGCCGTGGGCGGCGCGGGGTGACCCCGCGCCACACCGGATGGGCGGACCGCCTGTGAGCAGCCCACCACCGGTACGACAGCCACTCGAACCTTCCCACGCCCGGCCGCATCCGCACCGCTTGTTTTCGGGTTTCCGACTGTCGCCCGCCAAACCGGACATTACGCCTCGACGGTCGAGGCGCGGTCAAGGCAGCGGGTGGGCGATGCCGCGTGCGTGATCGGTGAGCGCCGCGCCGACCACTGTCGCGGCCAGCGGCAACACCTCCAGGCAGCGGCGCACCGCGGCGGCCATCAGCGTGTTCGGCACCCGCATGGAGAGCGTGCAGTGCGGCACCCACCGCCCCGGCTGGTAGTGCTCGGCGAGGGCGATGCCGGCGGCGGCGAGCCGGTCGTGCACCAGCCGGTGGTGCGCCAGCAACTCCGGCGTGGGCGCCGGGCCGAGCCAGAGCACCCGACCGACGAACTGGCCGGCGTGCTGGAAGTCGAGCCGCAGCGGGGCGGCCACCACCGTCCCCTGTAGCGCCTCGGCGACCTGCTCCGGGTCAAAACGGGGCGCCACCATGAGCGAGACGTGCGGACGATGGCGCTGCTCCAGCAGCGAGCGCATGCTCTGCACCCCCTCGGCCTCCAGCGCGTCCCAGAGCACCCGGATCCGGCGGGTGGCGTCCGGGTCCAGGTACAACTCCACCGCGGCGACCATTCGATCACCGTAGCCGCCGAGGTTTGCGCGCCCTGGTCCGGCGGTACCTGTTCGGAAACCGACCAGGAAGGCGTACCCGTGGACGTGAGTGACCTGCTGACCGAGGCGTACGACCGGCTGCCCGACCTCGTCCGCGCGGCCGTCGACGGCCTCAGCCCCGAGCAACTGCGCCGGCAGCCCGGGCCGGGCGCCAACTCGGTCGGCTGGCTGGTCTGGCACCTCACCCGGGTGCAGGACCACCACGTCGCCGACCTGCTCGACGCCGAGCAGATCTGGGTGAGCGGCGACTGGGCGGGTCGGTTCGGGCTCGCCGCCGACCCCGACAACACCGGCTACGGGCACTCGCCCGCTCAGGTCGCTGCCGTGCGGCCGGAGAGCGCGCAGGCGCTGATCGACTACTACCAGGCGGTCGCGGCGCGTACCGGAAGCTTGCTGGCCGGCCTGGGACCGGCGGACCTGGACCGCGTGGTCGACGAGGGGTGGGATCCGCCGGTCACCCTCGGAGTCCGGTTGGTCAGCATCGTCGACGACGACCTGCAACACGTGGGCCAGGCCGCCTTCGTCCGCGGCCTCATCCAGGCCGACTGAACGCCGGTCTCACGGCACGATCACCGCCCGGCCCTCCAGGGTCCCGTCGCGCATCTGGCGGTACGCGTCCAGGGCGCCTCCCAGTGCGAAGGTTGTGGTCTTCGGGCGGACCAGGCCCCGGGCACCCAGGTCGAGTACCTCCACCAGCTCGGGGCGGCTGCCCCAGTAGGTGGTCGCGATACTCACCTCGTACGGCACGGAGAAGAACGACACCCCCAGGGTGCCGCCGCCGATCCCCACGATGGTCAGGTCGCCCACGGTGCGGGCCGCCGCCACGCCGAGCGCCAGGGTGGTGTCCGTGCCAACGAAATCCAGCACCACATCGGCGCCCCGCCCTCCGGTGGCGTCCCGGATCTCCTCGGCGGCGGCCGGTCCGGACGTCACGGTGCGGTCGGCGCCGCACTCCTCGGCCAACCGCAGCGCCTCGGCTCGGGTGTCCACGGCGATCACCCGCGCGGCGGTGGTGGCCTTGAGGATCTGCACACCCACATGCCCCAGCCCGCCGACCCCGATCATCACGGCCGTGCTGCCCGGTGGCAGCTTCGGCCAGGAGCGTCGGATGGCGTGGTACGGGGTAAGTCCCGCGTCGGTCAGCGGTGCGGCTTCCGCCGGATCCAAACCCTCCGGAAGAGGCACGACGTGCCGCGCATCCGGGACCAGCTCGAACTCGGCCATTCCGCCGTCCAGTCCGAGCCCGCCGCCGCCGCTCGGTACCGGCGCAGCGGACGGGTTCTCGCAGTACGGGTCGACTCCGACCCGACAACGGGCGCAGGTGCCACAACCCCATGCGCCGAACACAGCGACCGGTTGCCCGACGGAAAGCCCGGTCACACCGTCGCCGAGGGCGTGCACCCAGCCGGCGTTCTCGTGCCCGAGCGTGAAGGGTGGGTTCCAGGGCATCGTGCCCGGCTCGAACTCGTCCATCAGGTGCAGGTCCGAATGGCAGGCGCCGGCACCGCCGATCCGCACCACCACCTGACCCGGCCCGGGCGTCGGGTCGGGAACCTCGACCAACTCCGGCTCCGATTTCCACTCCTTCAACCGCAGCGCGCGCATACCGGTGCTCCCGTCCGTCTCGGCTGAACCACTGGCCTGCCCACCTCGTCCCAGAGCAAACAGGCCGACGCCAGGGCAGATCTGGCACCTCACCCTCTTCGGGTGAGCCGGGCTCACCCCGGCGCGGGTGATCCTGCGGGAAACCGTGGGGAGGGGACCCGATGGGCGCTACGGCGGAGCAGTACCTGCGACAGCTGGACACCGGTCGGCGGCCCGACCTGCCGGAGACCACCGCGGGGACGCTGCGGCTGGATGTCCGTGACGACGGCAGCACCGATCACTGGTACCTGACCATCGCCGATCAACGGGTCCGGGTGACCCGCTCGGCGGACGACGCCGAGCTGGTGGTGCGGGCCGACCGGGCGGTCTTCGACCGGATGGCCCGCGGTGAGCTGCACCCCGGCGCGGGCCTGTTGCGCAACGAGCTGACCGTGCAGGGCAACATGCAACTGCTGATGCTGCTGCGGCGGATCTTCTCCGGGCCGGACGGCGCCCGTCACCCGCACGAGCTGGGCCGGGCCGCGCTGGTTGGCCGGGCCGCGACGACCGCTCGGAATGAGCGGTCGTGAAGCAGGAACTGGTGCACGTCATCGCCGGCAATCTCTTCGCGATCAGCGACGCCCAGGGCGACATCGAGGTCGATCCGCAGGCCCCGCTCGGACTCTTCGCCTACGACACCCGGTTCCTGTCCCACTGGGTGCTCAGGATCGACGGTGAACGGATCAACGCGCTCTCCCGCGACGACCTCACCTACTTCGAGACCCGGTTCTTCCTGGTCCCCGGTGCGGCGAGCCACTACGTCGACGCCGACGTGTCGATCATCAGGCACCGCTCGGTGCACGACTGCTTCCACGAGAACCTCACAGTGCTCAACCACTCGTCGCAGCCCGCCGAGTTCACCGTCCGGGTGGAGATGGCCAGCGACTTCACCGACATCATCGAGGTCGGGCAGCTCCGGCAGCGGGCCGTCGAGGTCAGCGCCGACTCGGCGAACCAGCAACTCGTGCTGCGCTACCAGCGGGACCGGTTCGTCCGGGAGACCACAGTGCGCAGCACCGTCCCCGCCGAGGTGGACGAGCGGGGGATGACGTTCCGGATCCGGATCGCGCCCGACGGCAAGTGGGAGACCGACCTGCACGTCAGCGTGACCATGGGCGGCGAGGACGGCCGGGATCTCCGCGCCGACCTCCAGTCGCACCAGCAGATTGTGCGGACGGGGATGCGCGAGGACCTGGCGCAGTGGCTGGACCGGGCACCGCAGCTGGTGGCCGAACGCAAGGGCCTGGAGGAGCTCTACCAGGGCAGCCTCGCGGACCTGGCGGCGCTGCGCTACAGGCCGCTGTCGTACCGCGAGCGGGTGCCGATCGGTGGTCTGCCGTGGGCGATGGGGTTGTGTGGACGGGACGCCCTGATCACCTGCCTCCAGACGATGGCCTTCACCCCCGAACTGGCTCCCGCGACGCTACGGATGCTGGCGCTCATGCAGGGCGGCCAACTCGACGACTCGCTGGACGAGGAGCCCGGCAAGATCCTGGCCCAGCTCCGGTACGGCGAGACGGGGGCGTTCAGCGACCGGGCGAGCGCGCTGTACTACGGCGCGGCGGACACCACCCCACTCTTCGTCGTACTGCTCGACGAGTACGAGCGCTGGTCCGGTGACGCGGACCTGGTCCGCGAGCTGCGCCACCCGGCCCGGATGGCGCTGGACTGGATCGACGAGTACGGCGACCTGACCGGGGACGGCTACCTGCGCTACCAGCGTCGCAACGAACGCGACGGCACGATCAACCAGTGCTGGAAGGACTCCCCGGACGCCATCGTCGACGCCCACGGTCGGCAACCCGCCTTCCCCCGCGCCACCTGTGAGTTGCAGGGCTACGCGTACGACGCGAAGCGGCGTGGCGCTCGGCTGGCCCGGGAGTTCTGGGGCGACCCCACGTACGCCGACCGGTTGGAACGGGAGGCGGCAGCGCTGAAGGAGCGCTTCAACCGGGACTTCTGGCTGCCACACGGGGAGTACTACGCGTTGGCGCTCGACCCGTACGGCGAACCGGTCGACGCGCTGGCCTCCAACATCGGGCATCTGCTCTGGAGCGGAATCGTCGCGGACGACCGTGCGGAGGCGGTCGCCGAGCACCTGGTCGGGCCGCGACTGTTCAGCGGGTGGGGAGTACGGACGTTCGCCACGGGGCAGCGCGCGTACAACCCGGTGGGCACGCACCTGGGCGCGGTGTGGCCGTCGGACAACGCGCTGATCGCCGCCGGGTTGCGCCGCTACCGCCTCGACGTGCAGGCGGCCCGGATCGCCGACGGCATCTTCGACATGGCGCAGACGCTCGGTGGCGCGACGCCGGGAGTGATCGCCGGGTACGAGCGCGACCTGACGACCTACCCCGTCCAGTTGACGACGAGCTGCCGCCCGCAGGCGTGGTCGTCAGGGGCGTTGCTGATGCTGCTCGGCACCATGCTGGGCCTGCGACCCACCGGCGACAACCTGCTGGTGAACCCGGCGGTGCCGGAGGGGTTCGGTCGGCTGGAACTGCTGGACATCCCGGGCCGTTGGGGTCACTCCGACGCCTACGCGAGAGACCGGAGCACCGAACGCCGGCGCCGCCTGCGCTGAGGCGGTGCGGCAGCGCTCGGCCCGGCGACGGTCGACGTCGGGGTCAGCCCATCGTCTTGGCGCCGTCGATGGACTCCCGCAGGATGTCGGCGTGCCCGGCGTGCTGGGCCGTCTCGGCGATCAGGTGCAGCAGCACCCGGCGGACCGTCCAACTCGCCCCCGGCTCGAACCAGGGCGCCTGCGGCAGCGGGTGCGCCGCGTCCAGGTCGAGGGTGGCGACCAACTCGTCGGTCTGGGCGGCCACCGCCTGGAAGCGCTCGACCAGCCCGGCGAGGGTCTCGCCCGGCAACATCTGGAACTGACCGACCCAGTCGATCTCCTCGCGGCCCATCGCCTCCGCGCCGTCGACGGCGAAGAGCATCCACCGGCGCTCGACGCCGGACACGTGCTTGATGAGGCCACCGAGGCAGAGCCCGCTGACGGTGGGGCGGCTGGCCGCCTGCTCGTCGGTGAGCCCGTCGACCGTCTGCAAGAGGAAAGCGCGGTGCCTGCGCAGGCTCTGCAGGAGGTCGGTGCGCTCACCGGTGAGCTGCTCAGTGCTGGTCATGCCGCCACCCTTCGTTGATGTCCACCCGGTGCCACCGTAGGGCGAGGCACCGACACTTTCGGGCACGACACCAGCTCCGACCGAAGAACCGCCAGCGGTTGCCGATCCGCGCCCGTGGCGGTCCACTGAATGACATGGGTGTGATTAAGGTGGGCACGTCGTCCTGGGCGGACCAGTCGCTGCTGCGCTCCGGGTGGTACCCACGCTCGGCAAGCACGCCGGCCCGTCGGCTGGGCTTCTACGCCAGCCAGTTCCCGATGGTCGAGGTGGACACGTCCTACTACGCCATCCCGGTGCCGGAGACGACCCAGGGCTGGGTGGACGCCACACCTGACGACTTCACCTTCGACGTCAAGGCGTTCAGCCTCTTCACCGGTCACCCGACACCGGTCGCCGTGCTGCCCCGGGACCTGCGACCGGCCAGCGGCCCGAGCCGGATCCGCCGCCGGGACCTGCCGGAGCCGGCGTACGACGAGCTGTGGGCCCGGTTCCGCGCGGCCCTCGACCCGATCGCGGCGGCCGGCAAGCTCGGTGTGGTGATGTTGCAGTTCCCGCCGTGGCTGGTGCGCAGCCCCGCAGCTGAACGCCGGATCATCGAGCTGGCGCAGCGCTGCCGGCCGTGGCGGGTCGCTGTGGAGCTGCGGCACGGCTCCTGGTTGGACGACGACGTGGCGGCGGACACTCTGGATCTGCTACGCGCCCACGACCTGTCGCTGGTCTGCGTCGACATGCCACAGGGGCACCCGTCGTCGGTGCCACCGATCCTGACCATGACGGCGGAACCGGCGATCGTCCGGTTCCACGGTCACAGCGACGCCTGGGGCGAGGGCGACAAGCAGGAGAAGTTCCGGTACGCGTACGCCGAGAACGAGCTGCGGCACTGGGCCGGACGGCTGGCCGAGTTCGCCGATCTCCCCGACGAACTGCACGTGTTGTTCAACAACTGCTGCGCAGGGCAGGCCCAGCGCGACGCCACCCGGCTGGCGCAACTGCTCGCCGAGACCATGGTCGTCGAGCAGGCCGTCCCGGCGACCGGCTGATCGCGGCACGGGCTGCCCGGCCGGACGCCGGTCCGCTCAGGACCGTCGTCCCCGGCTGCGCAGGGCGTCCTGGGTCGACTCGCCGATGTCCGCGTCGTCGGGGAAGCTCCGGCCGCTGGGGGCGGGATCGGGTGGGGCACCCGGTCCGGCCATCGTCGTACGGGTCGGCTCGACCGAGCCGAAGCCGTGCCGTCCCGCCGGGTCCGACCGGCCCGCCGGAGCACCCGCGCGTCGCTCGCCGCGCCGTCCCTCGGGCACCGCGGTCTCCTCGCTGCCCTCGTCCATCGGTGAGTCGTCGGCCGTGCCCCAGGGCGCGTCGGCGTCGAAGCCGTCGCCGGTACCCCACGGCTTGGTCGCTTCCGGCTCCAGCCGGTCGTTGTCCCCGCTGCGTCCCTTGTGCGCCGTCATGGCCACCCCGCTCGTCGGTCCGCCGCCAGCGGCGGACGATGTGCCGTCCTCGGGCCCGGACCGCCCGCCCGAGCGCGGCGCACGACATGTCGCCGGCACGCCGCCGCGCACGTGGCATCCGTTGTCGCTCCGGTGCGCGCGTAGGGCCGGCCAGCGCCCCGCCGTCGAGGTGGCGGCGGGACGACGACCGGCCCGACGTTCAGCGTCCGGCCATCGCCATCGGCCGCTTGCCGTTGCTCATCCCCGCCATCTTGATCATGGTCTTCGAGGCGCCCTTTATCCCACCGGTGCGACCGAGCATCCCGCGGAACACCTGTCCGGGCTTCTGCTGCTCACCCATGTACGCGGTGACCACGACCAGCGTCCCGGTCAGAGCCGGAATGGCCCACTGGAGCAGCTTCATCTGCCGCTGCGACGAGGCCACACTGGCCGGGGTCTGGTGGTTCGGCTCGGTGGCGCCGCTCACCGACGGCCCGCCGGCCTTCTCCAGCCGCATTCCGACCAACCGGCTGTAGCCGGTGACCGCCAGCGCGCCGATGGTCAACGCCGTCTTGATGGCGCTGGCCCGGCCTACGCCGGACTGGGCCGCCACCCGTGGGCTCTCGGTCACCAGCTCGCCGACGGCGCCGGCCAGGTGGGCGCCGATCGCGGCCGCGTTGACCGGGGTCCACTTGGACCATCCGGCCGAGGCGACCGGGAGTCGCTGGGTCGAGTCGCTGATTTTCGCCGCTGCGCCGTTGACACCGAAGGCACCCATGAGGGAGCCGCCAAACCAGGCCGCCAGGCCCAGATCGTGCATCGAGCGCAGTGCGGTGTGCCGTTCGGACATGTGATCCCCTTCCGCCGTGTCGGGCGGTGCGGCTTACCCGCCGGTCGGGCGGCTAACCCCGCCCCGGGCGGGCCGATCCGCGCCCTGGAGGGCCGCTACCGGACATCCCTGGCGTCGGCGGGTCGATCTGCCCCGAGCAGGAGTCACTCGCCCGGTGGTGGGTAGATCCCGAGCGACGCCGACGAGAGGGGAACGCGATGTCACAGCCGGACGAGAGCCGGGAGAAGACCCCCAAAACAGACGCAGTGCTCATGCACCCCGACAACGACCCACACCGGAACACCGCAGAGGTCGCACCCCGCAAGGAGCACGCCGAGATTCAGGTGGAACGCGACGGTGAACTGGTGCCGCTGGACCAGGACGAGTGAGCCGACCGACCGGTACGGCTCAGCGGGGCGGCAGGTCGCCGACGAAACCGGCGATCCGCCGCGCCAGCGGGATGCTGGCGCGGACCCAGGTGAAGTGGTCCAACGTCGTACCGGCCTGCGCCACTGTGTACCGCTCCCGGGTAACGGGGGCGTCGGCGAGCTTCGCGCAGAGGTGGTCCATGGTCTCGTGCGGGGTGAACTGGTCGTCGTCCACACTGACGGCCAGCACCGGGGTCCGCACCGCGCGGACGGCGGCCTCGGTGTCCGTACCGTCGAGCTGGGGGAATCGGCCGGTTCGCGCGGTGTGGGCCCAGTCGCGGATCACGCCGCGTGCCTGCCGACCGCCGAAGCCCCAGCCCGGCCAGACCCCCAGCAGCGCCGCCGTGGCGGCGATCCCCTGGGTGTAGGGCAGTACGCCGAGGCCGCGCCGGCCCGGGTAGCTCCGCCAGTACGGGATGCCGACCGCCACCAGCGCCAACCCGTCCACCTCGTCGCTGCCGTGCAGGGCGAGGTGCAGCAGCGCGGCCTGCCCGCCGAGCGAGTGCCCGAGGAGCAGTCGGGTGCGTCCGTCCAGACGTGGCTTGAGGGCGGCCAGGACGGCGCCGACGTCGTCGGCCAGTTCGGCGTAACCGTGCCGGTCCGCCCGACTCGGCGCGGGCGTGCTCGCCCCGGTGCCGCGCAGGTCGGCCACGACCACTGCCAGCCCGGCGGCGCGCAGCGCGGCGGCGAAGGGCCGGTAGTACCGGGCCCGGACCCCCATCGCGGGCCAGATCACGACCACCGGCGCGGCCGACACGCCGTCCGGTTCCGGATAGACCTGCACACCCAACCGGCCACCGTCGACGTCGACGTACTCCTGCGCGTACTCCGGGTCCCCGTTCATCGGCCCAGACTACGGCCTGACGTTACCGGCGGGTAGCAGCAGACCTTTGGGGTCCACGACAGCGGTGGGCAGACGTGCCGCGCGCTCGACGGACGCGACGGAGGGCCCCGCCGAACGGCGAAGCCCTCCGAAGGACGCTGCGGTCAGGAGACCGAGATCGCCCCGTTGGTGGCCCGCACGCAGGCCACCGAACGGGCGCTGGTGGAGGCCGCGCCGCTCAGGCACTGGCCGAGCACCTGGTGCCCCGTGGCGTTCGGGTGCCACGACTCCTGGCAGGTCTGGAAGTAGGTGACGCAGGTGTTGGCGATGCGCTGAATGGCGATCTTGTCCTTGCCGGCGAGGCTGGTGACGAAGGTGCCGGTCGCACCGTCCTGAAGCCGGATCGGAGTGGCCAGCGCGCCGCTCGGGCTGCTGGTCTGCTCGCAGAGCCGGGCACCGTTGAAGGCCTGCTGCACGTTCAGGTACACCAGCTCGTCGGCGGGGAACTCGGCGGCCAGAGTGTCCCGGGTGGACTTCACGATGCTGCCCAGGCCCTGGGAGAAGCGGTGCCCCGGCGCCAGGCTGGCCCGGTGGATCGGGCAACCGCCCGCGTACCGCTCGGCACCCAGGTCACGGAACTTGTCCCGGGTGTCGTCCCGGCTGTCCTCCTCGTGGAACTGCGGGTTCAGGTCCAGCGGCAGCGGGTTCGTGTAGTCCTGGAACACCACCCGGTGCTGCCCGTCCGCGTCCACCTGGTCGAGGGTGGTCAGGATCTGGCGTACGGCCGCGGTGGTCTCGGCGGTCGCGGCGCTCAGCTGCGCGGCGGTGGCCAGGTCGGCGTCGCTGCACGGCTTCTGCTCCACCGGCCCGTTCAGGTACGCCCAGAACTCCCACCAGCCGGTCCAGGCGTCGGCGATGAACCGGTTGGCGCACTTCTCCGCGACACTGCCGAAGGTGAACGAGCTGTTGTTGGAGCCGAGGCCGACCAGCACCAGGTCGATGTCCTGGGTCTGCGCGACGGCGCGTAGCTGACTCAGCTGCGAGGCGACCGTACGACCGTTGGTCCGCGCCTGGGAGGCGTTGGCGATGTCGTGTGGCTGACCGCCGGAGCAGGCCAGGTTGAACCGGTTCTGGATGCCCGGCAGGTTGGCCTGGTTGAGCGAGGCGTTCGCCGAGCGGTGGCAGAAGAACGCGTTGTTGTTCGCCGCGGTCCAACCGGGGAAGCCCTGGCTGACTCCGTTGACGTCGACGACCGGGGTGTACGCCCCGGCGCCCTCGCCACTGATGAAGCTGTCCCCGAGTGCCACCGCGGCGGTGGGCAACGCGGCGGACGCGGGTGCGGGCAGCGCGACGGCGGTCGACAACGCGGCCATGGCGATCGTTAGTCCCGCGGCGAGCGCGGTACGCCGGAACCTGGGCATGGGGCCCCCAACCATCGAAAGATGAAAGATTCTCTGAGAGCGCGATCAGATCACCCCGGCGCGACAGGCGTCAATGGCCCGTAACAGATTCGTTCGACGAAAGACATGCGCCCGTAGGCATGGCGGGCTACCGCGTCGAGATAGGACCCGCGCTCCGGGTTGTCGACCGCCCCTCGGCGTGGAGTCAGCGACCGGCCGGGCGGCCGCGGCGGTGCAACAGGGCCGCGCCCACGGCGTTCAGCCCGACACCCCAGATCAGGAGTACGCACAGCCACTGCACCCACCCCAGCGCGCTCATCTCGCCGGACAGCAGGTTGCGCACGCTGCCGAACGGGGTGAGCCACGGCTGCGCCGGACGGAGCGCGTCCACGGCACCCAGCAGCGCGAACAGCCCCAGCGGCAGGATGATCGTGGCCAGGAACGCCAGCGCCACCGAGCGCAGCAACAGGCCCAGCCCGGTGCCCACCAGGCCGGCGACGACCTGCACCAGCACACTGCCCACCGCGACTGTCCCGGCGAACCGCCACGGCGCGTCGGCGACGTCGGCCGGGGTGAGGGCCAGCGTCGCGGCGCAGATCAGCACGCCGACCACGCCGATGACGACCGCCGGCAGCCCCACCGCGAGCACTGTGGGCAGAACCCGGAGGCCGATGGGCGCCCGGCGCTGGTCGCGTACCAGCAGGATGCCGAAGAGCGGGGTCGCGACCGACATCAGGCTCTGCACGGTGCCCGAGAGTTCGGCGAAGGTCCGGTCGGCGGGATCCGCTGCCGCGACCAGCGCCACGGCGGCCAGCAGCCCGGTCACCAGGGTGCCCACCAGCAGCCACCGCCGGGCCGGCGTGCCGAGGGAGCGCCGCAGCGCGTCGCGAATCGTCTCGTCCACCTCGACCGCCTCCCGATCTCCTCGACCCGGTCCGGCGTGCACCCCGCGCTCAACCGGCCGCGATCATGGCTGAGCGTACCGGTGGCGGTGTCTCTGCGTGGTCCCATGATCACGCGGCGGCTGTTCGTTGGCTCACGTCCGGAGGGGCGCGCGCGGCGGGTCGCGTAGGTCCTCCGGTGGTTGTCCTAGCCTCGGGCTAGGCTCGCTGCGGCGCGCCACGCCGGCTGATGTCGCCGGTGACCGGCAGCACACCGCCGAGACCGGGGAGTACGACCAGTTGACCGCAGAGCCTGACACCCTGTACGGGGCCGATGACCTCACCCACCTTGAGGGGCTGGACGCTGTCCGCAAGCGGCCCGGCATGTACATCGGTTCCACCGACAGCCGTGGCGTGGGTCACCTCGTCAACGAGATCCTCGACAACTCCACCGACGAGGGTGTGGCCGGTCACGCCAGCCACGTCGAGGTGATCCTGCATGCCGACGGCTCCGTGCAGGTCGACGACGACGGCCGCGGCATCCCCACCGACGTGCACGCCAAGTCCGGCATCTCCGGCGTCGAGCTGGTGCTGACCCGGCTGCACGCCGGCGGCAAGTTCGGCGGCTCCGGCTACAAGACCTCCGGCGGTCTGCACGGCGTCGGCGCATCGGCGGTCAACGCGCTGTCCCGCCGCTTCGACGTGACCGTCCGCCGGGCCGGCAAGATCCACGCGATGTCGTTCCGGCACGGGGTCCCGGGCATCTTCGACGGCGACGGGCCGGACGCCCCCTTCACCGCCGGCCCCGGGCTCCAGGTGACCGGTGCCATGAAGCGCGGTCAGCGCACCGGCACCTCGATCCGCTGGTGGCACGACGCCCGCTACTTCGAGACCGGCGCCGCGCTCGACGTCGACGCCGTCCGGATGAAGCTTCGCAACACCGCGTTCCTGGTCCCCGGCGTGACCTACCTGCTGCGCGACCTGACCGGTGAGGCGCCCGCCGAGGAGCGGTTCCACTACCCCAACGGGCTCAGCGACATGGTGGAGTTCCTCGCCCCGGCCGGCGACCGCCCGGTCTCCGGCACCCTGCTGGTCAACGGCGAGGGCACCTACCGGGAGAACGCCGCCGACGCCAACGGCGTCATGCAGTCCAACGTGCAGCGGCGCGCCGAGGTCGAGGTGGCGTTCCGGTGGGGCACCGGTTACGAGCGCACCGTCGAGTGCTTCACCAACACCATCCGCAACGCGCACGGCGGCACCCACCGCAAGGGTTTCGAGCGGGCGCTCGTCCGCGCGCTCGCCGACGCGATTCGCAACACCCGCGGTCTGCTCAAGGCCAAGGAGGAGCCGCCCACCCTGGACGACGTCCTGGAGGGGATGACGGCGGTGGTGCACGTGCGGATCCCCGAGCCGCAGTTCACCTCGCAGACCAAGGACGAGCTCTCCACCACCGGCATCACCAAGGTTCTCCAGTCCCTGGTCGACGCGCACATCAAGGCCTGGCTGGAGGACCGGCGCACCAAGGCCGAGGCGCGCACCGTCCTGCAGAAGATCGTCGACGCCGCCCGGGTGCGACTCACCCAGAAGCAACAGAAGGACGCCGCCCGGCGCAAGACCGCCCTGGAGGGCGCGTCCATGCCGCCGAAGCTTGTCGACTGCCGGGCCACCGGCATCGATCGCAGCGAGTTGTTCATCGTCGAGGGCGACAGCGCATTGGGGACGAGCCGGATGGCCCGTTCCTCGGAATACCAGGCGCTGCTGCCGATCCGCGGCAAGATCCTCAATGTGCAGAAGGCCAACCTCCAGCAGGTTCTGGACAATGCCGAGTGCGCGGCCATCGTGCAGGTCCTCGGCGCCGGCTCGGGGCGCACCTTCGACCTCTCCGCGCTGCGCTACGGCCGTGTGCTGATCATGGCCGACGCCGACGTGGACGGCGCCCACATCCGTACGCTCCTGATCACCCTGTTCGCCCGGTACATGCGGCCGCTGATCGAGGCCGGTCGGCTCTACGCCGCGATGCCGCCCCTGCACAAGATCACCACCAAGGGGCGCAGCCCGCAGACCGTCTACACCTACACGCAGGCCGAGATGGAGACGACGGTCCGCAAGCTGGAGAAGGCCGGCAAGCAGATCGTCACGCCCATCCCACGGTTCAAGGGTCTCGGTGAGATGGACGCCGACGAGTTGTGGGACACCACGATGAACCCGGCCACCCGGGCCGTCCGTCGGATCACCCTCGATGACGTCGACGCCGCCGAACGCATCCTCGAACTGCTGATGGGCGAGAAGGTCGAGCCGCGTCGCAACTGGCTCATCGACTCCGCCGACCGCGTCGACCGGGATGCGATCGACGCATGAGCGCCCGTTCCGTTCCAGTGGAGAGCTGAGTCATGGCACGCCGTAAGGAAAACAAGGTCGACCTCTCCTCGTTCGACCAGGCCGGCGCGCGGGTGTTCGACAACCCGCTGGTCACCGAGGTTTCCGACTCCTACCTGGAGTACGCGTTCTCGGTCATCCACTCCCGAGCCCTGCCCGACGCCCGCGACGGCCTCAAGCCCGTGCACCGCCGCATCCTCTGGTCGATGTACGAGCAGGGCTACCGCCCCGACCGTGGGCACGTGAAGTCTGCCCGAATTGTCGGCGATACAATGGGTAAGTACCATCCGCACGGGGACACGGCGATCTACGACGCCATGGTCCGCCTCGCGCAGGACTTCTCCCTCAACGTGCCGCTCATCGATGGGCATGGAAACTTTGGGTCACCGGACGACGGGCCGGCAGCCTCGCGTTACACCGAGGCGCGGATGTCCCGCGAGGCCATGCTGCTCGTCGGTGAGCTGGGCGAGGACACGGTCGACGTCGAGCCCAACTACGACGGGTCGCTGACGCAGCCGACCGTGCTGCCGGCGGCCTTCCCCAACCTGCTGGTCAACGGCGCGTCCGGGATTGCGGTCGGGATGGCCACCAACATGATCCCGCACAACCTGGCGGAGGTCGTTTCCGCGGCCCGCTGGTTGATCAACCACCCGGACGCCACTCTGGACAAACTCATGGAGTTCGTCCCCGGCCCCGACCTGCCCACCGGTGGGGTGCTGCTCGGGCTGGACGAGGTGCGCCGGGCGTACGAGACCGGGCGTGGCGTGGTGCGGATGCGCGGCAAGGTGGAGATCGGCCCGATCGAGGGCAGCCGGGGCCGTCAGGCGATCACAGTGGTCGAGCTGCCCTACGGCGTCGGTGCGGAGAAGGTCATCGCCGCGATCACCAACGAGGTCACCAAGACCAAGCGGCTGACCGGCATCGCCGACGTCAAGGACCTCACCGACCGGGAGAGCGGCACCCGGCTCGTCGTCGAGTGCAAGGTCGGGGTCAACCCGCAGGCGCTGCTCGCCGACCTCTACCGGCTGACCCCGCTGGAGCAGTCGTTCGGCGTCAACAACCTGGTCCTGGTCGACGGGCAGCCGCGCACGCTGGGCCTCAAGGCGCTGCTGGAGGTCTTCCTGGCCCACCGGTACGAGGTGGTCACCCGGCGCACCTCGTACCGCCGGCGCAAGCGTCAGGAGCGGCTGCACCTGGTCGACGGTCTGCTGATCGCGCTGCTGGACATCGACGAGGTGGTCCGGCTGATCCGGGGCAGCGACGACGCGCAGGCTGCGAAGGACGGGCTGATGAGCCGGTTCGGCCTCTCCGACATCCAGGCCACGTACATCCTGGACACTCCGTTGCGCCGGCTGACCAAGTTCGACCGGATCGAGCTGGAGGCCGAGCAGGAGCGGCTGCGCGCCGAGATCGCCGAGCTGAGCAAGATCCTTGACGACGAGCGGGTGCTCCGGAAGGTGGTCTCCGACGAGCTGGCGGCCGTGGTCAAGCAGTTCGCCACCGAACGTCGTACGACGCTTGTCGACGGTGACCTGAAGGAGGTGCTGGCCGCGTCCGCGCCGGCCGGCCCGCTGGAGGTCGCCGACGACCCGTGCCAGGTGATCCTCTCCGCGACCGGGCTGGTCGCCCGAACCGCTGCCGAGTCGGAGGAGAGCTCCGAGGGGCGCCGACGCAACGGCCGGGTCAAGCACGACACGGTACGCGCCATCGCGCACTCCACCGCCCGTGGTCGGGTGCTGCTGTTGACCAGCGCCGGTCGGGCGTTCAAGGTCGACGTCCTGCCGCTGCCGGTGCTGCCCGAGCAGGCGGGCACTGTGTCACTGCGTGGCGGTATGTCCGCGGCCGAGCTGGTGCCGTTGGCGGCGGGGGAGACCGTCGTCGGCCTGGCTCCGCTGGGCGGGCAGGCGGAGGGCTCACCGGGGCTGGCGTTGGGCACCCGGCAGGGCGCGGTGAAGATCTGCTCGCCGGAGTGGCCGGTGCGCTCCGACGAGTTCGAGGTGATCGGTCTGCGAGACGGTGACGAGGTGGTCGGGGCGACCTGGCTGACCGACGGCACCGAGACGCTGACCTTCGTCACCTCGGAGGCGTCGCTGTTGCGCTTCCCCGCCGGGTTGGTCCGGCCGCAGGGCCTCAAGGGCGGCGGGATGGCCGGCATCAACCTGCCGGCCGGGGCGCGGGTCGCGTTCTTCGGCGCGGTGCGCACCGACGATCCGGGGCACGGCGAGCCGATGGTGGTCACCTCCACCGGCGCGACGGTCAAGGTGACGCCGTTCAAGGCGTACCCGGCGAAGGGTCGGGCGACCAGCGGCGTGCGTGCGCACCGCTTCCTCAAGGGTGAGACGGACGTGGCCGTCGCCTGGGTGGGCCCGCGACCGGTCGGCGCGACCGCCACCGGCGACCCGGTGGAGCTGCCTGCGGCGGACCCACGCCGTGACGGCAGCGGCTTCGCGGTGATGCTCGGCCCGACGGTGGTAGGCCACCTGATCGAACGCGACTGACCCACCCGCGTTGTCGGGCCGTCCCCGGGGCCGGCCCGACACATGCGGTCCGAAGATCGTGCTCGATCCTGGAAGTAGTGGCATCACCGACGCGGTGATGCCACTCGATCCTGGGTCGAGCACGATCATGCGGGGTGGGGTCTCCGCCAGCACGGTAGGGTGGTGCGCTCTGTTGTCGGTGAGGGTCCGGGTGCACCGCGAAGCGCCCCTCAACATGATTTCTTTCCTGTCCGGCGGAGTCGCCGGTGCGGCGTGAGCGCCGCCATCCGGGTCCGGCCGAGGCGTGAGCTACGCGCCGCCCGCCGTCCCCGGCCACACCGCTGCTGGGGTCACCTGATCGCCGCGCCGCTCTGGCCGCTGCACGGCGCGAACCTGGGCACCCTGTTGCGTACGTGCGACGCGGTCGGCGCCTGCCTCGCCGTGCCCCCGTTTCGTTGGGTGGACGAGGCAGTGGCCCGGGGCAACACGCTGCGGCGGCCGGGCTGCGTTCACCGGGTCGGCAGTCCGCTGCGCTGGCTGGCCGCCGAACGGGCCGCCGGCACCCGGGTCCTCGGGGTGGAACTGGCCGACGAGGCCGTCCGGCTCGGTGATCTGCCCGCCGCTCGGGGGCGCACCGTGGTGCTGTTGGGGCACGAGGCGACCGGCATTCCGCCCGAGGCGCTCGACCAGCTGGACGCGGCGGTGGAGATTCCCATGGTCGGCCACGGCCACAGCCTGAACGTCGCGGTCGCCGGCTCGCTGGTCCTCTACAAACTGGCCGGCCTCCTCTAGTGCGGCGCCCGGTCACCGCTGGATCAATGGCGATCAGGCCGGAGAACCGCAAGGTAGGTCCGGACAACGGTCCCGTCGCGTCCGGACCTACCTTGCGAGTCGCTGGTCAGCGAGTGGGGGTCGGGCCACTCGCGATGATGCTCAGTTGGTCAGACCGCCGGGTTGGAGTAGGCCTTGCGCCAGAACGCCGCCTTGGTGCCCGGCCCGGCGATGCCGTCGATGACACCGGTGTAGCCGTTGAACTTCGTATTTTTCCTCCGGATCGGGACACGGGCTGGCCCGGCATCCGCCCCGTCGTGGTCCTGGGCGGGGTCAGCAGGTGCGGGAGTTGTAGGCGGCCCAGTAGGGGCCGCTGCCCTGCGGCGGGTAGAACCGGTAGTTCCCGTCGGGCGAACGCTGTAGGACGAACTGGTGCGAGCCGTACGGGCTCCGGGAACCCGTCGCCCCGTGGTACACCACGTACAGCCACCCGTTCTGGTTGTCGTGCTGCACCAGCTTGTCGCCGGCCTTCGTCCAGCTGTTCCGGCCTGCGGAGCCATCCGCTGAGAGGCCCTTGTCGCGCTGGAAGTTCCTCGTCGCGGCATCGGTCTGGTCGCCGAAGACGCCGTCGACCCCGGAGGAGGGCAGGTAGCCATTCGCCCAGAGAATGGTCTGCCAGAGACAGGCGACGTTCGAGTTGCGGTGCGTGGTGACGTTGGTGACGCCCTCGTCATCGAAGTCGTCAGACACCGCGCCGGTGCCATGGACGAACGCCCGGCCCGTGTAGGAGCCGCTGGCCGCGGCCGGCGTGGCGATGGTGACGTTGATGCCGATGGCCAGTGCCGCGCCGATGGCGGGCATCGCGACTCTCTTGAGGACGCGGCGGGTGGAGCGGTGCGACGACATGTATCTCCTCTGGTCGGGATTCATGAGGGGCAACGGTGCTGGGGCGTTGCGCCAGCCGGCGGTGTCACACCTGGCACGACCAGGCGAGGTGGCTTCGTGCCAGGTGGACAGACGGTCCCGTTTGGCCTCGCGCCACCGTCGTGCAACCAGTCCTGGCGATCGGTGCTCTTGGATGGGGCGGTGAGGACGGTAGAACCGTCCTCACCGCTCCGGGCCCCCCGTGGAGAAGGTACGGTGGGGCCGGTACAACCGCCGTACAACTCACGCACAGCTCATCTACTCGCCCGCGTCATCCGGGTGCTGTAGGCGTGGCGGCACATGGCAGCGCCCACATGTGAGGTGCCTGGTTGCGTTTCGAACTCCTTGGCCCGTTCCGGGTGTACCGCGACGGCCGGTCGGTTCCACTGGGCTCGGTGAAGCAGCGTCTCCTGCTGGCGACCCTGCTGCTGCGCCCGAATGAGGTCGTCGGCACCAACGAGTTGGCCGCGATGCTGTGGGGCGACGAAGAACCGGCGTCGGCCGCCGCGAATTTGCGCACCTATGTGCGCGGGCTGCGGCGGTCGTTGGGCGGTGGGGCGACCTGGGATGGGATAACCGCTGCGGCCGGCGGCTACCTGCTGCGGGTGGGCCCAGACGAACGGGACGTGGACCTGTTCGACGCCGCGGCGGCGCGGGGCCGCGAGGCGCTCGCCGTTTCCGATCTGGACCGGGCCGAGGCCGAACTCTCCGCCGCGGTGCGCCTGTGGCGTGGCGCGCCGCTGTCCGACCTCCCGCTGCGCTCGACACTGGCTCGGCGGGTGGCGCAGTTGGAGGAGCGCCGGCTGCTCGTCGAGGAGGACTACGCCGAGGCGGTGCTGGCCCTCGGCGCGTCGGCCGATGTCGTGCACCGGTTGCGCGGCCTGCTCGACCGGCATCCGCTGCGGCAGCGGGCGTGGGGCCAGCTGATGGTGGGCCTGTACCGCATCGGAGACGTGGCTGGCGCACTGGATGCTTTCCGGCAGGCCCGACAGGCGCTGGCGGAGGAGACCGGCCTCGATCCCGCACCCGAGCTCGTCACGCTGTACGACGACATCCTGCATCACCGCCCGGGCCTGACGGCGCAACCGCCAACCGGGCCGGACCGGCCGGCGCCGGAGACGACAGTGGGACCGCTCATCCAGCGCCCCGAGCAACTGCCGCGTGCGGTGCCGGAATTCGTCGGACGCAGCGTCGAGCTGGCGGGCCTCGACGGGCTTCTGCACGGCGGGGCTGAGGGGCCGACGAGCGGGGCCATCTCTGTGGTGTCCGGCATGGCCGGAGTCGGCAAGACGGCGCTGGCGTTGCACTGGGCGCACCGGGTTGCCGACCGCTTCCCGGACGGCCAGCTCTATGTGAACCTTCGTGGTTACGACGAAGCTGGCGCGGTGTCCCCGCCCGACGCCCTGTCCGGCTTCCTCGAAGCGCTCGGTGTGCCCCACGCCCGGATACCCTCCGACATGGAGGCCCGGACTGGTCTCTACCGCAGCCTGCTGGCCTCCCGTCGGATGCTCCTGGTGCTCGACAACGCTCGCGACTCCGCCCAGGTGCGCGCCCTGCTGCCCGGTGCGGGCCGCTGCATGGTCGTGGTCACCAGCCGTGACCGGCTCGGCGGCCTGATCGCCGCCGAGTGTGCCACGCCGTTGACACTGGACGTGCTGACGGCGGAGGAGTCGAGGAGCCTGCTCGCCAGGCGTCTCGGGGTCAGCCGGCTCGCCTCCGAGTCGGTGGCGGTGGCCGACATCATCGAGGCCGCAGGCCGGCTTCCGCTGGCACTGTCGATAGTGGCGGCGCGTGTCGCGACCCATCCCACGTTCCCGCTCAGCGCGATCGCCGCCGAACTGCACTCGGCCGAGGCGAGGCTGGACGCGTTGGCCGACGGCGACGTCCGGCGCGTCTTCTCGTGGTCGTTCCTGGCCCTGGGGGTGGACGCGGCCCGGCTGTTCACCCTGCTTGGGCTGCATCCGGGCCCGGACCTGACCACCGCCGCGGCCTCGGCGCTCGCCGGTGAGTCGGCTGCGGCCGTTACGCCGATCCTGCGGGAACTGACCCGGCTCCATCTGCTGGCGGAGCACGCGCCCGGCCGGTTCGCCTTCCACGATCTTCTGCGCGCCTACGCGGCCGAGCTCGCACAGTCGTCGGAGCGCGGCGACGAACACGTCGCAGCCCGACATCGCCTGTACGACCACTACCTGCACTCCGCCTATCCGGCCGCCCGGCTACTCCAGCCGCAGTGGCCCCCGATCGAGCCGATGCCGCCGCTGCCCGTACCCGCCAGGCGACCGGTGACCGATCACGACGGCGCGCTCGCCTGGTTCACGGCGGAGCATCGAGTGCTGGTCCGGGTGGTCCGACAGGCCGCCGAGAACGGCTTCGAGACGTATGCCTGGCAGATTGCGTGGGCGCTGACCACCTTCGTGGCGCCGCGCGGCCTCTGGCAGGACCAGCTCGCCATCCAAGAGGTCGCGCTGGGTGCCGCGGAGAAGATCGACGACCTCGCCGGTCAAGCCGTCGCCAACCGGCTGGTCTCCCGCGCGCTGACCCGACTGGGCGACCGCACCACTGCCGAGTACCGGCTCAAGCGCGCGCTTGAGCTGCACGAACGTCTCGGCGACCCGATCGGCCAGGCCCAGACGCTGCACAACTACTGCGAGCTCTGCTACCTGGACGGCCGGCTCGACGAGGCGCTCGAACACGGTCGCGAGGCGCTGCGGCTCTACCGGCTGGTCGGCAATCACGCGGGCGAAGCCCGGACGCTCAACGCGATTGGTTGGCTGCTCGCCAGCACCGGCGACTATGTCCAGGCCATCGCCAGCTGCAGCGAGGCCCTCGACCAGCAACGACGGACCGACGACCGCAACGGTCAGGCCGCGACGCTGGACAGCCTCGGCTTCGCCTACGACCGCCTCGGCGAACGCGACCGCGCGGCCAACTGCTACGAGCAGGCGATCACACTCTTTCGTGACTCCGCGGACCGGTATCACGAGGCGGAGACTCTCATCCGACTCGGGGACACCCGGGAAGGGATGGGTGACCGGAACGCTGCCGCTGCCGCTTGGCGCCTGGCCGCGCGGATCTATGAGGACGTGGGCGACCCCGCAGCCGAGGAGGTCCGCCACCGCCTCGAACGTCTGACGCCCTAGTGCAGGGCCACGGTCAGGCGACGTTGTGGGGGCGGAACTGGACGCTCACCCGGGGGCCCACGGGTCGGGTGGTCTTGGGGATGGCGTGCTCCCAGGTGCGTTGACACGAGCCGCCCATGACGATCAGGTCGCCGTGGCCCACCGGGAAGCGCTGGCTCTCGCCGCCGCCGCCGCGTGGGCGCAACAGCAGCGGTCGGGGTGCTCCGAACGACACGATCGCGACGATCGTGTCGGTGTGCGCCGAGCGACCGATGGTGTCGCCGTGCCAGGCCACGCTGTCGCGCCCGGAGCGGTAGAGGCACATGCCGGCGGTGACGAAGGGCTCGCCCAACTCGGGCGCGTAGTGCTCGGTGAGTGCGGCCCGCGCGGCGGTGAGCACGGGATGGGGGAGTTGCCTCGCGCCGTCGTACCAGCAGAGCAGGCGGGGCACGTCGACCTCGGCGTCATACATGGTGCGCCGCTCGGCACGCCAGGGCACCTCGGTGAGCAGGGTGTCGAGGACGGTGTCGGAGCCGCGCACCCAGCCGGGAAGGTGGTCGACCCAGGCGCCCCGGCTGAGCTGGTGTCGGCGGATCTGGCCGGGCAGCGGCCCCAGCGTTGGCCCGGCGTCGGCCAGGTCGAGCATCGACGGCTGATAGGCGGCCTGCGTCATACGGCCACCCTAGCAGCACTTTAGTACACCCGTGCTAGCGCCGAACGGTGCCGGCCCGCTCCGACCTTGGCCCGCTGCGGTCAGCCGGGGACGGCGGCGGCGCGTACGGCGTCGAACACCGCGTCCACCACGCGCGCCCGGCCCTGCCCGTCGACGGTGGACCAGGCGCGCGCGGCCAGCGTCGCGCGCCGCTGCGGCGAGCTGAGCAGCCCGTGCAGGGTCCGTGCCGCCGTCGCGCGGGCGGCTCGTCCGGCGACGCCACCGGCGGTCAGCTCCGGCAGCTCGCCGAGGCCGGCGACCAGGCCGTGCCGCACCACCCGGGTGTACGACTCACGTTGGTTGTCGACCACGCAGACCAGTGCGCTGGGTGCGCCGAGGCAGCAGAGTTCCCAGGTGGACGTGCCGGCGGCGCTGACCACCAGGTCCGCTTGGGTGATCAGTGCCGGCAGCGAGGTGGTGGGCGGGACCGGCCGGATGGTCTGCCCCCGGCCGGGGGCGACATCGTCGACCTCGGCCTCGATCTCGGGTCGCCCGACGATGACAGTGAGGTCCATCGGGTGACCGGTGGCCACCAGCACCCGGGTCAGGACCGGGG
This sequence comes from Micromonospora noduli, assembly GCF_003264365.1. GTDB lineage: Bacteria > Actinomycetota > Actinomycetes > Mycobacteriales > Micromonosporaceae > Micromonospora > Micromonospora noduli. The sequence continues at coordinate 31,675 of NZ_PYAK01000041.1, forward strand.
CCGCGCCGACCGCGTCGGTGCCGCCGAAGAAGGCCAGCACCCGGGGGCGGCTGACCGCCGTGGCGGGCGGGACGACCGGCGGCCGGGCGCTGATCACGGTGTCGCGCAGCAGGGCGTACCCGCTCCCGGCGAGCAGCCGGCCGGGCAGTGCCGCCCCGGAACCCGGCCCGGGCAGCTCCGCTCCGAAGTTCTGGTCGAGGTAGAGGTCCGCTACCTGGCCTCGGCTGTCGCCGTCGATGATGGCGAGGGTGTAGACGCCGGCGGCGCGCAGGGCACCGGCCCCGGCCGGGTCCAGTTCGTAGGAGTCGAGGACCAGCACGTCCAGGTCGTGTCGGCGGGCCACCTCGACCAGTTCGGCCGCCGAGTCCGGGCCGGGGAGCAGCGGGATGCCCCGCGCGGCCAGCTCCGAGGTTGCCCAGTCGAGCCGTTCGACGGTGCCGAACACTGTGACGTCGGTGCCCCGGGCGAGGAACTCCTCGGCGAGCGCCAGGCAGCGGACGAGGTGGCCGACGCCGCGCCGTGGCCCGGCGTCGCAGCGCAACCCGACCCTCAGGGTGCTCAGGACTCCTCCAGGTTCTTCTGTCGTACGTCGGCGTTGAGCGCGCGTAGCCGGGGCTGACCGTCGAGCCAGTCGGCGAGCTTGGCCAGCGGCACGCTGACGTCACCGAAGTGGTCAATGATCGCGCTGACCAGCGTCCAGTCCTGCTCGGTGTCGAGGGTGAGCCGCAGCGCGGAGCGGTCCGGCGTGAGCGTCACCCCGAGCACCCGGAACAGCTCCGGATGGGTGTACGCGTACGAGGTCACGTGCACCCGGTGGTGGTCGGTGGCGAGCCGGCCCAGGGTACGCAGCGTCTCCGCTCGGATGATCTCGACGTCCAGCCCTCGGGGCAGGGTCCGGGCGATCGACGTGCTGGCGTAGTCCAGCCCGGGGACCGCCCGGTACACCGACGCGACCAGGGTGATGATCTCCGGGTCGAGCAGAGGGCAGTCGGCGGTGAACCGCATGACGGCGTCCCCCGGGTGCGCCGCGAGGGCACCCAGGAACCGCTCCAGCACGTCGTCGACCGGCCCGCGGTGGCACGGCACGTCGAGCCGCGCGCACTCGGCGGCCACCGCGTCGTCGACCGTGTCGGTGCTGGTGGCGACCACCAGGCCGGCCAGGACGCCGCTGTCGGAGGCGGCGCGTACGACCCGGCCCAGCACGGAGCGTCCGGCGAGCGGGCGGAGCACCTTGCCGGGCAGCCGGGACGAGCCCATCCGCGCCTGAACGATGCCGACGATCCGTGGCCCCGCGTCGTCCGCGGAGACCCCGGGCACCGGTACGCCGGTCACTGCTGCTCCTCCTGCTTGGGGGCCAGCACCGCGGTGGCCCGACGTTTGGCGGCGCGGGCACCCCGCTTGGCCAGGCGGGCCGGGGTGATGGCGAGCCGGCCCACCCGGTAGCTGAGCGACCCGCTGAGCAGGCCGATCGTCGTCTCGGCCCGGCGCAGCGCCCGTTCCCGCGAGGTGAGCAGCTCCTCGGTCCACGCGGTCAGCGCGGCCAACCGGGTGAGTTCCTCGCGCTGGCGCAGCCACGCCTCGCGTAGCTGCTGGTAGCTGTGCCCGCCGACCGGCGGGTCGGTCGGCGCGACGGCGTGCAGCTCGGTGGCGAGGCCGACAGTGCCGTCGGCGTCCAGCCCGTGCAGCGCGGCGGCGATGGCCGCCTCGGCCTCGACCGCCTCGCTGACGGTCGCGCGGTCGAGGTCGTGACCGGCGAGTCCGCCGAGCACCACGGTCAGGCCCGCGACGTCGAGAGTGGACGACCACGGGTGGGCGTACCCGCCGGTGAGCAGGCCCGCGGCGAAGCGCCACAGCCCGCGGGCGAGCACCACGTCGCCGGGCAGCGCGGCGGTGGCCCGCCAGCTGGGGTCGAGCACCGCGTACCGCTCGCCGTCGACCACCACGTTGTCGGTGCCGGCCAGCGCCGCCGCGCCGGCGATCCGGCCGTCGGTGTCGGCCTGGTCGGCGAGCCAGCCCGCGTACCCGCGCAGCAGCGCGCGCAGGGTGGCCAGGTCGCGGCGCAGGGCCGCGTCGAGCAGCAGGGTACGCAGCAGCCGGCCGGACGGCACCGGTCCGGACAGCGCGTCCGCGTCCCGGTACGCGGCCTCGCGGCTGGCGAACGGCGCGACGGCCGGCGTCGTCGCCTCGGTGGTCGGGATGAGCCCCCAGCGCCAACCGGAGGGGCCGTTCAGCACCTCCAGCACGCCGATCCCGGGGCGACCGGTCTGCACGAGAGCCACCGGCAGGTCCCGGTCGACGGTCGGCGTGGTCGGGTCCGTGGGGTCGGCGGGCCGGTGGGCGAGGGTCAGCCAGCCCGGTGCGAGGTCGGCGGCGCGCCCGGCGTGCAGCGCGTCCACAGCGAGCCGGGCCGGGTCCTGGAGCACTGTGGCGCTGGTGAAACCCCCGGCGCAGGCGCCGTGCAGCACCGCGTCGAACAGGCCGGAGCCCGTCTCCCGGTCGAGGTGGTCGGCGTCCAGCAGCGCCGTCGGGGTGCTGACACCGGGGTACGCGGCCCAGCACGCGGCCGGCCGCAGCCCCACGGCGCCGAGGCGCTGGCGCAGTTGGTCCCGGTTGGCGGGGTGGGCCCGGTCCAGCACGCCGCCGATCGCCCAGGCGGAGTCGTCGCGGCGGGCGTACCAGGGGGTGGTGTCGACCAGTCTGTGCAGGCCCAGCGGGTTGTCCAGGCGCAGCAGCAACGCGCCACCCGGTCGCACCGCGGCGACGAGTCGCGCCAGCACAGCGTCCCAGCCGAGCCGGGTGCCCTCCACCGACTCCACCGGGTCCAGCCCGGCGGCGGCGATCACCACGTCGTACGTCTCGTCGTCGGGCAGCCCGGCCGGGCCACCCACCACCACGCGGGCGGCCCGGTGCGCCAGCGCCACCGCGTCCGGGTGGCTGCGCAGCAGGCAGGTGACCTCGGCGTGGGTGAGCTGGTCGAGCAGCGCCGGGTCGTGTGGACCGGCCACCAGGACCCGGGCGCCGGGCGGCACCAACCGGGCGGCCAGCGCGGCGAGCGGCCCCCCGTTGGCCAGCCGTTCCTGCGGCAGGTCCGACCAGGCCAGCATCTCGCCGCCCGGCAGGGTGATCCGGTCGGCGGGTGCCGTCTCAGTCGTCACGGTCTTCCTCTTCCTCCTGGAGGTTCGCCCAACCGAGCAGCTCGCGTAGCTCGGCCGGCGTGCAGCGGTGGTCGGTGCCCAGCTCGGCGCGGGCGATCTCGACAGCGGTGGGCAGGTCGACAGTGGTGCCGTGCAGCTGCGGCCACTGCCGTCGGATCCGAGCGGTGCCGCCGAAGGTGGGGTCCTCGTTGGACAGGATCATCGGGTCGCCGTAGACCGCCGGCTCGCACCCCGCCGCGATGCCGTAGAAGATCGCGCTGGTCAGCCGGTTGGACGCTACCCGGCGGTGACGGCGCAGCTCGGTGAGCTGTCGGTCGAGGAACTCCGGGTCGGTGTCCTTCCACCAGTGCCCCCGGTAGCCGTGGCAGATCACCCGGAACCCGGCGCGCTCGTAGAGCCGGCGCACGTTGCGCATCCGGTACTCGTGCCAGTAGAGGCAGACCGTGACCGGGCCGGGCTCGGTGTCCTGGATGAGGGCGATCAGTTTGCGGTGGTCGCCCTTGACGTGTTGACCCTCCCAGCCGTGGAACGGGTACCAGATGGTGCCCTCCCGCTCCTCGGCCGGTGGTTCCTCGGGTCGCATGGCCAACAGGTAGCTGAACGGCGCGCCGATGACGACCACGTTGCGTCGCCCCACGGACCAGGCCCGGCGGCGGGTCTGCTCCGACCAGAGCAGGCTGGGGGTGCGTTCGGCGTACGGGTGGCCGGGGGCCAGGCCGTCACCGATGTTCCAGCCGTGCTGCACGTACCCGTTGATCCGGGGTGGGTGCCGGTCACCGAGGCCGGCGTACCGGGCCAGCACGTGCGCGTGGCCGTAGAAGTGGTTGGCGTGGTGCATCAGGTTCCCATCAGGCGGCGGAACGCACCGAGCCGACCCGCACCGCGGCGGTCAGCGCATCGATGACGCGGTCCTGGTCGGCGTCGCTGAGCCCCGGGTACAGCGGCAGCGACAGCTGCTGGGCGTAGAACGACTCGGCCACCGGGCAGGACCCGCGCCGGTAACCCAGGTCGGCGAAGGCCGGGTGCCAGTGCACCGGGATGTAGTTGACCTGGACGCCGATGCCGGCGGCCCGCATCCGGTCATACACCTCGCGGCGACGCCCGTCGAGCACCCGGATCGGGTAGAGGTGCCAGGCCGGGTCGGCCCACGACCTGCGGTTCGGCAGCAGTACGCCGTCGAGGTCGGCCAGTGCCTCGTCGTAGCGGGCGACCAGGGCGCTGCGGCGGGCCGTGAACTCGCCGAGTCGACGCAGTTGGCTGCGACCCAGAGCGCAGAGCACGTCCGGCAGCCGGTAGTTCAGCCCGAACTCGTGCACCTCCTGGTGCCAGCCGCCCTCATCCGGGAAACGCAGGTCGCCGCGTTCGCGGACCACGCCGACGCCGCGGAACCGGCGGGCCCGCTTCAGGATCTCCGGGTCCAGCGCCGCGACGGCGCCGCCCTCGGCGGTGGTCAGGTTCTTCGTGGGGAAGAACGAGAACGTGGTCAGGTCGGCGAGGGAACCGACCGGCCGACCGTGGTACGTCCCGCCGATCGAGTGCGCCGCGTCGGCGAGCAGCAGCGCGTCGCTGCCCTCGACCGACGTGCGCAGCGCGTCGTAGTCGGCGGGGTGACCGGCGTAGTCGACAGCGGCGACGACCTTCGTCCGCGAGGTGACCGCGGCGGCGGCCGCCGCCGGGTCGAGGCAGAACGTCTCGTCGTCGACGTCGGCGAACACGATCTTCGCGCCGAGGGCGACCGCGCTGCTGGCGGTCGCCACGAACGTCATCGGCGGGACGACCACCTCGTCGCCCGGCCCCACCCCGGCCGCCGCGTACGCCACATGCAGTGCCGCGGTGCCGTTGGAGACGGCGGCGACACCGACTCCGCCGGTCCACCGGGCGAGGTCGGCCTCGAAGGCGTCGACCTGCGGACCGGTGGTGAGCCAGTCGCCGCGCAGCACGTCGGCGACGGCTGCGACGTCGTCCTCGCTGATCGACTGCCGGCCGTAGGGGAGCATCCCCGTCATCCGTTGATGCCGAGCATGTCGCGCAACTGCTCGACGGTGAGCCACTCGTCGTTGGTGTCCGACTGGTAGGCGAAGCCGTCCGGCACCGGGTCGCAGTCGACCGGTGCCTGGTAGCCCCAGGTGGCGATGGTCGGCTGGACGATGAACCGACCGTCGGCGCGAAGCGTCCGCCGGCTGTCGTCGGGCGCGATCATCTCCTCGTGCAGCTTCTCGCCCGGCCGGATCCCGATCTCGTGGGTGGTGGCGTCCGGGGCCACGGCCTCGACCAGGTCGAGGATGCGCATGCTCGGGATGCGCGGCACGAAAAGCTCGCCACCCTGCATCTGGTCGAACGAGTCCATGACGAACTGCACGGCCTGATCCAGGGTGATCCAGAAGCGGGTCATCCGTTTGTCGGTGATCGGCAGGCTCTTGCCCTCGGCGGCCAGCCGGCGGAACAGCGGGACCACCGAGCCGCGGCTGCCCACCACGTTGCCGTAGCGCACCACAGCGAACCGGGTGGGGTGCTGGGCGGCGTAGTGGTTGGCCGAGACGAACAACTTGTCGCCGACCAGCTTCGTCGCGCCATACAGGTTGATCGGGCTGGACGCCTTGTCGGTGGAGAGCGCGATGACCTTCTTGACGCCGGCCTCGATCGCCGCGTCGACGACGTGCTGCGAGCCGGTGATGTTGGTGGCGATGTACTCCGAGGGGTTGTACTCCGCGGTGTCCACCTGCTTCAGCGCGGCGGCGTGCACCACGTGGTCGACGCCGTGCATGGCCCTGGTGAGGCGGTGCCGGTCCCGGATGTCGCCGATGAACCAGCGCAGCCGCGGGTCGTCGCCGAGTTGCTGGCGCAGCTCGTACTGCTTGAGCTCGTCGCGGGAGAACACCACCACGCGGGCGGGGTCGGCCTCGTTGAGGATGTGCCGGAGGAACGTCCTGCCGAAGGAACCAGTTCCCCCGGTGATCAGAATGGACGATCCATTCAACTCACTCAATGTGGTGCTCCCGTGTTCGTGGATGAACGAGCGGCCCTGGGCCGGCCGACCGGGGTGACACGCTAGCCATGGCGGGTTAACTCCTCGGCGCTCGCGGGTGAACCACAACCTCTGCTCCCGTGAATGCCGAACACCGCGTAGGCGAACACTTCCGACCGTCCCGAATGTGGGCTGACCTGGCCGGAACGGGCCGTTACAGTGACCGCGCGAACGACCCGGCGGCCCGGCGCGCAGCCGGTCCCACGTTCACCCGACATCCACACCGGCTCGATGCGAGCGGGCCACCCCGGACGTCACCGACGCCGGCCGGTGGGCCCGTCGGACCAGCGCGGGCCCGGTCCGGCCGGCAATTCTGGAGGCGTTCATGGCACCCGGTAGTGACGTGATCGAACGGCCGGTGGCGGTGGCCGAGACGCCGAGCGGCCCGCCCTCCCGACGTTGGCTGGTGCCGCTGCTGCTGGTCGTCGGTTGGGTGCTCAGCGTGGCCTGGCGCATGTGGTGGTCCCGGCACGTCGTGCTGCCGATCGCCCACACCGACGAGGACAGCTACCTGAACACCGCCCGCGCGTTGGCCGGCGGTCCGGGGGGCTTCAGCAGCGAGAACGACCTGCTGCGCCGGGTCGGCTACCCGATGCTGATCTCGCCGGCGTTCCTCGGGGACCGGGACTTCACCGACAGCTACCGGATCGTCCAGCTGATCAACGCGATGGTGAACTCGGCACTGCTGCCGCTGGCGTACCTGTTCGGTCGCCGCCTGTTCCAGCTGCGCCGCTCGTACGCGCTGCTCGGCGCGGTCGCGGCGGCGACCCTGCCGGCCACCGCCTTCTACGCGGGCGTCGCCATGATCGACGCGGTGATGGCACCGCTCGTGGTCGCCTGGCTGCTCGCCGTGCACCGGTGGATCACCCGGCCCGGCCCGCTCGCCGCCGCCACCGTGGGCCTGCTCGTCGGCGGGTTCCACCTGTTGCACTCCCGCGGCCTGGTGATCGTGGCCGTGCACGCCGGGCTGGTGCTGCTGCTGTTCGTCCGTCGCCGGATCAGCCCGCCCGTGGTGCTCGCGGCGTTGCTGCCGGTGCTCGCCATGGCGCTCGTCAACGAGGCCGCCATCCGCTACCTCGGCGGCAAGGTCTACCTGCTCGGCAGCACCCCTGGCGGTAGCACGTTCGAGGCGATCGCCTCCGCCCAGGGCGTGGCCCGGGTGAGCGCCGCTGTCACCACCCAGCTCTGGTACCTCGTGGTGATCACGTTCGGAATGGCCGGGGTGGCCTGGGCCGGCGCGGTGCGCGAGCTGTGGCGTCCACGGCACGGCGACGCGGCCCGCTGGACGATGGGCGTGGCGCTGGTGGTGACCGTCGGGGTGGCCGGCGGCGCGTCGGTGATCCTCTCCGGCATCACCGGCAAGCCGCTGGACGCGATCTACGGCCGGTACGTGCAGATGCTGGCGCCGTTCTGGCTGCTGGTCGGGCTGGGGGTGCTGTTCACCGCCGGCTGGCGGGTGGTGCTGCGCCGGGCGGCGGTCGCGGTGGCGCTGCTGGTCGGTGGCGGTGCGCTGATCGCGGCCCGACTCGCGTACGTGGCCAGCCAGGGCCACCAGCTGCGCTACGGCGGGTTCAGCGCGCCGGACCTGGTGGCGTTGACCGGGGGCTGGCGGGAGCTGCGACCGGTGGTCGGGTCGCTGGTCGGCATCGCCGGCTGTGTGCTGCTCGTCGCCGCGGCCCGGGTGCCCCGCCTGCGGCTGCCGATCCTCGGCGCCCTCGTGGTGGTCAACCTCGTCACGATGCAGGTGATCGACCAACGGATCGTGCGACCGGCCGCCGAGAGCACCGCCCCGACGCCCCGGGTGGCCGACGTCGGCGTCCGCCCCGGCGAGCGGGTGTGGGCCTCGACCGGCGTGCACTACGTCCTCCGGTTCAACCTCAGCCATCAGGTGACCTGGACCGACGTCCGGTGGTTCGGCGACAAGCAGCCGCCTGCGGCGGCGCAGGTCGTGTTCGCCCGCTGGGCACCGGGGCAGGTCGATGACTGGGACGGCACGGCGTACGGCTTCGTCCGACTCGGTGGGAACCCGGAACAGCACTGGGCGGCCTGGCGGCGGGCCTGACCCACCCCGCCCCGGTGGACACCGCTATTCGTGAACGGCGGATGTCCACCGGGAGCACTGTCGGTTAATGGTTCCCGTCCATTACGGAAAAGTGTCCGACAATCAGCGCTGGCGGCGGTCGGCCCGAGCCAGGGAAATCGGGATGACGGTGATTTCCCGACCGTCGGACAGCTCCTGTCGTGGGGTGCCCTCGACGAATCGGAAACGCCGGTTCATCTGTCGTACGACTGTATTGTGGCCGAGCACCTCGCCGTCGAGTCGGTCCAGGTGCAGCCCGTCGAAGGCGTACTCGACGGCCTCCCGCATGACACCCAGCCAGGCCGGCAGTGTCTCGCCTCGCCCGTCCAGCCCGTCGGCGTCGAGATAGAAGCCCCACGCGCCGGTTCGGGGGCCGTCCAACCGCAGGTCGAAGAAGGTGACCACACCGCAGGGCCGGTCGTCGCGGACGTACACCAGCACTCGCCGGGACGGGTCGTCGCGGACCGCCGACCACCACCGGGCGTGCTCCTCGGCGGTGATCTCGTGACTGGTCTTGCTGACCTGTCGATTGGTTTCCTGATTACGCCAGGACAACATCAGATGAACGTCGTCCGTCGTCGCTTCGCGCAGCACGTGCGTCTCGCTTTCCTAGCCGTTCATGTCGGGTTCCGGCACCTTACCCGGGCCTACCGGGAAATCAGATAGGCATTCGTTGGGTTGTAGACTGCGGCGCATGAACGAATTGAGTCGCGCGCAGATCCGCGACCTCATGGCTCAGGTCCTGAAGAATCAGGACAAGGAGCTGCCCGCGGACGACGCGGCGCAGTTGCGGGAGATCGGCTTCCGGTCGCTCGACTTCTCCGAACTGGCCCTGCGGGTGGAGGACGAGACGGGGGAGGAGCTCAACTTCGACGCCCCCGGGCTGCGTCGCATCGCCACCGTCGGGGACGTCCTCGACTTCCTCGTCGAGCTTCAACACCAGTGACCGTCGCGACGTCGCGCCACCTGACCCCCGCCAGCCCGGAGCCGGCCGGTGTCGACAACCGGCTCGTCGTCGGTGGCGCCGCGCTGACCTGGCGTTCGCTGCCGACGCCCACCCTGCCCGACCCGGTGGCGGTGCTCGCCCACTCGGCAGTGCACGCGCTCACCGCGGCGCGGCAGCACGCCGTGCACGGCACCGAGCTGCTGCTCAGCACCGCGAGTCGGGTCGACGCGGCGATGCGCACCGAGCTGCTGGCCGCCGGGTTCACCGTCAGCGTCCTCGACGACGACGGCGTGCACCCGAGCGCACCGGCCCGGCCGCGAGCCGCCGAGCCGGGCCGGCTCTGGCTGCTGACCTCTGGCTCCACCGGGCGTCCGAAGCGGGTCGGGCACACCCTCGACACGCTGACCACAGTGCGGGCCGATCAGCCCGACCGCACCTGGCTCTGCCCGTACGCCCCCGGCACGTACGCCTGGTGGCAGGTCGTCACCCTGTCGCTGACCCAGCCGGGCCAGCACCTGGTGGTGGTCGAGCCGGACGAGCTGGACGACTGGCCCACTGTCGCGGCCACCCAAGGGGTGGACGCGGCGTCCGGCACCCCGACCTTCTGGCGGCGCACCCTCTACCGCGACGCCGAAGCGCTGGCCCGGGTGCCGCTGCGTCAGATCACCCTCGGCGGCGAGCCGGTGGACCAGGCGATCCTGGACCAGCTGCGGGAGGTCTTCCCGACGGCCCGGATCTCCTGGATCTACGCGTCCTCCGAGGTGGGGGCGTCCATTGTGGTGCACGACGGGCGGGCCGGGTTCCCGGTCGACTGGCTGGACCGGGAGACCCCGGGCCGGCCGACGCTCTCCGTCCGCGACGACGAGCTGGTGGTCACCTCCCCGTACCACGGGGCCGGTCTCGCCGGCCCGATCCGCACCGGCGACCGGGTGCAGGTGCTCGACGGCCGGGTGCTGATCACCGGCCGACTGGACTCCGACGAGATCAACGTCGGTGGCAGCAAGGTCTCCGCCGGCCTGGTCCGCGGCGTGCTGACCGGGCATCCGGCGGTGGCCTGGGCCCGGGTGACCGGCCGCCGCGCCCCGGTGCTCGGGCGGATGGTGGTCGCCGAGGTGGTCCTCGCCGCTGCCGACCCGTCCGGCGCTGACACCGGTGTGCCGGACGAGGCCGCGCTGGTCCGCTGGTGCGCCGACCGGCTTCCCGAGCACGCGGTGCCACGCCGCATTCGCGTCCTGACCGACATTCCCGTCAAGGAGACCCTGAAGAGCGATGTCTGAGCCAGCCGACACCCAGCTCGTCCCGCCCAGCTCAGTGGTCCTCGTCTCCGGCGGTTCCCGTGGCCTGGGCCTGGCCATCGTCACCGACCTGCTCGACGCGGGCGTACGCGTGGCCGCGTTCGCCCGCACCGTCACCCCGGAGCTGGAGAAGCTCGCCGCCGAGCACCCCGACCGGGTGCACGTCGGCTCGGTGGACGTCACCGACCTGCGCGCCGCGCAGATCTTCGTCCGTGAGGTGGAGCAGCGCCTCGGCCCGATCGACGGCATCGTCAACAACGCCGCCATGGGGCAGGACTCCCTGCACGCACACACCGCCGCCGACGACATCGCCCGGATCATCGAGACCAACCTGACGGCCCCGCTTCAGCTGACCCGGTTGGTGATCCGTCGGATGCTCGCCAAGGGGCTGCGCGGGCGGATCGTCAACATCACCTCGATCTGCGGGCAGCGCGGTTTCCCCGGCCTGGTCGCGTACTCGGCCACCAAGGGCGGCATGGACGCCGCCACCCGCTCGCTCGCCCGCGAACTGGGCGGCCGGATGCTGGTCAACTCGGTCGCGCCCGGATTCTTCGCCTCGGAGATGTCCGCCGTGCTCGGTCCGACCCAGCTCGACCAGATCGTGCGCCGCACCCCGACCGGTCACCTGACCGAGCCGGTGGAGGTCACCCCGGTCGTGCGGATGCTGCTGCGGGAGCACACCAACATCAACGGCCAGGTCATAGTGGTGGACGGTGCCGCCGCCATCTGACCTGCGGGGTGTTCCCCTGCCGGTGCAACCAGCACGGCACGGCGGGGCGGCCGTGCCGCGTCCGGTGCCGGGGTTGCTCGTCGCCGCCGAGCAGCATCTGCGCATCGGGTCGCCGGCCGCGATGGCAGACGCGGTGACCCGCAGTCACCTCGACGATGGACGGTGCGTCGGCTGGTACGGCCCACCGGCGCCCGGCTGGCGGGTGGCCGTCGACGCGGAGCGCGCCGATGCCCCGGTGCCCCCGGCGCTGGCCCGCCGGTTCGGCACGGCGGACTTCTGGGCCCGCTGGACGCGGGCCGAATGCTGGTGCAAGTTGGCCGATGTGTCGGTGGCGGCGTGGTGGCGGCGCCATGGTCTGGGTACGCCGGCCGACGGATCGGCGATCTGGCGGACCCTCTGGGTGGCCGACCTGGTGGTCACCGTCGGCTTCGCCCCGACCCTCCCGCCCCGCGATCTTGCACTTTGTGACGCCGAATCGCGGCTTGCGCGCCTTTCGCCGGAACAGTAACTGCAAGATCGCGGGGCGGGGCGGCTGGGGTTAGATCTGGTCCCAGCTCAGGGGGGTGCCACGCGGGACGTCGGTGGTGAAGGTGCGGCCCAGGACCCGGTCGATCTCCACGGGCGCCAGCCCGCCGGCCGGCCGGATCGAGCGGACGTTGTGCGCGGTCACCGGATCGCCGGCCCGGACGTCCTCGACCACGAAAAGGGACCGGCGGAACCGTAGCCCCTCCCGCTCCGCGGGGGTCGGTCCGATCGCGGTGCCGCCCAGCGCCTCGTACGCGCGGCCGGACTCGGCGACCAGGGCCGTGAGCTCCGCCGGGTTCAGGGAGAAGTCCGAGTCCACGCCGCCGTCGGCCCGGTCCAGCGTCACGTGCTTCTCGATGAAGCAGGCGCCGAGCGCCACCGAGGCGACCGCCACCCCGATGCCGGGGGTGTGGTCGGAGAGCCCGACCGGCACGTCGAACGCGCCGGCCAGCACCGGCAACCGGCGCAGGTTGCTGTCGGCCGGCGGCGCCGGGTAGGACGCGGTGCAGGCCAACAGGACGATGCCCGCCGCGCCGCCGGCCCGGGCGGTGCGTACGGCGGCGTCGATCTCGGCGACCGTCGCCATTCCGGTGGAGATCACCATCGGCTTGCCGGTGCTGGCCACAAGTCGGATCAGCGGCAGGTCGACCAGCTCCGACGAGGCGATCTTGTACGCGGGCGCGCCCAGCGACTCCAGCAGCTCCACGGCGGTCGCGTCGAACGGCGACGAGAAGACGGTCAGGCCCCGCTCGCGGGCCCGCTCGAAGATCGGGGCGTGCCACTCGTACGGGGTGTGCGCGCGTTCGTAGAGGCGGTACAGGTTCTCCCCGCCCCACAGCTCGTGCCCGCTGGAGATCCGAAACGCCGGGGTGTCGACGTCGATGGTGATGGTGTCCGGCCGGTACGTCTGGAGCTTGAGCGCGTGCGCCCCGCTCGCGGCCACCGCGTCGACGATGGCCAGCGCCCGGTTCAGATCGCCGTTGTGGTTGCCGGACATCTCGGCGACCACGAACGGTCGCTCCCCGGCACCGACCGCGTGCGGTCCGATCTTGATTGTCGCCGTCATTCCGACCTCTGCTCAGGTACGCCCGCACCGGGGTGCGGTGGTGCTGTCGTCGTCCACCCGGCGGGCGGACGACCTGGGAAATCAGGGCGTCGGGAGCCGCCCCGGCTCCCGGCGTGCTGCGCGGTGGGGTCGATCACGGCAGCCGGCCGACGGCCAGCGCGTCACGCCGCTCCGGCGCGAGCCCACCGTCGCGCGTCGGCCCGGCGCTCGCCCCTCGCCCCGGGTCCTCGTCGGCGGCGAGCGAACCGCCGTCGGCGCTGACCGCCGGGCCGGGTCGACGCAGGCGACCAGCGACCCGATGGGCCTGGCGCAGCGCCGAGTACGCCACCCAGTCACCCCGCCCGATGAGGCGGTGCTTGAGCCCGGTCACTCCCGGGGGCAGCGGGTAACCGCCGGTGGGCAGGTAGCGACGGTAGTGCGCGGCGGCCCGGTGGAAGAAGTCGCGCCGCAGGTGTGGGTGCAGCCGGCCGTCGTTGCCCACCACCACCAGGTAGTGGCTGATCATCAGCTCGAACAGCTCGGCCTGCAACCGCTCGTCCGGGTGCTTTCGGGCGACCCAGTCCATCAGCCGCTCGTACTGGGCGAAGGCGTCGAAGTGCCGGCCGCTGCGGGTGGAGGTGATGGCGCCCTGGCGGCCCTGGCGGTACAGGTAGCAGACCCGGTCCAGCACGGAGATCTTCTCGGCCCCGATCAGCAGGGGGTGGCTGAAGGGGATGTCCTCGTACCAGCCGGGGAAGAACCGCAGCTCCAACTCGTCCATGAAGTCCCGGCGGACCACCTTGTTCCAGGCGGTGTGCTGCACCCGCAGCAGCTGCGGCTGGTCGGCCAACCGGGTGACGCCGGTGATCCCGCGCAGCAGCGGGCTGCTCGCGTCGACCTCCCGCCTGCCGCCTTCGTGCATCCGCAGGTGATCGAGCATCAGCACGTCGGGCTGGTGCTGGCGCAACCGGTCCAGCACCGCCGCGATCGTGCCCGGCGGCAACCAGTCGTCGCTGTCGACGAACCAGACGTACCGGCCGGTGGCCACGTCGAGCCCGGCGTTGCGGGCCAGCCCCAGACCCACGTTGCTGCTCAGGTGCACGACGCGCACGCCGTCGCGGCTGACCGCGTACGAGCGGAGCATGTCGCCGCAGCCGTCCGGGGAGGCGTCGTCGACGGCGATCAGCTCGACCGCGTCCGACTCGCCCGCCGGGATGTCGGCCCGGATCGACTCGAGGCACTGGTACAGGTACGCCTCGACGCCGTACACGGGCACGACGATGCTCAGCAGCGGTGCGTGCGTCGGCTCATTGACCACGTCCGCCACCTTCGACGACCCGGGTGGCCGGCCCCGGAACCTGACGTTGCCGCCGATGGTGGACTCTCTGAACTCCCGCCCAGCGGAAGGTTAACGCCGGGCGGGTGGGCGTTTTCGGACCCGGGGATCGCGGGCTCGTGGGGCGGGTGGGATGCGTCCGGTTCACCCGGGAGTGACCCGGTAGGGTGCCTCGGTGCGGCCCTGCCGGGTCGTCGTGGGCGTCGCCGTCGCGCCGTCCGACGCCGCGACGAGGAGGCTACGACCGTGCTGGTGACCCTGCCGAGCGCCGGGATCCCGGCATGACGAGCGTCGCCGCGACGTCGGCCGCCCGGCCCGCACCGGCCCCGCCCCGGCTGCCCTCGCTGACCGGGCTGCGTTGGATCGCCGCGCTGCTGGTCTTCGGCTTTCACGCCGGCACCATGCGGATCATCGCCGAGCCGGACTACAAGGCTGTCATCGACGCGCTGTTCACCCTCGGTCTCTCCGGGGTGCAGTTCTTCTTCATCCTCAGTGGGTTCGTGCTGGTCTGGTCGGCCCGGGAGGGGGACTCCCGGCGTACCTTCTGGCGGCGGCGGATCGCCAAGATCTACCCGAACCACCTGGTGCTGTTCGCGGCGACGCTGGTGGTCGCCTGGTGGTTCGCCGACCCGGTCCTGCCGGCGGCGGCGTTGGAGAACCTGCTGTTGTTGCAGGCGTGGGACCCTCGGCCGGGCTGGTTCTACAGCATCAACACCGTCAGCTGGTCGCTGTCCTGCGAGTTCTTCTTCTACCTCTGTTTGCCGCTGGCGCTGCCGCTGCTGCGCCGGGCCCGACCGAAGCTGCTCTGGGCGCTGATCGTCGTGCTGCCGCTGCTGATCCTCGCGCTCTGGCCGGCACAGGAGTTGGTGCCGGAGGTGAGCCGCTGGTGGTTCACCCAGATCTTCCCGCCGGTGCGGTCGCTGGAGTTCTGGCTGGGCGCGGTGGCGGCCGAATTGATGCGCCGGGGGCTCTGGCGTGGTCCCGGGCTGACAGTGGCCAGCGGGATCTTCGTGGTCACCTGGGTGGCGGCCGCGCAGTGGATCCGCGCCGAGCTGTGGACCACGCTGCTCGCGGTCGCGTACCTGTTGGTGATCACCGCGGCCGCGGACGCGGACGTGCGGGGTCGGCGCTCGCCGTGGCGGTCCCGGCCGGTGGTCTGGCTCGGTGAGGTCTCGTTCGCCTTCTACCTGGTGCACGTCCTGGTGATGACGAGCGTGCTGCGCTGGAGCGGGACGTGGGGGATCGGCTTCGCGGGCTGGCGTGGCCCGGCCGTGGTGCTCGGCTTCCTGGCGGCGAACCTGATCCTCGCCGGGCTGCTGCACCGCTTCGTCGAAACCCCGATGATGCGCCGGCTCGCGCCGCGCCGTGCGGCCCGTCCGGCGCCCGTCCCCCGACAACGGGCGGCCGGCGACGATGACGCACGGGACCCCGCAAGCAGCGCCCGTGGCGAGGTCGACGGACCTGCCGACGAGGTCGGTCAGCCCGCCGGTCGATCAACGTACGTCGACCTGCGCTGACAACGTCCACCCTGGTCAACGAGGTCGGCGCGGCGTGCTCCGACACGCCCGTGGTCGGTGCGCCCGGGTCGGCGCGACGGTAGCGTGGGGACGTGCTTCCGGTCGCGTTCACATGTCCGCTGTGGTGGGTGGCGCGCTGGGCGACTCGGGTGCTGACCAGCCTCGCCGTCGTCGCGGCCCTGGCGCTCGGCGCAGGCCCGGCCACGGCCACGGCCACGGCCGCCACGCCAACACCCGGCCCGGTGCCGACGTCGAGCGCGGTGCCAGCCTCGGTCGCCGCCGGGTCGCTGACGGCCTGCTACCGCCACTCCGAGGCACACGGTGCGGCCCGCCCGGCCCCGGCGATACCGCCGGAGGCCGCCGAGGAGTCGGTCCCGACATGGTCGGTCGACACGCCGGTGGCGCTCCCCGGCGATCAGGGCACCATCGCGGCCGGCGTGCTGCCGGTCCGCGCGGCCGAATCTGATCGGCCGTCCCTCGTCGACGCAGCGGGTGGTCGGGCTTCCCGGGCTCCACCCGGGCGCTGAGCCACCGGGACGACCGTCCCGACACCGCGCCCTGTCGACCCACCCGCTCCCTGACCCGCCGATCCGTGGCCCGCCGTGGCCCACTGGTCGGCGCGGCTCCCCATCGCACTGCTCTCTCCCCGAGGTGCCGACCATGGAGACCGTCGTCTTCTACCAGTTCGTGACCGAGATGCCGCGGGCCGCCGCCATCTGGTCGACGCTGTTCCTGCTGACCCTGGGCCTGCTCGCCGTGCTGGCCGCCCGCCCCGAACGGGACCGGCCAACTGACGACCCGCTCCCGGCCGGGCCCACTCCTCGGGAGCTGGCCGCCGCCGAGGCCGTCGACAGGCGCCGCTACGCCGAGGAGGTCGCCGTCGCCGCGGCCGGCGCGGCCACCACCGCCAAGCGACGACGCGCCGCGTGGCTGACCGCTCAGGAGCAGCTGGAGCAAGCCTGGATCGGGTACGACGAGGCGGACTCCGCCGCGCGTCGCTTCGCGGGCGCCGGGGCGCTGCCCACCCCGCAGACCCCGCACACTCCGGCTGAGTACGCCGCCCGGGAACGCTATCTGCACCGGGCGGCGATGGCGGCGTACTGGCGGGGCGACCTGACGATGGCGCAGCTCGGCGACGTGTTCGGGCACCGGCGCGGCTGGGATCCCCGGCGACACCCGGTCGAGCAGGAGGTGCTGATCAGCCGGGTGGTCCGGGATGCGCGGCTGGCCGACTACCAGGTGGCCGCCGACCGTGAGCGGGCCGCCTGGCGCGACGCGGAGTTGGCCGCCGATTCGGCTCGTGCCCTCGCCGAGGAGGCGTACGCCGCGGCGGCCCGGCTACGCCCGACCCTGGTCCCCGCGCGCCGCACGGTGGCCGGGGCGTTGCGTCCCACCGTCGTGGCACGCTGGCGCCCGGCCCGGGCGGGTTGAGCCCAATCCGTGATGTGAGGCCGGTCACCCAATCGGGAAACCGGACGTCCGACGCGATCGGCGGGATTGTTCACGCGATTGTGGCCGCATTGTTTGCGGCCTGTCCGGTTGTCGCCCGCAGGCGTCGCCGTAACCGCTTGTCCCATCGAGTCACATCATCGGCAATACGCGCAGAAATTGTCGCGCCGATTGGGGTTTACGCAGGTGAACCTGGCTTGGCAGGGCGTTGAGACGCCAGTAGTGTCGTGCCGTCCGGTGCGGTAACCGATCGCAAGACGCGACGCCGCATCGACCCGCTTAATCGTGATCAACGAACCGGGGACCCACCAGTAAGTCCGGGGTGAATCCGCGAGCCACGGCCCGCGGTAGGGCGTCTTCCCGCCCGAATCCGTCAGCTAACCCGGTAGGCGGTGTCGGAAGGAGTCCCATCCTCGTGCAGCACCTTTCCACCCCTCGGTTGTTCCCTCGCCTCCACGGCGCGGCGGTGCACCCGCTCATTCGTCGCGTGACGGTGAGCTGACCCCCCGGGTCATCGCCTTCCCCGCCCGGCCGCGCCGGGCGTTCCCCTGAGCGGTTCACCATCCGCGGACCACTGTCCGCGCGCTGGCGCCTGCCCGGATACCGGTCCGGCCCCGGTGTGCCGCTCTCCCCCCGATCCGTGGAGGACCCCGTGAAGCACACCCTGCAGCGTCAGCTCCGCCGCCTCGCCACCGAACGCCCGTACCAGATCGTCGCCGCCTCCGCGGCGGCCCTCGCGATCGCCACCACCACCGGCGCCCTGCTCACCACTGCCGACGACGCCCCGGCCGGCCAGCGCACCGCGACCACTGTCGCCGAGATGCGCAGCGACGTCGCCGCCTCCCGCGGCGAGGCTCGGGACGCGTCCCCCTCGGCCAGCGCCGTGCCGACCACGGCCGCCCCGGCCACCAGCGCCGCGTCGCCCGCCGCCAAGGCCAGCAGCAACCCCGACCTGACCCGGAAGCCGGAGCGGCCGAAGCCGCCCGCGACCAAGGTGCTCGACTACGACTACGAGGCGCAGAACACGTACTACAACTGCGGCCCGGCGGCCACCCGGAACGCACTCAGCGCCGCCGGCATCGACCGCACCCAGCAGGAGCTCGGCGCCGAGCTGGGCACCACCGAGATGGGCACCAACTCGGCCGAGGACACCACGCGGGTGCTCAACGCCGAGGTGAAGGGCTCCCCGTACCGGACCCGGATGTTCCCCGGCGCGCCCAGCCCGGCCCAGATGGACCGCCTCCAGGCCGACGTGGTGAAGGCCATCACCGACGGCCGGGGCGTGGTGGCCAACGTCGTCGGGGACGCCACCGACACCGACGGCGGCTGGCACTCCTACGGCGGCGGGCACTACATCGCCGTGGTGGGCTACAAGGACAACGGTCGCACCGTACGGATCGCCGACTCGGCGAACCCGGCCGACCCGTCGTACTGGATCACCACTATCGACCTGGCCAACTGGATCACCAGCCGGGGCTACTCCGCCTGACCCGGGCACGCTGACCGCCGCGGGCGCCGTCTCCCACAAGGGGCCGGCGCCCGCGGCGTTTGTCAGCGCGGTCCGTCATCGACGGCTCTCGTACCCGGCCGTGAACCGTGGGAGACTGCGGCCGTGGTGGAGAAGACGGGTGGTCACGCCGGCCGCAGGCCGGTCCTGCTGCTGCTGCACGGCATGGGAGCGACCGGGGACGTGTGGTTGCCCTGGGCCCCGTACCTTGAGCAGCACTGGCCCGGGCGGTGGCTGGCACCGGACCTCGCCGGCCACGGCTGGGCGTCGCCGCTGCCGTCGTACTCCTTCGCGGGCTTCGCCCAGCAGGTCGCGCAGGCCCTCGCTCCCGACGACCGGCTCGTCGTGCTCGGGCACTCGCTGGGTGGGGTGGTCGGCCTGGCGCTGGCCGCCCGCGACGCCGGAACGCCGGTGGACGCGGTCGTCGGGCTGGGCATCAAGGCGCTCTGGTCACCCGATGAGCTGACCCGCGCGGCCGAGGTCGCCGCCCGCCCGGTGAGCTGGTTCGCCAGCCGCACCGAGGCGGCTCGCCGCTACCTGCGGGTCTCCGGGCTGGCCGGCCTGGTCCCGCCGGACCACCCCGTGGTGGACGCCGGGCTGCGCCAGGTCGACGGCCGGTGGCGCCTCGCCATGGACCCGACCGCCTTCGCCGTCGGCGAGCCCGACCTGACCGCGCTGCTGGCGGCGACCGACGTGCCGGTGGTGCTGGCGCGCGGGGAGAACGATCCGATGGTCACCGACGAACAGCTCAAGGAGTACGGGGTACCGGTCGCCACGCTGCCCGGTCTCGGGCACAACGCGCACGTGGAGGACCCGGCGGCGGTGCTGGCGCTGCTGGACCCGTACCGCTGAGCGGTCAGGGCGGCCGGCCTCGGCTCGACCGCCCTTATGAAACAGACCCTACGCCGGTGTGGACGCGGTCAGTGTCTCAGCCGGTGCCAGCTCCCGGCGGGCAGCGATCAGGAACGCCTCAGCGTACGACTCGGCCGGGAAGTCACCCAGGTAGCGGCGGCGGGTGGCCCAGCGGGCCTCGGCCAGCGGATCGGTGTCCAGCAGTGCGGTCAGCACCTCGTCCACGTTGGACATGTCCCGGCGCAGCACGTAACCCGACCCGGCCAGCGGGAACCGCTCCACGAACCGGTCGCCCTCGTCGCCCATGTCGGTGACCGCGTACGGCTTGCCGGAGTAGAGGAAGTCCGAGATCACGCCGGACACGTCGGAGACCAGCGCGTCGGCGGTGTTGACGCACTCGGTCAGGCTCAGCTCCCGAGCCGCCGCGCCGACCAGGTGCTGGCGGCCGGTGCGGGCCCGGTCTGCGACGAGCAACTCGGTCAGGCGGCCCACTTGGCGGGCTGATGCCGGGTTCTGCGCGGTGTACGGGTGGGCCCGCAGGATCACCGTCGCGCCGCGCTCCAACAGTCGGCGCAGCAGGCTTTCGGCCACCGGCAGCGAGCAGTAGTCGGCGTCGGCGTGGTGCCCGGTCCAGGTCGGCGTATAGAGCACCGTCGGGTGCGCCAACCCTCTTGCGGGCTCCGGGCGTACCTCGATCGACTCGACCTGTGGGCGACCCACCACCACGAACTTGTCCGCCGGGATCTGCACTCCGGCGCGGGCGTACCGGTCGATCGCCGCCTGCCCGGCCACGAAGATCCGATCGAAGATCCCCGACACCGGGTTGGCGCTCGGCGCCTTGTCGCTGTCGCCGTGGTGCAGCTGGATGTGGGTGAGCTGGGTGAATCGGACGCAGTGGCTGTTCTTCGCACCGTGGTTGACGTAGAACGCCGCCCGCAGGCTCGGCACCAACGCCTCGTCTATCGCCTGCAGGGTGGGGCAGTAGACCACCGGCGCGTCGGTGGCTGCCGCGATCGGTGCCAGGAACTCCGGCTCACGCAGCACGACCAGGAACGGCCGGCCGATCCGTTCCAGGTACGGCAGCCACATGGTGACCTGGTATTCCGAGCCGGGAGGCGCGGAGAAGTAGAGCAGGAACTCCGGCTGGTGCCGGCGCAGCGCGGCGGTAACCGACCCGCCACCGGCCCGCGGCCGGAACCGCCGCCGGGCGAGGTCCAGTGCGACCGCACCGGCGCCCGCGCCGACCAGCAGGCTGGCGGCCAGCGCCACACCGGTCGGCAGGGCGAGCGCGGCGGC
>NZ_PYAK01000042.1 GCF_003264365.1 Micromonospora noduli
CCCGCCACGACCGCCCTGTCCGCCGCCGCGACCGCCCTGCCCGCCACGACCGTCCTGCTGCCCGGTGCCGCGACCACCCTGCGGGCCACCGGATGCGCTCTGCCCGCCGCGACCACCCTGCGGCGCGCGCTGCGCCGGGCCGCCACGCCCCTCCTGGCTCGTCCGACCACCGCCGCCACCACCGGCGGCGGGCTCGTCGTCCAGGCGCAGGGTCAGCGAGATCCGCTTGCGGGGTACGTCCACGTCGAGCACCCGGACCTTGACCACGTCGCCGGACTTCACCACCTCGCGAGGGTCCTTCACGAAGGTCCGGGACATCGCCGAGACGTGCACCAGCCCGTCCTGGTGCACCCCGACGTCGACGAACGCGCCGAACGCGGCCACGTTGGTGACCACGCCCTCCAGCACCATCCCCGTCGTCAGGTCGCTGATCTTCTCCACCCCCTCGACGAAGGTGGCGGTGCGGAACTCCGGGCGGGGGTCCCGGCCGGGCTTCTCCAGCTCGGCGAGGATGTCGGTGACGGTGGGGAGGCCGAACCGGTCGTCGACGAAGTCGGTGGCCCGCAGCCCGCGCAGGATGCCGCTCTTGCCGATCACCGAGCGCAGGTCCTGCCCGGTGGTGGAGAGGATGCGGCGCACCACCGGGTAGGCCTCGGGGTGCACGCTGGAGGAGTCCAGCGGGTCGTCGCCACCGGGGATGCGCAGGAAGCCGGCGCACTGCTCGAACGCCTTCGGCCCGAGCCGGGCCACCTTCTTCAGCTCGGTACGCGTACGGAACGGCCCGTTGGCGTCCCGGTGCAGCACGATGTTCTCGGCCAGGCCGGCGCCGATCCCGGAGACCCGGGTCAGCAGTGGCGCGGAGGCGGTGTTGACGTCCACCCCGACCGCGTTCACGCAGTCCTCCACTACCGCGTCCAGCGACCGGGACAGCTTCACCTCGGACAGGTCGTGCTGGTACTGACCGACGCCGATCGAGCGCGGGTCGATCTTGACCAGCTCCGCGAGGGGGTCCTGGAGGCGGCGGGCGATGGAGACCGCGCCGCGCAGCGACACGTCCATCCCGGGCAGCTCCTGCGAGGCGTACGCCGAGGCGGAGTAGACCGACGCGCCGGCCTCGGAGACCATCACCTTGGTCAGGTTGAGCTGCGGATGCCGGGCGATCAGATCACCGGCGAGCTTGTCGGTCTCACGGGACGCCGTGCCGTTGCCGATCGCGATCAGCTCCACCCCGTGCGCCCCGGCCAGCCGGGCGAGGGTCTCCACCGACGCGTCCCACTGCCGGCGCGGCTCGTGCGGATAGATCGTGTCGGTGGCGACCACCTTGCCGGTGGCGTCCACCACGGCCACCTTCACGCCGGTCCGCAGGCCCGGGTCCAGGCCCATGGTGGGCCGGGTGCCGGCCGGCGCGGCGAGCAGCAGGTCCCGCAGGTTGGTGGCGAAGACCCGCACCGCCTCCTCCTCGGCCGCCTGCCACAGCCGCATCCGCAGGTCCGCGCCGAGGTGGATGAGGATCCGGGTACGCCACGCCCAGCGGACCGTGTCGGTCAGCCAACGGTCGGCCGGGCGGCCCGCGTCGGACACTCCGAACCGGCCGGCGATGGCCGCCTCGTACCGGGTCGGGCCGGTCGGTACGGCGTCCGCCTCGCCCGCCTCCTCCGACTCCATGGTCAGGTCGAGCACGCCCTCCTTCTCGCCCCGGAACATCGCCAGGATCCGGTGCGAGGGCAGCTTCGGGTACGGCTCGGAGAAGTCGAAGTAGTCGGCGAACTTCGCGCCGGCCGCCTCCTGACCCTCGCGTACCCGGGAAACCAGCCGGCCCCGCGACCACATCTGCTCGCGCAGCGTGCCGATCAGGTCGGCGTCCTCCGCGAAGGTCTCGATGAGGATGGCCCGGGCGCCCTCCAGCGCGGCGGCGACGTCGGCGACGCCCTTCTCCTCATCGACGAACCCGGCGGCGGTGGCCCGTGGGTCCTGACCCGGGTCGGCCAGCAGCGTCTCGGCCAACGGCGCCAACCCGGCCTCGCGGGCGATCTGCGCACGGGTTCGCCGCTTCGGCTTGTACGGGAGGTAGATGTCCTCCAGCCGGGACTTCGAGTCGGCGGCCATGATCTGCGCTTCCAGGGCCTCGTCCAACTTGCCCTGGCCGCGGATCGACTCCAGCACCGCGGCCCGCCGCTCGTCGAGCTCGCGCAGGTAGCGCAGCCGCTCCTCCAGGGTGCGCAGCTGGGTGTCGTCGAGCAGGCCGGTGGCCTCCTTGCGGTAGCGGGCGATGAACGGCACTGTGGCGCCGCCGTCGAGCAGCTCCACGGCCGCCCGCACCTGACGCTCGGCCACGCCGAGCTCGTCGGCGATCCGCTGATGAACAGACTGGGTCACGATCTCGATCCGCCTTCGGGAGTGGGTACGCCTGCATTCTGCCGGGCGGGTCGGGGCGCTGTCGCCGCGCCCGGCCGGGCCGGGTTGACCGAACCAGCGCGTCCGGCCGGGGTGACCGGCGGCGGTCCCGTCGGGCCTGCGCTAGCGTGGCGATCATGGAATCTGCTGCGGAGCCGCGCGCCCGGCGGCTCTTCGGCGGCAGCGCCCGGGCCCTCGGAGACCTCACGGCCAACCCGTTCCGGGCCGACCGGGACCGGATCGTCGGCTCGCCGTTCTTCGCCCGCCTCGGTGGTGTCACCCAGGTGATCAGCCCGGTCGGCTCCGGGCTGCTGGTGCACAACCGGCTCACCCACAGCCTCAAGGTGGCCCAGGTGGCCCGGGCGGTCGCCGAACGGTTGAGCGCCGACGAACGGTGGCGTGACCTGCTGGACAAGCTCGGCGGCTGCGACCCAGACGTGGTGGAGGCGGCAGCGCTCGCCCACGACCTCGGCCACCCACCGTTCGGGCACCTGGGGGAGCGGGTGCTGGACCGGCTGGCCCGCCAGCGCCTCGGCCTCTCCGACGGTTTCGAGGGCAACGCACAGTCGTACCGCATCGTCACCAGCACCGAGATCCGCGGCGCGGCCACCACCGGGTTGGACCTGACCGCTGCGGTCCGCGCGGCCATGCTGAAGTACCCGTGGACCCGCCTGGACCACCCCGACCCGCACCCGCGCACCATGGACCCGCCGCCGCGCGGCGCCACCCCGCCGCCGGACGACCCGGAGAGCGGCTCGTCGAAGTTCGGCGCGTACCGGACCGAGCTGGACGACCTGCGGCAGGCCAGGGCGCCGTTCGCCGGTCGCATTCCGGACTGGCAGCAGACCGTGGAGGCGTCCGTGATGGACACCGCCGACGACATCGCGTACGCCATCCACGACGTGGAGGACTTCTACCGGGTCGGGGTGCTCCAGCAGGGTTCGGTCTCCGCGGAGTTGATGGCCTGGCAGCGCGAGAGCGGGCAGCTGCGGGCGATCACCGACGCGGCGCTGGCCACTGCTGCCCGGCGACCCGGGGCAGCGATTGAGCGGCTACGCCGGCAACTGCACCGCAAGGACGCCTGGATCGCCGACGACGACGCGTTCGCCGCCGCCGTCGAGCACGTCCGCGAGGAGTTGGTGGACGGGCTGCTCGCGATGCCGTTCGACGGCTCGATCGAGGCCGAGCAGTACGTGGCCCGGTTCTCCGCCCGCTGGTCCACCCGCTTCGTCGAGGCGATCACTGTCACCGAACAGCCGTCGGTGCGTTCCGGGCACGTCCTGCTGGGCTGCGCGCAGTGGCACGAGGTGCAGGTACTCAAGTTCGTCCACCACCGGTTCGTGCTGGCCCGCCCGGATCTCGCCCTGCACCAGCGCGGCCAGGCCCGGCTGCTGGGCACCCTGGTCGAGGCGCTCTGGGAGTGGCTGCTCGACCCGGAGGAGGAGTCCCGGCTGCCCCGGCGGCTGCACGACCTGGTCGAGCTGGCCGAGGCGGAGCTGCACCCGCGTACCCCGGACCGGATCGGGCGTGCCCGGGGCCGAGCCATCGTGGACTTCGTCGCCCAGCTCACCGACGGTCAGGCGGTGGCCATGCTGGACGCGCTCTCCGGCCGGTCGGGCGCACTCTGGACCGACGCGTTCGTGCTCTGACCTGACTCAGGCGATGCCTGCCTGGCCCGGCTCAGGCGATGCCTGCCTGGCCCGGCTCAGGCGATGCCTGCCTGGCCCGGCTCAGGCGATGCCTGCTTCGCCTGGCTCAGGCGACGGACTGCCACCAGCCGTCGACGGCGGGCGGGTCGTCGACCACCACCCGCTCGCCCGGCCGGGGAACGGCGAGCCGCACGTCGCGGGCCTTCGCCTCGGCCCACAGCCGGTCGACCGGCTCGGACCAGTCGTGCAGGGCCAGGTTGAACGTCGCCCAGTGCACCGGCACGAACAGCCCACCGCGCAGGTCGAGGTGGGCGCTGACCGCCTCCTCCGGGAACATGTGGATCGTCGGCCACGCCCGGTCGTACGCGCCGATCTGCATCAGCGTCACGTCGAACGGCCCGTGCTCGGCACCGATCTCGGCGTACCCGTCGAAGTAGCCGGAGTCGCCGGTGTAGAAGACCTTGCGGTGCGCCCCGGCCACCACCCACGAGCTCCAGAGCGTGCCGTCGCGGCGCAGCCCTCGTCCGGAGAAGTGCTGGGCGGCGGTGGCGGTGATCTCCAAGCCGGCCACCCGGTGCGACTCGGACCAGTCCAGCTCGATGATCCGTTCGGCGGGTACGCCCCAGCGGTCCAGGTGTGCGCCCACGCCGAGCGGCACCAGGAACGGCGCGGACTGCCCGGCGAGCAGCGCCCGCACGGTGGCCATGTCGAGGTGGTCGTAGTGGTCGTGCGAAATCAGGATGGCGTCCAGCGGGGGCAGCTCGTCGATGCCCACCGGTGGCTCGTGCAGCCGGCGCGGGCCGACCAGGCCCGAGGGAGAGCACCGCTCGCTCCAGACCGGGTCGAGCAGCACCCGCCGGCCCTCGATCTCGATCAGGGTCGAGGCGTGGCCGTACCAGACGATGTTGAGCTCGCCGGCGCTGTCGGCGGCCTCCGGCCCGCCGGCGCTGGGGCGCAGCAGCGGGACGGCTGCGGTCGGACGCCGCTTCTGCTTGCCGAAGATCAGCTCGCGGACCAGGTTGCGCCCCGGCTCGGCGATCATCGTGCGGGTGCCGGCCCGGTTGTGGAAGGTGCCCTCGCGGAACTGCGGCGAGCGGGCCGCCCGTTCGGCCCGCGCCCCGCTGAGCCGGCCACCCAGGGCCGCCGGCACATCCCGGGCGACCCACGCCAGGCCGGCCAGCGCGGCCAGGCCAGCGGCACCCCGCATCCGTCGCCCGAGCGACCGTTCGACGTCCGTGTTCTGCGCTCGTGCCATTGCCGTCCCTCCGACGTGTCCGCCCTACACGGTAGTCACCCGGACCGACCCGTGCCTCGGTGGTCGCCACGCCGGGTCGGTCGCCGGCAGCGGCGACCGACCCGGGACGGACTCACTGGGTGCCCTAGCCGCCGTTGCTGGGACGTCGGGCGGTGATCCGGAACGTCCTGCCCACGCCCGCGATCCGGTCCACAGCGGCCAGGAACTTCGGGCCCATGGCGGCCCGGGCCTGCACCGCCGGGTGGGTCGCCCCGAAGTCCTCCGGGTTGGCCTGCCCGTCGGCGAAGAGGGCGTAGGTGAGCACCGCCGCGCCGGAGCGGTCGAAGATCACCCCGGCCTCGTGCCGGGCGTCGGCGTACCAGCCGGCCTTGGTGGCGATCCGGGCCCGCTCGTCGGAGGACATGGTGCGCCGGATGCCGTCGGTGAACGCCACCGGGGAGCGCAGGATGCCCAACAGGTACGTCGTCGAGGCGGGGGAGAGCAGCGTGCCAGCGACCAGGGCGCGCAGCAGGTCGTGCGTCTCCCGGGGCGTGCTGGTGCCGAGGAAGAACCGGTTTGGGTTCGCCACCGGCTGCACCTGGGTGTTCGGGAAGCCCTTGGCGACCAGGATGGAGTTGATCTCGGCGGCCGGGGCGACCAGCCCGCACAGCCGCACCGCCGTGTCGTCCGAGACGGTCAGCAGGTTGGCCAGCACGTGCCCGATGGTCACCAGGCTCGGGTACGCGCCGTCCAGGCTGAAGATGCCGTCACCGCCCGGCACGACGATCGCCGCGCTCACCTCGACCTGCTGGTCCAGGGTGAGCAGCCCCCGGTCGACCTTGTCGAGCACCGCCGTGGCGACGGCGATCTTGTTGACGCTGTACGCCTCGATCCGCCGGTCCGCGTCGGTCTCGACCGCGACCACCGGCGCACCGGCCGGGTCGGCGACGCTGACGTACGCCTGCCAGTTGCCGCCGGCCTCGGCGCTGTGCTTGGTGAAGACGGAGGCGACCCGGCGGGCGGCCCGAGCGGGGGTGGTCGGCGACGCCTCGGTGGTCTCGGCGGCGCTCGCCGGGGCGGCAGCGCCCAGCACCGTGCCGGCGGTGGCCACCGTGCCCAACCCGAGTGCCGTTCTGCGGTTCAGTCGCATGGTCAATCGTCTCCCCGATCGTGGTGTGCCAGAGCGCTTGCTGGCCCACCACCCTAGGCGAGTTGATCGATGCACGATGCCCCCGAATTTGTCCCGAACAGTCCCGAACAGGTCAACCGAACCGTCGACGCAGCGCGGCGCCCACCGCAACCACCGGCCCGGACACGAGTTGCCGCAGGTCGGGCAGGTGGCCGCCGCGTACCGCCTCGCCTGCCGGGTTCGCGGCGAAGACCGAACCGTCGTGCGCGGCGACCGACCGTCCACTCAGGCCCGCCGCCCGCATCAACGGCCCGACCAGGATGTCGTAGACCCCCGGCAGTACGGTGAACCCGGCCCGCAGCACCACGTTGAGCCGGCCCACCGACACCTCCCGGCGCGGCCGGTCCACACAGTCCACGATGGTCCGGGCCACCCGCTGCGGGCCGGCGACCGGCGGCGGAGGTCGCCCGATCCGACCCAGATAGTTGGCCGCCTGCTGGTACACCGGTGTGTCCACGCTGCCCGGGTTGACCAGACACAGCCGGATCTCCGGGCTGTCACGCAACTCCTGCTGCACCGTCCGGACCAGACCCTGCAACCCCCACTTGCTCGCCACGTACGCGCTCATGTACGGCGCGGTGATGTGCCCGAGCACCGAACCGGTGAGGATCACCGTGCCGGCCCCGGTGGCCCGGAAGTGTCGCAGCGCCACCCGCACCGAGCCGGCGGCGCCGAGCAGGTCGGTCCGCACCACCTGGTCGAAGACCCGTTCCGGCAACTCGTCGAAGCGGCCGTAGGCCATCACCGCCGCCGTGTGCACCCACACGTCGATGCGGCCGAAGCGGTCGATCGCGGCGCCCGCGAGCGCGTCCAGCGCGTCCGGCTCGGTCACGTCGGTCGGCACGGTCAGCACGTCGACGTCGGCGCACTCCTTGCGTACCTCGGCCAGGGTCGTGGTGGCGCGAGCGGCGAGGACCAGGCGGTCGCCGCGCTCGGCGAACGCCCGGGCCGTCGCCCGGCCGATCCCGCTGCTCGCGCCAACGATCACGACCACCCGGCTCACGGTGCCACTTGAATTCGTGACTGCGGGGCTCGCAACCCCGGCTCACTCCTCGCACTCACGGTGCCACTTGAATTCGTGACTGCGGGGCTCGCAACCCCGGCTCACTCCTCGCACTCATGGCACCGGCTGCATTCGTGACTGCGGGGCTCGCAACCCCGGCTCACTCCTCGCACTCATGGTTCGAGCACGACCTTGATGCAGCCGTCCTCCTTCTTCTGGAACATCTCGTACGCCTGCGGCGCCCGGGCCAGCGGCAACCGGTGGGTACGCAGGTCCTCCACGCCCAGCGGGTCGTCGTCGCCGGAGAGCAGCGGCAGGATCTCGTCGGTCCACCGGCGCACGTGACACTGCCCCATCCGCAGTTGGATGCCCCGGTCGAACATCTCCATCAGCGGCATCGGGTCCGCCTCGCCGCCGTACACCCCGGAGAGCGACACGGTGCCGCCACGACGAACCGCCTTGAGCGCGGCGTGCAGCACGGACAGCCGGTCCACCCCCACCCGGTCGGTCATCGTCTGGGCCAGCTTGTCCGGCAACAGCCCGGCGGCGGTCTGGGCCAACTTCCCGGCCGGCGAACCGTGCGCCTCCATCCCGACCGCGTCGATCACCGCGTCCGGGCCGCGCCCGTCGACCAGATCGATCAACGCGCCCGGCACGTCGGACAGCTGGCTCACGTCGAGCACCTCGATGCCGTGCCGGCGGGCCAACTCCAGCCGCTCGGGAACCAGGTCCAGCCCGATCACCCGGCCCGCGCCGAGGTGGCGGCCGATCCGCGCGCAGAACTGCCCGACCGGGCCCAGGCCGAAGACCGCCAGGGTGCCACCGTGTGGGGTGTCCGCGTACTTCACCGCCTGCCAGGCGGTGGGCAGAATGTCGGACAGGTAGAGGTAGCGCTCGTCCGCGCCGGTCTGCGGGATCTTGATCGGCCCGAACTGGGCCTGCGGGACGCGCAGGTACTCGGCCTGCCCACCCGGCACCGAACCGTAGAGCGAGGTGTAGCCGAACAGGGACGCTCCCTTGCCCTCGCTGGTGACCTGAGTGGTCTCGCACTGCGCGTAGAGCTGGCGCTCGCACATCCAGCAGCTGCCGCAGGCGATGTTGAACGGCACCACCACCCGGTCGCCCGGCTTGAGCCCGGTCACCTCCGACCCGACCTCCTCGACGATGCCCATCGGCTCGTGGCCCAGGACGTCACCCGGCTTCAGGTACGGCCCGAGCACCTCGTAGAGGTGCAGGTCAGAACCGCAGATAGCGGTCGAGGTGATCTTCACGATCGCATCGGTCGGCTCCTCGATCCGAGGGTCCGGGACCTCCTCGACCCGTACGTCCCGCTTGCCCTGCCAGGTGAGCGCCTTCATGTCCCTCATCCCTTCTCACTGCCGTCTCAAGAGACTGCTACCCGGGCTCGGGCACTTGAACCGGCGGCGTGTCCCTGGCGTGGGTGGTTGCGGCTTGATCCACTCGGGTTCCTTGAAGTCGCGGTATCCGACGCCCGGTGACAGGCCGACTTCCTGAAACCCGAGTGGATCATGCGATGCGAGACGGGTGAGGCGGCTGCGCGACGGGCCGGGCGCGCGGGCCGGGCGCGATGGGCCGGGCGCCACGGGGAGGCCGGGCGCGACGGGTGCGGAGCGGTCGGCGTACCCCAGCAGGAGCGCAAGGTGCGGACGAGGCGTGACCAGGGTCAGGGCTGGGTGACCGTCCCCGGCGCAGGGATCAAGCCTGACCGCCCGGAGCCGGGGACGGTCGCCCCAGCCCTCACCGCGAGCAGAGACCGCCGTACCCCCGGGAAAGCGGGATACGGCGGTCTGGCGTGGTACGGCGGACCGTCAGGAACCGGGGGTGTTGTTGGCTCCCTTGGCGGTGGCCGCGAGGTAGTCGCGGTTGAGCCGGCCGATGGTGTTCAGCGGGATGCCCTTCGGGCAGGCCGGGGTGCATTCGCCGGCGTTGGTGCAGCCGCCGAAGCCGGCCTCGTCGTGCGCGTCGACCATGCCGATCACCCGGGTGTAGCGCTCGGGCTGGCCCTGCGGCAGCAGCGAGAGCTGGGTGAGCTTGGCGGCGGTGAAGAGCATGCCGGAGCCGTTCGGGCAGGCTGCCACGCAGGCGCCGCAGCCGATGCAGGCCGCCGACTCGAAGGCGGCGTCGGCGTTGGCCTTGGCCACCGGGGTGGAGTGGGCTTCGGGTGCGCTGCCGGTCGGCGCGGTGACGTAGCCGCCAGCCGCGATGATCTTGTCGAAGGCGCTCCGGTTGACGACCAGGTCCTTGACCACCGGGAAGGCGCTGGCCCGCCACGGCTCGATGTCGATCGTCTCGCCGTCCTTGAACTGCCGCATGTGCAGCTGGCACGCGGTGGTGCCGCGCTGCGGCCCGTGCGCGTCGCCATTGATCATCAGGCCGCACATGCCGCAGATGCCCTCGCGGCAGTCGTGGTCGAACGCCACCGGATCCTCGCCAGCGAGGATCAGCCGCTCGTTGAGCACGTCGAGCATCTCCAGGAACGACATGTCCGGGGACACGTCGTTGACCGGGTAGGTCACCATCCGACCCTTGTCCTCAGGGCCCTTCTGGCGCCAGATGCGCAGGGTCAGGTTCACTTGTAGCTCCGCTGCGTGGGGTGGACGTATTCGAACTTCAGGTCTTCCTTGTGCAGCACCGAGGGCTCGCCGTCGGCGGTGAACTCCCAGGCCGCCACGTACGCGAACCGGTCGTCGTCGCGCTGCGCCTCACCGTCTGGGGTCTGGTGCTCGGCCCGGAAGTGGCCGCCGCAGGACTCCTCGCGGTGCAGGGCGTCGATGCACATCAGCTCGGCCAGCTCGAAGAAGTCGGCCACCCGGCCGGCCTTCTCCAGCGACTGGTTGAGCTCCTCGCCGGTGCCGGACACCTTGACCCGCTGCCAGAACTGCTCGCGCAGGGCACGGATCTCGTCGATCGCCTTGCGCAGCCCGGCCTCGCTGCGCTCCATGCCGCAGTGTTCCCACATGATCTGGCCCAGTTCCCGGTGGAACGAGTCCACGGTCCGGTCGCCGTCGACAGCGAGCAGCCGCTGGACGCGGTCCTCGACGTCGGTGCGCGCCTCGACGGCCGCCGGGTGGCTGGCGTCGACCTTCTCCAGCGGACCGGAGGCCAGGTAGTTGGCGATGGTGGTGGGCAGCACGAAGTAGCCGTCGGCGAGGCCCTGCATCAGCGCCGAGGCGCCGAGCCGGTTCGCGCCGTGGTCGGAGAAGTTCGCCTCGCCGATCACGAACAGGCCGGGGATGTTCGACTGGAGGTCGTAGTCGACCCACAGGCCGCCCATCGTGTAGTGCACGGCGGGGTAGATG
This sequence comes from Micromonospora noduli, assembly GCF_003264365.1. GTDB lineage: Bacteria > Actinomycetota > Actinomycetes > Mycobacteriales > Micromonosporaceae > Micromonospora > Micromonospora noduli. The sequence goes on from NZ_PYAK01000042.1 coordinate 10,790, forward strand.
CGCATCGGCACCTCGTACGGGTCCTCGCCGGTGATCCGCTCGTACATCTCGAAGAGGTTGCCGTACTTGGCCTCGATGGCCTTGCGGCCGAGCCGGCCGATCGCGTCGGCGAAGTCGAGGTAGACGCCGAGCTTCGTCGGCCCGACGCCCCGACCCTCGTCGCACACGTTCTTCGCGGCGCGGGAGGCGATGTCGCGGGGGACCAGGTTGCCGAAGGAGGGGTAGATCCGCTCCAGGTAGTAGTCCCGCTCGTCCTCCGGAATGTCCTTCGGGCTGCGGTCGTCACCCTTGGTCTTCGGCACCCAGACCCGGCCGTCGTTGCGCAGCGACTCGCTCATCAGGGTCAGCTTCGACTGGTGGTCGCCGGAGACCGGGATGCAGGTCGGGTGGATCTGCGTGTAGCAGGGGTTGGCGAAGTACGCGCCCTTGCGGTGCGCGCGCCAGGTGGCGGTGACGTTGCAACCCTTGGCGTTGGTGGAGAGGTAGAAGACGTTTCCGTAGCCGCCCGAGGCGAGCACCACGGCGTCGGCCATCTCGGTGCTGATCTCGCCGGTGACCAGGTCCCGGACGACGATGCCCCGGGCCTTGCCGTCCACCAGGACCAGCTCCAGCATCTCGTGCCGGGCGTTCATCTCCACGTTGCCCAGGCCGATCTGCCGCTCAAGGGCCTGGTACGCGCCGAGCAGCAGCTGCTGGCCCGTCTGGCCCCGGGCGTAGAAGGTGCGCTGCACCTGGGCGCCACCGAAGGAGCGGGTGTCCAGCAGGCCGCCGTACTCGCGGGCGAACGGCACCCCCTGGGCGACGCACTGGTCGATGATGTTGACCGACACCTCGGCGAGCCGGTGCACGTTCGACTCCCGGGAGCGGAAGTCGCCGCCCTTGACGGTGTCGTAGAAGAGCCGGTGCACGGAGTCGCCGTCGTTGCGGTAGTTCTTCGCCGCGTTGATGCCGCCCTGTGCGGCGATGGAGTGCGCCCGCCGCGGGCTGTCCTGGTAGCAGTAGGACTTGACGTGGTAGCCCTGCTCGGCCAGGGTCGCGGCGGCCGAGCCGCCGGCCAGGCCGGTGCCGACCACGATCACCGTCATCTTGCGGCGGTTGGCGGGGTTGACCAGCTTGGCCTCGAAGCGCCGGGTCTCCCAACGCTTCTCGACCGGGCCGGCGGGAGCCTTGGTGTCGGCGATCGGGTCGCCCTCGGTGAAGAGTTCCATGTCAGGACACCAATCCGGTGAGTACGGCGAACGGGACCACCAGGTACCCGGCGCAGAGCAGCACGGCGAAGATCAGAGCCGCGGTACGCGCCCTGCGCTCGCCCCGGGGCGTCTGCTGGCCGAGGCTGCGGAACGCGCTGAACGCGCCGTGGCGCAGGTGGAAGCCCACCGCGAGGATGGCCAGCGTGTAGAAGAGCGTGACGTACCAGCGCTCCGGGGCGAAGTCGGCGACGACGTTGCCGTACGGCTTGCTGGCGTCGCCGACCGGGTTCAGCGTGCCGGTGGTCAGGTCCAGCAGGTGGTAGATCACGAAGAGCAGGATGATCACTCCACCCCAGCGCATCGTGCGGGCCGCGTAGCTGCCGTTGACCTTCTTGCGGTGGGCGTACTTGACCGGGCGGGCGGCGCGGGCCCGTCGGGCCAGCACGGTGGCGGCCACGATGTGGGCGACGACCGCCACGACCAGCACGGTGCGCAGGATCCAGAGGAACCAGACGCCGGGCAGCAGTGGCTTGCCGATGTCGCGCAGCCAGTGCGCGTAGTGGTCGAACGAGGTCTCCCCCGTGAACACCTTCAGGTTGCCGAGCATGTGGGCGATGAGGAACAGCGCCAGCAGGATGCCCGTCACCGCCATGACGGCCTTGAGGCCGACGTTCGAGCGGATGGGCGACCGAGTCTTCGTGATTACCACAGGACCGACGCTAGGAGCACTTTGATCAGTCGTCCAATGCATCAAACTCGCAGTGTTGATAGCCGTAGGCTATGTAGATGCAGCTCCATCAGCTCCGGTACTTCGTCGCGGTGGCCGAAGTACGACATTTCACCCAAGCCGCCGACCTCGTGGGCATCACTCAGCCTTCTCTCAGTAAGCAAATTCACGCTCTGGAGGCCGACCTCGGAGCACCACTGTTCGAGCGGGTAAGGGGCAACATCGCACTCACCGCGGCGGGTGAGGTGCTGCTGCCGTTGGCCACCCGGATCCTCGCCGACGTGGAGACCGCGACCCGGGAGGTCCAGGAGTTGGTCGGGCTGCGCCGGGGCCGGGTCCGGCTCGGGGCCACCCCCAGTCTGGCCACCTCGCTCGCCCCGCCCGTGCTGCGCCGCTTCCGTGACGCGCACCCCACAGTCGACCTGCGGGTCGAAGAGGGCGGTTCGCAGGACCTGGTCCGCGACCTGCTCCGCGGCGACCTCGACCTGGCCCTCATCATCATGCCGGCGCAGGGGGCCGACCCGGGGCTGCGGGTCGACCCGATCCTGCGCGAGAGCCTGGTGGTGGCCTCGGTGGGGGAGGTGGCCACCGCGTCGCTGACCGGGGAGCTGCGCATCACCGACCTGCGGGACCAGCCGATGGTGATGTTCCGGGAGGGGTACGACCTGCGCGACGCGACCATCCAGGCGTGTCGGGAGGCGGGCTTCGAACCCACCTTCGCGGTGGACGGCGGCGAGATGGACGCGGTGCTCAGCTTCGTCGAGGCAGGGCTCGGCATCGCTCTCGTGCCCGGGATCGTGCTGGCTCGCCGGCCGGGCGTGCGGATCACCCCTCTCGCCCCGCCCGGGGTGCGCCGGACCATCGCGGTGGCCCGCCGGCGCGACGTCGTACCCACCCATGCCGGTCGGGAGCTTCGGCGCATCCTGCTCGACTACGTGCAGTCTGCGATCGACGAAGCAAAGCTGCCTCCCGGGGTCGAGCCTCGTTGAGGGGGTGGGTGTCGGGCTGGGCTCACGCACCGATGTGCCCCGGCGACCGTCGGCTGAATGGTTCGTATCGCCCAGCCGACCGTTCGGCGTTGATCATCCCGTTCGTCCTTGCTGGGTTAAATCAACCTTAAGCTCGGGATATAGGACTCGATGTCCGATCACGTCACCTAAAGTGGATCCTTGCACGGGTCAAATTACTCATTCATCTCGTAACAGCTCACCGGCGGGCATTTCGCCGGCAGGGAGGCTAGACATGAGGATCCTGGTTACCGGCGGCGCTGGCTTCATCGGGTCGCATTTCGCGCGCAGTCTGCTCGGCGGACGCTACGTCGGGTTCGAACACTGCGACGTCACGGTGATCGACAAGCTGACCTACGCCAGTGATCGGGCCAACCTGCCGGCCGCGCACCCCCGCCTGACGTTCGTCCGTGGGGACATCTGCGACCGGCAGTTGCTCGCCGACCTCGTGCCAGGGCATGACGCGGTCGTGCACTTCGCCGCCGAGTCGCACGTCGACCGGTCCATCGACGATCCGGCGCCGTTCTTCGAGACCAACGTGATGGGGTCGCACCACCTGATGTCCGCCTGCGCGCGTGGCGGGGTCAGCCGGGTCGTGCACGTCTCCACCGACGAGGTGTACGGCTCGATCAACGAGGGCTCCTGGAACGAGTCCTGCGTGCTGGAACCCAACTCCCCGTACGCGGCATCCAAGGCGGCCAGCGACCATGTGGTCCGCTCCTACTGGCGCACGTACGACGTGGACGTCTCGATCACCCGCTGTGCCAACAACTACGGGCCGTACCAGCACGTGGAGAAGGTCATCCCGCGCTTCGTCACCAGCCTGCTCAACGGTCAGGACATCACCCTGCACGGCGACGGCAGCGCGGTGCGCGAGTGGCTGCACGTCGACGACCACTGTCGGGCCATCGCGCTGGTGCTGGCCAAGGGCCGCGCCGGCGAGGTCTACAACATCGGCGGCGACCTTGAGCTGACCAACCGTGCTCTCACCGAGCGGATCCTGCGGCTGTCCGGCGCGGGCTGGGACCGGGTCCGGCACGTGCCCGACCGCAAGGTGCAGGACCAGCGTTACTCGCTGGACTTCCGCAAGATCTCCGAGGAACTCGGCTTCGAGCCGCAGATCCGGTTCGAGGACGGGCTGACCGAGGTCTTCCACTGGTACCGGGAGAACCGGGCCTGGTGGGCGCCCACCGCCACGGAGCCCCGCAGCGCGGCGCTGACCAGCTCGGTACGCGGCGTTCCGGCCAGCCGGGCGCTGTCCGTTCAGGCACGCTGACTGGCCCGCGACCCGGCCCGGCCGACGCGGCCGGGCCGGGTCAGCGGCCCTCGGCGTCGTCCATCGCCCGGTAGATCCGCTGCTCGGAGACGGGGTACGGAGTGCCCAGCGCCTGGGCGAAGACGTTCACCCGTAGCTCTTCGATCATCCAACGGATCTGCCGGACGGCCGTCTCCTGGCGGCGGGCCGGCGACAGGTTGGCGAGCAGGTCGGCGTACTCCTTCTGCACCACAGCGATCCGGTCCTGCTGCTGGCGGTCCCGCTGTGGGTTGCCGCCCAGCCGCTCCAGTCGACGCTCAATGGCGGTGAGGTAGCGCAGCAGGTCGGGCAGGCGCGCGTACCCGGTCTCGGTGATGAAACCGGCGTGCACCAGCCCGGCGAGCTGGCTGCGGATGTCGGCCAGCGCCGCCACCACGGCGAGGTTGCGGGTCGCGCCGAGCCGCTGCTCGACGGCGTACGCGGCGGCGAGGACCTTGCGGACCCGGTCCATCACCTCGACGACGGTGTCGACCAGGTCGGCGCGGACCTTCTCGCGCAGGGCCGCGAAACCGTCGGCGTCCCACGCCGGCCCGCCCGCCACACCGATCAGCCGGTCGATGGCGGCGCCCGCCGCGTCCTCGATCAGCTCCTGCACACCGCCGTGCGGGTTGCGGCTCAACGCCAGCTTCGCCTCGTTGTCCAGCCGACCCTGCAGGAACCGCGCCGGGGACGGCACGGTGAGCCGCAGCAGCCGGCGGGTGCCGGCCCAGTGCGCCGCCTCCGCCTCGGCGGGGGAGTCGAACACCTTCACCCCGACCGTGGCGCCCTCGTCGACCAGCGCCGGGTACGCGGTGACCGCGTAACCGGCGCGGACCTGCTCGATGGTCCGGGGCAGCGTGCCGATGCTCCACTCGCGCAGCCCGGTACGGGCGACCTCCGGTGCGGCGGCCGCCACCACCTGGCGTACCTCCTGGCGGAGTTGGCGTTGCAGGGCCGGCAGGTCCTTGCCCTCGGCGACCGGCTTCTCGTCGTCGCCGAGGACCCGGAAGGTCACCCGCAGGTGCGCCGGGAGCTTGCCCGGCTCCCAGGCGGCGCGGGGCACTGTCACCCCGGTCATCCGGCGCAGCTGCCGGGTGAGCGCGTCCAGCAGCGACTCCTCGCCGGGAGTGATCGCCGCCAGGGCGGCCCGGGCATAGTCCGGCACCGGGACGAAGTTGCGGCGGATCGCCTTTGGCAGCGAGCGGATCAGCGCGATCACCGTCTCCTCGCGCAGCCCCGGCACCTGCCAGTCGAAGGTCTCCGCCGGCACCTGGTTGAGCAGCGGCAGCGGGATGTCCACTGTGACGCCGTCGTCCGGCGTGCCCGGCTCGAACCGGTAGGTCAGCGGCAGGCGCACCCCGTCGGCCTGCCACTCGTCCGGGTAGTCGTCCTCGTCCACCCCCGGCCGACCGTCGTTGATCAGCAGGTCACGGGTGAAGGTGAGCAGGTCGGGTTGCTCGCGGCGGGTCTTCTTCCACCAGCTGTCGAAGTGCCGGCCGGAGGACACGTCGGCCGGGATCCGCTGGTCGTAGAATCCGAAGATGGTCTCGTCGTCGACCAGGATGTCCCGGCGTCGGGCCCGGCTCTCCAACTCCTCGATCTCGGCGAGCAACCGTTTGTTGTCCGCCCAGAACTGGTGGTGGGTCTGCCAGTCGCCCTCGACGAGGGCGTGCCGGATGAACAGCTCCCGGCTCAGCGTCGGGTCGATCCGCCCAAAGTTGACTTTGCGGGAGCTGACCAGCGGGACGCCGTACAGGGTGACCTTCTCGTAGGCCATCACCGCGGCCTGCTTCTTCTCCCAGTGCGGTTCGCTGTAGCTGCGCTTGACCAGGTGCTGCGCCAGCGGCTCGACCCACTCCGGCTCGACCCGGCCGGCGATGCGCCCCCACAGCCGGGAGGTCTCCACCAACTCGGCGGCCATCACCCAACGCGGCGGCTTCTTGAACAACGCCGACCCGGGGAAGATCCCGAACTTCGCGCCCCGCGCCCCCAGGTACTCGTGTTTCTGGGCGTCCTTCAGGCCGATGTGCGACAACAGGCCGGGCAACAGAGACTGGTGCACCTTCGGGGTGTCGATCTCCTCCGGCAGGTCCGCGCCACCCCGGCGGCCTCGGCCGGCGTCCGCGTCGTCCGAGCTGTCGCGCGCCGGCCGCCCGCCACGCCGGTCGCCGTCGGACGGGGTACGCAGCACCTGGCGCAGCTGGCTGACGATGTCCTGCCACTCGCGGATGCGCAGGTAGTTCAGGTACTCCGCCTTGCACATCCGGCGGAACGCGCTGGAGGACAGCTCCCGCTGCTGCTCGCGCAGGTAGCGCCACAGGTTGAGGAAGGCGACGAAGTCCGACTCCTTGTCGGCGAACCGGGCGTGCGCCTGGTCCGCCTGGGCCTGCTTCTCCGCGGGCCGCTCCCGCGGGTCCTGGATGGAGAGCGCGGCGGCGATCACCAGCACCTCGGTGGCGCAGCCGTTGCGTTCGCCCTCGACCACCATCCGGGCCAGGCGCGGGTCGACAGGCAACTGGGCCAGCCGCCGGCCGAGCGCGGTGAGCCGCTTCGCCGGGTCGGCCTCGGTCGGGTCCAACGCGCCCAGCTCGTGCAGCAGGTTCACGCCGTCGGTGATGTTGCGCTTGTCCGGTGGGTCGATGAACGGGAACGCGGCGAGGTCGCCGAGCCCGATCGCGGTCATCTGGAGGATGACCGACGCCAGGTTGGTCCGCAGGATCTCCGGGTCGGTGAACTCGGGCCGGGAGAGGAAGTCCTGCTCGTCGTAGAGGCGGATGCAGATGCCGTCCGACGTACGACCGCAGCGGCCCTTGCGCTGGTTGGCCGACGCCTGGGAGATCGGCTCGATCGGCAGCCGCTGCACCTTGAGCCGGCTGGAGTAGCGGGAGATGCGGGCGGTGCCCGGGTCCACCACGTACTTGATGCCGGGCACTGTCAGCGAGGTCTCCGCGACGTTGGTGGCGAGCACCACCCGGCGCGAGGAGTGCGCGGCGAAGACCCGGTGCTGCTCGGCGGAGGACAGCCGGGCGTACAACGGCAGGATCTCGGTGCCGAGCAGCGAGCGCTTCTTCTGCACCAGCTTGCCCAGCGCGTCGGCGGTGTCCCGGATCTCCCGCTCACCGCTGAGGAAGACCAGGATGTCGCCGGGGCCCTCGGCGGCCAACTCCTCGACGGCGTCGCCGATCGCCTGGATCTGGTCGCGGACGGTTTCCTCGTCGCCGTCGCCGTCGCCGTCCTCCTCGCCCTCGGCGAGCTCGACGAGGGGCCGGTAGCGCACCTCCACCGGGTAGGTACGCCCCGAGACCTCGACCACCGGCGCGGGCACGCCCTCCGGCTCGTCGGCAGTGGGTGGCCCGGCGAAGTGCCGGGCGAACCGGTCGGTCTCGATGGTCGCCGAGGTGATGATCACCTTGAGGTCGGGTCGTCGGGGCAAAAGCTCCCGCAGGTACCCGAGGATGAAGTCGATGTTGAGGCTGCGCTCGTGCGCCTCGTCGATGATCAGCGTGTCGTACTGGCGCAGCATCCGGTCGGTCTGCAACTCGGCCAGCAGGATGCCGTCGGTCATCAGCTTCACCAGACTGCGCTCGCTGACCTGGTCGGTGAAGCGCACCTTGTAGCCGACCACGTCGCCCAACTCGGTGCCCAGCTCGTCGGCGATCCGGTCGGCCACCGTCCGGGCGGCCAACCGCCGGGGCTGGGTGTGCCCGATCAGGCCGTGCACCCCACGCCCCAACTCCAGACAGATCTTGGGGATCTGGGTGGTCTTGCCGGAGCCGGTCTCGCCCGCCACGATCACCACCTGGTGATCGCGGATGGCAGCGGCGATGTCGTCCTTGCGCTCACTGACCGGCAAGCCCGCCGGGTACGTGATCACGGGCACCGCCGCCTGCCGGGCGGCGAGCCGTTGCTCGGCCCGGACCAGGTCGGCGGTGATCTCGGTCAGCGCCGCTTCCCGACGCTGCGGGTCGCGCAGCTTGCGGGCACCGTCCAGTCGCCGCTGGAGCCGGCGCTGGTCGCGGAACATCAGAGGTGTGAGGCGGCGGTGCAGCTCGCGAACGGGGTCGGACGCGACGGAGGCGGTTGGATTCTGCATGTCGTGCCCAAGGATAGGCAGCCGGGCGGCGCACCGCCCCTGGGTTACCGAGCGACCGGCTCCCCGACGGCCACCTCCGGTCCCTTGACGGCCACGAGCGGGCCCTAGAGTTGGCGGCCGACGTCGAGCGCTGGGGGAGCCGGATGGAGATGCGCGACACCGACCGTGCGTTGGTGCAGGCCGCCACGGCGGTCTCCAAGCTGCGCTGCCGCAGCCAGCACCACACTGTCGCGTCGGCGGCCCGGACCGCGGACGGGCGGGTCTTCACCGGCGTGAACGTCCAGCACGCCACCGGAGGGGCCTGCGCCGAACTTGTCGTGATCGGCACGGCCGCCACCCAGGGCGTCACCGCGCTGGAGACGATCGTCACGGTCGCCGACCGTGGCCGCGAGATCGTCGCGCCCTGTGACCGGTGCAAGCAGGTGCTGCGGGACTACTTCCCGGAACTGCGGGTCGTCGTCGGCCCGATGGACGCCCTGCGGGTGGTCCCGCTCGGTGAACTGCCGGCGGAGGCCGGCAGCGGCTCGGCCGGCTGACCGGGCCCGGGTCAGTCCCCGGAGGCCGCCTCCAGCATCGACTGCGGCACCGGCACGCTCTCGAACCGCAGGGTGCCCTCCGGAAGCAGCCACGACGTGACCCGCGCGACCAGGCGACCGGCCCGCACGGCGGGGTCGTTGGCGAACAGCGCGCGTGCCTCGTCCGGGGCGATGGACAGCACCACGAAACCCCTCAGCTGCTCGTCGTCGGGGTGCAGGAACGGGCCGGCCGCGAGCACCAGCCCCTGCTGCACGAGGCCCGCCTGGTGGGCCAGGTGCGCGTCCCGCAACCGGTCGATCGCGTCCTGCGGCAGGTCCGGCGGGTCCGACGGCCGGGTCAGCAGGACGACCGTGTGCTGGTCGAATCGCATGAGCCAACCCTAGGTGCGCCGCCCTCTTCGCGCGGGCGTCTGCCCTGCTCAGCCTGTCGCGGATCGATAAGTGCCAGTTAGGTGACCCTCAACTGAGCGGCTAAGGTTAGGCGAACCTAAGCGTGAACGTGCAGGAGACTCGTGACCACCCTCACCACCCGGCCGACCCCGGCCCGCAACCGGTCCGGCACCCGCACCGGCCGCCGGGTGGCAGTCACCGTCGGGGCCGCGCTGGTGCTGCTGCTCACCGTGCTGGCCAGCTTCGCGCTCGGCAGCCGACAACTCGGCGTCGACCAGGTCTGGCACGCGCTCGTCGCGCCGGACGGCGGCGACGCCAGCACCATCGTCCGTGAGCTGCGGATGCCCCGGACCGCGCTCGGCCTCGCGGTAGGGCTCGCGCTCGCCGTGGCCGGGGTGCTGTTCCAGGCGCTCACCCGCAACCCCCTCGCCGAGCCGCGCATCCTCGGCATCAGCGCGGGCGCGTCGTTCGGGGTGGTGCTCGCGATCTCCGTCTTCGGCGTCGGCACGCTCGCCGGGTACGTCTGGTTCGGCATCGCCGGGGCCCTGATCGCCGGGCTGCTGGTCTTCGCCATCGCCACCCGCGCCCGCGAGGGCGCCAGCCCGGTCACCCTCGCGCTGGTCGGCGCGGCGCTCGACGCCAGCCTGGCCTCCGGGGTGTACGCGCTGCTCAGCATCGACGCCCGCACCTTCGAGGAGTACCGCTTCTGGGTGGTCGGCGGGCTGGCCGGACGGGACCTGTCGGTCGCCGCACAGGTGCTGCCGTTCGTCCTCGTCGGGTTGGTGCTGGCCGCCCTGGTGGCCCGGGGCCTGGACGCGCTGGCCCTCGGCGATGACGTGGCCCGTGGTCTCGGCCACCGGATCGGCCTGGTCCGCCTCGGTGGTGGCCTCGCCGCCGTGCTGCTGACAGGTGCCGCGGTGGCCGCCGCCGGACCTGTCGCGTTCGTCGGGCTGGCCGTGCCGCACCTGGCCCGCGCCCTGGTCGGCGCGGACCACCGCTGGACCCTCGCCGTCTCCGCCCTGCTCGGGCCGGCGCTGCTGCTCGCCGCCGACATCGTCGGTCGGCTCGTCGCCCCGCCCGGCGAGATCCCGGCCGGAATCGTCACCGCGCTGATCGGAGCGCCACTGCTGGCCGTGCTGGTCCGCCGCGCCAAGGTGGTGACCGCGTGACCACCACCCGCCGTCCCTCCGGCCCCGCTGACCCGACCAGCCCGGCTGGGTCCGCTGGCCTGTCGACCGTCGCGGACGCCGGCTCGCCTGGTGCCGACGGTGCTCGGCTGTCCGGGCGGTCGCTGCTGCGGGTCGGCCCGGTCAGCCTGCTGATCCGCCGTCGCGCGGTACTGGTGGCCGCCGTGCTGACCGTGCTGCTCCTGCTGGCCGTCGTGCTCAGCCTCTCGCTGGGCACCCCGTACGTCGCCCCGGCGGACGTGCTGCGCGCCCTGTCCGGAGCTGGCACCCCGTACGACCTCGTGGTCTTTGATCTTCGGCTGCCGCGGGTCGTGCTGGCGGCCGTGGCCGGCGCCGCCTTCGGCGTGGCCGGCACGCTGATCCAGAGCGTGGCCCGCAACCCACTGGCCAGCCCGGACGTCATCGGCATCACCCAGGGCGCCGGCCTCGCCGCGACCGTGGCCCTGACCAGCGGAATGGCCGCGGTGCTGGTGGCGCCCACCGCACTGGTGGGCGGGCTGCTCGCGGCGGTGCTGCTGTTCGCCCTCGGTGCCCGGCACGGGCTGGCCGCGCAGCGGTTCGTGCTCGCCGGGGTGGCGGTCGCCTTCGGCTTCCGGGCGCTCACCGAGGTGGTGATGCTCACCGCCGATCCGATCGACGGACTGCGCGCGCAGATCTGGCTGATCGGCACCCTGGCCGGCAAGGGCTGGACCGAGGCCGCCTGGATCGCCGGCACGCTGCTGGTGCTACTGCCGGTGCTGGCCTGGGCCGGCTGGGCGCTGAACAGCACCGCCCTGGACGACGACACCGCCCGGGGCGTCGGGCTGCGCCCGGTGGCCCGTCGGATCGGCCTCGCCGGCACCGGCGTACTCGTCGCCGCGATGGTCACCGCCCAGGTCGGCGCCGTCGACTTCGTGGCGCTGGTCGCTCCGCAGGTGGCCCGTCGCCTGGTACGCGCCGAACGACCGCCGCTGGTCTGCGCGGCGCTGCTCGGCGCCCTCCTGCTGGTGCTGGCCGACCTGGCCGGCCGGCGCCTGTTCGCACCCACCCAACTACCCGCCGGTGTGCTGACCGCCGCGATCGGCGGCCCGTACCTGATCTTCCTGCTGCTGCGTGGCCGGCGGCGGTCGTCGTGACGCCTCAAGGAGTCGTGTGATGCTCTCCACCCGCGACCTGGTCGCCGGCTACGACGAGCGAACCGTGCTCGACGGGCTCGACCTCGACCTGCCCACCGACGCGTTCACCGTGATCGTCGGACCCAACGCGTGCGGCAAGTCCACCCTGCTGCGCACGATGGCCCGGCTGCTCACCCCCCGCCGCGGCACGGTGCTGCTGGACGGCACCGCCATCCGCGACCTGCCGACCCGGGAGGTCGCCCGCCGCCTCGGCGTCCTGCCGCAGAGCCCGCTGGTGCCCGAGGGCGTCACTGTGGCGGACCTGGTCGGGCGCGGCCGACAGCCCTACCAGCGGTGGTGGCGGCAGTGGTCGTCGGAGGACGGCGCCGCGGTGGACCAGGCGATGGCGCTCGCCGACGTCACCGACCTGGCCGACCGACCGGTGGACAGCCTCTCCGGGGGTCAGCGGCAACGAGTGTGGATCGCCATGACCCTCGCCCAGGACACCGACGCCCTGCTGCTGGACGAGCCGACCACCTTCCTCGACCTGGCCCACCAGGTGGAGGTGCTGGACCTCCTGCACCGGCTGCGCTCCGAGCGGGGCCGCACCGTGGTCGCCGTCCTGCACGACCTGAACCAGGCCGCCCGCTACGCCGACCACCTGGTCGCCATGCGCGCCGGCGCGGTGGTCGCCGCCGGCCCGCCCCGGGAGATCCTCACCGCCGACCTGGTCCGCGACGTCTTCGGGCTGGCCTGCGTGGTCGTGCCCTGTCCGGTGACCGGCGCGCCGCTGGTGGTGCCCGCGTACACCGGTGGCAACGCTCCGGCTGTGAAAGACCCCGATTCGTCGACGGCGTCCGTGCCGGACGCCCGACCCTCCACCGGCGACGCGGCCAACCCGCTCGCCGGCTCGCACCCCTCGAAAGGACTCTGATGCGTCGTCTCGTCGCAGCTCTCGCCACGGCCGTCGCCCTCGGCGCCGGCCTCACCGCCTGCGGTGAGAGCGACCCGGTCGCCGGCTCCACCACCGGGGACACCCGGGAGATCACCCACGCCATGGGCACCACCAAGGTCCCGGCCGAGCCCAAGCGCGTCGTCGTGCTCGACACCGACAAGATCGACACGGCGCTCTCGCTGGGCATCACGCCCGTCGGTGCGGCCACCGCCGGTGAGGCGAAGAGCTGGCCCACCTACTTCGGCGCGGACAAGCTCGCCGGCATCAAGGAGGTCGGGGTGCTCACCGAGCCCGACCTGGAGGCGATCAACGCGCTGAAGCCGGACCTCATCCTCGGCAGCAAGTTCCGCCAGGAGAAGTTCTACGACGAGCTGGCCGCCATCGCGCCGACCGTGTTCACCGAAAAGGTGGGCATCACCTGGAAGGACAACCTCCTCCTCGACGGCAAGGCGCTCGGCCGCGAGCAGCAGGCCAAGGATCTGCTCGCCACGTACGAGAAGCGGGCCAAGGACTTCGGTGCGACGCTCGGCGACGCCGCCGCGCGCAAGGTCTCCATCGTGCGGTTCCTGCCCGGCAACATCCGGGTGTACGGCCCGGACTCGTTCTCCGGCATCGTCATCGGCGACACCGGCCTGGGCCGCCCCGAGCGGCAGCTGCTCGCCAACAAGGAGGACAAGCGCTTCGACCTGGTCAGCCCCGAGCGGATCAACGAGGTCGACGGTGACGTCATCTTCGTGACCGCGTACGGCGACAAGGCCGCCGCCGAGCAGACCAAGGTCGCGGGCGGGACGCTGTGGAAGGGCCTCGGCGCGGTCAAGGCCGGCAAGGCGTACCCCGTCTCCGACGAGGTCTGGATGACCGGCATCGGCGTCGGCGCCGCCAACAAGATCCTCGACGACCTGGCCAAGTACCTCCCCGCCGCCTGACACCCCGCCCGCGCACCCGCGCCGTTCCTTCCAAGATCCGCGCAAGTTCGGTGAAACTGCTGCCTCGCGAGCTGTTCAGGCAACAGAATCCCCGAAGTTGCGCGGATCTTGGTGTGTCTGGGTCCCGAGGCAGAGTCAGCGGGAGCGGGACCGGAGGGCTTGACGAAGTTCGGCGAGGAAGCCGTCGAAGTCCTCGCGGAACCGCTTCGCGGTGACGTGCAGGACGATCCAGTCCTCACCGAGCAGTCGGTTGAGGCGGCGTCGGTCTCGATGGAACTGGTCGGGATCGTCATGCCACAACCCGTCGTACTCGACGGCGACCTTGAGGTGTGGCCACGCCAGATCGAGACGGGCCAAGAACCTCCCATCGCGCTCCACCACGAACTGCGTCACAGGCGTCGGCACCCCGGCGAGCACTATCCGCACGCGGAGCCGGGACTCTGGGATCGACTCCGCGCCCGCGTCGGCCAGCTCAGCCACGCGCGCCATCCGCTTCCAACCCCGGTTGCCGATCCATGTTCGGGAGTCCGCGCGCAGTTGAGGTAGCGCCACCAGCCGTTGGTTGGCAAGGCGATCCACGACGGCGACGGCGTCCTCCGTTGGTAGCCACTGGGCCAGGTCCCAACAGGTGCGCGTCGGCGTGGTCACCGGGATGCCCTGACGTACCGCTACGTCGGTCGCGGCGATCGCACCGGTGTGCACGACGAGCCCTGAGACCGGACCGAACCGCGTGCCAGCGGGCACGAGCACATCGATGGGCTCATGGTCGGCGACCGGCGCCGCGCCGTACAGCGCCGCCGCACTGCGACCAGCGATCGCTGCACCCGGTGGCAGAACCCACCGTGCCGCGGCGGCACAACGAGTGCGGTGGGTGACCGCCAGCCGGGCATCGGCGTAGACATCCCGGAACAGCGGACGCCACGCCCTGCTGCGCAGCTCCGTCCGGGTCAACAGGCCTTGGGCAACGACGCGGGAGCCGCGAAAGACGCGTCCCTGCAGGCTCGCCGGCCGTCGTGGGGGAACAGGCATGACAGACACCATGACCGGCGTTCGCATTCGCCCGCAGCCCCTGTGGATAACCCTGAACCAGGGCCGGAACGCCAAGATCCGCGCAACTTCGCTGTTCTTGCTGCCTTCTCGCGACGCGAGACAGCAGCATCCCTGAAGTTGCGCGGATCTTGGGCGGATGGAGAGCGATCTTGCCGGGCAGGCGCGTGGAGGGCGTGGGGCGTGGAGGTGGGGTTAGGCGGCGGTGGACCAGATGGCGCGGAAGGCGGCGGCCTCGCCGGAGAGCCATCGTTCGATCTGGTCGGGCTTGGCATCGGTGGGCATGCGGTGGGCCAGGCCGCGGCGGACGTCGACCAGGACCGGCTCGGCGTGCGGGAGCACCGCGTCCATGTGCCGGGCCATCAGGTGCAGGGTGGCGAGCACCGACTCCTCGCTCGGTGGGGCCTCGTCGAAGTGCAGGCGGACCGCTTCGGCGCGGCCGTCGGCGTGGCGTACCCCGAAGTGAGGGTTGATCTTGACGGGCAGGTCGCCGAGCATGGCCAGGGCGTCACGGGTCTGGGCGAGATCGACGGCGGTCGGCTCGCCGAGCGAGTGCAGCCAGGTCGTGGCACCGGGGACGAGCGCCTGGTAGAGCGGGCGCCATCGTGGCTTGACGATGTCGGCCACCCCGGCCAGGTGGGTGCCGCCGGTGTGGAAGGCGATGTCGGCCTTGAGCGCCTTGACGAACTGGCCGTGCGGGTTGAAGCCGGACCGGCTGGCGCGCTGCTTGCGCAGCCCGCCGACGAAGGTCGCCTTGGTGGGGCCGGTGCGGTCGACGTAGCGGGTGAAACCGAGCAGTGTCGCGTAGGGGGTGAGGGGCGTGGAGGCGGGCGCGGTCACGGGCGTCCTCCCGGATCGTAATCCTGCAGGTCAGGAACTCGATTAGTACATACATTCTAATCGACAGGTCTGACATCGCCCAGCCAAAGAAGGGGTGCGGAAGACGCGACAAAGGGGGCCGTCCGGCGTACGGACGACCCCCTGTCGAGGCGCTCGCTAGAGCTGGCCGACGTCGGTGATCCGCACGACAGCCGCGCCGACCTCGTCCGAGGCCACCAGGTCGATCTCGGCGCTGATGCCCCAGTCGTGGTCGCCGTCCGGGTCGTCGAAGATCTGCCGTACGGTCCACCGCTCCCGGCCCTGCTCGATCATGAGCAGCGCCGGACCGCGGGCGTCCGGCCCGACCCCGATCGAGTCGTACGCCTCGAAGTACGGCGCCAGGGCGTCGGCCCACGCGTCGTAGTCCCAGCCGTCCTCGGCGTCCAACTCGGCGAGCAGGTCCCAGCGGCGTAGAGCGGCCAGCTCGACGCGTCGGAACAGCGCGTTGCGCACCAGCACCCGGAACGCCCGCGCGTTGCGGGTCACCGCCGGTGGCCGATCGGTCAGGGCGGCGTGCGCCTGGGCCACCTCGGCCACGTCGGACGGGTTGCGCAGCCGCTCCCACTCGTCGATGAGACTGGAGTCGACCTGGCGGACCAGCTCGCCCAACCACTCGATGAGGTCGATCAGTTCCTCGGTCTTGGCGTCCTCGGGCACGGTCTGGCGCAGCGTCTTGTACGCGTCGGCCAGGTAGCGCAGGACGAGACCTTCCGAGCGGGTCAGCCCGTAGAACTGCACGTACTCGGTGAAGGTCATGGCCCGCTCGTACATGTCGCGGACGACGGCCTTGGGGGAGAGCTGGTGGTCGGCGACCCAGGGGTGCCCCTGCCGGTACATCTCGTACGCGGCTTCCAGCAGCTCGGCCAGAGGCTTCGGGTGGGTCACCTCGTCGAGCAGTTCGAGGCGCGCCTCGTACTCGATGCCCTCGGCCTTCATGGCGGCGACCGCCTCGCCGCGCGCCTTGAACTGCTGCGCGGAGAGGATCTGCCGCGGGTCGTCGAGGATCGACTCGATCACGCTCAACACGTCGAGCGCGTACGACGGGGACTCGGCGTCGAGCAGCTCGATGGTGGCCAGCGCGAGGGGGGAGAGCGGCTGGTTGAGGGCGAAGTCGAGCTGGAGGTCGACGGTGAGCCGGATCCGCCGGCCGGTCTCGTCCGGCTCGGGCAGCTCTTCGACGACCCCGCCGGCACGCAGAGCCCGGTAGATGGCGATTGCGCGGCGGATGTGCCGGCGCTGCGCGGCGGGCTCCTCGTGGTTGTCCGTGAGTAGGTGCCGCATCGCGGTGAACGCGTCCCCGGGCCGGCCGATGACGTTGAGCAGCATCGAGTGGCTGACCTGGAAGCTGGAGGTCAACGGCTCCGGCTCGGCGTCGACAAGTCGGTCGAAGGTGGGCTGGCCCCAGCCGATCGAGCCCTCCGGTGGCTTCTTGCGGACCACCTTGCGCCGCTTCTTCGGGTCGTCGCCGGCCTTGGCGAGGGCCTTCTCGTTGTCGATGACGTGCTCCGGGGCCTGCACCACGACCCGGCCGATGGTGTCGTAGCCGGCCCGGCCGGCCCGCCCGGCGATCTGGTGGAACTCCCGGTTCTTCAGCAGCCGGGTGCGGACCCCGTCGTACTTGGACAGGCCGGTGAACAGCACGGTGCGGATCGGCACGTTGATGCCGACGCCGAGGGTGTCGGTGCCGCAGATGACCTTGAGCAGGCCGGCCTGGGCGAGGGTCTCCACCAGTCGGCGGTACTTGGGCAGCATGCCGGCGTGGTGCACGCCGATGCCGTGCCGGACCAGCCGGGACAGCGTCTTGCCGAAGCCGGCGGTGAACCGGAAACCGCCGATCGCCTCGGCGATCATGTCCTTCTCGGCGCGGGTGCAGACGTTGACGCTGGTCAGCGCTTGGGCGCGTTCCAGCGCGGCGGCCTGGGTGAAGTGCACCACGTACACCGGGGCCTGCTTGGTCTCCAGCAGCTCCTCAAGCGTCTCGTGCAGCGGCGTCATCGCGTACGAGAAGATGAGCGGGACCGGCCGCTCCGCCGTGCGCACGACGGCGGTGGGCCGCCCGGTGCGCCGGGTCAGGTCGTCGACGAAGCGGGTGGTGTCCCCCAGAGTGGCGGACATCAGGATGAACTGGGCCTGCGGCAGCTCGATGATCGGCACCTGCCACGCCCAGCCCCGGTCGGGCTCGGCGTAGAAGTGGAACTCGTCCATGATCACCTGGCCGACGTCGGCCTTCGTGCCCTCTCGCAGCGCCAGGTTCGCCAGGATCTCCGCGGTGCAGCAGATGATCGGGGCGTCGGCGTTGACGCTGGCGTCGCCGGTGAGCATGCCGACGTTCTCGGCGCCGAAGACCTCGCAGAGCGCGAAGAACTTCTCCGACACCAACGCCTTGATCGGCGCGGTGTAGAAGGTGGTCCGACTGTCGGCGAGGGCCGCGAAGTGCGCGGCGATCGCCACCAGGCTCTTACCCGAGCCGGTGGGCGTGTTCATGATCAGGTTGGCGCCGGAGACGATCTCGATGACCGCCTCTTCCTGATGGGGGTAGAGGTCGAGGCCGCGCTCCTTCGCCCAGCCGGCGAACGCGTCGAAGAGGGTGTCGGGGTCGGCGCTTGTCGGCAGCGCGGCGGTGAGCGTCATAGCCTGTCCATGGTGCCTGGATCATGCCCCGGTACGCCAACCCGGCCCGCACCGGACCCCCGTCCGGGCGTCCCGGACGCGCCGCCGCGTGCCGGTTCGGGCGTTTCGCCGGTCACCGTCGGCGGTACAGCAGGTCGGCGACCGGCCGACCGGCCCTGATCGCTCGCCGCTCGAACTTTGTCACCGGCCGGTGCGCCGGCCGCGGTGCGAAGCCGCCGTACGCGTCCACCAGCTCCGGGTCCGCGTCGAGGGTCTCCCGCATCACGTCGGCGTACTCGGCCCAGTCGGTCGCGCAGTGCAGCATGCCGCCGGAGCGCAGCCGGGACCGCAGCAGCGCCACGTGCGCCGGCTGGATGAGCCGCCGCTTGTGGTGGCGGGACTTCGGCCACGGGTCCGGGAAGAAGACGTGCACGGCGTCCAGCACGCCCTCGGGCAAGCCGCTGACCAGGGACAACGCGTCACCCTGCGCTACCCGCACGTTGCGCAGGCCACCGCGCTCCACCAGGTCGAGCAGGTTGGCGATTCCCGGCGTGTGCACCTCGACCGCCAGATAATCTCGATCCGGGTCGGCAGTAGCCATCGCAGCGGTGCTGTCGCCCATGCCCGAGCCGATCTCGAGCACCACGGGCGCCCGGCGACCGAACAGGTCGGCCAGGTCGACGGGCACGACAGGTCCGTCCGGCACATCCAGGCCGTACGCGGGCCAGAGCCGGCTCAGCGCGTCGGTCTGCCGGTCGCTCATCCGACCCCGGCGGGGGTGGAACGTGCGGATCGTCCGGCTCGCGGGCGGGACGGCGGGGTCATGGTCGGTGGCGGTCACAGCGACCCGAGCGTACGCGACGTCGCCGGCGGATCGGATGTGATGTGCGACCGGAAATGAGAGGATCCAACTGGTACGGCAGGTCGGGTGCTCCACCGCCCGACCCGGCCGCACGGCGTCGAGAGGGGGCATCGTGACAGTGACCCGCGGCGTCGTGACCCTGTCGCTGGTGACCGTGCTGGCCGGCCCCCTGCTGGCCGCCACGCCCGCCCTCGCCACGTCCGCCCTCGCGGTGCCTGAGTCTGCCGCCGTTGCCCTTGCCGCATCCGAGCCTGCCGTCGCCGTCTTTCCCGTGCCCGAGCGGCCTGGTGCCGTTCTTGCCGTGCCCGAGCACGCTGTTGCCGTCGCGCCCGTGCAGGCCGTTGCCGTCGCGCCGGTGCAGGCCGTTGCCGTCGCGCCCGTGCCCGAGCGGGCTGTTGCCGTCGCGCCCGCGCCGCAGCCCGAAGGGCCGCCCGGCGGAGCGCCCCAACCGTCTCCGGCGGTGGACATCTTCGTCGAGGTGAGCCCCAGCACTGTGCAGCCCGGTTACCTGGTCGGCATCCGGGCCAGTTGTCGGGACAACTCGGTGGGCGCCACAGTGGTCTCCGACGCTTTCGGGGCGGTCGGCGTGCAGCCGCAGCGCGGGGTGCTCACCGCCGCGCCGATGGTCCGCGAGCGCACCCGTCCCGGCAACTACCGGGTCAAGCTGGAGTGTCGCGACGGCGAGACCGCCTCGACAATGCTCCAGGTGGTCAAGAAGATCCCCAACCAGCCGAGTCGGGGTCCGGCGACCGGCTTCGGTGGGAGCAGCGGCGGGATCACCGGCAAGCTGCTGCTGCCCGGCGGCGCGGCACTGATCATCACCGGGCTGGTCCTCGCCGTGATGGCGCTGCGCCGCCCCCGAGCCGCCACGCGTCGCTGAGCCCGCCATGACGATCTTCCGCCCCACGCCGCCACCGGCCGGTTCACGCCCGCCGTCGCCCGGTCGTCCCGCGTCGCCGCCGGCCGCTGCCCGCCCGCCGTTCGCCGGCCGCCCCGCCTCGCCGCCCGATGACGTTCGGCTGCCCTTGGACGACGGTTGGCCGGGCGACCGCCCGCCAAGGCCCCACCGCCCGCCGGATCCAACCCGCCCGCCGGATCCAACCCGCCCGTCGGATCCCGACCGCCCGTCGGTGGCCGCGCGCCCGCCGACCGCCGTCGCCCCCCGGCGTAGTCGTCCCTCAGGTCGCAGCCCCTGGTCCGTACCGTTGGCAGTGGTGTTGGTGTTGGCGGGGGTCTTCGCCACGGGGGCCGGGCTGGGCCGTTCGGTAGGCCCGTTCGACCTGGCCCCGACCGGCGGTGACCGGCCGGCCCGCAGTGAGTCGGTCGGGTTGTCGGCCAGTCGGCCGGTGCGCCTCTCGGTGCCGGCGATCAAGGTGACCGCGCCGGTGGCGCCCGTCGGGCAGGCGCGGGACGGCTCGATCGCCGTACCGCCGCTGGAACGGCACAACGAAACCGGCTGGTACGACCGGGGGCCCACCCCCGGTGAGCCTGGCCCCGCGGTGATCGTCGGGCACGTGGACACGAAGACCGGCCCGTCGGTCTTCTACGACCTGGGCAAGCTGCACCCCGGCGACCTGATCGAGGTGGCCCGGGCGGATGAGTCGGTGGTGGTGTTCCGGGTCGACACCGTCGAGCACTTCCCGAAGGACCAGTTGCCCGCCGAGCGGATCTACGGCCGTGACGGGCCACCCGGGCTGCGGTTGATCACCTGCGGTGGGCAGTTCATCGGGGGCCGCACCGGCTACGCCGACAACGTCATCGCGTTCGCCACCCTCCAGTCCTCCCGCAAGTCCTGAGCCGACCCTCGGCCCGGCGTCAGCTCAGGAAGGCCAGGAGTTGGCGGGTGGTCTCGTCGGGGGCTTCCTCCGGAATGAAGTGCCCGACCCCGACCGGCTCGCCGCGTACGTCGTCGGCCCACTCCCGCCAGATCGCGAGCGGGTCGTCGTAGAGCTTCGCGACCTGGCCGCGTTGGCTCCAGAGAAACAGCACCGGACAGGTGATCTTCCGGTTCCCGTGATCCGCCTCGTCCTGCTGGTAGTCCAGCGTCGCGGCGGCGCGGAACTCCTCGCAGATCGCGTGCACGGTAGCGGGGTCGCTGAACTGCTTGACGTACGCCGTCCGGACCTCGGCGGGGAAGGCGTCCTGCACCTCGGGCCAGGTGTCGAGCATGAAGTCGACGAGCACCGCCGGCGCCGCGTCGATGAACTGTTCGGGCACCGGTGCGGGCGCCGCCAGGAAGGACCAGACCCAGTAGGAGAGGCTGAACGTCCGGTCGGCGCGGTCGTAGACGTCCCCGATGGGCACCACGTCCATCACGGCTAGCCGAGTGACGACGTCCGGCTCGTCGAGTGCGAGACGGTACGCGCAGCGCGCCCCGCGATCGTGGCCGACGAGTCCGAACCGCTCGTGGCCCAGGCTCCGCATCACCGCGACCTGGTCGCGGGCGATGGCTCGCATGCTGTACGGCTCGTGATCCGGACTGCTCGGAGGTTTGCCGCTGTCGCCCCAGCCCCGCAGGTCGGTGGCGACGACTGTGTAGTGCTCGGCGAGCCGTGGCGCGACCTGATGCCACATGAGGTGCGTCTCGGGGATGCCGTGCAGCAGCAGAACGGGCGGCCCACTCCCGCCGCGGCGTCCGTGGATCGTCGCGCCGGGCGTGTCGATGTCGAACTCTTCGAAGCCGTCGAACATGGCCGGACCCCGCACCTTCCTGGGACCGCCCAGCGTGAACGGCCTGTGCCGGCGGGCAGGGCGACTGGTGCCCGGCTACCGCTCGGGCCGCTTCGACGCTAGCAACGGAAACGTCCGGCCCGGCGTCCTTTGGCTGAGGCGCGGCCCAGCCCCGCGGTGGTGATCGACAAGGGATCCCTGATGTCGCGGTGTCCCACGGACTCGGACACCCCGGTTTCACTGGACCAGAGTGGATCAGGCCGCGTGGATGGTCAGGGCTGGGGGACGTGCAGCGCCACCTCGAACTCCAGCAGGGTGGCGCCGGTGGAGACCGGGGGACGGGGCTTGTCGCCGGGAGCGGTGGCGTGGGCGGCGCGTGAGGGGCCGGCGGCCCACGCCTGGAACGCTTCTTCGCTCTCCCACTTCGTGTAGACGAAGTAGCGGGTCTCGCCGGCCACCGGGCGGAGGAGTTCGAAGCCGAGGAAACCGGGGGAGTTCTCCACGGTGCCGGCCCGGGCGGCGAACCGCTTCTCCAGCTCCGCGCCGCCACCGGGCGGGACGTCGATTGCGTTGATCTTCACGACTGCCATCTGCCCACCCTAGCCACTCAAAACGTCTCGACCGCCGGGACCAGGTCCACGTCGACCACGATCGGCGCGTGGTCGGAGGGGCCCTTGCCCTTGCGGGCCTCGCGGTCCACGTACGCGGAGCGGACCGCTCGGGCGAACGGCGCGGACGCGTACACCAGGTCGATTCTCATGCCCTTGTTCTGGTGGAACATGCCGGCCCGGTAGTCCCAGTAGGTGAAGGGGTGCGGGCCCTTCATCGGGGTGGGCACGACGTCGCTGAGGCCCAGGTCGCGCAGCGCCGCGAGGGCTGCCCGCTCGGCCGGGGTGACGTGCGTGGAGTGGGTGAAGACCGCCGGGTCCCAGACGTCGGCGTCGGTCGGGGCGACGTTGAAGTCGCCGCAGACCGCCAGCGGCACCCCGCCGGCCAGCTCCGCGTCCAGCGCGTCACGCAGCGCCGCGAACCAGGCCAACTTGTACGCGTAGTGCGGGTCGTCCGGCGTCCGGCCGTTGGGCACGTACACCGACCAGACCCGCACCCCGTCGCAGGTGGCGGAGATGGCCCGGGCCTCGGGCTCGGGGAAGCCGGGTTCACCGGCGAACCCGACCCGGACGTCGCCCAGCCCCACCCGGGACAGGATGGCCACCCCGTTCCACCGGCCGTCACTGTGGCTGGCCACGGTGTAGCCCAGCGCGCCCACCTCGGTCGCCGGGAAGGCGCCGTCCGGGCATTTCGTCTCCTGCAGGCAGACGACGTCCGGCCCGGTGTCGGCCAGCCACTCCAGCAGCCGGGGTAGGCGGGCCTTCACCGAGTTGACGTTCCAGGTCGCCAGGCGCATGCCCCCAGCCTGCCGCATCCGCCGCCGCGACGCCCTGTCAGCTGCCCGGGGTGTCGCCGGGACGGGTCTGTTCGGCCAGGAACCGTTCCAGTTCGGCGCCGAGTTCGTCGGCTGTGGGCAGCGGGCCGGCATCCGGGGCGAGCAGGCTCTTCTCGCCCCGACCTCGGGCGAACGCGTCGTACTGCTCCTCCAGGGCCTGGACCAGGGCCGCGGCGTCCTCGGTCTGCGCGACCTGCCGGTCGATCTCCACCCGGACCACCTCGGCGGCCGAGCGCAGCCCGTCGCCGGGCAGCAGCAGCCCGGTGCTGCGCGACACCGAGGTGAGCAGCACCTCGGCGGCTGCCGGGTACTCGGTCTGCGCCACGTAGTGCGGCACGTGGGCGGCGAAGCCCAGCGCGTCGCGGCCCTGCTCGCCGAGGCGGAACTCCAGCAGGTGACCGACGCTGCCGGGCACCTGGACGCGTTGCAACCAGGGCTCGTAGCCGGCGATCAGTTCGGGGCGGGTGGCGTGCGCGGTCACCCCGGTCGGCCGGGTGTGCGGGACCGCCATCGGGATCGAGTTGAGCCCCACGGTGAGCCGGACGTCCAGCCGGGCGGCGAGCCCGGCGACGGCGGCCACGAAACGCTCCCACTGCAGGTCCGGTTCGGGGCCGGTGAGCAGCAGGAACGGGGTCTCGTCGTCGTCCTGCAGCAGGTGCAGCTCCAGCTTGGGCGCGTCGACGCTCTCCCAGTGGTCCTCGACGAAGGTCATCACCGGTCGTCGCGATCGGTAGTCGAAGAGCTGGTCGACGTCGAACGTGGCGATCGGCCGACCCTCCAGCGAGGTGAGTAGCTGCTCACGCGCCAGTCGGCTGGCGTTTCCGGCGTCCACGAACCCGGTGAGGGCCTGGATCAGGACCGGCTGCCCGAGGTCGGGCAGATCGTCGGTGAGCTGGTAGAGCTCGTGTGGGTCGAGCACCGGTGCGGACCTCCCTGAAATGTGCCTGCGGGGCGCCGTCGCGACGGAGGGCACCCGTTCGGGCAACGTACCCGCCATCCTGGTGCATTCCTGCGTCGGGCGATCCGTTGGCCGGGTGGTGGGCGTGACCGGACCAATCGGCTGTTTACGCCACCAGGCCGAGCCTCCTGGCCGATCGGCCGAGGGGCGGTTCGGCCCAAAGGCCGAGTTTGTCGATCATGTCAGGCTCGGCGGTGGAATGGCCGGCCTTGTCCGGGCCCGTGCCGGTCCGCGTGCGGCGCCAGCTTCATCCGGTACGCGAGGTCCGTTCCCCGGGCGGGTCACCCCGCCCGGGTCGTCCACCAGTGCGGCTCCGATCTGTGTCGAGCGCCACGTGATCACCGTGCGTGATCAGGGTTTTCACCTGCCTAGCCTCGGTTGATGCGTGACGACGGCACCCTCGACGACCCGTACGCCCCGAGTAGGCCCACTGCCGATACGGAGGATGGCACCTCAACCGAACGGACAACCACCGCGAGCCGGCTCCGGGCGTACGCCCGGGACCTGACCGGTCGACGCCGGGCACAGATGGCGCTGGCCACCGGTGTGGTGTGCTGCCTCGGTCTGACCGCCGTCGTCCAGGTTCGTGACGAGAACGCCGATGCGGCGACCCGGAGTGGATCGCTCTCCAGCTCCGAGCTGGCGCAGCGCGCCGAGCAGCAGCGCGCCTCCCGTTCCCTCGACCGCACGGCTGCCCCGAGCGCCTCCGCCGCCGCCCAGTCCGCCGCGGCGAGCCCCGCCGACCCGGACACCAGCGCGCCGGCCCGCAAGGTCGCCCCCGCTCGCCCGACCGACCCGGCGCCCGTCGCCGGGCTGGACGAGGACCAGATGGAGAACGCCGAGGCGATCGTCCGTACCGGCCGCAAGATGGGTGTGCCGCGCCGGGGTCTGGTGATCGCGGTGGCCACCGCCATGCAGGAGAGCAACCTCTACAACGTGGCCAGCGGCGTGTTGCCCGAGTCGCAGGACTATCCGCACCAGGGCGTCGGCTGGGACCACGACTCGGTCGGGTTGTTCCAACAGCGTTCCAGCAGCGGCTGGGGCCCGGTGGAGCGGCTGATGGACCCCGAGTTCGCCACCCGGCAGTTCCTCAGCGCGCTGGAGCAGGTGCCCGGCTGGCAGCGGATGCGGCTCACCGACGCCGCCCAGGCGGTGCAGGTCTCCGCGTACCCGGAGCACTACCAGCAGCACGAGTGGAGGGCCACCCGGGTCGTTGACGCCATCGTGCCGGCGGGGCGGTAACCTACCGCCCACTATGGACGGTCAGGGTTGAGGCTGTCGCATCCCGGGTACATGTGTTGCGGGTTCGGGGTACACATGACTACGGGACCATCGACAGGAGGACGTCATGTCACTGATGCAGCGGATCACCACGTTCCTGAGATCGCCGAAGGGGCAGCAGTTGGTCGAGCGAGGTCGTCGAGAGATGGCCAAGCCGG
The DNA here is from genome assembly GCF_003264365.1 of Micromonospora noduli. Taxonomy (GTDB): domain Bacteria; phylum Actinomycetota; class Actinomycetes; order Mycobacteriales; family Micromonosporaceae; genus Micromonospora; species Micromonospora noduli. Next base: position 36,098 of record NZ_PYAK01000042.1, read on the forward strand.
GCAACCAGCAGAAGCTGAAGGGGTTGGCGGCTCGGCTGTCCAACCGCCGCCGCTGACCGCTCCATCGGCCGCCCTGTCCACCGTTTCCACCCCTGGGGAGACCTGGTGACCGACACTCCGCCCGTCGGCGGTCAGCCCGCCGTCCCTACTCCGCAGCCGTCCGTCGACCTGCCGGCCGGGTCGGTGGACGCCCCCGAGGGTCCGCCGGCCCGACTCTGGGACCGGATGCGTGACGACCCGCAGTACGCGCCGGAGCACCTTGCCCTGGAGGCGGTTCGCCGCCTCGGGCCGGAAGCCGTGCAGTGGGCCGCCCGTGCCCGGGCCGAGCAGCCCGGGGCTTCCGCCGATGTCCTGGCCGACCAGGCGGCCCGCAAGTTCGTCAACCTGGCCCGGCTGTCCGGCGCGGTCTCCGGCGCCGCCGGGCTGCCCGGCGCCGTGATCGACGTGGGCGTGCTGGCCTGGACCCAGGCGCGGATGGTGCTGCACATCGCCGCCGCGTACGACGTCGACCCCCTGCACAATGACCGGGCCACCGACCTGCTGGTGCTCCAGCGGGTGCACAAGGTCGCCGAGAGCGCCCGGCTGGCGCTCGGCGTGGCCGCCGGCCGGGAACGCGCCGACGCGCTCTTCGGCCTGGGCGGCCAGCGTCCGCTCGGTCGGGTCATGCTGCAGCTCGGCATCCGGCTGGCCCAGATGGCCGGCGTCCGGGCCGCGAAGCGGATGGTCGCCAAGATCGTCCCCGGTGCGGCCATCGTGCTCGGCACCTGGGCCAACTCGTCGGCTACAAAGGATCTCGCCCAGCGATCCCGGGCCCTCTACGGCTCCCGCGGCAACGCCGTCCCCGAGCCGCGCCAACCCTGACGGCCCCGTCCGGGCTCGTTCAGCTGGCCAGGCCGGAGGAGCGCCAGGTCACCTCGGCGATGCGGCCCTGACCGGTGGCGTTGGGGTGGAACCAGTCCAGCGGGTTGAGCAGGTCCAGGGTGAACCGGACCTTGTGCAACGCGCCGCCGTCGTGCCGGCACCGTGATCCGTACGCCCGGCAGGCCGCCTTCAACTCGGCGTTGTACGCGTCGATCCGGTCCCGGACGGCGGCCCGGCGGGCCCGGTCGGCGGGTGCGGTCGAGGTCGCGTCGGCCAGCAGGGCGGGGCAGATACCCCGCCGCCACGCGCGGGTCGCCCGGGCGTCGTCGTGCCCGACCTCCCAGAGCCGGTACAGGTCGGGGATGCTCACCACCAGCACCCGGGCTTTCGGCCGGCCGGTCCGCAGGACCCGCAGCCCCCGGTCGACGTCGGCCCGGAACTGGGCCACCGGCGTCATCGCGTCCACCCCACCCCGACAGACGTCGTTGGCGCCGATCAGCACTGTGACGTAGTCGGCGCGGTCGCGTACCGCCGCCTGGGCCTGACCCGCCAGGGCGTCCGCGCGGGCGCCGGGACGGGCATGGTTGTACGTCCGGTCGCGGATCGCCGCATTCTGTTCGAGCAGCCGCCGGTAGTGGCTCTGCACCCGCAGCCCGTCCCCGGTCGACCAGGAGTTGCGCTCGCAGGAGGTGAGCACCAGGCAGGAGGCGAAGCCGGTGCTGATCGAGTCGCCGAGGGCGGCGATGCCGCCCGGCCCGCTCGACGGCGGGGCGCTCGTGGTGGGGCGGGGTTCCGCGGAGTTGCCGCCCTCGCACGCCAGCGCGACCAGCGCCGCGAGACAGGCCAGCGCGGCGACCCAGCGTCGAGGCATGACGTCTCCCGTTCCCGCAGCACAGAGCGACAGCGCGGTAACTCTATGCGCAGGATGTGGTTTGCCGGGAAGTTGCTGTCGGGTATGCGGCAGAGTGCCGACGCGGAAGCCGTGGGGGTGCTATGCGTCCCGCCACGGTGCCCGCTGACCGTGCAGCCACCAGTGCAACGCCCGGGTGATCCGGGGCAGCACCAGATAGGTCATCAGCGGGGTCAGGCAGAGCGTCATCAGCAGCACCCGGGCCGCCAGCGGCACCGCGTCGAGAAAGCGGCTCGTCAGCAGGGTGGCGGTCAGGCTCAGGGGGAAGAACGCCAGCCAGATGGTCACCGCCTGCTTCCAGCGGGGCGGCGACGCGGGCGGGGCCGGCTCCACCGGGTCCACCGAGTGCTCCAGCGGCCTGTCGAACCAGCCCTCGATTCCGGTACGCCGTTCGACACGGGTGTGCTCGACGATGCCCTGCGCCGAGCTGAGCCACCAGTGCCGCTGCGGCGATTCCTCCCACCGGCGCAGCGTCTCGGCGTCGGCGAAGCGGTAGAGCATGTGCCACTCCGGCGAACCGGGGCCGCTCTGCACCCAGCCGGCGCCGAGGAAACCGGGGAACGCCTCGGCCAGCGCCGTGCCGGCCCGCATCCAGGCCACCATCTCGCTGGCCCGGCCGGGATCGACGCGGCGGGCGATGGAGACGGTCACCGGCACGGCGAGGGTCATTGACATGCGCCCATCCTGCGGTCGACGAGGCCGCGGCGCGAACGGATGTGCCGGAGCACACCGGCAGGTGCGGGTGTGCGGGCGCGCGGTACCGGTTAATCCGGCCGATCGGGGGTAGATCGGTGGGTATGACGAGATCGCAGCCCCGGCGCGCCCGTGGCACGGTCGGCCACGCGAACAGCGCGTTGAACCTTCGGCTCACCCTCGCCAGCTTCGGGCTGGTGATCATGGTGCTCTTCGCGGTGCTGGCGTTCTGGGCCGGTATCGCCTGGCTCGGCGTACTCTGCGCGATCTTCGCCGTGGTCGCCGTGGTCGACCTGGTCGTGATCCAGCGCCGCCGCGCCGCCCGCCGCCGCGAGGAGCCGGGCGTACGACACTCGTTGTTCGAGTGACAGGAGGACGGAATGCCCCACATCGCCACCACCAACCCCGCCACCGGACAGGTGCTCAAGACCTATGAGGCGATGTCCACCGAGCAACTCGACGACGCCATCGAGCGCACCGACCTCGCGTTCCACCAGCTGCGGGCGACGACCGTCGACCAGCGCGCCCAGTGGATGAACGCTGCGGCCGACCTGCTCGACGCCGAGCGCGACGAGATCGCCCGGATCATGACCACGGAGATGGGCAAGACGTACGTCGCGGCGCAGGCCGAGGTGACCAAGTGCGCCTCCGCCGCCCGCTTCTACGCCGACAAGGCCCCCGCGTTCCTCGCCGACGAGCCCGCCGACGCCGACGCCGTGAAGGCCACCCGGGCCTTCATCCGCTACCAGCCGATCGGCGTGGTGCTCGCGGTGATGCCGTGGAACTTCCCGCTCTGGCAGGTGATGCGTTTCGCCGCCCCGGCGCTGATGGCCGGCAACACCGGCCTGCTCAAGCACGCCTCGAACGTGCCGCAGACCGCGCTGCTGCTGGAGGACGTGTTCCGGCGAGCTGGCTTTCCCGAGGGGGCCTTCACCACGGTGCTGGTCGACTCGGAGGCCGTCGACCACATCCTCAGCGACCCCCGGGTACGCGCCGCGACGCTCACCGGCAGCGAGCCCGCCGGCCGGTCCATCGCGCAGATCGCCGGGCGGGAGCTGAAGAAGACAGTCCTCGAACTCGGCGGCAGCGACCCGTTCGTGGTGATGCCCTCGGCCGACGTGGACCGGGCCGCCGAGGTCGCCACCACCGCCCGCTGCCAGAACAACGGCCAGTCCTGCATCGCCGCGAAGCGGTTCATCGTGCACACCGACGTGTTCGACGCCTTCGCCGAGAAGTTCGCCGCCAACATGGCCGCGCTGCGCGTCGGCGACCCGATGGACCCGAACACCGACGTCGGGCCGCTGGCCAGCGAGCGTGGCCGCGACGAGGTGCACGCCCAGGTCCGCGACGCGGTGGACAACGGCGCGACAGTGCTCTGCGGCGGCGAGCCGCCGGCCGGCGACGGCTGGTTCTACCCGCCGACAGTGGTCACCGACCTCACCCCGAAGATGCGGATGTGGTCCGAGGAGGTCTTCGGCCCGGTGGCCGGCCTGTACCGGGTCTCGTCGTACGAGGAGGCGATCGAGGTCGCCAACGGCACCAGCTTCGGGCTCGGCTCGAACGCCTGGACCCGGGACCTGGCCGAGCAGGAGCGCTTCGCCACCGACCTGGACGCCGGCAACGTCTTCATCAACGGAATGACCACCTCATACCCCGAGTTGCCGTTCGGCGGTGTGAAGAACTCCGGGTACGGGCGGGAGCTGTCGGCGCTGGGCATGCGGGAGTTCTGCAACACCAAGACGGTCTGGGTGGGCGAGGGCGCCGCCTCGGCCGGCGCCGGCGCGCACGCCGAGTAGTTCGGGGCGCGGCACGCGTCAGCCGGTGCCGTCGTGGGTAGGAAGTGTGCCCATGACGTCGTTCGGGTTTCACGCCTCGCATGAGCAGATCGGTCCACGCGCCCTGTTGGAGGCGGTGATCCACGCCGAGCGGGCCGGCTTCGACGCCGCCATGTGCTCCGACCACTTCTCCCCGTGGAGCGCCCGGCAGGGCGAGTCCGGCTTCGCCTGGTCCTGGCTGGGCTCGGCGTTGCAGGCCACCGGCATGCCGTTCGGCGTGGTCAACGCGCCCGGCCAGCGGTACCACCCGGCGATCATCGCGCAGGCGATCGGCACCCTCGGCGCGATGTACCCGGGCCGGTTCTGGGCGGCCCTGGGCACCGGCGAGGCCAGCAACGAGCACATCACCGGCGACCCGTGGCCGCGCAAGGACGTACGCAGCGCCCGGCTGCGCGAGTGCGTGGACGTGATCCGGGCCCTGCTGGCCGGCGAGGAGGTCAGCCACGACGGCCTGGTCCGGGTGGATCGGGCCCGGCTGTGGACCCGCCCAGAGCAGCCGCCCGCGCTGGTCGGTGCCGCCGTCAGCGTGGCCACCGCCCGCTGGTGCGCCGAATGGGCGGACGGGCTGATCACCGTGAACGCCCCGGTGGCGCACCTGCGCGAGATGATCGACGCGTACCGGGACGCCGGCGGACGTGGGCCGCTGCACCTCCAGGTGCACGTCTCCTGGGCGCCGGAGCAGGCCCAGGCCGAGGCGCTCGCGTACGACCAGTGGCGCAGCAACGTCTTCGCCCCGCCGGTCTGCTGGGACCTGGAGACCGTCGAACACTTCGACGTGGTCTCCACCGACGTGCCGGCGCAGCGCGTCGCCGAGGTGGTGAACGTGTCGGCGGACCTCGGTCGGCACGTCGGCTGGCTGGAGGAGTACGTGGAACTCGGCTTCGACCAGATCGCCCTGCACCACGTCGGGCAGGAGCAGCGCGGCTTCATCGACGCGTTCGGGGCGGAGGTGCTGCCGAAGCTGCGCCCGGGCGGCTGATCGAACAGGCGTACCCCTAGGCTCGTACCCCATGGAAAGCCTGTTTCCGGTCGTCGTCTTCCTGGCGATCGCCACCCTGGGCGCCGCGTTGGCCCGCCGGCTCGGTCTGCTCGCGCCGATCGTGCTGGTCGTCTTCGGCCTGGCGCTCTCGTTCGTGCCAGGCTTCCCGCAGATCGAACTCGACCCGGAGTTGGTGCTGGTCGGCATCCTGCCGCCGCTGCTCTACGTGGCCGCGCTGGAGACCTCGGTGCCGGCGTTCAAGAACAACATCCGGCCGATCCTGCTACTCGCGGTCGGCCTGGTGTTGTTCACCGCGTTCGTGGTCGGGTTGGTGTTGCACCTGCTGTTGCCGCAGCTGCCGTTCGCGATCTGCCTTGCCCTCGGCGCGGTGGTCGCCCCACCGGACGCCGTGGCCGCCACTGCCGTCGCCCGTCGGGTCGGGCTGCCCCGCCGGGTCGTCACCATCCTGGAGGGCGAGAGCCTGGTCAACGACGCGACCGCGCTGGTGCTGCTGCGGGTCGCGACGATGGCCACCGTCGGCTCGGCCGTCGGCGCCGACAAGATCGCCATCGAGGTGCTGCGGTCCACCGGCGGCGGCATCCTGATCGGGGCGCTCGGGGCGCTGGTGTTCGGTTTCCTGCATCGGCGGATCACCGACCCGCTGCTGGACAACGCGCTGTCGCTGATCATCCCGTTCGCTGTGGTGTTCACCGCCGAACACCTGCACGCCTCCGGTGTGGTCGCCGTTGTCGTCACCGGCCTGGTGCTCGGGCACAAGCTGCCCCAGCTGCTGTCCGCGGCGTCCCGGTTGCAGATCGGCGCGTTCTGGCGGCTGGTCCGTTTCCTGCTGGAGGGCCTGGTCTTCCTGCTGGTCGGGCTGCAACTGCGGGAGGTGCTGCGCGATCTCGACGAGCCGATCGGCTCGCTCATCCTGATCACCTTCGCGGTGCTCGGCACCGTCTTCCTGACCCGGTTCGTCTGGCTCTTCCCGGCCACCTACCTGGCCCGGTTGGTGCCCCGGGTCCGCCGCCGTGACGCTCGGCCGTCACCGAAGTTCCCGATCATCATCGGCTGGGCCGGAATGCGGGGCGTGGTGACCCTGGCCGCCGCGCTGGCCCTGCCGCTGACCCTGGCCGATGACGAGCCGTACCCCAGGGCGTTGCTGATCTGGCTGGCCTTCGCCGTGATCGTTTTCACCCTGGTCGGCCAGGGCGCCACCCTGCCGCTGGTCGCCCGTAGGTTGAAACTGCCACCGGACGACCCGGTGCAGGACGCGCTCTCCGCAGCCGCCGTGCAGCAGCAGGCCAGCAGGGCCGCCCAGGACCGTCTCGACGAGTTGGCCGCCAGCGCACCGGATGCGGTGGTGGACCGGCTGCGCCGAGCGGTGGAGGACCGCACCAACATGGCGTGGGAACGACTCGGCGGCGACGAGCGGGAGACCCCGTCGCAGGCGTACGGTCGGCTGCGGCAGGAGATGATCGACGCCGAGCGGGATGTGTTCCGGGCGGCCCGGGACTCCGGCCGGATCCCTGAGGAAGTGTTGGTGCAGGCCTACCGTGACCTGGACCTGGAAGAGTCGTTGCTGCGAGAGGTTGAGAAGTGAGCTGTCAGCACCTGACCGAGGCCGGTGCCGCCGAGCCGCGTACCCCCGACGAGTGCGCGGACTGCGTCGCCATCGGTGACACCTACTGGGTGCACCTGCGTACCTGCCTGAGCTGCGGGCAGGTCGGCTGCTGTGACTCGTCGCCGAACCAGCACGCGAGCAAGCACTTCGCGTCCACCGGCCACCCGGTGATCCGCTCGGCGCAGCCGGGCGAGGCCTGGCGCTGGTGCTTCGTCGACGAGGAGATCGGCTGAGAGGTCACGTTCGTCGGTGGTACTGGTTGCGGCGGGGGAGCCGGTCGGAATCGAGCCAGGCCGGTGGGACGAATTCGGGGTGGCCGTCGCCGCCGAGCCGGACGGTCCACTCACCACGGTGGACGTGTCGGTGATGGTGGCCGCAGAGCAGCACGGCGTTGGCCAGGCTGGTGTCGCCGCCGTCGGCCCAGTGCCGGATGTGGTGGGCGTCGCACCAGCGCGGTGGGCGGTCGCAGCCCGGGAAGGCGCAGCCGCGGTCGCGCAGGACCAGAGCGCGTCGCAGGGGACCGGTGATGAGCCGGCGTTGCCTGCCCACGTCGAGCGTCTGGCCGCTGCCGCCAAGGACGGCGGGCAGGATCGCGGCGTCGCAGGCGAGGCGGCGGACCGTCTCCGGGGTGAGTTGCGGGCCCGTGTCGAGAGTGCCGGCGCCGAGCCGCCGGGCCAACGTTTCGAAGCTGGTGGTGACGACGACCTGGGCGGGTTCGCCGCCGTGCTCGGGCAGCTCACCCGTGCGCAGGGCAAGCCGGCAGAGGTCGGCGAAAGCATCGTGCCGGCGTTGCCCGGGAGAACGCGGATCGTCTGGGCCGGACGGTGCGGTCATTGGGTCGATCGCGGCGCGCAGCAGACCGGCCGCCTCGCCGTCGAGGATGCCGGACAGTCGCAGTCGGCCGTCCCGTAGCTCGGACAGCGTTACATGGCGGTCTCGGTAGGCTCGGCGGGCCTCGGCCTCCATCGCCGCCTCGGCGGCGGCATCGGCGATCTCTGGGGCGACGTGGTCGAGGATCCGGGTGCCCAGCTTGCGAAGCAGGGTCGGCTCGAACTGCCCGGCCCACTCGACCAGGACGCCCACAGCCTTCTCGGCAGCCTCGGCGCCAGCGGCCGTGTGCACTGCGCTGACCGTGTCGGCGATGACCCGGACCTGCTCCACGTCGACCGCTCCGCCGGCCAGCGCGTCCCGCACACCGGCCGGGGCGGCATCGAGCGTCGCGGCCAGCTCGACCAGACGGCGGGCGGCACCAACCCCGAGGCGCAGCCGGTCCCGTAGCCACACGTCCGTCGAGGACGCGCCCTGCGCGGTCGCGATGCCTCGACCCTCCAGCTCCCGCACGAGGGCCAGCTTGACCATGGCCAGGCGTTGTTCGAGTCGGTGCGTGGCGTCGAGTGCCGCGACGAGGTCGTGCTCCGGAAGAGCCCACGCCGACGCGCCAACGCAGCCGGCTACTGCCGCCTCCGCCTGCGCCAACTCCTCCAACATGGACCAACAATAGAACAGGTGTACGACGATTTTCCGGCCCGCGGTGGGCGAGGTTTGGCGGCTCCGGGCGACGACGATGAGCGGCGAGGGTGGGCGGTGACGATGAGCGGCGAGGGTGGGCGGTGACGATGAGCGGCGAGGGTGGGCGGTGACGGTGGGCGGCCCGCCCGGGAGCGACAGCTGATCTTCGGAGGCGCCGGCGTGCCGGGCTCAGCGGCTGGTGCCGTCGACGAGACGTTCGGTGGCGAGGCAGGAGACGAGGCAGCGTTCCTTTGCGTCACCGCTCAGCCGGGCGGTCCAGTCGGTGAGGCCGCCGTCGCCAATCTCCAGGCTGCCGCCCAGGACGGTGATCCGCAGGGCGCAGCCCGTGTAGTAGCCGCGACCGCGAGACCGCTCCGGTTCGTCCACGAGCGGCACCACACCTTTGTCCAGTGCTGGTCGGACGGTGTCGGCCAGCCGCTCCCGGACGGCCTGATCGTCGAAGATGGTGACGTGCAGCTGAGGCGCGGCGGCCGGCGCCAGCTCGGCGAGGACGGTCCGCCAGTAGGTGAGGTGCCGGACCAGCAGCCGGGCCTGGGTGCCTCCCGAGCCGGTGTCCCGGGCGCTGGACACGAGGGCGAAGAGCCGGAAGTGCGCCGACGCGTCGCCGCCGAAGTCCTGCGCCCGCAGCACCCGGTGGGCAGCGGCCAGGTGCACCTCGCTCTGTCGGCGGCGACGTACGGCCGCCTCGATGGCGAGGGCGTTGGTGGGGTCGCTCAGCACCTCGCTGGCGCGCATCGTGGTGACGATCCTGTTCTGGCTGACCGGCGCGACCGCCGAGCAGGTGCCGACCGGTACGACCGGCGACAGCTCCACTCCGGCGACGTCGGCGGGCAGCAGTTGCCACATCCGGGCCTCCACCCGTGCGAGCGCGCGCGGGTCGGCGCGGGCTGGTCGGACGAAGCGGTCCTCGCGCCACCGTCGCACCACCTCGGACGGGCGCGCGGTCGCCACCCGGTCGCGGGCCACGCTCAACAGCAGACTGCGCAGGTCTGCGCTGGACAGCCCGGACAGTGCGCTGCGGGTCCCCGCCGGCATCGCCGCCCACACTCGACGCTCCGCGCCAGGCAGTTCGTCGCCAACCAGATCACCACCACCCATGGCATTACCATGGCTCACTCGGCGCGACCGATCCATCGGTTTGCGGCGGGCCCGATGATTCGTCCACGTCATCAGCTCGACAGCGTCAGCCGCAGACACGCGGCCCGACCGCTCCGAGCGGCCTCCTGGCGGCGAGCGGCATGCCCTCGATCACTTGATGGGCAGTAGCGGAAGCCTCGGCGTTCCAGCTACCCACCATCAAGTGATCATGGAAGCCTGCTGGCCGCATGTACCCCCGTCTATGCTTCACCGATGGTGCGAGCGTCAACGGGGGACGGACATGATCGACACGGTGATCTTTGATGTTGGTGGGACCATTCTCGACGAGTCCCACGAGTTCGCTGCCTGGGCCGACTGGCTCGGCGTGCCCCGGCACACCTTCTCGGCGGTCTTCGGTGCGGTGATTGCCCGGGGTCTGGACTATCAGGAGACGTTCCGGGTCTTCCGGCCCGACTTCGATCTCACCGTGGAGTTGGAGCGTCGGGCGGCTGCCGGCCAGCCGGAGTCGTTCGCCGAGGAGGATCTCTACCCGGACGCGCGGGGGTGCCTGGGGTCCTTGAAGGACCAGGGTCTGGTCGTGGGCCTGGCCGGTAACCAGCCAGCTCATGCCGAGGCGACCCTGCGCGATCTCGACCTTCCGGTGGACGTGATCGGCACGTCGCACGGGTGGGGCGTGGCGAAGCCGTCACCGGCGTTCTTCGAGCGGGTCGTCGCCGCGGGCGGTGGTGTCGCGTCGTCGATCCTGTACGTCGGCGACCGGCCGGACAACGACGTGCGCCCGGCCCTGGAGGCGGGCATGAAGACGTGCCTGATCCGACGCGGTCCGTGGGGGCACATCCTCGACCCCTCCACAGTGGCAGAGCGGTGCCTGTTCCGGATCGACTCGCTGGACGAACTCCCGAGCCTGGTGGCGAAGCACAACGCGACCGGCGGTTGACCCGCCGGCCGCGCTGATCGTGCGGTCCCGGTGACCGCCCGGGAAGGGCGGCCACCAGGACGTCGGTCAGGTCAGCGAGCAGGCCGCTCCGTTGACAGTGACCAGGCCGGGCCTCGGGTTGGCGCCGCCGCCTGTCGTCGCGTTGAAGCCGAACGTCACAGTGCCGCCGGGTGCGATCTTGGCGTTGTACGACTCGTTGCGCGCGGTCACCGTCGCGCCGGACTGGGTGACCTTCGCCAGCCACGCCTCGCGCACCCGCTGGTCACCGGTGAACGCGAAGCGCACGCTCCAGCCGTTGACGGCGGTGGCGCCCGTGTTCTGGATGGTCAGCTGCCCGGTGAACCCGGTGCCGCCCTGCCAGGCGCCGTAGTTGGAGTAGCGCGCCGTGCAGGTGGTGGCCGGCACCGCCCCGGCGTCACCCTGGTCGGCCAGGAACGAGGAGATCCAGGCCAGCGCCGAGTTCCAGTTGATCGCCACCTCGTTGGTCGAGTACGAGTTGATGTCGTCGACGTAGCAGAACATCGGCTCGCAGCCGGCGAGCAGTTGTGCCACGAACGGGTCCTGGAGGGCCGCGTTCGGGCCACCGGCGAGGGAGCCGGCGGGCGGTCGGGGCAGGTTCGGGTCGAGCTGGTGGCCGAAGATCCGGCTGTGCTGGTTCTGCGCGGCGTGCTCACCCCACCCGGTGACGTAGGAGATGTTCAGGGCGTTGCGGCCGAGGATGTAGTCCATTGCCTGCACGGCGCCGTCGCGGTAGACGGGGTTGCGGGTCAGGTCGAACGCGGTGGCCAGCACCACCGCGTTGTTGATGACGTTGCTGTTGCCGCCCCAGAAGTAGCTGTTGGCGTCACCGGGCATCGGCAGCCCGTACGCCTGCCGGCGCAGCTCGGCGAGGTACGTGTCGGCCGCGGCGGTGACCGAGGCGCGGACCCGGGCCAGATCGGCGGCGGGCAGCCCGTTCGGCACGGTGGCCAGATCGAGTCGGCCCAGCGCGGCCACGCTCTGCCAGCCGAAGCCCCGGGCGTCGAACACGTTCCCGGTGTGGTGCGGTGAGGCGGTCAGGTCGGCCAGGTAGTTCTGCGCTCCGGTGGTCAGGTACAGCTCGGCCGCCGCCCAGTAGAACTCGTCGGTGACGTTGCTGTCGTCGTACGCGCCGCCGCCGGTGCCGTCGGTCGGGCTGGCGTACACCGCCGGGTGGGCCTTGGCCGCGGCGTAGGCGGTCTTCGCGGCGGTGCCGCAGCGGGTCGCGAACGCCGCGTCGTAGGGGGCGAAGAGCCGGGCGCACTGGGCGGCGGTGGCGGCCAGGTTGAGGGTGGCCGCGGTCGACGGTGGGTGCAGCTCGCGCGGCTGCGGGTCGTCCTGCGGCGAGAGGGGCAGTCCGGTCCAGTTCTGATCGTGGATCTTGTGGTGGACCATGCCGGCGAGCGGCTTGCCGGCGGGCACCTGCATGCGCAGCAGGAACTCCAGCTCCCAGCGGGCCTCGTCGAGGATGTCCGGCACCCCGTTGTCGCGCTCGGGCACCCGCAGCGTGCTGTCGGCGAGTTCTGCGCCGCCGTTGGCGGTGGCCGCCGTCTTGGTCCGCTCGAAGGTGTTCAGCAGCTGGTAGGTGGCGATGCCGCCGTTGACCACGTACTTGCCGTGGTCGCCGGCGTCGTACCAACCGCCGCGCACGTCGAGGGAGTAGTCGCAGACACCCGGCTGGCAGGGCACGTTGGTGTCGCCCTGGTTGGGTGCGACGCCGAGGTGGCCGGCGGGTCGGGCGTACTCGTCGCCGATCAGGTCACCGTCGATGGCGATGCCGCTGCGCTGGGCGTAGAAGAACTGCAACGAGTCGGAGCGCAGCTGGTCGTAGAGGGCGCCGGAGATGTCGAACGGGTGGCTGGTCTCGCCGTCCACGGTGAGCGTGAGCCCGGTGCCGGGGGTGCGGTAGCTGGAGAAGTCGACCGTCTGCACGTTCTGCCCGGAGGCGGCGTCGACACCGCGAGCGGTGGTGGTGCCACTGGCCACGACGGCGCCGGCGGCGTTGCGCAGCTGCCAGGGCAGCGCTTCGGTGGCCTCGGTGACGACAGTGGCGTTCTTCGGGCCGCCGGGGAGGTAGCCGACCTGGTTGACGCGCACGCGTGGCCCGGTGTCCGGCTCGTACGGCTCGGGTGGCTCGCCGCCGCGCAGCGAGACGTCGTCCAGGCAGATGGTCTGCGCCTGGACGGAACCGCCGACCTGGAAGATCAGTTGGGCGCTGGGGTTGTCGTCCGGGACGGTGAAGGTCTGCTCGACCCGCTGGAGGGTGCCGGTCGCGGTGGCGTCCACTGCCGCGTACGTGGTGTACGGGGCGCTGCCGAGCTGCAGCACGGCCTTGACCGCGGCGCCGGGGGTGGCGGAGACCGCGAAGCCGAGGGTGTATTCGGCGCCGGCGATCAGCGGTACGCCGTCCTGGCCGATGCCGGCGTCCCACGGGTTGGCCAGCCCGCCCGCGACGGTGGTGCAGAGCTGGCCGTCGGTGACCGCCAGCGCGCCGGTGCCGAAGGAGAACCAGGGGCTGACCCCGGCGCTGAAGTCGCCGTTGTCGATCTGCTCGGGGGCGTCCGGTGGTGGGTCGGCGTGGGCCGCGCCGGCGCCCGCGCCGGTGAGGGCCAGAGTGGTCGCCGCAGCCAACAGGAGGCGGCGTCGGGATGGCGTCACGGGGAGTCCTTCCGGGACGGAAAGTGGGACGTTGGTGGTGGCACTGTGATGCAAAGGGAAGCTGGGAGCGCTCCCAGGTATCGGCTCGATGTTTCCAGTGCCGGTACGCCATGTCAATTGATCTGGTTGGATGGGTTTCAGCATCCGACGAGGGCGGTCAGCCCGAGCGGCGCCTCCCGACGCGCCGCCTCCCGAACGTGAGATTGGCCGCGCCACGCGCCGTCGTCCTGATCTCCTAGAGACAACTGCGCCCTTCGCCTGGCAGGCTGCCTCCCATGACCCTGAAGCTGCGTTCCGTGGGAACGAGCGACCGTGGGCTGATCCGCAGCGGAAACCAGGACGCCCTGCACGCCGGCACCTGGCTCGTCGCCGTCGCCGACGGCATGGGCGGAATGGCCGCCGGCGACCTGGCCAGCGCCCTCACCATCGACGCGGTCGCCCCGCTGGACGTGGAGACACCCGAGGACGCCCTGGTGGCCGCGCTCGAAGGTGGCATCGCACTGGCCACCTCCCGGATCCGACAGGCGGTCGCCGAGGATCCCGAGCGCCAGGGCATGGGCACCACGCTGACCGCCCTGCTCTTCGCCCGTACCGGCAGCTGCCTGGCACTCGCGCACGTCGGCGACTCCCGGGCCTACCTGTTCCGCGAGGGCGTGCTCAAGCAGGTCACCCGGGACGACACGTTCGTCCAGATGCTGGTGGATCAGGGCGTGATCACCGCGGACCAGGCCAGCAGCCACCCGCGCCGGGCCGTGGTCACCCAGGCGTTGCAGGGTGACGAGGTCTCCCCGTCGTACGCGACCATGGTGCCCCGGGCCGGCGACCGGTGGCTGCTGTGCAGCGACGGCCTCTCCAACGTGGTCCGTCCGGACACCCTCACCGAGGTGCTCAGCGGCTATCCGGACCGGGACGCCTGCGCCGCCAAGCTCATCGACCTGGCCCTGCACGCCGGCGCGCCGGACAACGTCACAGTCGTGGTGGCCGACGTCGTCGAGGAGTAGGCCGGCGCTCAGCGCCGACGTGGCGTGGCGTGCCGGGTGGGTGTCGCCGTTCCCGGATCCTCCGGCCACGGGTGCCGGGGATAGCGCCCGCGCAGCTCGGAGCGGACCTGCGGATAGCCGGTACGCCAGAACGACGCCAAATCGGCGGTGACCGCCACCGGGCGGCCGGCGGGGGAGAGCAGGTGCAGCAGCACCGGCACCCGACCGTCGGCGATGCGGGGGGCCGCCGGCCAACCGAACGTCTCCTGGAGCTTCACGGCGAGCACCGGCGCGGCCGGGTCGCCGTAGTCCAGCCGGATCCGGGAACCACTCGGCACCTCGATCCGCTCCGGGGCCAGCTCGTCGAGGCGGGCGGCCTGCGCCCAGGGCAGCAGCCGACGCAGCGCCGACGGCACGTCCACTCGCGCCAGGTCGGCCCGGCGTCGTGCCGCGGCCAGCTCCGGGCCCAGCCAGGTCGGCGCGGCGTCGAGCAACGAGTCGTCGCCGACCTCCGGCCACGGCTCGCCCAGGTGGTGCCGGAGGAACGCGAGCCGCTCGCGCAGCGCCCGAGCCGCTGGCGTCCACGGCAACAGCCCCAGCCCGTCCTGGCGCAGGCCGGTCAGCAGCGCGGCGGCCACCTCCGCCCGGTCCGGCCGGTCCAGCCGCCGCTGGACCAGCTCGATCGCGCCCAGCCGGGTCACCTCCCGGGCCACCACGTCCCCGTCCGACCAGCCGACCTCGCGGCCGGTGCGCAGCAACGGGCCGGCCGCCTCCCGGGCCGTCGCCTCATCCACCGGGGAGGCCCGACGGATGCGGGCCGACGGCGCGCCGGGGGTGCGGTCCGCGACCGCCACCGCCAGCCAGTCGGACCCGGTCAGCCCCGAGCCGGCCGCCAGCTCCGCTGCGGTCCCGCCGGTCATCAGGTACGCCGAACCACCCGGCCGCCGCACCCGTGCCAACCGTTCCGGGTACGCCAGACCGACGAGCAGCCCGGCGGCGAGATCGTCGCTCAGTCCACCCGAGCCGGCGCGGCCGGCGGCGTCGGCGCGGCCCTTCGGCGGGGCGCCGGCAGGCAGCGCGGCGCGTAGCCGGCGTACCTCGGTGCGCCAACGAGCGGTTGCGCCCGCGTCCACGCCGGTGCGCAGCCGACGCCAACCG
>NZ_PYAK01000043.1 GCF_003264365.1 Micromonospora noduli
CGCCGCCGCGCTCCGGGCCACGCCCGCCACGGTCGCCGCCACGCTCGCGGTCGCCGCGGTCACGCGGAGCCCGGTCGCCCCGGTCCCGACCAGCCGGCCGGTCGCCAGCGGCGGCCTCACCGGCGGCCGGAGCCTCGGTGCCCTCCGGGCGGACCTTGTCGAGGTAGATCTTGCCGCGGGCGTCGATGTCAGCGATCTCGACCTCGACCCGGTCACCGACGTTGAGGAAGTCCTCAACACGCTCGACGCGCTTGCCGTCGCCCACCTTGGAGATGTGCAGCAGGCCGTCACGGCCCGGCAGGAGCGAGATGAACGCGCCGAACGCGGCGGTCTTGACCACAGTGCCGAGGAACCGCTCGCCCTGCTTCGGCAGCGTCGGGTTGGCGATGCCGTTGATCCGGTCGACGGCCGCCTGGGCCGACGGGCCGTTGGTGGCGCCGACGTAGATCGTGCCGTCGTCCTCGATGGAGATCTCGGCGCCGGTCTCGTCCTGGATCGCGTTGATGGTCTGCCCCTTCGGGCCGATCACCATGCCGATCTTGTCCACCGGGATCTTGACGGTGGTGACCCGCGGAGCGTAGTCGGACATCTCGGCCGGAGCCTCGATCGCCGCCTTCATGACCCCGAGGATGACCTGGCGGGCCTCGTTCGCCTGCTGCAGCGCGGCGGCCAGCACGTCCGACGGGATGCCGTTGAGCTTGGTGTCGAGCTGGAGCGCGGTGACGAACTCCGGCGTGCCGGCGACCTTGAAGTCCATGTCACCGAACGCGTCCTCGGCACCGAGGATGTCGGTCAGCGTCACGTACTGGGTCTTGCCGTCCACCTCGTCGGAGATGAGCCCCATCGCGATGCCGGCGACCGGCGCCTTCAGCGGGACACCCGCGGAGAGCAGACCCAGCGTCGAGGCGCAGACCGAACCCATCGAGGTGGAGCCGTTGGAGCCGAGCGCCTCCGACACCTGCCGGATGGCGTACGGGAACTCCTCGCGCGACGGCAGCACCGGGATCAGCGCGCGCTCGGCGAGGGCGCCGTGGCCGATCTCGCGACGCTTCGGCGAGCCGACCCGGCCGGTCTCACCGGTCGAGTACGGCGGGAAGTTGTAGTTGTGCATGTAGCGCTTGCGGTTCTCGGGGGACAGCGTGTCCACCATCTGCTCCATGCGGAGCATGTTCAGCGTGGTGACGCCCAGGATCTGGGTCTCGCCCCGCTCGAACAGCGCCGAACCGTGCACCCGGGGCAGCACGCCGACCTCGGCGGTCAGCGCCCGGATGTCGCGCGGGCCACGCCCGTCCATGCGGACCTGCTCGCGCAGCACGCGGTTGCGCACCTCGGACTTGGTCAGCGACCGGAAGGCAGCGCTGAGCTCCTTCTCCCGACCCTCGAACCGTGCGCCCAGCTCCTCGGCGACCCGGCCCTTGACCCGGTCCAGGGCCTCCTCGCGGTCGGCCTTGCCGGCGATGGTGATCGCCTCGGCCACGTCGCCGCGGGCCAGCTCGGAGACGGCGTCGTACACGTCGTCCTGGTAGTCCAGGAAGACCGGGAACTCGGTGACCGGCTTGGCGGCAACCTCGGCCAGCTCGCTCTGCGCGCGGCACAGCTCACGGATCGCCGGCTTCGCGGCCTCCAGACCGCTGGCGACGACCTCCTCGGTCGGGGCGGTGGCACCGGCCGAGATGAGGGC
The DNA here is from genome assembly GCF_003264365.1 of Micromonospora noduli. Classification (GTDB taxonomy): domain Bacteria; phylum Actinomycetota; class Actinomycetes; order Mycobacteriales; family Micromonosporaceae; genus Micromonospora; species Micromonospora noduli. The sequence goes on from NZ_PYAK01000043.1 coordinate 1,682, forward strand.
GACGGCGTTCGGGGTGGCCTCGGCCTCGACCATCATGATCGCGACGTCGCCGTCCTCGAGCGTGCGGCCGGCCACGACCATGTCGAAGGTGGCGCGAGCCAGCTCCTCCAGGGTCGGGAAGGCGACCCACTGGCCGTCGATGTGGGCGACGCGGGTCGCCCCGATCGGGCCGGAGAACGGCAGGCCGGAGAGCTTGGTCGACATCGAGGCGGCGTTGATCGCCACGACGTCGTACGGGTGCTGCGGGTCGAGCGCGAGGATGGTCTCGACGACCTGGACCTCGTTGCGCAGGCCCTTGACGAAGGACGGGCGCAGCGGCCGGTCGATCAGCCGGCAGGTGAGGATCGCGTCCTCGCTGGGCCGACCCTCACGGCGGAAGAACGAGCCGGGGATGCGGCCCGCGGCGTACATCCGCTCCTCGACGTCGACGGTCAGCGGGAAGAAGTCGAACTGCTCCTTCGGGTGCTTACCGGCGGTCGTGGCGGAGAGAACGACCGTCTCGCCCAGCTGGGCGATGACGGAACCGGCGGCCTGGCGAGCCAGCCGACCGGTGGAGAAGGTGATCTCGCGGGTGCCGAAGGACCCGTTGTCGATCACGGCGGTGCGGGATTCGGTGCCGAGTTTGGTCTCGGTCATGTGCTGTCGTGCTCCTTCGCGTCGTGGGCCCACGACATCGGGGAGCTGCTCAGCCGGCCGGTCTTCGATCGAAGCGCCCGGGTGGCCGGCATGATGCCGGAGTTCCCGGGGGCCACTACCGGAGACCGGTACGCTGACCGGCTCCCTCTCGGGTGGTCGCGCGGCCCGTGTTTCTTCAGGTGGGACGCGGTACGGGGGAGCGGCCGTCCGGCCACTCCCCCGTCACGTCACCGGCGCAGACCGAGCCGCTCGATGAGCGACCGGTAGCGGGCAATGTCCTTCTTCTGGACGTAGTTGAGCAACCGACGGCGCCGGCCGACCAGCAGCAGCAGCCCACGGCGGCTGTGGTGGTCGTGCTTGTGCACCTTCAGGTGCTCGGTCAGCTCGGCGATCCGCTTGGTGAGGACCGCAACCTGGACCTCCGGCGAACCGGTGTCGCCCTCGGCGGTCGCGTACTCCGCGCGGATGCTGGCCTTGGCTTCCTGATCGAGCGCCATGTTCTCCCTGTTTCGATGGGTTGATCAAGTGGGTGTCCGTCGTCCCGATGGACCGGGAACGGACCGGTACCTCGCACCCGCGGCGTCGAGCAGGCACGCGAGGCCCCACGCCGGTCACCCGACGTCCCGGCAAGACTACCAGCACTCGCCGGTAACACCCGGCGAAGGGCCTCGGTGGCGGCCCGTCACCCCACCACGATCAGGCCAGTACGCGCCGGGTGCGCTCGACGTCCTGATTCATCTGGGCGATCAACGGCTCGATCGAGTCGTACCGGATCTGACCACGCAGGTGCGCCACGAAGTCCAGCGCCAGCCGCTCGCCGTACAGGTCGCCGGAGAAGTCCAGAGCGTACGCCTCCACCCGCCGCTCCCGGCCGGAGAAGGTCGGGTTGGTGCCCACTGACACCGCCGCCAGCAGCGGCTCGTGCTGACCGCGGCGGATCAGCCGGGCCGCGTAGACGCCGTCGGCGGGCACCGCCGCGTACCGGTGGCAGAGCAGGTTGGCGGTGGGGAAGCCCAGTTCCCGGCCCCGCTGGTCGCCGCGGACCACGACGCCTTCCACCCGGTGTGGGCGGCCCAGCGCGGCGGCCGCGGCGCCCACGTCACCCGCGTCGACGCAGGACCTGATGTACGTGGAGGAGAAGACGGTGCCGTCCTCGGCGACCAGCGGGCCGCCCTCCACGCCGAAGCCGAACGTCTGACCCAGCCGTTCCAACAACGCCACGTCGCCCGCGGCCCGGTGCCCGAAGCGGAAGTTGCTGCCGACCACCACCAACGCCGCGTGCAGGTGCTCGACAAGGACGTCGTGCACGAACTGCTCGGCCGGCACCCGGGAGAACTCCGGGGTGAACGGCACCACGCAGAGCACGTCCACGCCCAGCGCCTCGATCAGCTCGGCCTTACGGGCCGGCTCGGTGAGCACCGCCGGGTGCGAACCGGGGCGGACCACCTCGGCCGGGTGCGGGTCGAAGGTGACCACCACCGACTGCACACCCAACTCGCGGGCCCGGGCCACCGCGTGCCCGATCGTCGCCTGGTGCCCCTTGTGCACGCCGTCGAAGACGCCGATGGTGACCACCGAGCGTCCCCACCCGCCGGGCGCCGCGTCGTAGCCCCGCCACCGCTGCATGCCGTTCCTCTCTGCTGTCCCGCCGGCGGCGGGTCGACACCGCCGGCTGCGGGCCGGCGGACCTGCGCTGCGCTGTCAGGCCGGTGCGAGCACGATCTCCGCGCGGGCCCGCCCGTCCCGCTCGCTGACGATAGCGATCAGGCCGCCGGTCGGCCCGAAGACGGCGTACGGCCCGGTGAGGCCGGCCGGGTCCAGTGGCCCACCGTGGGCGAGCACCCGGGCCTCGTCCGGCGTGGCCTCCCGGCGCGCGAAGAACCGGTCGGCCGCCGCGTCCAGTGGCAGGTTCACCACGTCCGGGGCGCGCTGCTCCAACTCGTCGAGCGTCGCCGCCTCGGCGAGGGTGAAGCCACCCACAGCGGTACGCCGCAGCGCCGTGAGGTGCCCGCCGACGCCGAGCGCCAGGCCGGCGTCCCGGGCGATGGCCCTGATGTACGTGCCGGAGGAGCAGGTCACGTCCACGTCCACGTCGACCACGTCCGGCTCGCTGCGACGGATCGCCAGCACCTCCAACCGGGAGATGGTGACCCGCCGCGCCGGCAGCTCGACGCTCTCCCCGTCGCGGACCCGCTTGTACGCCCGCTGCCCGTCGATCTTGATGGCGCTGACGGCGCTCGGCACCTGGTCGACCTCGCCGCTCAGCCCGGCCAGCGTCGACCGGATCGCGTCGTCGGTGACCTGCCCGGCCGGCAGGGTGGCGGTCACGTCGCCCTCGGCGTCGTCGGTGACCGTGGTCTGGCCGAGCCGGATGGTGCCGGTGTAGCTCTTGCCCGCGCCGATCACGTAGGTCAGCAGCCGGGTGGCCCGGCCGACACCGATCACCAGCACGCCGGTCGCCATCGGGTCGAGGGTGCCGCCGTGCCCGACCCGTCGGGTCTTCGCCAGTCGGCGGATGCGCGCCACCACGTCGTGCGACGTCATGCCGCCGGGCTTGTCGACCACGATCAGACCATCGGTGCTCACGTCGGCCAAGCCTGCCAGATGCCCCCCACTGCGCAGTGCGTGGGCAGGCCCGGCGTGACCCCAGCCTCCGCTCACGCGGTCTGGGCCGGTTCGTCGCGACGAGGCGTCCATCCGGCGGAAGGTCGAGTGGGGCAGCCGACCGACCGTCATGGATGCGAAGATCATCCGCCCGATGCCGTCGCCAAGGGACCAGGACCGCCGATGACCTCCGACCGACCTCCCGGCCACGAGCACCGCGCTCGCGTCGACCTACCGCAGTGGATGCGGCAGCCGACGCCGAAGCGGCGAACGCCGGCACGATATGTCGACGAGCTGATCGAGGGTTGGCCGGCGCTTCGGGCCGCCCGCCGGGCGGTGTGGCACTGGCGCGGCCGGAGCAGATGGAGCGAGTCGCATCCGCACCTCGTCGCCGTGCTGTCGTTCGTCGTGGCAGTCGTCCTCGGGACCGCGTTGGTGACCGGCACCTACTACCTGCTCGCGCTGGCCACCAGCGGCGAATACTGACGGAGGAACCATGGAGAGCACCACACCGACGGACCCGGTCGACCCACCAACGCCGCCCGCCGCGGTGGCGCAGGTCAACCCGGTGCAGCTACCGGACTGGCTGCGGGCACCGCAGACCGAGCACCAGCCCACCGGGTGGGACCGGGTCCGCTTCTTCTCGGCCCGGCACAACGGGGCGCTACTGCTCGGCTTCGGCCTGGTGCTGACCGTGCTGATGGTCGTCGGCGGGGTGGTGTTGGTCGGTCGAGTTACCGATGGTGTCTCCGCATCCGCCTCGGCGAGCCCCACGGCGAGCCCCACCCCGCCGGTGAGCAGGGTCGGCGAGCCACGCGACCTGTTTGCCGGGTCGCCAGCGGCCTCCTTCGCGCCGGGTGAGGAGGCCGTGCGGATGCCGGCGGCCAAGGCCACCGGGCCGTTCACAGCGACCCAGGTGCGGACCGCACTGGAGTCGGTACGCAAGGCGTTGATCAAGAGCCGGCTCGACACCTCGATGTTCATGGGTGATCCCGAGCCGTTCCTGGCGCTGCTCGCCCCGGACGCCCGCGAGCGGCTCCGGCCGGACTTCACCACCAATAGCTTCCTTCGATACGCGACCCGGATGGCGTCGCCGTCACAGTGGCAGCCCGGCGCGCGAGCCGCCGGCCGGATCAGTTACCGGGCCACCACCGAGGAGAAGGGGATCCGACTGTTGGAGGTTTCCACGGAGTTCGTGTGGGCGTACCCGTTCAACGTGGACCCGCGGGCCCCCGCCGGAGCCGCTGTGGTGGCACTCCGCGACCGGGTGGTCTGGCAGGTGCCGCACCCGGACGACGTGCAGGCGTCCTCCAAAGGTCTGTGGCTCGGTTCAGCGGAGGCCATCACCTGGAACGCGGACTGCGCTCAGCTGCGGGACGGCTGGGTCCGCGAGCAGTACTGGTTGGCAGCCCTGCACGGGAAGCGGATACCCGCTGGCGATCCCGGCACCATCTTCGACCTTGGCGCGCCCGCGCCGACCACCATGCGCTGCTGACCGGCGGGCACCGGCGACCCGGTCAGCGGACCGCGCCGGTCACCGCCCACCTGCCGTTGCGCAGTCGCAGCAGCAGGGCGACCAGCCGGATCACCACGAACACTGTGAGCCCGGCCCAGATGCCGCCCAGCCCGAGGTCGAGCGCGTATGCCAGCCAGATGGCCGGCAGGAAGCCGCCGAGCGCCGCCACGATGGTGAGATTGCGCAGGTAACGCACGTCGCCGGCGCCGATCAGCACGCCATCGAGGGCGAAGACCACCCCGGCCAGCGGAAGCATGACGACGAACCACGGCCAGGCCACCATGGCCTGCTCGCGTACTCCCTGATCGGAGCTGAACCACGACGGCACCACGCCCGCGCCGGCGGCGACGAGCAGCGCGAAGCCCACGCCGCAGACGCCGCCGAGCAGCCCGACCCGGCGGGCGAGCGCCCGCGCACCCGCGTCGTCGCCGGCGCCGAGCGCGGCACCGACCAGGGACTGCGCGGCGATGGCGAGGGCGTCGAGCACCAGGGCGGTGAAGAACCAGAGTTGCAGGGCGATCTGGTGGGCACCGACGGCGGCGGCACCGAAGCGGGCGGCGACGGCGGTCGCGGACAGGAAGCTGGCCTGGAACGCCAGCCCACGGATCAGCAGGTCGCGGCTGAGCACCAGTTGTTGGCGGATCACACGAGGTTGGGGTCGCAGCGACACCCGCTCACCGATCAGGGCGGCGGCGAAGAGCACCCCGCAGAGCGTCTGCGCGACGACGTTGGCCACTGCCGAGCCGACCAGACCCAGCCCGCCGGGGTAGACCAGCAGCGGACAGAGCAGCGCGGAGAGCAGGTTGGGGCCGAGCACGAAGTACAGGGGGCGGCGAGTGTCCTGCACGCCGCGCAGCCAGCCGTTGCCGGCGGCGGCGAGGAGCAGGCCGGGAGCGCCGAGGGCCGCGATCCGCAACCACTGGGCGGCGGCGTCGGCGACTTCGCCACCACCACCGGCGAGGGTACGCGCGAGCGCGCCGCCGCCGACCTGCATGCCGATCGCGATCAGCAGACCGACGCCGAACGCCAACCAGGACGACTGGACGCCCTCGGCGACAGCGGCGGCCCGGTCACCGGCGCCGAAGCGGCGGGCGGCGCGGCCGGTGGTGCCGTAGGCGACCACGGTGCCCACCCAGGCGGTGAGCGTCATGACCGTGCCTCCGACGGCGAGCGCGGCGAGTGGCACCCGGCCGAGGTGACCGACCACGGCGGTGTCGACCAGCACGTAGAGCGGCTCGGCGGCGAGCACCACGAGGGCCGGCAGTGCGAGCGCGGCGATCCGCCGGGGCGAGGCGGGTCGGTGAGCGGTGGTGGCGTGGTTCATCGCCGCCGATCCTGGCATGGCCACGGTAAGGAGCACAAGGCCACTGGTAACTTACGAACCCACACTCGACCGGCTCGGCGGACGTCACCGGGGATCGAGGCCCTGCTGCGCTCCGTGTCGCCGGCATCCCGGTTTGCGGCGCTCACTACCCTGTCCGAGGCTCCCACGCGGGGGGCATCACGACAGCGATAGGCCTTATTACAGTGAGCGACAGTTACCCTCCGCCCGACCCGAACGTCACCCCCTGGAGCGGCCCGCCGGCCCCGCAGCAGGGCGGCTACCCGCCGTACGGACAGCCACCACCCCAGCCGTACTACGGCACACCACCGCCACCGGCGCCGGACAGGTCGAACAAGGGCCTGATCATCGGGCTGGTCGCCGGCGCGGTGGTCGTCATACTCGCCATCTGCGGCGCGGGAATCGGCCTCCTGCTCGCCTACGATGACGACGAGCCCGCACGGGGCACGTCCTCCACCCCCACGCTGGGCACCGGCAGCACGCCGGGCGCGGGGACCGTCCCCACGCCGGGGCAGGCGGACCCACCGAACAACAACTCGATGACCGCCCGATACTCCAGCGACCTGGCGAACGTCTGCGAAGGCAGCCCGATCCTGAACGCGGCGCCCTACAGCGGCCCGGCCGGCGCCAAGGCGTACACGTTCTCGAACAACCCCGACCGGCCGACGTCCTGGTCGTCGACGTACGTCCCCTCGGACAAGTCCTACTACGCCAAGGGCGCGGACTACCAGAAGGTGTCGGTGGTCGGCTGCCTGAAGTTCGACGAGGGCAGCCAGGGCGCCCCGAAGAAGTGTCAGTACAAGGACAAGGCGGAGAAGAAGGTCACCATCGACTACGTCTCGTCGCGCTACACCCTGACCTTCTACTCGGCCAGGACCGCCGAGAAGATCGGCGACGGCGGCACCGTGACCGCCCCGACGAACAGGTGCCCGAGTTTCATCTCGTACGACAAGACCACCATGAGGGCGTACGCGACGCCGGACTCCGGCACCATCGAGGCGGCCCTGGACACGTTCCTGTCCTGAACGACTCGACCCCCAGTGGCGGCCGGACGGTCACGCCGTCGGCGCGGCGCGTCGGCGGCGTCACCACCAGTCGAGACGAGTCACTGACGGGTGTCCATCGACGTCTGCAGCGCGCGGCGGGCCTGCTCGCGGGCGTCGTCGGTGGTGGTCTCGGGCTTGGGCTTGTTCGGCATGGTGGCGCTCCCCTTCCCAGGGCGTGAGCCGCCGACACGCGGCGGCCCTCACGGGCGGTCCTGCTGAGCGCCCCACGGCGGTCCGGGGTTACCGGAGCAGCCGACTGGGCAGCGTGAGCCCGGGTCGATCCGACCCTGGAGGGAGGCGGCACGGGGTGTGGCACCACCGCCCATGACCTGCACCGCTACGCGGCACCGGCCTTCTCCCAAGTTATCGTTCAGGTCCACATACTGCTTACGGTTCCCGCCATTTGGACGGTCGGCAGCCCGGCTCAGCGAGCCAGGAAGTGCCAGCCCAGCCACCACCAGAACCCGAACAGACCGATCCGGCCCACCGGCACCGGACCGACCTCGTAGCGCATCACATAGGCACAGACCTCGCCCAGGGTGGGGATCCGTGACCCCTCCCGCCGGGCCAACCACTCGACCACCGCGAAGAGGATCAGCGCGGCGAGGAAGCCGCCGATCGCGAGCGCGCGCATCATCGCCGCACCAGCCCCCAGAAGGCTGCCAACCAGGCGAACCAGACCGCTGACCGGGTCAGTTGATCCTCCAGGAGAGGATCGGCCAACCGGGAGAAGGTGGGAAAGTCATCGCCGGCAGCCAGCACGAAGGTCACGCCCTCGAAGACCCCGAAGACCACCACCGGCACCGCCCACCAGACCGCCCCCGTGCCCAGCCGGCGCGGCGCCGGCCGACGGGGCACCCGGTTGCTCAGACCGAGCCAGATCAGCACCCCACCCGTCCCGAGGGTGAACAGATTCGCCTCGGTGGAGAAGGACGCGAACCGGCCACCGACGAGCGACAGGCAGACGAGGACCGGAACGGAGACGGCGGGCCGGTCCCAGGCGCGGGGGGCCTCCACGGTGAGGTCGTGCGGCTGCTCCATCCCGCAATTCTTCCCGGTATCACGGAACGCGGGAAGACCAACACTCCCCGGAGCTGACCCTGATCTTCCGGACCGACGGATCGATGGCGGCCGAAGGCTCGTCAGCCGATGAGCGCCGCGTCCAGCTGACCGCGGATCGACTCGACCACCTGCTCGGCGGTGCCCCGACCGGTGAACCCGGCCGCGAACGTGTGCCCACCACCGCCCAGCGCCACCGCGACCCGACTGACGTCCACCGCGCCCTTGCTGCGCATCGACACCGCCCACTCGGCAGGCCTGGTCTGCTTCACCACACAGCTCACATCCGCCTCGGCGGTGCAGCGCACGGAGTCGATCAGCGCCTCCAGCACGTACGGCCGCTGGTCGTGCCGGGCCAGGTCATCGAGGGTGGCGAAGGTCCAGACCAGGCCGCGACCTCCGGCGGCGGCCGGCTCCAGTCGAGCCCGGCCGAGCACCTCACCGAAGAGGCGGACCGCGCCGAAGGGCCGGGTGTCGAAGACCCGCCGGGAGATGTCACCCGGCGAGATGCCGGTCGCCAGCAATCGCGCGGCCATCTGGTGCACCGCCGGAGTGGTCGCCTCGAACCGGAACGAGCCGGTGTCAGTGGTCAGCGCCACGTAGAGGCACTCGGCGATGGCCGGATCCACCACCACCCCGAGCCGGGCCAACAGTTGTTCGGCCACGACCGACGTGGCCGCCGCACCCGCGTCGACCAGGTTGACAGTGCCGAAACCGGGGTTGGAGGCGTGGTGGTCGAGCACCAGCGCCGCACCCGCCGACGACAACCGCCCGGCCAACTCGCCGAGACGCGACTCGCTCGCCGCGTCGAAGCAGATCACCAGATCGGGCGCCGGGTCGGCGGCGTCCGCCGGGACCAGCAGGTCCAGCCCGGGCAGCCCCCGGAGCGGCTCCGGCAGCTCCGGCGGCCCGGGAAAGGTCGCCTGCACGTCGCGTACGCCGAACTGCCGCAGGCCCAGGCCGAAGCCGAGCATGCTGCCCAGCGCGTCGCCGTCCGGATTGATGTGGCAGATCAGCAGCACCCGGGCGGTCGGCGGGAGAGCCCGCACCAACGCCTCGGCCGCGGCCCAGTCCGCCTCGGCGGGGCCGAGCCCGGCTGCCCCGGCGGACGGGGCGCTTGCGGTGCTGGTCACCGAGTTTCCCCACCCCGCGGGGTCTCCTTGACGTCGGTGGCCTCGTCGGCCTCGTCCGTCTCGTCCTCGTCGTCCACCCGGTACGGCTGGGCCTCGCCCGCGTACTTCGCCTGGGCGGCGAGCCGCTGCACCTCGGCGTCGGCGTTGCGGGCGGCGGCGAGCAGGTCGTCGATGTGCTTGACCTGGTCCTGCACGTCGTCGAGGACGAACGTGAGGGTCGGCGAGTGGCGCAGCCCGAGGGCCTTGCCGACAGTGCTGCGCAGCAGCCCCTTGGCGCTCTCCAGCGCCGCCGCGGTGTCCGCCTGGGCCACCGAGTCACCGAGCACTGTGTAGAAGACCGTCGCGTCACGCAGGTCAGCGGTAATCCGGGCATCGGTGATGGTGATCATCCCGAGCCGCGGGTCCTTGATCTGGCTCCGCACCACCGACGCGACCAGCTCACGCACCCGTTCCGCGTGCCGGCGTACCTTGGCCGGATCAGACATCTCGCCACCTCCACGGCGTCCTGCTTCCGGCCGACCCGGCGGCCCGCAGGCCGCCGGCCGACCGGCCAACATCTCGAACATTACCTTCGGGGCCGCTCCGGTCGCCCGGCACAGCCCGGCACCATGGTCAGTCGTCGTCCACGCCGTAGAGCCGGCGTCGAACCGACAGCAACTCGACCTCGGGGCGATTGGCCACCAGGCGCTCACAGGAGTCGAGCACCTCGCGGACGTGCGCCGTCTCGGCGGCCACCACGGCCACCGCCAGCTGCGCTCGACCATGCAGGTCGAGCGCACCCACCTCGGCGGCCGACACCTCGAAGCGGCGCAGCGCCGCCACGATCGGCCGTACATATGATCTCTTGGCTTTGAGCGACCGTGAGTCGCCCGGCAGCAGCAGGTCGAAGACCGCGGTTCCGGTGAACATCGCCCCGGACGATACCGCCAACGCGCCCCGCATGATCAAGGGGTTTACGCCGAGTCGGCGTAAACCCCTTGATCAGCGTGTCACTGCCGGATCAGGCGCGAACCTTCTCCCGCATCTCGAAGGTCTCGATGACGTCGCCGACCTGGACGTTGTTGTAACCACCCAGGGTCAGACCGCACTCGAAGCCCTCGCGGACCTCGGTGGCGTCGTCCTTGAACCGCTTGAGCGAGGTGATCGTGAGGTTGTCCGCCACGACCGCCCCGTCCCGAAGCAGGCGAGCCTTCGCGTTGCGTCGGATGATGCCCGACCGGACGATGCAACCGGAGATGTTGCCGATCTTGGACGAGCGGAAGACATCGCGGATCTCCGCGCTGCCCAGCTCGGCCTCCTCGTACTCCGGCTTGAGCAGACCCTTGAGCGCTGCCTCGATCTCCTCGATGGCCTGGTAGATCACGGTGTAGTACCGGATCTCCACGCCCTCGCGGTCGGCCATCTCACGGACCTTGTTCGAGGCCCGCACGTTGAAGCCGATGATCGTGACCGGCTCGGACGAGGCGCTCGCGAGCATGACGTTGCTCTCGGTGATCGCGCCGACGCCCCGGTCGAGGACCTTGAGCTGGACCTCCTCGGGGATGTCGAGGTTGAACAGCGCGTCCTCGAGAGCCTCCACCGAACCGGAGACATCGCCCTTGAGGATGAGGTTGAGCGAGGTCTTCTCGCCCTCCTTGAGCTGCTCCATGAGCGTCTCGAGGGTGGCCCGACCACGGGAGTTGGCGAAGGACGCCGCCCGCCGCCGTGCCTGCCGCTGCTCGGCGATCTGCCGCACCGTGCGGTCGTCCGCCGCGGCCAGGAACGTGTCTCCCGCGCCGGGCGGCGCGGTCAGACCCAGCACCATGACCGGACGCGCCGGCCCAGCCTCGGTGAGCTGGTTGCCGTTCTCGTCGAGCATGGCCCGGACCCGGCCGTGCGCCCCACCGGCAACGATCGAGTCGCCCGCCCGCAGAGTGCCCTTCTGGACCAGCACCGTCGCCACCGCACCGCGACCCTTGTCCAGGTGCGCCTCGATGGCCACACCCTGAGCCGGCCCGTCGATCGGAGCGGTCAGCTCCAGCGACGCGTCGGCGGTCAGCAGGACGGCCTCGAGCAGTTCCTCGATGCCGATGCCCGGCTTGGCTGCCACGTTGACGAACATGGTCTCGCCGCCGTACTCCTCGGCGACCAGGCCGTACTCGGTCAGCTGCTGGCGGACCTTGTCCGGGTTGGCGTCCGGCTTGTCGACCTTGTTGACCGCGACCACGATCGGCACGTCGGCCGCCTTGGCGTGGTTCAACGCCTCGATCGTCTGCGGCATCACACCGTCGTCGGCCGCGACGACCAGGATCACGATGTCCGTGACCTGGGCACCACGAGCACGCATGGCGGTGAACGCCTCGTGACCCGGGGTGTCGATGAAGGTGACCGCCCGGTCCTCGCCCTCATGCGGGACGTGGACCTGGTAGGCACCGATGTGCTGGGTGATGCCACCCGCCTCACCGGCCACGACGTTCGCCTTACGGATGGCGTCGAGCAGCTTGGTCTTACCGTGGTCGACGTGACCCATGACGGTCACCACCGGCGCACGGCTGACCAGACGCTCCTCGGCCACCTCCGCGTCGAGGTCGATGTTGAACTGCGCGAGCAGCTCGCGGTCCTCGTCCTCCGGGCTGACGATCTGGATGTCGAAGCCCAGGTGCTCACCCAGCAGGTGCAGGGTGTCGTCAGAACAGGACTGGGTCGCGGTGACCATCTCGCCCAGGTTGAACATCTCCTGGACCAGCGAACCCGGGTTGGCGTTGATCTTGTCCGCGAAGTCGGACAGCGAGGCGCCACGGGAGAGCCGGACGATCTGACCCTGACCCCGGGGAGCACCCGAGCTCATGGTCGGAGCCGACAGGTTGTCGAACTCCTGTCTGCGCTGCTTCTTGGACTTGCGACCGCGCGTCGGCCGACCACCCGGACGCCCGAAGGCACCCGCGGCGCCGCCGCCACGGCCACGACCGCCCGCACCCGGACGACCGCCGCCACCGGCCGGACCACCCGGACGGAAACCGCCACCGGGAGCACCCGCACCGCCGCCGGGACCGCCACGGTAGCCACCGCCACCGCCGGCACCCGCCCCGCCACCAGGGCCACCTCGGTAACCGCCACCGCCGCCGCCGGCACCACCGCCGGGACCGCCACGGAAGCCACCGCCACCGCCACCGGGACGACCAGCGCCACCGCCACCGGGACGACCAGCGCCACCGGGACCGGGGCGACCGGCAGCCGGACGCTGACTCGGCATGGACGCCGGGCTGGGCCGCGGCGGCATGGAGTTCGGGCTCGGCCGCGGCGGCATGCCTGCCGGGCTGTTGGGCCGAGGGCCACCCGCACCGGCGGCCGGGGGCCGCTGCTGCTGGCCACCCTGGATGCCGAACGGGTTGTTACCGGCACCGCGCGCCGGCGGACGACCGCCCGGACGGGCACCCGGACCGGGAGCCGGCGTGCTCGGACGAGCTGCCGGCGAACCGGGACGGGGCGGCATCGCCGCAGGACCCGGCCGAGGGCCGGGGCGGTTACCGCCGTCTGCCGGAGGCTCCCGGCGAACGGGGTTGTCCCGCTGCTGCTGGCGGGCGGCCTGCGCGGCCTTGACCGCGGCCTCCTGCTCAGCCTTCAGCGCGGCGGCACGCGCCTCCGCGGCCGCCACCTCGATGTCGTGGGCACTCGCCGGCTTGGCGACCGGGGTCGCCGTCTGCGGGGCACCGGGAACCGGACCCTTGGGCTTCGGACCGGGTGCCGGCGCGGCCGGCCGCCGAGGCGGCATCGGCTTGGCCGAGACCCGGGGCGCGCCCGGGGCCGGGGTTGGCGTCGGGGTCGGGCTTGAAGCCGGCGTCGACGCGGGCGCCGACGGGGCGGCCGGAGCCGGGGCTCCGGCGGACGCGACGAATGCGTTACGCAGCCGCCGGGCGACGGGCGCCTCGACGGTGCTGGACGCGGACTTCACGAACTCGCCCATTTCCTTCAGCTTGGCGAGAACGGTCTTACTCTCGACCCCGAGCTCTTTTGCAAGCTCGTGTACGCGGGCCTTGCCTGCCACTGCACTCCTCACTCCGAGGTCGTGCGGGCAGCACCCGCAGCGACCTCACTCGTGCACTTGAAGCCTGGTCATTTCAGGGACTTCATCGTGTGCTCATGTCGGTCGTCCTACCCTGCTAGCGACCCTCGCCCGGTCGGGCTGACCGGACGTAGTGGTTGGCGCATCGACGTGCTCCGCCAGCGCACCGTGGTCGAGGACCTCGGTGCTGCGCAGCGCACGCCCGAAGGCGCGGCGCCGCACCGCCAGCGCGAAGCAGGCCGGATCCGGGTGCATGTTCGCTCCCCGACCCGGCAGCCTGCGGCGCGGATCAGGCCGGAGACTGTGACCAGCCTCGCCCCTGACCGCGACGACCCGCAGCAATTCGCTGGCCGGCGCACGTTGCCGGCAACCCACACAGGTGCGCTCCGGCTGCGCGCGTCGTACCACTGGAGGAAGTCTACCCCTAGCTCCCCGAGATCGCGCCGCCCGGCTCCCGCACGTGATCAGTTACCCCACGCGCGGCCGGCGCCGCCTGCTCCGCATCGGAACGAATGTCGATCCGCCAACCGGTCAATCGGGCCGCGAGTCGGGCATTCTGCCCCTCCCGACCGATCGCCAGCGAGAGCTGGAAGTCGGGAACGGTCACCCGGGCGGCCCGGTTGGCCAGGTCGACCACCTCGACCCGCAGCGCCTTGGCCGGCGACAACGCGTTGCCGACGAAGGTGCCCGGGTCGTCCGACCAGTCGATGATGTCGATCTTCTCACCGTGCAGCTCGCTCATCACGGCACGCACCCGCTGACCCATCGGGCCGATGCAGGCGCCCTTGGCGTTCACCCCGGGGGTGGTGGAGCGGACGGCGATCTTCGTGCGATGGCCCGCCTCACGGGCGATCGCGCCGATCTCGACGGTGCCGTCGGCGATCTCCGGCACCTCCAGCGCGAAGAGCTTCTTGACCAGAGCCGGGTGCGACCGGGACAGGGTGATCTGCGGCCCGCGCATGCCCTTGGCCACGTGCACCACCACGCAGCGGACCCGCTCGCCGTGCGCGTACCGCTCGCCGGGCACCTGCTCGGACTGCGGCAGCACGCCCTCCAGCTTGCCCAGGTCGACGCTGACGATGCCCTTCTCGGTACGCGTCTCGTGCGCCTGCACCACGCCGGTGACCAGGTCACCCTCGCGGCCGACGTACTCACCGAAGTGCACCTCGTCGGTGGCCTCCCGCAACCGCTGGAGGATCACCTGCTTGGCGGTCATGGCGGCGATCCGGCCGAAGTCGTGCGGGGTGTCGTCCCACTCCCGCACCAGGCTGCCGTCGGCATCCATCTCCTGCGCGTACACCAGGGCGGCGCCCGACCTGCGGTCGATCTCCACCCGGGCGTGCGGTTCGGCCCCGTCGGTGTGCCGGTAGGCGGTCAGCAACGCGGTCTCGATCGCCGCGAGAATCGTGTCGAACGGGATCTCCCGCTCGCGCTCGAGTGCGCGCAGCGCCGCGAGGTCGATGTTCACCTCTCCTCGTCCTCCACATCATCTTCGTCGTCGATGTCGTCTGAATCGTCGTCGATCTCGTCGGAATCGTCCGCGTCGTCGAACTCGTCGTTCGGCTCACCCAGCTCGGCGAGCCGGGTGAACTCGACCTGCACGCGGCCCGGGCCCAGCTGGGCGTACGCCCAGGCGGCGCGGCCGTCGTCGGTCTCCAGGTGCACGCCCTCGTCGTCGGCCGCGACCACCCGGCCGGTCAGCTGACGGTCACCCGCGGGCTGCTCGCCCCGCTGGCCCGGCAGCGCGGCCGCGCCCCGGGCGGTGACCTTGACCAGTCGGCCCACGTTGCGCCGCCAGTGGCGGGGCAGGGTGAGCGGCCGGTCGACGCCGGGCGAGCTGACTTCCAGCTGGTACTCGCCGGCGACGATGTCGCCACCGGTCTCCTCCGCGGCGTCCAGCGCGGCCGAGACCGCGCGGGAGACGTCCGCGACGGCGTCCAGGTCGATCCCGCCGTCGGTGTCCACCATCACCCGCACCACGTGCCGGCGGCCGGCCCGGGAAACCGACAGGTCCTCCAGGTCGTAGCCGGCGTCGTTGACCACCGGCTCGATCACGGCCCGCAGTCGGTCCCGCCGGGCGGCGAGGTCACCGCCGCGCGGGCCCGCAGCACCGCGGGGTCGACCCGTCGGCCTGGTGGCACGGCCACGCTGCGTCATCTCCGCACCCTCTCCCTGGTCGACGGGGACCGGTCGTCCCGCCATGCCGGCACGCCACTGGAGTGGACACGCCGGTGGTTGCGCAGAGCGTAACGCGCCTGCCCGGCGGCGGACCGGGCGGCGCACCGACGCCGGTGACCCCCGGACCGGCACGGATGGTGTTGACTTGGCCGGTGGGGATCGGCAGAACGACACAGCGCGACCAAGCATCCGGACATTCCCGGCGAAAGCTCCTGAGTGCCGGGGCGCTGCTGGTGCTCGGCGGCGCCGTGACGCCGCTGACCGGCTGTGATCTTTTCGACCGCGACGACCAACCAGCCCCGCCGCCCGACCCGCTGCGGCCGATGGTGGACGAGTCACTCGCGCTGGCCGCCGCGTACCGGGCGAGCGCGACCGCCCATCCCGAGCTCGCCGACCGGCTCAACCCGATCGCCGAGACGCACACCGCGCACGCCACCGAACTGGCCCGGGTGATCGGCGTGACAGTGCCGTCGGCAGCCTCCGCCGCCCCGACCACCGCCCCGGCCGCTGACCCGAAGGGCGCGCGCGCCGCCCTGCGGGCGTTGGAGAAGACCGCCCAGCAGTCCGCCACCGCCGCCTGCGCCGCGGCGCCCGCGGAACGGGCGGCGCTGCTCGGGTCGATCGTCGCCGCCCGGGCAACTCACCAGGAGGCACTGAAGTGAGGCAGCCGTCCGCCGGAGAGGCACTCGCCTCCGCCCTGTCCGCCGAGTACGCGGCCATCTACGCCTACGGACGGATCGGTGTCCGGCTCAGCGGAGCGGCGCGGGACGCGGCACGCCAGGCGGAGGCCGCGCATCGACGCCGGCGCGACGCGCTGGTGGTGCAGCTCACCACGGCCGGCGGCGTCGTCCCGCCGGACCGCGCCGGGTACGCCCTGCCGTTCCCGGTCACCGACCGGGCCAGCGCCCTGCGGCTCGCCGCCGAGGTGGAGGAGCGCACGGCCGCGCACTGGCGGGCCGCCCTGGCGTCCACCACCGGCGCCGACCGGGACCAGGCGCTGGCCGCCCTTGTCGAGTACGCCGTGCGGGCCACCCGGTGGCGCAAGACTGCCGGGCTGACCCCGCTGACTGTCCCGTTTCCCGGTCGACCGACCTGAGCCGCTCCACTCCGGTTGCGGTACGCATACCAGGTATGCATACTCCGTTGCCATGTCCATCCGTCACGGGTTGCTCGCCCTGCTCGAACGCGGCCAGATGTACGGCTACCAGCTGCGCGCCGCGTTCGAGGAGTCGACCGGCTCGACCTGGCCACTGAACATCGGGCAGGTCTACACCACGTTGTCCCGGCTGGAACGGGACGGTCTGGTGCGCCCGCTGCCGGAGAGCGAGGCCGGGCAGCGCCCGTACGAAATCACCGACGCCGGCCGGGCGGACCTGGCGCTGTGGTTCGCCACCCCGATCAGCCGTACCGACCGCCCTCGCGACGAGCTGGCGATCAAGCTGGCGCTGGCGCTGACCACCCCCGGGGTCGACGTCCGGTCGGTGGTGCAGGCCCAACGCAGCGCGACGATGCGGGCCCTTCAGGAGTTGACCCGGTTGAAGTACGGCAGCAACCGGCCGGAGGACCTTCCCTGGCGCCTCGTGCTGGACTCGATGGTGTTTCAGGCCGAGGCCGAGGTGCGCTGGCTGGACCACTGCGAGACCAGTCTGGTCCGGCACCAACCCAGCGGCCCGGCGCCTCCCGTTCCCCGACCCGATGACGCCGACGCGCGGGACGCGGCTCGATGGGCCGGCGAGGAGGCAAGACGGTGAGCGGATCGGACGACGCGGTGCTGGAGCTACGCGCCGTCCACCGCACCCACGGCGCCGGGCCGGCGGCGGTGCACGCGCTGCGCGGCGTCAGCCTGGTCGTCCGGCCCGGCGAGCTGGTCGCCGTGATGGGGCCGTCCGGCTCCGGCAAATCGACCCTGCTGGCTCTCGCCGGTGGGTTGGACCGTCCGACCGGCGGCGAGGTCCGGGTCGAGGGGCAACCGCTGGGGGCCCTGGACCGCCGCGGGCTGGCCCAGCTGCGCCGCCGTCGGATCGGCTACATCTTCCAGCAGCTCAATCTGCTGGGCAGTCTGAGCGCACTGGAGAACGTCGCGCTCCCACTGGAACTCGACGGGACCAGCGGACGTCGGGCCCGCGCACTGGCCATGGCCGCGCTCACCGAGGTGGGTCTGCCCGCGTTGGGTGACCGTTTCCCGGACCAGCTCTCCGGAGGGCAGCAGCAGCGGGTGGCGATCGCGCGCGCACTGGTGGGCGAACGCCGGCTGGTCCTCGCCGACGAGCCCACCGGGGCGTTGGATTCCCAGACCGGTGAGGCGGTGCTGCACCTGCTGCGCCGCCGGATCGACGCCGGAGCCGCCGGAGTGCTGGTCACCCACGAGGCGCGGCACGCCGGCTGGGCCGACCGGGTGGTGTTCCTCCGCGACGGCGTGCTGGTCGACACGACGGCACCGCTGGGCAGTGTCGAGCAGCTGCTGTCCGGCAGCGACCGGTGACCACTCGCCGTCCGGCGCGGGTCCCCGGTCGGGCCGACACCGCGACGCCGCGGCCGGTCGCGCCGCCCGCCCCGGTCGGCCGACGACGGTTCGCCGAGCTGACCGGCTCCTGGCGGGCGGCGCTGCGGATCGCCCGGCGCGAGTCGCGCCGGTCCCGGCGGCGGACCGCGCTGGTGCTCGCGATGATCGCCATGCCGGTGGCGGCGCTGGCCTTCCTGGCGGCGAGCTACGACATGGCCGAGCTGACCCCACAGGAACGCATCGAGCGCCGGCTCGGCGTGGCCGACGCGCAGCTGCAGTGGATCGCCAACGGCCCGGTGGGGCAGGACGAGTGGGGTGAGGGTTGGTACACCCGCGACGGCGAGCCCCCAGCGAAGGTCAGCGCGGCCCAGCTGACGGCACTGCTCGGGCCGGGCAGCCGAGTCACCGAGGTGCGTCAGCACGTCCCGCTGAACCTGCGTGGCCCGCACCGCGACGAGGTCGTGAACGGTCGGGTGCTGGACCTCGACGATCCGCTGGCCCGCGGGCTGGTGCGGTTCCGGGCCGGCCGGGCGCCGCAGCAGCCCGGTGAGGTCGCGGTCAGTCCGGTGGCGCTGCGTCGCCTGGACCTGCGCCTCGGCCACGCCGTGGCCGCCGCCGACGGGAGCAGGGCGTACACCGTGGTGGGGGTGGTCGAGTTTCCCGACGACCTCGGACCGGTGGTGGCGCTGCACCCGGGGGCCGCGCCATCGACCGGCCCGGAGCTGGACGGAGTCTGGCTGGCGGACGTGCCGGGCACCGTCGACGCGGCGCTGGTGTCCCGGCTCAACGACCGTGGGGTGGTGGTCACCGCGCGGCACCTCGGCTCGGCCACCGGTGCGGACCGGACATGGCTCGGGTCGATCATGGGGGACAACCCGAACGACCTGGGCACCGTCGTCCTGATCGCCGGCCTCGGGCTGCTGGAGGTCGTCCTGCTGGTCGGGCCGGCCTTCGCCGTCGGAGTCCGTCGCCGCCGACGGGATCTGGCGCTGGTCGCGGTGGCGGGCGGGGACGCCGCCCAGCTTCGCCGGGTCGTGCTGGCCGACGGTGTGGTGCTGGGTGTGCTCGGGGCCGCCGCCGGCCTGCTGGTCGGCGTCGGCGCGGCGTTCGCCGGTCGCCCGCTGATGGAGCAGTACGTCTTCAGCGCCCGTTTCGGCGGCTACCGCTGCTGGCCGAGCGCGCTGGTCCTGCTCGGTGGCGTCGCGGTGCTGGCCGGGGTGCTCGCCGCGCTGGCACCGGCCTGGACCGCCGCCCGGCAGGACGTCAGCGCCGGGCTCGCCGGACGACGCACCCCGGCGAAATCCCCGGGCCGGTGGTTGGCTCTCGGACTGGCACTGGTGGTCGGCGGGGCGGGGCTGGCGGCGTTCGGGGCCACCAAGACTTCGCCGGCGGTGGTTCTCACCGGGCTGATCCTCGGCGAGTTGGGCCTGGTCTGCTGCACGCCCACGCTGCTCGGGGTGCTCGCCCGCCTCGGCCGGGTGTTGCCGCTGGCACCACGGATCGCGCTGCGCGATGCCAGCCGCAACCGGGCAGCCGCGGCACCGGCCATCTGCGCCGTGATGGCCGCCGTCGCGAGCAGCGTCGCCCTCGGCGGATACCTGGCCAGCGACGACGCCCGCGACGCGCGTGCCTACCGGCCGGCGCTGCCGACCGGCCACGTGATGGTCAACCCGGTCGGATCGGCCGGGCAGCCCACGCTGGCCCAGATCACCGACGCGGCCCGGAATCACCTCGGGGTCGGCGCTGTCGCCCCGGTGCAGACGCCAACCTGCGGGGCGGGGCGCACCGGCTACTGCGACATCGCACCGGTGCTCCCGCTGACCCGGGCCTGCCCCTGGCAGCCCGGCGTTCAACTTCCCGCGGCCCAGCGCCAGCAGGCCCGCGCCGATCCCCGCTGCCAGATCCGCGAGGCGGACTACTTCGGCGGCTACGTGGAACCCGGAGTCGACGACGGGACCGCACTGCCCCTGCTCACCGGCGTGGACCCGGCCACGACCGCCGCCGCCACGGCCGTCCTGCGCGCCGGCGGCGTGGTGGTGACCGACCCGCGCTACCTGCACGACGGCCTGGTGACCGTCCGGGTCGGCGAGGTGGAGGCCGGGCCGGACCGGCCGATCACCGTCCACGATCTTCCGGGGTACGCGCTGACCCGTGCGACCGGCCAGTCCCGTCTGCTGCTGTCCGCCGCCGCCGCCCGCCAACTCGACCTGAGCTGGTCCCAGACCGGTTGGGTGATCGGCACCACGACCCCGCCCGACGAGGAGCAACAGGCACGGTTCGCCGCCGTCCTGCGGCCATTCGGGACGCTCGCGCTGAGCGTGGAGAGCGGTGGCGCCCCACGCGACGTCTCACCGTTGCTCCTGCTGCTCGCGGCGGCGGCCGGACTGATCACCGTGGGGGCGGCCGGGATCGCCACCGCGCTCGCCGCCGCCGAGGGACGCGCCGAGCTGACCACCCTCGCGGCCGTCGGCGCGGCCCCAGCGGTACGCCGGCTGCTGGCGATCTGCCAGGCCGGGGTCATCGCCGGTCTCGGTTCGGTGCTCGGCATCGTGGCCGGTCTCGGCACCGCCGCGATCGTGCTGGTATCGGTGAACCGGCAGTACGCCAGTGACTGGCCGGTATCAGATCCGTACCCCTTTCTGGTGCCGTGGCCCGCGCTCGGGGTCCTGGTGCTGGTGCCGGTGGTGGCGATGCTCGGGGCGGGCCTGTTCACCCGGGCCCGACTGCCGATCGAACGGCGGCTGGACTGACCGATCCGCCGGGCGACCGAAAGGGGACCGCGCGGGGGTGCCGCCGGGGCCGGGCAGCCGGCAGACTGATCGGCGTGTCAGTGCTCAGGAATGTCGTCCGTCGAGTCGGTCATCAGCGCTGGTTCGGCGCCACCGCGCGCCTGCTGGTTCCGGCCGATCGGATGGTTGGTCGACTCACCCGGGGCCGGGTGGTAGCGCTCGGCCTCCTCCCCTCCCTGCTGATCACCACAACGGGCCGCCGCTCCGGCAAGCCCCGCAGCAATCCGCTGCTCTACGTGCCCGACGGCGACGCGTACGTGGTGATCGGCTCCAACTGGGGGCAGACCCACCACCCCGGCTGGGCGATGAACCTGCTCGCCGATCCCGCCGCCGAGGTGGACGTGAAGGGCCGGCGGGTCGCGGTGCGGGCCGAGCGGGCCTCCGGCGCCGAACGGGACCGGTTGTGGCAGCTGCTGGTCACCGCGTGGCCCGCGTACCACACGTACGTGCAGCGGGCCGGTGGCCGGGAGATCCACATCTTCCGGCTGGCCCCGACCGGGCGCGGCGCACCCGAAGCTCCGCCGTCGGCTGGCTAGGCTGACGCTCGGTAGCCAAAGCGAGGTGGTCCCGTGAGCGCGAGGCGTGAGCCGGGGTTGCGAGCCCCGCAGCCGCGAACAGAGCTGGCCCGGTGAGTGAGCTGGCCGGTGTCGACCGGGGCGTCGACGATCGACGGTGGACGGTCGCGGAGCGGGTCGCCGAGGCGGTCCGACGGCGGTTCCCGGCCGATGCGCTCGCGATCGCGGTGCACGGGCCTCTGGCGCACGGGGACGACGACGGCGGCGGGGACCGCGAGGCGGGAATGCTGGTGGTCACCTATCGGCCCGGGACGGGCCCGCCGCCGGCAACCCGGCGGGTGGACGGGGTGCTCGTCGATCTGACGGTGGCCGCCGCCGAGGACTACCTGGCCCAGGCCCGGGTGCTCTCCCCGCTCTGGCCGCTGACCGCCGACCGGTACGTCACCACGCAGGCGTTGCACGATCCGACGGGCTGGTTGCGGACGCTGCGCGACGAGCACCTCGGCCGGCTGGCTCGGGCCCGGCCGGCGGAGTTCAGCACAGCGGCCCGCCAGGCGTGGTACAGGGGCAGCGCGGCGCACTCCCGGGCGGCCCGGCTCGCCGAGTGGTACGAGACCGATCAGGCTCTGCTGATGCTCGGTGAGGCCCGGCTGGCAGCGGCCACGGTGAACGGTCTGCTGAGTCGCACGTACTTCCGCGACCCGGGGGACGCGGTGCGGCGCACCGGGTTGGCCGGCGCGGACATGACCGAGGTGGGTGTGGTGCTGGCCCGGCAGGCCGAGGAGTTGGCCGCCCGTGGTCGTGCGGTCGACGGCACGATCGACGAGCTGCTCAGCACCTGAGGCGCGTCACAGCCCGCCCGGTACGCCGATCAGCGAGCCGATCAGGTAGGTGGCCCCGGCCGCCGCGGCGCCCAGCAGCAGCTGGCGCAGCCCACTGGTCCACCAGGGACGGTGGGTGAAGCGGGCCACCACGGCACCGGCGGCGAACAGCCCGAGCCCGCCGACGGCGAGCGCCAGCCACAGTTCGGTGGCGCCGAGCAGGTACGGCAGCAGCGGGACCAGCGCGCCGATCGAGAAGAACAGGAACGACGAGATCGCCGCGGCCCACGGGCTGGGCTGGTCGTCAGGGTCGACGCCCAGCTCCTCGCGGACGTGCACCCGCAGCGCCTCCTCCGGGTCGCGCCGCACCGCCTCGGCGACCTGGGTGGCGAGGTCCCGGGGGAGGCCCCGGGCCACCCACGCGTCGGCCAGCTCCCGGGCCTCCGCCTCGGGGTGCCGTTCCAGTTCCCGTCGTTCCTTGGCCACCTCGGCGGCGACCTGCTCGTTGGCGGAGCGCACGCTGGTGTACTCGCCGAGGCCCATGGAGATCGCACCGGCGACGAGGCCGGCGCTGCCGGTGAGCACGATGCTGCGGGGCGAGACCCCGCCGCCGCCGACGCCGGCGATCAGGGCGATGTTGGTGACCAGGCCGTCCATCGCGCCGAAGACGGCCGGGCGCAGCCAGCCGCCGGAGACGTCCGCGTGGTGCGCCTCGCGCAGCGCCGCTGGGGTGTCGGTCACGGCAGGGTCAGAATCTCGTGGCCGTCGTCGGTCACCACGATGGTGTGCTCGAACTGCGCCGTCCACTTCCGGTCCTTGGTGACCACTGTCCACCCGTCGTCCCACATGTCGTACTGGTAGGTGCCGAGGGTGATCATCGGCTCGATGGTGAACGTCATCCCGGGTTCCATGATGTCAGTGGGGCGCGGGCTGTCGTAGTGCGGCACGTAGAGGCCGCTGTGGAAGGCTTCACCGATGCCGTGGCCGGTGAAGTCGCGGACCACGCCGTAGCCGAACCGCTTGGCGTACGACTCGATGACGCGGCCCACCACGTTGATCTGGCGCCCCGGGGCGACGGCGCGGATGCCGCGCATCATCGCCTCGTGGGTCCGCTCGACCAGCAGCCGGGCCTCTTCGCTGACCTCGCCGACGCAGAAGGTGGCGTCGGTGTCACCGTGCACCCCACCGATGTACGCGGTCACGTCGACGTTGATGATGTCGCCGTCGGTCAGGACCGTGGTGTCCGGGATGCCATGGCAGATGACCTCGTTGAGGCTGGTGCAGCAGGACTTCGGGAAGCCCTTGTAGCCCAGCGTCGACGGGTACGCGCCGTGGTCGCAGAGGAACTCGTGCACCACCTTGTCGATCTCGTCGGTGGTCACGCCGGGCTTGCAGTGCTCGCCGGCGAGCTGGGTCGCCTGGGCGGCGAGCCGGCTGGCGAGCCGCATCTTCTCGATGGTCTCCGGCGTCTGCACGTGCGAGCCACGCCACTCCCGCGGACGCGCCTTGCCCACGTACTCGGGTCGGGCGATCTGGGGTGGCACCGGTCGCATCGGGGAGAGCGTGCCTGGTGTCAGCGGCGGACGGACGGTCATGCCGCAAGCCTATCGCCGGGGCCGCTGGTGACCCGCGCCACGGCCGCCCGGTGGAGGTTGTTGCCCTGCCAGGGTGGCTGTGCCATGGTGTCAGCGTGGATCAAGGGGGAGCACCGCCCGTCTTCTCCGCCAGCGCCGAGATCGACGGTGACCACCTCCACGTCGTGGTGGCCGGCGAGGTCGACATGGCAACCGCGGACACGATGCTCCAGACGGCGCTGCGCGAGCCCGCCGGGAAGATCACTCTCGACCTGAGTGCTGTCACCTTCTTCGACTCGGCCGCCATCCACGCCCTGGTCCGGCTCGCCCAGGAGTTGCCGGGCCGGCTCACCGTTCGCCCGTCCCGGCAGGTCCGTCGGGTGCTGGAGATCTCCGGCCTCGGCGAGCAGAGCTGGCTCGACCCGGCCTAGGCACCCGGCGCGCGGTCAGTCCTGCAACTGCCGGCGCAGCGTCACCTCGGTGCCCTCAGCGGTACGCCGTACCGACAGATCGCCCAGCGCTCTGATCAGGGCCAGGCCGCGGCCCCGGAAGCCGGAGCCGGTCGACTCCCGCCACTGCCCGCTGTCGCGCACCGTGGCCGTCACCGTCCGATCCTCGATGGCCACCTCCACACTGATCATGGCCTCGGCGGGGTGGACCGGGTGCTCGATGGCGTTGGCGGCGGCCTCGGAGACGGCGACGGTCAGGTCGAACAGGTCGGTCTCGCCGACGGAGTGCGCGATCAGGAAGTCCTCCAGCCGCTTCCGGAGCACGCTGAGCCGTGTCGGGTCCGCCGGTAGCCGCAGCGCGAAGCGGTTCAGCTCCGCCGCCTCCAGGGCGAGAACCGCCACGTCGTCACGGCGCGGCCGTCCGGTGACCCGCTCCACGACCGCGTCGATCAGGTCCACCACGTGCTCACTCGGGCTGGCCGCGTCGATGCGCAGCTGGGCCAGTGAGGCATCGATGCCGAGCTGACGGTCCTCGATCAGCCCGTCGGTGTAGAGCAGCAGTCGAGTGCCGGCCGGCAACTCGCCCTCGACCGACTCGTACGTCGCGTTGGGTAGGGCGCCGACCGGTGGACCGAGCGCCCGGTCGTGCAGGAACGCCACGTCGCCTCCGGTGATCAACAGTGGGGACGGATGACCGGCGCTCGCGTACCGCAGCCGACCGGTGCGGGGGTTGAACAGCAGGCAGACCACCGTCGCGAAGGAGCGGCCCTCGGTGGAGCCGACCAGCCGGTTGAGCCGGGTCAGCGACTCACCCGGATCGAAGCCCTCCAGCACGTACGCCCGCAGCGCGTTGCGCAGCTGCCCCATCGCCGCGGCGGCCCGGACGCCCTTACCGACCACGTCGCCGATGACCAGCACCAGCTCGTCGCCGTTCAGCGCGATCGCGTCGTACCAGTCGCCGCCGACCTCGACGTCGGCGCTGCCCGGCAGATAACGGCTGGCCACCACCGCGCCGGGCAGTTGAGGCAGCGACCGGGGCAGCAGGCTGTGCTGCAGGGTGGTGGCGATGCGGTGTTCGGCTTCGTAGAGCTGGGCGTTCTCCAGTCGCACCCCGACGAGCCGGGCCAGCTGGGTCAACGCGGCGTCGTCGGCCTGCGCCTCGTCGCCGGCTGCCCGCCAGACCTGCAGCTCACCGAGCTGCTTGCCGGTAGTGCCGGCCAGCTCGGTCACGAAGGACGGGTCGGCGGCGGTGGTGCCGCCGCCGTCCGCCTCGAAGCGCGCCTCAGCGGCGGTGACCACCACCCGAGCCGCCTCGGCGAGGCTCAACGCGTGTCGGGCGGCGACCTGGAGCACATCCGCGGTGGATCGGGCGGTGTTCACCGCCACCGCCGCGTCGGCCAGCGCGCGGAGCCGGCGGATGATCTGCCCGCGCAGCTGGCCCAGCTCGACGTTGGCCCGGACCCGGGCGATCAGCTCCTGCGCGGAGAACGGCTTGGTGAGGTAGTCGTCGGCGCCGACGGCGAGACCGGCGACGGCCTCCGCGGAGCCGGCACGGGCGGAGAGCAGCACGATCGGCACGTGCCGGGTACGCGAGTCCGAGCGCAGCGCGCTCACCAGCCCGAACCCGTCCAACCGGGGCATCATCACGTCGGTGAGCACCAGGTCGAACCCGCCCTCGCGGGCCAGCGGCAGGGCATCGAGCCCGTCGTTCGCGGTGACCACGTCCCAGGTCGGGGAGAGCAGCCGGCTGACGTGTTCCTGCAGGTCGGCGTTGTCGTCGACGACCAGGATCCGGCCAGCCGAGGTGCCCTTCGCCGGCTGCCGGTCGAGCTCGGGTGCCGACGCGACACCGGCCCACAGCGCGGTCTCCGCCACGAAGAGCCGGGCCTGCTCGGGCTCACCCACGGGCAGCGGGTCGAACGCCGCCACCCGGTCCGCCGGCAGGTGCGCCGAGCCGAACGGAACGGTCACCGTGAAGGTGCTGCCCACGTCGACAGTGCTGGTCAACCCGACCTCACCGCCGTGCATCTCGACAAGTTCCCGGACCAGCGCGAGGCCGATGCCGGTGCCCTCGTGGGTGCGTGCCCGCACCCCGGGCACCCGGTGGAACCGTTCGAAGACGTGCGGCAGTTCGTCCGGCACGATGCCGACGCCGGTGTCCGTCACCTCCAGCCGGGCCGCGCCCTCGACGGCCCGGATCCGCACCCGGATCTCGCCGTCGAAGGTGAACTTGACCGCGTTCGACACCAGGTTGAGGACGATCTTCTCCCACATGTCCCGGTCGACGAAGACCGGTGTCGGCAGCGGCGGACAGTCCACCACCAGTCGCAACCCGGCCCGGTCGGTGGCCGAGCGGAAGGTACTGGCCAGCCGGGCGGTGTAACCGGCGAGGTCGGTGGGCTGGTAGCGGGCCGCGAGCCGACCGGACTCCAGTCGGGAGAAGTCCAGCACTGTGTTGACCAGCTTGAGCAGGCGCAGCGCGTTGCGGTGCATCATGGTGAGCCGGTCGGTTTCGGCGGCGGGCAGCTCCGGGTCGGCCAGCATGTCCTCCAGCGGGCCGAGCACCAGGGTCAGCGGGGTGCGGAACTCGTGGCTGACGTTGGCGAAGAAGTTGGTCTTCGCCCGGTCCAGCGCAGCCAACTCGGCAGCGCGGGCCCGTTCCTGCTCGTACGCCCGCTGCATGCCGACCGCCCGGGAGATCTGGGCGGCGACCAGGCCGAGGAAGTCGCGGTAGTCGTCGCTCAGCGGCAGCTGACGGGCCACGCCGACGACCAGCGCGCCGACGGTCTGGTTGGTCGCCGTGAGCGGCAGCACGAGGGCCTGGTCGGCGGCGTCGACAGGCAACGCGTCGAACAGAGCGGCCACCTCGATCGTGGCGGGCGCGCCATCGGCGGTCAGCCGGGCCAACAACTGCGCTGTGACATCGACGGCGGGCGGCGTGGTGCCGGTGCAACCGGCCAGGGTGAGCTGGTCGTTGTCGTCAGCCAGATAGATCAGCGCGAACGGCACGTCCGCCCGGTGCCGGCCGAGCACCCCGGCGGCGGTCCGACCCAGTTCCGTGGCGCTGCCGATATCGGTCAGCTCGGCACCCAGCTCGGACAGCGCTCGCAGTCGACGCTCGCCGAGCACCCGCCCGGTGGTCTCGCTGACGATGCAGTAGACGCCACTGACCGAGCCGTCGTCCCCCCGGATCGGGTCGTACGAGACGTTGAAGTAGGTCTGCTCGACGAAGCCGTAACGGTCCAGCAGAAAGGGATGGTCCTCGCCCCGGTAGGAGCGGCCGGTGCTCCGGACGCTGTCGAGCAGCGGGCCGAGCACCGGCCAGGTCTCCGCCCAGTTCGCGCGGGCCGGTTGGCCGATCACGTCCGGGTGTTTGCCGCCGATGGTCGGCCGGTAGGCGTCGTTGTAGAAGGCCAACTGCTCGTCGCCCCAGAACATGACGATCGGCGCGCTGGAGGCGAGCATCATGCCGACCGCGTTGGAGAGCGCCGGAGGCCACTGACCGGGCTCGCCCAGCGGACCGGAGGACCAGTCGAAGGAGGCCAGCCGCTCGCCCATCTCGCCGCCGGCCGCGAACGCGGCCGCCAGCATCGGCGGGGTCTCGCGACCGGACAGGGCGGGATGCCCGATGTCCGCGCCCCCCTGGGCCGAGCTCATGCAGCCTCCCGCTCCGGCCGTACCCCTCGACCGTTGATCTTCACCCGCCGTGCTTCGACTTGTACCCCAGCGGACCAGCAACGTAACGCATCACGAGCGACGGACGCTGGTTACGTACACCTGGGTCGTCGGGCACCGGACAGTGCGGGTGGACGGCGGCGTCGAACGGCGGCGGGCTGAACGCTCTGACGAGTCAGAAGACCGGCAGTCCGTCGATGCTTGCCGCGTTCCTGGTGGCCCGGTAGGCGACCAGATCATCGGCGCTGCGGCGAGAGTGTGAGGTGAGTAACAGATCACGTTCGGCGCGGAAGTCCATCAGTGGCACCGCGTATCCGCAGGAGTCACTGACCCGCTCCACCTCGACCGTGATGACCGCCCGGACGGCGTGCACGTCCGGCGGTGCGGGAAACTCGGCGAGCCGATCGGCGAAGGCGTCCTCGGTGACCGCGACGCTGCTGCCCCGACCATGCAACCGGACGATCTTCGGCGGGCCGTCGAAGGCACAGAACATCAGCGTGATCCGGCCGTTGTCCCGCAGGTGGGCGATGGTCTCCGCTCCACTGCCGTGATAGTCGAGGTAGGCAACCCGGTGCGGGCCGAGGATCACGAACGTGCCCCGCATGCCCTTCGGAGACACGTTGACGTGCCCCTCGACCCCGGACGGGGCGGTCGCCACGAAGAAGAGCGGCTGCGCCACGATGAAGTCACGCAGTCGACAGTCGATCTCCGGATAAACCTTGCCCATGCCCCGATCCTCCCACCGGTGCCATCGACGGGCGGGGGCGATCTCAGTCACACCCGCCGGCCGGCGGCCTGCACCAACGCGGTGATCGGGGCGGGATCCGACTCGTTCTCCGGATGCCACTGCACTCCGAGCACGAACGGCAGGGCCGGGTCCTCCACCGCCTCGACCACGCCGTCCCCCGCCCAACCGGTCACTGTGAGCCGGCCCGGATCGGCGACCGCCTGGTGGTGGTACGAGTTGACCTGGTCGACACCGGCCAGCACCGAGGCGGCCAGGCTCCCCGGCGCGAACCGCACCGCGTGCGCCCCGTACACCCCGGACGCGGGGCGGTGCGCCTCGTGACCCACCACGTCGGGCAGGTGCTGGTGCAAGGTGCCGCCGTACGCGACAGCGAGCAACTGCATCCCCCGACACACGCCCAGCACCGGCACCTCGGCGGCGAGCGCGGCGGCCAACACTGTCAACTCGCCGGCGTCCCGGTCCGGCCGATCCTCGGTACGGGGGTCGGGCGGCTGGCCGTACCGCCCCGGGCCGACGTCCGCGCCACCCGCCAACAGCAACCCGTCGAGGACTGCCACCACGTCCGCGTCCACGTCGTCCGGTGGCAGGACCACCGCCCGGCCACCCGCGGCCGCCACCGCCCGCGGGTACGCCTCGGGTACCAGCACCGCCCGCACACCCCGCCAGACCGCCCAGTCGGCGGGTTCGACGTACGCGCTGACCCCGATCAGCGGCCTTCTCATAGCTGGCACGGTTCGCGACTGCGGGGCTCGCAAACCCGGCTCACTCCTCGCGCTCACAGAGGCGTGACGTAGGCGCCAGTGATGCCGCCGTCGACCACGAACTGCGCGGCGGTCATGAACGAGGCGTCGTCGCTGGCCAGGAACGCCACCGCGGCGGCGATCTCCTCCGGTTGCCCGAAGCGTCCCATCGGCACGTGCACCAGCCGACGGGCGGCCCGCTCCGGGTCGGCGGCGAAGAGTTCCAGCAGCAACGGGGTGGCCACCGGGCCGGGACAGAGGGCGTTGACCCGGATGCCCTCACGGGCGAACTGCACACCCAACTCCCGGGTCATCGCCAGCACCCCGCCCTTGCTCGCGGTGTACGCGATCTGCGACGTGGCCGCACCCATCAACGCCACGAACGAGGCCGTGTTGATGATCGAGCCCTTGCCCTGCCGACGCATGTGCGGAATGGCGTACTTGCAGCACAGGTAGACGCTCGTGGTGTTGACCCGCAACACCCGCTCCCACGCGTCCAGGCCGGTGTCCAGGATGGAGTCGTCGTCCGGCGGGGAGATGCCGGCGTTGTTGAACGCGATGTCCACCCGGCCGTGCCGGTCGGCCACCCCGTCGAACAGGTCGCGTACCGCCGACTCGTCGGCCACGTCGGTGGCCACGAACTCTCCGCCGCACTCCTCGGCGGCCTTCGTACCGGCCGCCGCGTCGATGTCCACGCACACCACCCGGGCCCCCTCGGCGGCGAACCGCCGCACGGTGGCCAACCCGATGCCACTGCCCGCTCCGGTGACCACTGCCACCCGGTCCTGCAACCGACCCTGCACTGGCGTCACTCCTCCGTCGCGATGAACACGTTCTTGACGTCCGTGAAGGAGTGCAGCGCGTCCGGGCCCAGCTCGCGGCCGAGCCCGGAGCGCTTCATCCCGCCGAACGGGGTCCAGTAGCGCACCGAGGAGTGCGAGTTGACGCTGAGGTTGCCCGAGTCGACGGCGCGGGCCAGGCGCAGGGCCCGACCCACGTCCCGGGTCCAGATCGAGCCGGAGAGGCCGTACTCGGTGTCGTTGGCGAGCCGGACCGCGTCCGCCTCGTCGTCGAACGGCAGCACCGAGACCACCGGGCCGAAGATCTCCTCCCGCCAGTGCCGGTCGGCCGGCGAGTCGGCCAGCAGCACTGTGGGTGCGTGCCAGAACCCGGGGCCGTCGGGGCAGGAGCCGGTGAAGGCCACAGTCGCCCCAGCGAGGTAACCGGCTACCCGGTCCCGTTGGGCGGCGGAGATCAGCGGGCCCATCTCGGCGGTGTCGCGGGACGGGTCCTCGACCCGCACCGCCCGTACCGCAGGTTCGAGCAGTTCCAGGAACCGGTCGTACACCGAACGCTGGACCAGGATCCGCGACCGTGCGCAGCAGTCCTGGCCGGCGTTGTCGAAGACCGCGCCCGGCGCGGTCGCGGCGGCGCGTTCCAGGTCGGCGTCGGCGAACACGATGTTCGCGCTCTTGCCACCCAACTCCAGGGTGAGTCGCTTCACCTGGGCGGCGCAGCCGGCCATGATCCGGGTGCCGACCTCGGTGGAGCCGGTGAAGCAGATCTTGCGGACCGCCGGGTGGGTGACGAACCGCTCCCCCACGACCGAGCCCTCGCCCGGGATGACGGTGAAGACGCCGTCGGGCAGGCCGGCCTCGCGGGCCAACTCGGCCAGGCGCAGTGCGGTGAGCGGGGTCAGTTCGGCGGGCTTGAGCACCACTGTGTTGCCGGCGGCGAGCGCCGGGGCGAACCCCCAGGCGGCGATCGGCATCGGGAAGTTCCAGGGCACGATCACGCCGACCACACCGAGTGGCTCGTGGAAGGTGACGTCCAACCCGCCGGGCACCGGAATCTGCCGCCCGGTCAACCGCTCGGGCGCGCCGGCGTAGTAATCCAGGACGTCGCGGACGTTGCCCGCCTCCCACCGGGCGTTGCCGACGGTGTGCCCGGAGTTGCGCACCTCCAGCACTGCCAACTCGTCCAGATGCGCGTCGACCACGGCGGCGAACCGCCGCAGCAACCGTGCCCGATCACCCGCACCCACCTGACGCCAGGTCTCGAAAGCGGCAGCCGCCCGCGAGATGGCCGCGTCAACCTCGTCCACCGAGGCCGCCGCAACCTCCCGAAACCCCACCCCGCTAGCCGGGTCCACCAGGACCGTCACACCGCCACCTCCATCCTCACGTGGTCAGAGGCGTTCGAAACCACGGGTCAGCTCCCAGTCCGTCACCGCGGCGTCGAAGGCGGCCAGCTCGACCCTCGCCTGGTTGGCGTAGTGGGCCACCACCTCGGCGCCGAACGCCTCCCGGGCCACAGTGGAACCTTCCCAGAGGGCCAGGGCGTCGCGCAGGGTGCCGGGAACCCGCTCGGCCTCCGGGTCGTCGTACGCGTTGCCGGTGCACTCCGCACCCAGCTCCAGCTCGCCGTCGATGCCGTGCAGCGCCCCGGCGACCAGCCCGGCGATCGCCAGGTACGGGTTGACGTCGGCGCCGGGCACCCGGTTCTCCACTCGCATGCCCTGCCCGTGCCCGACCACCCGCAGTGCGCAGGTGCGGTTGTCGACACCCCAGCGCAGCGCGGTCGGGGCGAACGATCCCGGCTGGTAGCGCTTGTAGGAGTTGATGTTCGGGGCGAAGAGCAGGCTGAACTCCCGCATGGTGGCCAGCAGCCCGGCGAGCACCCGCTGCCCGGTCTGCGACAGGTGCGCCGGTCCGTCGCCGAGCATCGCCGACGAACCGGACTGGTCCCGCAGTGAGAAGTGGATGTGGCAGGAGTTGCCCTCCCGCTCGTTCGGCTTGGCCATGAAGGTGATCGCCATCCCCTCCTGGGCGGCGATCTCCTTGGCGCCGTTCTTGTAGATGACGTGATGGTCGGCGCAGGCCACCGCCTCGTCGTACCGGAAGGCGATCTCGTGTTGCCCGAGGTTGCACTCACCCTTGGCGCTCTCCGGGGTGAGCCCCGCGCCGGCCATCTCGACGCGGATGCGGCGCAGCAGCGGCTCCACCCGGGCGGTGCCGAGCAGCGAGTAGTCGACGTTGTACTGGTTGGCCGGGGTGAGGTCGCGGTAGCCACGCTGCCAGGCGTCCTCGTACGAGTCGCGGAACAGCACGAACTCCAACTCGGTGCCGGCGTACGCGGTCAGCCCGTGCTCGGCCAGCCGGTCCAGCTGCCGGCGCAGGATCTGCCGGGGCGAGGCGACCACGTCACCCGAGCCGTCGAGCCAGGTCAGGTCTGCCAGCAACAGGGCGGAGCCGGGCTGCCAGGGCACCCGACGCAACGTGGCGAAGTCCGGCACCATCGCGAAGTCGCCGTAGCCGCGTTCCCAGCTCGACATCGCGTACCCGTCGACTGTGTTCATGTCGACGTCCACGGCGAGCAGGTAGTTGCAGCCCTCGCTGCCGTTGGTCACCACCTGGTCGAGGAAGAAGGGCGCGTGGAACCGCTTGCCCTGCAACCGGCCCTGCATGTCGACGAGGGCCAGCACCACGGTGTCGATCTCACCCTCGGCGACGGCGACCCGCAGTTGTTCCAGCGTGAGCGGAGCTTTCCTCATTCGCGGGCCTCCATCACCAAGGTCTACTGGCAAACCGGATCACCGTCAATGCCCCCGGCGGCACGTGCGGCAAACCCGGCCGTCGGCCGGCGGGACGGCAGCACCGCCCGTCCCGCCGGGTGCCGATCAGACCGGGCCGTCGACCGGCGCCGGGTCGGCCGCCACAGCGGGTTCCTCGACGGTACGAACAGGGCCGGTGAACCACTTGCGGGCCGAGGCGTACCACCAGACGGCGACCACCAGTAGCACCCCGCCGACGGCGAGCGGCGCGTAGTTCACCGCCGACCAGGTGAACTCGTCGTTGCCGGGCACTCCGGCTGGCACGATCGGCAGCACGAAGTAGACGGCGATGATCGCGATCTCGATCACCGCGATCCAGCCGAGCAGCTTGTACTTGCGGCCCAGCGTCCACGGCCCCGGGACGAACCGGTCGCCCATCCGCAGTCGGAGCGCGATCGGAATGAGGAACGACAGGTAGAGCCCGAGTACCGCGACGGAGACGACCGCGTAGAAGGCGATCGGGATACCGGCGGAGCTCTCGTACAGCGCCGGCAGGGTCAGCACCAGGCCGGCCAGAGTGGCGCCGATGATCGCGTTGACCGGGGTGCCGTTGCGGTCGACCCTCGACCACAGCCGCCATCCGGGTACGGCACGGTCCCGGCTGAACGCGTACGCCATCCGGCTCATCGAGGTCACGCAGCTCATGCCGCAGAAGAACTGGCCGATGGTCGAGATGATGATGACGATCTTGAAGAAGACCGGGGTCAGCGCGGACTCGAAGATGGCGCCGGAGAAGCCGCCCGCGGCGTTGACCGCCTCGACGTCGGTGGCCGCGAAGAGAAACGCCAGCAGCAGGATCCAGCCGCCGACCGCCGAGTAGAAGATCGACTGCCAGAGTCCGCGGGCCGCGGCCTGGGAGGCGCCCCGGGTCTCCTCAGAGACGTGCGCGCAGGCGTCGAAGCCGGTAATCGTGTACTGGGTCAGGAGGAAGCCCAGCGGCAGCACGTAGAACCAGAACGTCAGTCCGCCGATGTCCCCGTCGCCGAAGCCGGAGTTGTTGAACCGCTCGGTGAACACGAACTGGAAGCTCTGGTGGTTGTCGGGCACGAAGACCAGGATGGCGACCACGACAGCCGCGCCGGCAACGTGCCACCAGACCGAGACGTTCTGGAGTACGTCGATGATCCGGTGCCCGAAGATGTTGATCAGCCCGTGCAGCACCAGGATGATCACGAACAGGACGAACGCCTGACGCAGCGTCCCGGCCCAGCCGTCGAAGAGCGCCGACATGGTGAGGTTGAGGAACGTCGCACAGCCGTAGTCCACCGAGGCGGTGACCGCCACCAGACCGATCAGGTTCAGCCAGCCGGTGAACCAGCCGTGCACCGGGCGGCCCATGGTGGCCGCCCACCAGTAGATCCCACCCGCTGTCGGGTACGCCGACACCAGCTCCGCCATGCAGAAGCCGATGATCAGGATGAACAGCGAGATCAGCGGCCAGCCCCAGGAGATGGCGACCGGCCCGCCGTTGTTCCACGCCTGACCGAAGGTGGTGAAACAGCCGGCCAGGATCGAGATGATCGAGAAGGAGATGGCGAAGTTGGAGAAGCCACTCCACTTACGGCGCAACTCCTGTTTGTAGCCGAGTTCGGCGAGCCGTCGGGCATCCTCGTCCATTGGTTGCTCGGCGGTCGGCACGGGCGTCGTGGCCACTGCACACCTCCCTGAGGTGGTTCCGCGTGCGAGTGGGCAAAGTGTCGTCCCGGCCGATCAAGGCGGTCAATACGTAGTCGGTGGGAATCTCACCGCCGTCGGGCTAATTGCGTTGCCGACCGACCGCCCCGCGCCGCATCCTGGACCAGTGACCAGGCCCGACAAGGGCCCACCCCGGGCGCTCGGACCGCCCGACCCGGTGGCGCGGGGCACGCCTCTCTCTCACGTACGGCCACTCCGCCGTACCCGAAAAGTGCCCCGCGCCCCACTCCCCCTCGTGATCAAGAGGTTTGCGTCAGATTTCCGGCCGTGCCCGACCGAAAGCTCTTGATCAACCCGGTAGAGGCGTGGGTCAGGTCAGGAGGAGGCCGGCTACCCAGAGGGCCGCGACCAGGAGGCCAGCCAGGAACTCCACCAGCATCGACAGGCCGGCGGCCTTCAGGGCCTGCACGGTGGAGGGCCACGCGAGCTGGTTGCTGCCCAGTCGGAGCCGTTCGGCCGCCCACACCCCGGCGACGAAGCCGAGCACCAGGCCGACGACCGGCACCACGAAGAACCCGATGATGCCGAGCACCCCACCGGCGAGCAGCGTGGACGTCGGCACACCGGTGCGCTTCAGGTTCCGGCCCGGCCACGCGTACTTGATCACGGCGCCACCCCCGGCGACCACTGTGGCGGCGCCGAACACCGCCCAGCCACCCAGGCCGGCGCCGCCGAAGATCGCCCAGAGCAGCACGCCGCCCCAGCACAGCGGCAGCGCCGGCAGACCGGGCACCACCACGCCGGCCAACCCGGCCAGGATGGCCAGCCCGGCCACCACTGTCACCGCCGTCTGCGAGTCCGTCAGGTCCACGCCGCTGCCCTCCGTCGCCACCCTTCGGACCGGTTCGGTCCCCCACTCACGCCAACGCTCCGCCGCGCAGCCGGGCGGTGATCACGTCGGCCGGGGCGGGCGCACCGAAGTATCGGCCCTGCCCGGTGTCGCAGCGCAGCGCCCGCAGCCGTTCCGCCTGCACGCCGGTCTCCACCGCCTCGGCCGTGACCCACAACTCCAGGGCGTGCGCCAACCGGACCAACGCGTCGACGATCCGTTCGTCGCGGTGGTCGGCCGCCGCGTCGGTCCCGTCCGCGCGGATGCCCTCGACGAACGGACCGGCGAGCTTCAGGCAGTGGATCGGCAACCGGCGCAGGTACGCCAGGTTGGAGTACCCGGTGCCGAAGTCGTCCACGGCCAGCCGGACGCCGAGCGCCGCGAGCCGGTGCAGGCTGCGCAGGGGTTCACCCGCACTGCCCATCACGGCGCTCTCGGTCAGCTCCAGTTGGAGCAGCTCCGCGGGCAGCCCGCTGGTCTGCAACGCGTCGGCGACGGTGTCCACGATGGCCGGTTCGTCGGCCTGCCGGGCGGCCAGGTTGACGCTGACCACCAGCCGAGCGTCGGGGAACTCCCGCCACCACCGTTCGGCGTCCTCGCAGGCCCGCCGCAGCACCCACTCGCCGAGCCGGACGATCAGGCCGGTCTCCTCGGCCAGGCCGATGAACCGGTCCGGCCCGATCAGGCCCAGTTCCGGATGCTCCCAACGGACCAGCGCCTCCACCGCGAGCATGGTGCCCTCCAGCAGCGACACGATCGGTTGGTAGTGCAGCACGAACTCGCCCCGCTCCAGTGCGGCGGGCAGACCGGCGACCAGCGCCGACCGGGCGATGTCCCGGGCACCGCGCTCGGGGTCGTAGACCGCCCACCGGCCGCGGCCCGCCGCCTTGGCCCAGTAGAGCGTGGTGTCCGCGGCCTTCATCAGCTCCGACGCGCTGGTTTCCGAGGCCGGGCACTGCACGATGCCCACACTGGCCGAGACGGCCAACTGGTGCTCGCCGACGTGGACCGGGGCCGCGACGGCGGCCAGCGCGGCCTGCGCGACGGCGACCGGGTCGTCGGTGTCGTCCCCTCCGTCGACGAGGATCACGAACTCGTCGCCGCCCATCCGGGCGACCAGGTGGCCGTGGTCGGCCACGCACGCGGCCAGCCGCCGGCCGATCATCACGAGCAGCCGGTCACCGAGGTCGTGGCCGAGACTGTCGTTGATCGCCTTGAAGCCGTCCAGGTCGAGGAAGCACACCCCGACCTGCTGCCCGGTGCCCGCGGTGTCGAGCACCCGTCCCAACGTCTCGAAGAACAGCGTCCGGTTGGGCAACCCGGTCAGCGGGTCGTGCAGCGCCTGGAAGCGCAGCCGCTGCTGGAGTTCGTACCGCTCGGTGATGTCCTCGATCATCGCGACGGTGAATCGCGGCCGGCCATCGTGTCGGATCAGCGAAACGGCGAGATCCGTCCAGACCACTGTGCCGTCCTTACGGTGGTAGCGCTTCTCCACCCGGGCGGCGTCGTGCTTTCCCTCGATCAGCTCCTGGTAGAGCTCCCACATCCCGGCGGCGTCGTCGGCGTGGAACAGCGACGCCACGTTGATCTCGCGCAATTCCTCGATCGAGTAGCCGAGCATGTCGGCGAACGCCTGATTGACGTCGATGATCCGACCGTCCACGCCGGCGATCCCGATCCCGATCGCCGCGCCGGTGAACACCGCCCGGAACCGCGCCTCACTCTCGCGTAGCGCCTGCTCGACCTCGTCGCGCGCCTGCCAGGCGGACCGGGCGATCCGCTCCTGCTGGCTGAAGGTGCGGTCGCGCAACGCACGGGCGAACCCGGCGGCCAGCCCGCCCTGCAACGCCGCGATCCGGTCGGCGAGGTCGGCCGGCCGGTCACCGTCGCACAGCACCCGACGCCCGAAGGTCGCGCCGAGCGCGTGCAGCGTCCACTCCAGGGCCTGCGGCTCGGTGAGGTGCGCCTCCACCAGAGCCTGCCCGACCTCCTCGGCCGGGTAGGCGCTGAACGGCTCCGCCCGTACCGCCTGAGCCAGCCGGATCGTGTGCGCCAGCAGCAGCCGCTCGGTCTCGGCCACGCTGAGCGGCACGAAACCGAGCCGGCGCACCGCGCGGGCCCAGTCGGCGGCGTACCCCTGGGCGTCCGCCCGACCGGCGACGACCCCGGCGGGGTCCCGGCCGGAATCGACCCCGGCGGGGTCCGGGACGGCGGCCACGGGATCAGCCGGCGGGCTGGTCGTACCGGGCGACGCCCCCGAAGGCGCCGAACCGTTCCGGGTGCTCGTCCACGTCGGACGGTGAGTCCGGGCGCCAGAGCGGCATGTGCACCACGCCCGGTTCCACTACGGTCCAGTCGCCGAAGAAGCCGGTGACCTGGGCGCGGGAGCGCAGGGTGATCTCGGTGGCGGTGCGGGCGGAGAGGCGCTGGGCGTCCAACATCTCCTGCGGCTGGTCCTCGAAGGTGGAGTGGGAGACGACCAGGAAGCTGCCGGGCGCGGCCGCGGCCCGCAGGGTGGCCAGGATCGCCTCGGGCTGGTCGGCGTCCGGGATGAAGTGCACCACCCCGGCCAGCAGGATGCCCATCGGACGACTGAAGTCGATCAGCCCGAGCTGTCGGGTCTCGGCGAGGATCCGCTCCGGCTCACGCAGGTCGGCGTGGATGACCCCGGTCAGCTCGTTGCCAGCCAGCAACTCCCGGCTGTGCGCGACCGCCACCGGGTCGATGTCGACGTACACGACGCGGGCCTTGGGGTTCACCCCCTGCGCCACCTCGTGCACGTTGCCCACGGTGGGAATTCCGGAGCCGATGTCGAGGAACTGGTCGATGCCGGCGTCGAGCAGCACCCGGACGGCCCGGCGCAGGAACTCCCGGCCGGAGCGCATGGTGGCGGCGAGATTCGGGGTCATGCTGGCGATCTGCTCCGCCAACTGCCTGTCGATCTCGAAGTTGTGCGCTCCGCCCAGAAAGTAGTCGTACACCCGGGCCGCGCTCGGCCTGGTCAGATCGATCTCGGTCGGCAGTCCGTCCGGCATCAGCGTGCTCCCCAGTTCATCGCCGCGGCGCGGGACGGCACCGGCGTCGGGGCGCGCAGCGGGCACGCGTGGGCACCGGTCGACCCGCGGGTCGTGTGGTGTGGACCACTCTAGGCGGCTGACTCCAGCAACAGCGAGATGCCTTGACCAACGCCGATGCACATGGTGGCCAGAGCCCGGCGTCCGCCGCGACGGCGCAGCTCCAGGGCTGCGGTCAGCGCCAGCCGCGCGCCACTGGCGCCGAGCGGGTGACCCAGCGCGATGGCCCCACCGTTCGGGTTGACGTGGTCGGCGTCCACGGGCAGCCCCAGCTCCCGCAACACCGCCACGGACTGCGCGGCGAACGCCTCGTTCAACTCCACCACGTCCACAGCGCCCACCTCGACGCCGACGCGGTCGAGCAGCTTGCGGGTGGCCGGCACCGGGCCGATCCCCATGATCCGGGGTGGCACACCGGCCGCCGCCGCGCCGACGATCCGGGCCAGCGGGGTGAGGCCGTACCGGGCGACAGCCGCCTCGCTGGCCACCAGCAACGCGACAGCGCCGTCGTTGACGCCCGAGGAGTTGCCGGCGGTCACCGTGCCGCCGTCGCGGAACGGGGTGGGCAGCGCCGCCAGCTTCGCAAGCGAGGTCTCCCGGGGGTGCTCGTCGACCTCGACCAGCCGGGTCTCGCGACGACCGGCCGGCACGGACACCGCCACGATCTCCTCGGCGAACCGGCCGTCGGCCTGCGCCTTGGCCGCACGCTGCTGCGACCGGTACGCGAAGGCGTCCTGCTCGGCCCGGCTCACGCCGTACTCGGCGGCCACGTTCTCCGCCGTCTCCGGCATCGAGTCGACCCCCCACCCGTCACGCATCAACGGGTTCACCAACCGCCAGCCCAGTGTGGTGTCGTACACCTCGGCCGAGCGGGAGTACGCCGACGTCGCCTTCGGCATGACAAACGGCGCCCGGCTCATGCTCTCCACCCCGCCGGCGATCACCAGCTCCGCATCCCCGGCGACGATGGACCGGGCGGCGGTGGCGAGCGCGTCCAGACCCGAGCCGCAGAGCCGGTTGACAGTGCTGCCCGGCACCCCCTCGGGCAGACCGGCCAGCAGCGCCGCCATCCGGGCCACGTTGCGGTTGTCCTCGCCGGCCTGGTTGGCGCAGCCGAGCACGACGTCGTCGACCCGCGCCCAGTCCACCGACGGGTGGCGGGCGACCAGTTCCCGGATCACGTGCGCGGCCAGGTCGTCGGGGCGGACGCCGGCGAGCGCGCCCGCGTACCGGCCGATCGGGGTGCGGACACCGGCCACCAGGTA
This sequence comes from Micromonospora noduli, assembly GCF_003264365.1. GTDB lineage: Bacteria > Actinomycetota > Actinomycetes > Mycobacteriales > Micromonosporaceae > Micromonospora > Micromonospora noduli. The sequence continues at coordinate 41,528 of NZ_PYAK01000043.1, forward strand.
TGCCACGGTCATCGCGAGTCCTTAGGGGGTGCAGACGGCGGGGGTGGGGCGCCCACCGGGTCACGAGGGCTGCCGGCCGCCAGGATATCCGCGTCGGCAACGGATAGGTTGACGGCATGGCCCGGGCCCAGTTCAGCGCAGAGACCAGCGGCGGCGGAGCGTTCGTCCGCCAGCCGAACCGGTTCACCGGTCGGGTCACCGCCGACTCCACCTCGCCACCCGGCGGCGGCCCGGACGAGCAGGACCGCTGGCCGCTGGAGGCCGGCCGTTACCGGCTGATCTGGTGCCGCGCCTGCCCGTGGGCGCACCGGGCGAGGATCGTGCGTGGCCTGCTCGGGCTGGACGACGCGATCTCGCTGGGCACCGTCGACCCGATCCGGGACGAGCGGGGCTGGGCGTTCGCCCTCGACCCGGACGGCTTCGACCCGGTCCTCGGCGTGAGCTTCCTGTCCGAGGCGTACCTGGCCACCGACCAGGACTACACCGGCCGGGTGACAGTGCCTGCGCTCGTCGACACCCTGACCGGCCGGGTGGTCACCAACGACTATCCGCAGCTCACCCTCGACTTCTCCACCGAGTGGCGGTCGCTGCACCGTGCGGGGGCACCGGACCTGTACCCGGTGGAACTGCGCCCCGAGATGGACGCGCTGATGGCCGAGATCCACACCGACGTGAACAACGGCGTCTACCGGTGCGGGTTCGCCACCTCCCAGCAGGCGTACGACGAGGCGTTCCGGGCGCTCTTCGCCCGGCTGGACGCGCTCTCCGAGCGGCTGGCCGGGCAGCGCTATCTGATGGGCGGAGCGATCACCGAGGCGGACGTGCGGCTGTTCACCACGCTGGTCCGCTTCGACGCCGCGTACCACGGGCACTTCAAGTGCAACCGCAACAAGCTGACCGAGATGCCGGTGCTCTGGGCGTACGCCCGGGACCTGTTCCAGACGCCGGGTTTCGGCGAGACGGTGGACTTCGACCACATCAAGCGGCACTACTACGGCACACACCGGGAGATCAATCCCAGCGGCATCGTGCCACTCGGGCCGGACGAGTCCGGCTGGAGCACGCCGCACGGGCGTGGCTGAGCCTGGTCGGCCGGCCTCCCCGACCGTGTCGAGGGCCCGCGGCGAGGTCGCCCGCCGGGTCGCCGGGTCCGCGGCGGCCGGCTGCACCCTCGCCGGTGCGGTGGCGGTGACGCTCGCCGTGGTCGCCGGTCCCGGTCCAGGGTTCACCGGGTACGTCAGCGAGGCGGGCATCGCCGGCAGCGCCCACGCCGCGACGTACCGGATCGGGATCCTTGCCCTTGCCGGCGCGTTGCTGCTGATCGGCGCGGCGCTGCCCCCCGGGGTGTGGGCGGCGGCCCCGGCGCTGCTCGCCGCCGGGGCCGTGTTCACCGCCGTGTCGGGGGCGGTGACCTGCTCCGGCGGCTGCCCGTTGCCGCCGTTCGAGCGCGCGACGGCGGCGGATCTGGTGCACGGCGGCGCGAGCATCGCGGCGACCGCTGCGGTGGTCTTCGCCATGATCACGCTGGCGGTCTCCGGGCCGGCCGGCCGGACGGTGCGTCGGCTGGCCGGCATGGCCGCCGCGCTGGCCCTGCCGCTCTGCGCCACTGTGGGGCTGGCGATGCTCGTGATCGGTCGAGGCCCGGTGGTGGGGGTGCTGGAACGGCTGATCCTCGCCTTGGCGGTGCTGTGGGGCGTGAGTACCGCCACCGCGCTGGCCCTCTGTAAGGAGCCTCACGCGTTCCGGTCCTTCCGATGAGCGGGAATCGGCGTATCGTCGGCCAGCGATGACCAATGTCTGGGACCTCACTGTCCGCCTGTATGTCGATCTCCGACTGCAGGCCAGTGGCATCTGTCCGGGCTAGCCGCGTTCCTACGCCTGCCCCGATCGGACCGGACAATTGGATACATCCTCATGCCCTTCAGCCTGCGCAAAATTCCCTTCTCCGTGCAGATCCTGCTCGGCCTCGTGCTCGGCGTCGCGCTGGGCTTCCTTGCCCGCAGCAACGACCTGAGCTGGCTGACCAGCACCCTGCACACCGTCGGTAGCCTCTTCGTCCAACTGCTCAAGCTGGCCGTGCCGCCACTGGTCTTCACCGCCATCGTGGTCAGCGTGGTCAGCCTGCGCGGCGTCGCCAACGCCGCCCGGCTCGCCGTCAAGACCCTGATGTGGTTCGGCATCACCGCGCTGATCGCGGTGAGCATCGGCATCGGCCTCGGCCTGCTCACCAACCCGGGCAAGGGCGTGACCCTCGACCTGGGTGGCGCCGCGGCGCCGAAGAAGACCGGCTCGTGGACCGACTTCCTCACCGGCATCGTGCCCACCAACCCGGTCGGCGCGTTCGTCGAGGGCAACGTCCTCCAGATCGTTTTCCTCGCCGTCGTCATCGGTGCTGCGGCCCTGCTGGTCGGCGAGGCCGCCGAACCGTTCGTGGCGCTGAACCGCTCCCTGCTGGAGATCGTCCAGAAGGCGCTCTGGTGGGTCATCCGGCTCGCCCCGATCGGCACCCTCGGCCTGATCGGCAACGCCGTCGCCTCGTACGGCTGGGACCTGCTGGCCCCCCTCGCGAAGTTCACCACAGCCGTCTACGTCGGCTGCGCCATCGTGCTGTTCGTGGTCTACCCGCTGGTGCTGATCCTGGCCGGTCGCCTCAACCCGCTGCGCTTCTTCGCCGGCGCCTGGCCGGCGATCGAGCTGGGCTTCGTGTCCCGCTCCTCGGTCGGCACCATGCCGGTGACCCAGCGCTCCGTCGAGCGACTCGGCGTGCCCCGCGAGTACGCCTCCTTCGCGGTGCCCTTCGGCGCCACCACGAAGATGGACGGTTGCGCCGCCATCTACCCGGCCCTCGCCGCGATCTTCGTGGCCCAGGTGTTCGGCGTGCACCTCGGCATCGGCGACTACCTGCTGATCGCCTTCGTCTCGGTGGTCGGCTCGGCAGCCACCGCCGGCCTGACCGGCGCGATCGTGATGCTGACCCTGACCCTCAGCACGCTGGGCCTGCCGCTGGCCGGCGCCGGCCTGCTGCTGGCCATCGACCCGATCCTCGACATGATCCGCACCGCCACCAACGTCGCGGGGCAGGCGCTGGTGCCGACAGTGGTCGCCGCCCGCGAGGGCACTCTCGACCGCGCCGCGTACGAGTCCGCAGGCCGGCGTGACCTGACCGACCCGGAGCCGGTCGCCGACACCCGGCCCGAGCTCAGCCCTGTTCCTGCCTGACCGATTCACCAGTACGGCGACGGGCCCCTCTCCCCGGGGGCCCGTCGCCGTGTCGGAGAGGATGACCCCATGAGCTCCCTGTTCACTCCCCTGGCCCTGCGCGGGGTCACACTGCCCAACCGGATCGCCATGGCACCCATGTGCCAGTACTCCGCCGGCCCCGACGGCCTGCCCACCGACTGGCACCTGATCCACCTCGGCAGCCGCGCGGTCGGCGGTGCCGGCCTGGTGCTGACCGAGGCGACCGCCGTACTCCCCGAGGGCCGGATCAGCCCGCAGGACACCGGCCTCTGGTCCGGCGCGCACGTCGACGCCTGGAAGCCGGTGACCGCGTTCGTCGCCGCCCACGGCGCAGTGCCGGCCGTGCAGCTCGCGCACGCCGGTTTCAAGGCCTCCACCTACCGGCCGTGGGCACCCGAGCGCGGTGGTGTGCCGGACGCCGAAGGCGGCTGGACGCCCGTCGCCCCCGGTTCGGAGCCGTTCACCGCCGACTACCGGACGCCGACCAGCCTCGACGAGGCCGGCATCGCCGGTGTGGTCGAGGCGTTCGCGGCCGGAGCCGAACGCGCCCTGGCCGCCGGCTTCGCCGCCGTGGAGATCCACGCCGCCCACGGTTACCTGCTCAACGAGTTCCTCTCGCCGCTGACCAATCGCCGCACCGACGCGTACGGCGGCGACCGGGCCGCCCGGATGCGGCTCACCCTGGAGGTGGCCCGCGCGGTGCGCGCCGCGGTCGGCGAGGACGTGCCGGTGCTGACCCGGATCTCCGCCACCGACTGGGTCGAGGGCGGCTGGACGATCGAGGACAGCGTGGTGCTCGCCGGTGAGCTGGCCGGCGTCGGCGTCGACCTGGTCGACGCGTCCTCCGGTGGGGTGAGCACGGAACAGCGCATCCCGCTCGGCCCGGGTTACCAGGTGCCGCTCGCCGCCCAGATCCGCCGGGAGGCGGGCGTTCCGACCGGCGCGGTGGGCCTCATCGTGGAGCCCGAGCACGCCGAGCAGATCGTCGCCAGCGGCGAGGCCGACCTGGTGCTGCTGGGTCGGGAGTTGCTACGCGACCCGTACTGGCCGCGCCGGGCCGCCGCGAAGCTCGGCGTCGCATACTCCGGCCCCGCCCAGTACGCCCGCGCCTCCTGATCCCGACCGCCGGTCAGCCGGCCAGGTGCGACCAGTCGCCCTCCAGGTCCTGCCAGGTGCCCTGGGCGGCCACCGTGCCGCCGAGCAGCACCACCACGTGGTCGGCCCGGACCAACGCGGCGCGTTTCGCGGTCGAGCCGACAACTGTCACCCCGTGGCCGCGCAACGCCTGCCACAGCGCCAGCTCGGTGGTGACGTCCAGCGCCGACGACACGTCGTCGGCGACCAGCAGTTCGGTACGCGGCGCCAGCGCCCGGGCCAGCGCCAACCGCTGCAACTGCCCGCCGGAGAGCCGGGTGCCCTTGTGCCCGATGAGCAGGCCCAGCCCACCACCAGCGGCGGCCAGGTCATGGTCGAGCTGGGCGGTGCTGACCGCCCCCGCCGCGTCCACCTGGTGCCCGAGGGCGATGTTGTCGGCCACCGTGCCGGAGAGCACCCGGGGCAACTGACCGACGTAGCCGACCTGGTTGGGACGTAGGAACAGCTCCGGCTCGGTGACCGGGTCACCGTTCCAGGCCAGCTCGCCGGTGTGGTGCACGATCCCGGCCAGCCCGCGCAGCAACGAGGACTTGCCCGACCCCACCGGCCCGACGACCAGCACCAACTGCCCCCGCTGCACGATCAGGTCCACGTCCCGGACGGCCACCGTGCCGTCGGAGTGCACCACCCCGAAGCCGCGCAGCTCCAGCCGGCGCAGCGGATGCCGCGGCGGCATGGTCGGCGCGGGCGCCGTCCCGGCGGTCAGGTCGACCTCCGGCACCCCCGCGGAGTACGCGCTCACCCCGGTCATCGCCGCCGTGCGCCGGGTCCAGACCCGCGCCGAGGGCAGCTGCGAGATCAACGACGCCGTCGTCCAGGCGAACCAGCGGGCCGCGCCCAGGGTGGAGACGGCCACCAGCACCGCCCCGGCGGAGAGCGAGCCGTTCAGGTAGAGCGCCCAGGCGCCGATCGGCAACAGCCCACTGGCCATCGACGGTGTGGAGCGCGCCCACACCTGCACCGAGATCTCCCGCCGCTGCCGGTCGCTGCGCAGCACGTCCAGGCCCGCCAGGTGGCGCAGCACCGCAGTGGTCGCGCCGGCGAGCTTCACCGTCCGCGCCGCGGAGAGCGCGGAGACCAGCGCCGTGGCGAAGGAGGCCCGCGCCGCCACGGTCGCCCGGGCCGCACGCTCCAGCTTCGGCCCGAACAACGTCGCGGCCAGCCCGGAGACGACCATCGTGCCGAGGAAGAACAGCCCGGGTACGACGCTGCCGGTGACCGCCGTCATGGCGACCACGAGCACCAGCGCGACGGTCTGGTCCAGCACGTTGTCGGCGAGCTGGACCACCCGTTCGGTGTCCCCGCCCTGCGCCACCACCTCGGCGGGGGTGTGTGAGCTGACCCGGCGCGGCCCGGTCTGCCCGTGCACCAGGCGAAGGCCGATCCTCAGCATCTGCCGCACCCACCACTGCGGGAACCAGACGTGGGTGTAGAACGGCAGCGGCAGGGTGACCAGCAACCCGGCGACGATCCCCACCGCCGGCAGGTACGGGTTGCCCGTCCCGTCGACCAGGTCCGCCCAGAGCCAGGGCAGCACCGGGCCGTCCAGCCCGAGCAGGCTGAGCCCGAGGAACAGCACGATCGCGGCCGCACCGTACCGGGGATCGTTGGTGCAGAGTCGGAAGATCTCCCGCAGCGTCCGGGCCTGCGGCACCGGCGGCAGCGGCGGCGGGTCGGCCCGGGTCGGCCCGACCGCGCCCTGCGTGCCGTTCGGCGGTGTCGCCGGCGCGGTCTGCCTATTCGGCTCGGCCCGCGCGGGCGCCGGCTCGGTCGGCCAGGCGGCGGCATGCTCGGTCGGCGCGACCGGCTCGCCCCGCGCGGGCGCCGGCTCGCTCGGCCACGCGTCCGGACCGGGGCCGACCAGAAGGTCGGTGCCGACGCCGCTGCGACCGGCCGGCGCCACAGTCGCGTACGCGGCAGCGTGGCTGGTCGCCAACAGTTCCGCGAAGCGGGTCGACGACTCCAGCGGACCGGCCTCGACCACCGCGCCGTCGGCCAGGACGACCACCTCGTCACAGCGGCGCACCGAGGAGAGTCGGTGCGCGATGACGATGCCGATCCGGTCGCGCAGCAGTCGTTCGGTGGCCCGCTGCACCCGCGCCTCGGTGACCGGGTCCAGCCGAGCGGTGGCCTCGTCGAGGATCACCACGTGCGGCTCCCGGACCAGGATCCGGGCGAACGCCACCAACTGCTCCTGACCGGCGGAGAGCACATGCCCGCCCTCCCCCAGCCGGGTCGTCAACCCGTCCGGCAGCTCGGCGATCCAGCCGGCCAGGCCCAGCTCGTCGAGCGCCCGAGCAGCCGCTTCGAGCAACTCCGGGTCGAAGAGCGCCACGTTCTCGGCGAGCGTGCCGGCCAGGATCTCGGTGCGCTGCGGCACCAACGCCACCCAGCGGCGCAGCTGCTCGACGTCGAGGTCGCACAGGTCGGTGCCGCCAAGGAAGACAGTGCCCGGCGGCACGTCGACCGCCCGGGTGAGCACCTTCGCCAGCGTCGACTTGCCCGAACCGGTCCGCCCGATCAGCGCGTACGAGCGACCGCGCGCGAAGGTGAGGCTGAGCCCGCGCAGCGCGGCACCTCGGTCACTCTCCCCGTACCCGAATGTCAGATCCCGGATGCGCAGGTCACCCTCGCTCGGGCTGGCCCCGCCGACCGGCTCCTGCCGGGCCTTGTAGAGCAACTGCACCCGCGCCCACGCGCCGAGCGCCTCCTGGATCTCCGGCACCATCCGGCTGACGTGTTCCGCTGTCGCCCCGAAGGCCAGGGCGAGCAGCCAGATGGCGGTGAGCCGCGCGGCGTCGATCCGGCCGGTGGCCAACGCCCAGGCACCGCCGAGCACCACAGCGCCGATGCCCGCCCGGATCGTCGCGGTGGCCACCGTCGCCACCCGGGCGGACAGCACCCAGACCACCAGGCCACGGGACAGCACGGCGGAGGCCCGCCGGGCGTACAACCGCAGCACGTACGGCCGCGCCAGACTGGTGCGAACGTCGTCCTGGCCGTGCACCGCCTCCTCCATCACGGCGGCCAGGTCGGACCACGCCTCCTCCTCGGCCATCCGGGCCGGGCCGATCCGCGCCGTGGGCCGGCGCAGGCCGACCGCGAGCACCACAGTGAGCAGCACCATCGCGATCCCGGCCGGCCACCACACGAAAAGCGCCACGACCATCGACAACAGACCGACGCAGAGGCCCTGGGCGAGCCGGGTGCCCTGGTTACGAATTGCCGACGCCACCTGATAGACGTCCCCGTCGATCCGGTCCAGCAACTCGCCCACCGGAGTGGTCTCCAAGGTGGGCAGGTCCTGCCCGAGAGCCACGCGGCAGAGCCGGCGACGCACGTCGGCGGACCAGTCGGCGGTCAGGCCGGCCATCAGCAGACTCACAGCGAGGTCGCTGAGGACCACGGCGACCAGGGCCGCGGCCAGTACGGCGAAGAAGCCAGCCGAACGATGCACCAGCACCGCGCCGGCCAGCGCCGACGCACCCGCCTGCCCAGCGGCACCCAGCACGATCAGGACGGCCACGATCGTCACACGACGGGTCGAAGTGCCCCACAGATCACGGAGCAGGCGCATGGAAAGTCCTCCGGGACGTGGGTGGCGGAGACCTCAGCCTGCCGGCACCACCCCGTCAACTCAACCGATTTTCCCGCCCCTGAGCTGGACTTCCGTCAGTTCCGCCAGCGGCGGCAGCCGACCTGCTCGACGCTGCCGGCCACGGCCACGCCGCCCGTTTCCCGAACCAGACACGTGGCACAAACCGTCGGTTTCAGGTCAGCGCCGCCAGCAGCCGGCAACGCACGCCACAGTGGCGGACCAGATGCCGGCCGGCAGAACTCCGGCGGCTCCACCGGCATCCCAGGCGTTTCGCCCGATCTGATGCGGTCTAGCCAAGGCGTCGCCGTCAGAGGCTTCTTGATCGACTCGGGTTTCATGAAGTCGGGGTGTCCGGGCGTCCGGGATGCCCCGACTTCCGTGAACCCGAGTGGATCACCCGGTGAGGGCCGGTTCGGCG
>NZ_PYAK01000044.1 GCF_003264365.1 Micromonospora noduli
GGTCGACTGGCCGCCGCCGCGGCGGCCGTGCGGGAGGCCGCCGACCGCTACGCCGAGGTCGACCGGGCGGCCCGCCGCCGGCTCACCGGGGAACCGTGATGGATGCGCTGGACCGGCTCGCCGAGCCCGGCCTCGACCTGCTCCGCCGGGTGGACAGGCTGATCGCGGCCGGCGTCCCCGAGGGGCACCGGGTCTGGCCGCTGCTGCGCCGCATGCAGGTGCTGCCGGGCGACGCGGTCCGCGGCTTCCTCGACCTGCACCCGGTGCCGCTCGCCAGCGCCGGCCACGCGGTGCGCCGGCTCGTCCGGGGGTACGACGACGTCTCCGCCGCGCTCACCGACTCGGTGCTCTGGTCCGGTCCGGCCGCCACGGCGTACGGGCAACAGCGGGCGGCGCTGCTGCGTCACCTCGACGAGGGGCCGGACAGCCTGGTCGGGCGACTCGAATCCACAGCCGGTTACGCCGACGCCCTCGCCGACTGGGTGGAGGGCAGCCGTCTCGCGCTGGCCCGCACCCTGGCCGACGTGCTCCGCTCGGCCGAAGCCGTCGCCGTGGTCGCCGCCACCGCCACCGGTGCGTCGATGCGCCCCGGGCCGGTCGGGCCCGGTGCGGCCGACGCCGCCGAGATCGGCGCACGGGTGCTGGCGGTGCTCTGCGTCGCGTACGACGGTGCGGAGACGCTGCTGCGTCAGTGGGCGCCGAGCCTGGCCGAGTCCGCGTGGCGTCCGCCAACGGACGGACGACCCCGTTACGACCAGCCCACCCGGGTCGGCTGGTAACCGAGCCCGGCCCTCCGGTCGTGCCCGGGTCCCCGGGACCTCTGGCTGCGGTCGCGTCACCTCGGATTCGGCTTCCGGCCGTGGCTGCGTTGCCTCGGACAGCCCACGGCGTCGCTCGCGGGCGCCTGACCTGAGCCGGCGCCCACGGCGACGCCGTGGTCTTCCCCCTGCACCCCCCGCAGGTCTGCCTCCACTCAACGCCGCCGAGGCCCGTCTTGTCTCCTGCCCGGCCCCGGATTCAACCGTCCGGGCGAGCAGCAACGGCACGACGGGACGCCCGGCAATAGGTCAAGTCGACCGTCATGAATGCCAGCGGGGCGTAGCCGGCCGGTGCGCCTTGCGCCGTGACCCGTCGTAGGGTGGGGGGATGGGCATGCTCTGCGCGGTCAGCTTCAACCGGTACGGGCGGCTCTACTACCTCGACCCGGGCGAGTTGCGTCCGCAGGTGGGCGACCGGGTGCTGGTGCCCACCGATGACGGGCCCGAGGTGGCGGAGTGCGTGTGGGCCGCGCAGTGGGTGACCGAGGAAACCGACGGCTTCCCCCGCCTGGTCGGGCTGGCCGGCGACGACGACCTCCGCCGGGACGAGGCGTTGCGTCGGCGCAAGGCCGAGGCGAAGGTGGCCGCGAAACGGCTGATCCGCTCGCACGGCCTGCCGATGAAGGTGGTGGCGGTCGACCATGTGCTCGGCTCCGCCGAGAGCGGCGGCGAGCGCAGCACCGTGTACTTCACCGCCCCGCACCGGGTGGACTTCCGGTCCCTGGTCCGCGACCTGGGCGCGACCCTGCACTGTCGGGTGGAGCTGCGTCAGCTCTCCGCACGCGACTCCGCGCGGGTGCAGGGCGGCATCGGCTCCTGCGGTCGGGACCTGTGCTGCGCCACGTTCCTCACCGACTTCGAGCCGGTGACCATCCGGATGGCGAAGGACCAGGACCTACCGCTCAACCCGTTGCGCATCTCCGGCGCGTGCGGTCGGCTGATGTGCTGCCTGAAGTACGAGCACCCGCTGTACCAGCGCTTTCAGGAGACCGCCCCGGCGGTCGGCAGCCGGGTCTCCACCCCCGAGGGTGACGGCCGGGTCGTCGGCCACAGCGTCCCGAGAGACGCGGTGACGGTTCGCCTCGACGCCGACGGCTCCCGCTGCTCCTGCTCCCGAGCCTCCGTCTGCGCCCCCCGCCAAGCCCACGACCAGCACTACACCCCCTAACCCCGCCCGGCTCCCGCCCGTCCCGCCCAGCCCAGTTGATCAAGAGGTCTGCGTCAGGATTCGGGTCCGTCGTGACGCAAACTTCTTGATCAACTTGGGTGGGGTGGGGTGGGGTGGGGTGGGGTGGGGTGGGTTAGCGGAGGACTGTGGGGGGCTCGGTTAGGTGGGGGGTCAGGGGGGACTTCGGGGTCAGCCAACTTTGGGTGGGGGACTGGTCGGGGTTCACCTGCCAGTCGCGGGCGACCCGGTCCACCCCCACCGGGTAGATGGTCAGCGTGCCGTCCGGGTCGATGCGCAAGCGCAGGAACGACTTGGAGTCCTCGATGCCCTGGCCGGCGAAGAGTTCATTGACGTTCACTCCGAAAGAGCCGGCCACCAGCAGGTACGCCGCGACCAGCTGGCTGGCGACCAGCCCGATCACCGGGCCGTAGAGCACCGCGGCGGCGACCGCCGGCAGCGGCCACGGCCAGTCGTAGAACGGCAGCGCCAACCAGACCCAGGTGCCGGCAGCCCCCAGGGCGACCTGCGCCACGCCGTGGCCGACGCCGAGGATCCAGTGCCGCGCGTGGCGTTTGCCGCTCGCGCTCGGCGGCTTGGCGAACAGCGCTGCCGCGATCACCGTCACGAGCACCATCACCACCAGCGGGACGCTGAACAGCCGCTGGTTGGTGCTGTCGGCCCAGTTCGCCGTCGCACCGGCCATGGCCAGCATCAGCAGGGTGTGCAGGGTGCCGAGCAGCGTCGTGAAGCCGGGATTGCGCAACGGCAACCGGGGGAAGATGCCCCAGCCGTAGCGGCGCGACCGCGCGGCGTCCGGGTAACGGGCCACCAGGTCGTACGGCTGGGCGGAGCTGGCCTTGCGGGCCAGCGTGTCCCGCGGTGGCACCTCGATGCGCTCCGGCAGCTTGTGCGTGGGGTAGAGGTACGCGCCGCCGCCACCGCAGGTGATCAGCTCCCGGTCCGGCCCGGAGTAGCGGGCGTAGTGGTGCAGGTCGCCCGAGAGCAACAGCCGCACCCGCGCCCCGGTCGGGTCGATGATCGTGCGGATGAAGTAGTCGATCGAGTCGTACGCCGTGGGGTTGTCGGCGGCCTTGACCCAGGTCGGCGCAGGCGCCGCGATGATCACCTTGGACTCCGGCCCGAGCCGCCGGGCCACCTCGTCGAAGTAGGCCAGCTGCGGGTCGTCCAGGTACGAGCCGGACTGGTCGTCCACGCCGAGCAACCACCAGTCGGCCGGCAACTCCACAGCGAAGTACGAGCGGGACTGCCCGGTGCCCCAGCCAGCGAAGTTGCGGTCACGGGAGCGGACGAACAACCGCAGGAAAGCGGTGAGACCGTCGTACCAGTCGTGGTTGCCCGGCACCGCGAAGAGCGTCGGCTTCTCGGCCGGCGCCACCGGCAGGGCGGCCTGGTACGGGCCCTTGCACCGGTCCTCGTACGCGGCGTAGGCCGCCGACGGGTACACCTGGTCGCCGCCCATCACCAGGGTCTGCGCGCGGGGTAGGCGGTGCCCGTCGACGGTCAGCTCGGGTTGCGCCAGCAGGTACGCCACCGAGTAGGTGGCGTTGAAGCCGTCACCGAGGTCGGCCACGTAGTCGAGCCACAGGCCGCCGTCCGGCCCGACCTGGTGGAAGACGCCGTCGCCGAACGCGTTCTGCAACTCGCGCTTGTCGAGGTACGCCCCGAAGAGCACCGCCAGCAGCGTCCGGATGCCGGTGCTGATAAGCAGGAACGGCGCCAGCCACGGCACCGGCTTGCGCGGTGTGAAGCCCAGCTCCAGGGGGTCGGTGCTACGCGGCCGATGGGCGGCGCGTTCACCGGCCGGCGCACGGCCAGGGCGTTCGGTGGGCTCGACCTGACGTTCGGGATGGTCGCGTTCGTCGCTCACCCGCCGCAGCGTAGTCCCGGACCCGATCATCCGCTGTCCGGTAAGCGTCCAGATGGCGGCCGATGTCCGGTTGGTGCTGGCTGGTGCGACGGGGGTATCCCGTTCGGTCGGTGCCGCCGGGGTGCCGTACACTTGCTGATCGTTGCCGCCTTAGCTCAGTCGGCTAGAGCGACGCACTCGTAATGCGTAGGTCGACGGTTCGATTCCGTCAGGCGGCTCGGTACAGAAGCCCAGGTCATTGGCCTGGGCTTCTGCCGTTGCTCAAGGTCCACTACAGCGCCGCCGGACGTGCCAGTCCGCGAACAGTCCGCATCCCGCGCCGCGACCGCCTCGTCCAGCCGGTTGGCGACCGCGTCCAGACCGCCACTGAAGAGCCCGGCGTGCACGTCTACCGTCATCGACGCCGAGGCCTGCCTGAGCATCCGCTGCACCGCCTTGACGTTGGCGCCCGCCGTCACGGCCAGACTCGCCGCCGTGTGCCGGAGGTCGTGCGGAGTCAGACCGGCCATCCCAACCGATGCCGCAGCCGGCGCGAAGATCCGAGGCTGGAAGTTCGTGTTGCGCAGCGGCCCGCCGCTCGGGGCGGTGAACACCAAATCCTCGCGCCGCTTCCCAGCTACGTGCGCGGCCAACTCGTCGACGAGGAGCCGCGGAATCGGTACCGACCGACGCTGATGGTTCTTCGGCATGCCCTCCAACAGTTCCCGTGAGCAGAGCCCTCCGGCGGGTGCGGTCCCGCTTGCCTCGGGCCAGCAGGGTGGCTGTGTCCAGCGACAGTGTGGTGGCGGCGACGGCATCCATCGCCTGGTGCAGATCCGTCTCGGCCTTCATCGGCTCTGGATCCCTTCCCGCGCCGCGGTCGGCAGACCGTCGATCGGTGTGCCCTGAAGTTCCAGGCGCATCTTGCGCAACGCCTTGTGGCGGGTGGCCTTGACCGTGCCGACGCGCGGGTGGAGCAGGGCGGCCACGTCCGCCGGCCCTGATGACGCCAGCCAGCCTACCTAATACCTTCGTTGCGAAGATATCTTCGCGCGCATAAGGTCGGCGCATGAAGACACCGCTACAGGAGCCCACTTTTTTGATCCTGACCGCCCTGGCGGAGGGACCTATGCACGGTTACGGGCTGATCCTGAAGGTGACCGAGTTGTCGCAGGGTCGGTTGTCGATCCGGCCCGGCACGCTGTACGGCTCCCTTGACCGGCTGGCCGACGACGGGCTGGTGACAGTGGACCGGAACGAGATCGTCGATGGCCGCGCCCGCAAGTACTACCGCCTCACCAAGGAGGGGTTCTCATTGCTGCGTGCCGAGACGGAACGCATGCGCCGGGCCGTTGAGGCGGCAACCAGCCGCCTCAATGGTCGTGCGGCCGCGCAACCCCTGACCGCACCGCTCGGTCCGAACCTCGCCGGCGGTGTCGCGTGACGTCCGTGTTGCGTCATCGCTACACCAAACTCCTGTGCTGGTACCCCGCCGCCGACCGACGCGACCGGGGCGTCGAGATTGTGGAGACGTACATGGAACTCTCACCTGCCGGCCAGCGTTGGCCGCGTCCCGGTGATGTCGCCGACCTGGTCGCCGGTGGCCTGCGCCAACGTCTCCGGGCTCGCAACGCCGGCGGCCTCGTCGACGCCCTGCCGCTCACCGGCACCATCGCTCTGGTCACGGCCATGATGATGGCCACCGTGGGGTTGATCCTCACGGAGGTGTTCCCGAATCCTGATCAGTACGGTGTCGAGGCCCCGATGCTGGGGCCGTTCCACACTCTCGGCGCGCTGGCGTGGATCGCCTGGATCCTCGTGCTGCCGGCCGGGCTCGCCGGGTTCGGCCGATGGGCGGTCGCGGTCGCGACCGTCGTGACGATCGGCGTGGCCGTGGTCGTCGTGGTGGTCCCGGCAACAGAGTTGACCTCACTCCACGAGCCGAACCTGTTCGTGCTTGTGCCGCAGATCGCGCTCGGCCTGTTCGCGCTGGCGATGCCCCCCCGCTACGGCTACCGAAGCGCCGCGGTCACCGCTTCCGTCATCGCGGCTGGAGCGACGATGGTGCTGGTCGGATCGCGATACGGCCTTCGGTACGACGTACTTCTCGGCATGATGCTGCTCCTGGCGCTCATCGTCACCGGGGTGGTCCTCGCCGCCCGGCGAGACCGGCGGGCCTGGTGGCCTGCCATCCTGCTACTCGGGCCAGTGCTGCTGCTCGGGCCGAAGACCGGTATGGAGGCCATGTACGACAGCAGGCGCGGGGCACTCGAATGGGCCGCGATGTCACTGGTGGTGGCGGTGGCCGCGCTGCTTGTCGCGGTGATCTGGCAGACCCAGCGCGCCCGGCGGCGGGCGGCGCAAATCGAGCAGTAGAACCACCGGTACGCCTCGGCCCGACGTCGGCGGGTGGGTCGCGAGTAGGGGCCGTCCGCGAGAGCGACTGACCACTCGCCCCCTGCGGCATCCCCGCAGCGTCTTTTGCCAGGTTCTGCCCGTCCTCGTCCCGGGCTCCCGTCGTACACCTGCCTGAGGTCGATCACGGCGCCGCCACCGGAACGCAGGACAGCACCACGAGGCAGGCGAGGACTCCCCGGGTGCCCGGACACCGCCCGTGATGTCATCTGCGCATGAGTGTGCCGCAGTCGGTTGAGGCGTTGTGCGACGAACTACGTCGGCGCGCAGGTTCGGGTCATCAGGTAGACCTTTGGGTGCCCGACGACCTGTCGCCTGGGGGCACGCCAGTACCTGTCGAGCCGACCGGGATCGCCATGGCCATCGTCGTTGACACCGCGTTGTCGCTTGACCTGTGGCCGGAAGGCTTCACCCAGGGGGTCGGTGGGCGCACGTACCACTACAAGCCCAACGGCTGAACCCGGTGGGCGATGGCCCGCGGTAGGCGCGGCGCCGATGCTGGGAACCGCCACCGTGCCTGTCGTGTACGGAACGACGGCACGCGAAGGCTTGGGGTCTCAGCCTCGCGCTTCCCGTCCCGGCGTTGTCTCCGCAAGTGCGGCGGCCACCCGGGGCGCCTCGCGTCGGCCCTGCTCGCGGGCTGCGGCCACGAGCGCCGGCACGACGGAGCGGTCCATCACGGTGGTCCCCTGCGCTCGTTTGGAGGCCGGGTCCCGGAGCAGTAGCTCCACCCGGCGACCCGTTCCCAGCGCGGCTCGCTGCTTGTCGATGCGCGCCCAGGGCCCGATCGCGGCGGTGCTCGGCGCGAGGGCGATGACCGGGCCGTTTCCGGGGGCGAGGTCGAGGTTGAGGGTCGACCGCATGCCGCCGTCCATGTAGCGGCGGTCGCCGATGCTGACCGGGGCCGCGGAGATCGGCATGGCGCAGCTCGCGGCGACGGCGTCCACCATTGGGACGCCGTCGTGCCGGGTGATGGTGCGGCTGGCGCCGGTCCCGGTGTCGACGACCACGATGCGAAGGTCCACGTCGTCCGGCCAGGCGTGGTTGGGCAGTCGGGCTTCGGCTGTCCGACGCTGCCGGGACGGGTCGTCGATGCGGGCGGCGAGGGCGAGTCGGCCGAGGCGGCGAGCGGCCCGCTCGGGGCTGCGCGCGAACAGTTGTGCCCGCGCGAGCCGAAGCAGGTGGAGAAGGCCCGGTGCGGATGAGGTTTCGTGGGCGAGACCGCCGCGCTGGCGCTCGAAGAGTTCCGCCAGTGGGGTGCCACTGGCGAGCTGAGCGCCGACAACGGCACCGGAGCTGGTGCCGATGAGGACGGCCTCCGGGGCCACTGTCACTCCCTCGTCGGCGAGCCCCGTGAGGATGCCGACCTCCCAGGCGATGCCGGCCACTCCACCGCCACCGAGCACCCAGACGGGCCGCGCGTCGTCCGTCATCGGTCGCCCCGTTCGAAGTCGAATACTGCAAACGCTGTACGCGGTTTAGGCTAACAGTGGCGAGGAAGGATCGACAACGAGCTATCAGGGCTCGCGCCGCCCGACGAGGATGCCGCCGAGCCGGCTCTCCGGCGAGACAACGGTGGTCTGCGAGTCGACAGTGAATCCGCTCTGGCGCAGCCAGGCGGCCACCTGGGCTGGCTGCCGACGATGGACGTGCACGTTCATCGGATGCCCGCCGTAGCCCTCTGTCTTGAGGGTCGTTTCGTCGCCCACGTGGAAGCCGAGCAGCAGCGGGCCACCGGGGCGCACCACCCGCCGGAAGTGGGCTAACACGACGTCGATCTGGTCGTCGGGGATGTGGATGAGGGAGTACCACGCGACCAGGCCGGCGACCGAACCGTCGGCCAGTTGGAGGTCGGTCATCGAGCCGACCTCGAACCTCAGCTCCGGGTGGT
Source organism: Micromonospora noduli (assembly GCF_003264365.1). Lineage (GTDB taxonomy): Bacteria > Actinomycetota > Actinomycetes > Mycobacteriales > Micromonosporaceae > Micromonospora > Micromonospora noduli. The sequence goes on from NZ_PYAK01000044.1 coordinate 8,160, forward strand.
CACGGCGGGCCACGGCGATCATTCCGGGCGAGAGATCGACCCCGAAGGCGTCGACGCCGAGCGTGTGCAGGTGGGCGGTGATTCGCCCCGTCCCGCAGCCCACATCCGCGACCGGCCCGCCGCCGGCACCCTGCACGAGCTCGGCGAACGATGCCAGGGCGGCTCGTTCGTACGGTGCCTCCGCCAGGAGGTCACGTACCAGGTGCGCGTAGCTGACCGCGACCGTGTCGTAGGAGGTGCGGGTCGCTGTCAACCAATCGTCTACGGTCACAAGTCCAACGCTAATTCAGCGACACACTGATGCCTGATCTTGCCGGACCGACAGTTTGGAGGCGTCTACCCATGACTTCCGCAACGGTGACCGTGAGTCTGCCCATCGCCGATCGGGCTACCTCCTACCGCTTCTATCGCGACGGGCTCGGCCTGGACGCCGTGGGCGAGTTGGCCGACGATGGCATCCCGGAGCCGTTGCAGTTCGTGGTCAACGACGGGCTGCGGCTGATGCTCATCCCGACCGGCGGCTTCGGTTGGGTTATCGGCCGACACGAGGTCGCCCCGAGGGGTCAGAGCGAATGCCTGCTCAACCTTGGTGTCGCTGCGCCGGCCGAAGTGGACGCGTTCGTCGAGCGGGCGCGCGCTGCCGGCGCCGAGATCATCACCGAGACGGCAGACCAACCCTGGGCGTACGCGGGCGTCTTCGCAGACCCTGACGGTCACTTGTGGATGGTGTCCGCCGATTCGGGGTCCTGAAACCGTCGGTGGTGGTGGTTACGGTCCGACGGTGACCGTGACCACTGATGCCCCTGGGACGCTGCCCACCCCCGCCGACGAGGCCCGGCTGTGGGCACTCATCGAGGCGGCCTGGGCCGAGTTGGGCGCCGAGCCCTTGGCGCTGAGGCAGGCCCTCGTCGAGCGCGACCCCGCCGGCGACAACGGCGACGACGACGGTCCCTCCTACGCGATCGACGCCTGGCTTGATGCCTTCCTGGACCACCTCGGGCAGTTGACCGTCGAGCTGACCGGGCAGGAGTTGACGGATCTCGACCGGGTGGTGGAGCGCAAGCTGCACGACATTGATCGGGAGGACATCCACGAGGTGACCGACGGGTCGGACGACGGCTTCCTCTACGCCCGTGGCTTCATCGTGGCCCTGGGGCGGTCGTACTACGAGGCGGTTCGCGCCGACCCCGCGATGGCGTTGCTGGACGCCGACTGCGAAGGCATGTGCTACTTCTTCGCGCACCTGCACAACGACCGGTTCGGTTCGTGGCCGGAGACCGGCTCGGGGATCTCCCGCGAGTCGTTCGGCAACCCGGCCGGCTGGTCGGCCTGACCGGGAGCCCGGCGAATCAGTCACTGTCGTGTTGCCGAGGTGGGCTGCCGCCGTCGCGGCAGCTCGATGCGCCACAAGAGCCTCACGCCTTCTGAAGCACGATCAAGTGGTACTCCAGCCAACGCCGTGACAATCCAGCCTGCAGCGCTGAACCGCCAATCATGTTGGCCCAGAACGGCATCTCGACAAGACGGTTGCGAAGCCGTGGAAGTACCGCTGTGGCGCCGACAGCCAGCTTGATCAGGCGGTCACGGGGCCGACCGAGGTGCAGGTACGGGGTGAGATCCAGGTCCTCGACCAAGCGCAAGCCGGCGCGCTCGGACATGGCGACCAGCTCAGCCACGGTATTCAAGCTTCCGACGCGCCAGCCGGCGCGGAACTGGTCGAGACAGCGCTCCCGAGCGGCGAGCCCTCGATCCTTCTCGGTCGCCCAGTCGTCGCACAGGATGAGGCGGCCTCCAGGGCGCAACCGAGCCACCAGGGACGGGATCAGGTTCTCCAGCGACGGCGAGTGAACGACCGCCTCCACGGCGACCATGGCGTCGTAGTGCGGTTCCGCGGGCAGCTCGGCGAAGTCGGCACAGATCACGTCACAGCGGTCGGTCAGTCCTTCGCGGGCGAACCGCTTCGCTGCGATCTCGGCCTGCACTCGGCTGATGGTCACCCCGGAGACGAACCCGTCCACCTCGCGGGCCAAGCGAACCATCGTCCCGCCGACACCACAGCCAAGGTCAAGCACCCTTGCGCTTCCCGCAGGAACGTGCCCGCGCAAACGCTCGATCATGAGGCGGTTGACGGTGTCCATGGCCGCTGCTGTGTTCGCGACGTCCGGCGTCCACACGCCACGATGGATGGCGTCACTGCCTGGGCTCTCGGCAACCAGGAGGAACCGACGCGTGTTGTCGTCGTAGTAGTCGGCGACGCGATCAACGTGGCCAGAAGCATCCTGCTCAGTTACCGAGCCCATCGACGAAAGCTATCAGGCGGCCTCCGGGGCCGTGACTTTCCGTAAGCGTAGGTTGACGAATCGATGTCGTCCGGCGGCACGGTGTTCCTGTCGCGCCGCGCGGGTCAGACGTAGATCTTCGTGGCGTACGCCGGGCCGTAGTGCCGTTCCAGGTCTTCGAGGCTCTCCGTCGGGGCCTCGACCTCCTTGATCAGGCGTGCCCGGGACGGCAGTGCCTCCGGCTGCCAGGTCTCCGGCCGCCACAGCGCCGATCGCAGGAATGCCTTTGCGCAGTGGTAGAAGATCTGCTCGATCTCCACCACCACGGCGAGCACCGGCCGGTGCCCCTTGACCACCATGTCGTCGAACCAGGGCGCGTCACTGACCAGGCGGGCCCGCCCGTTGATCCGCAGCGTGTCGGTCCGCCCGGGGATCAGGAAGAGCAACCCGATGTGCGGGTTGTCGAGGATGTTTGTGTAGCCGTCGGCCCGCCTGTTGCCGGGCCGCTCGGGCAGCGCGATGGTCGTGTCGTCCAGCACCAGGGCGAACCCGGCCGGGTCGCCCTTGGGCGAGACGTCGCAGCTGCCGTCCGCGCCGGCCGTGGCCATCAGACAGAACGGCGAGGCGCCGAGCCACTCGCGGTCCCGTTCGTGCAGCCGGGGGCGTTCCTTGCTGGCGGCCCGCGCGTTCGGTACGCCAAGAAGCTCGCGCAACTCCTCGTGCGAGGTGATCTCCACCGTCACGTTGATCCTCCCTCAGCCGTTGACCCGGTGGCGGGCACCACCGTCGTCAGCCTAGGCCGCCGTGACCAGCGCGAGGTTTGTGCCTGGTTGCCGGGGGTACGGCCTCACCCGACGCGCTCGCCGCACGAGACCGTTCCGCAGGACGCCGACCAGTGGAGGCCGGGAGATGGAGAGCCGACTCAAGGTACTGGGCCACCCGGTCCATCCGATGCTGGTGATGTTCCCGGTCGCGCTGCTGGCCACGGCGGTGCTGTTCGACGTGGTGGACACCGTCGGCGGTCCCGACTTCCTCGGCGAGGTCGCGTACTGGAACATCACCGTCGGCCTGATCGGCGGCCTGCTCGCCGCGGCGGCCGGCTCGTTCGACCTGCTGGCGATCCCGACCGGCACCCGCGCCAAGCGGGTGGGTCTGCTGCACGCGGGCGCCAACGTCGCGGTGATCCTGCTCTTCGCCGCCGTGTGGGCGGTGCGGCTCAACGCGGATTCCCGGGCCGCCGGCGGGGCACTCGTCGCCATCGAGGTGGTCGCGCTGGCGATTCTCGGCATCAGCGCCTGGCTCGGTGGTGAGTTGGTCGACCGGCTCGGTGTGGGCGTCGACAGTGACGCCGGCCTGGACGCGCCCAGCTCACTACGGCCGCCGGCGGCCACCCAGCGGATCGGAGAGGTGTGATGAGCGAGCAGCAGTTTGGCGGCTTCGGCCGGGGGTGGCGCGGCAGCCGGCAGCAGGGCTGGGACCCGATGGGGGAGTTGCAGTCGCTGCGCTCCGAGTTGAGTCGCCTGGTGGGTGGTCGCGGCGGGACGTCCGACGTCGAGTTGACCGAGACCTCGGACGGCTGGGAGGTCGTCGTCCGGCTGCCCGGAGTGGCGCCGGAGGAGGTGGCCGTCGAGTTGGACGACCGGGAGTTGTGCGTGCGGGCCCGGTCCGAGGCAGAGGTCAACGCCGACCAGGGCATCCCCGGCGGCTTCGAGACGCGCGGCTTCGAGTACCGGGTCAACCTGCCGGCGCGGGTCGACCCGGACACCATCGACGCGGTGATGGACCACGGCCTGCTCCGGGTCCGGCTGCCACGGGCGACCCGGCCCGCGCCGCGCACCATCACCGTCGGCCGCACCGGGCCGCGCTCCGGCGACCTCTCCACGGGTACGCCGATGCCAGCCGATCCCGCAGCGGACCGGGAGCTGCACCGCCCGGACACCGCTGGCGAGATCGACCGGCCGTAGCGGGTCGGGTGGTCACCCCGTCCGTGCTCGGTCCGACCGCCGAGCGCCTTCCCGACGTGCGGCGGATCGCCGTGCTGCGCGCCAACGCGCTCGGTGACTTCATCTTCGCCCTGCCGGCGTTGGACGCGTTGCGCAGCGCGTACCCCTCGGCGGAGATCGTGCTGCTCGGGGCGCCGTGGCACGCGAAGCTCTGGCGCGACCGGCCCGGCCCGGTGGACCGGGTGCTGGTGGTGCCGCCGGCAGCCGGCATCCGTACGCCGGAGCCGGGCGAGCCGGAGTCGTCGATGGACGACTTCGTGGCCGCTGCCGCCGGTGCGGAATTCGACCTGGCGGTGCAGATCCACGGCGGGGGTGCCAACTCCAACCCGCTGATCGGTCGGCTCGGTGCCCGGTTGACCGTCGGCCTGCGCACCGACGACGCGCCGCCGCTGGACCGGTGGCTGCGCTACGTCTACTACCAGCATGAGGTGATCCGCTACCTGGAGGTGGTGGCGCTGGCGGGAGCGCCGGCCACCACCATCACGCCGACGCTGGCGGTGACCGACGCCGACCGGGCCGAGGCCGCCCAGGTGCTCGGCCCGGCAAGCCGCCCCCGGGTGGCGTTGCATCCGGGTGCCACCGACACCCGCCGCCGCTGGCCCGCCGAGCGCTTCGCCGAGGTGGCCCGTGCGCTGCACGAGGACGGCTACGAGGTGCTGGTCACCGGCACGCCCTCCGAGCAGGAGGTGGTGGACCGGGTCGTCGCTGCGGCGCAGGTGCCGGTGCGCCCACAGGTGGGCACGCTCAGCCTGGGCGGGCTGGTCGGTTGCTACGCCGACTGCGCGTTGGTCGTCTCGAACGACACCGGCCCGCTGCACCTGGCCGCCGCGGTGGGCGCGCCCACTGTGGGCATCTTCTGGGTCGGCAACCTGATCAACGGGGCCAGCCCGCTGCGGGGTCGGCACCGACCGATCAGCTCGTGGACCGTGCACTGCCCGGTCTGCGGGGTCGACTGCACACCGGGCATCTATCCGCACCGGCCCGGCGACGGTGAGTGCCCGCACCGGGACTCGTTCGTGACCGACGTACCGGTGATCGAGGTGCTGGAAGCCGCCCGGGAGTTGCTCACCCCGTAGGTCAGGCCGGCTGCGGGGTGTCCTCGTCGGCGAGGACGACCTCCCAAGCCTCCACGTCCCGGTCGGTGACCGTGGTGGGGGACTCCAGGTGGTACGCGCCGCTGGGCAGGATGCCCGCGCCGCCGTGGCGGGACAACACGGCGAGCTGCGCGGCCACGTCCTCGCCCTGGTGCTTCTCCTGCACCCGACGCCAGAAGTCGAAGCCGCCGGCGTCGACGAGCTTGGCCCGGTCGTAGAGCACGCACCCGCCGATCCAGGAGACCTTGTACGCCCGCCACGCGCCCGGCGGCAGCGCCAACTGCTCGGTGATGTGCAGCAGGTTCGCGGCCGAGTGGATCCGGGCCCGGTTCCACTCCGGGGTGTCGGGTCGGATCCGCTCCGGTGTGGGCGGGCCGGCCCACTCCTCGTAGTGGCCGTGCGATTCCGGCCGTACGTCGTCGGTGTACGAGAGCCCGTGTACACCGTTGCCGACGAACCCGCAGCCCAGCTCACCGATCGCGGTGACCAGTCGGTGCATCGCACCCGGTTCCAGCCAGATGTCGTCGTCGAGGCTGAGGACGTACCGGGCGGCCGAGGCGGCGAGCAGGTACGCCCGGTGTTCGGCCAACCCCCGTCGAGGCAGCCGGCGGGTCAGCAGCACCGGGTGGCCCCGGTGGCGCAGCGCCCGGACCATGGTTGCCGCGGCGGGATGCGTGTACGCCGGGTCCCCGTCGGACTGGTCGCTGACGACCACGCCGAAGCCGGGTACCCCGTCCTGGGCGGCGAGCCCGCCCAGGGTGACGGCCAGCTCGGCGGGCCGGTTCCGGGTCGGAATCAGCACGTCGACCAGCCGGTCGGCGCGGAACTCCTCCGGGGTGCCGAGGTCGAGGGGGCGGTTCACGACGCCTGGGTGCGGGTGCGCAGCGACGGGTCGGGCTCCCGGTCGTTGGTGTGCGGCGACGGGTCCTGGCTGTGCGACCGGATCCGCTCGATGATCGCGGAGGTGGACCGGTCCGGCACGTACCCCAGGGTGCGCACCTGGCCGCCGAGCCGGCGCACCAGCGGCGCCTCCGGCACCAGCTCCGGCGGATAGTCGCCGCCCTTGACGTACACGTCCGGTCGGACCGCCTCGATCAGCGCGGCCGGTGAGTCCTCCTCGAAGACCACCACGTGGTCAACGCAGGCGAGTGCGGCGAGCAGGGCACCCCGGTCCTCGACCGGGTTGACCGGCCGGTCCGGGCCCTTCAGCCGTCGTACGCTGCCGTCCGAGTTGACCGCCACGATGAGTAGGTCGCCCAACGCGCGGGCCTGCTCCAGGTAGCGCACGTGCCCGCGATGTAGCACGTCGAAGCAGCCGTTGGTGAAGACCACCGACCGTCCCGCCTCGCGGTACTCGGCGACGATCGCGTCCAACTCGTCGCCGCTGACCAGCGCGGGGTGGCTCGTGGTCTCGGTTGGCTGGTCCAGCGCGGCGAGCAGGTCGTCCCGTCGGCAGACGCAGGTGCCGGTGTCCGAGACGGTGATGGTGGCCGCGAGTTGGGCGAGTTGGGCGGCGGTGGGCAGGGGCGCGTCGGCCGCCAGGGCCAACGTCATCGCCGCCAGGTACGCGTCGCCGGCACCCACGGCGTGGCTTGCCGGCACCGGAGTGCTGTGGCTGCGTCGTGGCTCCCCGTCGGCGCCGCCGACCACCGCGCCCTCGGTGTCCAGGGTCACCGCCACCACGTCGGCACCGGTGTGCGCACGCAGTTCGGCCAGCCGTGACCTGGCCAGGACGGCCCGGTCGACGCCCTCTCCGGCCCGGGTGTTCACTGTGACGCCGGTGCCGGTGACGCTGAGCCCGTCACCGGTGAGGGCGACCCGTCCCTCACCCGGGGTGGGCTCGCCGAGCGGCCCCGGGCGGTCGGCCCGGGTCAGCTCGGCGGCGGTGTCGTCGGCGCGTACCGCCCCCGGGGCCGCGCCGACGGTCATCTCGGACGGTCCGTCGACCGGGTCGCCGTCCGGGTGTTCCAGGTGCAGTTCGGTCCCGCCGGTCGGTCGGGTCGTACCGCCCGCGCGGGCCAACAGCCGGGTCGCCTCGGCGAAGCTGGGGGTGACCACTGTCGGCGCGAGGCCCCGCCAGTCGGCCAGGTCGTGGGCGTCCAGCGCGACAGTGGCGTACCGCTGGCGGTTCTCAACCAGCCACGCGCGGACCGGCGCGGGCAGCGCGCCCAGGCCGTAGTCGCAGACCACCAGGGTCGGCGCCTCCCCACCGGCGGCGGCGCGCAACTCCTCGGTGGCGCAGCTCAGGGCGGTGAGCAGCCGGCTCACCCCGTCGTGGTCCAGCGCGTCCTCCGGGTCGCCGGAGTCCTCACGCAGCAGGATCTGGTTGCCGGCCAACATCCGCCGCTTGACCGGTGTGGGTCGCCCGGGCTGGTTGACAGTGCGGTCCCAGACGCTCGCGCGGTCCAGGCAGTCGTGCAGTTCGTCCCCTGCGACGTCGGCGCCGACCGGTGCCACCAGCACCGCCCGGCCGCCGAGGGCGGCGACGTTGACGGCGGTGTTCGCGGCCCCACCGGCGGCGGAGATCCGCCGGCGCAGGGTGAGGACCGGGGCGGGCGCCTCCCGGCAGAGCCGGTCGGAGTCGGCGAACCGCCATTCGTCCAACATGGCGTCACCGACGATCAGGACTGGGCGTCCGAGCCAGCTCTCCACGACGGTGGCGAACCGGCGCTGCTCCGCTGCTGCTCCTGCCATGCCTCCCGGGGTCCCCAGCGGTCTGGCGGACAAACCTGCGCGCCGACCGGTCCCGCCGCTGGTCAGGCGGTCTTCGGCGGCTCCTGACCGGTCCTCACCGGTCCGAACCTGTCCGAACCTGTCCGACCTGTTTCGGGCGTTCGAGGGCGGGAAGGGGATTGAGGTACCCCTCGGAAAGGAGATGTACCGAGATGGCAGCGACATTGCAGGGCAAGCGGATCGCCTTCCTGGCCGCCGACGGCGTCGAGGAGGTCGAGTACGTCCAGCCACGCGAGGCGGTCGAGAACGCTGGCGCGACGGCCGAGCTGGTCTCGCTGAAGCCCGGTTCCATCCAGTCCTTCAACCACCTGGACCACTCCAAGACGTACGACGTGGACGTCACAGTCGACAAGGCCGACGCCGCCGGCTACGACGCGCTGGTGCTGCCCGGAGGGGTGGCGAACCCGGACTTCCTGCGGGGCGACCCGGACGCGGTGCGGTTCGTGAAGGCGTTCTTCGACGCTGGCAAGCCCGTCGGCGTGATCTGTCACGGCCCGTGGACGCTGATCGAGGCGGACGTGGTGCGGGGCCGGCGGATCACCTCCTGGCCGACACTGCGTACCGACCTGACCAACGCCGGAGCCACCTGGGTGGACGAGGAGTGCGTCACCGACGGCAACCTGACCAGCAGCCGCAAACCCGACGATCTCCCCGCCTTCTGCGCAGCAATCACCAAAACCTTCACCACCCCCTAACGCCCCCAGCCCTTTCCCGGTGATCAAGAGGTTTGCGTCAGGAACGCGGTGCGTCATGACGCAAACCTCTTGATCAACGCCAGGAGGCGGGAGCGCGGAGCGGGTGCGGTACCGGGTTGGTTTTTTGGTGGTTCGGCGCATGTTCTGCGGCTCGCGGGATAGAAGGCCACATGACCACCGAAGCCTCAGATGCGCCGGTGCTGAACCGTCAGCAGATCCGGCTGCTCATGTTGGGCCTGATGACCGGCATGCTGCTGGCCGCACTCGACCAGACCATCGTCGGTACGGCGCTGCCGACCATCGTGGGCGAGTTGGGCGGGATCAACCACTACTCCTGGGTGGTCACCGCGTACCTGCTCGCCTCGACCGCGTCGACGCCGCTCTACGGCAAGATGGCCGACCTGTACGGGCGTCGGCCGGTCTTCCTCTTCTCGATCGGCACGTTCCTGCTCGGGTCGTTGCTGGCCGGGCTGTCGCAGAACATGACCCAGCTGATCGTCACCCGGGGTATCCAGGGTCTCGGCGCCGGTGGTCTGCTGACGCTCGCGTTCACCATCATCTCGGACGTGGTGTCACCCCGGGAGCGTGGTCGGTACCAGGGCCTGTTCGGCGCGGTCTTCGGGATCTCGTCGGTCGCCGGGCCGCTGGTGGGCGGTTACTTTGCGGAGACCGACTGGCGGTGGATCTTCTACATCAACGTGCCGCTGGCGATCCTGGCCATCGTCGTCTGCTACCACGTGATGCGGTTGATCCCGTTCGAACGTCGGGACCACTCGATCGACTGGCTCGGTGCCGGCCTGCTGGTGGCCGGGGTGAGTTCGCTGCTGCTCGCGCTGAGCTGGGGTGGCAACGAGTACGCCTGGGGTTCCGGAGTGATCATCGGGCTCTTCGTGGCCGGCGTGGTGCTGGGGGTGCTCTTCGTCCTCCAGGAGGCCCGGGTGGCCGAGCCGATCCTGCCGCTGCGGCTGTTCCGGAGCGCCACCTTCGCGCTGGCCAACTCGGCCCTGCTCATCATCGGTCTGGTGATGTTCGGTTCGATCATCTTCATTCCGCTGTATCTGCAGATCGTGAAGGGCGCCTCGCCGACCCGTAGCGGTCTGCTGATGCTGCCGATGATGGCCGGCATCATCATCACCTCCATCCTGACCGGCCGCGCGATGACCCGGATCGGCCGCTACAAGTGGTTCCCGGTGGCCGGTTCGGCGACCCTCCTGGTCGGCATGTTCCTCTTCACCCAGTTGGAGGTGGCCACCTCACTCTGGGTGGCGTTCGGGTACATGGTGGTGATCGGCGTCGGGCTGGGTCTGTGTATGCAGTCGCTGATCCTGGCTGTGCAGAACGCGGTCTCGGTACGCGACCTGGGTGCTGGCACCTCCTCGGCGACCTTCTTCCGGTCGCTTGGCGGTTCGTTCGGGGTGGCGATTCTCGGCACTGTGCTCTCGTCCCGGCTGACCAGCGGACTCGCCGACCGGTTGCCCGGCGCGATCGCGCAGCTCCCGCCGCAGGAGCAGGCCGCGGTGGCGGCGAGTGGCGGCGCCAACATCTCGATCAACGATCCGGCCACCATCCTGGCCCTGCCGGGGCCGGTCCGTGCGGCCATCCAGGGCGCCTTCGTCGACGCGCTGGACATGGTCTTCCTGACCGCCGGCCTGATCGCGATCGTGGCGGTGGTGGTCACCCTGACGCTGCCCAACACGCAGCTTCGGGGTGCCGGCCCGCAGGGTGCCACCGGTGGTGCCGACCCGCTCGGCGGGGAGGCCCCGGCTCCGGGCGGCAAGCCGTTGACCCGCGAGTCGAAGGAGGAGGCCGCCGCCGACATGGAGGCCAAGTCGCAGACGATGATCTGAGCGTCTCGACACCGACCGCCCCGGGACCGCCCCGGGGCGGTCGGTGTCGGCCGGGTCCAGGTGGTCAGGCGGGGCGGCGGTAGGCGCCGTACCACCAGGTCGCGGCCAACTCCCGGGCGGCTGCCGCGTCGGTCTCGGGGTCGGCCGAGGTCGTGCTGACGTGGTCGGCGAGGAAGCGGTCGCCGCCGACCACGATCAGCCGGCTGGCCGTCGTCACGTCCAGGTCGGCGGGGGTACGTCCGGCCTGCTGCTCGATCCGGAGCGCGTCCACGGTGCGGGCCACGAACTGCTCCAGCCCGGCCGCCCAGTACTCCCGGACCGCCTCGTCGTACGCGGCGACCTCGCTGACCGCGGCCAGCACCGGGGCGTATGTCCGGTATATCCGGATCACGTCGGCGAAGGCCTCGGTCAGCCGCGTGAGCGGGTCGCCGGGGCCGCCCGGGTCCCACTCGCCGGTGCGGTCGAACGAACTCTCCCGCATGGTGCCGGCGAGGCGCATGAGCAGCTCGGTCTTGTCCCGGAAGTGGGTGTAGAAGGTCGACCGCGCCACGCCGGCCTCGGCGGCGATCCGCTGCACGCCGAGGTCGGTGAAGCGGATCCCCTCCTTCAGGAGCCGTTCGGTGGCCGCCAGCACCCGCGCTTCGACGGCCGCGCGTCCGTCGGGGTTGCGCGGGCGGCGGCGGGTGATCGAGGGCATAGCCGGAATCCTAGGTGGCCGGGGGTCGGCTCGGCGACGTACGCTCGTTGCCGGACACAGTGTCCGACATAGTGACCACGGAGTGCCTGACCTCGGCCTCCGACCCACCACGAGGAGCAACACACGTGAAGTACCGACTGCTGGGCACCACCGGGGTGTACGTCTCGGAGATCTCGCTCGGCGCGATGACCTTCGGCGGCAGCGGGCACCCGCTCTGGGGCACCCTGGGTGGGCTGGCGCTGCCCGAGGTGCAGCGGCTGGTGGACACCGCGCTGGACGCGGGCGTCAACTTCGTCGACACCGCCGACGGCTACAGCGACGGCGAGAGCGAGGAGCTGCTCGGCAAGGCGCTCGGCAAGCGGCGTCGCGACGTCGTACTGGCGACGAAGGTGCACTCCCGGACGGGCCCCGGCCCGAACGACGTCGGCACCTCCCGGCTGCACATCATGCAGAACCTGGAGGACAGCCTGCGCCGGCTGGGCACCGATCACATCGATCTGTACCAGATCCACAACTTCGACCAGATCACTCCCATGGAGGAGATGCTGCGCGCGCTCGACGACGCGGTCCGGCAGGGCAAGGTGCGCTACATCGGCGCCGCCAACTTCGCCGCCTGGCAGATCTCCAAGGCGCTGGGTATCTCCGCCCGGGAGAAGTTGGCCGGGTTCGTCTCGGTGCAGGAGTACTACTCGCTGCTGGGCCGGGACGTGGAGCGCGACGTGGTGCCGATGGCGCTCAACGAGGGTGTCGGGCTGACCGTCTGGAGCCCGCTCGCCGGTGGTTTCCTCTCCGGCAAGGTCAGCCGGGACGGTGCCGTCGCCGACAGTGGCGCGCGGAGCGCCCAGCCCGGGTACGCCAGCTTCACCCCGTTCGACCCGGAGCACGCCTTCGGCGTGGTCGACGTGCTCAAGGGTGTCGCCGAGCGGCACGAGGTGAGCCCGGCCCGGGTGGCGGTCGCCTGGCTGCTGTCCCGACCGGCCGTGACCAGCGTGATCGTCGGTGCCCGCAAGCACGAGCAGTTGGTCGACAACATCGCCGCCTCGGATCTCACGCTGACCGAGCAGGACCTCACCGAGCTGGACGAGGCCACCAAGCTGCCGGTCGCGTACCCGAACTGGATCCAGGAAGGGTTCTTCGCCGGGCTCCGCCTGCCGCAGTGAGGCACGGCCCCGGGGCCGGTGGCCCCGGGGCCGCCCTACTTGAGGATGAGCCGGTTCGTCTGCTCGAAGACGTCCAGGTCGGCAAGGGTCTCGATGACCGAGGTGGAGAGTGGGGCGGGAAACCGGTCGCGGGCGAAGAAGCCGGCGTCCGTGGTCTCGTCGGTGACCCGGGCCAACTGCCCGTCCCACTCCTCCACCTTGAACGCCGTCGTGAACACCTGGTACGTGTGGCCGTACATGTTTGTGCTCGTCCGGTCCGGGCCGGTGTAGAGGGCGAACGCGCAGACCCGCAGCGCGCGCAGCCCGGTCTCCTCACGGACCTCGCGTACGGCGCAGTCGGCGATCGACTCGCCCAGTTCCATCGCGCCGGCCGGCATGGCCCACTGGCCGTTGTCCGAGCGTTTGATCAGCAGAATGCGTCCGGCGTCGTCGTTGACCACGGCACGGGCGCCGACGAACATCAGCGTCCGGTCCCCGGCGAGCGCGCGCAACTGCCCCACGTATGAGTCGGCCCAGGAGATGCTCACCTGCGACAACTTACGGGGGTTCCCAACGTGTGACCGCCGACACTAGCTTGTTACCCATGCGTAGCACGATGATGGACGCCCCTCTGCAGATCTCCCGGATCCTCGACCACGGTGCACTGGTGCACGGCACGGCCGAGGTGGTCACCTGGACGGGCGCCGAACCCCGCCGGATGACGTACGCCGAGGTGGGCCGGGCCGCCGCCCGGCTGGCACACGGGCTGCGCGACGAGTGTGGGGTGACCGGCGACGAGCGGGTCGCGACCTTCATGTGGAACAACAACGAGCACCTGGTCGCCTACTTCGCGGTGCCGAGCATGGGCGCGGTGCTGCACACGCTCAACATCCGGCTCTTCCCCGACCAGGTCGTCTACATCGCCAACCACGCCGAGGACCGGGTGGTCCTTGTCGACAGCACGCTCATCCCGCTGCTGGCCCGGGTGATCGGTGAGCTGACCACTGTGCGGCACGTCGTGGTGGTCGGCGGTGGTGACCCGGCGCCGCTGGTGGCGGCGGCCGGCGACCGGATCACTGTGCACCACTGGGACGCGTTGCTCGCCGACCGGCCCGACACGTACGACTGGCCCGAGGTGGACGAGCGCGACGCCGCCGCCCTCTGCTACACCTCGGGCACCACCGGCAACCCGAAGGGCGTGGCCTACTCGCACCGGTCGATCTATCTGCACTCGTTGCAGGTCTGCATGCCGGAGGGTTTCGGCCTCGGCCCGACCGACCGCGAGTTGGCCATCGTGCCGATGTTCCACGCCATGTCCTGGGGCCTGCCCTACGCGGCCTTCCTCTCCGGCGCGTCGCTGATCATGCCGGACCGGTTCCTCCAGGCCGCGCCGATCGCCGAGATGATCGCCGCCGAGCGGCCCACCCTGGCCGGTGCGGTGCCGACCATCTGGACCGACCTGCTGGCCTACCTGGACACCCACGACGTGGACACCTCCTCGCTCGGTGAGGTGATCGTCGGCGGCTCGGCGTGCCCGCCGGCGCTGATGCACGCATTCGACGAGCGGCACGGAATCGATGTCATCCACGCCTGGGGGATGACCGAGATGTCCCCGCTGGGGTCGGTCTCGCGTCCGCCCGCCGGTGCGACCGGTGAGCAGGCCTGGCGCTACCGCTACACCCAGGGGCGGGTGCCGGCGGGAGTGCAGGCGCGGATCGTCGGCCCGTCGGGCGACCCGATGCCCGCCGACGGCACGGCAGTGGGTGAGCTGGAGGTCCGAGGGCCGTGGGTGACCGCCCGGTACGTCGGTGACGGCGCCCCGGACGAGGAGAAGTTCCGCGACGGCTGGCTGCGTACCGGCGACGTGGGCACCCTCTCGCCGGACGGGTACATCAACCTGACCGACCGCGCCAAGGACGTGATCAAGTCCGGTGGTGAGTGGATCTCGTCGGTGGAGTTGGAGAACGCGCTGATGGCCCACCCGGCGGTGCTGGAGGCGTGCGTGGTGGGGGTCCCGGACGAGCGATGGGACGAACGCCCGCTGGCCACCGTGGTGGTCCGGGAGGGCGCTTCGGTGACCGCCGAGGAGTTGCGGGACTTCCTGGCCGGGTCGGTGGCGCGCTGGCAGTTGCCCGAGCGCTGGGCGTTCATCGACACGGTGCCGAAGACGAGCGTCGGCAAGTTCGACAAGAAGGTCGTCCGTTCGCGGTACGCCGGGGGCGAGCTGAGTGTCCGGGAGCTGACAGCCCCGTAACGTTTTCCCCGGCACTGTCGCCTGTTGGGGTGGGAGTACTCCTGAACCCTCCCCAGGGGCGGCCCCGGCGTTCGCACCGCGCCGGGGCCGCCCGCTCCACGCGGGGTGACCCGCACCGTCATTGTTGCGAAAGTTATTCGCTTCTGTCCTGCTGACGGGGAAATCGGGTGGTCGGCGACCCGATCAGGCGTCGCTGGTGCTGATGAGCACCTTGCCCACAGTCGAGTCCTCCACCGCCTGATGCGCCGCGGCCGCCTCCGCCAGTGGGTAGTAGTGCAGCGGCAGACCGGCGTCCGCGCCGACCCGGATGCCACCCTGGCTGGCCGCCGCCGCCACGTCCTTCACGCCCTGCGCCTTGGCCGACTTCGGCTCCGTGTAGACCAGGACGAACTGCCAGCGGGCGTTCGGCGCCATCATCGCCCGGATCGGGATGCTCACCTCGTCCCCGCCGTTGTCGGCGTACATGCAGACCGCGCCGCCGTGCCGCAGCACCCGTGCGTCGACCGAGGCGTTGCGGGCGGGGGAGACCTCAACGACCGTGTGGACCCCGTCGGGGGCGATCTTGTGGACCTCCTTGACCACGTCCTGCTCCCGATAGTTGATCACGAAGGAGGCACCGGCCGAGGCCGCGAGCTGGGCCTTCTCCGCGCTGCTCACAGTGGCGATCACCGTGGCGTCGGCCCAACGGGCGAGCTGGATCGCGGCATTGCCGACCGCTCCCGCGCCGCCCTGCACCAGCACCGTGTGATCCGCCAGCGCGCCGGCCCGCAGCGTGTCCGGCATGAACTCGCCAGCGGTCAGACAGCGGTGCGCGGTGAGGAACGGGATGCCCAGCGCGGCGCCCAGCTCGAACGGAGCGGCGCCGAGGCGTACCGCCTGCCGGACCGGCACCAGCGTGTACTCCGCCGTCGTGCCCCACTGTCGCTGCCAGGCAGCCTCCCAGATCCACACCCGCTCACCGATCAGGTCGGGGTCGACCCCATCGCCGACCGCCTCGACCACCCCCGCGCCGTCCTGCCCGGGGATCTGCCACCCGTTCGGCGGGGCGTTGCGGCGGGACTTCCAGTCGGTCGGGTTCACCCCGGAGACCGCCATCCGCACCAATACCTCGCCCGCACCCGGCTCCGGCACCGGGCGATCGACCAGATCGAGCACCGAAGGGTCGCCGTTGCGCTCGTACACGATGGCCTTCATCCGTGGTCTCTACCCGGCTCGACCCGGGTCAACCCAGCTGATCCACCAGCTCCGGGGTCAGCTCACCGATCGCGTTCAGCGTGGCCACCGCCAGCCCGGCGGCGTCCGGATCGAGCGGGTACGAGCCGTGCGGCACCGCCACCACCCGCATCCCCGCCGCCGCGGCGGAGCGCACCCCGTTGGACGAGTCCTCCACCGCCACACAGCGGGTCGGGTCGACGCCGAGACGCTGCGCCACGCTCAGGTACACGTCCGGTGCGGGCTTGCCCCGCTCGGTCTGCTCGGTGGAGAGGGTCGCGCCGAACGCGTCGGTCAGGCCGGTCGCCGCCAGCGCCGCCTCGATCAGCCGCGTCGGCGACGAACTGGCCAACCCGAGCGGCCACCGCGCGGCCAGCCGGCGGACGACCTGGTCGGCGCCGTCGATGAGGGGTACGTGGTCCCGGTAGCGTCGGGTCATCTCCTCGACCACCTCGACGGCGACCTGCTCGGCGGTGCGGTCGACGCCCAGCTCTCCGCTGAGGTAGCGGGCCCACTCACCGGTGCTCATCCCCATGAGCCGGCGTTGCGTGTCCGGTTGCCACGCCCCGCCGTGGGCCGCCACGTACGCCCGACGGACCTCCTCCCACACCGGCTCGGAATCCACGATCACGCCGTCCAGGTCGAAGACCACCGCATCAGTCACGGGCCCATCCTGCCCGACCGGTGGGTGCCCGGTCAGCCGGGCAACGCGGGCAGACCGAGCGGGCTGCCCTCGGGGAGCAGGGTGTGACCGGACCGGGCGATCGGCTCCAGCAGCTCCCGGAGCCGGTCCGTGTCGTGGGCGCCGAGCGCCTGCCACGGGTGCGCGGCGGCCCGGTCGGTGGCGTCCTCGATGGCCTGGAACTCGGCCCGGGCGTGGTCGGTGGCCGCGCCGTCCCCGGTCAGCCAGCCCCGCTCGGTGAGCCGCTCGCGGGCGGCCTGCCACTGCTCCTCGGACCAGCCCCGGCCCAGCAGGTACTGCGGCGGCGAACCGTCCAGCGCGACCCGCCCGGTGAGCGTCTCCACCGGGTCGAGGCCGGCGGCCACCAGCGCCGCCACGTGCCCGTCCCCCCGGTGCTCGCGCAGCGTGGTGGCGGCCTGCCAAAGTCGCGCCAGCGGGTATTCACCCGCCGGGAGGGCCGCGTTGGCAGCGCCGAGCACCCGGCCGGCGGTCTGCGCCGCCGCGGCGGCCCGCTCCAGCAGGTCGGCGGCCTCCACGAGGTGCGACTCCGGAAGCTCGTAGGTCAGCTCGGCGAGCGCCTGCACGGCACCGGTCAGACGGGCGCGCAGCGCCTCCTGCGGGGTGGCCAACCGCCACACCGCAGGCAGCGCGCGGGCCACCATCGGCGGCGCGAAGTTGAAGAAGGCGGCGATCACCGGGGCCGCCTCGGCGGCTCCCAGCGGCGCGGCCCGGCCGGCGAAGTAACCGCGCCAGTAGCCGCGCAGCCCGACCGCCTCGTACGCGGCCCGGGCCCGGGGGTGCAGGTAGGTGACAGTGTGCACCGGCTCGAAGTACGCCCACATCGACCGGGCGGTCCGCCCAGGCTCGTCCAGCGCCGTCACATGCACCTCCGCGTCCCGGTTCCGGATGCTCACCCCGGGCGGCGAACCGCCCGGGGTGACGCCGAACCTACTGCCGCAGGGTGACGGGCCGGAAGCCCCATGTGAACAACTCCATCGCGTCCCGGCGACAACCGGGACGACCCGGACAGGTCACTGGGCGGCGAGCACGTCCACCACGAAGCGCAGCGGCCCGGTCGGACGTCCACCGGCGGCGGCCTCGTCGTTGCCGTACGCCAGCTCGCCCGGGATGTCGAGCTGCACCCGGCTGCCCACTGTCACGCCGACCAGACCCTGGTCCCAGCCGGGGATGACCTGGCCGACGCCGATCGGGAAGGTGGCCGGCTGCCCGGCCTTCCAGGAGGAGTCGAACTCCTTGCCGTCCTTGTAGAACACCCCCACGTAGTTGGTGGTGATGTTCTGGCCCTTCTGCACGGCCGGGCCCTTGCCCTTGATCAGCGGGGTGACAGTGAGCTTCTTGAGGTCGCCAGTGCCCGGTGTCACCGCCGGCTTGGTGCCCAGCGCCGGGTCGGCGCCCTCGGGCAGCTGCGGAGCGGGGGGCGCGCCGGCCTCGTCGGGGGCTGGGGCGGAGGCGGACGGGGTCGCGTCGGCCTGGGTCTTGGGCTTGTCGTCGCCCCCACCGATCGTCACGAAGACGCCGATCAGCACCCCGACCACGGCGACGGCGGCGAGGCCGCTGGCCCACGCGTTGCGCTTGCGCCTCGCGTCGGCGGCCTTCTTCTCCGCCAACTGGGCGGCCAGGCGGCGCCCCGACTTGGTTGCCGGGCTCTGGTCCGGGCCCGTCTGCTGCGTCCGCTCGCTCACGTCGTCGACTCCCTGCTGCGAAGTGTGGCCGGCACCCGGTGCCGGGGGGAAAGCCGACGCACACGGTACCCGCACCGCGGCCTACCGTGCCCGCCGCGGACGCCTCGGATCGCCCAGTGCGACAGTTCCGGGGCTTTCCCGGGCGGTTATTCCGGGACGACCATGAAGTCGGTCACGAAGGAGGTGACCCGGCCGTCGGCGGCACGGCCGATCCAGGTGCCGTAGCAGCCGTCGCCCCAGCCCGTGGACACGGTGACGACGTTGGCGCCGCTGGCCTCGTCCAACACGGCGCTGATCAGCCCCGGGACCGGGGACGAGGGCAGCTCGGTCGGGATGAAGACCTCCTCGACCCGGTCGGAGTCCCAGCTCTCCAGGACGGCGAGCGCGGTCGGGTCGGCGAGGGTGCCGACGCCGGCGTCCACCCCGTAGCCGAAGTAGTCGTCCGCGCCGAGCGTGGCGACGTCCTGGTCGCCCGCGACGGCCGGCTCCCAGTGGGTGGTCGGCTCATCGGAGATCACCAGCTGAAACGCGGCCATCCGCCGGTCCACCTCGGCGTCCTCCCGGAGCACCACGGCCACCCAGGCGCGGGCGGCATACCGCCCCGGCGGCACCGTGACCGTGAACGGCTCGGCCTCCGGGCAGACCAGCGGGTCACACCCGACCACCTGGCCGGTGGGCAGCACGACGTCGCCCGCCGGGTGGGCCTCGATCAGGTATCCGCCGTGCTGGTCGGTGAAGCGGGCGCCGGGTGTCAGTAACCGGTCCAGATCAGGGGTGTACGGCATGGGGGGCTCCTCCGGTCGCCAGCGGCCGGCGGAGCGTACCCGGCGAGGCGGACACCGCCGCCGCTGCCGTACGGTCAGGCGCTCTTGCGGGGTGCGGTCTTGCGCGCGGCGGTCTTCTTCGCCGGCTCCGCCTTCTTCGCGGCGGTCTTCTTGGCGGCGGTCTTCTTCGCGGGCTCGGCCGTCTTCTTCTCGGCCGTCTTCTTCGCCGCGGTCTTCTTCGCGGGTGCCTTGGCCGCCTTCTTCTCGGCTGCCTTCTGCGCCGACCGGGCCGACGAGATGGGCGTCGGCTCGCCGCCGCCACCGCCGCCGCGGGCCGGCTGCTCGCCGCGAGCCGCCTTGGCGCGCTCCACCGAGGCCTTCAACGCCGCCATCAGGTCCACCGCCGCGGCCGGTGCCTCCTCGACCTCCTCGGGCTGGACGACCTCCCGACCCTCCACCTTGGCGTCGATGACCTCCTGCAACGCGGCCCGGTAGTCGTCGGTGAAGACGTCCGGCTCGAACTCGCCGGTCATCGAGTCGATCAGTGAGCTGGCCATGGCCAGCTCCGGCGGGCGCACCTTGAGGTCCTCGTCGAGGAAACCGAAGTCCGGGGTACGGATCTCGTCCGGCCAGAGCATGGTGTTGAGCAGCAGCACACCCTCGCGGACCCGCAGCGTGGCCAGCTGCTCCCGCTGGCGCAGCGCCACCTTGACGATGGCCACCCGCTCCGAGTCGATGAGCGCGTCGCGCAGCAGCACGTACGGCTTGGTCGCCGCGCCCTCCGGCTCGAGAAAGTACGCCTTGTTGTAGAGGATCGGGTCGACCTGTTCGGCCGGCACGAACTCCAGCACGTCGATGGCACGGGAGCTGGTCAGCGGCAGGTCGGCGAAGTCCTCGTCGGTGAGGATCACCATTTCGCCGCCGCCGATGTCGTAGCCCTTGGCGATGTCGTCGTAGGTGACCTCTTCGCCGCAGACCGAGCAGGTGCGCTTGTAGCGGATCCGGCCGCCGTCCTCGCGGTGCACCTGGTGGAACCGAATGTCCTTCTCCTCGGTCGCGGAGTAGAGCTTCACCCCGATCGAGACGAGCCCGAACGACACGGCTCCCTTCCAGATGGCACGCATCCTGCGCTCCCTTCCCCGGTATCGACCATGCTCGCATCCGAAAGAACCGGACGCGAGGTGTTCGGGCTGCTACTACAGTCGGGTCGTGCCCGGCGCGCCGCTCAAGCCGATGCTCGCGATGACCGGGCCGCTCCCGGCGGGTGACGGCTGGGCCTACGAGTTCAAGTGGGACGGCGTCCGCGCTCTGGCCGACATCTCAGGTGGCGGTCAGCACCTGTATGCCCGTTCCGGCGTGGAGATCACCGCCGCGTACCCGGAGTTGGCCACCCTGCCCGAGCAGGTCGACGACGCGCTGCTCGACGGTGAGGTGGTGCTGCTCGGCCAGGGCGGGCAGCCGTCGTTCACCGCGCTGGCCGAGCGGATGCACGTCCGGGACCGGGCCAAGGCGGCCCGGTTGGCGGCGGTCATGCCGGTGACGTACATGATCTTCGACCTGCTCCGGCTCAACGGCGACGACCTGACCGGCTGGCCGTACGAGCGCCGCCGGGAGGCCCTCGACGCGCTTGCGCTCGGTGGCCTCCGGTGGGCGGTGCCGCCGATGTTCGCCGACGGGCCGGCCACCTACGAGGCGGCCGGAGAGCACGGTTTGGAGGGGGTGATGGCCAAGCGGATCGGGGCCGTCTACCGCCCGGGGGTGCGCTCGCCGGACTGGGTGAAGGTCAAGCTGGAGGTGACCGGTGACTTCGTCATCGGCGGTTGGCGGCCGGGAGCCCGCCGGATCGGCGGGCTGCTGGTCGGGGTGCCCGGCCCGGACGGCCGACTGATCTACCGGGGTCGGGTCGGCGGCGGGATCGGCGCGGCCATCGAGCGGCAGCTCCTCGCCGAGCTGGAGCCGCTGCGCTCCGGTGTGTCACCGTTCGCGCCGGGTGTGCCGCGCGAGGATGCGCGGGGTGCCATCTGGGTAACACCCCAGGTGGTGGTGGAGGTGAAGTACGGCCAGCGCACCCCCGACGGCCGGCTGCGCTTCCCCCGGGTGCTGAGGTTGCGCCCGGACAAGCCTCCGGAGGAGGTCGACGATGCCGGGTGAACGGCTACGGGTGGACGTCGAGGGTCGCGCGCTGGAGCTGTCCAACCTGGACAAGGTGCTCTACCCGGCGGCCGGGTTCACCAAGGGCGAGGTGATCGACTACTACACCCGGATCTCCCCGGTGCTGCTGCCGCACCTGCGCGACCGACCGCTCACCCGGATCCGCTTCCCCAACGGGGTGGACGACAAGTCGTTCTTCGAGAAGAACACGCCTGCCGCGACCCCGGACTGGGTGCGGGTGGAAAACCTGCCGGCGCCCGGGTCGACGAAGGGCCGGGAGACGATCGACTACGTGGTCGCCGACGACCTGCCCACCCTGGTCTGGCTGGCCAACCTGGCCGCGTTGGAGCTGCACACACCGCAGTGGAAGGTCGGCGAACACCCGGACATGATGGTCGTCGACCTGGACCCGGGGCCGCCGGCCGGGCTCGCCGAGTGCTGCCCGGTGGCGGTGCTGATGCGCGACCGGCTCGCGGACGACGGCATCGAGTCGTACCCGAAGACCTCCGGCAAGAAGGGCATGCAGCTCTGCTGCCCGATCGCCGGCACCCAGCCGTCCGACCTCGTCTCCGACTACGCCCGGCGGATCGCCCAGGAGTTGGAGAAGGCCCACCCGAAGCTGATCGTGTCGAAGATGGCGAAGAACCTCCGACCGGGCAAGGTCTTCATCGACTGGAGCCAGAACAACGCGGCGAAGACCACAGTCGCGCCGTACTCGCTGCGGGCCCAGTCGGTGCCGTCGGTGTCGACGCCGCTGACCTGGGACGAGGTCGAGGCCGGCGCGCGGGGCCGAAAGCCGGCCGTCCGCCAGTTCACCGCCGCCGAGGTCCTGGCCCGGGTCGAGGAGGACGGGGACCTGCTGGCCGCACTGCTCGACGGTGGGCCCGAACTGCCGGACTGAACGAGTAAGTCCTGACTCAAGACGGGGCTGGGGTTGCGGCGAAGGGCGCTGGCCATCCGCTTTGGCTGCCCACCGCCCCAGCCAGGGTTGGGAATTACTCGTCCTACGCCTGATCGGCTGGCACGAGCGATTCGGCGAGCCGGGCGTAGCTGTCGCCGCCGTGGCCTGCCG
Source organism: Micromonospora noduli (assembly GCF_003264365.1). Lineage (GTDB taxonomy): Bacteria > Actinomycetota > Actinomycetes > Mycobacteriales > Micromonosporaceae > Micromonospora > Micromonospora noduli. The sequence goes on from NZ_PYAK01000044.1 coordinate 30,485, forward strand.
CGACGGCCCGGTCGATGATCGATTGCACGGCACGCAGCGGTGCGGTCTCGACGCCGCGCGCGGCGGCGGCGTCGACGACGTGGGTGACCGCCGAGCCCGCCGACGCGATGCTGGAAACGTCGGCGGTGAAGGTTCCGGACGTGAGTTGCTCGGCGAACCGGTCGGCCATGTCGGGCAACAGGCCACCGATTCCTCTGGCGAAACGGGCGAACGCGGCCGGCGGGATGCCCTCGGTGCGGGCCAGGGCGAAGGCGTGCGCGAGTCCGCCGACGGACATGGTGAACAGGTCGAGCAACGCCATTTCGTACGCTGCTGCCGTGCCGGCGTCCGAACCGAGGTAGACGCTGGAGCCGCCGAAGCTCTCCAACGACGGAAGGCTGTCGTCGAAGAGGGCCCGCGGACCGCTGTAGAGAATCGTCGCGGCCGGAGTCCCGATGGTTGGCGCGGGCGTCAGGATGGCACCGTCCAGGTAGTTGATGCCCCGCTGAGCGGCCCAGGTCGCCATGCCCCGCGCCTCGGCTGCATGCCCGCTGCCGAGGTTGACGAGTGGTCCTCTCGGCGGGCTTTCGAGGCCCGACAGGACGGCGCGAGCTGCCCGGTAGTTGATGACGCAGGCGATGACGACCGATGCCCGGCGTGCCGCATCGGCCACCGTCGGAGCGAGCACCGCTCCGGCGGCCACGAGCGCGGCCGCCCGGCCGGGTGTGCGGTTCCAGACCACGGTGGGGTGACCGGCGGCGAGCGACGCGGCGGCCAGCGCCCGACCCATCGGGCCGAGCCCCAGGACGGCGACGGTGGCGGACTGGTTGTCCTCATGATTGCGGTGAGTCACAGCGACGACGCTAAACCTTGCCGTTGACGTGAAGGTCAAGCGCTGGTCTGCTCTGGGTGTGCGGATCAGTGAACTGGCGCGGCAGGCCGGCACCACCCCACGGGCCCTGCGCTACTACGAGGAGCAGGGGCTGTTGCGACCGGCCCGTCTCGCGAGCGGCTACCGCCACTACGAGCCGCAGGCGGTGGGCACGGTGCGGCACATCCAACTGTTGCTGTCCGCCGGTTTGAACACCACGGCGATCGCCGAGATCCTTCCCTGCATCCCCGATGACGTGACCGTGCTGGCCCCCACCTGCCCCGAACTCCTCGACGCGCTCGCGGTGGAGCGCAACCGGATCACCACGTCCATCGACCGGCTCGCCGCCGCTCGTGCTGTCCTGGACCGGCTCATCCAGGCCGGCTCTGGGGCCCGCGACCAGCCCTGATCACCGTCCGGTGAGGCGCGGCCAGCCGCCACCAGGCGCCACCCACCAGGGCCACGGTGACGACGCTGACCGCGATGTCGCCGGCCAGGGCCGCCGCCGGGCTCGCCGGGGAGTACGGCGGCACCAGGTACGCGAACGCCGCGGCGGTGACCAGGCCCGCAGTGCCCGCAACGAGCACGTGCCGCTCCCCCCAACCGCTGCGCGACGACCAGTACGCGATCAGCCCTCCGGCGGCGGCGGCGAGCGTCAGCGCGATGGCCACCCCCGGCCAACCAGGTGTCAGGTCAGCGCCGAAGCGGACGACGACGACCAGCAGACCCACCCAGAGCGGGTGGGGTGCCCTACGGGAGCGCCGGGTCGCCCCGACGCTCGACGGATCGGTGGGCCGCGGCCGTGGCTTCCGCCAGCAGGGAAGCAGAGCGGCACCGATGAGGACGATGATCACCGTGCCGGCGAAGGCGAGCTGAAGCGGGCTGGCCAGGAAATTCTTCCGGCCCTCCGAGGAGGTGAAGACCAGCAGGCTGCCGAGCAGGTAGACCACGGCGACCACCACCAACCCGGGCCGGCTCAGCCAGGGCCGCAGCCGCCGCTCCGGCCCGAGGAACGACTCGATGAGCACGATCGGCGCGCAGATGGTCAGCACGATGTGGTTGCCCACGTAGTCGAACGCCTGCCGGAGGCTGAATTCGAGCCCCGGCACCAGCGTCGCCTCGGCGGCGGCACGGGTGTCGGCGTACTGGGTGTCGTCGAGGAAGTCGGGGTTGAACAACGACTGGTCGACCAGCCCGGCCTGGAGTACGCCGAACGCGGCGGCGAGCAGCACTATGGTCGGCCAGCCCGCGCCGAGGTGCCGGGCGGTCTCCCGGATGAGGATCGCCGCGCCGCCGTACATCGGGCCCAGGAAGATCAGCACCGGGAGGAAATCGTCGATGGCGAAGCCACCCCACGAGCACTCGGCCGCCCACGGCGCGAGCAGCAGCAACGCGATGACCGGCAGAAGCCGTCGGCGCAGAGGCAGACGGGCGGCGGGAGGGTCGGCGGTGACGGGTTCGGGTCCGGTCGGCATGGGCGCTCCTCGGCGGCGTTTCGGGGGTTCCCTGCACCGTGCGCGGGCCACCCGGTCAGCCGATACGGCCATCGGCCGACGACCGGTGCGACCAAAGTCGTTGAGTACTGTGGTGCCGACGTCGACCCGGGGAGCGTGGAGATGCAGCCAACCGTCACGGCCGACCTGGCGGCCCGGCCCGTCGAGGCCGAGCGTCCGCTGCTCAGCTACCGCGACGAGGCGACCGGCGAGCGCGTCGACCTGACCGCACAGCAGGTCGGCCAGTGGGCGGCACGCAGCGCGAGCCTGCTGCGGGACGGCTGCGGTCTCGGCCCCGGCAGCCGCGTAGCGGTCCTGCTGCCGCCGCACTGGCGTACCGCAGCGGTGTTGTTGGGCGCCTGGGCCTCGGGCCTGGCGGTGTCGTTCCGACCGCGCGCCACCGCGGGCCTGGCGGTGCTCGAACCGGGCGGCGACCGGCCGTTCGATGCGGTCTTCGTGACGCCGGAGCGGCAGGACGACTGGCTGGAGGACGTGCCGGACGCGCCGCACCGCTATCTCGTCGGCACCGGGCCGGGGCGGCTGGACGACGTGCCGTTGGGCTGGTTGGACTGGTCCGCCGAGGTGCTTCGGCACGGCGACGGCGCGCCCGACCACACCGCCATCCACCCGTCCGACCCGGCCACGGCGGACGGCACCACCTACGGTCAGTGGGGTGCGCTCGCCCAGGAGTTCGCCACGATGCTGGACCTGCGCGCCGGCGACCGGCTGCTGGTCGACGCCGCCGAGACCGAGCAGCCGCTGAAGTGGTTGCTCGCGCCGCTCTCGGCCGGCGCGTCAGTGGTCATCAGCGCCAACCTTGACCCGGCGCGGCGGGACGCGGTGGTCGCCGCCGAACAGGTGACCCGGGTTCTCTGACCTCCGCCGGAGCGCCCAAACAGCGCTGGTCGGTCCGGTTCCGTTACATCGCCATCTGCCCTGTTCAGAGGGTCTTTTGTCGATGCCGTCGGCGTGTTCTCATACCCGAACAGCGACGTCATCGACCCCGCACCGCCTCCCTCATCGAAAGGTGCACCGATGCGCAGAAGACAAACCTTCCGACTGGCGGTCCTCACCGCCACCGCCGCGACGTTCCTGGCGTCCGGCGGTGCCTCCGGGGCGCTCGCCACGGCCGCGCCAGCGACCGCCTCCTCGGGCGTCACCGCGTGTGAGCCAGGCGCCGACGCGCACAGCGCCGCCCGACTGGCCGAGGGCGCCACCGCCCAGGAACCGGAGCTGTACTCCACTAACGAAGCCAACGCCTACGGCGTGATCAAGGACGCGCCGCGCCTGCCGAACGGCAGTGTCACAGTGCCGACGGTCTTCCACATGATCTCCGACCATCCGCTCACCGCAGCCGAGACGACCAGGTGGAACACCCTGATCGCCGCGCAGATGACGGTGCTCAACGACTCGTTCGCGGGCCGCACGGCTGGAGACGCCGCCAACACTCCGTTCCGGTTCTCGCTCGTCGACACGACGTGGACGGTGAACAGCGCCTGGTACACGGTCGTGCCGGGCAAGAACGAGCGGGACATGAAGAAGGCGCTGTACACCGGCGACTCGGAGACCCTGAACGTGTACGCGGCCAACATCGGCGGCGGGCTGCTCGGCTGGGCGTACTTCCCGAAGGGCTACAACAACGGGCGCGACTACATCGACGGCGTGGTGATGCTCGACGAGTCGATGCCGGGCGGTACGGCCGGCAAGTACGCCCTGGGTGACACGCTGACGCACGAGGTCGGGCACTGGCTGATGCTGGAGCACACCTTCGCGCACGGCTGCTCCGCCTCCGGCGACTTCGTCGCGGACACCCCGCGCGAGGCGGCGCCGCAGTTCGACTGCCCGGTGGGCGCGGACTCCTGCACCGCGCCCGGGCTCGACCCGATCCACAACTTCATGGACTACACGCAGGACTCCTGCATGAACATGTTCACCGCCGGGCAGGCCGACCGGATGAGCGACGCCTGGGTGGCGTTCCGCGCCGGCGGGGCCGGATAGCCCACTGGAGGTCGGGGGCCGGCGGGTCGCTCTGCGGCGAACCGCCGGCCCCGATCGCTTCACCCTTCCGGTGGAGCCCGCTCGTTCCGCCGATCCTCACGTTCTGCCTGCTCCTACGCTTCGCCGAAGGCATCTGGCACTTTCATCGGCGGAGGACACATGGCGTCGGGGCGTACACGTCGGACACTGGTGGCGGTGGTCGCCGGTGGACTGTTCGCCCTCGGTGTGGTCGCGCCCGGCCCGGCGGCAGCGCCACCGCCCCGCGCGGCCCAGGCCGACAACCCGACAGTTCCCGAGCCGCGCGAGCCGCGCCCACCGCTGCTCCCCGCCGACTTTCAGGGCACCGGCCGGTACATCGTGCGGGACCTCGGCATCGACGTGCCGTTCTCCTGGCAGGGCCGCGACGGCAACAGCCAGATGACCGCTGGCGGCCCGGACCATCCGATCTGGTTCACGAACCTGATCTACGAGAACACGCTCTACACGCTCACCTACAGGTGGCCGAACATTCCGCTGTTTCCGCCCCGCGCGTGCAGCAAAATCCCGGGGTTCTTCAACCGGCAGATCTTCAACGACAAGTTGAAGACCGCTCGCTACGTGGGGCCGGAGATCCTGCAAGGTGAGAAGGACAGGCACGTGGACCACTGGCGGGTGGGGGTCGTCGGCGGTTCCACAGTGCCGGGGGAGTTCTTCCGGTTCCCGATCGCGCTCGGCGACATCTACGTTGACCAGCACGACCCGAGCCGGTGGTGGCAGGTGTTGCAGTTCGGTCTGCAGAACCTCTTCGACCCGGAGCTGGACGAATGGTTCACCATGGACACCTTCGAGCACCGCCCCGGCGAGGTCACCCTCCCCGACCGCTGCCCACCCCCCACGTCGTAGCGCGTCCCGCCGCACGCCTTCCACCTTGATCGACTCGCGTCCGCTCCTTGTGGTGACTTGGGCTCGGCGCCACTTCTGGTCCTTCAGGCGAGGTCCAGGAATTCGTCAGCGATCGCCGTCAGTGCAGCTGGCTGGACGTGAACCAGAGCCCTCAACGGAGTAGTCCAGCTTCCTAGACGGAACGCCCACACGATGAGCATCCGTCCACGGGCAGGGTCCATTTCTGCCAACGTGGCCAGCGCCGCTGCCTGTCGCTCCGAATTTCCGATCGAGCGGGCCAATTTCTCGGCACTCTCGGTGTCGCCGCTGGCCATCGCTGTCTTGGCGAGCCCGGTCAGCACCGACGCCTGCCGCTCCTGATTCCGTATCGACTGGGCCAACTCCTTGGCCGACTCGACGTTCCCGGCTTCCATCGCCGTCCTTGCCAACGCGGCCAAGATGGACGCCTGCAGATCCGGGCGACCATTCGAACGGACCAGCTTCTGCGCCCACTCGACCTTGCCGCCTGCCACAACCATCTCCGCGAGCGTGAAGGAGACCTGTGCACGCTGGTCCCGGTTGCTGATTGAACGAACCGTTTCCTCGGCTTGGTCGGCCAGCGCACGGGCCCGCTCAGCGTCGCCGACCACCGCCATTGCCACTGCCAGCCGTGCCAACGCCCGCGCCCGGCTGTCCGGACGTTCAATGAGGTGGACCAGCTCCTCGGCCCGGTGAGCAAGCGCCCGGACGGGCTCGGTCCGCCCTGCCCCGGCCGTCGACATCACGATTGCGGTCCAGGCTCTCGCCCGGCTCTCCGGGTTGTCGATCATTTGGGCGAGCCTGGTGGCCCGATCGATGTCACCGGTCCCAGCAACCGCCGCAACCAGCACGCCCATCGCCCGGGCACGCCGGTCCAGATGGTTGATCGACCGAGCCAACTCTTCCGCCCGGTCGGCCAGGGCGCCCGCCTTCTCTGGATCACCAGCGTTGGCGACCGTCGTTACCAGAGCCGCCAACGCCGGCAACTGCCAGTCGAGGCGGTCAATCGACGAGACCAACGCTTCCGCTCGCTCCGCGTCGCCCCCTGCAGCCACCGCCTCCGCCATTGCGCTGAGCGCCTCGGCCTGCTGCTTGGGACGCTGAACGGACCGCACCAACGCTTCTGCCTGTTCGATCTGGCCAGCCGCAGCGATCCGTCGGGCAAGAGCGGTCACCACTGACGCCTGCCGGTCGGGGCTCCTGATCGATCGGATGATCGCCTCCGCCCGCTTCGTGTTGCCGTCGGCGGCCGCGGTCTCCGCCATGCCTGCCGCCGTCTCCTCGATCGCGGTCATCGCTCTGGCCCGCCCCTGACGGCGACCAATTGAGCGGGCCAACATCTCTGCCCGCTCAATGTCGCCCGCTGCGGCCATCGCCGGCACAAGCGCGCTCAGGGCCCACTCCCTGCAACTCTGGTTGGTGATCGAACCAGCCAGGCTCTCCGCCCGCTCAATGTCGCCCGCTGTGGCCATCGCCGGCACCAGCGCAGACAGCGCCTGCTCCTGTCGGTCGCGGTTCGCGATCGAACGGACCAACATCTCTGCCCGCTCAATGTCGCCCGCCGTGGCCATCGCCGGCGCGAGCGCACATAGTGCCCGCTCCTGGCGGTCACGGCCGCTGATCGAACGCACCAGCCCTTCGGCCCGCTCGATTTCGCCTGCCGCAGCCATCACTCGCACCAGGGATGCCCAGGCTTCTGCCTCCAGCCTTCCACCGCTGATCGATCGCACCAGTGTCTCTGCCCGATCGAAGTCGCCGGCCGCAGCCAGCGCCGGGGCCAGAGCGGCCAACGTCCGCCCCCGCCGGTCCGGGTCGCTGACCGAACGAGCCAGTTCCTCGGCGTGGTTAGCCAGCGCAACGGCACGCTCCGCGTCGCCAGCCTCCGCGACAGCCCTCGCCAACTCACTGAGCGCCCACGCTTTTCTGTCCGGGCGAACCATCGAGTTGACTGCCCTCTCGGCCCGGTCGGCCAGCACAATCGTCCGCTCGGAGTCGTAAGCTCCGCCAGCTGCCGCGACCATGCCAATCAACGCCTGCGCTCGGTCAGTCGGGTCCATCGAATGAATCAGGTTCCCAGCACCCTCGACCAGCGCCCCAGCCCGCTTGGCGTCGCCTGCCTGGGCGACTGCCCCGGCGAGGACGATCCATACCTGCGCCCGCTGGTGTGGATCAGGAAGCGAGCGAATCAGATCCTCGGCCTGATCAGTCAACGCACCAGCCCGCTCGCCGTCGCCCGTTGCGGCCACCGCCCTCACCACGGCGATCAATGCGCGCGCCCTCGGCTCAGGTAGACCAATCGAGCAGGCCAGGGTGTAGGAGCGATGACTGTCGCCCGCCGCTGCCACTGCCGCCGCCAGTCCGGCCAACGCCCGCGCACGCCTCTCCGCACTGTCAATCGCGCGAACCAGCTCCTCGACGCGGTCAGCCAGCCCGCCAGCCCGCGCGGTGTCGCCTGCTCCGGCCACCGCCACGACCAGGCCAGTCAGCGCCCACGCCTGCCAGTCAGCGCGGTCGGCCGCGCGAACCAGCTCCTCGACGCGGTCAGCCAGCCTGCCAACCCGCTCAGCGTCGCCTGCCTGGGCAACTGCCCCGGCCAGGGCGATCCATACCTGCACCCGCCGGTGCGGATCAGCGACGGAGTGAATCAGCGCCTCGGCGCGGTCGGCCAGCACGCCAGCCCGCTCGATGTCGCCATCGTTGGCGACCGTCATCGCGAGGTCAGCCAACGCCAACGCCCGCCGACCGGGTTGGTCGATGGAGCGTGCCAATGCCTCGGCCCGAACAGGCTGGCCGAGGGATGCCCAGACCGCGGGTAGCACGGTCGGAATGGTGGCGTTGCGTTCCGCGAGGTTGTCTCGGTGAATCGCAAGGCGAGCCATGACCACCAGGTCAGGCTCGGGCTGGGCGAGAATGACGTCCTGAGCGGTGGTGATTTCAGTGAGGGCAGCAGTGTCGCCCCCGGTGATGTCGAGCATCCGGTCGTGTCGGTGAGGGTCCACGGCGCAGGCGATCATCCTGGATACATCGCCGGTGGCAAGCAGCATCCGGTAGTAGCCACGCAGCAGATATTCGGGGGTACCGGCCGGCCATCGTTGCTCGCGAAAGGTCTCGGCCCAGACGTGTAGACGCTGCCGGTAGCCCCGCAGTCGCGCCTGGCCAAGGCGCTCGACTGCGGCATTCTGCAGTTCTTCGTGACCGAGTACGTACAAGTCGGGTCCCGTGTTGGGCTGCCAGCGGCTCGGACGTTGAGTGAACGAGCGACCGGCGACGGTACTGAGGTGGTCCGCAACCTGCCATTCCGGCCAGCCGGTCAACTCGGCAAGGTCGTTGGCGCTGAGGCCGCCCCCGGCGGCCGTGAGAAGACCTAGCAGGTCCTGTTCGGCTGGAGCGCCCGACAGCAGCCGGGCCAACTCCCGCAGCATGTCTGCCCTGTTCACCTCCGCCTGCGGCGATCTGTTCAGTAGTCGAACAATCCGGGGATCGCGTAACGGATGCCTGTCCGGCACGTCGGTGGGGATCGGGGGGTTCGGCCGACCAGAAACGACGATGCGCATTCCGGCCGGCGGCGTTGCGGGCAGCAGTGCGGCGATGCTGTGGGCGTCCGATCCGCGATCCTCATCCAAGCCGTCGATGAGCAGGATCAGCCGCTCACCTCGTGTCTGGCAGGCCTCGGCTGCACGGTCGAGTAGATCGAGAAAGCTCTGGTCGCGAGTCGCGTCCGTGTAGTGGGCCGGCATGGGCTCACCAAGCAGTTCGGCCAGTTGCTCGATGACCACGTCCGTGAAGGCGACCCTGTCGCTCTGTCCGGCCCATCGGGCCGTGATGAAGAACGAGACGAGTCGTATCCCGTTCGGCGGGTGCAGAACGAACCAGGACATCAACGCCGACTTGCCAGCCCACGCGTCCGCACGCCACCACCGGTAGTTGGCGGCATCAGGCAGCGTGCAAAACGCCGTGAGCTCGGCCAGTTCCTGTTCCCGGTCCAGTAGATCCGACGGGGCGACGCGGTGCACCTGCTGGCGGTAGGCCGACCGGGCAACAGGCCGCGAAGCGATGGTGACTGACCCCTTGATCACGCCGGTGTTGGCGAATCCGCCGCCGTGAGCTGTCGCGTTGCCGGTCTCGCGGGCCAATGCGTCGGGCAATCGTCTCAAGCTCACCGCGAGCCCTTCCGCCGCGCAGGGCCTCGATGTCAGGGGTGAAGGTTCAGGCCGCTGTTGGCGCTGCCGCCATTGCTGGCCTGAGCGTCACCGGTGCGATCCGCTACTGCTGGCCCTGCGATCGTGGACGAGCCCGTCACCCCACTGTTCGCTCGGCTGCCCAGCCCACGCGCGGTGGCCCTGCCGGTGTTGCCGGCACGGTGGCCTGGGCTATTGCCCGGCAACGCCGCCCACACCGCCACACCTAGCGCCGCTACGGCGGCCAGGGCCGACGCCACGGTAGCGATTCGATCTGCCTGGTCCCACTGGTTCAACGCGAAGGTTGCTCCGAGCGCTCCTACCACCAGACACGTCACCAGGAGGGCTACCCGCCGCGCAGTCACCCTCACATCATGCGCTCCTCGACATCAAATGGACAGGATCCGACGGGCCTGTCCCACGCGCACCCGCCACCGACTGCGTTGATCAAGAGGTTTGCGTCGTCAGCAGGCCGATCGATGACGGAAACCTCTTGATCAACACGGGCGGGGTCAGGTTTGGGGCCGGGTCGGTTACAGGGCGAACAGCAGGGCGGCGTTCAGGAGGACGACGAGGGCGGTGGCGAAGTGGATGCCGAAGGCGACGGCCTTCGTCCCGCCGTTCCGCAGCACGATGAGGGTGTCGCCCAGCGGGACGAGCGCGACGACAAGCATGAACCACGCGACCGCGTCGGCGGTCGTGAAGGCGATCAGGGCGAGGCCGAGCAGCCCGAAGGTGAGGTCTTTCAGCCCCTTGACCGTCAGGTAGGCGGGGTCACCGTCCGGCCTGGCCGGCACGCCGTATCCGGCGGCCGCAGCCTGGGGCACCAGCAGGAACCGCGCGCCGATGAAGGCGACGAAGAGGCTGAGTACGACGGCGAGCCCGTAGGCGAGGGGTGCCAGCATGAGTCTGCTCCAATTCCTAGCGCTGCTAGATGTGAGAGCGACGCTAGCAGAGCGTCGACAGGAACGCTAGCGGTGCTAGGATTGCTGTCATGTCGACACAGGGGCGCCGGGAGCGCGAGCGGGCGGAACGGGAGCAGGCGATCATCGCCGCGGCACGCGACCTGGCGTTGGCGGAAGGCTGGGACGCGGTGACCACCCGCCGGCTCGCCGCCGAGATCGAGTACAGCCAGCCCGTCCTCTACAGCCACTTCAAGGGCAAGGACGCCATCATGGCGGCGGTGGCCGTCGAGGGCTTCGCCGAACTGGCCAACGCCCTCGCCGCGGCCCGGACCTCGGCCGCCAGTCCCCGGCAGGCGGTCGCCGACGTCGCGGCGGCATACGTCGCGTTCGCCCAGCAACGTCCCGCGATCTACGACGCGATGTTCACCCTCGCCGTGGACCTGCCGTTCGCCACCCAGGACGTCCCGACGGACCTGGCCCGAGGCTTCGCCGAACTGGCCGAGACGGTGCGCCCGGTCGCCGGGGACAACGACCTGGAGACGTTCACCGAGACGTTCTGGAGCGGCCTGCACGGGCTGGTCACGCTGATGCGCAGCGGCCGGCTCCGCCGCCCCGGCCACGACCGCCGGCTGGCGGTGCTGGTGGACCGCTTCTCCCGGTGAGCGTCGTCGGTCAGGGCTGACCTGGTCGTCGCGCGCACGGCGCGAGGTGGTCGGTGGGAAGGGCGCACCGGGCGCCGCCGGGCAGTGGTCGATCACAGAAAACCCAATGTCGTACGCCCTGCTGGTCCTCCGCCGAGACCGTCACCCCGCCCGGCTCGACCCGCGCGCTGAGCCGGACCAACACCCGAGCGGCGGTACGCGCGAAGATCCGGGCGCGCAGCAGGTCAGGTGCGGTGATCGGCAGGTGGATCACCCAACGGTCGCTCATTGGTAGCGGCGCCGTTCGAGGAGCTGCCCTGGCCGCGGCGACTCGTCCCGCCTTCTCGTCGGCCATGGTTCGTCGCGTCGGCTCGCCAGCCGAAGGATCAGGTTGCGCACGGTGACTGCCCTCCGTCGGATGGAATCGACGTGGAGGGCGGTCTCCGCCGGTTGCGCTCGGCGGAGACCGCCCGTCCCGCGGCCGTTCCGGAGGTACGGCAGCAGGGCCGCGCCGGGGGAGCGCGGCGTATGGAGTCTCGACGGGTCGGATCTCGGCGGCGGTGCGAGACCAGTACGAGAGGCGCCAACCGACCGCAGCAGCATCGCATCACCGAGAGCGACGCTACCGATACTGAACCACCTATGTCAAGAACGTCTCCGAGTCATCTACCCACCTATGTCACTCGTGCTACATACGTTGCCTGCGTCGGAACGGCTGATCAATACTGGGCGGGCCAACCGACTGCAAGGGGCTCCAGGTGCCGATCCCGCCCACAATGGACGAGCTGCTCGACGATCTCTTGAAGAAGATCAAGGACAGGACCTATCCGCCTGGGTCCCAGCTCCCGTCCGGGCGCGCACTGGCAGACGAGTATGACGTCTCGCAGTCCACGATCAGTCGTGCGGTGGCGAAGCTGCGGAAACAGGGCGTGTTGGTCGGCCGTCCTGGTCGCGGCGTCTTCGTCGTTGAGGTGCGCCGCTGATCCGGGCCTGCCAAGCTGCCCGGAGCAAGGCGTCCTCTTTACTCGGCTGCGGCCGCCTGTAGAGTCGTGCACGTGAACGCGACGGTGGCGGACTATGCCCAAAAATGGCCCGAGGACGCACTGCGACTGAATGTTATATGCCCGTACTACACAATGTTTCCGCTCGACTTCCCGCTTTCGCAACTCGCTGCGAAGCCCGAAGCAACGCGCGTTTTAGACCCTTTTTGCGGTAGAGGTACGACACTTTATGCTGCACGACTTGCAGGACTGCCATCGGTAGGAATAGATATCAATCCCGTTGCCGTTGCCATCGCGCAAGCGAAGATTACCCAGGTTACCTCTGGTGCAGTGGTTCGTTTAGCTAAGAAAATTCTTGATGGCGGCCTCCAGGGAGAAGTGCCTGAGGGTGAGTTTTGGCAATGGTGCTACGAAGGTGTAACGCTTCGCGAAATTGTTACTCTGCGCACGAGTCTAATGACGATGAACTCGCCAACGGCGGCAATGTTGCGCGCAGTTTTACTAGGCATCTTGCACGGTCCTCGTAATAAGGGCCTGCCGTCCTACCTATCAAATCAGATGCCGCGAACCTACGCTTCAAAGCCTGCATATGCAGTGAAGTTCTGGAAAACGCGCGCAATGGAGCCGGTGCGCATCCCTGCTTTGGATGTCATCGCGCGGCGGGCCGACCGGCTTCTGAAGTCAACCCCGACCACCCAGGGTGGTCATGTATACCATGGTGATTCTGTTGAGACCCTCCAAGGATTGCGTCAGAAGTTCGATCTAGTCGTCACCTCCCCGCCTTACTACGGCATGCGTACCTATGTGCCCGATCAGTGGCTGCGATCGTGGTTTCTTAGCGGTCTTCCAGATATTCCTTATAACACTACCGGGCAGATTGCCCGGCAGCCGAATCAAGCTGCTTTTGTTCAGGCTCTAGCGGATGTTTGGGCTGCAGTTGCACGCCGTTGTCATCAAGGCGCCCGGCTGGCGATCCGTTTCGGCGCTATACCTTCCGCGCGCACCGATCCCGAGCAAATGATCATTTCTTCGATACTTAAAGCTGATGCCGGATGGGACGTTAAGGAGGTCCACGCGGCTGGAATCTCGCCCAAACGAGCCCGCCAGGCTGAGCAGTTCGGTAAGGCTGGAACTGCCATAGATGAGATTGACGTTGTTGCCGAACTGGCCGGGCCCGAGCGCAGATGAACGAGCAGACATTGCCAGCATGAAGCACTCACGGACAGGACCAACGGGTGGACTCTCGGGAAAGTCGGATCGCGCTACAGGTCGCCTTGCTCCCAGGGGAGGCCATCGATGCTTTAAAGCCGGTGGAGTGGCCGCGCGTCTCTGATGCGGAGCTAAATACGCGGTACGTTAAAGAAGGCGTCCGTATTGTCGTCGAGCAGGCTCGCTACCCTCTGAACCAGATTCTGGCTATGTTCACGGACACCTTCGTAACAGGGTCCGGTAACAGGGAGGCCAAGTATAAGAGGGACCCTGAATACCAACGTCGTCATCGTTGGGACAACGGACGCAAATCGAGGCTTATCGAGTCTTTCTTGATGAACGTTCCGGTACCTCCCGTCTTTCTCTACGAGTACGAGTTGGCCCGCTTCGAGGTGATGGACGGCCGTCAGCGGTTAACTGCGTTGATGGATTTCTATGACAATTCGCTCGAATTGACGGGCCTCCAGCACTGGCCGGAACTCAACGGTCGAACTTACTCCACACTACCTAGTTCGATTCGCGATGGAATTGATCGGCGATATCTATCGTCGATCATCCTGCTGAACGAGACTGCTGCCACTGAAGAGCAGGCTGCTTTTTTGAAGAAGTTAGTCTTTGAGAGACTGAACTCGGGCGGCGTACGGCTCAGTGGGCAGGAGACGCGCAATGCGGTCTACAACGGTCCACTGAATGACCTCTGCCTCGAATTGTCTCGAACCACCGAGCTGCGCATAATGCTAGGCACCCCCCTCGATGTTGAGGCTTCATCTGTGGATGACGCCGAGGAGTCGGACGACTCGGAGCCGGTCATGTCTGAGCGGGACTCAGAAGGCGTTGAGGTCACGCGGATGGGCCGCAAAATGTTCGAGTCGATGGAAGATGTAGAGATTGTGCTCCGGTTCTACGCTTACCGGCACCTTTCTAAATTCTCTCAGGGGTTGAACCGCATCTCAGACTTCTTGGATGAGTTTCTGGTGAGGGGGAACAGGCTCGATAAAGTGACCCTGGCGGAGTACAAACAGCTCTTCTTGGACAACATTGATTTCTGGTACCGAATTGGTGGAGCAACAGCCTTCCAAGTTAAGGGAAGCAAGCGCCACTTCAGTAAGATTGCCTACGACGCACTCATGTATGCGAGCTCGGCGTTAAATAGGGAACAAAAATCTGCCCTGCTGGACAATCCTGAGGCGGTTCAATCAGCAATTAGCGATATGTACAATAACCACGCCGCTATCTTCGGCGGACGTAGGACGAATACGGCGGATGCGAATCGGCGCAACCGGCACGCCATCGACGCATTAAGTTCAGCTCTGAGCGCTAGCCCGAGTTAGGTCACCTCATGATCTTACAATATAACGAATTGGCAACCGACCTCGGACGAATTCGACGATTTCTTGCGAGTAGCTCTGAGCAGAGGCAAAGCTCGGACCAGCGTAGATTCGCCTACATTGCATGTGTGTCCGCCCTATATTCGTCCTTTGAGAACTTCGCTGAGAGAGTCGCATTCCGATTTGGCCAGATGCTACTAGCGGAACCGACCAACTGCTCCGCAGAGCAAATTTCAGGCCTGCGTCGCCGTTATGTTCGCAACGCTTCAGCTTTATTGGGACAGAGCCTCGGGGTCGGAAGATACCGGGATGTGACTGAGCTAGACGTTGCCAAGAGCCTTGCGTCGTGCCTGGACGAGTCGACCTCTTCTATTGATTTGCGGCTTGAGTTGATTGCCCTCCATAATTCGAACCTTCGCCTGGAATCGTTGGTAGAACTCTTCCAGTGGGCGATCCCGGACCTGCTGAGCAAGATCCGGGACTCGGATTCGGTTAGAAAGTGGATGTCACTCACACCAGATGTGAGCGAGAGCACGCTGATGGGAGTCCTCAAGAACGAGCTGGATGACTTAGTCGAGCGGCGGAACGAGGTCGCGCATCGGGCAATCCCTGACGAAATTCTTTCTTATGAGCATCTGCTAGCAAAAGTTAGCTATGTAGAAGCGATTGCATTGGGGCTAATCGCAAGTCTCGCTGGCCCGCTTCTAGACGCGTCGATCAGGAACGGTGATAGCGCCCCCCTAGGCACCCCGTCCGAGTACTATCAGAACCGTAGGGTAGTTGTTATTCCGTCTCTTAACCTATCGATTTCTGAGGGAGCCTGCGTGTTGGCACCTAGTATGAGGTCGATGCGGTGGGGGCACGTACTGGAAGTCCGAGTTGCGGACAAGCGGGTAGCGGGAGCGCCCGCTGGAGAAGAAGCCGGCCTGCTCCTTAACTTCGCGGTCCCAAGAAAGGCTAGCGTCCTCCACCTTTGGCAATCTCCCAATTCTGATCTAGCCTCCCCTCCTGACGGAATCTTTGGGAGCCAAGGGCCGTTCGGGGCAATTTGACAACGAATCCGCTCGGTCGTTAGGTCTGCCCTGCTCCTAAGTCGCCGCATGAAAGCGACGGTTAGAACTTCCTATTGGCTGGGTGGTGTTCGCTATCAGGTCCGAGCGTGGCGGAAGCTATTTCAGTGCCGCGCTGCCTCAACACCTGCGGGTCCGGAGTGACATGGGCTGGTTCGGTTAGTCAACGGTCGGTAGCTTCGGGCCGAGGACGTCGTCGGCGTCGACGATCGTGTACGCGTAGCCCTGCTCGGCGAGGAAGCGCTGCCGGTGTGCCGCGTACTCGGTGTCGATCGTGTCCCGGGACACCACGGTGTAGAAGTGCGCCTGCCGGCCGTCGGCCTTCGGCCGGAGCACCCGACCGAGCCGCTGCGCCTCCTCCTGGCGTGACCCGAACGTCCCCGACACCTGGATCGCCACCGCCGCCTCGGGCAGGTCGATGGAGAAGTTGCCGACCTTGGAGATGACCAGGGTGCGGATCTCACCGGTGCGGAACGCGTCGAACAGCCGTTCCCGCTCCTTGTTGGTGGTCGAGCCCTGGATGATCGGCGCGTCGAGGTACTCGCCGAGCTGGTGCAGCTGGTCGATGTACGCCCCGATCACCAGCACCTGGTCGTCCGGGTGCCGGTCGACCAGCGCCTTGACCACCGGCAGCTTGGTGCGGGCGGTCGCCGCCATCCGGTAGCGCTCCTCCGCCTCCGCCGTCGCGTACGACATCCGCTCGGCGTCGGTCAGCGTCACCCGGACCTCGGTGCACTCGGCCGGTGCGATCCAGCCCTGCGACTCGATGTCCTTCCACGGCGCGTCGTACCGCTTGGGCCCGATCAGGCTGAACACGTCACCCTCGCGGCCGTCCTCGCGTACCAGAGTCGCAGTCAGGCCCAGCCGGCGGCGGGCCTGGAGGTCCGCGGTGAACCGGAAGATCGGCGCGGGCAGCAGGTGCACCTCGTCGTAGACGACCAGGCCCCAGTCGCGGGCCCCGAAGAGGTCCAGGTGGGTGAACGCGCCGCCGCGCCGCGAGGTGAGCACCTGGTACGTGGCGATGGTGACCGGGCGGATCTCCTTGCGCTCGCCGGAGTACTCGCCGATCTCCTCCTCGGTCAGCGAGGTACGGGCGATCAACTCCCGCTTCCACTGCCGGCCGGCGACCGTGTTGGTGACCAGGATCAGGGTGGTCGCCTTCGCCTCGGCCATCGCCGCCGCGCCGACCAGGGTCTTGCCGGCGCCGCAGGGCAGCACCACCACACCCGACCCGCCGGCCCAGAACGCCTCGACGGCCTCCCGCTGGTACGACCGCAGCGTCCACGGCTTGCGCCCGTCCTTGCCGGCCTCGGCCAGCTCGATCGGGTGCGCCTCACCGTCGACGTAACCGGCCAGGTCCTCCGCCGGCCAACCCAGCTTGAGCAGCGCCTGCTTGAGCCGGCCACGCTCGGACGGGTGCACCCGGATGGTGTCGTCGTCGATCTTGTCGCCGAGCATCCCGGCGAGCTTCTTGCTCTTGGCCACCTCGATCAGCACCAGCCGGTCCAGTGCGCGCAGCACCAGCCCGTACGCCGGGTCGTTGGCGAGCTGAAGCCGGCCGTACCGGTCCATCGTCTCGGCCACGTCCACCAGCAGCGCGTGCGGCACCGGGTAACGCGAGTACTTGAGCAGCGAATCCACGACACCCTCGGCGTCGTGGCCCGCCGCGCGGGCGTTCCACAGACCCAGCGGGGTCAGCCGGTAGGTGTGCACGTGCTCCGGCGAGCGTTCCAGCTCCGCGAACGGCGCGATCGCCATCCGGCAGGCCTGCGCGTCGGGGTGGTCGATCTCCAGCAGCAGGGTCTTGTCCGACTGCACGATCAGTGGTCCACCGCTCACGCCAGCGTCCTCTCCTCGGTTGGCCGACCGGCCCGAACGGGTCGCATACCCGCTGCTGGCCGACCATCCAGTGTTGCACGATGCGGGACGGCGGAAGAAAGATGCTCACCGGGCGCAACCGTGACGGCACTCACGAACGTCTAGTAAAGGGACGACTGTCTGGGGAGGGCACATGAAGCATGTCCGGATCACTTCCCGGCTGGTTGCCCTCGTGGTGGTCGTGCTGGTCGGCGCGGGAGCGTGCGCGTTCGATCCGCAGTCCGGCGGGAGTGGTGGCGGGGGAGCCGCCCCAGCCGGTGCCGCGGAACAGGCAACGGGGGCGGGCGACACACCCGGGCCCGACCAGCACGGCCGGCCCACCCCGGCCTCGCCCACCCCGAAACCCTCCCGGAAACCCACGCCGAAGCCGACCCGCCCGGCACCCACGAAAACCCCCGGCACCGGTACGCCGACCGTCGCCGGCTGCCCCCAGGGGCAGCACCAGCGGGCGGTGGAGACCCACCTGGCCCGGTTGGGCGGGTTCGGGGCGGTGACCGTGGACGGCCGGCAGTCCGCCGCCGACTGCGCGGCTATCAAGAAGTTCCAGAAGAGGTACGGCATTCGCCCCGTCGAGGGTCGCGCCGGACCCACCACCCTCGACGTGGCCCAGCGCCTCGCCACCACCGACACGACCCGCTGCAAGGCCGGCACCGGCACCACGTTCTGCGTGGACCTGACCCGGCAGACCGTCTGGGCGCTCCGCGGCGGCAAGGTGATCATGGCACCGACGGTGACCCGCACCGGCATGTCCGGCTACCGCACCCCGGCCGGCACGTACGCAGTCAACTACCGCAACCCCAAGGAGTGGTCCAACCCGTACGAGGTGTGGCTGCCGTACTGGCAGCACTTCACCCAGGGGATGGGCTTCCACGAGACCACCACCTACCTGCACGACAAGTCGATCGGCTCGCACGGGTGCGTCAACCTGCTGCACGCCGACGCCGTCCGGATGTGGGAGCTCGGCAAGGTCGGCACCCGGGTGGTGCTGATCGGCCGGCGTCCCGGCACCTGAGTGACACGGAACGAATCGCGGCGGTAACCCCCTGTCCGACCGGACTAACGAGTGTCACCCTTGGAGTCCAGTGCCGGACCGGCGGGGAGGCTGGGCATGACGGTCGACCGTGACGTGATCGCGGAGCACGAGCACGCACCACCCGACGAGGTGTCCCGAGCAACGGTGATCGCGTACGCCGTCGCGGCGACGCTCCTCCTCGGGTGGTTCCTCTTCGGCTGGCTGGTGCTCCAACAGGGCTTCGTGGACTCTGTCGGGGAATCCGCCGGCGCAGGCTTCGCGCTGCTGCTGATCATCTCGGTGGTCGGCACCGTACGCCGCAGCCGCCGCTGACCGACGGCGCCCGCGCGGTGGAGGTCAGTCCGCCACCACCGCCGCGGTGATCCGGTGCAGCGCGAACGTGTGCAGCATCTCGGTCCGTTCGTCCTCGGCCCGCAGGTAGCCGGCACCGATCGAGACCGGCTTGAGCAGGCGTGACGCCGTCGCCCCGTGCGCGTCGACGTAACCCACCCAGACCAGCGCCTTGTCCCGGACCGCCTGCTGGAGCACCGCCAGGGCCTCGCTGTGGGTGTGCGCCGGCACCGGGCCGCCGCCCAGCCCCGGCGCACCGCCGCGCAAGAGCACACAGGCGAGGGTGGCGCGCAGCCGCTCACCGCCGGAGAGCACCCCGACGGGCAGGTTCACCCGGGCACCG
>NZ_PYAK01000045.1 GCF_003264365.1 Micromonospora noduli
CGGTGAGCCCGGCGGGCGGCGGGGTGCCCGCGCAGCGCGCGGCGTCGGCCGACCCGGCGGTGGAGTTGGAGCTGGCCCGGCGGATGGCCGACGAGGCCGACCGGCACGGGCAGCAGGCGGAGTTGCTGGCCCAGCGGCCGGCGCTGCTGCCGACGTGGTCACCGCTGGCGCGGGCGGTCGCCGTCTACGCCGGGTGCGGCGCGGCGGCCGGCGTGCTCGTGCTGATCCTGGTGCTCGCCTCCGGGGTGGGTCTGGTCGACGGGTTCACCCTCGGCGCGTGGATCTGCGCGGGGTTGCCGGCGGTGGCGTTCTTCGGCGGCTACCTGGTGCTGGGCCGGTGGGGGCGGCCGGCCATGGTCGCCGGTACCCCGCCGCGGTACCTGCCGCTCGGGTTCCTGATCTGTTTCCTGGTGGTGCCGATGGCCTACTGCGCGTACCTGCTGATGGTCCGCGGCCTGCGCTGATGACTGACCTGGCGTCCGGTCTGCGATTCGCCGCACAGCCGACTGACTCGCGGTCGGTCTTCCCGGCTACTTCGCGCTCCGGCGTGGTCCCCGTCGCCCGACATCCCGGCTTGCCGGCCGGTCCGTCCACTGTGCTCCGCGGTTCTCGTAGCGTCACACCTCCCGGCCGTCCACCGTGCCCACTCGGGTGCCGTAGTCTCGCGCCCCGAGCGCAGTCGGTGCGCAATCCGCTTGCCGAGGGTCTGGATCATCACGCCTCGACGTCTCGCGAGCGGCAGGTCGAAAGGTTGGTCAGGGAATTGCAGGGACAGACGTCCACCCAGGTTGAGCCGATGCCGCCAAGCGACGGGCTTGCCGCTTCGCCGGGCATCGCCGATGCCGCCGTAGGAACGGCGACACCTGGCTCCGAACAGGAGCCGGGGCTGTCGGTCGTCGCCGCTTCGCAGCAGGCCGGCGCGGGCGCGGTGGTGGCGGGTTTCGGGCTGATCGCCGTCGGCGCGGTCGGCGGCTGGCTGATCTGGCGCAGCGGCGCCTCCGCGGCGAAGATCCAGCCTGAGGACACCACTGGCGTCTTCCTCACCCTGCTGATCTTCGCCGCAGCGGTCGAGCGGATCCTGGAACCGTTCTCGCGGTGGCTGCCGGGTCGCGCCGCTGAGGCCGCGTTGTCCCGAACGGTGACCGACGTGAACAGCCGGGTCGACGGCCCCACCGAGGCTGACCGCGAGGCGGTCGCCGTGGCCACCGCCAAGGTCGCACGGGCGAAGGCGAACCGCACCATCGTCGCGTGGGGCCTCGCCAGTGGGTTGGCCACCGTGGCGTCCAGCGCTGGCGGGTTCTACGTTCTGCACGCGGTCGCCGGCGCCGACTGGAATGGAGTGGCGGTCTGGGTCGACGCCGTCGTGACCGGTGTGATGGTCGGCAGCGGCACCAAGCCGTTGCACGACCTGATCACCCGAGCACAGAACGGCCCGCCGTCGCCGTAAGGCGCCGCGTGGCCCGTCTGTTCTGGCCCGCCGAGGGGCGTGATCCACTCGGTTTCATGGAAGTCGGGGTATCCGCGCCTGCGGGATACCCCGACTTCAGCTATCCCGTGTCGATCTTCCGCACTGTTGCGCTCACTGCCGGTCAGCGCTGAAACTCCGCCCGCCCCGAGCCTGTCGATCCCGCGTCGCTCTAGATCTTGGACAGTTTCCGTTACGAGCTAACGGAAACTGTCCAAGATTTCGGTCGCCACGCGGACTTGGTCGGGCTTCCAGTGGGCAGACTCCGTCGGAGCCGCTCGTGTGGGGCGACCAGTGCCCACGAGGTGACGCGGAAGCACCCGGCCGGTCGCGCGGGGTGCGTGGATCTCGTACGCTCCCATGTGGTCTCTGCCGGTGCGGTGGTGGAGGCGATGGTCGATCACGGGGAGGCGCGCGTGAGCGCAGCACAGATCATCGCGAGGTTGGCGGCGGCGTCGCAGAAGCTGGACGAGGCGAAGGCCAAGACCGCAGCGGCAGCACAGGACGCCGCCGAGGCACGGGCACTCGTCGCCGGCGCCCTGGAGGGTGTGGCCGGCGGTCCGCTGATCGGCATGATCGACTCGTACCGTCAGGCGCTCGCGCAGGCTTCTCAGGGTGGCGACCCCGCGAAACAGCATGTGCAGGAGACGATTGCCAAGGTTCGAGCGCTGGGAAACTGACCACGGGTGGTGGCAGTGCAACCCACCAACCAGCCGTGCGACTTGCGATTCCGCTCGCTCAGCGGGTGATGCGGAACGTCTGCTCGAAGTTTGGGTAGTCGCAGACGTCCTGGTTGCACAGCTCGAATCCGCCGCTGATCAGCGCGACACCCCTGTGCAGGACCAGCCCGCCGCCCTCCACCCACGCTCGCCCGGTCACGGCTTGCGGCTCGCCGGTGCAGCTGTTGAGAGGCGCCCAGCCGCCGGCGTAGGCGACCCGGTTGCCCGACCGCTGCCGGACGATCAACTCGGTGGCGCCGGACAGGCCGGCTGGGCAGGTCACGGTGAGGGTGATGTCCACGGCCACGCCTCGTGCGACAAGGGTCGCGGACGTGACTTCGACGCTGCTCGCCGCGCTCGCCGGCGTCGGCGCCAGCACGACGGAGAGTGACAGGCCGAGTAGTGCAATGGCGGTGATGATGCGGCGCACGACGGTCCTCCTTGCCGGAGTGGGGTGCTTACCTTCAGTCACCCTAGTCCTCCCCGGCGTTGAGGGATATCAATCACGCTCTATGACCACGACCGGGATCTCGCGGTCGGTCTCCTTCGCGTAGCGGCCGTACGTCGGGAAGACCTTCGTCATTACCGGCCACAGCCGGACGCGCTCCTCGCCGGTCGCGGTCCGGGCCCGACCCGTGATCCGCTCCGCGCCGACCTGGATCTCCACCGCAGGGTCCGCGCTGAGGTTCAGGTACCAGGCGGGGTGCTTGGCCGCGCCGCCGTTGGACGCCACCAGCAGATAGTTGTCGCCGTCGCGCCCGTACATCAGTGCCGTGCGGCGCAGCTTGCCCGATCGGCGTCCGCGGGTGGTGAGCAGCAGCGAGGGTACGCCGTGGAAGGTGCCTCCGTCCGCGCCGTCGGTGCGCACGTAGCGCCGGATGTGGCTGGCGACCCAGCCGACGGGGCTGTCCTCGACCGTCTCGTTCTGCTCGTGTGTGGTCACGCCATCGCCTTCATCGTCGAGTCGACCGGACGCATCGACCGTACGTCGGGGTCAGAGCGCCCGGAGCAATCAGCTGCGCGAGCGTGGCAGGCAGCACTTCTTGTACTTGACGCCGGACCCGCACCAGCAGGTGTCGTTGCGGCCGGGCGGCCAGGCTGTCACGCCCGACTCGTCGAGGCTGTCGGCGTACTGGTCGAGGGTTTCCTCGCTGGTGGGGTCGCTGTCGGTGCGTTCGGCGAAGGCCGCCAGGTCGGCGACCGTGCCGACGACCACGCCCAGGTCGGCGCCGCCCATGCCGGAGGCGTCGACGAGGGCGCGTTCGATCTGGGCGCGGTGCTCGTCCCAGGTGGCCGGGTAGCTGTCGACCAGAGCGGGCCAGCGCAGCAGCAGTGCGGTGAACTCCGCCTGCGGCCAGAACAGCAGTGTCGCCGGGCCGTCGTCGAGGGCGTCGAGCGCGTGGGTGCTCGCGGCGCGCAGCCGATCGGCGAGGTTGTCGTACTCGTCGTGGGGTAGGCCCTGCTCTTCGCGCAGGTCGTGCCGCCGCTGGGCCAGGCCGTAGATCATGGCCGCGGCCTCGTCCTGGGCGTCCTCGGATTCGTGCTGCTGGGTGCGGGTCCGTTCCAGGATGGCGTCCAGTGCCCCGGTGAGCCATTCCAGCGCCGTGTCGGCGTGGCCGGCCTCGGCCAGCTCGTCGATCAGGTACGTGGCCGCGGGATCGGTCTCCAACAGGGGACGCAGGGCGGTCAGTTCGGCCATGCCCTCGTCCGAGCGGTCGAGGCGCAGCAGTAGACCGCCGCGCACCGCTCGGGCGTACGCGTTGTCGTCCGGCTGCTCGGCGATGGCGCGGGTGGCCAGGGCGAGCGCGTCGGCCAGGTCACCGGCCTGTTCCAGGATGTCCGCGGCGACCAGCAGGGCGTACCCGGTGTCGTCGGGGTCCGCGACGCGCCCCTCGTCGACGGCGTTCACCAGTTCCGCGACGAACGCGGCCGGGTTCGGGCTAGCGGAACCCAGGGCGCCGATCTCTTCGATGCGGTCGGCGGTCAGCAACTCGGACATGGGCGCATCCTGAAAGACGACTGTCGGTGGGTGGGGGAGCGGCCAGCGTACTCCTGGACATGCAGCAGCCCGGGCGGCGAACCGCCCGGGCTGCGACACGTTCCCTCAGCGGGTCGCCGGCATGGTGGCGAACTCGCCGGCTAGCTCCGACTCGACGATCGTCGCGGCGGACGGCCGGCGACCGGCCGACGCCCGCCGGGCGGACGGGACGGCGAGGGCCGCGAGCGCGGCGGCAAGGGCGATCGCCGTGAGGACGAGAAACCCCATCGTGAAGCCGGCCTCCCGGGGCAGACCGTTGGCCTGCGGGTGGGCGGTGATCACGCCACTGACCACGGCCGCGCCGATCGCGCCGCCGATGGTGCGGATGTTGGCGTTCATGCCGGTCGCGACGCCGGTCTGGCTGGCGGGCACGCTGGCGACGATCAGGTTGGCCATCGACGCGAAGGCCAGGCCGATGCCGAGGCCGACCAGGCCACCGGCGATGGCGACCTCCCAGCGGGTGTCGTGCGCGGTGGCGAGCATCGCGGACGCGGCCACGTTGAACGCGGCACCGGTGGCGAGCTGCGCCTTGGCGCTGAAGACGGCCTGGAGTCGCCCGGCGATGAGGCCGGCGACGAACATCGCGACGAGCATCGGCAGCATGAGCAGACCGGCCTGGCTGATGCTGGCGCCGAAGCCGTAGCCGGCGATGGTCGGGGTCTGCACGAACTGGGGAAGGAACGCGTACACGGAGAACATCGACGCGCCGTAGAGCAGGGCGACGAGGTTGGTGGTCCAGACGCCGGGCAGTCGCATCATCCGCATGTCGATAAGCGGGTTGCTCGAGCGCACCTCGGCGACCAGCCAGCCGGCCAGCAGCACCACGGCGAGCGCCAGCAGGCCGAGCACCCGGGTGGAGGTCCAGCCCCAGGTGGCGCCCTGGCTGATCGGCAGCAGCAGCGCGACCAGCCAGCCGGAGAGCAGCACTGTGGCGCGCCAGTCGATGCGACCGGGGGTACGGACCGGCGACTCGGGCACGAACAGGTGCGCGGCCACGGCGGTCAGCCCGACCACGACCATCGGGATCCAGAACAGCCAGCGGTAGTCCAGCGTGCTGACGATCGGGCCGGCCAGCACGATGCCCAGGCCACCGCCGACGGCGACGATCGCCGAGATGGCGGCCACCGCGGTGGAGACCCGCGCGGCTGGGAACTCGTCGCGGATGATGCCGAACGAGAGGGGGAAGACCGCTCCGCCGATGCCCTGCACGACCCGGGCGAGGATGAGGATGCCGATGTTCGGCGCGATGGCGGCGAGCAGGCAGCCGAGGGCCAGTGCGGCGAGCGAGACGACGAGCATCCGCTCCTTGCCGACCATGTCGCCGACGCGTCCGAGGATCGGCGTGAAGATCGACGCGCTGAGCAGGTAGGCGGTCAGGACCCAGGTCACGGTGTTCTGGGAGGTGTGCAGGTCCTGCTGGATGGTCGGCAGCACCGGGGTGATCAGCGACTGGAGCATCGCGAAGAACCCGGCGCCGGCCGCGAGCACGGTGAAGGTGAGCCGACGCGAGCTGCGTCGGGAAGTCACTGCCACGAGAGAAAACTCCCTGATTACGTACGGGAATGAAGGCTTTGTCGCCCGTCCGTCCGGGACGGGGTGGTCTGTCGGGGTCCGGGCGATCGGGGTGGCCAGGCGGCGATCGGGCGGGTCCCGAGGTACAGTAACCGGAGGCAGGCCTCCGGGATTCCGGAGGGGTGCCTCCACTAAGCTAGCGGAGGGTTGCCTCCGGATGCAACCAGGGTGAGGTGACGCACGTCATGACCAGCGCGGGGCAGGCGCCCGAGGTCTTCGCCCAGCGGCCCAAGCGGGCCGACGCGCGGCGTAACTACGACGCCCTGATCGCGGCGGCACGCGATGCGTTCGCCGAGAACGGCGCCGCCGCCTCCCTGGAGGACGTGGCCCGTCGGGCCGGCGTGGGCATCGGCACGCTCTACCGCAACTTCCCGACCCGCCAGCACCTGTTCGAGGCCGTCTACGTCGAGGAGGTCCGGGCGCTGTGCCACACCGCCGAGGGCCTCGCCGAGCTGCCGCCCTGGGACGCGCTCGTCGCCTGGCTGCACCGCTTCGTCGCGTACGTCGCCACCAAGCGGGCGCTCGCCGAGCAGCTGCTGCACGACTCCGAGATCTTCACCAGCTGCCGGGCGGAGATCTTCTCCGCCGGTGAGCCGCTGATGCGTCGCGCACAGGCCGCCGGTGTGGTCCGTGACGACATCGGCTTCGACGACGTGGTGCGGCTGATCAGTGGCCTCACCATGGCCCAGTTCCCGTCACCCGAGCAGCGTGACCGGGTGCTCGGCGTGGCCCTGGACGGCCTGCGCCCGCCAGCCACGCCGCGCTGACGGCCCAGCCGGCCGCGCCACGCTGACGACCGTCCCGGCCGGTCAGCGGTCGACCAGCAGCAGCCACTCGTCGTCGAGGCGATCCACGGTCGTGCCCGCCGGCCAGCGGTGGCCGGGATCGGCCACCGCCCGGGCCTGCTCGACCTGCGGCGGCCGGCTGAACTGTGTGTCGCGGAAGCTGGCCATGCTGTGGAACCGGGCCCGGCCGAAGTTCGCGGCGTCGAGAAAGCGGGCCCGGTCGAACAACGCCTCCGCGCCGAACACCGTCCAGCGGAACAGCGCCATGTTCGTGAAACGGACCGAGTGGAAGTTGGCCGACCTGCCGAACTCGGTGTGCTCCATCGACAGGGCGCCGTCGAAGACGGCCTCCCGGAACGTGGCGGCGTCCTCGAAGCGGGTGGCGTCGAAGCTGGTCGGCTGACCGAAGGTCACCCGGCGAAACGAGGTCGGGCCGGCGAAGCTGGCTCGCCGGCAGGCCAGGCCGCCGGGAAGGGCGCCACCATCGAAGCTGGCCCCACCGCCGACGCGAACGTCGTCGAGGATGACCTCGCCGTCGGCCGCGAGCCCTTCGAAGACCACGTCGCCGAAGGTCGCCGCGTCGAGCAGGAGCCGCCCCCGCGCCGTCGCGCCCGCGAAGGTGGTCGTACCGGTGAACACCGCCTCGGTGAAGTTCGCGTCGACGAGCGTGCAGCCGGCGGCGTCGAAGTCGACAAGCGTGGCGCCGGCCAGGTCGAGCCTCAGCTCCGGCCAGTGCGCAGCGTCGTCCGCGCGCAGGTGCCGGGTGAGCACGCGCTGCGCGCTGCGCCGGACCTCCGTCTCGCGCGGCTCGCCGTCGGGCGCCGGCATCCGCAGGTACGCGCAGAGCACCGCCGCGATCGTCGGGCGCTGCCCGGGTTGGCCTGACCGAGGCGCTCCAGCGCGTGCAGGCCGCCGAGGCGCACCGCCGCGCTGTCGTTGCCGAGCAGCTCGACCGCCCGGGTGTAGAGCTCGGTCAGTCGACGCTCCGCCGCGTCGTGCTCGGCGGCCCCGGACTGCCGGTCCTGGTGGCGCTGCGCGGCCTCGGCCACCGCCTCGGCGTGCGCCTGCACCCGGTCCCGGTGCACCTGGTCCCGTGCGGCGACGTTCTCCTGGTGCCGTTGCGCCCGTTCGGCGATCCACTGGCGGCGGGCGGCGAGCAGCAGCGCGAGCCCTCCGCCGGTGCCCGCGACGACGGTCAGGCCGGTGCGGATCGCGTCGATGCGCAGCGTGGCGCGGGTGTCCGGTTGGCTGGCCCGGTCGGCCTCGGTGAGCAGCAGGTCCAGCACCAGCCAGCCCAGGGCGATGGCGACCAGCAGGCCGACGAGGACCAGCCACCACGGCATCACCCGCAGCTCGCGCTCGCTGGGTTCGTCGACAGCCACGGCCACAGCATGCCAGGCAGGGTCGGTGTCCGATATGGAGCGTGACGGTATGACCGTTTACGCCTCCGTCGGAACAACGGGTTACCGGCGCGTAACAAGTCATTGACGTTTCTGAATTGTTGCGGGGATGATCGTCACACGGTCGACCGGACACCCCCACCCACCTGCCCGGTTCGCCGGGCGCCTCCCCCCGGAGGTGCAGCGATGCTGCTCCGAAAGACCGCCCTCGTCCTGGCCCTCGCCACCGCCGCGCTGCTCGCGTCCACCGCCACGGCGACCGCCGCCCCCGCCGAGCCGGCCCCGGCCACCGCCGCTCCCACGACACCCTTCGCCGCCGCGGCGGCCAACCCCGTCATTGTTGTCGGCGGGCTCAGCGGCGTCGCCGTCGCGTACGAGCCGATCGCCGCCCGCCTGCGCGCCGACGGCTACCGCACCTTCATCTACCAGCTGCCCGGGCTGGGCCTCGGTGACATCCCCACCTCGGCCCGCGCGTTCGCCAGCTACGTCAACCAGGTCCGCGCCAGCACCGGCGCGGCGAGCGTGGACGTCGTCGCCCACTCCGAAGGCGGCCTGGTCAGCCGGTACTACCTCAAGCGGCTCGGCGGCACCGCCACCGTCGGTCGCTACGTCAGCCTGGGCACACCGCAGTACGGCACGTACGTCGC
Source organism: Micromonospora noduli (assembly GCF_003264365.1). Taxonomy (GTDB): domain Bacteria; phylum Actinomycetota; class Actinomycetes; order Mycobacteriales; family Micromonosporaceae; genus Micromonospora; species Micromonospora noduli. Next base: position 8,627 of record NZ_PYAK01000045.1, read on the forward strand.
CAACATCGTGGCGTTCCTGGGTCTGGGCAGCTGCGCCGGCGTGGTGGCCTGCCAACAGATGAGCATCGGCTCGGCGTTCCTCGCCGACCTCAACGCCGGCGACGACACCCCGGGCGCGGTGCGCTACACCACCATCCGCAGTTTGCAGGACGAGTTGGTCCGGCCGACCGGGAACGCCGCCGTCAACGACGGTGCGACGAACGTGCTGATCCAGGCGTACTGCCCGCTGCGGGTGGTGGGGCACCTCGGTCTGGTGCTCGACGGCACGGCGTACACCATCGTGCGCGGCGCCCTGGTCGACGGCCCGGTGCGACCCAACTGCCTCGCGCTCTGATCCGGTCCGGTGCGGTGGTCCCGGACGGGGCGGCCGCACCGGATCCGCGACGGTGAGTGTCGGGTGCGCGACGTTCGTGGGAAGGGGGGTTTCAGGCATCAGGGGTCCTCGATAGCCTGCTGCGGCTGTCCATTCCCGACAGTGGACGCCATCCTCCGAGAGGGAGCAGCGCTCATGACCGAGCCGCCCACCGTGCCGCCGGAGACCACCCCGCCGACCGTGCCGCAGCTCGACGTCCGGGCCGCCCAACCGCTGTCGGCCCACACCCCGCCGCCCACCGGCGGGTTCGCCGACCGCCCACCGGGCTACCCCAGCGCGCTGGTCTGGCTGCGGGCCGGAATCCTGCGGGACTGGCGCGGCGTGGTCGGCGCGTTCCTCGCCACCTGGTTCTACCTGCCGATCGCGCTGCTCGTCGCGTTCTGGGGCGGTCTCGCGTTCGGCGTCGCCGGGCTCTTCGCCATCGGGGCCGGCGCCAACGACCAGGTGCCCCAGGTGCTGCGCGACGCCCCGCTGATCGGCTCGCTGATCGAGGCCTTCCTGACCCGTTCCGGCGGGGTGCTCGGCGGCGTGGCCGGCTTCGCGATCGGCTTCCTGGTCGGCTTCCTCGTCGTGCTGGCGCTGCCCTGGCTGGGCGTCGCCGACGAGCCCTTCGCGCTGCTCACCGGCCTGATCGGCACTGTCGTCGCGGCGGCGCTGATCGGCGTCATCTACACGCTCTACCGGGTGCTGCTCGAACCCCGCCTGCTGGTCGTCTCGGGCGCCCGCCAGCCCAGCCGCCGCGAGGACGCGCGGCTGCGCCCCATCCTCGATGACTGCGCCCGACGGCTCGGCCTGCCCAGCGTGCCCCGGCTGCTCATGGAGGACGACCCGGTCCTGAGCAACGCCCGCACGTACGCCCGACACGTGGTGGTCACCACCGCCGTGCTGACCGAACCGGACGACGAGGTCGCCGCGCTGCTCAGCCACGAGCTGGTGCACTGGCGGACCGGGGACGAGATCACCAGCGCCTTCGTCCGCGGTGTCGGCCTGCCGCTGACCCTCGCGCACGCCCTGCCGACCTGGCTGATGCGGACGTTCCCGCACCCGGGCACCAACTTCGTGGTCTTCGTGTTCTTCTGGCCGGTGCTGCTCACCATGCGGTACGTGGTGCTGCCACTGCACGCCCGTGACGTGCGGGCGGCCGAGTACCGGGCCGACCTCGGCGCCGTGCTCACCGGGCACGTCGACGGACTGCGGCGCATCCTGGAACGGCGGCTGTCCTTCGAGACCGGCCGCAGCGGCTGGGACGAGGCGGTCTGCGCCACCCACCCGCCGCACGAGCTGCGGCTCGACGCGTTGGAGCGGGCGTCGCTGGCCGGTGCGCCCGGGGCGGCCCAGCCCGTCACCGCCGATGGGCTGTTCAACCCCGCCGGCCCGGTCGGCACCCGCCGCACCTGGCTGCTGGTCGGCGCCCTCACACTGGTCGCCTGCCTCGGCACCAGCGGGCTCGGCGTGGTGCAGTGGGCGTTCTTCCGCCCCCAGGCGGCGATCGACGGCTACTTCGCCGCGCTCGCCGACCGGGACAGCGACGCCGCGCTCGGTTACCTGACCGACCAGGGCAGCGGGGCCGACACCAAGCTGCTCGCGCAACTGCTGCGCGGCAAGGGCTACCAACCACCGACCGACGTCAAGATCAGCTCGTTGGAGCGCGACGGCGACAGCGCCACCGCCACTGTGGCGTACCGGCTGGGTGACGCGCGGGAGACCACCACCCTCACCCTGCGCCGCGAGGACGAGACCACCGCCGGGCTGTTCCACGGCTGGCGGTTGAGCGGCGGGCCGACCCAGCTCAACGCCGCGATCGCCGACCCCGGAGTACGGCTCAACGGGGTGGAGCTGCCGGTCGCCACCGAGGGCCCGCCAGTGGTGCTGCTGCCCGGCGGTTACAGCGCGACCGGCCCGTCCAGCGCGCTCAGCGAGACGCCGACCGCGACCGTGCTGGTGGGCCCGGGGGAGACCGCAGCCGTCCTGCAACTGGCGCCGGTGCTCAAGCCGGCGGCGATCGAGGCCGTCGAGGCCCGGGTACGCGCCTGGTTGGACGAGTGCGCCAAGCAGACCGTCGCCGCCCCGCCGGGCTGCCCGTTCCGCTACTACGGCGGCTCCATCCAGAAGATCACCTGGAAGATCCTCGAATACCCGAAGCTCGCCGTCGAACTCACCGGCCCGGCCAGCGCCCAGGTTTCCACCCCGACCGAGACCCAGGGCAGGGTGGAGGCGAGTGGCACGACCACCTACTTCGGCGGCAGCTCACCGTTCAAGGACGACAATGCGTTCACCGTCGCGGGCGTCGCCACCGCCGACGGGGACAACGTGACCTTCCGACCCGCCGCCGACTGACCGGGAGACAGACCGTGACCGACAGCGACACCGCAGCCCGGCTGCCCGTCCGGCTGACCATCAACCCCCGGCAGCGGCAGCCTCCGTCGGTCGACCTGCTGACCTGGATCCACCGCCGCCCCGAGTACCGGCCGGGAGTCCGCCCGGCCGGCGGCGGCGGTGGCCGGCCGGGTTTCAGCGACGCGGTGATCATCGCGGTGCTGGCCCAGGGGCTGCTTCCGGGGCTGTTCAACCTGTTGCAGTCCTGGGTCGACCAGCAGCGCACCGAGGCCAGCATCCGGATCCAGACCGGGGACACCGAAGTGGAGTTGCAGGTGAGCGGACGGACCGACTCCGCTCGCCTGCTGGCCCAGGCGACCGAGGCGCTACGCGCCGCCCGAGAGCCCGGCCCGGACGCCGTCGACTGACCCGACGGCGCCCGGGAACCCGGTTTCGGACGCCGCCGGCTGAGCCGACGGCGTCCGGAGCGGTGGGTCAGCTCGCCTTGGCGAGCGCCTCGAACTCGTCGTCGGTGAGCCGCACGTCGGCCGCGCCCACGTTCTCCTCCAGGTGCGCCACCGAGGACGTGCCGGGGATCGGCAGCATCACCGGCGAGCGGCGCAGCAGCCAGGCCAACGCGAGCTGCGCGGGGGACGCGCCGTGCGCGGTGGAGATGGCGTCCAGCGGCCCGCCCGGGCGGGCCAGCTCACCTGTCGCGATCGGGTACCACGGGATGAACGCGAGGTCGTTGCGCTCGCAGTACTCCAGCACGTCCTCGGCGCTGCGGTTGGCGAGGTTGTACAGGTTCTGCACCGACGCGATCGTGGTGATCGCCCGGGACTCCTCGATCTGCGCGACGCTCACCTCGGACAGCCCGATGTGCTGGATCTTGCCTTCCTCCCGCAGCAGGGCCAGCTCACCGAGCTGATCGGCGAGCGGCACCTTCGGGTCGATCCGGTGCAGCTGGTACAGCGGGATGCTGTCCAGGCCGAGGTGGCGCAGGCTCAGCTCGCACTGCTGGCGCAGGTACTCCGGGCGGCCCAGCGCACGCCAGTCGCCGGGGCCGGAGCGGCTCAGCCCGGCCTTGGTCGCGATCACCAGGTCATCGGCGTACGGGTGCAGCGCCTCCCGGATCAGCAACTCCGAGACGAACGGCCCGTACGAGTCGGCGGTGTCGATGAACGTCACGCCCAGCTCGACCGCACGGCGCAGCACACGAACCGCTTCGGCCGGGTCCTTCGGGTCACCCCAGACACCCGGGCCGGTGATCTGCATGGCCCCGTAGCCGAGCCGGTTGACTGTGACATCGCCACCGATCCGGTACGTGCCGGACGCCTTCGCGGGCTGCTCACTGATATTTGTTGCCATTGCCCGATCCCCAATCGTCTCGTCGTGGCGGGCGTGGACAGCGCGGGCGTGAAGAGCCCACCCACCACCGAAGGATCATCCCCCGGAACCCCGCCGCCATGCCGCCGGTCGGCCGAGTGTGGGCGCGGACACGCCGGCAGCGCGCCGAGCCGAGTTGCCGGGAAGCGCCCGGTACGACCGGGGTGTCCGTGCGACGCTGGCCGGAGCCGGTGCGTTCCGGCGCGACGGCGGAGGGAGCACCCATGGGAGTGCCGCAGGTCAACTTCGCGCTCGACACGTACGAGTGCATCGTGATCTATCCCGGCGCGGCCGGGCGGGCCCTGCCCGCGGAGACCGTGCAACGGTTGCAGGCCGAGCACGCCGAACACATGCAGGCGTTGCAGCGACGCGGCATCGTCCTGGTCGCCGGCTCAGTGGACGGGCCGGCGCGCGAGCCGGACCCGCCGATCGGCTTCGGGCTGGCCCGTACCGGCAGCGTCGACGATGTCCGCAGCGTGCTGGAGGCTGACCCGGCGGTGCAGGCCGGGCTCTACCGGGTGGAGGTGCTGACCTTCCTCTGCCCGGCCGGTTCCCTGGAGTTCCCACTGGTCAAGGCGGGCAGCTGAGCCGCCAGCCCATCGGTGGCTGTCGTGATGATGACGGCGCTCGCCCGCCTGCCGGTGCTACGGTCGCGCCCTGCGCGGGCCGCCGCCGGGGCGTACCCGGTGTCGTGGGTCGGCCCCGGTCGAGGAGTCGCCATGATCTCCGCCGCCACCCCCGATGTCGCATCGGCCGCCGCCCGACTGCGTGCCCTGCTCGGCGACCGGCTGCACGAGCCGGGCGATCCCGGTTACGCCGCCACCACCCGGCTCTGGAACGGCGCGGTGGCGTGCACGCCCGCGCTGGTCGCCGAGTGCCAGGACTCCGACGAGGTGGCCGAGGCGGTCCGCATCGCCACCCGGTGCCACCTGCCCCTCTCGGTCCGCTCTGGAGGGCACGACTGGGCCGGCCGGGCGCTGCGTGACGGCGCTCTGGCGCTCGATCTGACCGGGCTGCGCTCCGTTCGCGTCGACAAGGACGCGGCCACGGTGACCATCGGCGGCGGCGCGACGGCGGCCGAGCTGCTCGCCGCCGCCCGCCCGTACGACCTGGTGGTCCCCACCGGCGTGGTCGGCGCCGTGGGGATGGCCGGGCTCACCCTCGCCGGCGGGTACGGCCCGCTGTGCGGCCGGTTCGGTCTGGCCCTGGACAGCCTGCTCGGCGCGGAGGTGGTTCTCGCCGACGGCCGCCGGGTCACCGCCGACCCCCGGCACGACGCCGAGCTGTACTGGGCGTTGCGCGGCGGCGGCGGGAACCTCGGCATCGTCACCGAGCTGCGCTTCCGCGCGCACCGGCTGCCCGGTGTGCTGGCCGGCATGATCATGTTCGCGCTCTCCGAGGCGCCGGCCGTGCTGCGCGGCTACGGCGCGCTGGTCGCCGAGGCTCCGGACGAGCTGACCGTGATGGCCGGCTTCCTGCCCGGCCCGGCCGGCGAGCCGGTGATCTTCGTGTGCCCGTTCTACAGCGGCCCCGACCTGAACGCCGGGGCGCCGTGGATGGACCGGCTGCGCGCGTTGGGCACCCCACTGGTCGACCAGATCGGCCCGATGCCGTACGCGGACGCGCTGAGGATGTTCGACGGTGGGATGGTCGACGGCAACCACTACCTGCTGCGGACCCGGTGGTTGCCCGCGCTCACCGACATCGCGGTGGACACGCTCGTCGACGCGGCCCGGCAGGTCACCTCTCCGTTCTCCGCGCTGGCCGTGCACCACTTCCACGGCGCGGCAACCCGGGTCCGACCCGGCGACACGGCGTTCGGGCTGCGCACCGATCACCTGATGGCCGAGATCATCGCGGTGTGGGCTCCCGGCGACCAGGCCGGTCCGCACCGCGAGTGGGCCGAGCGGACCTCTGCGGCGCTCGCCCCGCACGCCCTGCCCGGTGGCTACCCCAACCTGCTCGCCCCCGAGGAGACCGACCGGGTCCGGCTCGCCTACGGCGCGAACTGGGCGCGGCTGCGCCGGGCCAAGCGCCGCTACGACCCCCGCGACCTGCTGCACGCGGTGCCCACCCTGCCGCCCCCGGAGCACCCGGAATGAGCCGCTGCCTGCCGCTCTCGGGGCACCCGGAGTGAGCCGCCGCCGGGAGCACCCCGACAGCGCACGCCGACAGAGGCGTACGATTCCCGGCGCGCGGTCGCTGATGCCCGTCGCCACAACGTTCCCGGTGCGGTTCCGCCCGCCGGCCCGACGCGCACCGCGCGTCGTTGGACACCTGTTCCGCTGCCTGCAAGGGGTCGGCCCCGAGTCCGACCTGAAGGAGAGACTAGCCTGATGGGCGTGACACGCCGCGCGAAGATCGTCTGCACTCTTGGTCCCGCCACCTCGTCCCCGGAGCGCATCCGGGGTCTCGTCGAGGCCGGCATGAACGTGGCGAGGCTCAACTTCAGCCACGGCAGCCACGCCGACCACGAGGCGGTCTACCGACTGGTCCGGGAGGCGTCGGAGGCAACAGGTAAGCCGGTCGCCGTCCTCGCCGACCTGCAAGGCCCCAAGATCCGGCTCGGTCGGTTCGCCGACGGCCCTCACGAGTGGCGCACCGGTGACTCCGTCGTGATCACCGGCGACGACGTCATCGGCACCAAGGAGCGGGTCTCCTGCACCTACCGCAAGCTGCCGCAGGAGGTGAAGCCCGGTGACCGGCTGCTGATCGACGACGGTCGGGTCGCCGTCGAGGTCACCGACGTCACCGGCAACGACATCCGCTGCCTCGTCACCGAGGGCGGCCCGGTCTCCAACAACAAGGGCGTGTCGCTGCCCAACGTGGCGGTCAGCGTGCCCGCCATGTCGGACAAGGACGCCGAGGACCTGCGCTTCTCCCTGGGGCTCGGCGTCGACCTGGTGGCGCTCTCCTTCGTCCGCTCGGCCGAGGACATCAAGCTCGTGCACGGGATCATGGCCGAGGAGGGCGTGTTCCGGCCGGTGCTCGCCAAGGTCGAGAAGCCGGAGGCGGTGGAGCACCTGGAGGCCATCGTGCTGGCCTTCGACGGCGTCATGGTCGCCCGCGGTGACCTCGGTGTCGAGATGCCGCTGGACGAGGTCCCGCTGGTGCAGAAGCGCGCCGTGCAGCTGTGCCGGGAGAACGCCAAGCCCGTCATCGTGGCCACCCAGATGCTCGACTCCATGATCGAGAACTCCCGTCCCACCCGGGCGGAGGCCTCCGACGTCGCCAACGCGGTGCTCGACGGCGCGGACGCGGTGATGCTCTCCGGCGAGACCAGCGTCGGCAAGTATCCGGTGCTCACCGTGAGCACCATGGCCAAGATCGTGACGACCACCGAGGCCGGTTCCATCGGGGTGCCGCGGTTGCAGCACGACCCGCGTACCCACGGTGGCGCTCTCACCGTCGCCGCCTCGTCGATCGCCCGGGCCATCAACGCCAAGGCGCTCGTCGCGTTCTCGCAGACCGGTGACACCGTGCGACGGCTGTCCCGCCTGCACTGTGACCTGCCGCTGCTGGCCTTCACGCCGGTCCCCGAGGTGCGTGACCAGCTCGCCCTCACCTGGGGCGTGGAGACCTTCCTGATGCCGTTCGTGCAGCACACCGACGACATGTTCCGCCAGGTCGACCAGGCGCTGCTCGGCCTCGACCGGGCCAACCCCGGTGACTACGTGGTGATCGTGGCGGGTAGCCCGCCCGGCACCCCCGGCTCGACCAACACGCTGCGCGTACACCAGCTCGGCTCGCTGGTCGACGCCGCGTCGGCGCGGGCCCTGCAGTGAGCGACGGTCGGGTCGCGGTCGGCCAGGCGGCGGTGGACCAGCTGCTGGAAGTGCTGGACCTCGACCCGACCGGGGAGATGACCTTCCGGGGGATGAGCCCCCCGGTCGGCCCACAACGGGTGTACGGCGGCCAGGTCGCCGGTCAGGCCCTGGTCGCCGCCGGCCGCACCGTCGACCCGGAGCGGTTCGTGCACTCGCTGCACGGCTACTTCGTCCGCCCCGGCGACCCGGTCGAACCGATCGCCTACGAGGTGGAGAACATCCGCGACGGCCGGTCCTTCTCGGTCCGCCGCGCGGTCGCCCTCCAGCACGGCAAGCCGATCTTCTTCATGTCGGCGTCGTTCCAGCGGGCCGAGGAGGGCCTGGACCACCAGGCCCCGGCCCCGCTGGACGTACCCCCGCCGCAGGACGTGCCGACGATGACCGACCGGCTCTCCCGATACCCGGAGCGGCTGGGCATCTGGGGTCAGATCCCACGACCGATCGACGTGCGCTACGTGGGCGAGCCCGGCTGGGTCCGCCCCGGCGACCGGCCCGCCGACCCGCACCAGCGTGTCTGGATGCGTATCGACGGCAAACTGCCCGACGACCCCCTGCTGCACGCCTGCGCGCTCACCTACGCCTCGGACCTCACCCTGCTGGACTCGGTGCTCTCCGCACACGGCGAGGTGTGGGGGCCGGGCGGGTTGGTCGGCGCGAGCCTGGACCACGCGCTGTGGTTCCACCGGCCGTTCCGGGCCGACGAGTGGTTCCTCTACGACTGCCTGAGCCCGTCGGCGTCCGGCGCGCGCGGGCTGGCCACCGGCCGGATGTTCACCACGGACGGCCAGCAGATCGCCAGCGCCGTCCAGGAAGGTCTGCTGCGCCGCGTCGGCGCCTGACGCTCTGGCTCATTCCTACCGAGCAGTCGTCGCTCGTCCCCGCCAGGCAGCTGGCGGGGATGACGTGGTTCAGGCCTGGTAGATGGCTTCGCCGGCGATCTCGATCTGCACCGTCTTGCCGACCAGCACCCCGCCGCTCTCCAGGACGACATTCCAGAGCAGGCCGTAGTCCTCACGGTTCATCTCGGCCGTCGCGCTGAATCCGAAGATGTTCTGCCCGTACGGATCCTGACGAGCACCACCAAAATTCACCTCCAGGTCGACGGCCCGGGTGATCCCCTTCACGGTCAACTCACCGGTGAGGACGAATCGTCCGGGAATACCGTCGGACTGCGGCGGAACAATGTGACTTCGGCCTCGCCCGCCCAACCGATGGTTGCGCAGCCGCGCCCACTGGAATATGGGGTCCTCGTTGCCCTGCCATTTAATACCGGTGCTTCGATATTCGAGAGTGGGAAAACGCTCCACATCGAGGAAATCGGCACTCTTCAGATGCGTGTCCCGGTCGACACTCCCGGTGGTGATGCTGGCCGACATGATGGTGGCCGTCACCGAGGAGAGCAGCGGGTCCTCCGCCACGAAGATCTCCGCAGTGGCCTCGGCGAACTCACCACGCACCGGGCTCACCATCATGTGCCGGGACAGGAAACCGATCCGCTTGTGCGCCTGATCGAGAAGATAGGTGCCAGCCACCGGGATGGTCATGCCGTCCCAGGTGCGGGTGGCGATATCGGTCATCGTGTTGCCTTCCCCCCGAGCACACCCGGGTGTTTATCAATATGTTGCTGGCGGCCGCGGTAAACGGCCAGACATTCGTACTCACGCCCAGCATAGGGACGCTCCGGAACGGCATTTCGGCCGCCACCGTGCCGTGGATCATGACGTACTTCACCGGTCCGTACCGGCGGTCGTTCATCGGTCTCGCCCGGCGGCCCGGACGGGTGCCAGCGGGGCTGCTTCCCATCGACGCGTGGCCGATCGGCCGAGGGTCGCCCGCCCGCCCGGTGGACCAGCGACTAACCTTGCCGACATGCGCCTCTCCGCCCGGGTCGACTATGCCCTCCGCGCGGCCGCCGAGCTTGCCGCGACGGCCAGCGGCCCCGGGCGCGGCCGGCCGGTGACGGCCGACCAGATCGCCCGCGCCCAGGAGATCCCGCCGAAGTTCCTGGAGAGCATCCTTCTCCAGTTGCGCCGGGGCGGCATCGTGCACGCCCAGCGTGGCCCGGAGGGCGGCTACTGGCTGGCCCGCCCCGCCGAGGAGATCTCCCTCGCCGAGGTCATCCGGGTGATCGACGGGCCTCTCGCCCACGTACGCGGGCAGCGCCCCGAGCAGCTCGGTTACCACGGCCCGGCGCACGCCCTCCAGGAGGTCTGGATCGCGCTACGGGCAAGCGAGCGCGAGATCCTGGAACTGGTCAGCGTCGCCGACGTGGCCGCCGGCACCCTGCCCGCGCGGGTCACCGAGCTGGCCGCCGACCCGCGCGCCTGGATCTGAGCCGCGTCCCATCCACCGATCGGGGGCTTGACCCTGGCTGCCCCATCCCGCATTGTCGACCAAGTCGATAGGAGATGCCGAAAAGTCTGGGGGCGCTCGTGCGCAAGCTGTTGGTCCTCGCTCTGGTCGGGCTCGTCGCGCAACTGATCGATGGTTCGCTCGGCATGGCATACGGCTTGACCTCGTCCACTCTGCTGCTGGTCGCCGGAGTCGCCCCGGCCGCCGCCTCGGCCTCGGTGCACCTGGCCGAGATCGGCACCACGCTCGCTGCCGGCGTCGCGCACTGGCGGTTCGGCAACGTCGACTGGCGGGTGGTGACCCGCATCGCCCTACCCGGCGCTGTCGGCGCCTTCGTCGGCGCCACAGTGCTCAGCTCGATCTCCACCGAGTCCGCCGCACCGTGGATGGCCGGCATCCTCTTCACGCTCGGCGCGTACCTCCTGATCCGCTTCGCCCGACCACTGCGCACCGACCGGGTCGGCGGACAGCTCCGCGGTCGTTTCCTCGGCCCCCTGGGCCTGGTCGCCGGCTTCGTCGACGCGACCGGCGGCGGCGGTTGGGGCCCGGTGGCCACCCCCGCGCTGCTGGTCTCCGGTCGCATGGAACCGCGCAAGGTGATCGGCTCCGTGGACACCTCCGAGTTCGTTGTGGCCGGCGCCGCCAGCATCGGCTTCCTGATCGGGCTGGGCTCGGAGGGATTCCTGCTCCCCACCGTCGCCGCACTGCTCATCGGTGGGCTCATCGCCGCACCGCTGGCAGCCTGGCTGGTGCGAATCGTGCCCGCCCAACTGCTCGGCGCGGCAGTCGGCGGCGTGATCGTGCTGACCAACGCCCGCACCCTGATGCGCTCCGCCGAACTGGACGGTCCGGCCCGCCCCGCCCTGTACGCCCTGCTCGCCGCCGGCTGGCTGGCCGCCCTGGTGTTGGCCGTACGCGCCCTACGCCGGACCCGCCGCGCCCGCGCCGAGGCCGCCGAAGCCGCCACCGCCGCCGGTGTGCCCGCCGAGGCCTCCGACGCTGCATCCGTCGGCGAGGTCCCGGCCGATCTGGCCGCAACGGGTACGTCCGCCCCACGCTGAACCTGCGATGCGCCCGTCCACCCGCCGATGCCCGGTCACACGCCGCCATCTCCGAGGTTGAGCCCCCAAGATCGCGCAACATCCTGGATGTAGTGGCTTACCGGCTCGTCGTGGCCACTACAACCAGGATCGAGCGTGATCTTGACGGCGGGGTGGGCGCCCTGGACCCCACCCCGGTCGGGGCACGGTGTTCGTGGTCAAGATCCGCGCAACATCAGGGATGTTGCTGTCTCTCGCGCGTCGGAGGCAGCAACATCCGGGAAGTTGCGCAGATCTTGGCGTGGGGCGTGGGGCGTGGGGCGTGGGGCGTGGGGCGTGGGGCGTGGGGCGTGGGGCGTGGGGCGCGGGGCGCGGGGCGCGGGACGCGGGACGCGGGACGCGCGTGGGCGCGTGGGCGTGGGGGCGTGGGGTGTGGGGGAGCGGGGCGGGGCGGCGGTGGGTCAGGGGGTGAGCAGGGTGTTGGCTGCCTCGGAGAGCAAGGTCCAGGCTTCGTCGATGTGCGCTTCGGTGGTCTGGGGTGAACCGACCGCCAGCCGCAGCGTGTAGCGGCCGGCGACCCGGGTGTGCGTGAGGTGCACCCGTCCGGTGGCGTTCGTCGAGGCCAGCAATGCCGCGTTGGTGTCGTCGTCGGCGTGCAGTCGGAAGCAGACCAGTGAGAACGGGTGCGCCGCGGCCAACTCGAACCGCTCGTCGGTGCGGACCCGCTCGGCGAACCGTTCGGCCAGCGCCACCCCGGAGCGGATGTGCGCCCGCAGCCCTTCGGCGCCGTACCAGCGCAGCACGAACCACAGCTTGAGGGATCGGAACCGCCGGCCCAGCGGCACCTGCCAGTCCCGGTAGTCGATCACCGCGCCGGATTCGGAGGCCGCGTTGCGTAGGAACTCCGGCAGCACGGTCAGCGCCTCGATCAGTTCGGCCCGGTCGGCCACCCAGAACGCGTCACAGTCGAAGCCGGTGAGCAGCCACTTGTGCGGGTCGAAGCAGTAGGAGTCGGCGTAGTCCAGGCCGACGTGTGTCCACCGTAGTTCGGGGCAGACGGCGGCGGCGCCCGCGTACGCGGCGTCCACGTGCAGCCAGATTCCGTACTCGGCGCAGATGGCCCCGATCTCCGGCAGCGGGTCGACGGCGGTGGTGGAGGTGGTGCCGATGGTCGCTACCACGACGGCCGGCACGTCTCCGGCGGTCAGGTCGGCTTCGATGGCGGCCCGCAGCGCGCCCGGCAGCATCGCCTGGGTGTCCGGGTCCACCTCGATCGACCGGATCCCGTCGCCGCCCAGTCCGGCGATCCGTACCGCCTTCTCGATGGACGAGTGCCCGTGCATGGAGGTGTAGGCGCGGTAACGCCGGTCGATGCCGGTGTGCCGCCAGCGGCCGCCGCTGGCCCGGTGCAGTGCGGTCAGGGTGGCCACCAGCGTCGCCGAGGAGGCCGAGTCCTGGATGACCCCACCGCCGGGGCCGGTGGAGCGGAACCGCTGTGGCAGGTCCAGCAGGTGGGCCAGCCAGTCCATCATCACCGTCTCCAGCTCGGTGCAGGCCGGGCTGGAGGCCCAGAGCATGCCCTGGACGCCGAGCCCGGAGCTGACTAGGTCGCCGAGCACGCTCGGGCCGGAGGTGTTGCCGGGGAAGTAGCCGAAGAAGCCCGGGTGCTGCCAGTGGGTCAGCCCCGGTACGACGATCGAGTCCAGGTCGGCGAGGATCGCCTCGACCGGTTCGCCGCCGGTGGTGGGCGGCTCGCCGGGCAGGGCGGCGGCCACCGTACCCGGGGGGTCCGCCGGGGCGACCGGCCGTTGCTCCACTGTCTCCCAGTAGTCGGCGATCCAGTCGACGACGGCGTGGCCGGCGCGACGGAATTCGTCAGGGTCCATGTGGTGAGCGCTCACCTGGACGAGTTGATCAGGCATCGATCACCGAGGCAAGAGCGAGACGCCACCGAGGCAAGAGCGAAACGCGCAACCAAGCGATGCTCATCGATGTTGCGTGGCGGAAAGCGCTTGCCTTACGATGCGCGGTGAGTCGGATCCGTGAGTTCCAGGGCGTTTCACCCCGATCAGATCGCCGTCCGCCGCCGTCGCGGTGGGTTGGTCCACTGTGCTTCCCGGGCAGGGCCGGTGGGTCGTAGCGGTCATCACCGGATCCCCGGAGGCAGTGCATGCACCCGTCCAGACATCGGCTGACCCTGCTCGCCGCCACGACGGCGGCCACCGTCGTGGCCGGCACCCTCGGCACGGTCGTCGCCTCGGCCGCCGCCGTCGGCTGCCGGGTCGACTATCAGATCACCAACCAGTGGCAGGGCGGCTTCGGCGCCAACGTCACCGTCACCAACCTCGGCGACCCGCTCAATGGGTGGGCCGTCACCTGGTCGTACGCCGCGGGCCAGCAGGTCACCCAGGCGTGGAACGCCGCCGTCACCCAGTCCGGCGCCCAGGTGACCGCGCGCAACGTCGACCACAACACCGCCATCGCCACGAACGGCAGCGCCTCGTTCGGCTTCAACGGTTCGTGGACCGGTAGCAACCCGGTGCCGGGCAGCTTCGTGCTCAACGGCACCACCTGCACCGGAGCGCCACCCACCGACGAGCCGACCACCCCGCCACCGACCACCCCGCCACCGACCACCCCGCCACCGACCACCCCACCTCCGACCACGCCTCCGCCGTCGGCCGGGGTGGTGCAGATGGAGAAGCTGGACCGGGGGCTGGTCAGCGTTCGCTCCGGCAGCGGCAACCTGGTCTCCTGGCGGCTGCTCGGCACCGAGACCTCCGGCATGGCGTTCAACGTCTACCGGGGGTCCACCAAGGTCAACGCCAGCCCGATCACCGGCGCCACCAACTACCTCGACAGCGGCGCGACGGCCGGCTCGGCGTACACCGTGCGGGCCGTGGTGGGCGGCGCCGAGCAGGCGGCGTCACCACCGGCGTTGCAGTTCGGCGCGGGCTACCTGGACGTGCCGTTGCAGGTCCCGGCCGGGGGCAGCACCCCCAGCGGCGAGAGCTACTCGTACAGCGCCAGCGACGCCTCAGTCGGTGACCTCAACGGCGACGGCACCTACGAGATCGTGCTCAAGTGGGAACCGTCGAACGCCAAGGACAACTCGCAGTCCGGCTACACCGGCAACGTCTACGTCGACGCGTACACGCTCACCGGCACCCGGTTGTGGCGGGTCGACCTGGGCCGCAACATCCGGGCCGGCGCCCACTACACCCAGTTCCAGGTGTACGACTACGACGGCGACGGCCGCGCCGAGGTGGCCATGAAGACCGCCGACGGCACCCGCTCCGGCACCGGTCAGCTCATCGGTTCGTCGTCGGCGGACCACCGCAACTCCAGCGGTTACGTGCTCTCCGGCCCGGAGTACCTGACCATGTTCAACGGGCAGACCGGCGCGGTCGCCTCCACCGTCAACTACGACCCGCCGCGCGGCACAGTGTCGTCCTGGGGCGACTCGTACGGCAACCGGGTGGACCGGTTCCTCGCCGGCACCGCGTACCTGGACGGGCAGCGCCCCTCGCTGATCATGGCCCGGGGTTACTACACCCGCGCGGTGATCGCCGCCTGGGACTTCCGCAACGGCACGCTCACCAGGCGCTGGACGTTCGACTCGAACTCCTCCGGCAACGGCGCCGCTGCCGGTCAGGGCAACCACCAGCTCTCCGTGGCCGACGTCGACGCCGACGGTCGCCAGGAGATCGTGTACGGGGCCGCCACCATCGACGACAACGGCCGGCTGCTCCACTCGACGGGCAACGGCCACGGCGACGCCCTGCACGTGGGGGACCTGGACCCGGGCCGCGCCGGCCTGGAGGTGTTCAAGGTCGACGAGGACGCCAGCAAGCCCAGCTCCTACTTCGCCGACGCCCGTACCGGTCAGGTCCTCTGGTCCACGCCGGCGTCCGGCGACAACGGCCGGGGTGTCTCCGCGGACATCTGGGCGGGCAGCCCCGGCGCCGAGTCGTGGTCGTCAGCGGCCACCGGACTGGCCAACACGAGGGGGCAGAACGTGGGCCGCAAGCCGTCCTCGGCCAACTTCCTCGCCTGGTGGGACGGCGACCCGGTGCGGGAACTGCTCGACGGCACGAAGATCGACAAGTACGGCACCGGCGGCGAGACCCGGCTGCTCGACGGCAGCGGGGTGGCGTCCAACAACGGCACCAAGTCCACGCCGGCGCTCTCCGGCGACATCCTGGGCGACTGGCGCGAGGAGGTGATCTGGCGGACCACCGACAGCCGGGCGCTGCGCATCTACAGCACACCCACCCCGACCAGCACCCGGATCTACACCCTGATGCACGACCCGCAGTATCGGGTGGCGGTCGCGTGGCAGAACACCGCCTACAACCAACCGCCGCACCCGGGGTTCTTCATCGGCAACGGAATGGGCACCCCGCCCACGCCAGACATCCACCTACGTTGATGCAACCCCTGGCGGTCCCGAGCGGGGTCGCTTAGGGTGGCAGGCACCGGGCCGCAGCCGCGGAATCCGCTCAGCTCCGGCCCGGTGCGCCACACCGCGGCATTCCCAACCCGTCCCGACCGGGAATGCCGTACCACCACCGGCACCAACATTAGGCACCGTCCGGGTCGGCGGGGTGACGCTGACGTGAAGATCGTGTTTCACGCGCCCTGGCGTAGACCGCCCGCCACCTGCTCGGCGATCAATTCGTACGACCGCACCCGGTCCTGCACGTCGTACACCAGAGTGGTCAGCATCAGCTCGTCCGCGCCGGTGCGCTCCACCAGGTCGGTCAGCTGCCGACGCACCGTCTCCGGCGAGCCCATCGCCTGGCCGTCACGGCGCGCCACGACGAACTCCCGCTCGATCTCCGAGTACGGGTAGGCCGCCGCCTCGTCGGGCGTGGACAGCGGCTCCGGCCGCCCGGAGCGCAACTTCAAGAACGACAGGGCGCTCGGCCCGGCCAACCATTCGGCCCGCTCGTCGGTCTCCGCGCACACGGCGTTGACCGCCACCATCGCGTACGGCTTGTCCAGCCACTGCGACGGCCGGAAGTTCTGCCGGTACAGGGCCAACGCCGGCAGCGTGTTCTGCGAGCTGAAGTGGTGCGCGAAGGAGAACGGCAGACCGAGCAGACCGGCGAGCTGGGCGCTGAAACCGCTGGAGCCCAACAGCCACACGGCCGGCTGCTCACCGCGGCCCGGCGTGGCGATGATCTGCCCCGGCTTCTCCCCGCTGAAGTAGTTCATCAGGTCCGTCAGCTCACGCGGGAACCCCTCCGCCGACAGGCCCTCCATGGTGCGCCGCAACGCCAGCGCGGTCACCTGGTCGGTGCCCGGCGCCCGCCCGATGCCCAGGTCGATCCGACCGGGGTGCAGCGCCTCCAGGGTGCCGAACTGCTCGGCCACCACCAGCGGCGCGTGGTTGGGCAGCATCACCCCGCCCGACCCCAGTCGGATCGTCGAGGTGTTCGCCGCCAGGTGCGCCAGCAGCACCGCGGGGGCGGAGCTGGCGATCGCCGGCATGTTGTGGTGCTCGGCCACCCAGAACCGGTGGTAGCCCAACTCCTCGGTGCGGCGGGCCAACTCGGTGGTGGCCTGCAACGCCGCGCCAGCGGTGGTGCCCTTGGCGACCGGGGCAAGATCAAGAACAGACAACGGTACGGTGATCACACGGTCAGCCAACCCGTCACCGACCGGCTTTGTTCCAGCATGCGGGTTTTCGTCGGCCACCTCACCCGCCGCTCAGCCCATCCCGCGCGCCTGCTCGAAGATCAGACTGGTCTGCGTGTGCTGCACCACCGGGTCCACAGCCAGGTGGTCCAGCACGAAGTCCCGCAACGCGTCGCCGGACGCCGCCCGCACATGCAGCACGTAGTCCTCCGCGCCGGCCACGTGGAACACCGACACCACCCCCGGCAGTCGCACCGACCGGGCCCGGAACGCGTCCACCGCCGCCCGCTCGTGCGCTGTCAACCGCACCGACACCAACGCCTGCAACGGCAGACCGAGCGCCGCCGGATCCACCTCGGCATGAAAACCACGGATCGCACCACGCTCGCGCAGCGCCCGGGTACGCGTCAGGCACGTCGACGGCGCCACACCCACCCGCTCGGCGAGGGCGTTGTTCGGCAGCCGGCCATCCGCCGCCAGTTCGGTCAGGATCGCGCGGTCCACCTCATCCAGGGCCGGGTACGGCCGCAGATCATTCGGCTCAGGGGGCATTGCGCCATCCTCGCCCGAATTCAACACGAGAACCAGCCCGATTCGCAGAATCATCTGCCGAATCGTTGCCCAACAGTCACCGGATGTTCGACGCTACCGCCATGACAACGATGGACACCCGGGCCGTTCACGCCGGCCGCGACGATCTGCGCACCCTCGGCGTGCACGTACCACCCATCGATCTGTCGACCACCAACCCGCTGCCCTCCGTCGACGACGGCGGCGCCGCGTACGAGCAACTCGCCACCGGCGGCACCCTCCCCGCCGACGGCGGCGCCGTCTACCAACGGCTCTGGAACCCCACCGTCGCGCGCTTCGAAACCGCCCTCGCCGAGCTGGAAGGCACCGCCCAGGCCGTCGCCTTCGCCAGCGGAATGGCCGCCCTCACCGCCACACTGCTCGCCGCCGCCCGCGACGACCGCCGACACGTCGTCGCCGTCCGACCCCTCTACGGCGGCACCGACCACGTCCTCGCCACCGGCCTGCTCGGCACCACAGTCACCTGGACGCGCCCCGACGAGGTCGCCGACGCCATCCGCCCCGACACCGCACTCGTCATCGTCGAGACACCCGCCAACCCGACCCTCGACCTGGTCGACATCGCCGCCCTCGCCGCCGCGGCCGGCGACATCCCACTGCTGGTCGACAACACCGTCGCCACCCCCGTACTGCAACAACCCGCCCGACACGGCGCCACCCTCGTCCTGCACAGCGCCACCAAGAGCATCGGCGGACACGGCGACGTCCTCGCCGGCGTCGTCGCCTGCGACGAAACCTGGGCGGTACGCCTACGCCAGGTCCGCGCGGTCACCGGCGCGATCCTGCACCCCCTCGGCGGCTACCTGCTGCACCGCGGCCTGCAAACCCTGCCGCTGCGGGTCCGCGCCCAACAGGCCACCGCCGAGAAACTCGCCGGCTGGCTCGCCGACCACCCCGCCGTACACCGGGTGCACCACCCCTCGGTGCACGACCCGGCGGCGCTGGTCGGGCGGCAGATGTCCGGACCCGGCAGCCTGCTCGCCTTCGAGGTACGCGGCGGCGCGCCCGCCGCGGCCGCCGTCGCCGGCGCCTGCCACCTCATCACCCACGCGGTGTCCCTCGGCGGCGTCGACACCCTCATCCAGCACCCCGCCTCGCTCACCCACCGGCCGGTCGAGGGCGACGCCAAACCCGCTGCCGCCCTGCTGCGCCTCTCGGTCGGCCTCGAAGACCCCGAAGACCTGCGCGCCGACCTGGCCCACGCCCTCGACACGATCGCCTGACCCTCAGCGCAGCTCGCGGTTGCCCAACACCCGCACCGGCGAACCCTCCCGAGCGACCCGCAACATTGCCCGACCGATCCCGTCGGTAGTGGTGACCTGATTCGGCAGCAACCGACGCAGCACCGGAAACAGCGGACGGGTGACCGCGTACCCGAACCGGTACCACCGCGTCTTCGACACGGCCCCGTACGTCGGCTGGATGAACCCCGGCCGCGCCGCGTAACCGTTGGGCAGCAGATCCATTATCGCGTTCTCGGCACGCCCCTTGACCCGCGCCCACATCACCCGACCCTGACCCGACGAATCGGTCCCCTGGCCCGAGACGTAGACGAAGGTGACCTGCGGGCTCACCTGCGCGAACAACCGCGCCGCCGCCATC
This sequence comes from Micromonospora noduli, assembly GCF_003264365.1. Taxonomy (GTDB): domain Bacteria; phylum Actinomycetota; class Actinomycetes; order Mycobacteriales; family Micromonosporaceae; genus Micromonospora; species Micromonospora noduli. Next base: position 27,757 of record NZ_PYAK01000045.1, read on the forward strand.
GGGTAGTCGTAGCTGACCCGCGTGTACGCGGCCTCATCCAGACCCAATGAGGACACCCCCAGGCAGTAGAAGCACGCGTCCACATCGGTCAACTCGGCCCGCACCGCGTCCAACTCGCCCACGTCAGCGACCGTCAGCTCCCGCAGCTTCGGATCCCGCGCACCGGTCGACCGCCGACCGACCGTCAGCACCTCCCGCACGTCATCGGCGAGCAGGCACTCGCGCAACACGCCCTGACCGACCATCCCGGTCGCACCGAAGACAACCACCCGCATCAGATCGCACCCCTGTCGCCGCCACTGCCACCGGCCATCCGGCCGCGCGTCAGCCAGGCTGCCACGCTCGGCGTGTTCCGCGGAACCGGTCAGGACTTGGGGCCGACGTGCCGGTCCAGCGTGGCGACGGCCTCGCGTCGCGCCACCGACAGCGAGTTGCGCCGGTTCATCCGCCAAGCGACGCCGAGCAGGTCGAGGCTCCACTGGCAGAGCCGCATGATGTCGGCCGACTCGTTGACGAACATGTAGCGCGGGTAGACGTACGCCTTCCCGCGCACCGTCACCCGGTTGGCGATGCGACAGCCGTCGGAGTGGAACAGTCCACGCAGGAAGTCGCCGGGGTGTCGTTCGAGGATCGGTCGCTGCCAGTCGGCCAGGACGATCGGTCGCTCGTGCTTCTTACCTGGGCCGTGCTGGGGGAGTAGGCAGGGCCAGTGGGTGCCGTAGCTCTGCACGCCGACGCAACCCTGTTTCTGGACCCGTTGCACCTTCGACGCCAGCACGGCTCGCATGGCCATGTCGCACGCCTCAATCAACCCGGGCCACCCATCGGAACAGTAGATGCGCAACACCGGAACACGCGCCGTCGTCACCAGGTGGCCGTCGCCCAGGTAGAGACCGAGCAGGTAGGCGTAGGCGGCGGGGTCGGTCGGATTCTGGACATCCGGCCGGCACCGGAAGCACCGTAGCTCCGTGCCGCGCTTCACCGCGTCGGGTCGATCGACGCACCAGTGCCAGACCGTGGCATACGGCAACGAGAGCGTGCGAGCCACGGAGTGGACGGTGTGTCCGCGTGCGCGGAGGGCGCGGGCTCGTGCCCGTAGCTGAGGTGGGTGCACCCGCATATCATCGAACAGCTGTATGACAAGGTGCCGGGAGCGGGATTCGAACCCGCAAGCCCTTTCGGGCAGAAGTGTTTGAGACTTCCGTGTATGCCGTTCCACCATCCCGGCGGGTGGCGCCTACTGTACCCGACTACTCTCATGCGGGAGCATGGGTGGTAGCCGTGCAGTGATCGATGGTGGGGGTAGGGCTGGTGGCTGAGATGCCGACGGATGCCGAGCGTAGGCGCGTACTGATCGCCGAGGACGAGGCGCTGATCCGGCTGGACCTCGCCGAGATGCTGGTCGAAGAGGGTTACGAGGTGGTGGGGGAGGCCGGTGACGGCGAGACAGCCGTACGCCTCGCCGAGGAGCTGAAGCCCGACCTCGTCATCCTCGACATCAAGATGCCGATCATGGACGGGCTGGCCGCCGCCGAGCGCATCGCCGGTGCCCGGATCGCCCCGGTGATCATTCTGACCGCGTTCAGCCAGCGTGATCTGGTGGAGCGGGCGCGGGCGGCGGGCGCCATGGCGTACCTGGTGAAGCCCTTCCAGAAGAGCGACCTGGTCCCGGCGGTGGAGATCGCGCTGTCGCGTTACTCGGAGGTCGCGGCCCTGGAGGCGGAGGTCGCGAGCCTGACCGACCGCCTGGAGATCCGTAAGTCGGTGGAGCGCGCCAAGGGCGCGTTGATGACCACGTACGGGATGACCGAGCCGCAGGCGTTCAAGTGGATCCAGCGCACGGCGATGGACCACCGGATGACCATGAAAGAGGTTGCCGAGCGGATCCTCGCGGAGACCGCCGGCGGCGAGGTGACCCTCCCGGCGCCCTGACCGGCATCGATCCGTGTCGCGACGGGTGGGGGCAGTGCTCGGCGTTCTCGCCGTGCTGGTGGCCGCCGCCTGTGAGTCCTCTGCCTGTCCCGACTGTGCGGAGCCGCTACCGGTCCGGCCGGCCTGGCAGTCGGTGGTCCTGCCGGACACGCCGGGTGTGCCGGGTCGACCGGTGGTGCGCGACGCCGCCGCCTGTGCCGGCCGGTGGTACGTGGTCGGCGGCGTGGTCGATCTGGCCGGGGAGACCCGCCCGGCTGCCTGGAGCAGCGCGGACGCCAATTCCTGGGTGCCGCTGCCGACGGCGCCAGTGACGTTCTACGGCCAGCAGCACGTGCTCTCCGCGGCGGCCTGCCGGGACGGACGGCTGGCGGCGGTCGGGGCGAAGAGCGGCGGCGCGCACGGCAATCCTCGCACCGGCACCTGGAGGCAGGCGTCGGACGGCACGCTGCACGAGGTGGACGCGCCCTTCGAGCGGTACGCCGGGCCGCGCGCGGTCAACGTGGCCCGGCTGGCGGCGGGGCCGCAGGGCTGGTTGATCGCCGGTAGTCGGATCGACGGTGCGGCGGCCTGGATCTCCCCGGACGCGGCCGGGTTCGCGCTGGTGGAGGGCGCACCAGAGCTGGCCGGCGACGAGCGGGGGCGGACGGCGGCGTACGACGCGGTCGCCGTGCCGTCGGGCTGGCTGATGGTGGGTGCGCTGCTGCCGCCCGGGGGTACCGCGCTGGCGCCGCTGGCCTGGTCTTCGACGGACGGCCGGAGCTGGCAGCGGGCCGCCCTGCCGGTGGTGGAGGGGCGGGGGCAGGCGCAACGGGTGGCGGTGCTTGGCGACGTGCCGGTGGCGGTCGGGCCGGTGCGGGCTGGATTCGTCAGTTGGCGGCTGACCACGCAGGGCTGGCGGCCGGCGGGCGGATTCGGGGCGGCCGGACCAGGTGTGGCGTCGGCGGCCGGGTTGGTGGCCGTCGGGCAGAGGTTGGTGGCGGTGACGAGGGACGGGGAGCGTCACGCACTGTGGCTCTCGGTCGATGTGGGCGACTCATGGCGGCCGATGATCATGCCGCGGCCGGTACCGGACAGCGGAGACACCGCGGTCGCGGTGACCTCGACGGGAGATCGACTGCTGTTGGTGACGGACGATGGGAAAACGTCGCGTGCCTGGTGGGCGGGGGTGTCAGACCTTGATCGGTAGCTGACGGAAGCCCGTTGGCCGGTGCCGACGAAACAAAGGTGAAAATGCTTCACGGCCGAAGGTTCTTACAGGGATCGTTTCCAATCGGCCACGGCGTGTAACGGTTCGGTCAACCCGCTCGCTTGGGGCTTACGTCACAGCTCCACGGTGGGATAACGTCCGGCCCCAGACCGGCGACGACGGTCTGGTTCGTCCGCCCCCGCAAGGGCCAATAGCCAGCGGGTGGTTCGGACCATGGGACGAGGAGGGTTCGGGCCTTGAGGCAAAAGCTCGCGCGCGTTATCGGTGGGGTCGCCATGCTGGCGCTCGTCGCCGGCGGAACCGCATGCTCCAGTGGCGACGATGCGGCAGGCGGGGGCGGTGACGCCTGCGGCAGCAAGATCGCATTCTTCGGCGCGCTGACCGGCAGCTCGGCCGCGCTCGGCATCAACGAGAACAACGGTGTCAAGCTCGCCGTCGACAAGTACAACAAGGAAAACGCCGACTGCAAGGTCGAGCTGGCCTCCCTGGACTCGCAGGGCAGCCCCGACCAGGCGCCTGGTCTGGCGCAGAAGGCAATCGACGACACCAAGATCCTTGGCGTCGTCGGCCCGGCCTACTCGGGTGAGTCCGAGGCCGCCGGCCCGCTGTTCAACGAGGCCGGCCTGGTGGCCATCACCGCGTCCGCGACCCGGCCCAGCCTGGCCGAGCAGAAGTGGAAGACCTTCTTCCGCGCGGTCGGCAACGACTTCAGCCAGGGCCCGGCGGCTGGCAACTACATCAAGAACGTGATGAAGGCCGACAAGGTCTACGTCATCGACGACCAGTCCGCGTACGGTGCCGGCCTGGCCGACGAGGTCAAGAAGGTGCTCGGCTCGGCGGTTGTCGGCTCGGACAAGGTCCAGGGCGAGGGCAAGCAGACCGAGTTCTCCGGCGTGGTCACCAAGGTCAAGGCCGCCAACGTGAAGGCGATCTTCTACGGCGGTTACTACCAGGAGGCCGGCCTGATCCGTAAGCAGCTCACCGCTGCCGGGGTCACCGCGCCGCTGGTCGCCGGCGACGGCGTCAACGACGGTGCGTACATCACCTCCGCTGGTCAGGCGGCGGCCGAGGGCACCATCCTCACCTGCCCGTGCCAGCCGGCCGCTGAGGCCCGAGGCACCTTCGTGCAGGAGTTCAAGGCGCTCAACGGCACCGACCCGGGCACCTACAGCGACACCGCCTACGACGCGGCGAACATCCTGCTGGCCGGTATCAAGGCTGGCAAGACCACCCGTGAGAGCCTGCTGGAGTTCGTGAAGGGCTACAGCGGCGAGGGTGTCGCGGCGAGCTACAAGTTCACCGAGACCGGCGAGCTGGACCCGGCTCAGGTCAAGGTCTGGGCCTTCAAGGTCACCGGCGGCAAGGTTGTCCCGGACCAGGAGATCCCGAAGTCCTGATGTTGGTCGCTGCTTCGGCGATTGAGTTGTGATCGCGGGTGCGGCCGGGAGCTGCTCGCTCCCGGCCGCACCCCAATTTTCTCTCCAGACGTGATGGAGCGTCCCTCCCTTGGACTTCAATGGACTGTTCTCCAACTTCGGGGAACTCACCACGACCGGCCTGACCCAGGGCGCGATCTACGCCCTGGTCGCGCTCGGCTACACGCTGGTCTACGGCGTGCTGAGACTCATCAACTTCGCTCACTCCGAGGTCTTCATCGCCGGCGCGTTCGCGGCGATCTGGACCTGGAACGGCTTTGGACTCGACCAGAACTCACAGGTCAGCGGGGTTGGATCGATCCTGTTCTACCTGCTGGTGGCGATGATCGTCGCCGCCATCGCTTCGGCGGGCACCGCGACGGTGATCGAGCGGGTGGCGTACCGGCCGTTGCGTAAGCGCAACGCCCCGCCGCTTGCCTTCCTGATCACCGCGATCGGCGCCTCGATCGCGATCTCCGAGGCCTTCGGCATCTGGACCCGCCGACTGCCGGAGGGCGCGCCCAGTCTGGTGAGCAGCAAACCGCTGTTCCACCTCTTCGGCGTGCCGATCGACTCGGTGCAACTGCTGACGATCGGCGCGGCGCTGTTGATGATGGTCCTGCTGGACCTCTTCATCAACCGCAGCCGCACGGGCCGGGGCATCCGGGCCGTGGCCCAGGACGCCAACACCGCCGCGCTGATGGGTGTGAACAAGGACCGGATCATCCTGATGGTCTTCATTACCGGTGGTGCGATGGCCGGCGTGGCCGGTCTGCTCTACGACGTGCGGATCCAGACCCTGACCTACAGCGTCGGCTTCCTGCTGGGACTCAAGGCATTCACCGCCGCGGTGCTGGGTGGTATCGGCAACCTGCGCGGCGCGCTGATCGGTGGCCTGCTGCTGGGCGTGGTGGAGAACTACGCCGCCGGTCTGTTCGGCAGTCAGTGGAAGGACTTTGCTGCCTTCGCGGTGCTGGTGGTGCTGCTGATGTTCCGGCCGACCGGTCTGCTGGGCGAATCGCTGGGGAGGGCACGGGCATGACGACCGTCCTGGAGAGGGTGCGTTCCGGCCGCGAGGCGGCCGGAGAACGGTGGCGTGGCGCGCCGCGCTGGGTGCGCTGGGCGCTGCTGGTCGCGGTGATCGCGTTCTTCTACGCGCTGCCGAACAAGGAGTTCTACCAGTATCTCGGGCCGATCCCGACCCCCGGTGCGAACTTCACGCAGGTGCTGTTCACCGTCTCGATCTACGTGCTGCTGGCCGTCGGGTTGAACATCGTGGTCGGTTTCGCCGGCCTGCTCGACCTGGGCTACTTCGGCTTCTTCGCCGTCGGCGCGTACACCGTCGCGGTGCTGACCTCGCCGAGCAGCAACCTCAAGACGCTCTGGCCGTGGCTGCTCGTGGTGCCGCTGGCGATCGGGCTGACCATGCTCTCGGGTGTGATGCTCGGTACGCCGACGCTGCGTCTGCGCGGTGACTACCTGGCGATCGTGACGCTCGGCTTCGCCGAGATGATCCGGATCGCCGCGGTCAGCTCGGAGTTCCTCAAGGGCCAGCGGGGTTTCAACCAGATCCCGCACCCGCCCGGCAAGTACGCCGACGGCAAGCCGTTCTTCGGCGTGCTGGACGCCCGGCCGTACTACTGGCTGGTGCTCACGCTGATCATCCTCGTGGTGATCGGTGTACGGAACCTGACGCACAGTCGGGTCGGTCGGGCCTGGATCTCGATCCGGGAGGACGAGGACGCCGCGCAGCTGATGGGCGTGCCGACGTTCAAGTTCAAGCTCTGGGCGTTCGCCTCGGGTGCCGCGATCGCCGGCCTGGCCGGCGCACTCTTCGCGGGTAAGCAGAACTTCGTCAACTCGCAGAACTTCGAGCTGCTCAACTCGATCATCATCCTGGCGGCGGTGATCTTCGGTGGTTCGGGCAACATCGTCGGCGCGATCGTCGGCGGTGGCCTGGTGGCGTACATGATCGAGCGGTTCCGCGGCATTGAGCTGTTCGGCGTGGAGCTGTACGAGTACCGGTTCCTGATCTTCGGTCTGGTCCTCGTGGTGATGATGATCTTCCGGCCGGAGGGCCTGATTCCGAACCGACGACGGGCGGCGGAGTTCAAAGACCGTCGCAAGGAGGTGATCGTCGGTGAGTGACACCGATCAGACGCCGGCTGTTCCGGCGCAGGCCGGCGCGCCGGCGATGGAGGCGGTCCCCAGCCGGGAGCCGCTGCTGGAGGTCGACGACGTCACGCTGCGCTTCGGCGGCGTGGTCGCGCTCGACAACGTCAACTTCACCCTCTACAAGGGGGAGATCCTCGGGCTGATCGGCCCGAACGGCGCTGGCAAGACCACCTGCTTCAACGCGATGACCGGCATCTACCAGCCCACCACGGGTGAGATCCGGTTCCGTGGCGGCAAGATCAGCGGGAAGAAGCGCCACCAGATCACTCAAATGGGTATGGCCCGGACGTTCCAGAACATCCGCCTGTTCCCGGAGATGACCGCCCTGGAGAACGTCCAGGTCGGCGCGGACGCGCACCACAAGACCAGCGTGCTCTCCGCTCTGTTCCGGTTGCCTCGGCACCGGCGCGAGGAGCGCGAGGGACGGGAGAAGGCCGAGCGGCTGCTGGAGTTCGTCGGCATCCGGCACCGGCTGCACGAGTTCGCCCGCAACCTCTCCTACGGGGAGCAGCGGCGGTTGGAGATCGCCCGGGCGCTGGCCACCGATCCGGTGCTGCTCTGCCTGGACGAGCCGGCCGCCGGCTTCAACCCGGCGGAGAAGGAGGAGCTGCTCCAGCTCATCCGGCAGGTCCGGGACACCGGCGTGACCGTGCTGCTGATCGAGCACGACATGCGCCTGGTCATGGGCGTCACTGACCGGATCGTCGTGCTGGAGTTCGGAAAGAAGATCGCCGAGGGGCTGCCCGCCGAGGTGCGGGACAACCCGAAGGTGGTCGCGGCGTACCTGGGGGTGCCGGACGATGTTGCTTGAGATCGACGATGTGAGCCTGCTCTACGGGCGGATCCAGGCGTTGCACGGCATCAGCCTGACCGTGGCCGAGGGTGAGATCGTCGCGCTGATCGGCGCCAACGGCGCCGGGAAGTCGACCACCATGCGGGCCATCTCCGGGATTCGGCCGATCGCCACCGGCAGCATTCGCTTCGAGGGCGAGGACATCTCCAAGCTCCGAGCGGACCTGCGGGTCCGGCGAGGGCTCTGCCAGGCGCCCGAGGGCCGGGGGATCTTCCCCGGCATGTCGGTTCTCGAGAATCTGGACATGGGGGCGTACACCCGGCGCGACCGTGCCGGGATCGCCGAGGACCTGGCCCGGGTGCTCGACCTCTTCCCCAGGCTGGCGGAGCGACGTAAGCAGGCCGGAGGTACCCTTTCCGGCGGCGAGCAGCAGATGCTGGCTGTCGGTAGGGCGTTGATGAGCCGGCCCAAGCTGCTGTTGCTCGACGAGCCCTCGATGGGGTTGGCGCCAATGCTGATCCAACAGATCTTCGACATCATCAAGGAGATCAACGAGCAGGGCACCACTGTCCTGTTGGTGGAGCAGAACGCCCAGCAGGCGCTGGCCCGAGCGCACCGGGCGTACGTGCTCGAGACCGGCAAGATCGTCAAGACCGGAACCGGCGCCGAGCTGTTGCACGACCCGGCGGTCAAAGAGGCATACCTCGGCGTGGCCTGAGCGGCCGTCACACCCCTCACGCAAGGAGTGCAGAGACATGTTCAATACCAACGGTGCCCGCCGGGCGGCGCTCGGTGCCGCCAGCGCGGCGCTGATCGCCCTCTCGCTGACGGCGTGTGGGGAGAAGGAGAACAGCGGCACGCCCGGTGCCGGTCCGACCGTCACGGCGGCGGCCGACTCGGCGCTGGCCGGGAAGGTGCCCGACGCCATCAAGGCCGACGGTGTGATCAAGGTCGGCACCGACTCGACGTACGCCCCGGCGGAGTTCCTCGACGCCGACGGCAAGACGGTGGTCGGCTTCGACGTCGAGCTGTTCAACGCGGTGGCGCAGAAGCTCGGTCTCAAGGCCGAGTACGAGTCGGCGCCCTTCGACGCGATCCTGCCCGGTGTCGACTCTGCCAAGTACGAGATCGGCGTGTCGTCGTTCACGATCAACGCCGAGCGGCTCAAGAGCGTCAACATGGTGAGCTACTTCTCCGCCGGCACCCAGTGGGTGACCAAGGCCGGCAACGCGGCCAAGATCGACATTGAGAACGCCTGCGGCAAGAAGATCGCCGTGCAGACCGGCACCGTGCAGTTCGACGACATCACCGCCCGGTCGAAGAAGTGCACCACCGGCGGCAAGCCGGCGATCACCATCGACCAGTACCAGGCGCAGAGCGACGCCACGGCCGCCGTGTTCAGCGGCAAGAACGACGCCATGCTGGCCGACTCCCCGGTCGGGGCGTACGCGGTGAAGCAGAGCAACGGCTCGTTGGAACTGGTCGGCGAGATCTACGAGTCCGCCCCGTACGGCTACGCCGTCAAGAAGGACCAGACCGTCTTCGCCGAGGTGCTCAAGGAGGCCGTCCAAGCGGTCATCGCTGACGGCTCGTACCAGACCGCGTTGAAGAAGTGGGGCGTCGAGGGCGGCGCCATCACCTCCTCGGCGCTGAACCCCGCCAACTGACGCATGTCGTCGGAAACGGACACAACCGAACGGGCACGGCCGGAACCCATCCAGGCCGTGCCCGTCCGGCATCCTGGGCGTTGGGTAGCGGTCGCCGTGATCGGGGTGCTGGTGGCCATGTTCGTCCACCTGCTGGTGACGAACAAGGCGTTCAACTGGGCGTTCATGGTCGACGAGATGTTCCGGCCGCCGATCATGGAGGGTCTGCGCGGCACGCTCGCGCTGACCGTGCTCGCGATGGTGATCGGCGTCAGTCTCGGCGTTGTCGTCGCCATCATGCGGTTGTCGGAGAACCCGATCCTGCGGGGCGTCTCCTGGGCGTACACCTGGTTCTTCCGAGCGGTGCCCCGGCTGGTGCTGGCGATCCTCTTCGGCAACCTCGGCATCCTCTGGGCCCGGATCGAGTTCGGGCTCCCGTTCGATCGGCAGATCGGCGCGCTCTTCGGCGTCGACGACTTCGAGGCACGTCTGTTCGGCTTCTCCGCGCTGGAGATCCTCACGGGATTCGTCGCCGGCATGCTGGCGCTCGGGCTCTCCGAGGCGGCGTACATGGCCGAGATCGTTCGGGCCGGGATCCAGTCGGTGGACGAGGGGCAGACCGAGGCGGCGCAGGCGCTGGGCCTGAGCCGCACCCAGATCCTGCGCCGCATCGTGCTGCCGCAGGCGATGCGGGTGATCATCCCGCCGACCGGCAACGAGACCATCGCGATGCTCAAGGACACCTCGCTGGTGGCCTTCGTGCCGGTCTCCACCGAGCTGTTCTTCCAGCTCAAGGCCGTGGGTAACCGGACCTTCCAGGTCTTCCCGATGTACGTGGCGGCCTGCCTGTGGTACTTGCTGCTGACCAGCGTGCTGCTCGTCGGGCAGTACTACCTGGAGCGGCACTTCTCCAAGGGGTTCGGCAAGAGCGCCCAAGCGAAGATCAGGCTGCGCGGGATCACCGCGGAGGCCGGCGGTAGCGCGAGCGAGGCGGGTCGGTGATGACGCAGGTGACGACACCGGCGGGGGCCGCGGGAACGGCCGACGACGGCGTGATGGTCCGCGCTGAGCAGGTGCACAAGTCGTTCGGGTCGGTAGAGGTGCTCAAGGGCATCGACCTGGAGGTCCGCAGCGGGGAGGTCTGCTGTCTGCTCGGGCCCTCCGGCTCGGGCAAGTCGACGTTCCTGCGCTGCATCAACCATCTGGAGAAGATCAACGCCGGCCGGATCCGGGTGGACGGCGAGCTGATCGGTTACCGGGAACGCGGCGGCAAGCTGCACGAGATGCGGGAGAAGGAGATCGCCACCCAGCGCCGCGCGATCGGCATGGTGTTCCAGCGGTTCAACCTCTTTCCGCACATGACCGCCCTGCAGAACGTCGCCGAGGCGCCGGTGCTGTCGGGCCGGGAGCGCAAGGCCGCCGCCCGGGACCGGGCCGCCGCGCTGCTCCAGCGGGTCGGGCTCGGCGACAAGCTGGGCAGCTACCCTGGGCAGCTCTCCGGCGGGCAGCAGCAGCGGGTGGCCATCGCCCGGGCGTTGGCGATGCAGCCGAAGCTGATGCTCTTCGACGAGCCCACCAGCGCGCTGGACCCGGAACTGGTCGGCGAGGTGCTCGACGTGATGAAGGACCTGGCCCGCGACGGCATGACGATGATCGTGGTGACCCATGAGATCGGCTTCGCCCGTGAGGTCGGCGACTCGCTGATCTTCATGGACGACGGCGTAGTGGTGGAGTCCGGCGCGCCGCGCGAGGTCATCGCCAACCCCCGGCACGACCGGACGAAGGCGTTCCTGGCCAAGGTGCTCTGAGTCGTACCCGGCGCGGCCGTTCCGAACGGCCGCGCCGGGCGTCGTGCCGGTGTCCCGTCCTGTCGTAGCGGCGGGCTAGAGTCGCTGCCGTGACAGCTACGACACCGCGCCTGCTTCTCGTTGACGGACATTCCATGGCATACCGGGCGTTCTTCGCCCTGCCTGTGGAAAACTTCTCCACCACGACGGGGCAGCCGACCAACGCGGTGTACGGCTTCACCTCGATGCTGATCAACGTGCTGCGCGACGAGCAGCCCACCCACATCGTCGTGGCCTTCGACGTCTCCCGCCACTCCTTCCGCACCGACAAGTACGCCGAGTACAAGGCCGGCCGCAGCGAGACCCCGACCGACTTCAAGGGCCAGGTCAGCCTGGTCAAGGAGGTCCTGGCCGCGCTGCAGATCCCGGTGGTGGAGAAAGAGGGCTTCGAGGCCGACGACGTCATCGCCACGCTCGCCTGCCAGGCCCGCGACCAGGGCATGTCGGTGCTGATCAGCAGCGGTGACCGCGACGCGTTCCAGCTGGTCGACGATCAGATCACCGTCCTCTACCCGCGTAAGGGCGTCTCCGACCTGGCCCGGATGGACCCGGCGGCGATCGAGGCGAAGTACGGCGTTCCGCCACAGCAGTACCGGGACCTCGCCGCGCTGGTCGGCGAGACCAGTGACAACCTGCCCGGCATCCCGGGCGTCGGCCCGAAGACCGCGGCCAAGTGGATCACCACGTACGGCGGGGTGGAGGGCGTGATCGCCCGGGCCGACGAGATCAAGGGCAAGGCCGGCGACAGCCTGCGGGAGCGGCTCGCCGACGTGATCCGCAACTACGAGATCAACTGTCTCGTCTCCGACCTGGAGCTGCCGCTGCGCCCGGAGGAGACCCGCTGGACGGGTTGGGACCGGGAGGCGGTGCACCAGGTCTTCGACACCCTGGAGTTCCGCATCCTGCGCGACCGTCTCTACCAGTACCTGGAGGCGGTCGAGCCGGAGGCCGAGTCCGGCTTCGACCTCACCGGCGAGGTGCTCACCGAGCCCGGTGCGCTGGCCGGGTGGCTGACCACGCACGTTCCGAGCGGCACCCCGGTCGGGTTGGCGGTCAAACTCGACACCGGCCCCAACCGCCGGCACACCGCCTCGATCACCGGTCTCGCGCTGGCCACCGCCGGCGGCGCCGCTGCCTGGGTCGACCCGGCGCAGCTCGACCCGACCGACGAGGGTGCCCTGGCCGGCTGGTTGGCCGACGCGCAGCGCCCCAAGGTGCTGCACGACAGCAAGCCGGCCGTGCTGGCCTGCGCCGCGCACGGCTGGCAGCTCGCCGGCATCGTCCGGGACACCCAGATCGCCGCGTACCTGGCCCGCCCCGACCAGCGGTCCTACGACCTGACCGACCTGGCGCTGCGCTACCTGCACCGGGAGCTGCGGGTGGACGTCCCGGAGTCCGGCCAGCTCACCCTCGACGGCCTCGGCGACGAAGGGGTTGTCGAGCAGAATCTGATGCTCCAGGCCCGTGCCACCCTCGACCTGGCCGACGCGATCGACGCCGAGCTGTCCCGCGACGGCGAGCAGTCCGCCCGGCTGATGGCCGGCGTGGAGCTGCCCCTGATGCGGGTGCTGGCCACCATGGAGAGCACCGGCATCGCCGCCGACACCCACTATCTCTCCGAGCTGGAGGCCCACTTCGCCGCCGAGGTGAAGGCCGCCGCGCAGGGCGCGTACGAGGCGGTGGGTCGGGAGTTCAACCTCGGCTCGCCCAAGCAGTTGCAGGAGATCCTCTTCACCGAGCTGGGTCTGCCGAAGACCAAGAAGATCAAGACGGGCTACACCACCGACGCCGACGCCCTGCAGTGGCTCTACGTGCAGCAGCCCCACCCGGTGCTGGCCCACCTGCTGCGCCACCGGGACGTGGCCAAGCTCAAGTCGACAGTCGACGGGCTGCTCAAGTCGGTCTCCGACGACGGGCGGATCCACACCACCTTCAACCAGACGGTGGCGGCCACCGGTCGGCTCTCCTCCACCGAGCCCAACCTGCAGAACATCCCGATCCGTACCGAGGAGGGTCGTCGGATCCGGCGGGCCTTCGTGGTGGGGGAGGGCTACGAGAGTCTGCTCACCGCCGACTACAGCCAGATCGAGATGCGCATCATGGCGCACCTCAGCTCGGACGACGCGCTGATCGACGCGTTCAACTCCGGCGCCGACTTCCACGCCGCCACCGCCTCGTCGGTCTTCGGGGTGCCGCTCGACGAGGTCACGCCCGACCAGCGCCGCAAGATCAAGGCCATGAACTACGGCCTGGCGTACGGCCTGAGCGCCTTCGGCCTGTCCCAACAGCTCAGCATCAGCACCGAAGAGGCGCGCGGGCTGATGGAGAACTACTTCGCCGGCTTCGGCGGGGTGCGCGACTACCTCCAGCAGGTGGTCGCCCGGGCCCGCCAGGACGGCTACACCTCCACCATCCTCGGCCGACGCCGCTACCTGCCCGACCTGGTCAGCGACAACCGGCAGCGCCGTGACATCGCGGAGCGGATGGCGCTCAACGCCCCCATCCAGGGCTCCGCCGCCGACATCATCAAGGTGGCGATGCTGCACGTCGACACCGCGCTGCGCGAGGCTGGGCTGGGCTCACGGATGCTGTTGCAGGTGCACGACGAACTGGTCTTCGAGGTCGCCCCGGGTGAGCGGGAGTCGTTGGAGGCCCTGGTCCGGCGGGAGATGGGCGAGGCTTACCCGTTGTCGGTGCCGCTGGAGGTGTCGGTCGGTCTGGGCCGGGACTGGAACAGCGCCGATCACTGATCGTTTCTTGGTGGTTGCGGTGTGGGGGTTCCGGGGCAGCCCGACCCACTCCGGGCGGTCAGGCTTGATCCCTGCGTGGGTCGGGCTGCCCCGGAACCCCTGACCGGGTCGATCTTGCCGCGGCCGTTGGCGTTGTGGATAAGGGCCGTCGCCCTGGTTCTGATCGTGGCCGGCTACTTCAGGGGGTCGTGGCCCCAGTTCATGAGGGACCAGCGCCACTTGGTGTCGCGGACGTTGCCGGAGGGGCGCTGCGCCATGTGCCGGCGTACGTAGCCGACGACCTTGCGCATGTGCTTGTAGTCGCCGTCAGAGAGGTCACCGCGTTTGCGGCGGAGCAGGTTGATGATCTTCCGCCCGGATTCGTGCCCGACGGACTCGCCACCACCAGCACGACCGCCCTTGTGCCAGCCGACCTGCTTCGACTCGTCGGTCTCCAGCCACGTGGACAGCTCACCGGGCTTCATGTTCACCGCTTCGGTGAACTCCCGGTAAGTGTCCCGGCCGTCGTCACCTCTGCTCATGACGCAGCGCCTCGGGGCGGTGGGCCACGTCGCGACCCGTGCCGTCGCTGCGGACCCGGTACTGCGGGTCGTCGGGGGCCGCGTTCACGGCCCGCCCGCGGATCCGCGTCCGCTCGGTGATCGTCCCCCGCACCACGCCGTACGCGCGGCTGCCGTGGGCCGACCAGGAGACATGGTCGCCCTTGTGGAATCTCTGTCCGGCCATGGTCCTCGGCTACCCGAGGCGGCCCGGGCGAAACGACTACGGGGTGATCTCGGCGACCGGCAGCTTGATGTCGAACGGCTCGGTCAGCTCGATCACGTCGGCACCGTCGGCGACCAGTTCGTACTGCCGCTCACCGCCCGGGCCCACCCGGTCGCCGATCCGGTACGCGTACACGTGCACCGGGTCCTGCTCGATCCGCCAGTAGAACGGGATGCCGGCGGCGGCGTACTCACCCGGCTTCGCGAACCGGTCGATCCGCCGCGTGCCGGGCGAAACGATCTCCACGGCGAGCACGACATCTTCCGGTCGCAGAGTGGACCGGGAGGGAGCCACGTCGGCCCGCCGTAGGAGCACGTCCGGCTGCCGGCTGGTATTGGGACTCAGTCCGACTCCGACGGCCTGGACGACCCGAAGATCGGCCGGCACGTGTTGCAGCAGCCAGTGCGCTAGCAACAGCGAGATGTCTTGATGGCCCAGGGTGGGGGAGGGTGTCACCTGGACAACTCCGTCGACGAGTTCGACGCGGGGGGCGTCGTCCGGCAGGCTGAGCAGGTCCTCCAGCGTGTAGTCGGCACGCTGCTGCCGCATCGGGTCCGGACACCAGGGGCCAGGTGATGTCGGGATGGGCTCGGCGCTCATGGACACGAGCCTACCGGCGATCGATGGCTCGCACGTCGGACAACGCGTGCGGCGCGCTCATCCGGCGGGCTTCTCGGTGACGAAGATGGCGGTGCCGGGGAAGAGCCGTCCGCGCAGCGGGCTCCACTGCCCCCAGATCCCCTCGTGCCCCTCCGGCCACTCCGGCTCCACCAGGTCCAACAGCCGGAACCCGGCACCGACCAGCTCGCGGATCCGGTCGCCGAGGGTGCGGTGCTGCTCGACGTAGGTGGCCACGCCGCCCTCGTCCTGCTCCACGTACGGGGAGCGGTCGAAGTACGAGTGCACGGCCGTCAGGCCGCCCTCGCCGGGGTCGTCGAGGAAGATCCACCGCATCGGGTGGGTCACCGAGAACACCCACCGGCCGCCCGGGCGCAGCACCCGGTGCACCTCGGCGAGCAGCGCCGCCGAGTCGTCCACGAAGGGGATCGCGCCGAACGCCGTGCAGGCGAGGTCGAACGACCGGTCGGCGAACGGCAGGGCGAGCGCGTCGGCCTGCACCAGCGGTACGCGTACCCCCGTGCGGTCGGCGGCCTCGGCGGCGTGCCGCAACATGCCGGCGGACAGGTCGAAGGCGACCGGCCGGGCGCCCTGGGTGGCGAGCCAGCGGGCGGCGGCCGCGGCGCCGGCGCCCACCTCCAGCACCCGCCGCCCCGACACGTCGCCGAGCAGCCGGGCGTCGGCCTCGCGCAGGCCCTCCGGGCACCACACGAAGTCCACGTCGCCGAGGAACGCGCCGTGTTCGGCCTGGTAGTCGTCGGCGTCGGTGTCCCACCAGCCGCGGTTGGCGCGCCGGGCCTCGGCGTCACCCACCCGGCGCCGGGTAACCCGGCTGTCGTCATCCACGCGCTCACGCTAGGCCCCACCCACCCCATTGGGTACGGCGGCGCGCGTCCACGATCTGCGCGACCCCTCGCGCGGGCCGGGTGGTGCGCGCCGGCGGGGGGCGGGAGGGGCTGCTGTGACGCAGGAGACAGCAGGGGTGTTTTCCGGGCGATTGTTCGGCTTTCGCAGGTCATCGCACGAAGAGAACCCGGGAGGGCTTGCACGCTGTGGTAATGCGCACGGTAGGCTAGACGATGCGCTCGCGGATCGCGTTGCCTCGGCAGGGAGCAGGTGCGCGGTCGACGGAGCCACATCATGATCTCACTAGGCGATCGTTCGGTGTGCCCGGCGACGGATCCGCTGGCGCGAACAGGTCACTGCGACACACCAGCCTGCTGTGACAACCCACCGACCGGAGCAACCGCCCACATGACGAGCAGCATCGAGGCCCCCTCGAGCGCCACCCGGGTCACCCACGACGATCTCGGTTCCGAGGAGGCATTCCTCGCCGCGATCGACGAGACCATCAAGTACTTCAACGACGGCGACATTGTCGAAGGCACCGTCGTCAAGGTCGATCGGGACGAGGTCCTGCTCGACATCGGCTACAAGACCGAGGGTGTCATCCCCTCTCGGGAGTTGTCGATCAAGCACGACGTGGACCCCGCCGAGGTTGTGACGGTTGGCGACCACATCGAGGCCCTGGTCCTCCAGAAGGAGGACAAGGAGGGTCGTCTGATCCTCTCCAAGAAGCGGGCGCAGTACGAGCGGGCCTGGGGCACGATCGAGAAGATCAAGGACGAGGACGGCGTCGTCCGCGGTTCGGTCATCGAGGTGGTCAAGGGCGGCCTCATCCTCGACATCGGGCTGCGCGGCTTCCTGCCCGCGTCCCTGGTCGAGATGCGTCGTGTGCGCGACCTGCAGCCGTACGTCGGGCGGGAGCTCGAGGCCAAGATCATCGAGCTGGACAAGAACCGCAACAACGTGGTCCTGTCCCGCCGGGCCTGGCTGGAGCAGACGCAGTCCGAGGTGCGCACCGAGTTCCTCAACAAGCTGCAGAAGGGCCAGGTCCGCAAGGGCGTCGTGTCCTCGATCGTCAACTTCGGCGCCTTCGTGGACCTGGGCGGCGTCGACGGTCTGGTGCACGTCTCCGAGCTGTCCTGGAAGCACATCGACCACCCGTCCGAGGTCGTCGAGGTGGGCCAGGAGGTCGAGGTCGAGGTCCTGGACGTCGACCTGGACCGCGAGCGGGTCTCGCTGTCGCTGAAGGCGACCCAGGAAGACCCGTGGCGGCAGTTCGCCCGCACCCACGCGATCCAGCAGATCGTGCCGGGTAAGGTCACCAAGCTGGTTCCGTTCGGTGCGTTCGTCCGCGTGGACGACGGCATCGAGGGCCTGGTCCACATCTCCGAGCTGGCCGAGCGCCACGTGGAGATCCCGGAGCAGGTCGTCCAGGTTGGCTCCGAGGTCATGGTCAAGGTCATCGACATCGACCTTGAGCGCCGCCGGATCTCGCTGTCGCTCAAGCAGGCCAACGAGGGCTTCGTCGAGGGCGAGGAGCACTTCGACCCGACCCTCTACGGCATGGCCGCGACGTACGACACCGAGGGCAACTACATCTACCCCGAGGGCTTCGACCCGGAGACGGGCGAGTGGCTCGAGGGGTACGACAAGCAGCGCGAGACCTGGGAGAACCAGTACGCCGAGGCTCGTCTGCGCTGGGAGGCCCACACCAAGCAGGTGCAGACCTCTCGGGCCGCCGACGCCGAGGCTGCCGCCAACCCGACTCCGGCCGTTCCGGCCGCTGGCGGCGGCGGTGGCGGTGGCACCACCTCCTCGTCCAGCCCGGCCCCGAGCCGGCAGGCCGAGGAGCCGGCCGGCACGCTGGCCACCGACGAGGCGCTCGCCGCACTGCGGGAGAAGCTCGCCGGCGGTAAGTGACCCGCTGAACGACGACGGGCCCCGTCCCCGCGATCTCCGGATCGCTGGGGGCGGGGCCCTCGCCGTACCCGCCGTGCCCCGCACTCGCCGCGGGCGCTGCGTGCAGGGCGGCGCGAGTTGCGGGGGCCGCGAGTCGCGGGTGCCGGGTGCCCCAGGCGAGTTGCGGGCGTGGTGCGCGGAGTCCGGGGCGCTGTGGCGGCCGCGGTGGGCCCGGCGGCCGGTGCGGACCGCCAAGATCGTGCTCGATCCATGATGTAGGGGCCTCCCGGACGCCGCACACCACTACTTCCTGGTTCGAGCACGATCTTGGCGCGGGGCGCGGGGCGCGGGGCGCGGGGCGCGGGGCGCGGGGGCGCGGGGGCGGTCGCGGTCGCGGCCCGAGGTGGTGGGGTGGTTTGGGAGGCCGCCGGGCCGTGGGTGGGTTTGGCGGCGGGCTTGTCGATCCGGTTGACTGTTCGGGTGCTGAGGGTGGGGTTGACCGGCGGGATCGGGTCAGGCAAGAGCGCGGTGGCCGCGCGGCTCGTCGAGCGGGGTGCGGTGCTGATTGACGCCGACCGGGTGGCCCGGGAGGTGGTGGCGCCGGGTACGGACGGCCTGGCCGAGATCGCCGCCGCCTTCTCCGACTCGGTGGTGGACGCCGACGGCGCACTGGACCGTGCCGCACTGGGAGCTGTGGTGTTCGCCGACGAGACCGCCCGTCGTCGGCTGGAGGCGATCACCCACCCCCGGGTCCGGGCCCGCACCGCGGAGCTGGCGGCCGCGGCGGCACCCGACGCGATAGTCGTCAACGACGTACCGCTGCTGGTCGAGGTGGGTCTCGCGCCGACGTACCACCTGGTGGTCGTGGTGCAGACGGCCGTGTCGACCCGACTGGAGCGGCTGGCGCGCGACCGGGGGATGGGTCGCGCGGAGGCCGAGCGGAGGATCGCCGCGCAGGCCGACGACGCCCGCCGCCGGGCGGCGGCGGACGTGGTGCTGACCAACGACGGGAGCCTGGCGGCGCTGCACGACGCCGTCGACCTGCTCTGGAAGCAGCGGTTGGTGCCCTATGAGGACAACCTGCGCCAGCGGCGGGTGGTCCCGCCGGACGCGGCCGAGCTGGCCGGGGTCGACGCGAGTTGGCCGGAGCAGTACGCGCGGCTGGCCGCCCGGATCCAGCACGCCCTCGGCGCGGATGCCCTGCGGATCGATCACATCGGTTCGACGGCGGTGCCCGGCCTGGCCGCCCGGGACGTCATCGACGTGCAGGTGGCGGTCTCCAGCCTCGCCGACGCCGACGGGCCGTTGGCCGATCGGCTGGCGAACGCCGGGTTCCCACGGGTGCCGGGGCAGTGGTGGGACGACCCGCGTCCAGCCGGCCGGGGCCGCTGGGAGAAGCGGCTGCACGGCAGCGCGGACCCTGCCCGCCCGGTTCGTCTGCACGTGCGGTTGGCGGATTCGCCGGGCTGGCGGTACGCGCTGCTGATGCGCGACCACCTGCGTGCCGACCCGGATCAGCGGGCCGCGTACCTGCTGTTCAAGCGGGACCTGGTCGACGCGGCGCCGGAGGCCGGCGATTCCGGCACGGCCCGCAACCCATGGTTCGACGAGGAGTACCTGCGGGCCGAGCAGTGGGCCGCGCAGACCGGCTGGCGTCCCTGAGGCACCGGTCAGCGGGCACCGGGGCGAGGGGTCGAAGACCGAGGGGCCGAAGGCCGAGGGGTGGCGGGCCGAGGGTTGGCAGCCAGTCGGGGCACGACGGCGGGCTGGAGATCCAGGTATGCCCACGCGCCGGCGTCGGTCTGCAACTCGAGCCGGCGGAGCGACCCGTCCCGGTCGATCCAGTAACGTAGCCGCGCGTTGGCGGGACCCGATTCGATGACGTCCACGGTCCGTCCGGCGGTGACGTCCTCGCGTACCCGCACGGCCGCGCCGCGCTGCCCGACCGACCCGGCGGCGACTGCGGCGTCGACCAGCACACTCAGGTCGTCCCGGCCGGGCCGGGAGACCCGCCATCCGGCGGCCGGGGGCGGCAGCGGCGGCCGGGCCGGCGCCTCGGCGGTGCCGCCGCCGGCATCGGCCGCCGGCAGGTCCGCCCGGGCCAGACCGGCGGTGTCGCGGCGCAGCAGGGTCCGGCGGTCCGGTACGCCCAGGTCGGCGACCGCGAGGTACGCGGTACGCGCGGTCCAGCTCAACCAGCCGGCGGCCCGCAGGTTCGTGTCCGTGCCCATCGGTGCGGTCAGCGTCACCGTGGCACCGCCGTGGGCGCGAAGCCGGGCCGGCAGCCGGTCGAGCCGACGCTGCTCGGCGTCGGTCAGCGCGCGGGGCAGACCGGGGCGGCCGCCGAGTAGGTCGACCGGCCGTAGTGTCGGCCGATCCGCTCGGTTGAAGATCATCGTGACCGGTCCGGCACCGGGCAGCGGGGTCACCAGCTTGTGCAGCCGGGCGTCCTGATCGAGCCAGTACCGGGTCTGCCCGTCCGGGGCGGGCGTCGCCGCGCTGGTGGTGCCGATCGTCGTGCTGGCGGCTGGCGCGCCGGTAGGCAGTGGTGCCTGTATGACGTCGAGTGGGCCGGCCGGGACGGTCTCCCGGGCGATCCAGCGCGCCCCGTCGGGCGGTGCCGTCCGGGTCGTGGGGTCGGGGCGGTCGGCGGCGAGATCGAGGAGCAGGTCGAGCACCGGTGCCAGGTGCGCCCCGGGTGCCAGCCGGTGCAGCCGCCACCGGTCCGCCGGGGGCATCAGTGGTGGGGCGGCGGGAGTGGGCACCGCCGCCGGATCGGGCCGGATCACCAGCACCGGACCGCTCTTCTGCAACAGTCCGCGTTCGGCACCCGCTCCCGGCCCGCCCACGTCGAGGTAGAGCAGCGACCGGGACCAGTCCACCCAGCCGACCAGTTCGATGCGGGCGGCGCCGGTGCCGGCTGTGACCCGTACGCCGGCGCGCAGGTCGCGCAGGTTGGTGACCCGCACGGCGGCCAGCCGCTCGCCCTCCGCCAAGGTCAGCGGCCGGGCCGGCTCGGGCGGGTCGGGCGCCCAGCTCAACAGCCCGAGCACCAGCGCCGTCGCGGACGTCACCGCCGTCAGACCGAGCAACAGCAGCACCGTACGTCGACGACGGCCGGCCGCGGACGGCCCGGTGGTATCGGCGGCCCCGGTGGTGTCTGCGGTGTCCGGGGTGTCGTCGCGGCGGGTGGTCGCGCGGTTTCCCGCGAGGCTTCGCTCGGCGGCGGCCCGCCGTGTGTCGTCGGTCTTGCGGCCGACGGTGGCTCGGCGCGCGCCGCCGCTGGTCCGGCCGGCCGTGGGCCTGCCTCCGGTGTCGCTGGGGGTGCGGCTGGTCGCCGAGGCGCTGCCGGCCGGGCCGGTGCGGTGCCGCCCGCTGCCGGTGCCCGGGTCG
>NZ_PYAK01000046.1 GCF_003264365.1 Micromonospora noduli
TCCCCGCCGAGCCGCCGCGCCGAGGGGGCGAGGAGGACCTGCCCGCCGCCGGTCAGCGGCATCCGACCGAGCCGCCCCGGCCCGCGCCGGGCAACGGAGCGCTGCCCCGCACCGGCCGGCCGTCCCGGTTCACCCCGTTGGCGACCGCCGGCCCCACCACAGACCAGGCCGGGCCTGGCGTGGGCTGGCCGGCAGCGACCCGGCCGGGCGACGTCGACGGCCCCGCTCCGGGTAACGGCAACGGTGGCCCCCAGGCCGCCCCTCGGCGTTCCTTCTTCGACCCCAGCCCGGCCCGCGACCCGGCCGCGAGCGGGGGACGCCCCGGTGACCGGGCGGCCCCGCCGACCCGGTTCGGGCGAGGCAGCCAGCCCTTCCCTCGCCGCCGCCCGGCCGACGCGCCGGCCGACGAGACCGCGACGCGGGCCTTTCCGATGGCGACGGACCCGGCAGCCACCCAGCCGATACGACGGCCGGAGGGCGGCCTCGGCGCGTCCCGCCGGACGGACGCGCCGCCATCCGGCGAGGAGATCACCCAGCCGCTGCCGCCGCGCCGGCACAACCCGCTGGCTGAGGAGCCCACCCGCGCGTTCCGGATGGCCGGTGAACCTCCCCTGGCCGGTGCGCCCGGGCGGCCATCGGCGGAGGAGACGCAGGCGATTCCCCAGGACCGGCCGGGCCGGTTCGAACCGGCGGAGGATCTGCCGGTGTCCGTCGCGGAACCGGTCTCCGGGCCGCCCGCGCCGCGCCGCGGCTTCACGCCCATCGTCATCGAGGGCACCATCATCGAGTCCCGCGACCTCACCGACCCGGTCGAGAGCAGCGCGCCGGTCGACGCGCCCCGGCGGCCCAGCCCCGCCGAGGCCGCCCCGCCACCGTTCGGCTCGGCGCCCCCCGGTCCGGGCCTGTTCGGTCCGTCGTCACCCAGCCCTGCCGAGGCCGCCCCACCACCGTTCGGCTCGACGCCCTCCGACCCGGGCCTGTTCGGTCCGTCGTCCTTCGGTTCCAGCCCATCCGGGCCCGCGTCGTTCAACCCCGGTCAGCCGGCCCCGAGCCCGTCCGCTCCGCACCCGGTGATTCCGACAGAGGTCAGCGCTGCCGGCGGTGGCCTGGGCGACCCGCGAATCGACGGTCACGTCGACGCCCCGCTGCGTGACGACCGCGCCGACAGTGCTGTTTCCTCGGTCGGCCCGGCCGGTACGGACCAGCCCGGCGGCGAGGGCAGCGGCGCGAGCGTGATCGCGGACGACGTTCCGCGCCCGCCGGCCGACGAGCCGCCGCCGGTCGAGTTCGAGCCGGCCAACACGGTCGAGGAGGACCTGCTCAGCGCCGCCGGCTCGGGCAGCACCGACACGTTCCTGTCCACCCTGCTGCTGGCCCGGGTGCTACTGCCGGCGGCACCCGAGTCGGTCCGGGGAAGCCGCCCCGGGGATCCCGGCTTCGTCTGGCGTACCGGGCAGCTCGACGGCGAGACGTACGTGGTGGTCTACACGTCGTCGGAGCGCCTCGCCGACCATGTCGAGGGGGACGTCGACACGGTCCGGGTGAAGTTCGCCCAACTGATCCGGCGCTGGCCCGACGAGGACTGGTCGTTCGCGGTCAACCCGGGTACGCCGGTGGGTGCCAAGTTGCCCGGTGAGCAGATCGTCGCGTTGGCCAACTGGGCCGCCGAGGTGGGGCTCGGGGACGACCTGGAAGTGGACCAGGTGGAAGCGCCGGCCGTGGCCGAACCCGCCGCCCGTCCCCGGTACGCCCCCGCCGCGGTCGACCCGACCCGGCCGACGGTCATGCAGAAGGCGATCGCCCCCAGCCAGCTCGCGTACTACCTGGATCGTGGGTACGACCGGGTTTCCGGGTTCGTGCACCGGGCCGGTGAGCTGTCCCACCTGACCACACCGGCTCAGCTGCACGAGGCGCTGGGCCTCAGCTACCCCGGCTCGCCGTTCGCCCCGGACGCCGAGGAGATCTACGTGCTGCGCTGGCCGGCGCACCGGCCGAGCCTCTACCGCATCCCCTACGGCGGCCAGAACGAGCCGGCGATGCGAGCCATGGAGGGTTGGGTCATCGAACGTCCGCCGTTCCGGGGCAACGGCTTCGCCCCTGGTGAGAGCAGCGACGTGGTGGCGGAGTTCAAGGTGGACAGCGCACGGCTGCCGCACGGCGCCCAACTCTGGCGCATCGGCGCGGACGGCAGCGAGCGGGTGGTCGCCGAGCTGGACACCGACTCGGTCACCTGGCGACGGGTCGGGGAGGCGTGATGCGCGACGGTTACGTGGCCCGTTGGCAGGGCCGGGAATACCAGGCCAGCCCGGACGGCGACAACATCCGCCTCTACCAGCCCGAGCCGGGCGAGGGCTTCGAGGAGGTCCGCGCGGGCCGCTACGTCCGGGTGCTGCCGGCGAGCGAGATCGAGGATCTGGCGTACGTGCGGACCACCTGCACCTGGAAGGGGCAGCCGTTCATCGTGCTCGGGGAGCACGACGCCTGGCTGCGGGTGGAGTACACCGGTGGTCGCTGGCCGGTGGCCGAGGCGATGCGGCTGGAGGTCTTCGACTTCGGCGTCTACCAGGGTTGGGCGCCGGCCGCCGAGGTCACCGACCTGCGGGAGCAGCGGGTCTGACCGGTCAGGTCTTCGCCCACCGCAGGATTTCGCCGAGCACCAGCTCCGGTGCCTCCAGGTGCGGGAAGTGCCCCACCCCGTCGAGCAGTCGCCACTCGTACGGGGCGACGACGTACCGGCCGGAACCCAGCGCGGTGCGGGGCAGGGAGGCGGCGTCCAGGGCGCCGTGCAGTTGCAGGGTCGGGGTGGACAGCGGCTTCTGCATCAGCCGGACGAACCGGTAGCCGTGCAGCCGCAGCAGCGAGCGGAACGCCCAGCGGTAACCCTCCAGCGCGCAGAACGCGGCCTGCGGGATGCACATCGCCTCCCGGCACCGCTCGGCGTACGCCTCGAAGTCCGGCCCGGCCACCCACTGTGGGCCGCCCCAGCGGCGCATGATCTCGCCGACGGCCGCAGCCCCATCGCGGGTCAGGACGTGCTCGTAGCGGGGTAGCTGGAACTTCAACGCCGGCGTGGAGGCGGTGAACTGCCCGCGCGGGTCGGCGAAGATGGCGGCGCGCAGTCGCAGCGGGTGCGGTGCCCCCAGCACGACGAGCCGGCGAACCAGGGACGGGTGGAACGAGGCCACCGTCCAGGCCACCATGCCACCGAGTCCGCTGCCGACGATCGTCGCGGATCGTTCACCGAGCGCGCGGATCAGTCCGGCGATGTCGGCGGCGAGGGTGTAGCCGTCGTACCCCCGGGGTGGTTTGTCGCTGGCACCGTAGCCGCGCAGGTCGACGGCGACCGCCCGGAAGCCGGCGTCGGCGATCGCCGGCAGCATCTGGTGCCAGGCCCACCAGTGCTCTGGGAAGCCGTGCAGGAAGAGCACCATCGGCCCGGTGCCGCCCTCGACCACGTGGAACCGGCTGCCGTTGGCGCCGACGAAACGGTGCGTCCACGGCCCCTCGGTGAGGACACAGGACTCGTCGACGGCCCCGCCGCGCTGGTCGGTCATGGCAGACAGCCTAGGACCCGGTTGCCGCAGGCGACCCTGGCGGTCGCGTTGAACAGGGGAAAGCCCCGGGTTGCCCCGGACCAGGACCAGGGGGCTCGGGGTCGACTGTCAGTGGAGAAACCCGGCCCGGGACGTCCGGGAGATGGCGCACAAAGCGCGACGCCCGGGCAGATGACCTGCCCGGGCGTCGCTGGTTGGTGCGGGATCAGTGGTCAGCTGACCCGGATCTTCATCGAGGTGCCGTCCTGCTCCAGAACCTTGATCTTGACACCGGTAGCGGGGAGCTTGACGCCGTGGTTCGGCAGCTCCTCGTAGAAGTACTTCTTGGTGTCGTCGAACAGCGGCTCAGCGGCCTGGCCACGGATGTACTGCGGCTGGCTGTTGAGGTGCAGGGTGAACGAGTCCGCCTTGTTCAGGCTGAACGGTGCGTCGTACATCTGGACGCGGGCCCGCCACGGGGCCCCGGTCAGGTTGTAGATCGGGCGCGGGTGCGCGTCGATGTACAGGTTGCGACCCTCACCCGGGTGACCACCCGGGTTGGACGCCGACGCCGGGGCGGTGTTGTTGTCCGACCAGCGGGTGTTCCAGTACGAGATGAGCAGGCCCTCCTGGTACGCGTAGTGGTCCACCCAGTCCGGGCGGGTGTTCGCGTAGCCGAAGAAGTACGGGCCGGTCTTCAGGTACTTGTCGTACGAGACGTACGAACGGTTGCCGGCGATGTAGAAGTTGTCGAACAGCCGGGTGTAGGTCGCCCCGACCACCTGGAACTTCTCCAACGACCAACCGGCGTCGGTCTCGGCGCCGTCACTGAGCACGGTCTGACCGTCGGCGGTCACGGTGATCGCGTCACCGAAGAAGCCGCCCTCGGAGACGCCACCGTCGGTGACGTAGTGCAGGCGAACCTGCGCCACCTTGCCGGCGACCGCGGTCAGCGGGATGTTGATGTCCGCCCAGGCGCCCTTGCTGGTGCCGGCGAGGGCCGGACGCCCCGCGCCGTCGACGCCGATCGGCGTGCCATTGGCGGTGCCGTCCAGGTCGATCCAGGTCTTTCCGCCGTCAGTGGACGCCTCGAAGTAGAGGTAGTCGTAGCCGGCCTCGATGCTGTACTTGCCCTTGAGCGACATCGCCGCTGCGGACTTGCCGGTGAGGTCGAACGTCCTCGTCATCTTACTGTCGAGGTTGTCCTCATTGCCGGAGAAGTACTGCTTGGTGCCCTCGAACGGCGCACCGTAGTTGAACGTGTACTCCCGTTGCGGGAGCACGACCACGGCGGCCTGGGCCTTGTCCGAGTTGTACTCCTGCGGACCGAGCTCCAGGGAGCGCTTCTGCCCCGCCACGATCACCTCGTAGTCGAGCCAGCCAAGCTGGAGCTTGTTCCACGCGCCGAGGTCGCCGCCCCGGTCGCCGATGCCGGCGTCGTTCTTGGCACCGAGCCGGCTCTGGGCCATCAGGGTCCAGTGCTCGTTGCTGTTGTCCGCCGGGCCGTAGTCGTCCGGCAGGCCCAGGTCGTGGCCGTACTCGTGGTAGAAGACGCTGCGGCCGCCGTTTTCCGGCTGGATCGTGTAGTCGCGGATCCAGACGCCGGTGTTGCCGATCTGGGTGCCGCCGATCGGGAAGTTCGGCGGGCCGACGGGCGAGCTGTTGAACGCCGACCAGCGGTGGCTCCAGATCGCGTCCTCACCCTGCTGCGGGTCACCGTCGGCCTGGTCGCCGCCGGAGTGGACGATCTGGAAGTGGTCGATGTAGCCGTCCGACTCGTTGAAGTCGCCGTCGCCGTCGAAGTCGAAGCGGTCCCACTGGTCGAAGGACTTCATCTCCGCGGCGATCTGCGCGTCCGTCCGGCCCTTGGCCTTCTGGTCGGCGACCCACTGGTTGGCGGCGTCGGCGATCAGGTTCCAGGTGTTCGGGCAGACGTTGTCGGCGCAGACGGCCCGGTCATCCTGCGGGTCCGGCTCCTGGCCGGGCTCCGGGTCCGGGATCGGGTCGTCGGAGCGACCGTAGCGGGCCTCGTTGTACTTGACCTTGACCCAGTCGGTCACCTCACCGTCGACGGTGTAGCGACCCGAGGACTGGGCCTCGTAGTACTGCTTGAGCGACTCGTCGCCCGGGTTGGTGCCGAAGTAGAGCTGGCGGAAGTGCTCCGGGCTGAAGTCCGGCTGCCAGATGGTGGAGTTGTCCACGGCCCGGTTGGGCTCGGGGATCTTGTTGTGCAGCGGACCCTCGAACGTCGTCGGTCCGGCGATCTCCGGGTTCATGTCCTTGTCCGGGTAGGACGGGTGCCGCTCGTCCCCGAACTCGGCCAGGATCACGAAGATCTTGTCGGTCCGCTCGCGCTTGAGCTCGACGTACTGGTCCTTGGTCTGCTTCGCGCCAGCGGTGGTGCGGGCGTTGGCGCCCAGTCCGGCCGCCTTGGCGACCTCGCCGACCTTGACGACAGTGCTTCCGTTGCGCTCGATCGGCTTGCTCCGACCGCTCAGCACGTCGCTGAGCCCCTGCTCACGCAGTGCGCGGCGCTTCTCCTCGAGCTTGTCGGGGAGTTCATCCTTCAGCGCCTGTGGTTCGGCAGCGGCCGGTGCTGCGGCCGGCAGTTTGGGCTGAGGCGCCGCCGAGGCGGACGGGCCGAAAGCCAGGCCTGTCGCCGTCAGTGAGAGCCCGAGCAGACCCACTGCGACTTTGCGCACGTGGTACCTCCGGTTTGAGGGAACCGGCCCAACGGGGTACGGGCCGGTGGGAGATCGATCCCACTAGTGGGACCATTGGTGAACATAGTTACTGGCGGGACGGGTGGGAAGACGAACGCGTCGATTTGTTGCAAGATTTTGTTGGGAATGCTTTTCACCGTCACACCCCGCCGGTTCATCAGCCGCGTTGACCAGCGCGGCTCCGGGCGCGAACGTATACAACGACATTTTTCGATCAAGCCGATCGCACATACGACAGTGGGACCGGCAGCGTCTCCGCCACCGGCCCCACCGTCAGTTCTCGACCCGTGAAACCGTTACTTCTTGGCCGGGGTCACGTAGATCATGGCCGACGAGTTGTCCCCGGCGGCCTTCTTGATCGTCAGCGAGACGCCGTAGTTCACGCCCTGGTCGCCGGGGTTGCCGGTGCCCAGCACGATCGCGCCACCGCCCAGGGTCACGCCGTAGAACTCCGGCGCCGGGCTGCCGTCCGGGTTGGTGACCCGGGTGGTGTACGGCGCGTTGTCGCGCGACGGCAGGACCACCGACGCGTCGTTGTCCCGGGCGTAGGCAGCACCATCACGCATCTCGATGCCCGGGTACCAGCCCTTGGCGTCGGTGAACGCCTTCACCGGTGCCAGCCCCTTGAACTTCGTGCAGTACGCGCTGTACGGCTCGTCCGCCGCCTCCAGGCACTCGGTGAACGGGTACGTCCGCTGCAACGTGAAGGCCGCGTTCGACGACTGCGGACGGCTCGGCAGGTTGTCCGTCACCGACGGGTCCTTCACGGCCGCCTCACCGGTGCGCCGCAACGGGTCGAAGTGCGAGTCGACGATGAGCAATCCGCCCTTCGCGCCGTAGCTGGGCAGCGCGGTCATCTGCCCGGTGACGTGGTTGACGTCGCCGAGCGCGGTGTCCCGGTACCAGACCAGCATGCCCGGAGCGTTGTAGGAGATCCGGTCGACCTTCCACGCCTCGTGCGAGTAGATGGTGTCGTAGGCGTACTTCAGGCCCTTGTCGAAGCCGTCGAAGTTGCGCCACTCCGCCAGGTAGTACTGGGCGTGCACCTCGGTGCCGCTGGAGACCTTCCAGCCCCCGCCGGTGGTGTCGACGAAGGTGCCGCCGGTGGCCGTCCAGCCGTTGGCGCCGCCCTCGACGTCGTCACTCCAGGTGGTGGCGCCGCCGCCGGTGACCGAGAAGTCGTCGACGAACCAGTTGCGCTCCTCGAACGCCTCGTCGGTGGCCAGGCGCAGCCGCACCTGGACCGTCGTCCCGGCGTACGCCGACAGGTCGACGTAGTCGTGCCGCCAGCCGTCGGTGCTGCCGGTCAGGCCGTACTTCTTGCCGCCGAAGTCGTTCATGCGGCCGTTCGGGTCCGGGTAGCCGTCCGGCGTGGTGACCACCGTGCCACCCTCGTCGTACACCTTCTGCTCGGTCCAGGTCGTACCGCCGTCGGTGGAGAGCTCGACGAAGCCGTAGTCCCAGTCCTCCTCGATGATGTAGTTGTTCCACATCCAGAACTTCGAGTCGGCCGCCGCCGGCACGTCGACCGAGCGGCTCAGCTTGACGTCGGCCCACTCCTGATCGTTGTTGCTGTGCCACATCTTGGTGCCGCTGTGCGGGGTGGCCAGCGTCGTCACCTTGTCCGGCAGGTCGACCTTGATGCCGTCCTCGGAGTCGATCGGGGTGCGCGACGTCTGCCCGAGCTTCACCTCGCGCGGGTTCGACCCGGGGCGGATGGTCAGCGGGTCGGCCCAACCGAGCACCCACTTGTCCCAGATGCCCATGTGCGTCGGCAGCGCCTGGAAGATCTCACCCGAGTGCGAGCCCGAGGCCATCAGGTCCCAGAAGTCCACGTCGGAGTCGGCGTTGCCGGACGTGTCGTAGAGGTCCGGCAGACCCAGGTCGTGGCCGAACTCGTGGGCGAAGACGCCGACGCCGGCGTCCTCCGGCTGCACGATGTAGTTCGACGCCTTCAGGTTGGTGCCCGGGATGGTGTAACCACCGGCGACCGTGGAGGAGTGCGCCCACACGGCGTAGACACCCTCGGCGCCGCCGCCGCGGGACTTGCCCTGACCGGCGTGCACCAGCACGAGGTGGTCGATCACGCCGTCCGGCTCGAAGACGTTGCCGTCACCGTCGCGGTCGGCCTGGTCCTCGATGTCGTAGTCGGCCCACGGGAAGTTCGGGTCCTTCGCGACGAGCGCGTCGATCGCGTCGGTCGCCAGGCGGCCCGCGCCGGCCGGGTTGTCCGGGTGGCCGTTCATCGACTGCTCACGGCCGGGAACCCACGCGCCGGTCTCGTCCTGGAAGCAGCGGTTTGCCGCGTACCAGCCCTCCGAGTGCGGCACGGTGATCCACGGGCTGGCCTGCCCGTCCACCGTGTACGCGTTCTTGGACATCTCCAGGTACATGTTGTGCATGGTGCGACCGGACAGGTCGATGCCCTTCTTGCCGTCCGGGCCCTTCAGGTCCGTGCGGACCCGCTCGGTGATGCCCTTCTTGCTGTAGAGCATCTTGTTGTAGTGCTGCGGCGAGAAGTCCGGCACCCACATCGAGTTGTTGTCCTCGTGGGGCAGGCGCGCCGGGTCTGGGATCTTGTTGTGCTTCGGGCCGTTCTGGACCGTGCCGGGGACGCAGGTGCGGTCCTCGAACACCGTCTTGGGGACCATCACGCCGGTGAAGTCGTCGTTGGCCTTGTCGTTGAACTCCACCAGCAGCGTCAGCAGCTTCGCCGTCTGGGTGGTCGGGGCCTTCTTGAACTTGCGGGGGTTCTGACCCGTCTTCAGCGACTTGGCCTCGTCCTTGGCCAGCTGCCGTGCGGTCACCGGGTTGCCCCGGGCGTGCTTCTGATCGAACGCGCGCGCGGACTCCGCGGCAGGGGTGTAGATGCCACCCTTGCCCTTCACCTCACGGCCGGTGGTGTCCGGCTGCACCTCGGGCTCGGCGTAGTTGATGTAGTGCTCGTCGGCGCCGATCACCGCCTGGGGGGTGGCGGACGGCGACTGGGCCGCCGCGCTGCCACTCACGGTCAGTGACGTGGCCGCGAGGGCGATGGCGGGCAGTGCGACGAGTAGTCGTCGCCGCGCCCTGGACTGCGGTTTGTGGTTCATGCCGCTCCGTTTCTCGGGCATGGGGAGGAGGACGTTGGGTTGGTCGAACATCGATGTGATGCATGTCGAACTCTTCCAACCTGCGTGAACCTAAAGCACAACCGGCCGAAAGGACAGAGGTGATCTACGCCTGTGCCCGTTCAGCTTCTCCCGACTCCCCCGACCGACCGATGTGACAGCGCCGAGGCGGCACGAACCGAACCCGTAAGACATGACGGAGGGTGGCGGCCCGCACGGACCACCACCCTCCAATGAGTACGCCTACCGTCAGTCCTCGTCGGACTTCGTACCGCTCATCCCCGAGGAGATCAGGTCCATCACCGAGGAGTCCTGCAACGTGGTCACATCGCCCAGCGACCGGTTCTCCGCCACGTCCCGCAGCAACCGGCGCATGATCTTGCCGGAGCGGGTCTTCGGCAGCTCCGGCACCAGCATGATCTGCCGCGGCTTGGCGATCGGGCCGAGCGTCTTCGACACGTGGTTGCGCAGGTCGGCGATGAGCTGCTCGCCCGCGTCACCAGCGATGTCCGTGCTGCCCCGCGGAATGGCGAACGCCACGATCGCCTGACCGGTGGTCGGGTCGGTCGCGCCGACGACCGCAGCCTCGGCCACCGACGGGTGCGACACCAACGCCGACTCCACCTCGGTCGTCGAGATGTTGTGCCCGGACACCAGCATCACGTCGTCCACCCGGCCGAGCAGCCAGATGTGCCCGTCGTCGTCCTTCTTCGCACCGTCGCCGGCGAAGTACATGCCCTGGAAACGCGACCAGTACGTGTCGATGAACCGGTCGTCGTCACCCCAGATGGTGCGCAGCATCGACGGCCACGGCTCGCGCAGCACCAGGTAGCCGCCGCCACCGTTCGGCACCGACTGGCCCTGGTCGTCCACCACGTCGGCCACGATGCCCGGCAGCGGCGTCATCGCCGAACCCGGCTTGGCCGCGGTCACCCCCGGCAACGGCGAGATCATGATGGCGCCTGTCTCGGTCTGCCACCAGGTGTCCACCACCGGCAGCTCGCCCCGGCCGATGTGCTGCCGGTACCACATCCAGGCCTCCGGGTTGATCGGCTCGCCGACGCTGCCCAACAGGCGCAGCGAGGACAGGTCGAAGCCCGCCGGGATGTCGTCGCCCCACTTCATCATCGTCCGGATCAGGGTGGGAGCGGTGTAGAGGATGCTCACCCCGTACTTGTCGATGATCTCCCAGAACCGGCCCTTGTGCGGCGTGTCCGGGGTGCCCTCGTACATCACCTGGGTGGCGCCGTTGGAGAGCGGGCCGTACACGATGTAGGAGTGCCCGGTGACCCAGCCGATGTCGGCCGTGCACCAGTAGACGTCCGTCTCCGGCTTCAGGTCGAACACCGCGTGCGTCGTGTACGACGCCTGGGTGAGGTAGCCGCCGGTGGTGTGCAGGATGCCCTTCGGGCGGGCCGTGGTGCCGCTGGTGTAGAGGATGAACAGCGGGTGCTCGGCGTCGAACGGCTGCGCGGTGTGCTCGGCCGACGCGGTCTCCACCGTCTCGTGCCACCAGTGGTCCTTCTCCGACCACGCCACGTCCTCGCCGGTGCGGCGGACCACGAGCACGTGCTCCACCGACGGGGAGTTCGCCACCGCCTCGTCCACAGTGGGCTTCAACGCCGACGGCTTGCCCCGCCGGTAACCACCATCCGCGGTGATCACCACCTTGGCGCTGGCGTCCTGGATCCGGTTGCTCAACGAGTCGGCGGAGAAGCCACCGAAGACCACACTGTGCGCGGCGCCGATCCGGGCGCACGCCAACATGGCCACCGCCGCCTCCGGGATCATCGGCAGGTAGATCGCCACCCGGTCGCCGGCGGTCACCCCCAGATCGGTGAGCGCGTTCGCCGCCCGGCAGGTCAGCTCGTGCAGGTCCGCGTACGTGATGGTGCGGGTGTCGCCCGGCTCGCCCTCCCAGTGGATCGCCACCTTGTCGCCCCGGCCCGCCTCGACGTGCCGGTCCAGGCAGTTGTACGCGACGTTGAGCTGCCCACCCACGAACCACTTCGCGAACGGCGGGTTCGACCAGTCGAGCACCTCATCCCACTTCTTCGACCAGGCCAGCCGATCGGCCTGCTTCGCCCAGAAGGCCAGCCGGTCGGCCTCAGCCTCGGCGTACGCGTCGATGGTGACGTTGGCGTGCGCGGCGAGTTCGGCCGGCGGGGGGAACTGGCGCGTCTCGTTCAGCAGATTGGCCAATGCCTCGCTCATGCCGTGACTCCTCATCCTCGGGGTGACCTGGGTCTCGATGGCACGAGGGTAGTCGCGGGGCCTGCGACCGGCCACGGCTGCCCGCCGCGTCGCGCCGAGTGGCCCCCGCCGCGCGCCCGGCGGCCCGTCCCCGGCCCGGTCGCTGGCGGGGCGCCTTGATCGACTCGGGTTCATTGAAGTCGCGGTGTCTGCCTCGCCCGGACATCGCGACTTCAAGAAGTCCGTGTTGACCTTGCCCGTGCCGGGCCGAGACGGGTGGTCCCTGTCGCGTTGCGGGCGGGTGCGGCCCGCCGCGCCGGGCCGGGTCGTTAGCGTGGCGGGGTGACCACCGACCCGCTCGCCCCGTTGCTCGCGCTCGCCGACATCACCGCCGCCGTCGAGCAGGCCCGCGCGCGGTTCGACCAGGCGCTCGGGCACCGGGCGCTGCGCCGGCACGGTGGACAGGTCGCCGCCGAGGTCAGCCTGCGCTCCGCGGTGGCCAGTGCGGCCCTTGAGGGGGCCGGGCATGAGCGTGAGGCGGTCCGAGCCGGCACCGTCACCGACCCGGTGCTCCAGGGGGCGCTGCGGGTCGCCGGAGCGCTGCCGGGCCTGAGCGAGCTGTGGCCGAAGGCGCCCCGCCAGGCGCTCGCGAAACTGCACGTGCTCGCCGCACGGGACCTGGTGTCGGAGGCCGAACTGGGCCGCCCGGTCGCCGACCCGGTGGTCGCCACCCGGCTGGACGGGCTGGCCGGCCTCGTCGCCGGCGGCACCAAGGTCTCCCCGTTGGTGCTCGCCGCTGTCGTACACGGGGAGTTGCTGAACCTGCGCCCGTTCGCCGGGCCGTCCGGCGTGGTGGCCCGTGGGGCCGCCCGGCTGGTGCTGCTCGCCAGTGGCCTCGACCCGCGTGGCCTGCTCCCCGTCGACGTGGGGCACCGCGAGCGGGAGCCCGAGTACGTCGGCGCGGCCGGTGCCTTCGCCACCGGCACCCCGGACGGGCTGCGCTCCTGGCTACGCCACTACATGGCCGCCGTCGAGGTCGGCACCGACCAGCTCACCGCCATCGGAGACGAGATCCTCGCCGCCGCCTGAACGGTTGAACGGGTGGAGTCAGGCGGTGGTGGCGGCTCGGGTGCGACGATGCCGGCCGTACCAGGCGATGCCGATGGCCACTCCCACCCCGACCCCCAGGGCCGCCGCGGCCACCGGGACCGCGGGCCGTTCCCGCAGCCGCCGGCCCAGCGGGATCGGGTGCCGGAACTCCAGCACCGGCCACGCGTTCTCGGAGGCCAACTTGCGTAGCTGCCGGTCCGGGTTGACCACACTCGGGTGGCCGACGCACTCCAGCAACGGGCGATCGCTGTACGAGTCGGAGTAGGCGTACGAATCAGCCAGGTCATAGTCCCGGGCGGCGGCCAACTCGCTGACCGCCTCGACCTTGCTCGGGCCGGCCGCGTAGAACTCGACCTCGCCGCTGTACCGGCCGTCCCGCACCGTCATCCGGGTGGCGATCACGTCGGTCACCCCGAGCAGCTCGCCGATCGGCCGGACCATCTCCTCGCCCGACGCCGACACCAGCACCACGTCCCGCCCAGCCGCCTGGTGCTCCTCGATCAGGGCGGCGGCTTCGGCGTACACGTAGGGGTTGATCAGCTCGTGCAGCGTCTCCGCGACGATCTGACGGACCTGCTCCACCTGCCAGCCCTTGCAGAGCGCAGCCAGGTAGTCCCGTGTTCGGGCCATGGTCTGCTCGTCGGTGCCGCCCAGCCGGAACATCAGCTGCGCGTACGCCGACTTGACCACGTCACGCCGGGTGATCAGCCCATCCCGGTAGAACGGACGACCGAACGCCAGGGCGCTCGACTTGGCGATGACGGTCTTGTCCAGATCGAAGAAAGCGGCACTTCGGCCCACGGCGCGAAAGTCTAGCCGGATGGTCTATCGTCGGCGGGTGCCCGGGGTCATGCCACCCCTCAGACCTGCGGGCTCTCCGCTCCGCGTGATCACGCTCACACTCTGCGAGGAGATTTTCGCAGTGAGTGGAGGCAGCACCACTCGACGTGACGGGCCCGCTCAGGCAGACTTGTCCGTACGACGAGCTTTCACATCCTCGAAACAGGCAGACCCTCAGCGGTTGCACCCCCCGTGACCGCTGAGTGGTTCGGCTCGACCCCCCCGGAGCCGAACCTCCGACGACCCCCGTCTCCCCCCGACGGGGGTCGTCCCTTTCTGCTGGAAACGCTCCACCACAGCTCACAAGTCGTCCTCCGGGCCGTCCAGACCGTCCAGGGACGGCGTTTCTACGGCCGGAGGCAGCAGGGAGGCAGCAGGGCCGTCGAACGCCTCCAGGACCCGAGCGGCGTAGTCGTCCGGGGTGTGGGTGTACCGGTTGAGCGTCGTTGATGCCTGTTCGTGGCCCATGACCCGCTGCACCAGGTTGATCGGGACGCCGTCGGTGACCAGCCAGGTGGCGTAGGCGTGCCGCAGATCGTGGAACCGCATCCCGCCGACAGCCTTGGCCGCGACGCACGCCCCTGCCTCCCGTTCGGTGGTGAACTCGGCTGACCACTCGATGCCCTCCCGATCGGGCCACGTAGCGCGGTACCGGTACGTCTCAGGACCTGCGTGACAGACCGGTCTCAGGACCTGCGTGACTCGTCCGGCTGGACGATCTACGGCCAGTCGTAGGTTCTTCTGATGGGCGGTTGTGCCGTGCGGCGTGACGGAGCAGGAGAAGAAGCCCGAAGACGCCCGATATCGCGAGGGCGGTCAGGCCAAGGATGGCTGCGGCTGGGACTTCTCGTGTAGTGCCGTAACCCGCGCCTGCCGCGACAATTCCGGCGGCGCCCGCCGCTGCCGACACCTGGGGCAGTGTGAGCAACGGGAGCACGCCGCGTTCCGACCAAGTGGACAGGCCTCTGACAAGGATGACGGCCAGCGCGACAAGGCAAGGCCACACCATCCAACGAGCGTCCATCGACCTGCCGGTGTCTA
This sequence comes from Micromonospora noduli, assembly GCF_003264365.1. Classification (GTDB taxonomy): domain Bacteria; phylum Actinomycetota; class Actinomycetes; order Mycobacteriales; family Micromonosporaceae; genus Micromonospora; species Micromonospora noduli. Next base: position 14,551 of record NZ_PYAK01000046.1, read on the forward strand.
CCGCGAACCAACCAAGCAGCACCACGATCGCGACCGGGAGGGTCACAAGGTGTATCGCGACGGTTAGGGTCCGGCGATGGCGCCTTCGATATTGCCTGGCCAGGTGCCGTGCAGGAGCACTGTCCGGATTCACGGTGAGCGCCCGCTGGATGAGCTCCTTGAACCGCGCTACGTCGCGATCGACCTCGACGACGTTCCGGGCGAGCAGGCTCAGCGCCTCGTGGTCATCGGGCGCAAGCTCCACCGCGCGCTTCGCGTCGGCATACGAATCCCCGTCCCGGTTGAGCATGAGAAGAGCGAGCGCCCGGTAGCGGTAGGCAGCCACGTCCTCGGGGTCGATTTCGATTGCTCGACCAGCCGCATCGACCGCAGCGGCATGGTCGTCGAGACCAATCAAGGCGCCGGCGAGGCGGTGCCAGGCGATGCCGTCATCCGGGTGCGCGTTCAGGTGCTCGCGCAGCAGTTCGATGGCGGGCCCGAACTGCTCGGCCCGAACCAGCTCGCGCGCACGTTCGACCGCATCAACGCCGTCTCCGGACTGCGGTTCCATGCCGCTGCTCCTATCCCCGCCTGATCAGCCAGTGGAGAAGTATCGCCCAGATCTGCGGCGCCCGTCAGTACGAAAGTGCCACTCACTCACGCCGGCCGCGTCAGTTGAGGTTGGGCCCCTGGGCTTCCCCCGGTAGCTCGGAGGACGATCTGCATGGCGGCTTGGGCGGGAGTCAGGTGCGTGGTGTCGACGACCTCGGCCTCGGCATGCAGCCACGTGCGGGCCGCCTCGGCGTAGGGCTCGAGGTACTTGAGGCGGAAGGGAGACGGAACGGGGTGTTCTCCCTCGATGCGCCTGCGAAGGGTGTCTTGATCAGCGTGGAGGACGAAGTGCCTTACCGGGATGGCGTGTTGGGCGAGGCCCGTACTGATCTCGTGCCAGTACTGCTCGACCAGGACAGTCATGGGTATCACCAAAGTGCCGCCGGTGTAGTCGAGCACGCGGCGGGCGGTTTCGACGACGAGCTGTCGCCACGGCGGCCAGTGCTGGAAGTTGTCCGTCTCGGGCAGCCCCGGCGTGATGTCCATAAGCGTCTCGCCGACCTTCTCGGCGTCGAACACCCGTGAATCCGGGATCAGTTGCTGCACGAGCGAGCTGGTCGTCGTTTTGCCCGCGCCGTGGGTGCCGTTGAGCCATACGATCACGGAACACATTAACGCGCGTGAGTAACCGGACGATTTGCACCGGACCTGTAAGCGAGCGTCAGGCAGCGAGGCAGCAAAGAGGCAGAGCGAGCGCCGGTGCTGGTCGGCCTTGAATGGCAAGCGACGAGGGCCACCACCTGCTCGTTGACGCGTGCCACCACCAGTTGGCAGCGGTCGACAGCGTGGGACCGCATCCCCCCGACGGGGTCGTCCCTTTTCCATGGGAGCGCGCCACCGCAGCAGTAGTTCGCGATATGGGGCCCGTTCGCGCTATAGAAGCCGGGTTCGTCGATGAGCGGTACTGCTCGCCCCGAGTGTCGGCCCTGCCCGGTCGTGGACCATGCGACCGCCGCCTGCCGTGTAATTTGCCAAACGGGACGAGCTGAGGAGGACACAGGTGGCAGCAGGTGGCTTCTCGTCGAAGCGGCTGGCCCGGGTGCGGGGGTTTCTTGAGCACCGCGTCGAGTCCGGCTTCGTCCCGGGCATGGTGGTCGTCCTCGCTCGGCACGGCGAGGTGCACGTCGAGGCGACGGGTCATCTCGCGTTCGAGGGTCCCGGGTCGCATACGCCGATGGCGGTCGAGACGATCTGTCGCCTGGGCTCGATGTCGAAGCCGATCGTCGCCGCGTGTGCGATGACCCTCGTCGAGGACTGCACCCTCCACCTCGACGACCCGGTCGACGATCTCCTCCCCGAGTTGGCGGACATGACAGTCCTCGCCGATCCCCACGGCTCACTGGACAACACCGTCCCGGCGGAACGCCCGATAACACTGCGGGACGTCCTGGACGGCACCCTTGGCACCGGCATGGTCCCCGCCGAGCCGGGAACGGTGCCGATCGCCGACGCGCTGGACGCACTCGAGTATCAGTCGCCGGACGAGTGGATCCGCCAGCTCGGTGACCTTCCGCTCGTCCACCAGCCGGGTGAGCGCTGGATGTACGACACCGCCGCCAACGTGACCGGTGTGCTCATCGCCCGGGCCACCGGCATGTCCTTCGGGGATGCCATCCGTGAGCGGGTCTGCAAGCCACTGGGGATGTCCGACACCGCCTTCAGTGTGGGTAGCGAGAGCATCGGCCGGTTCACGACGGCGTACGAGCAGGACAACGCCGTCACCGGCGAGCCGATTGTCGAGGACGCCCCCGACGGGCGGTTCAGTCGACCGCGGATGTTCGAGTCCGGTGGCGGCGGGCTCGTCTCGACCGCCCAGGACTACCTGGCCTTCGCCTCGGCGCTGCTCGCCCACGGCGCCCACGGCGGCGAGCGCGTGCTGTCGCGGCCGGCGGTGACGCTGATGACGAGCGACCACCTGACCCCGACGCAGAAGGCCATCTCCGGGTTCTGGCCCGGATACTTCGACGCCATCGGTTGGGGCTTCGGAATGTCGGTCCGGACCCGCCGCACCCACCTCGGGCCCTCGGTCGGCAGCTACGGATGGCCCGGCTTCTACGGCACCGCCTGGTACAACGACCCCGCCGAGGACCTGACGACGATCGTGTTCATGCAGCGGGCGCACGCGGGCGACCAGCGGCTGCCGATGTGGCACGACTTCTGGACCACCGTCTACCAGGCGATCGACGACTGACCGCAGCGTTCGTTTCCCGGTGGGCGGCACCCGCCCTCGGCCGAGCGGTAATCCCGGGGCCCTCAGCGACACAAGCCACTGTGAGAGTCGCCGAGGCAATGGGGGTTCGGGTGGGTCCACCGAAGAAGCGGGACGAGGGCTGGTTCACCAGTCTCTACGCCGCCGAGTACGAGCACATGGTCCGATACGGCCTGCGCCGGCTCGCTGACCGGGATGCGTCAGCGGAGCTCGCCCAGGAGGTCTTCGTCGTCGCCTGGCGTCGCCGCGCCGAGGTGCCGGAGCGCAGCCTGCCCTGGCTGTACGGGGTGGCCCGGCGTCTTCTCGCGAACCAGTGGCGGTCGCGACGTGCCGCACCGGACCTCCTCTCGATCACCGATGTCGACCTCGAGCGACTGGCCGGATCGTCGGGTGCCGACACGAGCGTCGGGGTCGCCGACATCCGGACTGCTCTGGCCAACCTCAACGACCTCGACCAGGAAATCCTCCGGCTGGTCGGCTGGGAGGAGCTGACGGTGTCCGAGGCGGCCAGGGTTCTCGGTTGCACAGGGCCGACCGCCGCAGTGCGCCTGCATCGCGCCCGCCGCCGTCTTGCCGAAGCGATGTCGGACCGGCCCGCGCAGACCCGGCGTAGCCCGGTGTTGATGACCATTCGAGAGGATCTGTGATGTTCGGAGCAGAGCGAACCCGTACTCTTCTCGGCCCGGCCGACCCGGCCCGGAACGCCGCCGTCGGGCCACCGCTGGTCTCGGCGCGCGAGCTGATCGACCGCGCCGACGCCACCGAGACGGTGGCCGGGCGCCGTCGGGTACGCCCGACCCGCCGGCTGGTCCTGACGGCTGGGACTCTGGCGGTCGCGGCCGGTGCCGTGGCGGTGCTCCAGCCGTTCGGCGGGCCCGCACCGGACGCCCCGGGTGGGCCTGGAACCCCAGCGGGATTGGTGCTCGTGCCGGTCGCGTACCAGTTCGACGCGGATCCGCCAGCCGCCGGCCCCCAGCTGCGCATGCTGGCCGACAAGATCAAAGACGCGGCGTACGACCACCAGAGCGGGCGCTACATGTATCACCACACGAAGGTGTGGGGCGATCCGGTGATGACCTCCGCCGACGGTCGCCACCACGTCGCCTTCGCCGGGGCCTCCAAGGTCTGGCAGGCCGCAGACGGGACCGGCAGTCAGATCAACACCCAGTTGGAGCCGCAGTATCCCGACCAGGCGTCCCGGGACTACTGGCAGCGGAATCTCGATTCGCGTCCGGCGGTCGAGGGCACCCCTGCTCCGGCAATGATCCCGCTGCCGCCGGAGGAGCTCAGGCCGCCGTCGGCCGTCCCGGCCGAACTGCGGGAGCTGCTGAAGGTCGAGTACGGCGCGGGGGCGGCGAGCAAGGAGGTCAGCACGCTCTATGGCCGGTACGTCGTACCGCGTGCGACCCGAGCGGCAGTCCTGCGGGTCCTCGCCGACGTGCCCGGCTTCCGCTGGCGCGGGCAGGTCACGGACCGTGCCGGCCGCAATGGAGTCGCCGTCACCTTCGACGACCGCGAACACGACCAGCAATCTCTTCTGGTCTTCGATCCGAGGACTGGCGAACTGCTCGCCCATGAGCTGTTGACGCTGTCGCCCGTGCGGATCAGCTCGTACCAGGTGATCCTCGATACCGCCTGGACCGACCGGGTCGGCTGACGTCCGACTTGCGAGGCCGCTCCTCTCGGGAGCGGCCTCGCTGTCTTTCCCGCAGCGGCAGTAGCTGCGGAGTTACCTGCGTTCGTAGCAGATCGACTGTCTCGGCGGAGGTTTTCCACAGGCCACCAGGTTGTCCACAGGCGACGAAATCGGGACGGCTCGTGAGGCGGATTCCGAGCACTGTCGGCGGCATACCAGAGCCCGACCGCTGGAGGCCGCGATGCCACCCCGTACCACGGTTCCGCCGATCCGCCGGCTCCCGCTGGTCGTCACCGGCGACGACGATCTGCTCGATGATGTGCTCCGGCTCGCCGCCGTCGGCGGCACCGAGGTGGAGCTCGCCCGCGACCCAGCGGCTGCCCGTACCCGGTGGCTTCCCGCGCCCCTGGTGCTGCTCGGCGCCGATCAGGCGCAGGCCTGCCTGCGCGCCCGGTTGCCGCAGCGGCCCCGGCTGGTGCTGCTCGGTCGGGCTGGTCAGCTCGACCCCGGCTGGCAGATCGCCGAGCTGATCGGGGCCGAGCACGTCGCCACGCTGCCGGCCGCGGAGCCGTGGTTGGTGGACCGGTTCGCCGAACATGACCCGGACCGTCCGGCCGGCGTCGGTGCCCGGGTCGTCGCGGTCCTTGGTGGTCGGGGCGGTGCGGGAGCGAGTGTGCTCGCCGGTGGTCTTGCGGTGACCGCCGCCCGGGCCCGGCTGCGCACCCTCCTGGTCGACGCCGACCCGCTCGGCGGTGGCCTCGACCTCGTGCTGGGCTGGGAGCAGTTGGAAGGCCTGCGCTGGCCGTCGCTCACCAGCGCAGACGGACGGGTGGACGCCCCGGCGCTGGTGCAGGCCCTGCCCAGCCGGGGTGATCTCGTGGTGCTCTCCTGGGACCGCGGCGAGATGCTGGCGTTGCCCGCGACGGCCATGGCGGCGACCGTCGACGCGGCCCGACGTGGGCGGGACTTCGTGGTGATCGATCTGCCCCGACAGTTGGACGACGCGGCAGTGGTGGCCCTGCAGGCCGCCGACCAGGCGTTCGTCGTCGTACCGGCCGAGTTGCGCGCCACCGCTGCGGCCACTCGGGTGGTGGCTGCGGCCGCCCCGCACTGCGGCGCGCTCTCGGTGGTGGTGCGCGGGCCTGCCCCCGGGCGGTTGCGGGCCTCCGAGGTGGCACGCGCGCTGGGCCTCCCCCTGGCCGGCACGTTGCGCCCGGAGCCGGGGCTCTGCCGTGGGCTGGAACGGGGCGAGGCGCCGGCCGCCGGGGGCAAGGGCCCACTGGCTGCGCTCTGCCAACGGATCGTCACCGACCTCACCGGCGTGCCGGCTACGGGTGCGGCATGACCGCCGGGCCGGAGGACGACACCCTCGCCGCCCGGGTACGGCAGCGGATCGCCGCCGCCACCACCCCGGTCACCGCGGCGGCCATCGTCTCCGCGGTACGGGCCGAGCCCGCCGCCGCAGTGCTCGGCGACACCGCCATGCTGCGGATCGCCGACCGGGTGCGCGACGACCTCGTCGGGGCCGGGCCGTTGGCGCCGCTGCTGGCCGACCCGGAGGTCACCGACGTCCTCGTCAACGGCGCCCGGGTCTGGGTCGACCGCGGGTCGGGGCTGCACCAGGTCGCCGTCCCGATGGGCTCGGTGGAGGACGTCCGCCGGTTGGCGCAGCGGCTGATCGCCAGCGCGGGACGGCGGCTCGACGACGGCTCCCCGTACGCGGACGCGCGGCTCCCCGACGGCACCCGACTGCACGCCGTGCTGCCGCCGGTCGCGACCGAAGGTCCCTACCTGTCGCTGCGGACCTTCCGGCACCGGCCGTTCACCCTCGACGAGTTGGTGCGCCAGGGGACGGTGCCGCGACCGTTGGCACCACTGCTCGCCGCAGTCGTGGCGGCCCGGCTGGCGTACCTGGTGACCGGGGGCACCGGTTCTGGCAAGACGACACTGCTCAACACCCTGCTGGGGATGGTGCCGGCCACGGAACGGATCGTGCTGGTGGAGGACGCCGCCGAGCTGCGTCCGGGGCATCCGCACGTGGTGGGGCTCCAGGCACGCACCGCCAATGTGGAGGGGACGGGCGTGGTCAGCCTGGCCGACCTGGTCCGGCAGGCGTTGCGGATGCGCCCGGACCGGCTGGTGGTCGGGGAGTGCCGGGGCGGTGAGGTGGTCGACCTGCTGGCCGCGCTCAACACCGGCCATGACGGGGGTGCCGGCACCCTGCACGCCAACACGCCGTCGGACGTGCCGGCCCGGTTGGAGGCCCTGGGCATGTTGGGTGGGCTGCCTCGCGCCGCGCTGCACGCCCAGGTGGCCGCCGCGTTGCAGGTGCTGTTCCAGGTGCGACGCAGCGACCGGGGCCGCGTCCTGGAGTCGGTCTGTCTGCTACTGCCCGAGGGGCCCGAACGGATGGTGACAGTGGTGCCCGCCTGGGTGCGTGGCAGTGGGCTCGGGCTCGCTGCCCGTGCCCTCGGGGCGCTGCTGCGGGAGCGTGGGGTGGCGGTGCCGCCCATCCTCAGCGAGCCCTGGCCCGGATCGGCGGGTCCGGCATGACCGCCGAGACGATGCTGGTGGCGGCGCTGCTCCTGGTCGCCGCTGCGCTGGTGGCGTGGCCCATGCGGACCATTCGGGCCCGTCGACGTCGCGTGCTGGCACCGGGGCGGAGGGCCGCCGTCGATCCGGATGACGCCCTGGTGCAGTGGATCAGGGAACTCGGTCGCACGCCGGACGGGCCGGTGGAGCCCACCGGCGCTGCGCCGACCTCGGGTCATCCGGTCGGCATCGGGTTCGAGTCGGCAACTACTGCGGGTGCCAACGGAAGGCGTACGGCACTCGGCTGGCCCGAACGGGACGTCACCCGCAGCCCGAGGTGGCCGGGAACGGCAGGCGGGTTCACGCGTCCGGAAGGCCCGACGCGCCCGCCGGCCCGTCGGGATCCCCGACGCCCGACCGGCACCGCTCGCCCAGAGGTGGACCCCACCATGCTCGACGCCGAACGACGGCCGAGCGCATCGGCGGCCACGATCACGATCGGTGTCAGCGGTGTGGACGTAACCGGTCGGAACGATGTCTCCGGTCCGGCAACCGCAGACGGGCACGGCGACCTGGACGCCGACTGTCCGGGCGACGTGGCCGCCGGGGCAGCGGCCGACGGGTGCGCGATCGCCGGTTGCCGCGCCCACGGGCGCGTCGGCCCGACCGAGAGAAGGCCGGGTACGCCTCCGTCGGTGCGCATCCCGCGATCGACGGCCCGCGTCCTGCCGGTGGTCGGTCTGCTCGGCGGCGGTGTGGGTGCCGTGGTCGGCGGTCCGGTGGCCGCGGTCGCGGTAGCCGGGTACGGCACGCTGGCCGTGCGCGCCGCGCTGCGTTGGCGAGCGAATCGGGGTGCCGAACGGGACCGACGACGTGGGCTGGACCAGCTCTGCGGCCTCGCGGCGGATCTGCGGGCCGGCCTGCCCGTCCCACGCGCTCTCGAGGTCGCGGCCGGCGAGCATGACGGGGCGAGCCGCCTACGTCAGCTGACCTCGGCGGCGGTGCGGCTGGCCGACCGGACCGGCGCGCCGCTGGCGGAGCTTGTGGAGCGGATCGAGGCGGACGCTCGGGCGACCGACCGGGGTCTGGCCGCGGCGGCGGCCCAGGCGGCCGGGGCTCGGGCCACGGCCTGGCTACTGGCGGCCCTGCCGGTTGGCGGGATCGGGCTGGGGTACGGCATCGGCGTCGACCCCATGGCGGTTCTCCTGCACAGCACGGTCGGCGGCGCTAGCGCGGTTGTCGCGGTCGCCCTTCAGATCGTGGGCCTCCTCTGGGCGGAACGGCTGGGCGCGACGCCGGGGCGGGCCGGATGATGGCCCGCGGCCCAGCCGGCCCGCCCAGCTCAACCAGGCGGCGGCGGCCGGACGCGATCCGGCTCGTGGCGGTGCTGGCTGGGCTCGCCACGGCCATCGTCGTCGAGGGCTGGTTCGGGCTGCTCGGTGCTCTCCCGGCCGCGTTCCTGCTCGATGTCCTGTTGCGGCGGATCGAGTCGCCCGCTGTGCGTAGGCGGCGGCAGCAGGAGGCCGCTGACCTGCCGCTAGCCGCCGACCTTCTGGCGGCGGCGATGCGGGCGGGCGTTCCGGTGGATCGCTCGGTGTTGGCCGTCGCCGAGGCACTCGACGGACCGCTCGCCGGTCGGTTGGCCCGGGTTGGCCGCACGCTGCTGCTTGGTGGTGGCCCAGCGGAGGCCTGGTCCGCGCTGGACGGCGTGCCCGGCGCGGAGCGCCTGACCGCGGCGGCGTTGCGCTCGGCCAACAGTGGAGCCGCCCTGGCCGGCGCACTGACCCGGCTCGCCGACGACCTGCGCGCCGACCGGGCCACCGCCGCCGAGGCATCGGCCCGCCGGGCGGGTGTGCTCATCGTTCTGCCGCTGGGGCTCTGCTTCCTGCCGGCGTTCATTCTCGCCGGACTCGTGCCGGTGATCGTCGCCGTTCTCGGCGATGTGCTCTGACCCATCGAGAAGGGGAAACAGTCATGCGCAAACTCATCGCTCGCCTGCGCGGCGATGCCGGAATGAACACGGCCGAGTACGCCGTGGGCACCCTCGCAGCGGTCGCCTTCGCCGGGATCCTGTTGAAGGTGTTGACCTCCGGCAACGTCCAGTCGGCGCTGACCGCGGTCATCGACCGGGCACTGAAGTGATCGGGCGCCGGCGGGCCGGCCGCGATCCAGGGTCGAGCGTTCCCGGGCTGGCGGCACGCCGCGGGCGGAGGCTTTCCGTCCTCGCGCGGACCGTTGGCGGGGACCGGGGGTCCTTCACCGCCGAACTGGCGGCCGGCCTGCCGGCGCTTCTCCTGCTCCTGCTGGCCGGCCTGACCGCTGTCAACGCCGTCAGCGCACAGGCGGGCTGCCTGCACGCGGCCCGGGAGGCGGCGCTCGCCGCCGCCCGGGGCGCGGACGGCAGCGAGGAGGGTGGCCGGGCGGCGCCGCCGGGGGCGGCGGTTTCAGTGTCCGTCGACGGTGACCGGGTCCAGGCGACGGTACGCGCACCCGTCCGGACGTTGGGCGGCCAGCTACCGCGAATCACCGTGGTCGCCACCGCCGTCGCCGCCGTCGAACCGGGCACGCACGAGGGGAGTTGGTAGTGCGACGAACGGGCGATCCATCATCCCGCTCCGGTCGAGAACCGGCTGGCGGACGGCTCGTTGGTGGTCGGTCGGCCCCGGAGCGAGGTGGAGCTACGGTCCTGCTGCTGGCGATGGGGCTCGTCTTCGTGGTGTTCGGGACGTTCGGCGCCGCCATCGTCGCCGCCGGAATGGCGAGTCAGCGGGCGGCGGTGGCAGCCGATCTCGGCGCGCTGGCCGGGGCGGCGCGTGCGCTCGACGGCGACGCTGTGGCTTGCGCATCTGCGTCCGACCTCGCCGGTCGCAACGATGGCCGGCTGGTCGGCTGTCACCTCGACGGGCTGGACGTGCTGGTGACGGTCGAGGTGGCGTTCACGCCACTACCCGGCCTGACCCGGGTGGCTGCGGCGAGCGCCCGCGCCGGCCCGGTGCGGGGCTGACCCTCGCGGCGGCGTCTCTGCTCACCGCCGCCGCGTCCGGCACAGGGCGCGTCCGGCACAGGGCGCGTCCGCGGCAGGGCGCGTCCGGCACACGGTGCGTCCGCGGCAGGGCGCGTCCGGCACACGGCGCGTCCGGCACACGGCGCGTCCGCGGCAGGGCGCGGCCAGCGCAGCGCGGCCAGCACAGGCCGCGGCCTGTGGAGTCCCGGCTGACCCGCGTCGCGGCATCAGGTGCAGGTACGGGCCGGCGCGTGGTCGAAAGACCCAGGGGTCTGGTGGGTTTGGTGGGCGCTGTGGAGCTGAATCGTTTACGACATCAAGGCGATGCGTTTACGACATCAGCTCCAGAGGGGGATCGGACCCGTCAGGGGCCGAGTCGCCAACGGCCTGCCGGCCGGGAGCGCGGTCCAACGGCCTGCCCGGCCGGGAGCGCGGCCAACGGCACGCCGCCCGAGAGGGGGCCCAACGGCACGCCGCCCGAGAGTGGGGCCCGACGGCCTCCCGCCCAGGGATTGCGGCCCGACGGCCTGCCGGCCGGGACTGGTCGAGGTCCAGGTCCCGGCCGGCAGCCGAGGATTGGGTGGCTGCGACGGCGACCACCGAGGGTCACCGCAGTGCCCTGGTCCGGGCCGGGTGTGTCAGCGGGCCTGGAGCGCGTCGAGGGCGACGGCCATCGCGATGACCAGGCGACGGTCGATCTGCGGGTTCTGCACCTCGACGATGTACTTGTCGCGCAGGCCCCACTTCTTCACCACGGTGAAGACCGGCTGGCCGTTCGCGGTGAAGTCGAAGTGGTACGGCAGCCAGGACAGCGAGTCGACGAATCGGCGCAGCAGTGCCACGGGCATGCTGCGCTCCTGGCCCGTCACCTGCGGCAGGCCGCTCTGCTCGACGTGCCAGGTGGAGCGCAGCAGCGACTGGGCGAAGTCCTTGCGGAAAAGGCCGATCGGGTTGCCAGCGGCGTCGGTGACGTCGTACGTGGCGCCGAGGTCGATGCGCTGGCGGGCCTTGAAGCCGAGCAGAGGCTGCTGCTTGGAGTCGTCCGTGTAGATGGTCACCTGCTCCTTGAAGGCGAGCCGCTTCTGCTGCGCGAACGCCAGCAGTTCACCCTCGGTGCCGTCGGGGGAGACCGCCCGGACCTCGTACTGGTTGACCATCATGCGCAGTCGCTGGCGGATGTGGAACTGGTGCTGGCCCTGCAAGTTGTCGAGCTGCATGTGTTCTCCTCTGGGGTTGGTGCGCCGGAGTCTCGCACAGCCCGACAACCGTCGCGCCCCTGCTGCCCATGATCAGTTGCTGGGTAGCCGTCGAGGTCGCCGGACGACTACCCAGCACGGAGTGATCACTGGTGCCCTAGCAGGATCAATCCGGGAGACCTCAGCGACTGTCGACGGAGGTCGCGGCCCGCAGCGCCCAGGTGTTGAGGACCTGGTGGATGCCGCGCAGGCGCTCGTTGATCTGTTCCAGCCGTTCCGCCTGGGCCAGGGCGGCCAGTGCCGACCCCAGCGCGATCTGCTGGTCGAGGGTGAGATTGTCCTGGTCGATGGTGTAGAGCAGGTCGACGGTTTCGGCGATGGTGTCGGCCACAGCTTCTCCTCGGGCACGGGGGGCGATAGCAACATTGGCATCGATGGAAGCGCTCCCACATCATTGTGCCCCGTGCCATGCCGATTCATGCAAGCCGCTCAGTCCGGCAGGTTCGTCAGCACCACGTCGAGCACCCGGATCGCGTCCGGCTTGGAGAGCGGGTTGTTGCCGTTGCCGCATTTCGGTGACTGCACGCAGGACGGGCAGCCGGTGTCGCAGCCGCACTCCGCGATCGCGTCCCGGGTGGCCCGCAGCCACGCCGCCGCCGTCCCGTACGCCCGCTCGGCGAATCCGGCGCCACCCGGATGCCCGTCGTAGACGAAGACGGTCGGTGCCTCGGTGTCCGGGTGCAGCGCGGTGGAGATCCCACCGATGTCCCACCGGTCGCAGGTCGCCATCAGCGGCAGCAGACCGATCGCTGCGTGTTCGGCGGCGTGCAGCGCACCCGGCACGTCGGCCGGCTGGACCCCGGCGAGGGCCAGCGACTGCGGTGACAGGGTGAACCAGACCGCCACCGTGCGCAGCTCCCGGGTGGGCAGGTCGAGCGGCCGGGTGTCGATCACCTCGCCGGTGGCGATCCGTCGCCGCTGGTACGACACCACCTGGCTGGTGACGTCCACCTCGCCGAGGAACATGCCGACCGGCCCTGCGTCCACGTAGGAGCGCACCGACACCACGGACAAATCGGTGACGTCGCGGGCGTGGGTGGACCAGTCCGGCTCCTCGGCGCGCACCAGCGCGCACCCGTCGGCCAGGTCGAGCTGGTCGACCACGTACGAGACGCCCTGGTGCAGATAGACCGCGCCGGAGTGCAGCAGGAAGTGCGACGAGCCGCCGTCGACAGTGCCGAGCAGCCGGCCGGTCGACGACTCCACCACGGCGACCGGGGCGCCGCCCTCGCCGCGCAGGTCCACCTCGGGCCGCTCCCGGTGCCGCCAGTACCAACCGGTGGGCCGCTGCCGCAGCGCCCCCGCCGCGACCAGTTCGTCAACTGCCTCCTTCGCCCCCTCGCCGAAGAGCACCAGGTCGGCCGGGGTGAGCGGTGCCTCCACCGCGGCGCAGGCGAGCTGCGGTGCCAGCACGTACGGGTTGGCCGGGTCGAGCACCGTAGCCTCCACCGGCGCGCCGAAGATCGCCTCCGGGTGGTGCACCAGGTAGGTGTCCAGGGGGTCGTCCCGGGCTACCAGCACCGCGAGGGCCTCCTGCCCGGAACGCCCGGCGCGGCCCGCCTGCTGCCACAGCGACGCCCGGGTGCCCGGGTAGCCACAGATCAGCACCGCGTCGAGCCCGACCAGGTCCACGCCCAGTTCCAGCGCGTTGGTCGAGGCCAGGCCGAGCAGGTCGCCGTGCAGCAGGGCCCGTTCCAGCTCGCGCCGTTCCTCCCGCAGGTAGCCGCCCCGGTAGGCGGCCACCCGGTCGCCGAGCCCCGGCACCGCGTCGTCCAGCGCTCGTCGCGCGTTGGCGGCCACCACCTCGGCGCCCTTGCGGGAGCGGACGAACGCGAGGGTGCGTACCCCCTCGGCGACCGTGTCGGCGAGCAGGTCCGCGGTCTCGCGCAGCGCCGACCGACGGACCTGGTGAAGCTCGTCGTGCTCGCCCGTCGCCTGCGGCGGCACCGGGGAAGAGGCCGACGTGTCGGGTGGCAGCAGCGGCGGTTCCCAGAGTGCGAAGGTTACCCCGCCGCGGGGGGAGGCGTCCTCGGTGACCGCTGTCACCGGCAGGCCGGTCAGCCGTCCGGCCGCGGTGGCCGGGTCGCCGGAGGTGGCCGAGGCGAGCACGAACACCGGCGTGGCCCCGAACCGGGCGCACTGCCGACGCAGTCGACGCAGCACGTGCGCGACGTGCGAGCCGAACACGCCCCGGTAGGTGTGGCACTCGTCGATCACCACGTACGCGAGTCGGCGCAGGAAGCCGGACCACTGGGCGTGCCCGGGCAGGATGCCGTGGTGCAGCATGTCCGGGTTGGTCAGCACGAACCGGGAGTGCCGGCGGATCCACTCCCGCTCGGTGCGCGGAGTGTCCCCGTCGTAGCAGGCGGGGCGGACCCCCTCCAGCTCCAGCGCGGCGACGGCGCGCAACTGGTCCGCGGCGAGGGCCTTGGTCGGCGCCAGGTAGAGCACTGTGGCCCGGGGGTCGGCGAGCAGTGTGGCCAGGGCGGGCAGCTGGTACGCCAGTGATTTGCCGGACGCGGTGCCGGTGGCGACGATCACGTGCTGGCCCTCGTACGCCAGGTTGGCCGCCTCGGCCTGGTGCTGCCAGGGCGCGGCCACGCCGCGCCCTGTGAACGCGGCGCGCAACTCCGCCGGTGCCCACGACGGCCACGGCGCGGGCACCCCGGCGCGGGCCGGCACCCGCTCGACGTGGGTGACCGGGTCGGCGGCGCCCCGGGCGCGTAGCCGGCGCAGCAGGTCGGCCGGCGCTGGCCCGGGGCCGGGACCAGCGGATACGGTGGCCGCGGACGACGACTCCAGGTCGTGGCGCGGCGTGCCGCGCGCGGAACCGAAGTCGTTGGAGGTCACGCCCTGCACTCTCGCACTGGTGTTCGGAGATGAAAAGTCGGACACCGGGGTAAGGGGAAGCCTCCGCTGGCGTTCGCAGGCCGCCCCGGCGGTAGTGGTTAGATGCCCACGAGAGTTTACGGCTCTGGCGAGGAGGACCGATGGAGCTGTCACTGGCGACCCGCACCGTGGGCGAGCACACGGTGCTCGAGGTCGGTGGTGAGGTGGACGTCTACACCGCGCCCCGGCTCCGTGAACGACTCCTCGAACTGATCGACGGTGGCGCCCGTCACGTGGTGGTCGACCTCGGTCGGGTGGATTTCCTCGACTCCACCGGGCTCGGCGTGCTGGTCGGCGCGCTCAAGCGGCTCCGCTCGGCGAGCGGTTCGTTCGCGCTGGTCTGCGACAAGGAGCCGTTGCTCAAGATCTTCCGGATCACCGCGCTGGACCAGGTGTTTCCGCTGCACCCGACGGTCGACGCGGCGGTCAGCGCCGACTCGGCGGGCGCCGGCGCGTGATGGCGACAGTCAAGCTTTCGTTCTCGCCCGCTCCGGTGCACGTGCGCACCGCCCGCCTGGTCGGCGTCGCCGTTGCCCGGCGGGCCGGGGTGCGGGAGGACCTGCTGGACGAGGTGCGCCTGGCCATCGGTGAGGCGTGCACGCGCGCGGTGGCCCTGCACCGGCAGTACGGCCTGGCCGACCCGGTGCTGGTGGAGATGTCCGACGGTGGCTCGTACGCCGTGCGGGTGGTGGACCGGGCGCCGATCGAGGCGGGTATCGGTCTGACCGCGCTGCCGCCGGACGAGTTGGCCAACGAGTCGCTGACCGATGAGGCGCTGACCACCGGCGTCGGCTTCGCGCTGCTCGCGGGTTTCGTCGAGGACCTCCAGGTGCGCCCGGTCGACGAGGGCATCGGCACCGAGGTGCGGATGGTGTGGCCGGTCGGCCGCTGACGAGTTCCGCTGCGTAGGCCGCGTCCCCTGCTGGGGATGCGGCCTTCTTTGCATGGATGGGGCCCTATATCAGATTTCGTTTCATAACACAGCGACGAAGATCATCGCGACACGGTGCCACCTGGGTGTGACCTCCAACACTGCGGAGGGCTACAGTACCCGGGTTGTCAGCAAGTGACCTATCCCGCAGCCAGCGGGTATGGGTGTTCATCGCTGGTCCGCTGGTGGGTTGGCGCGCGCTTGCGAGTCCGCATCCAGGCGTCGGTCAGTGCGTCTCCACTCACCGGCGCGATTGTTCGGTAACAGGAGGACACAGATGTCCGAGACCTTGGCCGCCGACGGCGGCGGGCTTTCCCTTACCGGAAGCAATGTCACCTACGTCGTCATCGCCGCGGTTGTCGCGCTGGTGGCACTCGGTTTCGCTGCCGCCCTGACAAAAACGGTGCTGGCCGCTGGTAAGGGCACCGAGAAAATGCAGGAGATCTCGGGGGCGGTCCAGGAGGGCGCCTCGGCCTACCTGCTCCGTCAATTCCGCACCCTGGCGATCTTCGTCGTCGTCGCCGTCGTGCTGCTCTTCCTGCTTCCGGTGCACGACACCGATGGCAATGAGCTGGCTGTGAAGATCGGCCGCTCGCTCTTCTTCGTGGTGGGCGCCCTGTTCAGCGCGTTCATCGGCGGCGCCGGCATGTGGTTGGCCACCCGCGCCAACCTGCGCGTGGCCGCCGCCGCGCGGGAGCGAGTAGGCGGCCGCGAGGCCGCCATGAAGATCGCCTTCCGGACCGGCGGCGTCGTCGGCTTCCTCACCGTCGGCCTCGGCCTCTTCGGTGCGGCGCTGGTCGTCCTCGTCTACCGGGGTGACGCGCCCACAGTGCTGGAGGGCTTCGGCTTCGGCGCCGCGCTGCTCGCGATGTTCATGCGGGTCGGCGGCGGCATCTTCACCAAGGCCGCCGACGTCGGCGCCGACCTGGTCGGCAAGGTCGAGCAGGGCATCCCCGAGGATGACCCGCGCAACGCCGCCACCATCGCCGACAACGTGGGCGACAACGTCGGTGACTGCGCCGGCATGGCCGCCGACCTGTTCGAGTCGTACGCGGTCACGCTGGTCGCCGCGCTGATCCTCGGCCGCGCCGCCTTCGGCGAGCAGGGCCTCGTCTTCCCGCTGATCATCTCCACCATCGGCGTGCTGATCGCGATCATCGGCGTCTTCATCACCCGGCTGCGCGCGACCGACCGCAACGCCCTGACCGCGATCAACCGGGCCTTCTACCTGTCGGCGGTGCTCTCCGCGGTGCTGGTGGCGATCGCCGCCTTCGCGTACCTCCCGGCGACTTTCGGCGAGTTCGACAGCGGGCTCACCGACGCGCCCGGAAACCCCCGGCTGGTGGCCATCGGCGCAGTGGTGATCGGCATCGTGCTGGCCGCCGCGATCCAGGCGCTGACCGGCTACTTCACCGAGACCAACCGGCGACCGGTGCAGGACATCGGCAAGAGCTCGCAGACCGGTGCGGCCACAGTGATCCTGGCGGGGATCAGCATCGGCCTGGAGTCGGCGGTCTACTCGGCGCTGCTGATCGGCGCCGGCGTCTTCGGGGCGTTCCTCCTCGGCGGCAGCTCCATCACGCTGTCGCTGTTCGCGGTGGCCCTGGCCGGCACCGGCCTGCTCACCACTGTCGGCGTGATCGTCGCGATGGACACCTTCGGGCCGATCTCCGACAACGCCCAGGGCATCGCCGAAATGTCCGGCGACATCGACGAGCACGGCGCGCGCACGCTGACCGAGCTGGACGCGGTCGGCAACACCACCAAGGCGATCACCAAGGGCATCGCGATCGCCACTGCGGTGCTCGCCGCGACCGCGCTGTTCGGCTCCTACACCGACTCGCTCAGCAGCGCGTACGAGACGGCTGGCGTGGGCAACGTCGACAACGAGATCCTCAACGCGCTGAACGTGGCGAACCCGCGCAACCTGGTCGGCCTGATCATCGGCGCGGCTGTGGTCTTCCTCTTCTCCGGGCTGGCCATCAACGCGGTGTCCCGCTCGGCCGGTGCCGTGGTGATGGAGGTCCGCCGGCAGTTCCGTGAGCTGCCCGGCATCATGGACGGCACCCAGCGCCCGGAGTACGGCAAGGTCGTCGACATCTGCACCCGGGACGCGCAGCGCGAGCTGATGACCCCCGGCCTGCTCGCCATCCTCGCGCCGATCGCTGTCGGCTTCGGCCTCGGGCCCGGCGCGCTCGCGGCGTACCTGGCCGGTGCGATCGGTGCCGGCACCCTGATGGCGGTGTTCCTGTCCAACTCCGGTGGGGCCTGGGACAACGCCAAGAAGCTGGTCGAGGACGGCGCGTACGGGGGCAAGGGCTCCGAGTCGCACGCCGCCACTGTCATCGGCGACACCGTCGGCGACCCGTTCAAGGACACCGCCGGCCCGGCGATCAACCCGCTGATCAAGGTGATGAACCTGGTCTCGCTGCTGATCGCGCCCGCCGTGGTGGCCTGGAGCGTCGGCGACGACCGCAACGTCGGCCTGCGGGTCGGCATCGCGCTGGTCGCGACGCTGATCATCGTGGCGTCGGTGGTGTTCAGCAAGCGCAAGGGCATCGCGATGTCCGACTCGGACGCCGATGGCAACACCGGCGCGGGCAGCACCGATCACCGCCCGGAGACGGTCAACGCCTGATCCACTAACGGCCCGGGGTCCCCGGTCGACGGCTACGTCGACCGGGGACCTCGGGCCGTCCGGCCCGATGCCACACCTGGCCAAAGGCCGTACGCTGCAACGCATGCGTACGTGCCGGGCGTCTGCCGCCGGAAAGCTCACGGTGGTCCTGGCCACGATCGTCGTCCTGGCCGGCTGCGGCGGGGGTCCCAGCCCACGGGCCTGGGCGGCCTCGGTCTGCGGCGCCCTCACCCCGTGGCGCTCCGAGATCAACAAGCTGACCAGCAGCACTGACGAGCAGATGACCGCGCAGACCACGCCGGCGCAGGCCAAGGAGAACCTGGTGCGGCTCTTCGATGGGGCGGAGCAGGCCAGCGAGGCCGCGCGCCGCAAGGTGGAGAAGGCGGGCATCCCGGAGGCGGAGAACGGCGAGGCCATCTCCGCGGGTTTCCGTAGCTCCCTGGGGAAGATGCGGGACGCGTACGGTCGCGCCCGGGACACCATCGACGGCCTGGGCACCGGCGAGCCGACCGTCTTCTACGACGGCGTGCGGGCCGCCGTGGAGACCCTCAACAAGGAGTACGACGCCAGCGCGTTGGACACCAGCAAGCTCAACTCCGAGGAGTTGAAACAGGCATTCGACGAGGTGCCGGAGTGTCGCTGAGCGGGCTCGGTGACACCGGGAAGGCACAGCCGCCCCCGGCGCTGTTCCCCGCGCCCGAGTCCGACACGCCCACTTCCGGGCGACGCCGCGGCGGCGCGCCGCAGAACCGCTCCTCGCAGGACGGCCCAGGTCAGCAGACTGACGACGCGGGCCGGCAACTTGTCTTCTTCGGCGCGGACGCGGCCGAACCGACCGTCGCCGACCTGGCCGGGCTGCTCGCCGGGCCGGGTGAGGTGGTCCGGATGGGCGGCACCGCCCGGCTCTCGGTGCAGGTGGACGCCGCCTGGCGGGTGCACGTGCTCGTCGCCGAACTGGCGTCACGTGGGCTGGCGGCGAGCTGGGAGCCGACCGAGGGCGCGCGACACGCCGTGCGTACGTCGTACACCCGGGTCTTGAAGCCGCTCGCGGCCGCCTGGCTGCACGGTACGACGAAACGCCCGCCGGCCGCCTTCCACCTGACCGGCCGGCGGTTGCGGCTGTGGCTCGCCGCCGCGGGGACGCCGGAGCCTCCGGACTGCTTCCTGTTGCGACTGGGCGCCGACGACAAGGAGTGTTGGGAGCCGATCGGCGTGGCGCTCGCCTCGGCGGGGCTGGCTGGGACGCTGCTCGGCCCAGGTGAGGGCGGCCCGGCGTACCGGATCGCCGGCCGGCGCCGGTTGGCGCGGCTCGCCGAGCTGGTGGGCGGAGCGCCGGGCGCGGCGCCGGCCGACGCCTGGCCGACCCGCCCCTGAATCGGTCATTCCGCCCAGGTCGGCGGTGCCGGTCGGGTGTCCGGTGCCGGACAGCCGGCGGGTTGATCCAGGCGGAAAACGGGCGGGTCGGGCCTCGGTCGTGGGTCCGCCATCGTCACAGTGACCCGCTTCGAGCCCTACCCACGGTGTACGGTGGCGCCGTCCGGCAGTGCCGAGCGCGGCGGGGCGGCGTCGACCGCCGCGTCGAAGCGGTTTGCGGCCCGCGAAACCCGAAACGCGGGCGGCGCGTTACGTTGGACATCCGGACCGCCGGTGCGACGGCGGGGTCGAAAGCGGTCGCTGTCCGGGCGCCGGCAGGCCACGAGCAGGAGTGAGGTCGGGGAGAGACGTGCCGAGCAACGCTGGAACCACCCGTCTGGTCATCGTCGAGTCACCGGCGAAGGCCAAGACGATCTCGGGCTACCTTGGCCCGGGGTACGTCGTGGAGGCCAGCTTCGGTCACGTCCGCGACCTGCCGCGCAACGCCGCCGACGTGCCGGCCAAGTACAAGAAGGAACCCTGGGCCCGGCTCGGGGTGGACGTCGACAACGGCTTCCAGGCGCTCTACGTCGTCTCCGCCGACCGTAAGCAGCAGATCAGCAAGCTGGTGAAGCTGGCCAAGGAAGTCGACGAGATCTTCCTGGCGACGGATGAGGACCGCGAGGGCGAGGCGATCGCCTGGCACCTGGTCGAGACCCTCAAGCCCAAGGTCCCGGTCAAGCGGATGGTCTTCCACGAGATCACCAAGCCGGCGATCCAGGCGGCGGTGGCCAACCCCCGGGAGATCGACCGCGATCTGGTCGACGCTCAGGAGGCGCGCCGGATCCTCGACCGCCTGTACGGCTACGAGGTCTCCCCGGTGCTGTGGAAGAAGGTCATGCCGCGGCTCTCGGCAGGCCGGGTGCAGTCCGTGGCGACCCGCATCGTGGTCGAGCGGGAGCGGCAGCGGATGGCCTTCCGCACCGCCGAATACTGGGACATCCTGGCCACCCTCGCGGTGGCCAACTCCGGCGAGGGCCCGCGTGCGTTCAACGCCACCCTGATCGCCCTGAACGGCGACCGGATCGCCACCGGTAAGGACTTCGAGCCGACCACCGGCCGTGTCCGGGCTGGCGCTGGCGTCGTGCACCTCGACGAGAGCGGTGCCCGGGGTCTCGCGGCCCGACTCGACGGACGGCCGTTCACCGTCACCCGGGTCGAGGAGAAGCCCTACCGTCGCCGCCCGTACGCGCCGTTCATCACCTCGACCCTCCAGCAGGAGGCGGCCCGCAAGCTGCGCCTGTCCTCGCAGCAGACGATGCGCACCGCGCAGCGCCTGTACGAGAACGGCTACATCACCTATATGCGTACCGACTCGGTCAACCTGTCGGAGACCGCCATCTCGGCGGCCCGCCGACAGATCGTCGAGCTGTACGGCGAGCGCAGCGTTCCGCCGGAGCCGCGCCGCTACACCGGCAAGGTGAAGAACGCGCAGGAGGCACACGAGGCGATCCGCCCGGCGGGGGACAACTTCCGTACCCCGGGCGAGGTGGCCAAGGAGCTGTCCGCCGAGGAGTTCAAGCTCTACGAGCTGATCTGGCGGCGCACCATCGCCTCGCAGATGACCGACGCGGTCGGCTCCAGCGTGTCGGTGCGCATCCGGGCGGTCTCCACCTCCCAGGAGGAAGCCGACTTCGGGGCGACCGGCAAGACCATCACGGACCCGGGCTTCCTGCGCGCCTACGTCGAGTCCAGCGATGACGAGAACGCCGAGGCCGAGGACGCCGAGCGCCGGCTGCCCACCCTGGTGAAGGACCAGCCGCTGACCGCCGACGAGCTGGCCGCGCAGGGCCACCACACCCAGCCGCCGTCGCGCTACACCGAAGCGTCGCTGGTCAAGGCCCTGGAAGAGCTGGGCATCGGCCGCCCGTCCACCTACGCGTCGATCATGCAGACGATCCAGGACCGGGGGTACGTCACCAAGCGCGGCCAGGCGATGATCCCGACCTTCCTGGCCTTCGCGGTGATCGGGCTGATGGAGCGGCACTACCCCCGCCTGATCGACTACGACTTCACGGCCACCATGGAGAACGAGCTGGACGAGATCGCCGGCGGTGACCACGCGGCTGTCGACTTCCTCACGGCGTTCTACTTCGGCAGCTCCAACGGCGCCGGTGACCAGGACATCGCCCGTTCCGGCGGGCTCAAGAAGCTGGTCACCGAGAACCTCAGCGACATCGACGCCCGCAGCGTCAACTCCATCCCGCTCTTCACCGACGACGACGGCCGCGAGGTCGTCGTGCGGGTCGGCCGCTACGGGCCGTACCTGCAACGGGAGCTGCCCGGCGGCGAGCAGCCAGCACCGGCTGCCGAGGGCGAGGAGGGCGGCACCCAGGGTGACCGGGCGCCGATCCCCGAGGGCCTGGCCCCGGACGAGCTGACGCCGGAGAAGGTGCACGAACTGTTCCTGGGCGGCAGCGGCGAGCGCAAGCTCGGCGACGACCCCGGCACCGGCGAGCCGATCGTGCTCAAGTCCGGCCGGTTCGGCCCGTACGTGTCCAGCGGCGAGCGGAAGTCGTCGCTGCTGCGTACGCAGACCCCGGACTCGCTGACGCTGGAGGAGGCGCTCAAGCTGCTCAGCCTTCCCCGGCTGATCGGTGTCGCGCCGGACGGCGTCGAGGTCTTCGCGAACAACGGTCGCTACGGCCCGTACGTCAAGCGGGGCGAGGAGTTCCGTTCGCTGGAGTCCGAGGACCAGATGTTCACTGTCGGCCTGGACGAGGCGCTGGCTCTTCTGGCCGCCCCGAAGGCCCGTGGACGGCGAGCCGCGGCACCGCCGTTGCGCGAGATGGGCGTGGACCCGGCGACCGAGAAGCCGATGGTGATCAAGGACGGCCGGTTCGGCCCGTACGTCACCGACGGGGAGTTCAACGCGTCGCTGCGGCGCGGGCAGACTCCCGAGGCGCTGACCATCGAGGAAGCGTCCGAGATGCTGGCCGAGAAGCGGGCGAAGGGCCCGGCGCCGAAGAAGAAGGCGGCGGCGAAGAAGGCGCCCGCGAAGAAGGCCACGGCCACCAAGAAGACGGCCGCCGCCAGCAAGTCCACGGCCGCGAAGAAGACCACCACGGCCAAGGCGACGGCGGCGAAGAAGGCTCCGGCGAAGAAGGCCGCCCCGCGCAAGGCCGCGACCAGCACGGAGTAGCCCCCGCGCCGGGTGGCGCTTGTTCCGACGCTCCAGATCTTGGACAGTTTCCGTCTTGCCTGAACGGAAACTGTCCAAGATCTATTTTGTGGTGTTCCGGGTCACGTGTGAGGCTGAGGCCTTCGCGGTTTCGCCGGTACCGCCGTACCGTATGGCCATGCCGACAAGGAAGAGGCGTGCGGGCGGAGAGAAGCGGGAGGCCGTCCTCGACGCGGTGGCGGGTGTGCTGGCCACCCGCGGGTACGAGAACACCCGCTTCACGGACGTGTCCGCTGCCGGCGGGGTCGCGATCAGCACCCTGCAGACCTACTTCGGCTCCCGCGAAGACATGATCATCGAGGCCATGCAGGCGTTCACCGACCGGGAGGTGGAGGCCCTTCGGGCGGTGTCCGCCACCGAGGCCGATCCGTGGCGACGACTTGTCGCGCTTGTCGACCGCAGCCTGCACAACTCGGAGAGCACCCGGCAGGTCCTGGTCGAGTTCTGGCGCTCCGCGATGCGCGACGACGAGCTGCGCGACTACAGCGCCACCGTGCAGCAGCGCTACCGGGAGCCCTTCCTGGCCGCCGTCCGGGAGGGCGTTGCCCGGGGGGCGTTCACGCTGGCCCACGACGCCGAGGCGGTGACGGACCTCCTGCTCTCGGCGCTGGCCGGTCTGATCATCTCGCGGGTCCAGCACCACCCCACTCCGGCACCCGCGAACTTCCGCGACGTCCTACTGGTTCAGCTAGGACTGATGCTGGGCGTCAACGACTCCGAACCAACACCCGAACGGATCGAGGCACGATGACCACCGTCGAGATCACCCGGTTCCGCGTTCCCGCCGAGCGCGCGGACGATCTGCTGGCCGCGCGGCCGGCGATGCTGCGCGACTTCCAGGCCGATCGCGCAGGCTTCCTCGGCGCACGGCTGATCCGGTTGGCGGCCGACGAGTGGCTGGACATCGTCTTCTGGGGTTCCTCCGAGGACTACGCCGAATCCCGCCGTCGGGGCGCGAACCGGCCCGGCATCCAGACATTCTTCTCGCTGATCGATTCGGTGATCAGCACCGAGGAGGGCACGACGACCGACGTGGTGGGTGCGTGATGCGTGCCGCGTGGTACGACCGGCAGGGTCCGGCGCGCGAGGTGCTCGAGGTCGGCGAGCTACCCGACCCGTGGCCAGGCGAGGGCGAGGTGAGGGTCCGGGTGTCGGTCTCCGGAATCCACGTCGGTGACCTGGGTAAACGGCAGGGCTGGTGGGGGTCCACGATGACGTTCCCCCGGGTCGTCCCGCACGGAGACGGCGCCGGAGTGATCGATGCGGTCGGGCTGGGCGTTGATCCGTCGCGGATCGGCGAACGGGTATGGGTCTATCTCGCCCAGTCGTACCGCCCCTTCGGCACCGCCGCCGAATACACGGTGGTGCCCGCTCGGCACGCCGTGCCGCTGCCCGCCGGGGTGCCGTACGAGCAGGCGGCCGGGCTGGGCATCCCGGGCATCACCGCCCACCGGGCGATCTTCGGCGACGGGCCGGTGACCGGCCAGCGGGTCCTCGTCACCGGAGCCCTCGGCGCGGTCGGGCGGGCCGCGCTCGCGGTGGCCCGTCGGGGCGATGCCATCGTGATGGCGACAGTACGCAGCCCGGAGCAGGTCGAACACGCGCTGGCCGCGGGAGCGCACCACGCGCTCGACACCGCCGGTGGAGACATGGCCACCCGAATCCTCGACTACACAGGTGGGGAACCGATCGATCGGGTCGCCGAGTTGGCGTTCGACGCGAACATGGCGACCAACCTGGAGGTGCTCCGCAACGGCGGGGTGATCGCCACCTACGCGACCGGCGCGGCCGAGCCAACCGTCCCGTACTGGCCGCTCGGCTTCAAGAACATCACCGTCCGGTTCCTCAGCAACGACGACTTCCCGGAGGCAGCGAACGAGGCCGCCGCCGGTGAACTGACCTCCGCGCTGGTCGCCGGCGATCTGCGTTACCCCATCGCCGCCCGCCTTCCGTTGGCGGAGATCGCACAGGCGCACGAGCTGGCCGAACACAGCTCGGCCAGCGGCCGGATCGTCCTGGACATCTGAAGGGCCCCCAAACGACCATGATCTGGACAGCCGGTTTCCGTACCGCGGTGATCAGTCCGTACGAGCAGCTCCAGTTCGGCCAACCCCGGCGCTTCGCCGACCAGACCGTTCGTCAGGTGCTGCACCTGGCCGGCGGCGGGGACGCCCTGCGTGTACGCCTGACGAACCGCTACGGCCGCAGTCCGTTGACCATCGGGGCCGCCACTGTCGCCGTCGGCGACCGGCAGGCGGCCCTCACCTTCGGCGGTGCCGAGCGCGGCGTCGTGCCGGCGGGCGAAGAGACCGTCACCGACCCGGTCAGCATTCCCGTCGCGCCAGGCGCCGACCTTGTCGTGAGCCTCTACTTCGCGGAGCGGACCGACCTGGCCACCTACTCCCACAAGCCGGTCGAGGTCGCGCGGATAGGCGGTGGCAACCTGGTCGCCTCGCCCGTCCTGCCGAGAGGGGAGCAGGTCGAGGCCCGGTTCTTCATCGCGGGTGTGGACGTGCTCGCCGCCCCGGACACCGCCGTCGCGGTGGCCTTCGGTGACTCCTGGTTCGAGGGGGTCGGCACCACGATCGGCGCGAACCGTCGATCCGTCGACCTTCTCAACCGGCGGTTGAAGCGCGGGTGGGTGGTCAACCAGGGCATCGCCGGGAACCGTCTCCTGCGCGACGGCGTCGGCGAACACGGGCTGGCGCGCTTCGACAGAGACGTTCTCTCCATCCCCGCCCTGACCCACGTTCTGGTCCACTTCGGAATCAACGACCTTGGTCTTCCGGTCATGTTGGGCGAGCCGCCCGTCACCGCCGACGCCCTCGTCGAGGGCTTCCGTGCGCTGGCCGACCGCGCCCACGACGCCGGTCTGCGGATCGTCGTCGCCACCATCGGCCCGTTCGCGGGCGCCGGCCCGGAGATCAGCACCCCGGCGGGCCTCGCCACCCGACGCGAGGTGAACGACTGGATCCGTACGACGGACGCCTTCGACGCCGTCTTCGACGTGGCGAGCGCTGTCGCGGACCCGCACGCCCCCGACCACATCCACCCCGCGCTGGACAGCGGCGACGGCATGCACCTGAACGACAGGGGCGCGGAGGCGATGGCCGACGCGGTGAACCTGGACGACCTCGCGCTCTAGCGCTGGTCACCGCGATGGCGCCTACCGACGGGAGCCGTCAGACCCCGAGGACGTGGTTCAGGTGGGCGTTGGTGAAGACACGGTCGGGGTCGAGCCGGTCGCGGACGGCCTGGAAGTCCGCGAAGCGGGGGTACGCCGTGGCCAGTGAGGCGGCGTCGCGGTAGTGCAGCTTGCCCCAGTGCGGGCGACCGCCCAGCCCGGCGGCCACCTGCTCGAAGGCCCGGAAGTACGGCTCGTACGGCATGCCGACGTACTGGTGCACGGCGATGTAGGCGTTGTCCCGGCCGTAGCCGTGCGACAGCCAGATGTCGTCGGCCGCGGTGAACCGCACCTCCACCGGGAAGAGCACCTTGAACGGCAGGCCGTCCACGATCCGCTGGAGCGCGGCGAGCGCTTCGGGCAACGCCTCGCGGGGCAGGCCGTACTCCATCTCCACGAAGCGGACCCGACGCGGAGTGCAGAAGACCCGGTCGGAGCGGCCGGTGTACTGGCGTTCGGTGAGGGCGCGGGCGGACACCGCGCTGATCCCCGGGGCCAGCGCGGGCACGGCCCGGCCGAGTCGGCAGGCACCGGCGAAGACCCGGTTGGACAGGAAGTCGTCGTCCACCCAGCCGCGCCAGCGGGACAACGGCCGGTCGTTGGCGGGTACCCGGTCGTTGGCCTTGACCTGGACCCGGGACGTGTACGGGAACCAGTAGAACTCGACGTGGTCGTGCCGGCCGATCAGCTCGGGCAGTTCGCCGAGCACGTCGGCCAGTTCGGCCGGTCGTTCGTGGGCGCGCAGGACGAAGGCGTCCACGCAGCGCAGGGTCACCTCGACCAGGACGCCGAGCGCGCCGAGTGACACCCGGGCGGCGGCGAGGACGTCGGGATGCTCGTCGGCGGAGCAGCGCAGCACCTCGCCGGTGCCGGTGACCACTGTGATCGCCTCGACGAAGGTGGAGAGGCACCCGTAGCCGGCTCCGGTGCCGTGGGTGCCGGTGGAGATCGCCCCGGCGACGGTCTGCGCGTCGATGTCGCCGAGGTTGGGCAGCGCGAGGCCGTGCCGGGCGAGCAGGCCGTTGAGCGCGTGCAGGGTCATGCCCGCCGGCACGGTGACCAGTCGGTGGGCGACGTCCACGCTGACCATGGTGTCCAGGTCGGACAAATCCATCCGACGGTCGTCGGCGAGCGCGACGGCGGTGAACGAGTGGCCGCTGCCCGTCACCCGGATCCGACCGCCGTCGGCGGCGACAGATCGGACGGCTTCTGCGACCTCGGTCGGCGAGCCGGGGCGCAGGATCGCGTTGGCGCTGCCACGCTGGTTCCCGGCCCAGTTGGACCATCCAGCCCCGAGCGGTGCGGTGCGAACCATGCGCGCTCCTCATTCATGAATATGAACTGACTTCATATCAGGAACGTTCTAGCTGGTAAATACCGCAATTGCGATCCGCTCGTTGTACCGGTAGTCACGGACTCGTGACGTGGAGATATGTTCATCCGTCGAAGGGGGGTGGCGCAGAGTGTCCACACCAGCCGCCACGACCGGGCCGCTGCGCCGCGTACCGGTGCAAGGTCGAAGTGTCGCGCGGGTACAGCGCATGTTGGATGCCTGCGCCGAACTCGTCGACGAGGTGGGGTACGAGGGGCTGACCACCACCCTGCTCGCCGAGCGGGCCGAGGTGGCGATCGGGTCGGTCTACCAGTTCTTTCCGGACAAGCGGGCGATCGTGCAGGCGTTGACCCTGCGGACCATGGAGTCCTACCTCCAGCGCCTCGACGAGCGGTTCGCCTCGGACGAGATGACCCACTGGTGGGACGGCGTCGACGCGGGCATCGACGAGTACATCACGATGCACCGCACCGTCCCCGGCTTCCGTACCCTGCACTTCGGCGACGTGGTCGACCTGCACCTGCTCGACGAGCAGCGGGACAACAACGGCGTGATCGCCGACCAGTTGGCCCGGGTGCTCACCGAGCGTTTCGGGCTCACCGACGTGCCGAAGCTGCGCTTCGTGCTGGAGATCGCGGTCGAGGCGGCGGACGCGCTGATCAAGCTCGCGTTCCGCCGGAAGTCCGAGGGCGACGAGCGGGTGCTGCTGGAGGCGAAGGCGTTGATCCGGGAGTACCTGCACCGTCAGGTGGACGGCCCGGACAACGGCCGGTCCACCGTCGGCAAGCATGCTGAGGCGCCCCAACCGGCCTGAGTCGGCATGGGGTGCGGGCCCCGACCGGCGGTGAGGGCGGCTTCCGGTCTCAGAGGAAGGCCTGCCCCTCACCCCGGTAGGTGGGGACCGTCGCCACCACCGCGTCCCCCTCGATCAGGTGCAGCTCGTTGACCCGTTCACACAGCTCACCTGCCTTGGCGTGCCGGAACCACACCCGGTCGCCGACGTTCAGCCCGGCCGCCGCCGCTCCGGCCAGCGGAGTCTGCACCTCGCCGGCGCCCTCGGTGCCGACCAGCTTCAGCCCCGCCGGTAGCCACGGCCGGGGCAGTCGACTGTCGGCGGCCGGGCCGGAGGCGATCCAGCCACCGCCGAGCACCGTCGCCAGCTCCGGCGTCGGTCGGCGGACCACCGCGCAGGCGAAGAACGCCGCGGGGGTGGGCCGCCAGGCGCGGTACGCGTCGAACAGCGTCGGCCCGTACAGGCCCGATCCCGCGGTGATCTCGGTTACCGCGGGATCGGCGCTGGTCGCGGCCACGCTGCCGGTGCCGCCGCCGTTGACGAACTCCAGGTCGGCGTGCTCGCGTACCGCTGCGACCGCCGCGCCACGGCGGGCCAGCAACTCGCGGTACGACCCGCGCTGGGCCAGCCTGATCGCGCCCGCCAGCAGCGTCCTGCCCGGCGGCGCGTCACCCAGGCCGGCGATCTGCGCCTCGTACGACATCAGCCCGACCAACCGGAAGCCGGGCCGACCGGCGACGGCGGCGGCGAGCGCGCCGGCAGCCCGAGCGCTGTGCACCGGTGAGCGGCGGACGCCGACGTGCACCCGACCGCGCAGCGGTCGCCAGGAGGCGTCCAGATCCAGGCAGAGCCGTAGCTCGGCGCGCTGCCCCGGTGCCGTGACGGCGTCGATGAGGTCGAGTTGACCGGTGCCGTCGATCATCAGGGTGATCGCGGCGGCGAGCGTCGGGTCGGCGCCCAGCTCGGCGAGGGCGGCCCGGTCGGCGCTCGGATACGCGACCAGCACGTCGTCGCTGACGCCGGCGCGGACCAGCCAGATCGCTTCGGGCACTGTGAAAGCCATCACGCCCTGCCAGCCGGGCCGGGCGAGGGCTCGACTGATCAACTCCCGGCTGCGGACCGACTTGCTGGCGAGGCGGACCGGTTTTCCGGCGGCGCGATCGGCCAGGGCAACCGAATTGGCGTCGAAGGCGGTGAGGTCGACCACCGCGTACGGGGGGTCGAGGTGGGCAGTCGCCCGATCCAGGCGCTCGCGAAGTTTGTCGCTTTCGATGGCCACGTGTGCACGCTAACTGTCTGACGGAGAATGCGAAATACCCTCGCGTACGTCCGGGCTGCGGTCGGTACGTCCGGCGGCCTAGGCTCAGCGAGCAGGAGAATGTCGCCCGGGGGGTGGCCCCCACCGGGTCTAGAGTGTTGCACCGGAGGTGCCCAGCGATGGGCCGGCACGTGGAGGTACGGCCATCGAAAGCCAGAACAGCGGCGAGTCGCCCGGCGTGTCGCGCTCGGGTGACCAGTCGGACAACGCCGCCAAGCAGCCCAACGGCGGTCAGGTTGATCCGTCCGGTTATGCCGCGATCCGGTCCGTGCTGCGCATCCGGCCGTTCCGCCGGCTGTGGATCGTGCTCGGCGCCGCCTCCTTCGGTGACTGGCTCGGCCTGCTGGCCACCGCCCTCTTCGCCGCCTCGCAGGTGCAGGGCAGCACCGCCCAGGGCGCCGCGTTCGGCGGGGTCACCGCGATCCGGTTGCTGCCCGCGCTGGTGCTCGGCCCGGTGGCCGGCGTCTTCGCCGACCGGTTCGACAGGCGCTGGACGATGGTCATCTGCGACCTGCTGCGCTTCGTGCTCTTCGCCTCCATTCCGCTCTACGCCCTCAGCGGCGCCGCGGGCGGCCTGGTGGTCGGCTGGGCGCTGATCGCCACCTTCCTGATCGAGTCGCTCACCCTGCTCTGGATCCCGGCCAAGGAGGCCGCGGTCCCGAACCTGATCCCGCGGGCCCGGCTGGAAGCGGCCAATCAGCTCACCCTGATCACCACGTACGGCCTCACCCCGGTGGCCGCGGCCATCGGTCTCGCCGTGCTCGACCGCGGTGTCAGAGGCGCTGTGGGCGGCGACCTACCCTCCTGGGCCGAGCCGGCCCAGCTCGCGCTCTGGTTCAACTCCTTCTCCCGGCTCGCCACCGCACTGGTGGTGGCGTTCGGGATCAAAGAGATCAGCGAGGCGCAGCGCGGCGAGGCGGAGCGTGCCGAGCAGAGCATGTTCCGGCAGTTCTCCGAGGGCTGGAAGTACATCGGTCAGACCCCGCTCGTCCGCGGCCTGGTGCTGGGCATCTTCGGCGCGTTCGCCGGCGGCGGCATCGTGGTCGGCACGGCCAAGTTCTTCGCCAACTCGCTGGGCGCCGGTGACGCCGCGTTCTCCCTGCTCTTCGGCGCGATCTTCGTCGGTCTGGCGCTCGGCATCGGGCTCGGCCCGATGGTCGTCAAGGAGATGTCCCGGCGACGCTGGTTCGGCATGAGCATCGTGCTGGCCAGCGCCGCGGTGATGACCCTCGCCTTCGCCATCCACCTGTCCATGGCGATCGTCGGCGCGGTGCTGGTCGGCGCCGGCGCCGGGATGGCCTTCCTGGCCGGCACCACCCTGCTGGGTGGAGAGGTGGCCGACGAGGTACGCGGCCGGGTCTTCGCGGTGGTGCAGATCGGCACCCGGCTGGTCCTGATCCTGGCCATCGGGCTGAGCAGCGTGTTGGTCGGTGTCGGTGGCTCGCGCAAGCTGGAGATCGCCGACCTCGGCATCTCCGTCTCCTCCACCCGACTGCTGCTGCTCGCCGCCGGTGCCGCCGGCATCTTCGCCGGGATCAGCGCGTTCGGCCAGATGGACGACAAGAAGGGCGTACCGGTCCTCGCCGACCTGTGGGGCTCCATCCGGGGCCGTCCGCTGATGCCCTCCGAGCCGTTCGTCTCCGCCGGGCTCTTCGTGGTCTTCGAGGGCGGCGAGGGCGCGGGGAAGTCCACCCAGCTCACCGCGCTCTCCGAGCGGCTGCGCGGTCACGGCCGAGAGGTCGTGGTCACCCGCGAGCCGGGGGCCACCGGTGTCGGCCGGCGAATCCGGTCGCTGGTGCTGGACACCTCCGGCGACGACGCGCCCTCCCCCCGGGCCGAGGCGCTGCTCTACGCCGCCGACCGGGCGCACCACGTGGCCACCGTCGTCCGGCCCGCGCTGGTCCGGGGCGGCGTGGTGATCAGCGACCGGTACGTCGACTCGTCCCTGGCGTACCAGGGCGCCGGCCGGACACTGCCCGTCGACGAGGTCTCCTGGCTCTCCTCCTGGGCCACCGGTGGGCTCAAGCCCGACCTGGTGGTGCTGCTGGACGTCGAACCGCGCACCGGTCTGTCCCGGGTGGCCTCGCGCAACACCGGCACCGACCGGCTGGAGGCCGAGTCGGTCGCCTTCCACGAGCGTGTCCGGTACGCGTTCCTCGACCTCGCCGCCGCCGACCCGAAGCGCTACCTGGTGCTGGACGCGTCCCGGCCGGCCGACGAGATCACCGGGCTGGTGGTCCGGCGGGTCGAGGAGATGCTCGGCAAGCCGGGCGGCATCGTGCACCCGCGGCCGGCGCAGGGCCCGGACACCTCGGTGCAGCCTGAGTTATCCGACGCGGAGCTGGTGACGATGGAGCACAAGACCTGATGCCGGACGTCTTCGCCGACCTGGTCGGTCAGGACGAGGCGGTGGTCGAGCTGCGGCGCGCCGCAGCCGCGGCAGCCGCCGTGCTGCGTGCTGGCGTGGCCGCGTTGGTCACCGCCGGCCCGGCCAGCGGTAACGAGTCCGCTGCCGACGACGCCGCGACCGGCGGGGTGGATCCGTCCGCCGGGATGACGCACGCGTGGATCTTCACCGGCCCACCCGGCTCCGGCCGCTCGGTCGCCGCACGGGCGTTCGCCGCCGCACTGGAGTGCGTGCACGGGACCGGCTGCGGCGAGTGCCCCGGCTGCCACACCACCATGGGCGGCACCCACGCCGACGTGCGGATGGTGGTGCCGGAAGGACTCTCCATCGGCGTCGGCGAGATGCGCGCCCTGGTGCTCCGCGCGGCCAGCACCCCGTCCGGCGGGCGCTGGCAGGTGGTGGTCATCGAGGACGCCGACCGGCTCACCGAGGCCGCCGGCAACGCGCTGCTCAAGGCGATCGAGGAACCCCCACCGCGGACGGTCTTCCTGCTCTGCGCCCCGTCCACCCACCCGGACGACATCTCGGTGACCATCCGGTCGCGCTGTCGGGTCGTACCCCTGCGGCAGCCGCCGGCCGACGCGGTGGCCGAGGTGCTGGTTCGTCGGGACGGCATCGCGCCCGACGTGGCGCAGTGGGCGGCGGCGGCCGCGCAGGGCCACGTGGGTCGGGCCCGCCGGCTGGCCCGCGACCCGGAGGCCCGCAAACGACGCGAGGCGGTGCTCGCGGTGCCCCGCCGGTTGACCGGTGTCGGCGCGGCGTTCGACGCGGCGTCGGCGCTGATCGAGGCGGCCGAGGCGGAAGCTGAGGCGTCGGTCACCGAGGCCGACACGACCGAGCGGGCGGCACTGGAGACGGCGCTCGGCGCAGGCGGCACCGGCCGGGGCGCGGCCGGCGCCATGCGAGGCGCTGCCGGGCAGCTCAAGGAGCTGGAGAAGCGGCAGAAGTCCCGGGCCACCCGGGCCCAGCGGGACGCACTGGACCGGGCGCTGGTCGACCTCGCGGGCTTCTACCGGGACGCGCTCACCATGGCGCTGCGCGCGCCCGTCGCCCCGGTGCACACCGACACGGCCGCGCTGGCCGGCACCGGCGCGCAGAAGTGGGACGCCGAGGGGTCACTGCGCCGGTTGGAGGCCGTGCTCGCCTGCCGTGCGGCGATCGAGGCGAACGTCAAGCCGCGGATCGCGGTCGAGGCGATGATGCTCGCCCTCTGGAAGGGCTGACCCGCGCTTCCCGGCGTTGTCCACAGGCATCGACAGGCCCGATTGCGGTGCGGTACGGTCCCTGTGCCGTGGTGACGGTGGCACCACACTGAGTGATGGATCACCCGGGAGGAGTCGGCCGATGCCGCGGGGGGAGATCGACGAAGCCTGGATCGAGGAGGCGGTGCGACGCTACCGCCGGATCGAGTCCCTCCAGGCCGAGTTCGACCAGGCGGTGTCGACCGTTGAGGTGACCGTCCGCTCGCCGGACGGCCTGGTCGAGGTGGTGGTCACCGCCGGTGGACGGATCACCGACGTCCGGTTCCTCGGGCCGCTGCACACCCGCAGCCCGCGCGACGTGGCCGGTTCCGTGCAGGCCGCGGTCACCGCGGCGGCCGACGCCGCCGAATGGGCCCGGGAAAAGCTGCACAACGAGACGTTCGCCGCCTACCGACCGCTCGCGGGGGCCTGAGATGGACACACTGCGCGCGCTCTCCGCGCGACTGGACGAGGCGAGCGCCACGCTCACAGTCGTTTCGCACACCGTCACCGCCAGCGATCCGGCCCAGGCCGCGTTCGGCGCCGACGCACCGGGCCGCCCGGGCGAGATCGGTCGGGCGCTGCACCGGCAGTGGACCACCGCCACCGACGACCGGGCCCGGGAGGCCCGCGCCGCGGCCGGTCGACTGGCCGCCGCCGCGGCGGCCGTGCGGGAGGCCGCCGACCGCTACGC
>NZ_PYAK01000047.1 GCF_003264365.1 Micromonospora noduli
TGGCCGCCCCGTGCCGGAACGCGGCGTTCAGGCCGGCGTCCGGCTCGTCCGGCAGCACCCGCGCGCCGGCGGCCCGCGCCGCCGCCGCCACCCGGGCGTCGTCGGTCACCACCACGGCCTCGGCGACCGCCGGGCAGGCCAGCACCGCGCGGAGCGTGTCGGCCGCCAGGGCCAGCGCCAACTCCTCATGCGGTACGCCCGGCAGCGCGCCCCGCAGCCGGCTCTTGGCCACGGCCAGCCGCTTCACCGGCACCACCACGGCCCACCTCGGCTGACTCACGTCCGCAATCCTGCCAGCCGGACGATGGGCCCCTCGCTGGCCGTACCGGGGGCGAGCAGGCATGATTTCCGCTGCGGGTGTCGCGGGCGGGATTTCGCGGCGGGGTTGGGGCGCGAAGAGGAGGCACAGTGGCACGGCGGAGGCTGGGGTTCTGGCAACGGTTCGCCGTGGGGCTGGTGAAGCCGGTGATGACCGTCTGGACCCGGCGTACCTGGCGTGGTCAGGAGCATCTCCACCGCGACGGCGGCATGATCATCGTGGCGAACCACATTTCCCACGCCGACCCGCTGGTGTCCGCGCACTTCATTTACGACTCCGGGCGCTGGCCGCAGTACCTGGGCAAGGCCAGCGTGTTCCGGGTGCCGGTGGTCGGCTGGATCCTGCACCGGTGCCGGCAGATCCCGGTCGAGCGGGGCAGCGTGGACGCTGTCCGCTCACTGGACGCGCTGGTCGCCGCGCTCGACGAGGGCGGCGCGGTCGTGATCTACCCTGAGGGCACCACCACGCGACAGCCGGAGCTCTGGCCGATGAAGGCCAAGACCGGTGCGGCCCGGCTGGCCCTGGCCACCGGCGCCCCCGTCGTACCGGTGGTGATGTGGGGGCCGGAACGGATCTTCGACCCGCGGACGACCCGTGTCAGCCTGCGCCCCCGGATCCCGGTGACCGTTGCCGCCGGGGAGCCGATCGACCTGAGCCGGTGGGCGGACGCCCAGCCGACCCGGGCCACCCTCGAGGAGATGACGGACACCATCATGTTGCGGCTGCGGGACATGCTCGCCGAGATCCGTGGCGGTACCCCGCCGCCACTGTGGGAGCGACCGGCCCGGTCCTCCGTCGGCCGCGAGCAGCGGGACGACGCAGCATGAGCGGTCACGTCGCGGTGCTCGGTGCCGGTTCCTGGGGCACCGCGTTCGCCAAGATCCTCGCGGACGCGGGGCGGGACGTGACGGTGTGGGCCCGCCGGGCGCCGGTCGCCGAGAGCATCCGGACCGAGCGCCGCAATCCGGAGTACCTGCCCGACCTGCTGCTCCCGGCCCGCGTCACCGCCACCGCCGACGCCGCCGAGGCGATCACCGGCGCCGAGGTGGTGGTGTTGGCCGTGCCGTCGCAGACCCTGCGCGGCAACCTCGCCGAATGGGCCGGGCACCTGCACCCGGATTCCACCCTGGTGTCGCTGATGAAGGGCATCGAGCTGGGCACCACCAAGCGGATGAGCGAGGTCATCGTGGAGACCGCCGGGGTCGCCGCGGACCGGGTGGTCGTCGTGTCCGGCCCGAACCTCGCCCCGGAGATCGCCGCCGAGCAGCCCGCCGCGACAGTGGTCGCCGGGACGAACAGCGCCCGCGCCACGCTCGTCCAGTCGTCGATCCGGACGCCGTACCTGCGCCCCTACACCAACGACGACGTGATCGGCTGTGAGCTGGGCGGGGCGGTCAAGAACGTGATCGCCCTGTCGTACGGCATCGCCACCGCGATGGGTTTCGGCGACAACACCCGGGCCATGCTGATGACCCGTGGGCTGGCCGAGACGGCCCGCCTGGGCGTGGCGCTCGGCGCGGACCCGATCACCTTCGCCGGCCTCGCCGGCATGGGCGACCTGGTCGCGTCCTGCTCATCCCCGCTGGCCCGCAACCGCACCTTCGGCGAGCATCTGGGCCGGGGCGAGACGCTGGAGCAGGCCCAGGCCGCCACCCGGCAGACCGCCGAGGGCGTGAAGAGCTGCCTGGCGATCCGCGACCTGGCCCGGGCGCACGGCGTGGAGATGCCGATCACCGAGCACGTCGAACGGATCTGTCACGAGGGAATGGACCCGCGCCTCGCCGTGGAGACCCTGATGAGCCGCACCGCCAAACCCGAGTCGTACGAGTGAGGAACCCGATGAGCGAGTGGGGAGACGGCACCCGCTGCGTACGTGCTGGCCTGCCCGAGCCGGCACCGGGGGACCCGTTCCTACCCGGGCCGGTCTTCGCCGCGCCGTACCACCTCGACCCGTTTGCGGGTCAGGGCACGTCGCCGAACGGCTACGGCCGCCCCGACAACCCGACCCGCCGGCTGCTGGAGGCTGCGGTGGGCGAGCTGGAGGGCGGTGACTGCCGGGTCTTCGCGACCGGTCAGGCGGCCATCACCGGCCTGCTGCTCACCCTGCTGCGGCCGGGGGACACCGTGGTGCTCCCCACCGACGGATACTTCCCGGTCCGGGCGTTCGCCACCGATGTGCTGGAGGGGATCGGCGTCCGGGTGCTGTTCGCGCCGACCGTGGGGCCGTACCCGTCGTTCGAGGGCGTCCGGCTGGTGCTGGTGGAGACGCCCGCCAATCCGGGCCTCGACGTGGTCGACGTGGCGGCCCTGGCCGAGCGGGCGCACGCCGCTGGCGCGCTGCTCGCGGTGGACAACACCACTGCCACCCCGCTCGGACAGCGTCCGCTGGATCTCGGTGCCGACCTGGTGGTCGCCTCCGGCACGAAGGCGCTCACCGGCCACTCCGACCTACTGCTGGGCTACCTGGCCAGCCGGTCCGCCGAGCTGATCGATGCGGTGACGACCTGGCGTACCACCACCGGGGCGGTTCCGGGCGCGTTCGACGCCTGGCTGGCCCACCGGTCACTGGCCACTCTCGACCTGCGGCTGGCGCGGCAGAGCGCGAACGCCGCCGCGGTCGTCGACCTGCTCGCCGGTCGGCCGGACGTGACCGGCCTGCGGTGGCCGGGACGGCCGGACGACCCGGCGTACGCGGTGGCCTCGGCGCAGATGCGCCGGATACCGGGGGTGCTCTCGTTCGACCTGGGCGACGCCGACCGGGTGGGCCGATTCGTCGAGGCCGCCCGGCTGGTGGCGGCGGCGACCTCCTTCGGTGGCCTGCACACCACTGCGGACCGGCGGGCGCAGTGGGGCGACGACACCGCTCCCGGCTTCGTCCGGCTCTCCTGCGGCGCGGAGGACACCGCGGACCTGGTGGCCGACATCGCCGCCGCGCTCGACGCCGCCGGCCCGCTCTGAGTTAGGGTGTCGGCGGCCGCACCGGCGGCCACGACCGGAGGAGGTGAGTCCGATCCGCCAACAGACAGGACCGGCGCTTCCTCCCGTGTCCCTGCCGCAATAGCGGCCGCGGGAGCGCCGGCGAGCGTTTCCCGGAGGATTCCCATGGCACCACCGTTCCCCACCGACCGTCCTGCGCTCGTACGCCGGCTGCGCGCCGCCGGTTGCGTCTACGCCGAGGACGAGGCCGAGCTGCTGCTGGCCGCCGCGCGCAGCCCGGCGGCGTTGGCCGACCTGACCGACCGTCGGGTGGCCGGCGAACCGTTGGAGTACCTGCTCGGCTGGGCGGAGTTCTGCGGCCTGCGGATAGCCGTCGACGACGGCGTCTTCGTGCCCCGGGCCCGTACCGCTCTGCTGGTCGAGGTGGCGGCCGAACTGACCGGCACGGCTCCGGCCGTGGTCGACCTGTGCTGCGGCTCCGGGGCCACCACCGTCGCGCTGGCGCACCGCCTCGCGCCGCGCTGGCTGGCCGCCGCCGACATCGACCCGGCGGCCGTGGCGTGTGCGCGCCGCAACGTCGTCGGGTTGGACGCCGAGGTGTACGAGGGCGACCTCTTCGCGCCGCTGCCCCGGCGGTGGCGGGGGGAGCTGGACCTGGTGGTCGCCAACGCCCCGTACGTGCCGACCGACGCGGTCGCGCTGATGCCGCCGGAGGCGCGGCTGCACGAGGCCCCGGTGGCGCTCGACGGCGGCCCGGACGGGCTCTCCGTGTTGCGCCGGGTCGGTGCCGACGCCGCCGGGTGGCTGACCCCCGGCGGCCACCTGGTGGTCGAAGCCGGCACCACCCAGGTCGACACACTCTGCGAAGCGTTCAGCGCGGCGGGCCTTGTGCCAACCGTGCGCCACGACGAAGACCTGGACGCCACCGCGGTCTTCGCCCGCCGCCCCTGACCCACCCCACCCCGCCCGCCCGATCTTGCAGTTTCGGTTGTCGGAATGAGTGGCGTGCCCCTTGTTGCGGGACAGTAAGTGCAAGATCGCGGGGAGGGGGAGGCCGTCCGGCATGGCGGGGGAGGGGGGTTGGCACTAGCCTCGGCTCACACTCATGACGGCGGGAGGCGGTTTCGGTGGGCAGCGCAGGGGTGCCGGTGGTCGTCGGGCTGGACAACGGCGGCACCAGCAACAACGCCACAGTGCTGACGGTGGACGGCCGCTTCCTGGTGGACGGGCTGTTGGAGATCCCCAGCGAGGTGCGGGCCGGGCCGGAGGCGGCGATCGAGGCGTTGGCCCAGGCGCTGGACGGCGCCCTTGCGCAGACCGGCGTGCCGCGTGACCTGGTCCAGGCGGTCGGGCTGGACACTCCCGGCCCGGCCAGCGCCGAGGGCGTCATCTCGTCGCGGGGCTCCACCAACTTCTCCCAGCCGGCCTGGCGCGGCTTCGACGTGCGAGGGGCGCTGGAGCGACGGCTCGGGCTGCCGGTGATCTATCACAACGACGGCAACGCGGCCGCGCTCTACGCCCACCACGTCCACTTCGGCGCCGACGCGATGAACCGCTCGTCGGTGTCCGCGATCGTCGGCACCGGCCTCGGCGGCGGTGTGGTCGAGAGCGGTCGGGTGATCGCCGGTGCGGCCGGGATGGCGGGCGAGTTGGGCCACGTGCACATCCCGCTGAGCGGGCTGCTCGGCCCGGGTCAACCGGAGCCCACCTGCGCCTGCGGCTTCACCGGAGATGTCGAGAGCGTCGCCTCGCTGACCGGCATCGAACGCAACCTGCTGCCGTACTGGCTGACCCGGTACCCCGACCACCCGCTCGCCGCCGAGCCGGTGGCCCGCGCGGCCAAGCTGGTCCGGGGGTACGGCGAGCGCGAGGACGCCCTCGCCCGGGACCTCTTCACCCAGCAGGCGATGGCGCTGGGGCGGCTGTTCACCGTCGCCGCGAACTTCACCGACCCGCACGCGTACTTCGTCGGCGGCGGGGTGGTGGAGGCGGCACCGGAGTTCCGCGACTGGTTCCTGGCGACGGTCCGCGAGCACACCGTGCTCCGCGAGGAGCAGGCGGCGGTGGCCACCTTCGCCCTGGTACCGGATCGGGACATGGCCGGTGCCCGAGGCGTCGCGATCGCCGCGCTGGAGGCGCTACGCGCTGTTCCGGAGCCCCGCCCGCTGGTTGCCTGAGCCGGCGCGGGCCTCGGCCCGCACCGGCTCGGCACCTCTGGTCAGCGCTGCGGTGGCGCCTGGGCGAAGGCGGCCCAGGCCGCCGTTGGGAACAGCAGGGCCGGGCCGGCCGGGTCCTTGGAGTCGCGCACGGCAACGAGCCGCGGGATCGCGGCCACCTCCACGCAGGCGCCTTCGTCGCCGCTGCGGCTGCTCTTGCGCCACCGCGCCGCGGCCAAGGCCGCTGTGATCATCGGGGTCATCGGTCCTACCGTCCCTTCAGGACTGACAGGAGCATCTCGCGGCTGTCCGCCGGGCTGAGCGCCACGCTTCGGAGATGCTCCATGATCTTGGTGCAGGTACGCGTCTCGCCGGCGCGGTCGAGGATCATCTGACCCGCAACGGTTTCCACCGACGCGATGATCGGGTCCTCCGGGTCGGCGAACTCGAGGATGTGCAGGGAACCCCGGGTGCCCCGGTGGTAGCCGGCGGAGAGCGGGATCACCTGGACGCTGATGTTCGGCAACTCGGCCATCTTGACCAGGTGCCGTAGTTGCCCGTTCATCACCGACTGGTCACCGACCGGCCGTAACAGCGCGCCCTCGTCGATGATCGCGTCGAGGATGGGCGGCTGGTCGGCGGTGAGCCGCTGTTGTCGGTCGAGCCGGATCTTGACCCGCTGCTCCACCAGGTCGTCACCGAGGGTGTGCGGCCCGCCGCGCATCACGCCACGGATGTAGTCCGCGGTCTGCAACAGGCCGGGCACCACCGAGGGCTCGAAGTTGGCGATGGCGGTCGCCTCGGCCTCCAGCGCAATGAAGTCGATGGTGCGCGGATCCAGCAGGTAGGAGTACGACACCCACCAGCCGGGCTTGCGGGCGTCCTTGGCGAGCTGCACCGCGGCGGCCACCTCCTCGGCACTCACCCCGTACGACGTGAGCAGGGCGCGCACGGTGGCCGGGCTGATCAGGGTCTGGGCGTTCTCGTAGCGGGAGAGGGTGCTGCGGGTGCTGTTGATCTCATCCGCCGCAGTCTCCAGCGTCAGCCCGGCGGCTTCCCGGTGGTGGCGCAGGGCGATGCCGAGCCGGCGGGCGCGGGCGGTCTTCGGAGCCATGCATCGATGGTCGCATACATTTGCGGGAACGTCTGCATGAGAGAACGTCGATGGGAGTTGCATTCACGCCTATACACGTGTCAATCTGTGATGGCGTCCTCACCGCCGGTTGTCGTGGCGACGGTGGTGGTGAGCGACCGGAGGGGATGGGGCGCGCGGCGATCGGGTTTCTCCCCCGTACCCGATCGTCGCGTGCCGCCCCTCCATCCCGGCCTGCCGGAAGGAGACGACGTGCGAACCCGCCCGGAGCCCCCCGCCGTACCCTGGGGCGGCGTGCGATGACCCGCTTCCTCGTGGTGCTCACCGACGTGCGTCCCGTCGAGGGCGTCAACCGCAACGAGCGGGTCGCGCCGGAACGGCGCCGGCAGGTCGTCGGCGCCAGCAGCCGGGAGGCCGCCGACCGCATCGCCGGCGCGTTCATGGCGCTGGGCATGGTGCGGGCCGGTCGGCAGCGGGTGAAGGTGATCGCGGTGGGCCGCCGGCACTCCCGGGACTGAGCAGCCCCAGGTCAGCGCTCTGTGGCACCGCTACCACCCGGTTACGCACCGTATATCCTCTCCTGACCGTTTGCCGTGTCGTGCCGTGGCTCGCCGGGTATCGCCTCGCCCCGTGGCCACGCACAGTAAGGTCAACCGGGTGAGCGCCACCGGCGAGCACGACCAGCCGCAGTCGCGTACGAAGAGGTGACCGGAGTGACCACCCCAGGCAAGACCCGCGTGGCGATCGTCTTCGGCGGCCGCAGCCCGGAGCACGGCATCTCCTGCGTCAGCGCCGGCAGCGTGTTCGGCGCACTCGACCCGGACGAGTTCGAGGTGGTGCCGGTGGGCATCACCCGGGCCGGCCAGTGGGTGCTGACCAACGGAGACCCCGCCCAGCTCGCGATCAACGCCCGTCAGCTGCCGGAGATCACCGCCGACTCGGGCGACGACATCGTGCTGCGCGCCGACCCCACCGGTAACGGACTGATGGTGCTCGACCCGACCGAGGGCCCCCGGGCGCTGGCCGACGTGGACGTGGTCTTCCCGGTGCTGCACGGCACCTACGGCGAGGACGGCACCATCCAGGGAATGCTGGAGATGGCCGGCATCCCCTACGTCGGGGCGAACGTGTTCGCCTCCGCGGCCGCCATGGACAAGGAGTTCACCAAGAAGCTCTGTGCCGTCGAGGGCATCCCGGTCGGCACGTACGCCGTGCTGCGCAACGGCATGACGCTCAGCGAGCAGGACAAGGAGCGGCTCGGCCTGCCGGTCTTCGTCAAGCCGTCCCGGGCCGGGTCATCGTTCGGCGTCAGCAAGGTCACCGACTGGGCCGAGCTGGACGCGGCGGTCGCCGCCGCCCGGCAGTTCGACCCGAAGGTCATCATCGAGGCCGCGATCGTCGGCCGCGAGATCGAGTGCGGTGTGCTGGAGGGCGAGGCCGGCGGCACGCCCGAGGCGTCCGTGCTGGCCGAGGTACGGGTCGTCGCCGACCACGACTTCTACGACTTCGAGGCGAAGTACCTCGACGACTCCTGCGAGTACGACATTCCGGCCAACCTGCCGGAGAAGGTGACCCGCCAGGTGCAGGAGTACGCGGTCCGCGCGTTCACCGCGCTGGACTGCGCCGGTCTGGCCCGGGCCGACTTCTTCGTCACTCCCGAGCTGGACGTCTACCTCAACGAGATCAACACGATGCCCGGCTTCACCCCGACGTCGATGTTCCCGCGGATGTGGGCGGCCTCCGGCCTGGAGTACCCGAAGCTGGTCAACCGGCTGATCCGTACCGCCCAGCGGCGCGGCGTCGGCCTGCACTGAGCCGTCCGATCCCGCCCGCGCAGGTCAAGCCGGCGCGGGCGGAGTCGGTTCGAGTTCAGCGCTGGCAGCCGGACGGGATCGCGCCGCCGGAGGGCACGCTCGCCACGATCGTGCTGGAGATCGTCGGCAACCACTGCAACGGCTGCTCGTACGAGCGCGGGACGCGCACGGTGATCAGCGTCTCCCGGTCGACGGTGGAGAGGACCGCCGCGTCGGCCTGTTCCGCCAGGTGCCAGCAGACCCGGTTGACCGTCCAGACCTCGTCGGTGCTGGGGAAGGCCGGCTCGGTGCCGCCGCAGGCCACGGTGAGCGCGGGGTCGCCGTAGGCGGCGTTCTGCTCCGGGCCGGCGGTGACCGGCCGCTGAGCCAGGTCGCGGATGCTCGCCGGAAGCTGGGAGAGCAGGGCCCGGCAGACCGTGGCCGGGCGGGCGGCCAGCGCCGGGGCGGCCATCTCCACCGGGGTGGTGGACTGCACCCGGGCGGTGGTCGCGGAGGGCGTCGGCGCGGCGGCCGGCGCGTCCGGGCTGAGCTTGCTGAAGGCCAGCACGGCCACCAGCAGCGTGATCGGCAGCGCGATCAACGTGGCCAGTAGGGCCGCGCCACGCATGGTCCGATCCCGGCCGGCCGGCGCGGCGGCGGCGGGATCGGTCGACTCGCGGTTACCGTCAGCCGGCTCGGACGTCCCGTCGGCCGCGTCGCGCGCCCCGTCGTCGTCCAGAGCCGAGGAGGAGGTCGTCATCTCGTCCACTTACAGCCGCACCACCGAACACGTGAGGGTGCGAGTGATGCCGGGCACCATCTGCACCTTGCTGACGATGAGTTTGCCGAGCTCGTCGACGGTGTTCGCCTCGGTGAGGACGACCACGTCGTACGGCCCGGTGACGGCGTCGACGCGTACCACGCCGGGGATGTCCGCGATGAGACCCGCCACGTCACGTGCGCGGCCGACCTCGGTCTGGATGAGGATGTACGCCTGTACCACGACTCGACCTCCGTCCGTCGCCGCCCGGGAGCGGCCCGAAGGGTGAAAGTACCTTACGGACCAGGTCTGATCCCTATCGGTGGTCAAGGAGCAGCGGTGAGCGAGCACGGCGGAGCCGGGCGGCACGGGCGGAACGCCAGCGGTGGCGTCGGCGTGTCCGGGATCGGGGAGTTCGGGCTGATCGGGAAAATCACCGCCCGACTGTCGTACGGGCCGACGACCCTGCTCGGCCCGGGCGACGACGCGGCGGTGGTGGCCGCGCCGGACGGCCGGGTGGCGGCCTCCACCGACGTGCTGGTCGACGGGCGGCACTTCCGACGGGACTGGTCATCGGCCCGCGACGTCGGGCACCGGGCGGCAGCCGCCAACCTGGCGGACATCGCGGCGATGGGTGCCACGCCGACCGCCCTGCTGGTCGCTCTCTGCATGCCGGCGGACCTGGACACCGCCTGGGCGGAGGAGTTGGCCGACGGGCTCTCCGCCGAGGCGGCGACGGTCGGCGCGAGCGTCGTCGGCGGGGACATGTCGGCCAGTCCCACCCTGACCGTCGCGGTCACCGCGCTGGGCGACCTGGCGGGCCGTCCGCCCGTGCTGCGCTCGGGGGCCCGACCGGGGGACGTGCTCGCTCTGGCCGGGCGCACCGGGTTCGCGGCAGCCGGGCTGACCGTGCTGACCCGGGGCTTCCGTACCCCCCGGCTGTTGGTCGAGGCGTACCGGCGGCCGCAGGTGCCCTACCAGGCCGGCCCGCAGGCCGCCCAGCTCGGCGCCACCTCCATGATCGACGTGTCGGACGGGCTCCTCGCCGACCTCGGGCACGTCTCGGCGGCCAGCGGGGTGGCGATCGACGTACGCCGCGACGGGTTCGAGGTGCCCCGGCAGATGGCCGACGCGGCGCAGGCACTGGGCGTCGACCCGTACACCTGGATCCTCGCCGGTGGCGACGACCACGCGCTGGCCGCGACCTTCCCCCCGGCGGTGGTCCTGCCGTCGGGCTGGCGGCCGATCGGCCTGGTCACCGACGGTGCCGGCGTGACGGTCGACGGCGTCGCCTACGACGGCCCGGTCGGCTGGGACCACTTCCGGTGAGACCCGCGCGCGGCCGTACCCTGGATACCGTGAGTGAGATCGAGATCCGGGTGGTGCGGTTCGACGCACCGGTGGCGCAGCACCTGATCCACGCCGCACTGGCGGACCTCGGTGCCCGCTACGGCGGCACCGGCGACGACACCCCGGTGGACGCGGCCGAGTTCGAGCCGCCCGACGGCGCGTTCCTGGTGGCCTACCTGGCCGGCGAGCCGGTCGGCTGCGGTGGCTGGCGCAGTCACGGCGCGGACACCGCGGAGCTGAAGCGGATGTACACGACCCCGGCGGCACGGGGGCGGGGGGTGGCCCGTGCGGTGCTGGCGGCCGTCGAGCGCTCCGCCCGCGAGCAGGGCCGCAAGCGGGTGGTCCTGGAATGCGGCGACAAGCAGCCCGAGGCGATCGCCATGTACGGCTCCGCCGGGTACGAGCGGATCCCGAACTTCGGCTTCTACAAGGACGCGGAGGGCTGCGTCTCCTTCGGCCGCACCCTCTGACCTGCGCGCCGGCCGCGGTGGGCCCGGCCTGGCTGGTGTGCCGGCCCCGCCGGGCTCGGCCTGGCCGGTGTGCCAGGCCACCCGGCCGGTGTGCGGCGTCCGCCCGGGCACACGAC
Source organism: Micromonospora noduli (assembly GCF_003264365.1). GTDB lineage: Bacteria > Actinomycetota > Actinomycetes > Mycobacteriales > Micromonosporaceae > Micromonospora > Micromonospora noduli. The sequence continues at coordinate 10,995 of NZ_PYAK01000047.1, forward strand.
AGAGCCGGCGGACCCTCGGGGTCCGCCGGCTGAGCCGAACGAAAAGGTGGGTGCTACCGCGTCAGGCGCGGGTGACCTTGCCGGCCTTGATGCACGAGGTGCAGACCTTCAACTTCTTGGTGTTGCCGCCACCGGCCGGGGTACGCACCGACTGGATGTTCGGGTTCCAGCGGCGGTTGGTCCGCCGGTGCGAGTGGGACACGTTGTGGCCGAAGCCCGGTCCCTTGCCACAGACGTCGCACACGCTAGCCACGGGATACTCCTGGGATTGATACGTTCATGAGGTCGCCGGCAGGTGCTGCCCGGGCAACCTGGTCAGGTTACCCGATGACTCGCCGACCCGGCCAACCGGCCCGGTCCGGCGCTCGCCCGTGCCCCGGCTCACGCCTGGTCGTGGGCCCGTCCGCCCAACGGTGGGCCGGCCCGGCGGCAAGGGTACCGGAGGCGCTCCTCCCCGCTGCGGCCAGCGCCGGCCCGGGCCGGCGCGGACACGCCGGACGAGTCCGACGGGTGTCGGTGCGCGCCAGTAGGCTTCTGCCCGTGCTGGACACCCTCGACGCCGCCGCGGTCCGCCGCTGGTGCGCGAGCGGGCTGGCCGCACTGAAGCGTCACCAGGGCGAGATCGACCAGCTCAACGTCTATCCGGTGCCCGACGGCGACACCGGCACCAACCTTGTGCTCACCCTCACCTCGGCGCAGCAGGCGCTCGCCATGGATCTGGACACTCTCCCCGACAGCGGGCCGACAGCGCACGGGCACGCGCTGCGGCTGATGGCGCAGGGCGCGCTGCTCGGCGCGCGGGGCAACTCCGGGGTGATCCTTTCGCAGATCCTGCGTGGTTTCGCCGACCAGGTCGCCGGGGTGCCGGCGGTGCGTGGCCGGGAGTTGGCCGCCGCTCTGCGCTCCGGCACCGCCGCCGCGTACACAGCGGTCTCCCGGCCGGTCGAGGGCACAGTTCTCACAGTGGTCGCGGCGGCCGCCGCCGCAGCCGAGGGCGCGGACAGCGACGACCTGCCGACGGTGGCCGGCGTCGCGGCCCGGGCGGCGGCCGAGGCGCTCGCCCGCACCCCGGAACAGTTGCCGGCGCTGGCCCGCGCGGGCGTGGTCGACGCCGGTGGTCGAGGGCTCTGCGTGCTGCTCGACGCCTTGGTCGAGGTGCTGACCGGGGAGCGCACGGCCCGGCCCGCGCCGACGCCGCGCTCCGCCCGCCCGGCGGCCACCGTCGCCCGCGAGACCGGTTCGGATGAATACGCGTACGAGGTGCAGTTCCTGCTCGACGCCCGAGCCGAGGCGGTCGCCGGGCTGCGGCGGGCACTCGACGCCCTGGGAGATTCACTGGTCGTCGTCGGCGACGGGCGTGAGCCGGAAGGCACCTGGAACGTGCACGTGCACGTCAACGACGTGGGCGCGGCGGTCGAGGCCGGTGTCGCCGCCGGCCGCCCGTACCGCATCTCGGTGACCCGTTTCGCCGACCAGTCGGAGTCGCCCTCCGGCCCGGTGGTGGCCGGCCGGGCCGCGGTGGTGGTGGCCACCGGCGGCGGCATCGCCGACCTGTTCGCCGCGGAGGGCGCCACCGTCGTGCCGGGCAACCCGTCCACGGGTGAGTTGCTGGACGCCGTCCGCAGCACCGGCGCGGCCCGGGTGGTGGTGCTGCCCAACGACGCCAACACCGAGGCGGTGGCGAGCGCGGCCGCCCGCGAGGCCCATCGGTACGGCATCAAGGTGAGCGTGGTGCCGACCCGCTCGCCGGTGCAGGCCCTCGCAGCCCTCGCGGTCCGCGACGGTGACCGCCGTTTCGAGGACGACGTCATCGCGATGGCCGAGGCGGCTGGCGCCTGCCGTTACGCCGAGGTCTGCCATGCCAGCCGGGAGGCGCTGACAGTGGCCGGCCCGTGCCGTCCCGGTGACGTGCTGGCGCTGGTGGAGGGGGAGGTGCACCTGATCGGCACCGACCTTACCGACACCTGCGCGGCAGTGGTCGACCGGATGCTCGGTGGTGGCGGCGAGATGGTCACACTGCTGGCCGGGGTGGACGCTCCGGCCGGGCTCACCGATGCCGTCCGCGCGCACGTCGCGCGACGCTGGCCGTTCGTCGAGGTGCACGCGTACCCGGGCGGCCAGCCGTTTTATCCGCTCCTGGTAGGGATCGAATGAGCGAACCAGCCACGGTGGACACTCCGCTGAAGAAGCTGGTCGGGGACAAGACAGCCAAGGCGCTGGCCTCGCACCTCGACCTGCACACCGCGGGTGACCTGGTCTACCACTTCCCGCGTCGCTACGACGAGCGTGGTGAACACACCGACATCCGCTCGCTGGACGTCGGTGAGCAGGTCACCGTGCTGGCCCAGGTGCAGCGCACCGCGGTGCGCCCGATGCGTCAGCGGCGGGGCAACCTGCTGGAGGTGACAGTCGGCGACGGCTCCGGCGGGGTGCTGACGTTGACCTTCTTCGGCAACCAGGCGTGGCGCGAGCGCGAGCTGCGCCCGGGCCGGTGGGGCCTGTTCGCCGGCAAGGTCACCGAGTTCCGGGGCAAACGGCAGCTCAACGGCCCGGAGTACGTCCTGCTCGGCGAGGGTGGCGACGGTGAGGCAGCGGTCAGCGACGACATCGAGGAGTTCGCCGGGGCGCTGATCCCCGTCTACCCGGCCGCCGCGGCCGTGCCGACCTGGGTGATCGCGCGCTGCGTGCGCGTCGTACTGGACACGTTCACCCCGCCGGACGATCCACTGCCGAGCGCCGTGCGGGCCAGCCGCAAGCTGGTCGGGCTGGGCGCCGCGCTGACCGAGATCCACCGGCCGTCCAGCAAGGAGGCGCTGCACCAGGCCCGCCGGCGACTCAAGTGGGACGAGGCCTTCGCCGTCCAGGTGACACTGGTGCAGCGCAAGCACCGGGCGGCCGACTGGCCGGCCCGACCCCGCCCGGCGCGCCCGGGTGGGCTGCTGGAGGCCTTTGACGCCCGACTCCCGTACGAGCTGACGGCCGGTCAGCGTGAGGTGGGTGTGGAGATCGCGGCGGACCTGGCCACCCCGCACCCCATGCACCGCCTGTTGCAGGGCGAGGTGGGCTCGGGCAAGACGGTGGTGGCGCTACGGGCGATGCTTCAGGTGGTCGACGCGGGCGGGCAGGCCGCGCTGCTGGCACCCACCGAGGTCCTGGCCGCCCAGCACCACCGCGGCATGCTCGACCTGCTCGGGCCGCTCGGGCGGGCCGGTGAGCTGGGCTCCGCCGAGCACGCCACCCGGGTCGAGCTGGTCACCGGCTCGCTGGGCGCGGCGGCTCGCCGCCGGGCGCTCGGCGAGGTGGCCAGCGGTGCCGCCGGCATCGTGCTCGGCACCCACGCCCTGCTGTACGAGGGGGTCGACTTCGCCGACCTCGGCCTGGTGGTGGTCGACGAGCAGCACCGCTTCGGCGTGGAGCAGCGCGACGCCCTGCGGGCCAAGGCCGACCAACCGCCGCACGTGCTGGTGATGACGGCCACCCCGATCCCGCGCACTGTGGCGATGACCGTCTACGGCGACCTGGAGGTCTCCACGCTCTCCCAGCTGCCCCGAGGGCGGTCGCCGATCGCCTCGCACGTGGTGCCGGCCGCCGAGAAACCGGCCTACCTGGACCGGGCCTGGCGTCGGCTGCGCGAGGAGGTGAACGCCGGCCACCAGGCGTACGTGGTGTGCCCGCGGATCGGTGACGGGCCGACCAGCGACGAGGAACCGCCACCCGAGGACGACAACGGCCGTCGGCCACCTCTGGCGGTCACCGAGGTGGCTCCGCTGCTGGCCGAGGGCCCGCTGCACGGCCTGCGGATCGGGGTGCTGCACGGTCGACTGCCGGCCGACGAGAAGGACGCGGTGATGCGTACCTTCGCGGCTGGTGACCTGGACGTGCTGGTGGCGACGACAGTGATCGAGGTTGGCGTGGACGTGCCGAACGCCACCGTGATGATCGTGTTGGACGCTGACCGGTTCGGCGTCTCCCAGCTGCACCAGCTGCGGGGCCGGGTCGGCCGGGGTGCTGCCGCCGGGCTCTGCCTGCTGGTCAGCGAGGCGGCCGAGGGTTCGTCGGCGCGGGAACGGTTGGACGCGGTCGCGTCCACGAGTGACGGTTTCAAGCTCGCCGAACTGGATCTGGAGCAACGCCGCGAGGGCGACGTGCTGGGTGCCACCCAGTCCGGTCACCGTTCGCACCTGCGGTTGCTGTCCCTGCGACGCGACGCCGATCTGATCCGCGACGCCCGCGCCGAGGCGATCACCCTGATCGAGGACGACCCGGAGCTTGCCCGCAGCCCGGCACTGGCCGCCTCGGTGGCCGCGCTGGTGGACGAGGATCGCGCGGAGTACCTGGAAAAGGGCTGACCACAGAGGCCATCACATGGCTGAGGGCGCGCCGACCGGGTGGTCGACGCGCCCTCAACTGTCAGAGCGGGTTGGTTCAGGCGGTGAAGCGAACCCGACGACGACGGGCCACCACGAACAGGGCGGCACCGGCGGCCAGCAGCACCACGGCGCCGGCGATGATGCCGCCGGTGGCAGCACCGGTCAGCGGCAGAGCAGGTTCGTCCTTACCGCCACCCTGACCCGGGGCGCACTCAGCCGGCTGCTCCCAGGCGATCGGCGCGGTGTCGTCGAGGCCCTCGGCGGCCGGCGTGACGGTCAGACCCTCGAACGCGTCGAAGGAGACGGAACCGGTCTCGCCCGGCTTCACGACAAGCGTCTTCACCTCGCCCTTGTTCGGGGTCAGGGTGAGCGTGACGGTCTCACCGTCGGCGGGGTTCTCAATCGTGAAGGTGAGCTTGTCGCAGGTCGACTCGACCGAGCCCACCGGCTCCGCCGGAGCCGGGGTGGCAGTCGGGGTCGGGCTCTGGGTCGGAGGCTGGCTCGGCGACGGAGAGACGACAGTGGGGGTCGGGGTGGGGGTCGCCGACGGAGTGGCGGTCGGCGTCGGGCTGCTCGGCGAGGGCGTGGCCTCTGCCGCGCAGGTGCCCTTCGGCTCGGCGGCCACGGTCCGCTCCTCGGTCACGATCCGGTCGGAGCGCACCCACCGCGCCTCGACGGTCAGCTCGATCGTCGGCCGCTTCTGGTCGAAGCGGTGGGCCTGGGTGCCGGTGAGGAAACCCTCGCCCTTCGCCGGGAGAGTGGCGTCCTTCGCCAGGCCACCGGTGAAGTCGGCCGGGACGGTCGACTCGAGCTTGGTGATCTTCGCGTCGATGTTCTCGCTGTTGCCGACCGTCCAGGTCACCTTGACCTGGCCGTCGGAGGTCAGGCAGTAGGTGCCGGAGGGCTCGGGGTGGTGGGCACTCGCGGGGCTCGCGAGGACGCCGACGCCGGCGATGCCGATCAACGCGCCCGCGGCGATGGCCGCGACGCGCCGGAACGGAGACTTGGGAGGGTTCACGCCTGCTCCTGGTGAGGGGGGTACGGATCGCGTGGCGGGAGGCCGGGAGACATCGTGACCGGGGGGTCACCTGCTCACCGGGGGCGTCGCGCGACGCGGTGGTGTTCCCGCGGCGAAAGCGGGGACAGGGGGAGACTGTACTGATGGGTGGTTAATGAGGGGAGTTCAGATCATTGCCATCCGGCAATGTAGTCGATTCGTGATCTTTGATAGACCGAAGGTGTCGGTCCGGTCACTGGGGACGGTGCGGCCACCGTGGCTCCACGGTGGATGCCGCGCCGTCGGGGCTGCTCAGGTGCTCCCCGTCGTCGCCGGCCGGCCAACCCCTCGGATCCGCGCCGTGCTGACCGGGGCCGCGCCGCGTCGCGTAGCGTCGCGGGCATGAGCAGGAGGAAACGGTGACCCGGATCGTGGCCGGGACGCTCGGTGGCCGGCGGATCGCCGCGCCGCCCGGCGCCGGCACCCGACCCACCTCGGACCGGGTCCGGGAGGCGCTGTTCAGTGCCGTCCAGGCCGAGGTCGATCTCGACGGCGCCCGCTTCGCCGACCTGTACGCCGGCTCCGGCGCGGTCGGCCTGGAGGCGCTCTCCCGGGGTGCCCGGCACGTGTTACTGGTCGAGTCCGACCCGCGGGCGGCCCGGGTGATCCGGGAGAACGTGGCGGCCCTCCGTGCCGGTCCGGCGGCCCGTCTGGTCACCGGCAAGGTGGCGACGGTGCTTGCCGCCGGACCGGACGGCGAGCCGTACGACGTGGTCTTCGCCGACCCGCCGTACGCGGTGCCGGACGAGGAGATCACCGCGCTGTTGGCCGCGCTGGTCGACGGCGGCTGGCTGGCGCCCGACGCGTTGGTGGTGGTGGAGCGGTCCCGCCGTACCAGGGAGTTCGACTGGGTGGAGGGGATCACCGCCGAGCGCAGTCGCCGTTACGGCGAGACCACCCTTTGGTACGGTCGCCGATCATGAGACGTGCGGTGTGCCCTGGTTCGTTCGACCCGGTCACCAACGGACACCTCGACATCATCGGGAGGGCCAGTCGGCTCTTCGATGAGGTGATCGTCGGTGTGCTGGTGAATCAGTCGAAGAGTGGCCTGTTCACCGTCGAGGAGCGCATCGAGATGCTCCGCGAGGTGACCTCGTCGTACGGCAACGTGCGGGTCGAGTCGTTCCGAGGGCTGCTGGTGGACTTCTGCCGGGCCCAGCAGGCCAGTGTGCTGATCAAGGGCCTGCGGGCGGTCAGCGACTTCGACTACGAGTTGCAGATGGCCCAGATGAACATCGGTCTGGCCGGCGTCGAGACGCTCTTCATGCCGACCAACCCGCTCTACTCGTTCCTCTCGTCGAGCCTGGTCAAGGACGTGGCCAAGTGGGGTGGCGACATCTCCGCCCACGTCCCCGACCCGGTCCGCGAAGCCCTCCAGGCCCGCCTGGGCCCCCGCCCCTAACCTGCCCCCACGCCCTCGCTCCTTCACTCCCGCGATCTTGCACTTGTGGTTCCCGGACCGCCCCTTTCGGCGTCGTTCGGCGCGACCGAAAGTGCAAGATCGGCGCGGGGGAGGCCGGGTGGGAGCCGGGGGTGACTATGTCGCGACTCGCCGGGTTGGGGTGAGTGGGGCGGCGGTGGGGCCGGCACGACATGATTGGTGGCGCGGGGAACGGCCGTAGCCCGCATCATGGAGGTCGGCCGACGAACGACAGGAGTGAGGTAGCCGGTGGACCCGCTCGATCGCATCGACGAACTGATCGCCATCCTGGAGCAGGCCCGCTCCGTCCCGATGTCGCGCAACAACTGCATGGTCGACCGGGGTGAGATGATCGCTGCCCTCGATGAGATGCGTGCCGATCTCCCCGCCGACCTGCGTCGCGCCGCCGCGCTCCTCGAGGAGCGCGACAAGATCATGGAAGCCGGCAAGCGCGAGGCGGACCGGATCATCAGCGAGGGTGAGGCAGAACACGCCCGCCTGGTCTCCGTGAACGAGATCACCGTGTCGGCCGAGCACGAGGGCGCCCGGATCATCGGCGAGGCCCGCGCCGAGGCGCAGCGCCTGCGTGAGGAGGTCGACGACTACGTCGACACCGCGCTGGCCAACTTCGAGCAGTTCCTCACCCGGGCGCTGGCCTCGATAGAGCGCGGCCGGGACAAGATGCACGCGCTGCGCGAGATCGGCACCTTCGCTGGGGATGAGGCGGAACGCCCGCTACCCTTCTGAGCGGCACCTCACCAGCCGACTTCTCAGGCGGGCGTCGCCCCCGGTTCGACGGTCCGGCGGTCGTCCAGGTAACCTTTTTTGTCGGCCTCTCACCGGCCGGAGTCTAACTATGCCCAAGCACTCGCCATCGACACTCAACCCCAGGTCGCCGTTGGTCCTCGACACGAGGGACCTCCCGCGTCGCCCTGGCGCGTTGCGTGAGGTCCGGCGGGTCGTGCCGGCACCGGCGGACCTCGGTGTGGAGTTGATCGGCGTGCCGGAGGGCGCGGACCTCGACCTCGATCTGAGGTTGCAGTCGGTGTCCGAGGGCGTGCTCGTCTCCGGGACCATCACCGGTCCCGTCCGGGGCGAGTGCGGCCGTTGCCTGCGCGAGATCAACGACTCGATGGGCGTGACGATCCAGGAGCTGTACGCGTACGAGGACAGCACCACGGACGCCACGACCGACGAGGACGAGGTGGGCCGGATGCAGGGCGATCTGATCGACCTGGAGCCGGCGCTGCGGGACGCGTTGGTGCTCACGCTGCCGACCAACCCGCTCTGCCGGGAGGACTGCCCAGGACTGTGCCCCGAATGCGGGGCGCACTGGGACGATCTGCCGGCCGACCACAGTCACCAGCAGATCGACCCGCGTTGGGCGGGCCTGTCGCAACTGACCGTTACAGAGGAGTAAGAACCGTGGCCGTCCCGAAGCGCAAGATGTCGCGCAGCAACACCCGGTCCCGCCGGGCGAACTGGAAGGCGACAGTGGTCGCGACCGTTGCGTGCCCGCAGTGCAAGTCCCCGAAGCTGCCGCACGCCGCCTGCTCCGTCTGCGGCACCTACAACGGCCGCCAGGTTCTCGAGGTCTGACCTGGACGCCGAGTGACGCCCCCGACCCCAGGTCGGGCGGCGCGCGCATCCTGGCATTCGCCCGGTGCTCCGGCTCCCTCCGACGCCGGCCGGCCCAATCCGGCCGGCGTTCCGGTGGAGCCGGGCGCCGCGCGGATCGCCGTTGACCTCCTCGGCGGGGACGACGCTCCCGCCGTCGTGGTTGACGGCGCTCTGCGGGCCATGCGCGCCGACCCTGACCTGCATCTGCTTCTCGTCGGTCCGACTGAGGTCGCCGACGAGCTGATTGCTGCCCTCGATCCGGCGCAACGCGCCCGGATCACGGTGCGGCCCGTTCGCGACGTAGTCGGCATGGCCGACCATCCCAGCGCCGCCCGCTCCGAGAGCACCGTCCGGGCCGCGGTCACCGCCGTCCGGGACGGGACCGCCGACGCCCTGGTCTCCGCCGGCGCCACCGGCGCCACAGTCACCGCAGCCGTGCTCGGCCTCGGCCGCTCGCCGGAGATCCGCCAACCCGCGCTGGCCGCCACCCTGCCCGCCGTGGCGGGACCTGTCGTGTTGCTCGACGTCGGCGGCTCCCTGGAACCCCGCCCGGCCACCCTCGCCCGCCACGCCGTGCTCGGCGCCGCGTACGCGGCGGTGGCCCACTCGATCGCCGCGCCCCGGGTCGGGCTGCTCTCGGTCGGCACCGAGGCCGGCAAGGGCGACCGGGTCCGCCGCGCCACCGACCCCCTGCTCGCCGTCGAACCGCTGCCCGGCGGGGCGCGCTACGTCGGCCTGGTCGAGGGGTACGACGTGGCCCTCGGTGCGCGCGCAGATGTGGTCGTCACCGACGGCTTCACCGGTAACGTGCTGCTCAAGGCCATCGAGGGCGCGTACGCGATGGCCGGCGGCCCACCTGCCCAGGGCGGCGCGCCCCGCGCGGCGGCCCTGCTGGGCGTCGCGGGGACGGTGGTCGTCTGTCACGGGTCCGCCCGCGCCGACGACGTCGCCTCCGGCATAGCTCTCGCCGCCCACCTGTGGCGGCGGCGCGCCACCGATCTGGTCTCCGCGTTGCTCGACCGCGACGCCGCGACGGATCGCACCGACCGCTCCACCGACACCGAGGTACGCACATGAGCAACGACAAGCGGCGGCGGGCGTCCGTCGGTCACCTGGAAGCCGCCTTCGGAGTGAGCCTGGAACCCGAGCTGCTCCAGCGCGCGTTGACCCACCGGTCGTACGCGTACGAGAACGGCGGGCTGCCGACCAACGAGCGGCTGGAGTTCCTCGGCGACTCGGTGCTCGGCGTGGTGATCACCACGGCGCTCTTCCACAACCACCCGGATCTGCCCGAGGGGCAGTTGGCCAAGTTGCGGGCCAGCGTGGTCAACATGCGGGCGCTCGCCGACGTGGCCCGCGGCCTGGGCCCGGACGGGCTGGGCGCGTACCTGCTGCTCGGGAAGGGCGAGGAGACGACCGGGGGCCGGGACAAGGCGAGCATCCTCGCCGACACGCTGGAGGCGCTGCTCGGCGCGATCTACCTCCAGTACGGCCTGGACACCACGGGCATCGTCATCCACCGGCTCTTCGACCCGCTGATGGCCGAGTCGGCTGGTCGCGGGGCCGCCCTGGACTGGAAGACCAGCCTCCAGGAGCTGACGGCGGCGCTCGGGCTCGGCGTCCCGGAGTACCGGATCGAGGGCACCGGCCCGGATCACCTCAAGACGTTCACCGCCTGGGTGGTGGTGGCCGGCATCCGGTACGGCGGCGCCGAGGGGCGCAGCAAGAAGGAGGCCGAGCAGCGGGCCGCCGAGGCCGCCTGGCGGACGCTCGCCGAGCAGAACGGCCAAGCCGGCGACGACGGCAAGGACAGCCAAGCCAGCATCGACGGCAAGGACGGGCGGGTCGGCGACGACCGCCGGAACGGTCGGGTCGGCGACGACCGCACGGACCAGCCGATCGACCCGGACGACGCGGCCGACCGGGACGAGCCGTTCGGGCCGCTGGAGCGCGCCGAGCGGGCGGCTCATGCCGAGCAGGCCGACCACCTGGCTCAGGCACTGCCGGCCGGGGGCGCCGACGGTCACGAGACGGGTCGGCGGCGTGCCTGAGCTACCCGAGGTGGAGACCGTCCGACAGGGGGTGGCCCAGTGGGTCGTCGGCCGTCGGATCGCCTCCGTCGAGGTTCGTCATCCGCGTGCGGTCCGCCGGCACGCTCCCGGCGACGTGCACTTCGCCGACGTGCTCGCCGGCCGGACGGTGCTGGACGCCCGCCGTCGCGGCAAGTACCTGTGGCTGCCACTGGACAGCGGTGACGCGATCGTCGGGCACCTCGGCATGTCGGGTCAACTGCTGCTCCAGCCACCGGGGACGACGGACGAGACCCACCTTCGGGTCCGGTTCCGGTTCAGCGACGACGGCCCGGAGCTGCGTTTCGTCGACCAGCGAACGTTCGGCGGGCTCTCGGTGAGCGAGGGCGGCGCCGAGCTGCCCGACGAGATCGCGCACATCGCCCGCGACCCGATGGACCCGGAGTTCTCCGACGAGGCGTTCGTCGCGGCGCTGCGCCGCCGGCACACCGAGGTGAAGCGGGCACTGCTCGACCAGACCCTGATCTCCGGGGTGGGCAACATCTACGCCGACGAGGCGCTCTGGCGCGCCAAGCTGCACGGCGGCCGACCCACCGACGCGTTGACCGGCCCGGCCGCACAGCGCCTGCTCGGCCACGTCCGCGACGTGCTGGCCGAGGCGATCAGCGAGGGCGGCACCAGCTTCGACGCCCTCTACGTGAACGTCAACGGCGAGAGTGGCTACTTCGACCGGGCGCTCAACGCCTACGGCCGCGAGGGCGAGCCGTGCCGGCGGTGTGGCGCGCCGATCCGCCGCGAGGCGTTCATGAACCGGTCCTCGTACAGCTGCCCGCACTGTCAGCCACGGCCCCGGGGTTCCCTTCGGGGATGACCCGGAGCCGGCTCGGGGCGATGCCGGCGGGTCGCGGCCTGTCGCTCCGGGGTGGACCCCGGTGTACGTCCGGATCGCGGTTCGGCCCCCGGCGAACCCACCCCCGCACCCGGTCCGGTGGTTCCAGGGTGGGCCCGGGTCGATCCCCGATGTGACCGCCTCGTCACGCACCTAGCGTCAGCACCGTTGACAGGGGGTTGACGTGACAGGGGGACCCGAGATGGGGAGAAGACCGGTGACGGTGCGGCTGGCGCGGTGGAGCGCCGAGCACCCGTGGCGGGCGATCGCGCTGTGGGCCGTGTTCGTGGCGGTGTGTTTCGTGGGCGGCAACGCCGCCGGACTCAACGAGGCCACCAGCGGTGACCAGGCGATCGGCGAGGCGGGGCGGGCCAGCCTCATCGTGGACGGCGGTGACTTCGACGACCCGGCCGTGGACAACGTCCTCATCACCTCCAGGGGCGGCGCGTTGGACCAGGCGGCGGCGAAGTCGGCGGCCGACGACGCGGCGGCCCGGCTGCGTACGGTCGCCGGGGTGGCCGGGGTGGGCCAGCCGGTCACCGCGCGGGACGGCTCGGCGCTGCTGCTGCCGATCACCATGTCGGGTGACCCGGAGACGGCCTCGGATCGGGTGCAGCCGTTGCGCGACGCCACCGCCTCCGTGCAGGACGCGTACCCCGGGCTGCGCGTCGAGCAGGTCGGCGGGCCGTCGATCGGCCAGGCCCTCGACGACACCCTGGGTAAGGACTTCAAGCGCGCCGAACTGCTCAGTCTGCCGGTCACCCTGGCGATCCTGATCATCGCGTTCGGCGCGCTGGTCGCGGCGAGCGTGCCGGTGCTGCTGGCGCTCTCCTCGGTGGCCGCCGCGATGGGTCTGTCCACTCTCGCCTCGCACCTGGTGCCGGCCACCGACACCACGGCACCGGTGATCCTGCTGATCGGCATGGCGGTCGGCGTCGACTACTCGCTGTTCTACATCCGTCGGGAGCGGGAGGAACGCGCCAAGGGTCGGTCCGGTCTGGACGCGGTGGAGATCGCCGCGGAGACCTCCGGGCACGCGGTGGTGGTCTCCGGCTTCGCGGTGATCATCTCGATGGCCGGGCTGCTGCTCGCCGGCGACGTGGTCTTCTCGTCCCTCGCCATCGGTTCGATCCTCGTGGTGGCCGTCGCGGTGACCGGTTCACTGACCGTCCTGCCCGCCCTGCTGGCCCGGCTCGGCCGTTGGGTGGACCGGCCCCGGGTGCCGCTGCTCTGGCGACTGACCGCGCCGCGTACCGGCCGGCACGGCGAGTCCCGCGCTCCCCGGCTGTGGCCGGCGGTGCTCCGGCCCGCGCTGCGCGCGCCGGTGGCGACGCTTGTCATCTCGGTCGGGCTGCTGCTCGCGCTGGCCGCGCCGGCGCTCGGGATGAAGCTGAAGTTCCCCGGCATGGAGGACCTGCCTCGCACGACGCCGGCAATGCAGGCGTACGACCGGCTCACCGCCGCCTTCCCGAGCGCCGGCACCAATCACGTGGTGGCCGTCCGGGCGCCCGCCGACCAGGCCGACCGGGTACGCGCCGCCCTCACCGGCCTGTCCACCCGGGCTGCCGGCGATCCGCTGTTCGCCCCGGCCGAGGCGGACGGCCCGAAGATCGAGGTGTCGGCCGACCGGCGGGTCTCGGTGCTGGACGTCCCCACCCCGTACGCCAGTCGCGACGACCGGTCGGTGCAGTCGTTGGAGAAGCTGCGCGGGGACCTGGTCCCGGCCGAGCTGCGCGGCATTCCCGGCATCGAGTACGCGGTGGGCGGGAGTGTCGCCGACAGCGAGGACTACGCCCAGCACGTCCGGGACAAGTTGCCGCTGGTCATGGGCTTCGTGCTGGTGCTGACCTTCCTGGTCATGACGTTCACCTTCCGGTCGGTGGTGATCGCGGCCAGCTCGATCGCGCTGAACCTGCTCTCCGCGGGTGCCGCGTACGGTCTGCTGGTGCTGATCTTCCAGGGCGAGTGGGCGCAGGGACTGCTCGGCTTCACGTCGATGGGCGCGATCGTGTCCTGGTTGCCGCTGTTCCTGTTCGTGGTGCTGTTCGGCCTCTCGATGGACTACCACGTCTTCGTGGTCAGTCGGATCCGCGAGGGTGTCCGGTCCGGCCTGCCCAACCGCGACGCCGTGTCGTACGGGATCACCTCGTCGGCCGGAGTGGTGACCAGCGCGGCGATCGTGATGGTCGGGGTCTTCTCGATCTTCGCCACGCTGAGCACTATCGACATGAAGCAGCTCGGCATCGGTCTGGCGGCGGCGATCCTGCTGGACGCCACCATCATCCGGGGAGTGGTGCTGCCGGCGCTGATGACCATGCTCGGCGACGCCAACTGGTGGGCCCCGCGCTTCCTGCGGCCCCGCCCGGCACCCGCGCCCACCGACCCGCCCGCCCCCGCGCCGGAGCTGGTCCCGGTCCCTTGACCGCCCGAACCCGCTGGGCCAGGCCGCGAATCGTGGCCTGGCCCAGCGGGGTCAGGGGAGTGGGCAGGGCTCCCGGGAGGCGTCCAGCGTGCGGTCCTTGCGGATCGACGCGAAGCCGTAGCCGACGGTGGTGACGCAGAAGTCGTCGGTCGAGCCGGTGTACTCGACGTGAAAGACCGGCTTGCCGGCGTCGCTGAACGGCAGCAGTTTGGCGCACTGGGCCAGCCGGACGCACTCCTCGTTGACCGCGAAGTCGAAGTCCGGGGCCAGCGCGGCGAGCTGTGGCACGTCGTTGACCAGCCCCGGGGAGAGACTCAGCGAGCGGGCCAACTCGGCCAGCCGGCGGTTGAACAGCAGCTGGTCGTCGAAGTCGAGAGCAAAGCCGGTGCGTGCCGCGTACCCGTCGGCGTCGAAGAGCGCCACCGCGCCGAAGCCCTTGCCCCGGCAGAGCCGGAACCGGTCGGCCAGCACCGGCCGGAGCGCGTCCCAACTCCGGACGTCCAGCCACCGGCTGTCGGGTCGACGCCCGGCCGCGCCCCGGACGACCTGCGGGAACCGGCTGGCGTCCGGGTCGTCGGAGCGGACCGATCCCACGTTCACCTGGCAGATCAACCGGCGGTCCCGGGAGCGCAACTCGGCGGTCTGTGCGGCGGTGGTGGCCACCGGGTCGAGGAGGAAGACGTGGGCGTCCACCGCCGGGTCGAGCTGGCCGCTGAGCTGCCACTGCCACTGCCAGTGCCGGGCCTGGGCCGCCGGCCACGCGGTGGGCGCGCCGGGCGGGGTCAGCTCGGGCCGGCACCCGTACGCCGGCACCAGCAGCACGAGAGCGACGCTGGCGGACAGGGCGCGGCGCAGTGGGCGTACGGCGACGCGTCGCCGCGGCCGGATCCGCATCGGCAGCTCCCGGGTCCCGGACGGCCGGTCGCCGCCCGCACCGGTACGCGGCCCCCACGCTCCGGCCCGACGTACCTAACGGGTCAACGAGCGCGGGGGCGGGAACGACGCGCGGTCAGCGCGGCGCCGCGAAGACCTGCGTCCAGTACGGCCCATTGCTGTTGGCGATGCCGACGCCGATCTCGGTGAATGCGCAGTTCAGGATGTTGGCCCGGTGGCCGGAGCTGTTCATCCAGGCGTCCATCACAGCGGCGGGGGTCTTCTGGTTCCAGGCCACGTTCTCGCCGTACGTGCGCCAGGTGTAGCCGACCCGGTCCAGCCGGGTGCCGGCGTTGCTGCCGTCGCTGCCGGTGTGTGACATGTTCTGGTTGTCGGCCTGGTCCTGGCTGTGCCGCTGGGCGGCCGTCATCAGCTTGTCGTCGATGCTCAGCGCCTTGCAGCCGGCCTTGGCCCGCTCGGCGTTGACCAGGTCCACCACCTCACGGGCCTGAGCGCTGACGGAGCCGCTGGAGCCGTTGGAACCGGTGGAGCTGCCGGTGTTGCTCGGCGCGGTGCTGCGCTCGACGCTGCGGCGCGACGCGGCGGTGCTCCGCGACGACGCCGGCGTGGGCTTGACGACCTTGCTGGGCGACGGGCTCGGAGACGCCGGGGTGGGGATGGTTGACGGGGAGGGTGCGGCGAGGGTGTCCAGCGCCGGCTCTTCGGTCGGCGCGGCCGACGCGGCGAAGGAGTCGTCGACGGCCGTCGGTTGGGCGGCCCCGTCGTCACCGCCGGGGAGGGTGAGCGCGCCGACGCCGAAGCTGACCACGAGGGTGGCGGCCGCGGCGGCGCCCCCGATCATCAGCGGCCGGCGCCAGCGGCGTGGGGAGCGGTGCCGTCCCTCGCCGGGCCGGCCGGTCTCGGCTGCGCCGTGCCAGCCGTCGGTGCTCTCCGGGTCGGTGTCGGTGTGCCAGCCGCCGGGCGCCTCGGCGCGCCGTCCGCCGGTGGTGTCCTGGGCCGGGCGGCTGTCGCCCCAGCCGTCGGTCTCGCTGTCCGGCTGGTAGGCCCCCCAGGCCGCGGTGCGGGCGTCGGCCGCCTCGGCGGGGATCACCGGGTCCGGTTGCCGGCCCTCGGTGGGCTGCTCCCGGTGCCACTCGTCGCCCGACTGACCGGGCTCGTCGCCGAAGAGGTAGGCCGAGCGGGGCTCTGGGCGGTCGTGCAGCCAGGCCGGCTCGTCGGTCGGTCCCTCGGCGCGCCGGGGGGCGCCGTTCGGGTCCATCGGATCGGTCCAGCCGTACACGCCTATGCCTCCAGGGGTCGGTTGCGGGCCGGGGTGACGCTACGGCGCGCCTACGACCTGCGGCAACGTGGCTAAGAAAGAGTTAAGGGGAAGTCGGACGCCAGGGTGCGGACTTCCGCAGATCCGGGCGTACAGTAAAGGCGTCCGGACAGAGAGTGTCCGTGCCTTGCGGCAGCCCCCCGACAAGTGGACAGGTCGACGTGGAGATGATCTACGGCCTGCGAGAACTTGACGAAGGAGGGGTTTGCGGCTCAATATATAGGTGTCGCCAGTCGCGCCCGGTCATGCCCAGATACAGCCTGGAATGACAGCCGCGTATGAATTGGGCGCGCGTTGGCCGGCCTTTCCGGCAGCGCATATCAAGGAGTCAGCATGGCGAAGGCCCTCTACGGCCACGTAGGTGCAGCGCCCGACCGGCGTCTGCTCGACGAGGTCACCCGACTGCGTTCCAGGGTTCAGGCACTGGAGTTCGAGATCACGCGTCTGCGTGCCGACAATGATCGGCTCGCGGCGGCCGCGGCGGAGGCGGACGATCTGCTCCGTCTGGCCGAGCCGGCGCTGACCTGATCTTCAGGTCGTAAAAACTGAATCGCACCACCGCAAAAATACGCGCCGACACCTCTGTGCCGGCGCGTAACACTGTCCGGGTCCTTTTCGACGCCGACGATTCATGATCTTGCGGCCGATCGTGCGGGAAGCGCGCCGCGCAGTTACCGAAAAGCGCGTCGGCGGATAAGCCGATCATGAAAGGCGCTTGCCTTTCTCGCGGTCTCCGGAACAACAGCGCGCCCACCGTCGACACGACGCGGGGCGGGTCGCGTGCCGGGCCGCTCGCACCGCCGGGTTAGTCTGCGAGTTCACCCAGGTCCCCACAGCCGGCGACGGTACGGCGGCCACCGGACGAGGATCGAGTAGGTGTATCTCAAGAGCCTGACGGTGAAGGGGTTCAAGTCCTTCGCCTCCGCGACGACGTTGAAGCTGGAGCCCGGGATCACCTGCGTGGTGGGCCCGAACGGCTCCGGCAAGTCCAACGTCGTCGACGCCATCGCCTGGGTCCTCGGCGAACAGGGCGCCAAGGCCCTCCGTGGCGGCAAGATGGAGGACGTCATCTTCGCCGGCACCGCCGGCCGGGCGCCGCTGGGTCGTGCCGAGGTCACCCTCACCATCGACAACACCGACGGCGCGCTGCCGATCGAGTACACCGAGGTGTCCATCACCCGCCGGATGTTCCGCTCCGGCGAGAGCGAGTACGAGATCAACGGCAACTCCTGCCGGTTGCTCGACATCCAGGAGCTGCTCTCCGACTCCGGCATCGGCCGGGAGATGCACATCATCGTCGGGCAGGGCCGCCTCGACGGCATGCTGCACGCCAAGCCGGAGGACCGCCGGGCGTTCATCGAGGAGGCGGCCGGCGTCCTCAAGCACCGCAAGCGCAAGGAAAAGGCGCTGCGCAAGCTCGACGCGATGCAAGTAAATCTCAATCGCTTGACCGACCTCACGGCCGAGCTGCGTCGTCAGCTCAAGCCGCTGGGCCGGCAGGCCGAGGTGGCCCGGCGCGCCGCCGCCATCCAGGCCAACCTGCGCGACGCCCGGTTGCGGCTGCTCGCCGACGACCTGGCCACCCTGCGGACCACCCTCGACCGGGAGATCGCCGACGAGACCGCGCTGCGCGAGCGGCGCGAGCAGATCGAGGGTGAGCACACCGAGGTGCAGGGCCGGCTCGGCGAGTTGGAGGCCGCCCTCGCGGAGGACGCGCCGCTGCTCGCCGCCGCCCAGGACACCTGGTACAAGCTCTCCGCCCTTCAGGAACGCTTCCGCTCGATCGAGCAGTTGGCCCGGGAGCGGCTGCGGCACCTCAGCGCCACCGGCGACGACGAGCGGCCCGGCCGCGACCCGGACCAGCTGGAGGCCGAGGCGGAACGCGTCCGCGAGCAGGAGGAGGAACTGCGCGGCGCGCTCACCGACGACCAGATCCGACTGGCCGAGGCGGTCGAGCACCGCCAGGAGTTGGAGCGGCAGTTGGCCGCCGCCGAGCGCGAGCTGGTCGCCGCGGCCAAGGCCATCGCCGACCGGCGCGAGGGGATGGCCCGGCTCACCGGCCAGGTCAACTCCGCCCGGGCCCGGACCACCAGCGCCGGCGAGGAGATCGAACGCCTCGCGATCGCGCACGCCGACGCGCTGGGCCGCGCCGAGCAGGCGCAGGCCGACCTGGACGCGGTCGCCGCCCAGTCCACCGAGGCCGACCGGGACAACGCGGACCTGGACGCCCGGCACGCCGAGGCGGTCGCCGTGCAGGAACGGGCCCAGGCCACCGTCCGATCGCTGTCCGACGCCGAGCGGGCGGCGGAGAAGGACGCCGCCACCTGGAAGGCCCGCGAGGAGGCACTCGCCCTGGGGCTGCGGCGCAAGGACGGCGCCGGGGCGCTGCTCGCCCGCGCCGGGGACGTGCCCGGCCTGCTCGGCAGCCTCGCCGGGTTGCTCACCGTCGCGCCCGGTCACGAGGCCGCGCTGGCCGCCGCGCTCGGCGGCCTCGCCGACGCGGTCGCCGTCAGCGGGGTGGACGAGGCCGTCGAGGCGATGCGGCTGTTGAAGATCTCCGACGCCGGCCGGGCCGGCCTGCTGGTCGGCAGCCCGGCGGGGCCCGGCATGACCGGCTCCGCCGACGCGCTGCGCCCGAAGCTGCCGGACGACGCCCGGTGGGCACCTGATCTGGTGGAGTGCAGCGCCGAGCTGCGTCCGGCGGTGCACCGGGCCCTGCGGGACGTGGCGCTCGTCGACGATCTCGCCGCCGCCGCCGAGCTGGTCGCCAGCAACCCCGAGCTGCGGGCGGTCACCCCGGACGGTGACGTCGTCGGGGCGTACGCGGCGGCGGGCGGGTCGGCCAAGGCCCAGAGCTACATCGAGGTGCAGGCCGCCGTCGAGGAGGCCCGCGCCAACCGGGTCACCGCCGAACGCGCTGGCCTGGAGCTTCGTGATCAGTTGGTCGAGGCGCGCGCCGAGGTGGCGGCTGCCAAGGAGGCCGTGCAGCACGCCGCCGCCGAGAAGCGCGAGGCGGAGAGCCACCGCAACGCTGCTGCTCGCCGGCTGGCCGAGCTGGGGGCGGCGGCCCGCTCCGCGAAGGCCGAGACCGACCGGCTCGGCGACTCCCGCTCCCGCGCCGAGGCCGCCCGGCAACGGGACCTCACCGCGCTCGCCGAGCTGGAGGAGCGGCTACGGCTGGCCGAGGAGACCCCGGTCGACGCCGAGCCCTCCACGGAGGAACGGGATCAACTGGCGGCCATGGTGCCGCAGGCCCGGCAGAACGAGATGGAGGTCCGGCTCGCCGTGCGTACCGCCGAGGAGCGGGTCTCCTCGATCGCCGGCCGGGCCGACTCGCTCGCGCGGCAGGCCACCGCGGAGCGCGCCGCCCGGGAACGCGCGGCGGCGCGGCGGGCCGCCCGCGCCCGGGGCGCGGGCATCGCCCGGTCCGTCGCCGGTGGCGCCCGGGAGGCGCTGACCCGGCTTACCACCTCGATCGCGACGGCCGAGGAGCACCGCGACGCGGTCGCCCTGGAGCGCGCCGCGCGGGAGGCAGAGCTTCAGGAGGTACGCGGTGCCGCCAAGCGGCTCGGCGCGGAGTTGGAGCGGCTGACCAGCCAGGTGCACCGCGACGAGGTGGCCCGGGCGGAGCAGCGGCTGCGCATCGAGCAGTTGGAGGCGAAGGCCGCCGAGGACTTCGGGCTGGACGTGGAGACGCTGGTCGCCGAGTACGGCCCGACTCAGCCCGTTCCGCCGACCCAGGTCGACGTCGCGGCGGCCGAACGTGACGGTCTGCCGGTGCCCGAGCCGGTGCGCTACGAGCGGCCGGTGCAGGAGAAGCGTGCCGCCAAGGCGGAACGCGAACTGGCCCTGCTCGGCAAGGTCAACCCACTCGCGTTGGAGGAGTTCGCCGCGCTGGAGGAGCGTTTCAAGTTCCTCTCCGAGCAGCTGGAGGACCTCAAGGCCACCCGTCGGGACCTGCTCACAGTGGTCAAGGACGTGGACGAACGGATCCTGGAGGTCTTCGCCAGCGCCTTCGAGGACACCGCCCGGGAGTTCGAGCAGGTGTTCACAGTGCTCTTCCCCGGTGGCGAGGGACGGCTGATCCTCACCGAACCGGACGACCTGCTCACCACCGGCGTCGAGGTGGAGGCCCGCCCGCCGGGCAAGAAGATCAAGCGGCTGTCGCTGCTCTCCGGTGGTGAGCGGTCGCTGACCGCGGTGGCCATGTTGGTGGCGATCTTCCGCGCCCGGCCCAGCCCGTTCTACATCATGGACGAGGTGGAGGCGGCCCTGGACGACGTCAACCTGGGCCGACTGATCACGTTGCTGGCACAGTTGCGCGAGAAGAGTCAGCTGATCGTCATCACGCACCAGAAGCGGACGATGGAGATCGCCGACGCGCTCTATGGCGTGACGATGCGCAGTGGGGTCACTCAGGTGATCAGCCAACGGCTCAACCGGGCCGACGAGGACGACCAGCGGCACGGCCGCGGCGAGGAGAACGGGTAGTGGCTCGGGAACGCGCGACGGCGCTCCTGCTGGACTTCGACGGCGTACTGCGCCGGTGGGACCCGGCGGTGGCCGCCGTTGTCGAGCGGGAGTACGGCCTCTCCGAGGGCGTGCTCGGTGAGATCGCCATGCAGTGGGGGCGGCTCCAGCCGGTGCTCACCGGCCAGGTCAACCACGCCGAGTGGGTGAACAGCGTCGCGGACGCCCTGACCGAGTCGGTGGGCAGCCCGGAACGGGCCCGCGCCGCTGTGGAGCAGTGGCAGAGCTACCGGGGAGAGGTCGACCAGGAGGTGCTGGCGTTCGTGAGGGAGGTCCGTGCGGCGGGCGTCCGGGTCGGGTTGGGCACCAACGCCACCGACCTGCTCGACGCCGACCTGGCCGCGCTACGCCTGGTCGGCGAACTGGACGTGGTGGTCAACTCCTCGGTGATCGGCGTGCACAAGCCCGCCCCGGAATACTTCAAGGCCGCCTGCGTGGCCCTGGCCACCCCGCCGGCCCGGGTGCTCTTCGCCGACGACGAGGACTGGGCCGTGCGGGGTGCCCGGGCCGCCGGGCTGTCGGCGCACCGCTGGGGCGGCCACGCCGACCTGCGTTACCTGCGGGCGGCCCTGGACTACTGAACCGGGCCGCCTCTCAGCTCAGGCCGGGGACCTCGGTCACCGTGAACGGTGGCGCCGGTGCGGTCGCGCTGAGCTGGCTGTTGACCCACAGCAGCCGGTCGCGGTCACGGGCCAGGGTGGTCGGAGACTGCTCCAGGCCAGCGGTGCGGGACTGCCGGACCACCCGGGCGGCCCGAAGATCACCGTCCAGCACCGCCAGGTTGACCCTGAAGCGGTATCCGTCAGCGGGGTCGGGGAAGTTGACCACACCGTAGAGGCGGTTGCCCTCCAGCAGCAGCCCGTCGGCACCGAGCTGTCCACCCGACACTCTGACCTCGCTGGCCGTGGCGTCGGCGAGGTCGATGCGCCAGAGACGTTCGGTGCCCGGCGCGCCGGTGCCCTGGTCGGCGACGACGGCGAGCCGATCGCCGGCGCCGGCGACGATGCCGTTGAGGAAGCCAGGGGCGGTCGGGAAGTCGGACGGCAGTAGCCACGCTTCGAGCGGGCCGACGCGCCCACCGTCCAGCGTGGCCCGCCAGATCGTGCCGCCGACAGAGTCGGTCACGTAGACGGCATGGTCGGTGATCACCAGGTCGTTGAGAGCCGCACCGGTCACCGCGCCCCGCTTCGCCAGCAGGCGGCCGTCCGGGTCGTACACGAAGAGGGTCGCGGTGTCGTAACCGGCCACGAAGAGCCGGCCGGCGCGATCGACGCGGACGCCGGCGGCGTGGGTCCTCCCGTCCGAGCCCGCGGGGAGGAAGGGACGTAGCCGCCGGTGCCGGACGTCGCCGCGATAGACGGCACCGGTGGCGAGACTCGTGACGTACATGGTGCCGGTGCGGGTGACGGCAATGCCCTCGGGCAGCACGCCCGGTTCGCTGGAGACGACGTAGGTGTCGGCGCGACCGATGGCGGCGTGGGCTGGGACGCCAGAGGTGCCGGCGAGCACGACCAGGCTGGTGGTCAGGACAAGGAAGGTGTTCATGGCACGAGGATCCGGTCCGGTCACGGCCTGCTCCATGCCCTTTCAGGCAGGGCCGAAGGGTGGCTAGCGTCAGCTCATGCTGACGTTGCAGCTCACCGCGACGGATCTGAGCCGCACCGTCCTGCGCTCCGAACCCGCTGTGCTGCTGGAGCTCGGGGCGGCCGGCCAACGGCTGTTCGAGGGCGCACCGGAACACCTCACGGCCTGGTGGGCACGCACCCGGGCGGCGCTGCGTCCGGAGATGCGTCCGTACCTCGACCTGTGCCGGCTGCCCGGGTGGTTTCCGGACTTCCTCACCCCGCCAAGCCTCGGCAGCGACCTGCCGGCAGCCCTGGACGAGGTGCTGGCCACCCCGACGGCGACGCTGGCGGCGGAGCTGCGGCCCCGGATCGCCGCCGGCGACCTGCCGGCCCGGGTCGCTGCCCTCGCCTCTGGCGAGACGACCGCCCGGCGGCGACTCTGCGTGGCGATGCGGGCGTTCCACCAGATCGCGGTCGCGCCGTACCAGCAGACGATCACGGCAGCGGTTCGCGGCGACCGGGTCGTGCGGGCACACACCATGGTGGACGCCGGGATCGACCGCGTCCTGCGTGACCTGAGCCCGTACCTGTTCTGGAAGCCGTACGGCGAGCGGTACGAGTTGTCGTACGAGTGTGGCTTCGCCGACGGGATCGCCCTGGCGCCGGCCGGCCGAGGCGTCACACTGGTGCCGTCGTACCTGCTGCCCCGGCCCTGCGTGCTGGACGACCCGGCCGGCCCGCTGGTGCTGGCCTATCCGATCCGTCCCACCGCCCAGCGGGCACTGGTGAGCAGCAAACCCCTGGCTGACCTGCTGGGGCGGACCCGAGCGGCGGTGCTGGGTGCGATCGTCGACGGCCCGAGCACCTCACAGGTGGCCCGGACGGTCGGCATCTCCCTGGCCTCGGCCAGCCAGCACGCCTCCGTCCTCCGGTCGGCCGGGTTGGTCACCACCCACCGGGCGGGCCCGGCGGTGCGGCACACGCTCACCCCGCTGGGCGAGCACCTGCTCCGCGCCGGGCACACCGGTTGACGGGACCGCTCGTCACTCGCCGGTGACGCCGTCGATGCGTTCGCGGATCAGGTCGGCGTGGCCGTTGTGCCGGGCGTACTCCTCGATCATGTGCACGTACACCCAGCGCAGGTTGAAGGTGCGCTTCTTCGCGCCGACCTCGGTGAACGTCTCGTCGAGCGAGTGGCCGGCGGCAGCCTCGCGGGCCAGCGCCACCTCGCGGTGGAAGATGGGAAGTCGGCAGCGGCGTCGGCGGCGCTGACGTCGTGGTCGGCGTCCGGGTTCTCCGGGGTGAAGTACGGGTAGTCGACACGCTCGCCCGCGAAGTTCTCCCGGAACCACCAGGCCTCCACCTCGGCCAGGTGACGGACCAGGCCGAGCAGGGTCAGCCCGGACGGTTGGACGCTCGGCGTCCGCAACTGCTCCTCGGTCAGGCCGGCGCACTTGAGCAGCAGTGTCTGTCGGTGGTAGTCGAGCCAGCCGTCGAGCATGGTGCGCTCGTCGCCGACGTACGGTTCGGGGGTCCGGGTGATCTCCGGCGCGATCCAGGTCATGCCGCGCATCCTGCCCGGCACCTCGGACATGGCGCGACGGGTTATCAGGGCACCACGACGACCGGCCAGCGGCCGGCGCGGACCAGCCGGGTGGCGACCGAGCCGACCAGCCGGTGTCCGGCCTGCTCGGAGGCGCCGACCACCAGCATGTCGGCCTGGAACTCGTCGGCCGCCGCGCACAGCTCGCCGTACGCGTCGCCGCGCCGCACCAGCAGGGTCACCGGAATGCCCCACTGCTCGGCGCCACGCCGGCACTCCCGGCGTAGCTCGTCGGCCAACTCGTCGTGGGTGCGCTGGACTGCGCCGGCGTCCATGCCGGGCACCAGGGCGGTCAGCCCGCTCGTTGAGCTGACGAAGACCACCACCAGCGCGGCGCCCTGCCGACGGGCCAGGCCCGCGGCGTAGGAGCCGGCCCGCTCGGAGGTCCGGGTGCCGTCGATGCCCACCATGATCACCCGAGGGCCGTCCGTGCCGCGCTCGAAGGGCAGCGGTCGGGTCCGGGGGCCGTACTCCTCGCGGTCCGGTGCTCCCACGCCCATGGCTCTACCTCACCTCTGCTCGCCGGTACGGATCACGGATGCGCCAGCGCCGGCAGCGACTGTCGATTCCCGCTCGACCTGGTCGGAAACCGGGTTGCCGTTGTGCTGGCGCAGTGGCACCTCCTTGATGAAGGCCACCGCGATCAGCGCGATCAGCGCGAACGGGGCGGCGGCCAGGAAGATGTCACCGGCGCCGTGGCCGTA
This sequence comes from Micromonospora noduli, assembly GCF_003264365.1. Taxonomy (GTDB): domain Bacteria; phylum Actinomycetota; class Actinomycetes; order Mycobacteriales; family Micromonosporaceae; genus Micromonospora; species Micromonospora noduli. The sequence continues at coordinate 35,417 of NZ_PYAK01000047.1, forward strand.
CGCGCTCTCCACCACCGCCCGCAGCGGGCCGGGCAGGGTGTGCACGTCGGGCAGGGCGCCGCCGCTGCCCGAGCTGGAGGCGGGGATGCCGAGTTGGGCCAGCCCGTCGGCGGTGTAGTCCTTGACCTTGTGGGCGAGCACCGCGCCGAGGGCGGAGACGCCGATCGCGCCACCCAGGCTGCGGAAGAACGCCACCACCGAGCTGGCTGCGCCGAGTTCGTGCGGGCCGACGGTGTTCTGCACGGCGAGGACCAGGTTCTGCATAGTCATGCCCAGGCCGACGCCGATCAGCAGCATGTAGACGCTGAGCAGTGTGAAGCTGGTGTCGGCGCGGAGGGTGCCCATCAGCGCGAAGCCGATGGTGAGCAGCGCCGACCCGATCACCAGGTACCGCTTCCAGCGACCGGTCTTGGTGATGACCCGCCCGATGACCGTGGAGGCGACCAGCAGGCCGAGGATCATCGGCAGGGTCATCAGACCGGACATGGTGGGGCTCTGCCCGCGGCTGATCTGGAAGTACTGGCCCAGGAAGATCGATGCGCCGAACATGCCCACACCGACCGCGATGCTGGCGATGACGGCGAGGGTGATGGTGCGGTTGCGGAACAGCCGTGGCGGGATCATCGGCTCGGCGGCCCGGGTCTCGACCCGGATGGCCAGCGCGCCGAGGACCAGCGCGCCGACGACCATGGCGGCGGTCTGCCAGGAGGCCCAGGCGAACTGGTCGCCGGCGAGCGAGACCCAGATCAGCAGCACCGACACGGCCGCGGTGATCAGAGTGGCGCCCCACCAGTCGATCTCGGCCTTCCGCTTGACCACCGGCAGGTGCAGGGTCTTCTGGAGCACGATCAGCGCGATGATGGCGAACGGCACGCCGACGTAGAAGCACCAGCGCCAGCCGAGCCAGGAGGTGTCCACGATCACGCCGCCGATCAGCGGGCCACCGATGGTGCCGACGGCCATCACGGCACCGAGGTAGCCGCTGTAACGGCCGCGTTCGCGGGGCGCGATCATCGTGGCCATGATCACCTGGGCCAGCGCGGTGAGACCGCCGGCGCCGACGCCCTGGAGCACCCGGCAGGCGATCAGCTCACCGGTGCCCTGGGCGAGGCCGGCCAGCACCGAGCCCAGCACGTAGATCCCCAGGGCCAGCTGGACCAGGGTCTTCTTACTGGTCAGGTCGGCCAGCTTGCCCCAGATGGGGGTGGTCGCGGTGGTCGCGAGCAGGGCCGAGGTCACCACCCAGGTGTACGCGGACTGGCCGCCGTGCAGTTCGGTGATGATCCGCGGCAGCGCGTTCGAGATGACCGTGGAGGAGAGGATCGCGACGAACAGGCCCAGCAGCAGGCCGGAGAGTGCTTCCAGGATCTGCCGGTGGGTCATGGTCACGGCGGTCGCCTGGGGAGGCACTGTCGCCTGGCTCATCGTTTGTTGCCTCCGAGCGGAGTCGAGGTGGAACGGCGGGGCTGGTACGCACGGGCCGCCTGTTGAGTTGCCTGAGGCAACGGTATTACTTGGTTGCCTGAAGCAACAACTTGTCGGACCGGCACCCTATTCCCGGTTCCGTGCGGCTACTGCCAGGACTTCCCTGGCACCGTGCGGCTACTGCCAGGACTTCCCTGGCACCGTGCGGCTACTGCCAGGAGTCGTTGAACCGGCCGAGCAGCCGGGCGAACTCCTCGACGTCCCGCTCCGGCCAGCCGTCCAGAGCGCGCAGGAACTCGCCCAGCCGGGCCGCGCGGGCCACGTCGAACCGGCGCTGCCCCTCGTCGGTGAGGCTGATCTGCGCGGCCCGCCGGTCACTCGGATCGGGGTCGCGGTGCACCAGCCCGAGGACCTCCAGGGCGTTGATCTGCCGGCTCAGCGTCCCCTTGCCCACGCCCAGCCGCGCCGCCAACTCGGTCAACCGGATCGACCCGCTACGCCGCAACCAGAGCAGCAACCCGTAGGTGTTCGGCTCCAGGTTCGGGTGCACCTCCCGGGCGATCTCCCAGGAGACCGCCCGGCCACGGCGCAGCAGAGCGGTCAACTCGTGCTCGACCGCCCGGATCGGCTCCGGCAGGTGCTCGTCCACGGCGTAGAGACTACGGCGCGACCGGCTCGCCGGCGCCGGAGAGTCGACGCCGCATCACCGGGCGTAGGTGCCCGTCCTTGGTGGTGCCCTCGATGACCACGTCGGCCCCGCGCCCGTGATGGGTCAGGGTGGCGACGGCGTTACCGAAGTACGGGCCCGCCAGCTTGCGCCAGCGCACCCCCGGTCGACGTACCCCCGCCGAACGGGCCAGCGCCCGGGTGGCCCCGGCAGGACCGGGCGACCAGCCCAGCCGCATCAGCGGACGGATGCCCGCCGGCACCTGGTTGTGGATCGGCGAACAGGTGAGCTGGTGCACCGGGGTCACCACCGCCGGGTCCGCGAACCGGGCCCGCGCCACGTACGAGTGGTGCACATCCCCGGAGAGCACGCTGATCGACGCCGGTGGGGCGTACGCCGGGCCGGCCCCGATCCGCGCGCCGGACTGCCGCGGGGTGCCGGTGCCGATGCGGGCGAACGTCTCCGCGAGCGCCTCGAATGACCGCCGGAACGCCGCCCAGTGCTCCAGGTCCAGGGCGCGGCGCAGCTTCTCCGCCCCGCGCGCCACCCACGGTCGGCGTGAGTCCGCCAGTTTCTCGTTCCATGCCTCGATGTGGTGGATGCCCTGCGGCAGCAGCCAGGGCAGTGAGGCGCCCACCACCAGGTGGTCGTAGACCCCGTGCGCCTGGTCGAGGAACCAGGCCCACTCGCCGGGCGGCAGCATCGCCCGGCTGTTGGGCTCGAGCACCCGGCTGCACCGGTTGTCCAGCATGACGAGCCGGGTCCGGCCCAGGTCCAGTGCGTAGCTCCACTGGTACTGCACCGCGCGCCAGCGCTCGGTGTCGTGCGCCAGGTCGGACTCCTGGTCGACCCGGTGACCGAACTCGCGCAGCACGCTGGTGGCGTCCTCGGCGGCGGCGACCTTCGCGAAGACCGGATCGGCGACGATCTCGTCGGGGGAGAGGTTGCCCAGGTGCTGGTAGACCCAGTACGAGGCGAGCCCACTGCCGATCCGCTCCTGCCACCACGGCTGCTCGCGCACCTCGGCTCGCCACGCCGCCGAGGTGTTCCAGTCGTCGATGATCTCGTGATCGTCGAAGATCATCACGCTGGGTACTGTGGAGAGCAGCCAGCGGATCTCCGGGTCACGCCAGGACTCCAGGTAGAGCTTGGTGTACTCGTCGAAGCTCACCACCTGGTCGGCCGGAGCACCCTTCGGCCGCCGCCGCCGTCGGCGCAGCAGTCGGCGCACGGTGGGCGAGGTGACGTCGGCGTAGACCTGGTCACCGAGCAGCACCAGCAGATCGGGCAGCGGGTTCGACTCCGGGTCGGCCATCAGCCGCCGGGCGTACGCGTCCAACGCGTCCGGTGGCAGTTTGCGGGTGGTGGCGTGCTGGGTGGTCTCGCGACACGAGCCGAAGATCAGATTTACCGGCTGGTCCCGATCGTCGGCGGCCCGGGTGCGGATCACGCTCGGCGGGAACCCGCTGCTCGGCACCGGCCAGACGATCTCGTCGTCGACCAGCACCTCGTAGGTGGTCTCGCTGTCCGGGGCAAGGCCCTCGACCACCACGAGGGCGTAGTGGTGGTCGTACGCCGAGAAGGTGGGCGCGGTGCCGGTGGCGCCGCCGGCGGTGCGGACGGTGACCACGGCGGGCGCCGCCGTCTCCACCCAGATCGTCGCCCGGGTGTCCACCACTCGCCGCAGAAGTGGGCCGATGAGGAGGTGTGCGGCGGGCATGCGGCCGAGCCTACCGCCGGTTCGCTGGTGTCGGCCGGGTGCGGTGCTGAGACCCCCAGTACCGCGCGCGGGAGCGGTGGGCTGAGGCTCCGGGCACAGCTCGGGGTGCGGTGGCTGGGACGCCGCCGCCGGCATCTGACAGGATTCCGGCATGGCCGAATATCTCGTCCTCGCTCTGGTCCTGCTCGGTGTGCTGATCGCCGGCACAGTCGGGCTGGTCGTGCCGCGATTGCGGCGACGGCCCGAGCCCCCGCTGCCACGCACGGAGGTCGACACCAGGGCCGAGGAGGATCTCGCCGGCCCGCCGGTCGAGGCACCGGAGTCCGATCTGTCCACCGGCGTCCTGGTCGAGCCGCCGCCGGTGCTCGAACCACAGGTCGAGGTCCCCGAGCCGACCGCCGGGCGGCTGGTCCGGCTCCGCTCGCGGCTGTCGCGCTCACAGAACGTGTTCGGCAAGAGCCTGCTCGGCCTGCTCGCCCGCGACCACCTCGACGAGGACGTCTGGGAGGAGATCGAGGACAGCCTGATCACCGCCGACGTCGGCGTCGACGCCACCCGCGACATCGTCGACCGGCTCCGCGAGCGCACCCGGGTGCTCGGCACCCGCTCGGCCTCCGAGCTGCGGGCCCTGCTCGCCGCCGAGCTGGTCAACGCGCTCGACCCGAGCCTGGACCGCTCGTTGCGGACCGCCCCCAAGGACGGCGTGCCGGCTGTGGTCCTGGTCGTCGGCGTCAACGGCGCAGGCAAGACCACCACCTGCGGCAAGATCGCCCGGGTGCTGGTGGCCGACGGACGCAGCGTGCTGCTCGGCGCGGCGGACACCTTCCGGGCCGCCGCGGCCGACCAACTGGAGACCTGGGGCTCGCGCGTCGGAGCCGAGACCGTGCGGGGGCCCGAGGCCGCCGACCCGGCAAGCGTCGCCTTCGACGCCGTCAAGCGCGGCATCGACACCGGCGTGGACACCGTGCTCATCGACACCGCCGGCCGCCTGCAGAACAAGGTCGGCCTGATGGACGAGCTGGGCAAGGTCAAGCGCGTGGTGGAGAAGCAGGGCCCGATCGACGAGACACTGCTCATCCTGGACGCCACCACCGGGCAGAACGGCCTGGAGCAGGCCCGGGTCTTCACCGAGGTGGTCAACGTGACCGGTGTGGTGCTGACCAAGCTCGACGGCACCGCCAAGGGTGGCATCGTGATCGCCGTGCAGCGCAAGCTGGGCATCCCCGTGAAGCTGGTCGGCCTCGGCGAAGGCAAGGACGATCTGGCCCCGTTCGACCCGGCGCAGTTCGTCGACGCGTTGCTGGGGACCGAGGCCACCGGCCGGGACGCGTAGTCTCGGGTGACCACTGACGATCGCGCGTACGCGGGCTGGCGTGACCCCGGCCATCCTTCGCAGCGCCTCGGGAGACCGTACGTGACTTCGCAGGAGATCCCGCTGCACGGCGGCAACGTGAGCACCGTTGTCCGCGTGGGTGACACGGTCCGACGCAACGCCGGGCCGTGGACCCCGTCCGTGCACGCGCTGCTGCGCCACCTGGAGTACGTGGGGTTCACCGGCGCCCCCCGGGCGCTCGGGATGGACGAGCGCAACCGTGAGGTGCTGTCGTACCTGGAGGGGGAGTGCGGAGAATATCCGCTCGCCCCGCACTGGGTGACCGACGAGGCCCTGGTCACCGTCGCCACCATGCTGCGGATGTTCCACGACGCGCAGTACGGCTTCACCCCTCCGCAGGCGGCGGTCTGGCGCTCGTTCGGGCCCCCACCACCGGACACCGAGGTGATCTGCCACCACGACGCCGCGCCGCACAACGTGATCTGGCGTCCGGACGGCACCCTCGGGCTGATCGACTTCGACCTCGCCTCGCCCGGAGCGCGGATCTACGACGTGGCGTACGCGGCCTGGACCTGGGTGCCGATCTTCGCGGACCGGGACTCGATCACGCTGGGCTGGAAGCACCCGGACCGCCCGCGCCGCCTCCGGCTCTTCGCCGACGCGTACGGGCTGATCCCCCGGGACCGGCACCGGCTGATCCGGACCATCCGCAAACGGATCGTGGACCACGTCGAGGGGATCCGGCGGATGGCCGCCGCCGGTGAGCCGGCGTTCGTCCGGATCGTGCACAAGGGCCACCTGCGTCGACCGATGCGCGATCTGCGGCTGCTCGACTACGAGCGGCACACCCTGGAGAACGCCCTCCGCTGAGCGCCGGTCGGGCGATGCTCGGCCGGGGGTGTCAGGCGCACCGGTCGATGCCGCTGACCGGTCAGCCATCGACGTTCACCGTCCGGTCGATCCACAGTCGTCCATGCTGCTGACTGTGCGGAGTTCGTGACACGTCCGAAACAACCCGTCACGAAACGGAAACCCGCACGGGACCCAAAGTGAAACAGCCGGCCGCGAAGCTTCCGCGCAACCGGCCTACGGGCGACGCTGCCCCGGAAAGCCGCGAAGGAGGACTTCACCTTTAGGAGGCCAGCGTGCCTGAAGCACCGACGATCGACGGCGCCAATACCACGTGGCTGCTGGTTTCGACCGCGCTCGTGCTGCTCATGACCCCCGGACTGGCGCTGTTCTACGGCGGCCTCAACCGGGCCAAGGGCGTACTCAACATGATGATGATGAGCTTCTCGGCTATCGGGCTCATCTCTATTCTGTGGTGGTTCTACGGATTCAGCGTCGCCTTCGGGACCGACGTGAACGGCTTCTGGGGCGACCCGGGCGCGTACCTCGGCACCAAGACCTTCCTCGCCGAAACCGACCTGTGGGGCGCCACGGCGGAGAACCCCAGCGGCATCGGCGTCCCGCTCTACGTGTTCATGGCCTTCCAGATGGTCTTCGCGGTGATCACCGTCGCGCTGATCAGCGGTGCCATCGCCGACCGGGCCAAGTTCGCCGGCTGGCTGCTCTTCGCCTTCGGCTGGGCCACCCTGGTCTACTTCCCGGTCGCCCACTGGGTGTGGGGCGGCGGCATCATCGGCGGCGACATCCACGCACTGGACTTCGCCGGTGGCACCGCGGTGCACATCAACGCCGGTGCGGCGGCCCTGGCCGTGGTCCTGGTCCTCGGAAAGCGGCTCGGTTGGCCGCGTGAGGGCATGAAGCCGCACAACATCCCGCTTGTCGCGCTCGGTGCTGGTCTGCTGTGGTTCGGCTGGTTCGGGTTCAACGCCGGCTCGGAGCTGACCGTCGACTCGGTCGCCGGCCTCGCCTTCATCAACACCCAGCTCGCCACGGCGGCGGCGGTGCTCGGCTGGATCGCTGTCGAGTGGGTCAAGGACCGTAAGCCGACCATGGTCGGTGCCTCGTCCGGCGCAGTCGCCGGTCTGGTCGCCATCACCCCGGCCTGCGGCTTCATCGCACCGTGGGCGTCCGTCCTGCTCGGCATCGTCGCCGGTGTCGTGTGCGCGCTCGCCGTCAGCCTCAAGTACAAGCTCGGCTACGACGACTCGCTCGACGTGGTCGGCGTGCACTTCGTCGGTGGTTGGATCGGCTCGCTCTGGCTCGGTCTCTTCGCCACCAACTCGGTCAACGCCGCGATCACCGACGTGGTGGGCGCCTCCGACGGCCTCTTCTACGGCGGCGGCGCGACCCAGCTCGGGCGGCAGGCCCTCGCCGGCCTGATCGTCACCGCTTGGTCGTTCGGCATCGCCTGGGTGCTCGCCTTCGTCATCGAGAAGACGATCGGCTTCCGCGTCAAGGCCGAGGCGGAGGTCGAGGGCATCGACATCGCCGAGCACGCCGAGAGCAGCTACGACCTGTCCCCGGCCGGCGGCGGCACGGGCAGCGCGTTCGCGATGGCCGGCATCGGCACCCCCGGTGGCGGCGCGACGAGTGGTGCCAAGCCGGAGGCGGAGCCCGCCGAGCCGGTCAGCGAAAAGGTCGCCGGTTAACGTTCCTAGGATGGAGGGGTTGGACATGAAGCTGGTGACCGCAGTCATCAAGCCGTACCAACTGGACGCGGTGAAGGAGGCCCTGCACGCCCTCGGGGTGGCCGGGCTGACCGTCAGCGAGGTTCAGGGGTACGGGCGCCAGAAGGGGCACACCGAGGTCTACCGGGGTGCCGAGTACACGGTCGAGTTCCTGCCCAAGATCCGGGTCGAGGTGCTCACCGACGAGATCGACGTCGACAAGGTGGTGGACGCCATCGTCGGAGCGGCCCGCACGGGCAAGATCGGTGACGGCAAGGTCTGGGTCACCGGTGTCGAAGAGGTCGTCCGGGTACGTACCGGCGAACGCGGCCTCGACGCACTCTGACGCGGCCACTACCGACATGACCTCGTTGATCAAGAAGAACGCGTCAGGACCCGCCGATGACGGCGACGCGAACCTCTTGATCAACGAGGTCGTCGGCGTTCCCGGGGGGATCGGGGAAGCGGCCCGGCGGGGACGGGCCGCCGCGTACGACTCGTTCCTGCGGGGGTTGCTGCCGGAGCGGGACGGGGTGGCACTGCTGGCGGTCGGAGGGTTGGGTCGGCGGCAGTGTGCCCCGTACGGCGACCTCGACCTGGTGCTGCTGCACGCCGGGGTGCCCGGCACTGACGAGTTGGCCGCCTCGGTCTGGTACCCGATCTGGGACGCGGGCCTGCGGCTCGACCATTCCGTCCGTACCGTCGCCGAGGCGCTCTCGGTGGCCCAGGACGACGTCAAGGTCGCCCTCGGGCTGCTCGACGCCCGGTTGATCGTGGGGGATCAGGCGCTGGCCGACGCGCTGATCCGCACCGCCGCCGATCACTGGCGACGCACCGCGGTCCGGCACCTGCCCGGCCTGCGGGAGGTCACCGAAGCCCGTTGGCAGTCCCACGGTGAGCTGGCGTTCCTGCTGGAGGGCGACCTCAAGGAGGCCGCCGGTGGTCTGCGTGACGTGGGGCTGCTGCGGGCGATCTCCGCCGCCGGCATCACCGACGCGCTGCGTCCCGCCGTACGCGCCGCCCACCTGCGCCTGTTGGACACCCGCGACGCGCTGCACCAGCAGGTCGGCCGACGGGTCGACCGGCTGGTCGCCCAGGAGCGCGACGGAGTGGCCAACCTGCTCGGCCTGCGACAACTCCAGCCCGGCGCGTCTGACGGCGCGCGGCGGCCTGGAGCCGTCGTGGAAGACGGCGACGCGCTGCTGCGTCGGGTCGCCGGTGACGCCCGCACGGTCAGCCACGCCCTGGACGACGCCTTCCGGGCCGCCGACCGGCTGCGCTCCGGCCGCTCCCGGGGTGGCAACGGCCGCCCCGCCCGCCGCCCGGTCGCCCGCGACGTGGTCGAACACGACGGCGAGTTGGTGCTCGCCCGCACGGCGATCGGGGCGCGCCCCGACCCGAGCCTTTCGCTGCGGGTGGCCGCCGCGTCGGCCACCACCCGGATCCCCATCGCGCGGGCCACCTGCGAGTGGCTGGCGGCGTACTGCCCGCCCCTGCCGGCTCCCTGGCCGGCCGAGGCCCGAGCCGCGCTGATCACCCTGCTCGGCGCCGGCGCCGGCCTGGTGCCGGCCTGGGAGACCTGCGACAGGTACGGGCTGGTCGACGGCTGGCTGCCCGAGTGGACCCGGCTACGCAGCCTGCCCCAGCACAACCCGGTACACCGCTTCACCCTCGACCGGCACCTCGTGCAGACCGCGCACGAGGCCAGCCGGCACGCCCGGGAGGTGGAGCGCCCCGACCTGCTGCTCCTCGGCGCTCTCCTGCACGACATCGGCAAGGGCCTCCCTGGTGACCACAGCACCGTCGGTGTGCCGGTTGCCCAGGCGGTGGCCACCACTGTCGGTCTGCCCACCGCGGAGGTCGAGCTGATCGGCAAGCTGGTCCGGCTGCACCTGCTGCTGCCCGACGTGGCCACCCGCCGGGACCTGAGCGACCCGGTCACCATCGCCTCGGTGGCCGAGGCGGTCGGTGACACCGGCACCCTCGACGTGCTGCACGCGTTGGTCCGCGCCGACGCGGCGGCGACCGGGCCGGCGGCCTGGTCCGACTGGAAGGGCCGCCTCGTCGCCGAGCTGGTCGCCCGGGTTCGCACCGCGCTGGACACCGGCGTACTCCCCGAGCCACCCGCCCCGAACCCGGAGCTGCTGGCCGGGCCACTGCCGGTCGTCCACCTGACCGGCGACCGGGTGTCGGTAGCGGCGGCCGACCGGCGTGGTCTGCTCGCCACGGTGGCCGGCTGCCTGGCGCTGCACCGGCTGGAGGTGATCTCCGCGGACGCCTCCGCCGTCGACGGCCGGGCCCTGGTCGAGTGCCGGGTGCAGCCCCGTTACGGTCTTCCGCCGGACCCGGTCCCCCTCCGCGCCGACCTGCGCCGGGCGGTCGCCGGCGACGTGTCGGTCATCCAACGGCTGCGCGGCCGTGCGCTCGCCAGCCGTGGCGGTGGCGCGGCTCCACGAGTGGTCTGGCACCGCGAGGCGGCCACCGACGCCGTACTGCTGGAACTGCGCGCCGCCGACGCCGCCGGGCTGCTCTACCGGGTCGCCTGCGCGCTCGACGAGGCCGGCGCCCTGGTCCGCGCGGCCCGCATCTCCACCCTCGGCGCCGACGTGGTCGACGCCTTCTACCTGGTCGGCGGTTGGCCGGACGACGCCACCCGGGCCCGCCTGGAGGCCGCGGTCCTCGCCGCCGTCTGATCCACGGTTGCCGTCCTGGCCAGCGCTGCCGTCCTGGCCAGCGCTGCCGTCCTGGCCAGCGCTGCCGTCCTGGCCAGCGCTGCCGTTCGGGCCAGCGCTGCCGTTCGGGCCAGCGCTGCCGTTCGGGCCGAGGCTGCGGTTTGGGGGTCGAGGCGTGCTGCCTCTGCGGCTACCGGTTCTCTTCGGCGACCTCGCGGCCCTGCCACCTCGGCCCTGCCACCCGGGGCCAGCCATGAAGCAGGCCCGCCAGCCCTCGTGCCCCTTTCAGCGCTATACCTCAGAGGCATATTTATACCTCTGAGGTATAGCGCTCTCCGCGATGTCCGCCGCCGATTGCGTCCGCTGACGTCTGTCAGCTCTGCTTGCCGCCGCCGCCAAGCGCCGCCCGCAAGCGCCGCCCGCAAGCGCCGCCCGCAAGCGCCGCCCGCAAGCGCCGCCCGCAAGCGCCGCCCGCAAGCGCCG
>NZ_PYAK01000048.1 GCF_003264365.1 Micromonospora noduli
CCCCCTCGGCGCGGCGGCTCGGCGGGGACGGGTGGCCGGGGCGCCGGACCCGGCACCGGCGGGGCACCCACCCGAGGGCCCGGGCTCCGCGCGGGCCTTCGGGGTGCGAGCGGAGCACTCTCGGGCCCGGACGAGGTTGCCGCCGTCACCGGAGGCGATCCAGCGGCTGGCGCGGCGTCCCGCGGCGGCATGCCGGGCCGGGTGCGGGCCAACGTCTCGGCCCGCTCCAGGCGAGCGCGGGCACCCATGGCACGGCCGGGCAGTCGCACGTCGCCTCGGGACAGCTGCGACACGAACCAGGCCGGCAGGTAGCCCTCGACCGGCAGGCCCGGATTGACGGCGAGCCACCACTCGTGGTTGGGCCAACTGGCCGCGAGATCGGCGAAGGGGATGCGTCGGTTGCCGCCGGCGTGATCGCCGAGACAGGCCCGCAGGGCGGCGGCGGAGGTGAAGGCCAGGACGTGGGTCCGGCCGCCGGTGGTCCACGTGCCCCATCCGGCGGGTGGCTGACCGGGCTGCGTCGGCGCGGAGACCGGCAGCAGCACATCGGTGCGGGACAGGAGCCGGAAGTAGAGCTCCTGGTCGTTGGCGCGCAGCGCGTCGCGCATCGCCACCTCGGCCTCCGTGGCCGGCTCCCATGCGGTCACGGCCACCTCCCCTTCCGAGAACAGGCCACAGGTATCGCGTACAACCTACAAGGTGGTACCAAGATCACAATGGCTGGCTGCCGGCGGTCAGCCAGGGCGTGCAGGAGGGGATAACATCCCGTTCCGGAGCCGACACGATACGGAGGGTGTCGATGTCCCGATCGATCACACGCCCGGTCCTCGCAGGTCTGGCCGCCAGCCTGTTGACCGTACCGGCCCTTCCGACCGTCGCCGCCACCGCCGGGCTCCGGGCGGCACCGGCCTGCGCGACAGCACTCGCCCCCGTCCGGCCGGTCGCGGCCACGCCCTGGCCACAGCAACGGTACGACCCCGCGCGGCTCGCGCCGCTGGCCACCGGCGCCGGGGTGACCGTCGCGGTGGTCGACTCCGGGGTGGACCGGGTGCACCCGCAGCTGGCTGGGCGGGTGCTGGCCGGCGCCGACCTGCTCGACCCCGGCGGGGACGGTGGTCGGGACTGCGCCGGGCACGGCACCGGTGTGGCGAGCATCATCGTCGCGGCACCCCGCCGCGACGTCGCCTTCCGCGGCTTGGCACCGGGTGCCCGGATCCTGCCGGTGCGGGTGAGTGAGCAGCAGGTGGTGCAGGGGCGGGAGTCGGGGCGTACGGTCAGCGCCGACGAGTTCGCCCGGGCCATCCGGTGGGCCGTCGACCATGACGCCGACGTGGTGAACCTGTCCGTGGTGCTGTACGCGGACGACCCGGAGGTCCGTTCGGCCGTGCGGTACGCGGTCGACCGGGACGTGGTGCTGGTGGCCGCCGCCGGCAACCTGCACGGCAGCGGGGACCCCCGACCATTCCCCGCCGGCTACGACGGGGTGCTCGGCGTGGGCGCGATCGGGGCGGACGGCGGGCGGGCGGCGTTCTCGCAGACCGGCCCGTACGTCGACCTCGTGGCCCCGGGCAGCGAGGTGCTTACCGCCGCACCCGGTGCCGGCCACCATCGGGTCGAAGGCACCAGTTACGCGGCGCCCTTCGTGGCCGCCACCGCCGCGTTGCTGCGGGAATATCGGCCGGAGCTGACCGCCGCCCAGGTGGCGGAGCGGATCATCGCCACCGCCGATCCAGCGCCGGGCGCGGGCCGGGGCGGCGCATACGGCGCCGGGGTGTTGAACCCCTACCGGGCGGTCACCGAGACCAGCGGCGGCCGTGTGGGCGGCGCTCGGCCGGTCGCCGCCCTCGCCGACGATCCGGCCGACCCGGCGCAGCTCGCCCACCAGGCCCGCCGGGCCGCCGCACGGGACCGAGCCCTGCTGGTCGGCGCGGTGGCCGGCATCACGGCGGTCACCGTGGCGCTGCTCGCCCTGGTGGTGCCCCGTGGCGCCCGTCGGCGCTGGCGCCCGGCCGGCCCCGCCTGAGCCCACCCGCGCACGGCTTGAGCCCGCCCACACACGGTCTGAGCCCGCCCGCGTACGGCCCTGACCGCCGACCGGCTGCGGGCGGGGCGCTGACCCGGACACGGTCAGCGCTCCCGGCCCACATCGCTCACTGGAACAGCCCGGTGTTCTTCTTCTCGGTGTCCAGGTAGTCGGTGGCGGAGTCGTTCACCGCCAACCTGATGTCACGCAGCATCCCCTGCAGGTCCTGCGAGGCCGAACGCCACCGCGCCTGGCGCTGCTCGTAGGCCTGCCGCGCCTCGCCCGTCCAGCTCGCCACCAGCGGGGCGGCGTCGCGTTCGAGTTGGCCGAGTTGCGCGTCGAGGGTGTTCAACGCCTTCTGAATGTCAGCGCCGGCCTGCTGCAGCGCGGCGAAGTTGACGACCAGCACACCATGGTCCATCGGATTCACTCCCCAGCGGGATCAGAGCGGCAACTGGATGCCGCCGCGGTTGGTGCCGGCCACCCGGCTGGCCACCTCGTCGTCGGACGCGTGGTACTGCCGGCCGGCGGTGCGGATCGCACCGGCGGTCTCTCGCAGCGCGCGGTGCAGCGCCGCCTGGTCCTGTGACCACTGCTGCTTGACCTGCTCGAACGACCGGCCACCAGCGCCACGCCAGGCCTGCTGCAACACCTCCAGCTCGGCCAGCAGGCCGGTCAGCATGGACTGCAACGACTGGTCCACCTGCTCGAACTTCGCGGCAGTCTGCTGCATCACCGCTGCTTCTGCCTTGGTTTGGGACATCCGGACGTCACCTCGTCTCTCGGATCGCACCTGGCCGTCGACGCGCCCACCCCTGGGTGACGCGTCGTCGCTGGGCCCGGTCGTCGAGCACTGAGACACGGGTCAGCGACTGACTTCGTGGCTGACGGTAGCGAGCTCGTAGCAGTTCTGCTACCCCACCGGCTTCCCCTGTGGACAACCGAGGCGGCCATCGGTCGCTTACGATGTGCCGCAGCCACGTCGCGGCGCGTGACGGGCCGCCGGAGGGCGGCCGGCCGCCCGACCCGGTCCCCACTGGTCGAGGAGGCACGGTGCCGGCGATCACCACCGGAGGGCCGCACCCGCCGACCCCGGTCGGGTCCGAGGCAGGTGCCTCCCCACGGGTGGGCGGGCCAGGCCGACCCACCGACCGCGGTCCGGGGTCGGTCGATCAGCGCACCCCCCGTCGCCGGTCGCCGGTGGCCCACTGGGTCGCACTCGGCCGTCGTGCGGCTGCCGGAGCGCGAGCCGGCCAACTGGTCACCGCACAGGTCGCGGCGGCGCTCGTGCTCGTCGCCCTCGGCCGGCCCGCACCGGTCGTCGCGGCGGCCGTACTGGTGGCCGTGCTGCTGGTGGCCGCCGCCTGGGTGCCGGTGCGCGGGCGGTGGCTGTTCGAGTGGCTGGGCACCGCCATCGGGCACCTCACCCGCCGGCGGGTGTTGACCGGGCCGGCCGACGCGGCCGAACTGCTCGACCTGGTCGCCCCGGGCACTGTGGTCCGCTCGACCGAGTTGACCGGCGGGCCGGCGGCCGTCCTGGAGGACACCACCGGCATGGTCGCGCTCCTGGAGCTCGGCGACCCCGGCGACCTGCTGGGCGACGTGTCCCAGGCGATCCCCGCCCCGGCCGCGTTACTCCCCCCGACCGGGCCGGACCAGCCCCCGCTGCTGGTCCAACTGCTGCTCGCCGGTGCGCCGGCGCCGGTGCCGAGCACCGGTGGCACTGTCGGCACGTCGTACCGGCAGCTCACCGACGGGCGGCTCGCCGGGCGCGAGCGGGCGGTGGTGGCGGTCCGGGTGCTGCGGGTGAACGGTTGGTCCGAGGAGGACCTGCGCCGGGCCCTCGCCGGCACGGTTCGCCGGATCGTCCGCCGACTCGGGCCGTTGGCCGCGCGGCCGCTCGGGGTGCCGGCGGCGCTGCGTGTCCTGGGCGAGCTGGCCCACCACGACGGCGAACCGGTCCGGGAGTCCTGGCCGGCGATCCGGTCCGGCACTCTCGTCCAGGCCACCTTCCGTCTGCTCCACTGGCCCGACGCGCGCGCTGCGGCCGGACGCCGGCTGGTGCCCCGCCTGCTCGCGCTGCCGGCGACGGCCACGACGGTGTCGATCTGCTCAGGTCCGTCGCCGACGGTGTCGACGTCGTCGGGTCCGCCGGCGGCCAGTGAAGTGCCGACCGAGCTGACCGTACGCCTGGCCGCCGGGACGGCGGCCGAGTTGACGGCGGCCACCGAGGCGCTGGTCCGCCTGGTGACCGACCTGGGCGGAAAGCTGCGACGACTTGACGGCGCCCACCTGAGCGGGCTGGCCGCCACGCTGCCGTTGGCGCTGACGGCACCCGGGGCGCGTCCCCGCCCACCGGCACCCGGAGCGCGACCCGACTCGGCGGTCGACGACTGGGAGCTGTCACTGGGCGACGCGGGAATGATGGTCGGCACCAACCGGCACGGCCGAGCGGTCACCGTGCGTCTGTTCCGGCCGGAGAGCACCCGTGTGCTGCTGGTCGGCGGGGTGCGGGCAGCCCAGCTGGTGGCCCTGCGCGCCCTGGCACTCGGCGCCCTGGTGGTGGTGCAGACCGCCCGGCCACGCGCCTGGGAACCGTTCATCCGAGGAGTTGGCGCGCCGGGCGGCACGATCCCGTTGCTCCCTCCCGGTCGGGCGGTCGCCGACGGGGTGGGCACCGCGCTGCGTCCGTTGCTGCTGATCGTCGACGCCGGGCCGGTGGCGGCCGAGGCCGCGCCGGGCCCGCCGTGGCGGGCCACCCTGGTCGTACGCGACGAGCTGACCCCGGCCGATGTGGACGCGTTGAGCCGGGCCGACCTGGCGTTGCTCCAGCCACTGACCTCCACCGAGGCCACCCTGGCCGGAGCCGCGCTGGGACTGGGCGGCTCGGCCGAGTGGCTGACCCGGATCCGGGAAGACATGGTGGCCGTGGTCAACCGTCGGGCGCTGCGCTGGGCACTGCTCTCCCCCACTCCGATCGAGGCGCAACTGATCGGGCCGCCGACGCGCGGCTGAATCCACCGGGACGGCCAGCCGGCGGGTTACGTCGGTGCGGTGTCCGTGGCACGATCCCCGCCATGGGTTTTCTGAAAGGTCTGCTGATTCGGCTGGCCAGCACAGCTCTGGCTTTCTGGCTGGCCACGCTCCTCATCCCGGGCATCTCCCTGGATTCGAACTCGGCCACCGAGACGGTGACCACGCTGCTCCTGGTGGCGGTGATCTTCGGCGTGGTCAACGCGGTTCTCCAGCCGATCATCAAGACCGTCGGTTGTGGCTTCTACCTGCTGACCCTGGGTCTCATCGCCCTGGTGGTGAACGGACTGCTCTTCCTGCTCACCAGCTGGATCGCCGACCAGGCCGGGCTGCCGTTCTCGGTGGACGGTTTCTGGCCGGCAGCAGTGCTCGGCGCCCTCTTCGTGAGCATCGTGACCTGGATCCTCGGCGCCGTCCTCGACCGGGACTGACCGCCGACCAGCCAGCACCGACCCGGTCCGTCCGGGGCTCCGACCTCGGCCGGGGCCCCGGCGGGCCGATGACCAGAGTTCGGGAATTTGGCGGCAAGACCGCCCATCTCGGCGGTTAGCGTCGCGGCATGTTCTCGCTGACGTATTCCGACGGCCACCTGCTCAGCACCGATCCGGCGCGGATCGACCTGGACCTGGTGCACCACTGGTTGTCCACCGACGCGTACTGGGCGCTCGGACGAGACCGGGAGACCACCGAGCGGTCGTTCGCCGGCTCGCTGCCGTTCGGCATCTACCGGCCGGAGGACGGCCGCCAGGTCGCGGTGGCCCGGGTCGTCACGGACGGCGCCACCTTCGCCTGGCTCTGCGACGTGTACGTCGACCGCGCCGCCCGGGGTCGCGGGCTGGGCGGGTGGCTCGCCGGCGCGGTCCGCGATCACCTGGATGAGCTGGGCGTACGCCGGATCCTGCTCTGCACCAACGACGCCCACCAGGTGTACGCGGGGGTGGGCTTCACCCCGCTGGACGCGCCGCAACGGTGGATGCAGCTGGACCGGCGGCCCCCGGTGACCCCGATCACCGGAAAGGAACAAAGCAGCACTACGCCCCTTACGGTGGAAGCGTGACGCCACTCCGCCTGGGATACCTCTACGGCCTCGGCGCGTACCTGCTCTGGGGTTTCTTTCCGCTCTACCTGAAGCTGCTGCGACCCGCCGGCCCGCTGGAGATCCTGGCCCACCGGATCGTCTGGTCGGTGCTCTTCGTGGCCCTGCTGCTGGCGGCGCTGCGCAACGTCGGCTTCCTGCGGGCGCTGCTGCGCCGCCCCTGGGCGCTGGCGGGGATCCTCGCCGCCGCCGCACTGATCGCGGTCAACTGGGGCACCTACATCTACGGGGTCAACTCCGATCGGGTGGTGGAGACCGCGCTCGGCTACTTCATCAACCCGTTGATCGTGGTGCTGCTCGGGGTGACGGTGCTGCGGGAACGGCTACGCCCGGCGCAGTGGGTGGCGCTGGGGATCGGCGCGTCGGCGGTCGCGGTGCTCACAGTGGACTACGGCCGGCTGCCCTGGCTGGCGTTGACCCTGGCGTTCAGCTTCGCCGGCTACGGCCTGGTGAAGAAGCGGCTCGGGCTGCCTGCGGCGGAGGGGCTCTTCGTCGAGTCTGCAGTGCTGGCGTTGCCCGCGCTGGGCTACCTGGGCTGGGTGACGGCGAAGGGCGACCTGGCCTTCGGGCACGTCTCGGCCGGGCACACCGCGCTGCTGGTGCTGGCCGGCGCGGCCACGGCGATTCCGCTGCTGCTGTTCGCCGGGGCGGCCAACCGACTGCCCCTGAGCAGCCTCGGCACGCTCCAGTACCTGACGCCGGTTCTTCAGCTCGGCTGCGGGGTGCTGATCTTCCACGAGCCGATGCCGCCGGCCCGGCTGGCCGGCTTCGCGCTGGTCTGGCTGGCCCTGATCGTCTTCACCGCCGACGCCGTCCGAACCTCCCGCCGCACCCGCCAGCCCCACCAACCGACCTCCACCCCCACCCCTGTCCCCACCCCCTGACCTCGCGATCTTGCAGTTTCGGTCGTCGATATACCCGACACGCCCCTTACAGAAGGGCAGAAATTGCAAGATCGCGGAGGGCCAGGGGTGGGCGGGCGGGTCAGGGGACGGCGTAGGTCAGGAGGGGCGTGCCGTCGGCTTTCTGCAACTCCACGCTGACCAGCTCGGCGTCGGTGAACCTCGTCGCGCCGGTGAAGCTGAGGTCGTCGCCCGGAGCCGCCAGCCAGGAGCCGATCTGCTCGGTGGCGCCGTTCGGACCACGCGCCACCAGCCGGAACGGGTACGCCTTGCCGTAGCTCGTCCGCGCGTCGTACCCGCAACGCATGGTCACCTCGGTGCCCCACTTGGTGCCGGTCAGCCCGAGGTCGGCGTGCACCGGCCCGGCGGCGGCCACCGGTCGCATGGCCACCATCGACACCTGCGGTGCCGGGTTACCCTGCGCGCCGGGCGGCCGGGACTGGTCGACCGGTCGAGGCAGCGCCACGGCGGTGCCCACACCGACCAGCAGCGCCAGCCCGGCGGCGGCCAGTGTGGTCAGTGCGTACCGTCGCCGGTCCGCGGCGCGTTCCCGACGACGGCGCTGGCGGGCCTCGTCGAGCAGCGCGGGCACCCGGGGCGGGGCCGGCGGCGGCAGAATCTGCTCCAACCCCGCCGGGTCGAGGCGCCCGAGCAACCCGGGCAGGACGGCGATCTCGGCGACCGCCTCCCGACACGAGGCGCAGCCGCCCAGGTGCCGCTCGTAGGCCGCCCGCTCGGCGGGGGCCAGGGCGCCCAGCACGTACGCGCCGTCGTCGTACGCGAACTCGCACCGGGTCATCCCGTCACCCCCATCTCGGCCAGGACCAACCGTAGAGACCGCAGCGCGTAGTGGGTGCGGGATTTCACGGTCCCTGGCGGTACGCCCAGGCGGGACGCCGCCTCGGCCACTGACCGCCCCTGGTAGAAGCACTCGACCAGCACCTCCCGGTGGGTCGGGCTGAGCCGGTTCAGCGCCTCGGCGACGGTCCACGCCTCCACAGCCCGTTCGGCCTCGTCGATCGCCTCGGGCGGTTCGGGCAGATCGTCGGTGAACACCTCGCCGACCCGGGTGGATCGCCGCCGCCAGGCGTCGATGGCCAGGTTGCGGGCGGTGGTGAACAGCCAGGACCGCACCGATCCGCGCGTCGGGTCGAGTGACTCCGGATGTCGCCAGGCCCGCAGCAGCGTCTCCTGCACCAGGTCCTCGGCCCGCTGCCGGTCCCCGTTGACCAGCCGCAGGGCATGGGCGTACAGCGCCTCCGCGTGCTCGTCGTGCAGCGCGCGCAGCAGTTGGGCGTCGTGGTCGCTGATGGCGGTCTCCTCGCTTCCGGCGCGCGTCCGGCGGTGCGTTCGCTCGGGAATACGTGCGGTCACGCCGATCGGTTCAGCCCGAGGTCAGACCGGTTGCGTGCCGGTTGCCACGACGAAGGTGTTCATGCCCGGTTCACATCGCGGCTGACGAGCGCTCACCACGTCCTCCTAGCGTCCGGCTGGTACGCCGCCTGTCGTGCCACCGACTTCTCTGGAGGCCTCCCCCCATGAGCGACCGTCCCCGGCTGCTCCCCCTGTTGAACGGCACCCGCCATGGCACCCGTGATGCCATGACCTGTCTGTACCGGTGCGGAAACGCGTGTGACCACCCGGTCCCGAACACCTCCGACAACGCGTACTTCGGTGACGTGGTGAACGCCGAGGTGTCGCGGCGTGGCGTGGTCCGGGCCGGCGCTGTCGGCGCGCTGGTGCTCGGTTTCGGCGGCGCGGCAGCCGGCGCGCTCGCCGGGGCGGCCCCGGCCATGGCGGCCCCAACCGCCCCGGACGTCCCGGAGGGCTTCGGTTTCGGTCGTCCCAGCACCGGGGTCGGCAACGGCGCGCTGACCTTCAAGCCGATCCCACCGAACAAGCTGGACACCCTGGTCGTGCCGAACGGCTACGACCACGCCGTGGTGATCAAGTGGGGTGACCCGGTGCTGCCGGGCGCGCCGGAGTTCGACCTGCACCACCAGACCGCCGCCGCGCAGTCCAAGCAGTTCGGTTACAACAACGACTTCGTGGGCGTGCTACCGCTGGACAAGCAGGGCAAGCGGGCGCTGCTCGTGGTCAACCACGAGTACACCAACGAGGACCTGATGTTCCCGGGCTTCCCCGGCCTGGACGGGCTCTCCGTGGAGCAGCTGCGCACCGCCATGGCCGCGCACGGCATGTCAGTGGTGGAGCTTGAGCGGGTCGCGGGCACCGGGCAGTGGAAGCCGGTCGGCAAGGGCCCGCGGCCGTACAACCGGCGGGTCACCGCCCTGAGCACCAAGTTCGACCTGACCGGCCCGGCCGCCGGCTCGGCCTGGCTGAAGACCGCCGCCGACCCCAGGGGCCGCACTGTCGTCGGCACGCTGAACAACTGCGCCGGTGGCGTGACCCCGTGGGGCACTGTGCTCTCCGGCGAGGAGAACTTCAACCAGTACTTCGTGGGCGCCGACGCCGCCCCGGCCGAGCTGAAGCCGAGGCTGGACCGTTACGGCATCAGCACCGCCGCCCGCTACCCCAGCGGCAGCCGCAAGTGGGAGCGCGCGGACGAGCGCTTCGACCTGGCGAAGCACCCCAACGAGGCACACCGGTTCGGCTGGGTCGTCGAGATCGACCCGTTCGACCCGGAGAGCCGCCCGCGCAAGCACACCGCGATGGGCCGGTTCAAGCACGAGGGCGCCAACGTGATCGTCGCGAAGGACGGCCACGTGGTCGCGTACATGGGCGACGACGAGCGGTTCGACTACCTCTACAAGTTCGTCTCGGACAAGAAGTTCATGAAGGGCAACTCCTGGGCTGCCCGCAAGCACAACCTGACCCTGCTGGAGTCCGGCACGCTCTACGTGGCAGAGCTCTACCAGACCAGCGCCGCCGAGATCGACGGCTCCGGCAAGCTCCCCACCGACGGCGCGTTCAACGGCCGGGGTCGCTGGATCAGGCTGGTCAGCGGCAACCGGTCGTTCGTCGACGGGATGACCGCCGCGGACGTGCTCACCTTCACCCGGCTCGCCGGTGACAAGGTCGGCGCGACCAAGATGGACCGCCCCGAGGACGTCGAGCCGAGCCTGCTCACCGGCAAGGTGTACGTGGCGCTGACAAACAACACCAACCGGGGCGTCGGCAGCAACCCGAAGCCGGACGAGGCCAACCCGCGCAACGCCAACAAGCACGGGCAGATCCTGGAGCTGGTCGAGGACCGCAACGACAACACCTCGGAGACCTTCGCCTGGTCGCTGCCGATCGTCTGCGGCGACCCGACCGACCCGTCGACCTTCTTCGCCGGGTACGACAGGACCAAGGTCTCCCCGATCTCCTGCCCGGACAACGTCGCCTTCGACGCCACCGGCAACCTCTGGATCTCCACCGACGGCAACGCGCTGGGCAGCAACGACGGCCTGTTCGCCACCGCCGTGGAGGGTCCGGAGCGGGGTCACCTCAAGCAGTTCCTGACCGTGCCGCTCGGCGCGGAGACCTGCGGCCCGTTCATCACCGGCGACAACCGCTCGGTCTTCGTCGCCGTGCAGCACCCGGGCGAGATCACCGGTGCCTCGGTGGAGAACCCGGCCTCGAACTGGCCCGACGGTGACTACGCCAAGCCGGGCGTGGTGGTCACCTGGCGCCTCGACGGCGGCCCGGTGGGCAGCTGACGTCACACCCGCGGCCGACGGGCCGCTGACGTTGCTCCGGCGGTCCGGCGCTGGACCGCCCCGAGAGGCCCTCTCCCAGCCCGGGAGAGGGCCTCTCGGCGGTCAGTTGTCGGTGGCGATGCCGTCGGCCACGCCGCGGGCCACTGTGAGCAGCTTGGCGCGTACCACCCGGGCGGAGGTCATCATCTCGCTGGCCGGCAACGCGCAGGCCAGCACGACGCGGCGTTCCATGTCCTTGTCCGGTGCGACGAGCACCGCGGCGCAGGCCACCCCCTGGCGGAACTGCCCCATCTCCAGTTGCATGCCGCGCCGGTCGCCCGCGGCCAGGTCGGCCTCGAAACTCTCTGTGGTGGTCAGCGTGGCGGTGGTGAACGGGCGCATGCCGTACTCGCGCAGATAGCGGTAGCGCTGGTCGGTCGTGAGGGTGGCGAGCAGCGACTTGCCGAGCGCTGTCGCGTGCGCCCCCTCGTCGAAGCCGGGGACCAGATCCTCCAGGTAGGGCGAGCGGTGCCCCTCGGCGACCGCGGTGAGGGCCACCTGACCGCCGACGAACCGACCAAGGTAGTGGCTGTAGCCGGTGTCCAGGGCGGCCCGCCGCAGCGTCTCACCGACCGCCGGCGGACCCCGGAACGCCGTCACCAGCTCCCGGTACCGGTCGGCCACCTCCAACCCCACGATGTACGTGCCGTCCTCGCGACGGATCACGTAGCCCTCGTAGGCGAGGGTGCGGACCAGGTGGTAGGTGGTGGCCACGGTCAGCTCGCAGCGCCGGGCGATCTGCTTGACGGTCAGGCCCTTCGGGGCGCGACCGACCGACTCCAGCACCCGTAGCGCTCGGGACACGCTGCGAATCAGGTCCGAAGGTTCTGCCAAGGGGTCGCGCACAACCACCTCCGCCGCCGGGGACTTACACCATATGAAAAACAGGCCCGGTGCGAAATGCCTGTTCGGGTCGAGGATGCCAGATCACCATCCACAGCTTGTGTCCCGCCGGTCACCAGGAGTGCTGTGAGCGGGGCTCGCGTAGGTTTGCCGAACGATGACCGACACCTCCAATACCCCCGATCCGGCCGTTGCCCAACCTCGTCCGGTCCGGGCCAGCGCCGGCGCAGTCGTCACCACAGTGGCCTGCGTACTCCCCGTCTTCCTGCTCGGCGGTCTCGCCGTGCAGATGGGCACGGACCTCGGCTTCTCGCCCGCGGGTCTGGGCCTGGCCGTCTCCGTCTACTTCGGGGTCAGCGCGCTGGCCTCGGTGCCCTCCGGGCGGTTGGTCGAGCGGTACGGGCCGGCAGTGGTGGCCCGCTGCGGCATCCTGCTGGCCGCCGGGTCGATGCTGGCAGTGGCCGCCTTCGCCCGGTCGTACCCGGTGCTGGTCGGCCTGCTGGCGCTCAGCGCCGCCGCGAACGCGCTCGGCCAGTTGGCCAGCAACGCCGCGCTGGCCCAGCACGTGCCCTCCCGGCGGCAGGGGCTGTCGTTCGGTGTCAAGCAGGCCGCCATCCCGGTCTCCACCCTGCTGGCCGGGGTGGCGGTGCCCACCATCGCGCTCACCGCCGGCTGGCGCTGGGCGTTCGTGGCCGCCGCCGTGGCCGCGCTGACGACGCTGGCCGCCGTACCCCGGCAGTTGCCCGGTTTCGCCCGGCGGGCCGGCGCCACGCGCGCCGGTCGGGCGACGGTGGCGCTGGTGGTGATCGGCGCTGCGGCGACGTTGGCCTCGGGCGCGGCCAACTCGTTGGGCACCTTCCTGGTGGACTCCGCCGCGGGCCGGGGTCTGTCGCCGGGCCTCGCCGGCCTCACCCTGACCCTGGGTAGCGCGGTCTGCGTGGCGGCTCGGGTGGGCGCCGGCTGGTTGGCCGACCGCCGCGAAACCGGCCACGTCGCCCTCATCGCCGCGATGCTGCTCGTCGGCGCGGTCGGGCTGGGCCTGCTCGCGTTGACCGGCTCGGTGCCGTTGGTGGTCGGCGTGGTGCTCGGCTTCGGCCTGGGCTGGGCCTGGCCCGGCCTGATGAACTTCGCGGTGGTCCGGCTCCACCCGCAGTCACCGGCCGCCGCCACCTCGATCACACAGACCGGGGTGTACGCGGGCGGATGTCTCGGCCCGCTGAGCCTGGGCCCACTCGCCGCCCACCTCGGTTACCCGGCGATGTGGACCATCGCGGCCGTGGCGATGCTGCTCGCCGCGGCCCTCATGCTCGTCGGCAGCCGACTGTTGACCCGCGCCGCGACCGCGGCGGGACGGGGCGTGGATCAGCTGGTGCGGTCGGCGATGTAGTCGCAGAGCGACTCAAGCGCGCTGCGGGACGGGCCGGGCGGCAGCGGGGCGAGTTGCGCGCGAGCCTCCTCGGCGTAGCTGCGCACGGTCTCCCGGGCCCGCTTGAGCGCCGGGCTCTCCCGCAGCAGCCCCAACGCCTCGGCGTGCAGCGCGTCGTCAGTCAACGGGCCGGTCGCCAGGATCTCCCGCAGCCGCACCGACGACGCGTCGGAGTCGTCCGCCTCGCGGGCGTAGAGCACCGGCAGCGTCGGGACACCCTCGCGCAGGTCCGTGCCGGGGGTCTTGCCCGACTGCACCGACTCGGAGGCGATGTCCAGCAGGTCGTCGGAGAGTTGGAAGGCGACACCGATCGTCTCGCCGTACCCGGCGAGGGCCTCCACGTGCTCCGGGGCGGCACCACCGAACATGCCGCCGAACCGGGCGGACGTGGCGATCAGCGAGCCGGTCTTCTCGGCGATCACGTGCAGGTAGTGGGCCACCGGGTCGTCGTCGGCGCGCGGCCCGACCGTCTCCGCGATCTGGCCGTGCACCAGCCGGGCGAAGGTGCGCGCCTGCAACCGGACCGCCTCGGGGCCCAGGTCGGCGGCGATGTCCGCCGCGCGGGCGAAGAGGTAGTCGCCGACCAGGATGGCGACCGAGTTGGTCCACCGGGAGTTCGCGCTCGGCGCGCCCCGACGGACGGCTGCCTCGTCCATCACGTCGTCGTGGTAGAGGGTGGCGAGGTGCGTGAGCTCCATCACCACGGCGGCCGGGACCACCTGCGCACCGATCGGGTCACCGAACTGGGCGCCGAGCGCCACCAGCAACGGCCGGAACCGCTTCCCGCCGGCCTCGACGAGGTGCCGGGCGGCCTCGGTGACGAACGGGTCGGCACTGGCCACGCTGGCCCGCAACTCGACCTCGACCGTGTCCAGAAGACCCAGCACGGACGCCTCGACACGAGGATCGGCGAGGTTGAGGCCAAGCGCGCCGAACTGACTCGTGCTCGCCCGACCCCGACGACCGCCGGAGCCGGAGGCACCTGAACGCTCGCCCGCCGGTTTCACCACGCTATCAACCATGCCACACCCGTTCGACCTGCTCCGGCCCGGGGATACGCACCGGGGGCCGGCACGTGAACACGCGCCGACCCCCGGTGATCGATCCTTCGGTCATCGCACGAATTCGGCGGCTCCGGCAGCCAGATCGAGCAGCGGCGCCGGAGCGACACCCAACACCAGGGTCGCCAGCACACCGATCATCAGCGCGGCGGAGGTGAGCCCACCCGGCACCGTGACGGTCGGGGTGGACTCGCCCGGCTCGGAGAGCCACATCATCACCACGACCCGCAGGTACGGGAACGCGAGAATCATGCTGGTCAGCACACCGGCGATCACCAGCCAGGCCTGGCCACCCTCCAGCGCCGGCCCGAAGATGGCGAACTTGCTGGTGAAGCCGCTGGTCAGCGGAATACCGGCGAAGGCCAGCAGGATGAACGTGAACAGCGCCGCGAAGAACGGCGACCGACGGCCCAGCCCGGCCCAGCGGGACAGGTGGGTGGCCTCGCCGTCGTCGTCCCGTACCAGCGTCACCACGGCGAACGCGGCCAGCACCGAGAAGCCGTACGCGACCAGGTAGAACATCGTGCCGGCGAGCCCGTCGCGGCTCGGCGCCAACACACCGACCAGCAGGTAGCCGGCGTTGGCGATCGAGGAGTACGCGAGCAGCCGCTTGATGTCGGTCTGGGTGACCGCGAGCACCGCACCCACCAGCATGGTCAGCACCGCCACCGCGCCGAGGACCGGCGTGAAGTCCCAGTTGGCGTCGGCGAACGCGACCTGGAAGACGCGCAGCAGGGCACCGAACGCGGCGACCTTGGTGCAGGCAGCCATGAACCCGGTGACCGGGGTCGGAGCGCCCTGGTAGACGTCCGGGGTCCAGACGTGGAACGGGGCCGCCGCGGCCTTGAAGAGCAGACCGATGGCGAGCAGCGCCATGCCGGCGAACAGCAGCACCGGGCTGGCCGGCGACTCGCCCACCGCCGCGTGGATGGTGGCGAAGTCGACGCCGGCCGAGCGGCCCGGGATGCCGGAGGTGAAGCCGTAGATCAGGGCCACGCCGAACAGGAAGAACGCCGAGGCGTAGGCGCCGAGCAGGAAGTACTTCATCGCCGCCTCCTGGCTCAGCAGACGCCGGCGACGGGCCAGCGCGCAGAGCAGGTAGAGCGGCAGGGAGAAGACCTCGAGTGCGATGAACATGGTCAGCAGGTCGTTCGCCGCCACGAAGATCAGCATGCCGCCGATCGCGAACGTGGTCAGCGGGTAGACCTCGGTGAGACCGTTGCGCCCCTCGGCCTGCCGCCGGTCGTCGGCCGACTCCGCGGTCACCGCGGCCTGGGCGACGAACGCCCCGCCCCGCTCGACCGAGCGGTCACCGATCAGCAGCAGCGCCATCGCGGCCAGCACCAGGATCGCGCCCTGGAGGAAGAGCGTCGGCCCGTCGATCGCGAGCGCCTGGCCCGCGGTGATGATCCGCTCATCGGCGCTGAGGACCACCATGGTCAGTGCCGCGAGCACCGCTAGCAGCGCCAGCGTCAGCTGCACGACGTGCCGCCAGCGACGAGGCACCAGAGCCTCGACCAGCACGCCGAGCAACGCCGTGCCCAGCATGATGAGGATCGGAGAGATCGCCGCGTAGTCGATCGACGGCAGCTTCAACTCGGTCACTTTGCCGCCTCCTGGACGGTGCCGCCCACGGACGGCGCCGGGTCGGTTCTGCCGATGTCGTCCATGGTCGCCTGGACGGCGGGGTTGATCACGTCAGTGACCGGCTTGGGGAAGAAGCCCAGCAGCACGATCAGCGCGATCAGCGGGGCGACCACTACCTTCTCGCGCAGGTTGAGGTCCCGACGCATGCCGTCGACCTCGGTCAGCGCCGGGTTGAGGGTGCCCTGGGTGGTGCGCTGCACCATCCACAGCACGTACGCGGCAGCCAGGATGATGCCGAGCGTGGCGATGACCGCGACCGGCTTGTTCACAGTGAAGGTGCCGATCAGCACCAGGAACTCGGAGATGAACGGCGCCGTGCCGGGCAGCGCGAGCGAGGCGAGACCGGCGAAGAAGAGCACCCCGGCGAGCACCGGGACGAGCTTGCCTGCGCCACCAAAGTCGCTGATCAACGCCGAACCACGCCGGGAGATCAGCATGCCCACCACCAGGAAGAGCAGGCCGGTGGCCAGCCCGTGGTTGAGCATGTAGAGCACCGCGCCGGTGCCGGCCTGGGTGGTGAAGGCGAAGATGCCCACACCGATGAAGCCGAAGTGCGCGATCGAGGTGTACGACACCAGCCGCTTGAGGTCGTTCTGGCCGACCGCCAGCAGCGCGGCGTAGACGATGCCGATCACGCCCAGGGCCAGCGCCCACGGCGCGAACCACTTCGACGCCTCGGGGAACAGCGGCAGGCAGTAGCGCAGGATGCCGAAGGTGCCGACCTTGTCCAGCACGCCGACGAGCAGCGCCGCCGCCCCCGCCGGGGCGGCGCCACCGGCATCGGGCAACCAGGTGTGGAACGGGAAGAACGGCGCCTTGATGGCGAACGCGAGGAAGAAGCCGAGGAACAGCCACCTCTCGGTGCCGGTGCTGATGTCGACCTGCGAGAGCGCCTGCCAGTCGAAGGTCTTCCCGCCGACCACCCACAGGCCGATCACCGCGGCCAGCATGAACAGACCGCCGACGAGCGAGTAGAGGAAGAACTTCACCGCCGCGTACTGCCGCTGGTGGCCGCCGTAGCTGCCGATGAGGAAGTACATCGGCACCAGCATGACCTCGAAGAACACGTAGAACAGGAAGACGTCGGCGGCCGCGAAGACGCCGATCATCGTGCACTCGAGGACCAGCAGCAGTGCGAAGTAGACGGGCACCGACCGCTTCGACGACTCGGCGTCGTGCCAGGACGCCAGGATCACCAGCGGCACCAGCACCGCGATCAGCATCAGCATCACCAGCGCGATGCCGTCGGCGGCGAAGGTGAAGCTGACCCCCCAGTTCGGAATCCAGGAGTACGACTCGCGGAACTGGAACCGGTCACCGCCGGCGTTGAAGCTGACCCACATCACCACCGAGAGCACCAGCACGAGCAGCGACCAGGCGAACGCCACCTGCTTGGCCAGCTCCGGGCGGTGGCGCGGCAGGAAGGCCACCACCAGGGCGCCCACCAGCGGCGCCACGGTGAGCACCGAGAGGAACGGGAAGTTGGACATTATGCGGCCTTACCTCCGTCGTCACTGCGTGGTCCGCCGGCGGGGGCGGCCGGAAAGAGGTTGATCACGCCAACCACCCCGCCTGCACCGCCAGGAACGCCGCCATCACCAGCAGCGCACCGGCCAGGATCGAGGTGGCGTACGAGCGGACAAAGCCGGTCTGCATCCGACGGAGGCGACCCGAGCCCCCGCCGACCGCGGCGGCGAGCCCGTTGACGAGCCCGTCGATGCCCCGGTTGTCGAGGTACACCAGCGCCCGGGTGAGGAAGATGCCCGGCTTCTCGAAGACCGCCTCGTTGACCGTGTCGGTGTAGAGGTTGCGCCGGGCGGCGGTGACCAGCACCCCGGCCGGCTGCGGCGCGGTGGCCGTGCCGGCCCGGAACAGGAACCAGGCGAGCCCGGCACCGAGCACGGTGACCAGCAGCGACAGGATGGTGATCACGGTGTGCGAGAGGACCGCCGCGTGCTCCGCGTGCTCGCCGCCCAGCCCGGCGGTCTCCGTCAGCCAGTCCGGGACGGACGTGGCGAGCAGGAAGCCTGCGCCGACCGACCCGACCGCCAGCAGGATCAGCGGGATGGTCATCAGCTTGGGCGACTCATGCGGGTGCTCGATGTCCTCGGTCCACCGCTGCGGGCCGTGGAACGTGAGCACGAACAGCCGCGTCATGTAGAACGCGGTGAGCCCGGCGCCGAGCAGTGCCGCACCGCCGAAGAGCCAGGCGGTCCAGTCGTCCCGCTCGAAGGCGGCCACGATGATCGGCTCCTTGGAGAAGAAGCCGGAGAAGGGGAACATGCCGATGATGGCCAGCCAGCCCATCATGAAGGTCAACCAGGTGATCTTCATGTACTTGGACAGCCCACCGAAGCGGCGGATGTCGACCTGGTCCTTCATTCCGTGCATGACCGAACCGGCGCCCAGGAACATGTTGGCCTTGAAGAAGCCGTGCGCCAGCAGGTGCACGATGGCCAGCGCGTACGCCGCGCCGCCGAGGCCGACACCGAGGAACATGTAGCCGATCTGGCTCACCGTCGACCAGGCGAGCACCCGCTTGATGTCGTCCTTGGCCGCACCGATGATGCAGCCGATCAGCAGGGTGAGCGCGCCGACGCTGACCACCACGAGTTGCAGCGTCGAGTTGGCCGAGAAGATCGGGTTGGACCGGGCGATCAGGTAGACGCCCGCGGTGACCATGGTGGCGGCGTGGATGAGCGCCGACACCGGGGTCGGGCCCTCCATAGCGTCCGGCAACCACGCCTGGAGCGGGAACTGGCCGGACTTGCCGGCCGCCCCGAGCAGCAGCAACAGGCCGAGGACCAGCACTGTGGTGCCGGTCAGCGCGCCGACACCGTTGAACACCTCGTCGTACTGGGTGGTGCCCAGGGTGGCGAACATGATGAAGATGCCGATGGCCAGGCCGGCGTCGCCGACCCGGTTCATCAGGAACGCCTTCTTGCCGGCGGTGGCCGCGCTCGGCCGCTCGGTCCAGAAGGAGATCAGCAGGTACGACGCCAGACCGACGCCCTCCCAGCCGAAGTACAGCATCACGTAGTTGTTGCCGAGCACCAGCAGCAGCATCGCCGCGACGAACAGGTTGAAGTACGCGAAGAACCGACGGCGGCCCGCGTCGTGCGACATGTACTCCACCGCGTACAGGTGGATCAGGAAACCCACCCCGGTGATCAGCAGTACGAAGACCGCGGCCAGCGGGTCGAAGAGCAGGCCGAAGTCGACGCGCAGATCACCGACAGCGATGAAGTCCCAGAGGCTCAGCTCGACCGACTTGTTCTCCAGGCCACGCAGCTGGAAGAAGAAGCTCAGGCCGAGCACGAACGCGGCGCCGATGGCGGCGACGCCCAACCAGTGCCCCCAGCGGTCGGCCCGGCGGCCGAGCAGCAGCAGGATGGCCGCGCTGACCAGCGGGATCGCCACCAGCAGCCAGACGCCCCCAAGCAGCCCCGTGGCCTGGGCGTATTCCACAGTCTCTTCCACCGGTGGACCCCTCTAGTACTTGAGCAGGTTGGCGTCGTCGACACTCGCCGAGCGTCGCGTCCGGAAGATGGACATGATGATCGCGAGCCCGACCACGACCTCGGCCGCCGCCACCACCATCACGAAGAACGCCATGATCTGGCCGTTGAGGTCACCGTTGATCCGGCTGAAGGTGACCAGCGTCAGGTTGGCCGCGTTGAGCATCAGCTCCACGCACATGAACAGCACGATCGCGTTGCGCCGGACCAGCACCCCGGCGGCGCCGATGGTGAACAGCACCGCGGCGAGCACGAGGTAGTAGGTCGGCTCGACCGAGAAGAACGATTCCATTACTTGTCCGTCCCCTTCAGCGAGGTCTCCTCGGCGGTCAGCTCGCGCTGCGGAAGGATCGCCGGGGTGCTGCGGTCGGTCAGGCGGCCGTCGGGCAGCCGGGCCGGGGTGGCCACCGAGGAGGAGGTCGCGAAGACGCCGGGGCCCGGCTTCGGGCCGGGGTAGTTACCCGGGGCGAAGCGTGCCTTCATGGTCGACACCTGGTCGATCTTGTCCTGCTTACGCCGCTCGACGTGGGCCAGCACCATGGCACCGACCGCCGCGGTGATCAGCAGCGCCGAGGTCAGTTCGAACGCGAAGACGTACTTGGTGAACAGCAGCCGGGCGATGCCCTGCACGTTCCCCTCGGCGTTGACCTGCTCCAGACCGGCCGTGCTGGTCCGGTCCAGTGCCTGGTAGAGGCCGGTGCCGACCAGGCCGGCGAAGCCCAGGCCGAGCACGATCGCGGCGACCCGCTGGCCGCGCAGCGTCTCGATCAGCGAGTCCGTGGAGTCCCGACCGACCAGCATCAGCACGAAGAGGAAGAGCATCATGATCGCGCCGGTGTAGACGATGATCTGCACCATGCCGATGAACGGACCGGCCTGGAGGACGTAGAACACGCCCAGGCAGAGCATTGTCAGCACCAGCCACAGCGCCGAGTGCACGGCGTTGCGCGCGGCCACCATCCCGATCCCGCCGATCAGCGCGAGCGGGGCGAGGATCCAGAAGGTGACCGCCTCGCCGGTGGAGACCGAACCCGCCGCGGCGAGCACCGTAGACGTGGTCATGCTTCCTCTCCCTTGCCGGCCGCCACGCGCTGGGCGGCCTGCTCGGCGCCGGGGAACGTCACGCCGGGGTGCTCCTCGACCTGGTAGCGGCCGGGGCCCATCGGGGACGTCTCCGCACCGGCGGAGGTGCCCGGGTTGTCCAGCGCGCCGACGTAGTAGTCCTTCTCGCTGTCACCCAGCCGCATCGGGTGCGGCGGCTGCTCCATGCCCTCCAGCAACGGCGCGAGCAACTGCTCCTTCGTGAAGATCAGGTCCTGCCGGTTGTCCCGGGCCAACTCGTACTCGTTGCTCATGGTGAGCGACCGGGTCGGGCAGGCCTCGATGCACAGCCCGCAGAAGATGCAGCGGGCGTAGTTGATCTGGTAGATGCTGGCGTACCGCTCACCCGGCGAGAAGCGCTGCTCGTCGGTGTTGTCGCCACCCTCGACGTAGATCGCGTCCGCCGGGCAGGCCCAGGCGCACAGCTCGCAGCCGATGCACTTCTCCAGGCCGTCCGGGTGCCGGTTGAGGATGTGCCGCCCGTGGTAGCGCGGCGCCGACACCGGCGGCTTGAACGGGTAGTCGGTCGTGACGACCTTCCTGAACATGTGCGAGAAGGTGACACCGAATCCCTTGAACGTTCCGGTGATCGCGCCCACGTCACACCTCCCTGGAGTCCGAGCCGGCAACGATGTTGGCCGGCTCCCGCTCGGCGACCACGCGCGTGATGCGCGGGCTCGGTGGTACCTGAAGATCCATCGGTGGCAGCGGGAAGCTCCCGTGCGGCCGGTTGTCGACCTGTTCCTGCGTCGTCGGCTTCGGCTTCGGCTTCCGGCTGGGCCAGAAGATCGTGGCGATCAGCAGGATGCCGGCCGGGATGCCGACGGCGATCACCTTGCCGCGGGTGTCCCAGTCCTCGATGGAGCGCAGGCCCGACAGGACCAGGATCCAGACCAGGTTGATCGGCAGCAGCACCTTCCAACCGAGCCGCATGAACTGGTCGTACCGCAGCCGGGGCAGCGTGCCACGCAACCACACGAACACGAAGACCAGGGCGATCACCTTGCCGAAGAACCAGAGCATCGGCCACCAACCGGAGTTGGCGCCCTCCCAGATGGTGATCGGCCAGGGTGCCCGCCAACCGCCCAGGAACAGCGTGGTGGTGACCGCGGACATCGTCACCATCGCGACGTACTCGCTGAGCATGAAGAGCGCGAACTTCAGCGAGCTGTACTCGGTCATGAAGCCGGCGACCAGCTCGGACTCGGCCTCGGGCAGGTCGAACGGCGCGCGGTTGGTCTCACCCACAGTGGCGATGAAGAAGATGATGAAGCTCGGCAGCAGCAGGATCGCGTACCAACCCGGTGCCGGGATGGTCTGGCCGAAGACGGTCAGCTGCGTGCCGTCGCCCTGAGCGGCGACGATCCCGCTGGTGCTCATCGTGCCGGCGGTCATGAAGACCGCCACGATGCTGAGCCCCATGGCGACCTCGTAGGAGATCATCTGGGCACTCGACCGGAGACCACCCAGCAGCGGGTACGTCGAGCCGGAGGCCCAGCCGCCCAGCACGATGCCGTAGACGCCCATCGAGGAACAGGCGAGCAGCAGCAGCACCGCCACCGGCACGTCGGTGACCTGCAACGGCGTGTGGTGACCGAAGATGCTCACCATCGGGCCGAACGGCACCACCGACAGGGCGGTGACCGCGCAGATCACCGAGATGGTCGGGGCGAAGAAGTAGACGACCTTGTCGGCCGCCTTCGGCAGGATGTCCTCCTTGAAGGCCATCTTCAGGCCGTCGGCGAGGGTCTGCAGCAGGCCGAACGGGCCGACCTGGTTGGGGCCGGGCCGCACCTGCATGTAACCGACCACGCGCCGTTCGAACCAGACGCCGAGCAGGGTGGCCAGCAGACCGAAGGCGAACGCGAAGACAATCTTGCCGAGAACCAGCCACCACGGATCCCGGCCGAAGTCGGCCAGCGTCGGATCCTGGGCCAGGTAGATCGGACTCACTGGTTACCCCCGGAGTTGAGGAGCGGACCCGGGAGACCGGTCTCGTCGGCCGCCACGCGTCCGGCCGGGATGGCCGTACTCGGTGCGGGGACGGAGATCCGGACGACCGCGCCGGACGTCGCCCCGAGGCTGCGCCGCACGGTCGAGCCGGGTGAGTTGGTCGGCAGCCAGACCACGCCGTCCGGCATCTCGGTGAGTTCCGCCGGCAGGGTCAGCGCCCCTCGGTCGGTGCCGACAGTGACCGCGTCACCGTCGACCACACCGAGCGCCTCGGCGGTGCCCTTACCCAGCCGGACCACCGGCGGACGGGCGGTGCCGGCGAGGTTCTCGTCGCCCTCGGTCAGGGTGCCGAGGTCCACCAGCTGGTGCCAGGTGGCCAGCACGGCCTCCCCGGCGTTCGGCTGCGGCACCCGGCCCGGTGCGACCGACGGCGCGGCCGGCCGGGACAGCCGCGTCGCCGGCAACGTGCCCAGCTCACGGCGCACGCTGAGCACGTCGGCCGTGCCGAGGCGTACGTCGAGCAGCGCGGCCAGCGCGTCGAGCACCCGACCGTCGGTCATCGCGGCGGTGTTCAGCACCGCCTCGAACGGGCGCAGCCGGCCCTCCCAGTCCAGGAAGCTTCCGGCCTTCTCGGCCACCGGGGCGACCGGAAGCACCACGTTGGCCCGCCGGGTCACCGCGCTGGCGCGCAGCTCGAGGCTGACCAGGAACGGCACCGCGTCCAGAGCGGACTCGGCAAGTCGCGGGTCGGCCAGGTCGGCCGGGTCGACACCACCGACGACCAGCGCGCCGAGCTGCCCGTTGGCGGCCGCGGTCAGGATGCCGTCGGTGTCCCGCCCGGCCTGGCTCGGGATCACCCCGGCCGGGATGTCCCACGCCTCACCCAGCTCGGCCCGGGCGGCCGGCTCGGTGACCAGGCGTCCACCGGGGAGCAGGTTGGGCAGGCAGCCCGCGTCGACAGCGCCACGGTCACCCGCGCGCCGCGGCACCCAGGCCAGCTTCGCGCCGGTACGCCGGGCCACGTCGGCCGCCGCGGAGAGCCCACCCGGCACGGTGGCCAACCGCTCGCCGACGATCAGGATCGCGCCCGGTGCGCTGAGCGCCTCGCTGACCGTGGCGTGCTCGGCGAGCACGCTGGCCTCCTCGCCCGGCACCACCCGCGCCAGCTTGGCACCGAGCTTCTCCAGGCCGCGGGTGGCGAAGGGCGCCAGCGCGTACACCGTCAGGGTCTTCTTCAGGTACGCCTTGCGCAGCCGCAGGAAGAGGATCGGGCACTCCTCCTCGGGCTCCAGGCCCACCAGCACCACCGCCGGCGCGTTCTCCACGTCGGTGTAGGTGACGTCGGTGACCCCGGCGACCGAGCTGGCCAGGAAGTCGGCCTCCTCGCGGGAGACCGGGCGGGCCCGGAAGTCGATGTCGTTGGTGTTCAACGCGACCCGGGCGAACTTGGCGTAGGCGTACGCGTCCTCGACGGTCAGCCGACCGCCGGTGAGCACCGCAGTGCCCTGCCCGCTCTCCCGGGCGATGTGCAGCCCTTCGGCGGCAACTGTGAGCGCCTCACTCCAGGACGCCTCGCGCAGCTCACCGGTGTGCTCGTCGCGGACCAGCGGAGTGGTCAGCCGGTCGGCGGCCCGGGTGTACTGGAAGCCCCAGCGACCCTTGTCGCAGTTCCACTCCTCGTTCACCGCCGGCTCGTCGCCGGCCAACCGGCGCAGCACCTTGCCACGCCGCCAGTCGGTGCGCTGCCCGCAGCCGGCCGAGCAGTGCTCGCAGACGCTCGGGCTGGAGACCAGGTCGAACGGGCGGGCGCGGAAACGGTACTGGGCACCGGTCAGCGCACCCACCGGGCAGATCTGCACGGTGTTGCCGGAGAAGTAGGAGTTGAACGGAACGTCGCCGGCGTCGCCCTCTTCGCCGTAGGCGTCGTCCCGGTAGATGTTGATCTCCTCGGCGGACGACCGGCCCATCAGGTCGATGAACTTGTCGCCCGCGATCTCCTCGGAGAACCGGGTGCACCGCTGGCAGAGCACGCAACGCTCGCGGTCCAGCAGCACCTGGCTGCTGATCGCCATCGGCTTCTCGTACTCCCGCTTGTGCTCGTGGAAGCGCGAGTCGGTGCGGCCGGTGGACATCGCCTGGTTCTGGAGCGGGCACTCGCCGCCCTTGTCACACATCGGGCAGTCCAGCGGGTGGTTGAGCAGCAGCAGCTCCATCACCCCCTCCTGCGCCTTCTTGGCCACCGGGGAGGTGATCTGGGTACGCACGACCATGCCGTCGGCGACGGCCTGGGTGCAGGAGGCGACCGGCTTGCGCTGGCCCTCCACCTCGACCAGGCACTGCCGGCACGCGCCGGCCGGGGCCAGCAGCGGGTGGTCGCAGAACCGGGGGATCTCGGTGCCCATCTGCTCGGCGACCCGGATCAGCAGCGTCCCCTTGGGGGCGGTGACCTCGACGTCGTCGATGGTGAGGGTGACAGTCTCGGTCTGCTTGGCTACGTCGGTCATCAGTGCGCCCCTACCAGGGTCTTCTCCGACAGCTTGGGTGCGGTCCGACCCTCGATGTAGTCGAGGTAGTCCTGCTTGAAGTACTGCAGCGAGGAGGTCACCGAGCTGGTCGCGCCGTCACCCAGACCGCAGAACGAGCGGCCGAGGATGTTGTCGCAGGTGTCCAGCAGGGTGTCCAGGTCTTCGTGGGTGCCCTGACCGGCGAGGATCCGCCGGTAGACCCGGACCATCCAGTAGTTGCCCTCACGGCACGGGGTGCACTTGCCGCACGACTCGTGGTGGTAGAACTCCAACCACCGGTACGTCGCGTAGACCGGGCAGTCCTGGTCGGAGAAGATCTGGGTGGCCGTGGTGCCCAGGATCGAGCCGGCCGCCGCCACCCCCTCGAAGTCCAGTGGCACGTCCAGGTGCTCAGCGGCGAGCAGCGGGGTGGACGAGCCGCCCGGGGTCCAGAACCGCAGGTTGTGGCCGGGCTGCATGCCACCGGCCAGTTCCAGCAGCTCGCGCAGCGTGACACCCATCGAGCACTCGTACTGGCCCGGGTTGGCGACCCGGCCGGACAGCGAGTAGATCATCGGCCCGGAGGACTTCTCGGTGCCCATGCTCTTCCACCAGTCGGCCCCACCGAGCACGATCGGCGGCACGCTGGCGATGGTGCCGACGTTGTTCACCACCGTCGGGCTCGCGTACAGGCCGTGGGTGGCCGGGAACGGCGGGCGCAGCCGGGGCTGACCCCGGAACCCCTCCAGGGAGTCCAGCAGCGCCGTCTCCTCGCCGCAGATGTACGCCCCGGCGCCGGAGTGCACCACCAGCTCCAGGTCGTAGCCACTGCGCAGGATGTTCCGGCCCAGGTAACCCTTGTCGTACGCCTCCTGGACCGCGTTGCGCAGCCGACGCGCGGCGTGCACCGCCTCGCCCCGGATGTAGATGTAGGCGCGGGCGGCCCGGATCGCGTACGACGCGATGATGACGCCCTCGACCAGCGCGTGCGGGTCGTGGGTCATCAGCGGCAGGTCCTTGCAGGTGCCCGGCTCGCCCTCGTCGGCGTTGACCACCAGGTAGTGCGGCTTGCCGTCGCCCTGCGGGATGAAGCCCCACTTGAGGCCGGTGGGGAAGCCGGCGCCACCTCGGCCCCGCAGCCCGGAGTCCTTGATCAGCTGGATCAGGTCGTCCGGGTGCGCCTTGAGCGCCTTGCGCAGCGCGGCGTAGCCGTCCAGCTGCTCGTACGTGCCGATGCGCCAGGCGTCCGGCGACAGCCAGCGCTTGGTCAGCACCGGCGTCAGCTTGGCCAGCGTCTCCGGGCGGGGAGTGGTCACTTCTGGGCCCCCGTTTCGTTCGCGTCCGCCGGGCCGGCGCCGTCGGCGTCCGTCCCAGCCTTCGCTTCGGTGAGGTTGCGCTCCTGCGCCCCGGCCTCGTCGCCGGCGGGCTTGCCGTCGCCGGCCGGCGCGTTGGCCGCCACGCCGGCGGCCTCGGCCGCCCGCGCGTCGCCAGCCTGAGGCGCGGTACCGGTGCCGTCCGCCGGGACCTTCGTGCCAGGGGCATCCGGCACCGACGTGCCCGCGTCCGGCTGCCGGGTCTCGGCGGTACGCACCTGCGGCGACTTGTCGTCCGGTGCCTTGACGTCCCGGGTGGTGCTGCCACTGGCGGCCTCCGGCTTCGCCGGCTCGGCGACCCCGGCCGCCCCCGTCGGAGCGGATGCGCCGTCGCCACCCTTGACCGGCGCCGTGCTGGCCTCGACGGGCGCCGGCTTGGCGGCCTCCGCCTTCGCCTTCGCCTCGGCGGCGGCCTTGTCGGCCTCGGCCTTGCTGCGGATCGGGGTGTTCGGGTCGAAGCCCGGCACCGAGACGCCGTGCTGCTGGGCCAGCCGCAGCCCGCGCAGGGTGGGCTCCCCCGGCCCGCCGTCGGCGACCGCGCCGTCGCGCTCGTCGGCGAAACCGGCGAGCTGCACCGCCATCTCCTTGAGCGTGCAGAGCCGCGCACCCCGGGTCGGCATCGGCCGACCGCCGGCCCGCAGCTCGTCGACCACACCGACAGCGGTGGAGGCGTCCACGCCGTCGAAGAAGTCGTAATTGACGGTCATCACCGGGCCGTAGTCGCACGCCGCCAGGCACTCGGCGTGCTCCAGCGTGATCGTGCCGTCCGCTGTGGTCTCGTCGTGCCCGACGCCCAGGTGCTCGGCGAGGGTGTCGTAGACCTCCTGGCCGCCGAGCACGTTGCACATGGTGTTGGTGCAGACGCTGACCAGGAAGTCACCGGTCGGCTTGCGCTTGTACATCGTGTAGAAGGTGGCCACCGCGCCGACCTGGGCCTTGTTCAGCCCCAGCACCTCGGCGCAGAACGCGACCCCGGCCGGGGAGACGTACCCCTCTTCGGCCTGCACCAGGTGCAGCAGCGGCAGCAACGCCGAGCGGGACCGGTCCGCCGGGTAACGGGCGATGATCTCGCGCGCCCGCTCCCGGGTCTCGTCAGTGAAAGTCGTCGTCATCAGAGCCGCCTTCCGTTCGCGACTGCGGGGCTCGCAAGCTCACTCCTCGCACTCACCTGTCACACCCGCCCATGACCGGGTCCAACGAGGCGCCGCCGGCGATCACGTCGGCGATCAGACCGCCCTCGGCCATCGCCGGGAGGGCCTGCAGGTTGACGAAGCTCGGCTCCCGGTAGTGCACCCGGTAGGGCCGGGTGCCACCGTCGGAGACCGCGTGGACGCCCAGCTCGCCGCGGGGCGCCTCGATGGCGACGTACACCTGGCCGGGCGGGACCCGGAAGCCCTCGGTCACCAGCTTGAAGTGGTGGATCAGCGACTCCATCGACTGACCCATGATCTTCGCGACGTGCTCCAGCGAGTTGCCCATGCCGTCCACGCCGATGGCGAGCTGCGCCGGCCAGGCGATCTTGCGGTCGGCGACCATCACCGGGCCCGGACGGAGCCGGTCCAGCGCTTGCTCGACCAGCTTCATCGACTCCCGGATCTCGGCGAGCCGGACCTGGTAGCGACCCCACACGTCGCCGTCGGGGTGGGTCGGAACGTCGAACTCGTACGTCTCGTAGCCGCAGTACGGCATGGTCTTGCGCAGGTCCCAGGCGAGGCCGGCGGAGCGCAGCACCGGACCGGTGATGCCGAGGGCCACGCAGCCGGTGACGTCCAGCACCGCGACGTTCTTCGTCCGCTCGGTCCAGATCGGCTGGCCGGAGAGGAGGTCCTCGTACTCCTTGAGCTTCTTCGGCATCATCTTGAGGAACTCGCGGATCTTGACGATCGCCTCGTCCGGCACGTCCTGCGCCACACCGCCCGGCCGCACGTACGCGTGGTTCATCCGCAGGCCGGTGATGGTCTCGAAGATGTCGAGGATGTACTCCCGCTCGCGGAAGCCGTAAAGCATGATCGAGATCGCGCCCAGCTCCATGCCGGTGGTGGCCAACCAGACCAGGTGCGACGAGATCCGGTTGAGCTCCATCATCAGCACGCGGATCGTGGTGGCCCGCTCGGTGATGTCGTCGGTGATGCCGAGCAGCTTCTCGACCGCGAGGGCGTACGCCGTCTCGTTGAAGATCGGGGCGAGGTAGTCCATCCGGGTCACGAACGTCGAACCCTGGACCCAGTTGCGGTATTCGAGGTTCTTCTCGATGCCGGTGTGCAGGTAGCCGATGACCGAGCGGGCCTCGCGGACCGTCTCGCCCTCCAACTCCAGGATCAGCCGCAGCACCCCGTGCGTGGACGGGTGCTGCGGACCCATGTTGACCACGATCCGCTCATCGTTGATCGGGTCGGTGCCCGAGACGATCGTGTCCCAGTCCCCACCGGTGACGGTGAAGACCCGACCCTCGTCGGTTTCGCGCTCGCTGGCGTAGTTCGACGTCGTCACAGTGCCGGCCCTCCGATCGCGACTGCGGGGCTCCGCTCCGCTGCACTCCTCGCGCTCACTGGTACGACCTCCGCTCGTTCGGCGGCTGGATCTCCGCGCCCTTGTACTCGACGGGGACGCCGCCGAGCGGGTAGTCCTTGCGCTGCGGGTGGCCCTCCCAGTCGTCCGGCATGAGGATCCGGGTCAGGTTGGGGTGGCCGTCGAAGACGATGCCGAACATGTCGTACGCCTCGCGCTCCTGCCAGTCCGCCGTCGGGTAGATGGCGGTCACGCTGGGCAGGTGCGGGGCCTCGACGGAGACCGCGGCCTCCAGCCGGACCCGCCGCCGGTACGTCATCGAGGTGAGCAGGTAGACCACGTGCAACCGGCGCTCGTCGGCGCCGAGGTAGTCCGCACCGGACACCGAGGAGCACAGCTCGAACCGCAGCGCCAGGTCGTCCCGCATCACCTGGCACACCTCGGCGATCCGCTCCGGGCGTACGTGCAGGGTCAGCTCACCCCGGTCGACCACGACCTTCTCGATCGCGTCGTTGAAGGCCGGGTACGCCTCCTCCAGCGCGTCGCGGACCTCGTCGAAGTAGCCCCCGTACGGCCGGGACGCCTCCTCGATGGGCTGGCGCTGGCGGACCAGGCCGCCGTAGCCGGACACGTCGCCGGTGCCCTGGTTGCCGAACATCCCGCGACCCGCCGGGCTGGCCGGCGGGTACTCGGCGGGGGCACCACTGGTGGCGCCAGCCGGCACCACCGGCAGCGGCACTCCGCCGTCGTTTGGCTTGTCCGTGGGTGACGTCATTTCGGGCCTGCCTGCGGGTGGAGGTGGTTCTGAGCGTTCATCCAGTTCTCGATGCGCAGCTGCTCCTCGCGGCCCTCGCGGACCGCCCGGGTCCACTCGGCACGCCGGGCCTTGTCGCTGCGGTACGAGGAGGGCATCGAGCCGTAGGGCACGACCGGAACGTCGCCGCGCTCCTGGCGGGCCGCCAGCATCTTGCGGCCGTTCGGGCCCAGCGGCTCATACATGATCTTCTCGCGGAGCTTGAGGATCGCGTCGATGAGCATCTCCGGCCGGGGCGGGCAGCCCGGCAGGTACATGTCGACCGGCACCACGTGGTCGACGCCCTGCACGATCGCGTAGTTGTTGAACATGCCGCCGCTGCTGGCGCAGACGCCCATCGAGAGCACCCAGCGCGGCTCGGCCATCTGGTCGTAGATCTGGCGCAGCACCGGGGCCATCTTCTGACTCACCCGGCCAGCCACGATCATCAGGTCGGCCTGCCGGGGCGACGCCCGGAAGACCTCCATGCCCCAGCGGCCCATGTCGTAGTGCGGACCACCGGCGGCCATCATCTCGATGGCGCAGCAGGCCAGGCCGAAGGTGGCGCCCCACACGGACGACTTCCGAGACCAGTTGACCAGCTTCTCCACCGAGGTGAGCAGGACGCCGGCGGGAAGCTTCTCCTCGATGCCCATCTGACGTTCCTTCCTCAGTCCCAGTCCAGGCCGCCGCGCCGCCACACGTAGGCGTACGCAACGAAGACCGCGACGATGAACAGGACCATCTCCACGAAGCCGAAGATCGGCAGAGCGTCGAACGAGACCGCCCAGGGGTAGAGGAAGATGATCTCGATGTCGAAGACGATGAAGAGCATCGCCGTCAGGTAGAACTTGATCGGGAACCGCCCGCCGCCGACCGGCTGCGGGCTGGGCTCGATGCCGCACTCGTAAGCCTCGAGTTTGGCCTTGTTGTAGCGACGGGGACCGGCGAAGCGGGCGGCGCCAACGGAAAACAGCGAGAACGCCGCGGCGAGGGCGAACAGCCCGATGATCGGTGCGTAAGGCGAGAGCGACATCGTTTTCTCCTGCTCGTCCTTCCCTGCCCTCGGTGCTTGACGAAAATCACACTATTCACGTCCCTCGCAGTGGCAGTCGGCGGGGGTCGATCTTTGTCGGCATCGGCGCCGTGACCAGCGCCGATGCCGTCCTACTTATACGGCTGGGGCGGCCTTCGTCATCGCGTTGATGACCCGATCCATCGCATCCCCGCCGCGCGGGTCGGTCAGGTTGGCCAACAGCTTGAGCACGAAACGCATCAGCGTCGGGTGCGGCATGCCGTGTTTGGTGGCGATCCGCATGATCTCGGGGCGGCCGATCAGTTTCACGAAGATGCCGCCCAGTCGGTAGTAGCCGCCGAGCCGGGCCTTCAGCTCGTTCGGGTACGCCAGCAGCGCGCGCTCGCGTTCCGGGCCGGCCGGGCGGGCGAGGGCCTGAACCATGACCTCAGCGGCCAGTTCGCCGGACTCCATCGCGTACGCGATGCCCTCACCGTTGAACGGGTTGACCATGCCGCCCGAGTCGCCGACCAGCAGCACGCCCCGGGTGTAGTGGGGCACCCGGTTGAAGCCCATCGGCAGCGCGGCACCGAGGATCGGGCCGTCGGCGTTGGTCTCGTCGGTCATCCCCCAGTCTTCCGGGGTGTTGGCGAGCCAGTCGGTGAGCAGCCGGCGGTAGTTGGTCTTGCCGAACGCCGAGGACGAGTTGAGCACGCCGAGCCCGACGTTGACCCGCCCGTCACCGAGGCCGAAGATCCAGCCGTACCCGGGCAGCAGGTTGTCGCCGCTGTCCTTGCTGCGCAGCTCCAGCCAGGACTCCAGGTAGTTGTCCTCGTGCTTGGCCGGCGAGCGGTAGTAGCGGCGGACGGCCACACCGATCGGCCGGTCCTCCCGCTTGGCCAGCCCCAGCGCGAGCGGGAATCGGCCGGAGACGCCGTCCGCCGCGACGACCAGCGGGGCGTGGAAGGTGGTGGGCTCCTTGCCCGGCCCGACCTCCGCCTCGACGCCGGTGACGCGGCCGTCGCCGTCGAGCACCGGGCCCAGCACGTTGACGCTGGTCCGCAGTTTCGCGCCGGCGGCCACCGCCCGCTGGGCGAGCAGGTCGTCGAAGTCCAGGCGCGTGCGCACCAGACCGTAGTTGGGGAAGCTGGCCAGCTCCGGCCAGTCCAGTTCGAGGCGCACCCCGCCGCCGATGACCC
The DNA here is from genome assembly GCF_003264365.1 of Micromonospora noduli. Lineage (GTDB taxonomy): Bacteria > Actinomycetota > Actinomycetes > Mycobacteriales > Micromonosporaceae > Micromonospora > Micromonospora noduli. Next base: position 31,700 of record NZ_PYAK01000048.1, read on the forward strand.
GCAGGCCGCGGTTGTGCAGCCAGCCCGCCTCGGGCGAGGTGTCCACACCCATCCGGATGAGCTGGCGCACCGCGCGCGGGGTCAACCCGTCGCCGCAGACCTTCTCCCGGGGGAACTCGGTCTTCTCCAACAACAGCACCCGTACGCCGTGCCGGGCCAGGTGGTACGCAGTCGCTGACCCACCGGGACCGGCGCCCACGACAATGACGTCGGCGTCGTGTTCCACCGCGGTCATTCGCGCCTCCTCCCGCACGCTCGTGAAATGCTTCACAAGCCAGACGGGACGAGTGTATGACCGGCGTCATACCAGCGCAGGATCAGGGGTACCTAACTCGCCGATGTGACACCTCATCACCGTCCACAGCGGTCAGGTGTCAGGCCGGGCTGGAGGCGTCCAGGCCCGCATCGACCCGAATTGTCTCCGGTAGATGCTCGCGGAGGGCCCCACCCGCCGCCCGGTCCAGTGCCGCCAACACCTCGGCGACCACCTGCCGAACCTCCACCGGGTCGGCCCCGGCCAACTCGCGCAACTGGGAGATGAGTTCGGCCGCGTCGTCGTCGGTGGCGGCCGCCGGGTCCGCCGGGTCTGCTCCGGTCATGCGATCGAGCGTACGGGGCAAAGTGGACTAAAGACCGATATTCACGAAACCTGAATAATGTCCGTGCTGTCCGTACCGGTCGCCGGCTACTCGCGGATCCCCCGGTGCAGGGCCACCACGCCACCGGTCAGGTTGCGCCACGCCACGCGTCCCCACCCGGCCGCGGCCACCCGGCCGGCCAGCGCGGACTGCGCCGGCCAGGCCCGGACCGACTCGGCGAGATAGACGTACGCCTCGGGATTGCTCGACACCGTGCGGGCCACCGCCGGCAGCGACCGCATCAGGTACGACAGGTAGACCGTCCGGAAGACCGGGTTGACCGGGGTGCTGAACTCGCAGACCACCAGCCGGCCGCCCGGCCGGGTCACCCGGGCCAGCTCACGCAACGCCGCGTCGGTGTCGTTGACGTTGCGCAGCGCAAAGGAGATGGTCACCGCGTCGAAGCTGGCGTCGGCGAACGGCAGCCGCAGCGCGTCTCCCGCCAGCAGCGGCACCTCGGGCCGGGCCCGCTTGCCGGTGTGCAGCATCCCGAGTGACAGGTCGACCCCGACCGCGTACGCCCCGGACTGGGCCAGCTCGCGCGTCGAGACGCCGGTGCCCGCACCCACGTCCAGCACCCGCTCGCCCGGCCGCAGCCCGAGCGCCGCCCGGGTGGACCGGCGCCAGGAGCGATCCTGGCCCAGCGAGATCACCGTGTTGGTCAGGTCGTAACGCTCTGCCACGCCGTCGAACATCGCGGCGACCTCGTGCGGCTGCTTGTCCAGACTGGCGCGCTGGCCCTGCGGGGTACGGCTCACCCCCTCACTCTGCCAGCCGCCCGCCAACCGACGTTCGCTGGGTGGGCGGCACGTAGCCCGTACGCGAAAGGGCGGGGTGGTCGCCCACCCCGCCCTCGCGTCGTGCCCGCGACCGTGACACCTCGGTCAGAACGCCTGTCACCATCGCACCCGTCGCGGTCGCGCCTCGCCTGCGCGCCGCTGGTCAGGGCACCTGTGTCAGTCGGTCGACTTCTCGTCGGTCGGCGAGACCAGGACCACCTTGCGGCGACGGGTGAGCACCAGCAGCGCCCCACCCACCAGCAGGATGATCACGCCGATGCCACCGATGAGGCCGACCTGCACACCGGTAACCGGCAGGCCGCCACCGCCCGAGCCACCACCGGCGGAGCCGCCACCGGCACCCGGCGAGACCGTCGTGTCCGGCCTCGTCGTACCGCTGGGGATCGGCGTCGGCGTGGCCGTCGCGGTCGGGGTGACCGGCGGCGTCGCGGTCGGGGTGACCGTCGCGGTCGGCGTGACCGTCGGCGTCTCCGTTGCGGTCGGGGTCGGCGTAGCCGTGGGCGTCTCCGTCGGAGTGACCGTCGGCGTCGGGGTCGGCGTCTCGGTCGGGGTGACCGTCGGCGTCGGCGTCTCGGTCGGGGTCGGCGTCTCGGTCGGGGTCGGCGTCTCCGTCGGCGTCTCCGTCGGCGTCGGCGTCTCCGTCGGGGTCGGCGTCTCCGTCGGGGTCGGCGTCTCCGTCGGGGTCGGCGTCTCCGTCGGGGTCGGCGTCTCGGTCGGGGTGACCGTCGGCGTCGGGGTCGGCGTCTCGGTCGGGGTGACCGTCGGCGTCGGAGTGACCGTCGGCGTCGGCGTCGGCGACCCCGACGGGGTGACCGTCGGCGTGGGCGTCGGCGTCGGGTCGACGGCCAGGTCGACGAAGACGTCGAAGATCGCCTGGTTGTCACCTTCGTCGATCTCGGTGAAGGCCTTCCGCTGGGCGGTGCTGGCCCGCCGCGGCTGCTCCTCGGGCTTGCCGGCTGCCACGTCCAGGCCGTGCGCCACCAGCTCGCCGACCCGCAGCACCGGCTCGGTGACGTCAGTGCCGACGGTCACCTTGATGTCCGCCGTGTAGTAGTCACCGGGACGGATCACCGCGCCGTCGTCCTGGCAGAGCGCCTGAGTGACGCCGAAGGTCTGCGTGGTGCACGTGTCCGGCAGGGTGTCGAAGGTGACGCCCGCCGGCAGGGTCAGCACGTAGGCGAGGCCGGTGGCCTTACGGCTGCCGTCGTTGTAGACCGCCCAGTCGACCGGCACCGTCTCGCCCGGCCGCACCGGCCGAAGGTCGGGGTCGTCGCCGTTGACGCCGTTCACCACGACGTTCGCGTTGACGTCCTGCACCCAACTGGTCAGGTCGTAGCCGGGCTCGGTGACGGTGATGTCGTGCTCGACCTTGTTGTCTTCCTCGTTGGGGTCCTCGGTGGCCGAGCGGATGGTGACCACCAGAGTGCCGGCGGCGCCCTTACCACCGGTGGAGAAGATCGGGATACCGAAGTCCTCGCTGGTGCCGGCGGCCAGGTCGCCGAGGCGGCAGGTGAACTTCTTGCCGTTCACCCGGCAGCCGTCGGGCACCACGACCCGGACCTTGTTCGTCTTCAGCTTGCTGGTGTCCACCGTGTAACTGACACCCTTGGCGTCTTCCTTGCTCCGGGTGTTGTCGACCGAGAACTTGAACGGCTTGCTCTTGGCCTCCGTCACACCCTTGGCCAGGTTGTAGCTGAGCGGCACCAGGGCCAGATCGGCCTCCTCGGCCGCCAGCACCGGAGCGGCCACGGCGGCGATGCCGCCGGCCGCGAGCAGCGCCACGACACTGGCGCGCACCAGCGTCGAGCGGTGGAACGCTGTCATCAGTCCCCCGGGGGTAGGGAAGAAAGAATGGTTGCGGAACGAGCGGACGTTATCGGAGGCCGATCTTCCACGCCAGCAGGCGGAGCCGTTTTCATCCGTCCGGCCCGAGCTGCGCAGACAGTACGGGCGGGATGGTCACCCATCCCGCCCGTACTGCCGTGCGTTATATGAACGACCCGCAGCGGGCCGATGGAGGACAGACTCGTCGGTCGACGATGGTGACGAATATGAGCCGGGACGCTAGCCGCCGACGATCATCTCCACCAGCCCCATACCGGACAGGCTGACGCTGCGGCGGCGGGGACCACCCGTACCGCCGGGGTGATCCGGCGGGAGCATGAGCGTCGATCAGCCGAACGGCCGGGTGTCGACAGTCAGCTGACGTCCACCAGGGGCAGGGACTTCCCCGCGCCACCGCCGGGCAGTGCGATCGAGGAGAAGTGCGAGACCACCCGCTCGTCGGTCGGGTCGTCGGCCGGCGTGTGGTGCACGGCGAGCCGGTTGTAGAGGGTGTCGCGCTGCGCCGGGATCCGGTCCGCGGAGCGGATCATGCCGATCAGCTCGTGAAGGTTGGAGCGGTGCCGGGCGCCGGCCGAGGAGATGACGTTCTCCTCCAGCATGATCGAGCCGAGGTCGTCCACGCCCATGTGCAGCGAGAGCTGTCCGACGTCCTTGCCGGTGGTCAACCAGGACGCCTGCAGGTGCGGCACGGTCTCGAAGAAGAGCCGGGCCACCGCGACCAGGCGCAGGTATTCCAAGGTGGTCGCCTGGGTGCGGCCCTTGAGGTGGTTGTTCTCCGGCTGGTACGTCCACGGGATGAAGGACCGGAAACCGCGGGTGCGGTCCTGCACGTCACGGATCATGCGCAGGTGCTCGATCCGCTCGGCGTGCGTCTCGCCGGTGCCCATCATCATGGTGGCTGTCGACTCGATGCCCTGCCGGTGGGCCAGCTCCATGACCTCCAACCAGCGTTCGCCCGACTCCTTGAGGGGGGCGATGGCCTTACGGGGCCGCTCGGGCAGCATCTCCGCGCCGGCGCCGGCGATCGAGTCCAGGCCGGCGGTCTTGATCCGGGCGATGGCCTCGTCCAGGCTCACCCCGGAGACCTTGGCCATGTGCAGGATCTCGCTGGGGCCGATCGAGTGGATGACCAGCTGCGGGTACGCCTGCTTGACCGAGGAGAAAAGCTCCTCGTAGTACTCCACGCCGTAGTCCGGGTGGTGCCCGCCCTGGAGCATCACCTGGGTGGCGCCCAGCTCGACCGCCTCGCCGCACCGGCGGAGGATCTCCTCGGTCGGGTGGGTCCACCCTTCCTTGTGCTTGGGCGCCCGGTAGAACGCGCAGAACTTGCACGCCGTCACGCAGACGTTCGTGTAGTTGATGTTGCGGTCGATCAGGTAGGTGACGACGTTGTCCGGGTAGCGTCGCCGACGCACCGCGTCCGCCGCCTCGCCCAACGCGTGGAAGGGCGCCTCGGTGTAGAGCAGCAGCGCCTCCTCGGGCGTGATCCGCCCGCCGTCCGCGCCGCGCTGCAGGATGTCGTCGATCTCCCGGCTCACCGTCACACCCCCGAGCCTACGTCGGCCCCCGACCCACCCCTCGTTCCGGGGATGTGGATGTGACCACGACAGGACACTCATCATATTTCAAGATCATATATAAGTTATACGAGAATGCTTGACAAGGTGTGTCTCTGAACACGAACATCTTCTTCGCGGCCTCGGCTTACGGAAGGGTGCGATATGAGCGAATTGGATACCGCTCCGGGCATTGCCTCCCGGTGTCGAGCCGACGGCGGGCTAACGGAAGCCACCCTCGGTGAGTTACGGGACGAGTTGGGCTACCGAAAGCTAGGCCGTTGGGTCCTGGTGGAGATCGCCGACCGGCTCAGAGCGACCGGCCTCGGCTTCTTTCCTCAAGAACGGCTCGACGCGGAACTCAACACCGAGCCCCGCCAGTCACAGACGGTGTGGATCTACATTCGAGACGGCGGGCCCCGGGCACGGGTGATCGACGCCGTGCTTCAGCCTGACAACTGCGACGTTCGGGCAGAACTCGGCGCCATCGGCACCAAGCACCTCGAACCGCTGACGCCTCAACAGAGGCTGGATCGAATCCGGGACATCGTCAACGCCTGAATCGGGCACCTTGGCCGCCACAGGAAGGGTCCACGCGCATGAACGCGCACGTCTTCGTGGACGAGACCAAGGAGCGAGGGCTTCTCGTCGCGGCCGCAGTTGTACTACCGGCGGACCTCGCTGCCGCACGCCGGACCATTCGGGACCTGATTCTGCCGGGTCAGCGCCGCATCCACTTTCACAAGGAGAAAGACGACCGACGCCGGCAGATCATCGCTGCTGTCGTGACGCTGTCCGCCCACGCGATGATCTTCGATGCGAGAAGGCACCGTGACCCCAGGGTGGCACGCGAAGCCTGCCTCATCGAGCTCGTGGAGCACGCAGCGAAGATAAACGCTGCACGCCTCGTCCTGGAGCGTGATGACTCGACATTCCAAGCCGACCAGCGACTGCTCTTCGAGCAGGTGAGAAAGTCGGGGACGTCCGGCAACCTGCGTTACGACCAACTGAGAGCCCGCGAGGAGTGCCTGCTGGCCATTCCGGACGCACTGGCGTGGTGCTGGGCCAAGGGCGGCCGATGGAAGGCCTCCGTGCAGCGCATCATCAGAGAGTCGCGGCAGGTTTGACGAGGCGCAGGAAACGCGAAACCCGGCTCACCCACCGTCCGGAAGGCTGCCGGGTCCACTTCCAAGGAGCTACTGCCCCTGGCAGTTGCCAGGTTACCTCTGTCCGTCACTGACGGACAAGGAATTGGGCCGCTCCAACTTTCGCGCCCCATCCGGCCCTCCGAAGCGCGTCCGTTCATCCGGAGGTGCGCTCCGATGGCATGCGACAAGCACCGCTCCGACGGCAGCTACTGGACCGCGCACGTCCGCCCCAACGACTGACGTCGGGCTTACTCAGCTCTCGCGTACCTCGACGTGTATGCCGTAGGTGTCCCGCAGCTCCGCCGCGAACTCCGGCCCCGCCCACGCCGGCACGTGCGCCTGCCACCACGACCCCTCGGAGCCCCACGGCATCGGCTGCTCGGAGAGCACCGCCCGGAACCGCTCGTCCGCCGCCTCGATCCGCTCCCGGACCCACCCCATCTGCGGAAAGCCAAACAACCGTGGGTCGTTCAGCATCCTCTCGATGGCGTCGCGAATGCTGAGGTCGAACCAGTACTCGTCGAGAATGTCGTGATAGCCCTCCTCACAGAACCCGACGAACTGCTCCCACCCCTCCGCGTAGCTGGTCGGAAGCCGACCCCCGGTGACCTCGGCGAACCGCTCGACAAACTCCCGGTCGTTCGGCGTCGTCATGCGTCGTAGTCGACGGTGAGCTTGTCGGTGGTCGGGCTGGACTGGCAGGTCAGCACGTAGCCGGCGGCCAGCTCGTCGGGCTCCAACGCGTAGTTGCGGGCCATCGTGACCGCGCCGTCGACGACCTTCGCCTTGCAGGTCGAGCAGACGCCACCCTTGCAGGCGTACGGCAGCTCACCCCGCACCTTCAGCGCGGCGTCCAGCACCCGTTCCTCGCGACCCATCGTGAAGCTCGACGACCGGCCGTCCAGCACGATGGTCACCTCGGCCCCGGCGCCCGCCTGGTCGACGGGTCGGCGCACCGGCTCCGGTGGCGTGTCGACGTGGAACAGCTCGGTGTGCACCGCCGACTCGGACAGCCCGCGTGCGGTCAGCACGTCCCGGACGTCGACCACCATGCCGTACGGGCCGCAGAGGAACCACTCCTCGATCAGGTCGCCCGGCACGATGGTGCCCAGCAACCGGCCCAGCCGCTCGGCGTCGATCCGACCGGAGAGCAGCGGCGACTCGCCCTGTTCCCGGGAGAGGACGTGCACCAGGTGCAGCCGGGTGGGGTGACGGTCCTTCAGGTCGGCCAACTCCTCGGCGAACATCACACTGTTCGCCGTGCGGTTGCCGTACACCAGGGTGAAGGTGCTGGCCGGCTCGACGGCCAGGGCGGTCGCGACCAGCCCGAGCACCGGCGTGATGCCGGAGCCGGCGACGACAGCGCCGTAGTGTCGCACCCGGTCCGGCGCGAACGCCGTGGTGAAGGTGCCCAGCGGCGGCAGCACCTCGACGGTGTCGCCACCGCGCAGCGCCCCGCACGCGAACGCCGAGAAGGCGCCGCCGGGGATCTCCCGCACCCCGATCCGCAACCGGCCGTGCCGGGCCAGGTCGTCCGGGGTGGAGCAGATCGAGTACGACCGGCGCACGTCAGTGCCGTCCTCCGCGGCTCGCCGCACGGTGAGGTGCTGACCGGCGCGGAACGCGAAGGTCTCCCGCAGTTCCTCGGGTACGGCGAAGGTAACCGCCACGGAATCGTCGGTGAGCCGGTCGACGGCGGCGACGGACAACGGGTGGAAGACCGGCCGGCGGCGAACCGGGCGGGTGATGGTGACAGTCACAGCGCCTTCAGGTGGTCGAAGGGTTCGGAGCAGGAACGGCACCGCCACAGCGCCTTGCACGCGGTGGAGCCGAACCGGCTGACCTGCTCGGTCTCCGGTGAACCGCACTGTGGGCAGCGGACCGCGAGCGTCAGCGACACGACGCCGGCGGTGCGCACCGGGGCCGGCGGGGCGATCCCGGCGGCGGCGAGCTTGGCCCGCCCACCCTCGGAGATCCAGTCGGTGCTCCACGGTGGGCTGTAGACGGTCCGGACCTCCGCGTCCGGGTGGCCGGCGGCGGTGAGCGCGCGGCGGATGTCGGCCCGGATCACGTCCATCGCCGGGCAGCCGGTGTAGGTCGGGGTGATGGTGACGGTGACCCGCCCGCTGGCCGGATCCTCCTCGACCGCCCGCAGGATGCCCAGCTCGTCGATGGTGATGACCCGGATCTCCGGGTCCACCACGCTCGCGGCGGCTTCCCGTGCGCTCGCCCTGCCGGTGCCGTTCGCGATCGTGGGGCTAGCGCTCCTCGCGCTCACCACTTCGCTCCGGGGTGGGCGCGGTGCAGCACCTGCATCTCGGCGAGCAGGTAGGCCAGGTGCTCGGTGTGCACACCGGCCCGCCCACCGGCCGGGGCCCAGGCACTGTCCGGCTGGGTGAGCGTCGCCTCGGCCAGCACCGGGCCGACGACCTCGTCGAACGCCGGCCGCACTGTGGCCGGGTCGACCGGCGCCGCCGGGTCCGCGGCGAACAACTCGTGGGTGTACGGCCACACCTGGTCGACGGCCGCCTGCATCCGACGATGCGACTCCTCGGTGCCGTCACCGAGCCGCTTCACCCACAGCGCGCCATGGTCCAGGTGGTACGCCGACTCCTTGCGCGCCTTCGCGCCGATCGCGGCCAACCGCTCGTCCGCGCAGCCGGCCAGCGCCGTGTACAACGGCAGTTGGTACGCCGCCAGGAAGAACAGCTTCGCCATCGTCGCCGCGAAGTCGTCGTTGGGCAGCTCGACCACTAGCGCGTTGCGGAACTCGCGGTCGTCGCGCAGGTACGCCAGCGCGTCCTCGTCACGGCCGGCGCCCTCCAGCTCGCCCGCGTACGACAGCAGCAGGCGCGCCGCGCCGAGCTGGTCGAGGGCGATGTTGGCCAGCGCGATGTCCTCTTCCATCTCCGGCGCGCGGGTGGTCCACTCGGCCAGCCGCTGGGCCGCGATCAACGCGTCGTCGGCGAGAGCGAGGGTGAAGTCGAAGGGTCCGTTCACGCCGTCACCTCGCTGCGCTGCCTGGTTCGTTCGCTCCGCTCGTTCACAGGTGGGCCACCCCGTCCGGCACCTCGTAGAAGGTGGGATGGCGGTAGACCTTGTCGGCGGCCGGGTCGAAGAAGGCGTCCTTCTCGTCCGGGCTGGACGCGGTGATCGCACCGGCCGGCACCACCCAGATCGACACGCCCTCCTGGCGACGGGTGTAGAGGTCGCGGGCGTTGCGCAGGGCAAGCTCGGCATCGGGGGCGTGCAGGCTGCCGACGTGCGTGTGCGACAGCCCGCGCCGCGCCCGCACGAAGACCTCCCAGAGCGGGGTGTGTTGCGTCATGCTGCGACCGTCTCCTTCTGTCCCGCCCGCTTCGCGGCGTATGCCGCGGCGGCCTCGCGTACCCAGGTGCCGTCGGCGTGCGCGGCCCGGCGGTGGGCCATCCGCTCCCGGTTGCACGGCCCGTTGCCGGAGATCACCTGCATCAGCTCGTCATAGTCCGGCTGGGTGTAGTCGTACGCCTGCCGCTCGTCGTTCCAGCGCAGGTCCGCGTCGGGGATGCGCAGCCCGAGGATCTCGGCCTGCTGGACGCACATGTCGACGAAGCGTTGGCGCAGATCGTCGTTCGAGAAGCGCTTGATCTTCCAGGCCATCGACTGGGCGGAGTGCGTGGAGTCGCCGTCCGGCGGACCGAACATGGCCAGCGACGGGTACCACCAACGGTCCACGGCGTCCTGGGCCATCGCCTGCTGCGCGGGGGTGCCGTGTGCCAGGGTGTGCAGGATCTCGTAGCCCTGCCGCTGGTGGAACGACTCCTCCTTGCAGACCCGGATCATCGCGCGGGCGTACGGGCCGTACGAGCAGCGGCAGAGCGGGACCTGGTTGACGATCGCCGCGCCGTCCACCAACCACCCGATGGCGCCCACGTCGGCCCAGCTCAGGGTGGGGTAGTTGAAGATCGAGCTGTACTTCTGGCGACCGTCGAGCAGCAGTTGGACCAGCTCGTCGCGGCTGATGCCGAGGGTCTCGGCGGCGGCGTAGAGGTAGAGGCCGTGACCCGCCTCGTCCTGCACCTTGGCCAGCAGGATCGCCTTGCGCTTGAGCGACGGCGCCCGACTGATCCAGTTGCCCTCCGGCTGCATGCCAATGATCTCGGAGTGGGCGTGCTGGGCGATCTGCCGGATCAGCGTCCGCCGGTACGCGTCGGGCATCCAGTCGCGGGGCTCGATCTTCTGCTCGGCGTCGACCACCTCGGCGAAGTACGCCGCCAGGTCCTCGTCCGGCGCGGGCCCGCCACGCCGCCCGCGCGCCGCCGCTGCCCGCAGCTCGGCCTCGGCGGCCTCGACCTCGCCCAGCAGGCCGCCGGGCGCCTCGTCGGTGGCGCCGTCCGGGGCGGAGAAGTCGTTGCCATACATGAGGCTAAGTGTTACAGCTTGCGCCACGTTGCACCAGGGGGTGTAACAGGAATCCGGGCATCCCATCTGTGAGCGGATGAGTGCTTTGCGCTACTTGGACACCGTCGTGTTGCCGTGACCTAGGCCACGAAACAAAGGTGAATCCCTGCAAAAACCTCATACCGACCTCATATCCCGTCTTTATCGCAGGTTGCCTAGTGTCGAACCCTGGCGGTCTGCCGGTCCGGACGTAGACTTCTGCCGGACAACCGATCGGCTGCCGACATCGACATCTCCACAGAGGCCACCTCCCCCGGCCTCGGCGATCGCACCCGATTCGTCCCGACGACAAGCCGGTCCCCCCGGCCCTGACACCTGGAGTTCACCCACTCATGCGATCTCGCGTGACCCTGGTGCTCGCCATCACGGCGGTCGTGCTCGGCGGCGTCCTACTGGTCCCCACCGCGTACGCCCGGCTCGCCAGCGACAGCGGCGGAGGCGGCGGAGGAGGTACGTCGAGCGTCGCCGCGCCCGCGCCCACCCCACCACCGCCGCCCACCCTGGCCGCCGGCCCGGTGTCGGTGAGCTTCAAGGGTGAGTTCTTCTCGTGGGCTCTGCTGGACCGGAAGACGGGCAAGATCTCCGGGTCGCCGAACATGACAGCGACCAGCTCCACCGAATCGATGATCAAGGCGTGGATCGTCTCCGACTACCTGCGGCAGCTCGGCGACAAGGAGCCGCCCGCAGCGATGAAGGAGATGGCCCGACTCGCCATCGTCGACAGCAACGACGGAGCGGCCAACAAGATCCACGCTGCTGCGGGTGGCTCCTACAAGCCCTCGTCGAGCAGCGTCCCCGACGCGGTGATCCAACGAGCGATCAAGATTTGCGGGCTGACCGACACCAAGCGCGGCAACGTCAAGCCGTACACCGGCTACTGGAGCTTCACCCGGATGTCCCCCCGCGACGCGGCCCGGGTCGGCGACTGCATCGCCGACGGTAAGGCCGCCGGCCCGAAATGGACCAAGTGGGTGCTGGACCAGATGAGCAAGGTCAAGGGCACCACCGCGGCCAAGGACCAGCGGACCTCGTCCGGTGGTGGCCGCTGGGGGATCATCGACGGTCTACCCAAGTCGATCACCGCTCAGGGGCCGGTCAGCATGAAGAACGGCTGGACCCCCATCTACGGCGACGGCAACTGGCACGTCAACTGCCTCGCCGTCACCAGCAAGTGGAGTCTCGCGGTGATGCTGCGCTACCCGATCAGGACCGGTCTGGACTACGGCGCGAAGGTTTGCGCCAGTGTGGCCACCCAACTGGTCACCCCGCAGCCGGGCGCCGCCCTCAAGGTGCCGCAGCAGCCGGTCGGGAAGCTCTGATGGCCGGCAACCGTCGGGGCGAGCGCCGCAACGGCGGCGAGGCCTCCCCGATTCGACTGATCGCCGTCGCGGTCATCCTGATCGGGCTGGTCCTGGTGTCGCTACGGCTGCTGCCCGGGTCGCCGTTCGAGTCGTCCGCCGCGGCCAAGTGGGGCGACGCGGGCTCCGGCACCAGCGACCGCCCCACCGGCGCCGGCACCGACCGCAGCGCCCGCCAGCCCTCCTCGCCGTCACCGAGCCCCAGCCCGTCGCTGGAGCCGCTGCCCTTCATGGCGAAGAACCTCGATCTGGACATCAAGGGCTGGTACTCCTGGAGCGTCCTCGACCGCCGAACCGGAAAGATCATCGGTTCGAAGAACATGGGCGAAACCAGCACGACGGCCTCGATGATCAAGGCCTGGATCGTTGCCGACTACCTGCGTCGCGCCGCCGACGCCGGCCAGACCCCGAGCGACGCCAAGCTCGCCGACGCGACGCGGATCATCCGGGACAGCGACAACACCCGGGCCGAACAGTTCTACAACCAGGTCGACCGGGACGCCTCGATCAAGCGGCTCATCTCCATGTGCAAGCTGACCGACAGCAGCGTCGCCCCCGACCGCGGCTGGAGCCGGACGGCGCTCTCCCCCCGGGACACCGCCCGGATGGGCAACTGCATCGTCACCGGCACCGCCGCCGGGCCGAAGTGGACCAAATGGCTGCTCAACGAGATGAAGCTGGTTCGCGGTGCCGGCGACTTCGGTATCCGCAAGGCCTTCCCGGCGGCCGAGCAGAAGAAGATCGCCATCAAGAACGGGTGGATCGACCGGACCAGGGAGCAGGAGATGCACATCAACTGCCTGGCCATCGGTGACACCTGGACGATGGGCGTGATGGTCAAGTACCCGATCAACATGGGCTACGACTACGGCATGAAGAACTGCGAGAAGATCACCGAGGCACTGCTCCGCCCCGGCACCTGAGCCCCTCAGGCCGCCGCCGGCCGCTCTGGCCCGAGGTTTTGGCGGGCCTGGATTGTGCCGACCCGGCGTAGTGACGGGCCGGCGTAGTGACGGGCCGGCGTAGTGACGGGCCGGCGTAGTGACGGCCCGGCGGCCGGCGGTCAGCCGGCGAAGAACTCCGGGCCGCCGTCCGGCAGCGCCGGGGCCTCGCCGATGGCGGCGGCCCGTCGGGCCCACTCGCGCAGCCCCGCGACCTGCCGGTCGCCGAGGGAGAAGTCGAGGGTCCGGAAGTACGTGGCCAGGGTCTCCGCGTCGAAGGTCTCCCAGCGGGCAGCCGCCTCGGCGACCTGGTCCAACTCCGCCAGGCAGAGATCCCGCGAGCGCAGGAATGCCTCGTGAACCTCCTTGACCAGACCCGGGTGGGCGGCGGCGAAGTCGCGGCGGACCGCCCAGACGGCGAAGACCATCGGAAGCCCGGTCCACTCCCGCCACGCCTGCCCGAGGTCGGTGACCGTGAGGCCCTTCTGCGGTGCCTCGTAGTACGCCCGCAGCGCCACGTCCCCGATCAGCACGGCGGCGTCAGCCTCCAGCAGCATCTGGGTCAGATCCGGCGGGCAGCGGAAGTACTCGGGCCGCACGTTGTACTGCTCGGCGAGCAGCAGCTGAGCCAGCATGACCCCGGTCCGCGAGGTCGAGCCGAGCGCCACCCGGGCGCCGTCCAACTCGCCGAGGGGACGGGTGGAGACCATGTTGACCGAGAGCACCGGCCCGTCGCTGCCCACCGCCAGGTCCGGCAGGAGCAGCAGTTCGTCGGCGTGCTTCAGGTACTCCAACAGCGTGATCGGGCCGATGTCGAGGTCACCGGCGACCAGCGCCGCGCTCAACCGGTCCGGCGAGTCCTTGTGCAGGTCGACGTCGAGCAGGGCACCGGAGCGCATCAGACCCCAGTAGATCGGCAGGCAGTTCAGGAACTGGATGTGCCCGACCCGCGGGCGTGCGATGCGCTCAGCCATGGCCCGACCGTATCCCCGGCGGCTGGCTCCGGCTCGGCGGGCCGGCCCGGAGTGGCCAAGCCCGCACTTGACGACCGTCGTACCGCCCGGGTCACGAACGGCACGAAGACCAGCACCACCAGCAGCCCGACCACACCGGCACCGGCGATCAGCGGCCGAGGCGGAACGACCGCGAGCAACGCCCCGCCGATCAGGAAGCCCGCCATCGAGCCACCCTGCACCGCCGCGCCGTAGCTGGCGTACGCCCGGGCGCGCATCGCCTCCGGCACCCGCCGAGCGGTGAGCAGGTTCGCGAAGACGTTCTCGCCACCGTTGGCCGCACCACCCACCAGCCAGAGCGGCACCAACACACCTGCCGCCGGCACCGTCGACGCGAGCAACACCATCAGGCTGCACACGGCCAGAGTGGCCAGCACCCCGCGTACCAACCCGGCGTCGTCGTCGAGCCGCCTGGCAAGTCGTACGGCGAGCCAGGTCCCCGGCAGCATGCCGGCCATCCATGCGGCACTGACCAGGCCGTACGTGGTCGCCGAGCCCTCCAACGTCTCCCGGATGAAGAAGACCTCGATCACGTTGATGCCGCCGATCGCCGCGATCACCACGGCGGTGCTCACCACCATGACGAGCATCAACGGATCGCGGCGCAGCCGCCAGCCGATCTCCGTACCCCCGGGGGTTGCCACGCCGCCCGAGACGGCCGGGCGGTTCGCGGCGGCAGCCGGGCTGGCGGCGGCCTGGCTGGCGGCGGCCTGGCTGGCGGCGGCGTCGCTGCTCACGGCGGCGGG
>NZ_PYAK01000049.1 GCF_003264365.1 Micromonospora noduli
CGGCACCGCAGCCGGGTGGACCCGTGCCCCAGGCTGGCGGGCCGACACCGCAGGCTGGCCGGCCGACACCGCAAGCTGGTGGGGGGACCGCTGGTGGGCCGGCACCACAGCCCGGCCAGCCGGTGCAGCAGGCTGGTGGGCCCGGTGCGGACGGGTCGGCAGACGGGCCGGCGCGGCCGATTGCCGAGTCGCCGTGGGCGTACCCGCCGCAACGCCCGGCCGGAACGGCCGCGCCCGCTCAGGACGAGGCAGGCGCGACGCCTCCGATTCCGCCTCCGCCGGTCGTCCCGCACGCCGGTCCCGCGCAGGCACACCCCGGGCAGCCGTTCACCCCGACCATCCCCGGCCAGGCCGGCCCGGCGCAGATTCCGCCGCCGCCGGACGTGACGCAGTTCAGCAACCCACCGCACGGCCTTGCCGCACCGCAGCACGCTCCCGGGCAGGCCGGGCCGGCGACCCCACCGCCCGGGCCGTTCCCGCCCTCGCCGGGTTGGTACCCACCACCCTGGCAGCAGGGCTCGCCCGGCGGCACGCCCGGGCAGTCGTACCAGGAGGCCGACGGGGTGACCCGGGTGCCGGCCCCCGCGTACCCGGACGCGTCCGCGTACCCGGACGCGAGCTGGACACCGGACACCACCGCCGCGCCGACCGCCGAGGACTTCGCCCGACGCCGCCAGGTTCGACCCGCCGACCCGGTGGCGACCATGGGTGTACGCGCGGTGGTCAACAAGATGGGCCTGCTCCGGCTCTCTCCGGGGCGGCACGAGCAGGAGCTCAAGCGGGACATCGAGATGGTGCGCCGCAACTTCGGCGGCCTGCGGCAGGTGACCGTGGTCAACCCGAAGGGCGGCGCCGGTAAGACGGTGGCCATTCTGCTGCTCGCGATGACGTTCGGTCAGAAGCGCGGCGGCTACGTGCTGGCCTGGGACAACAACGAGACCCAGGGCACCCTCGGGATGCGCGCCCAGCAGGACTTCCACTCCCGCACGGTGCGGGACATGCTGCGTGACCTCGGGCAGTTCCAGGGCGCGCACGGGCGGGTCGGCGACCTGTCGCAGTACGTCCGCTCGCAGGGCGAGGGGATGTTCGACGTCCTGGCCTCGGACGAGTCGGCCACCGGTGGCGAGATGTTGACGGCTGCCGCGTTCGCCGAGATCCGTGAGGTGGTCAGCCGGTTCTACAAGTTGATCTTCGTGGACACCGGGAACAACGTCCGGGCGCAGAACTGGCAGGCGTCGATGGACGCCACCGACCAGCTCGTGGTCACCATGTCGGCCCGTAACGACTCCGCCGAGACCGCCGCCCGAATGCTCGACCACCTGGAGCAGAGCGGCCGGCAACGGCTGGTCCGTCAGGCCGTGACGGTGGTGTCGATGCCACCGTCCCGCAAGGAGATCGACCTGCCGGCCATCCAGGAGCACTTCGCGGCCCGCACCCGGGCGGTGCTGCTGGCCCCGTACGAGCGGCTCATCGACAGCGGCGAGCCGATCCGGTACGGCGGGCTCTCCTCTGCCACCCGGGACGCCTGGCTGAAGATCGCCGCGGCGGTCGCCGAAGGGTTGTAACCCGCCGACGGCCGGCCCGATGTCGGGCCGGCCGTCGGGGCGGGGTCAGTTGCTCGCCAGCGCGTCCGCCGCTTCCGGGTCGCAGTCGCGCAGGAACTGGGCACAGCGGGCCGCCTCGTCGGCCTCGCCGATCTCGTCCGCGGCGCGGGACAGCACGTAGAGGCAGCGGAGGAAGCCCCGGTTGGGCTCGTGTGACCACGGCACCGGGCCGTGCCCCTTCCAACCACTGCGGCGCAGCTGGTCAAGGCCCCGGTGGTAGCCGGTGCGGGCGTACGCGTACGCCGTCACCACCTGGCCCTGCGCGAACGCCCGCGCCGCGAGCTCCGCCCAGGCCGCGCTGTAGGTCGGGAAGCCGGCCGCCACGTTGGCGTACGCCTCATCGGTGCCGGCCTCGTCGGCGGCAGCCAGGGCGGCGTCGGCCTCGTCGTTCACGGGCAGGCGGGTGGCCGGTGGCTCTGGCAAAAGGTTCTGCATCGCCCCATTCAACCCGCTGGACAGGGCGACACGCGAGCGGGTCGGCCGACGTGTCCCGCTGAACGGCTGAGGAGTTGGTCACGCCTGCGGCCTATGCCGTTGCCTGGTGTTTTCCACTACAACTAATGGTCCGGAGCCTCCCCAGGAACCGGTTATGCAGGAGCCCGGTGGCCACGACCACCGGGCTCCTGTCGGTTCCACCCCTGGCCCGAGGTTTGACCGGCCCCGGCGGAGGGGCAGGATGGCCGGGTGCCGACCCCACCTCCCGCAGACGTCATCGAGCCGCACCTGCACGCCGGTGAGATCCAGACCCGGCCCGAGTTCGACCAACAGCTGATCACCGGTCGGCTGACCGGGCTGACCGTGCAGGGCCTGCGGCTCGACCTCGCGCCGGTGCCCGACCTGACCAGCGTCGACGTCGCCGGCACCCTCTTCGTCGGTTGCCGGTTCGCGTCCCGGGACGTGGGCGCCGACCTGGTCCGGCGTGGCGCGAACGTGGTGCCGCCGTTCTCCGGGTTGCCGTACCCCACCCAGCCGACGCACCTCTACACCCCGGACGAACTGGCCGCCGGGTTCGCCGAGGGCGGGTTCACCGGGATGTACGACACCCGGGTGTACGACCACTACCGGGCGCACGGCGGCGCGTTGCCGGACGTCAAGGAGGCGCTGGGCCAGCGGCTGCACGACCACGGAGTGGACAACGCGCTGGCCGACGCCACCCGGGTCTGGCTGGCCGCACACGGGCCGCAGTCGGTGGTGGGCATCATGGGCGGGCACGCGGTGCGGCGCGGCAGTCCGGCGTACCGGATGGCGGCCGTGCTGGGTTGGGAGCTGGCGCGGGCCGACCGGCTGGTGGTGACCGGCGGCGGCCCGGGTGTGATGGAGGCCGCGAACCTCGGCGCCTACCTGGCGGACCGGCCGGCGACCGATGTGACGGCCGCGATCGACCTGCTGGCCACCGCCCCCGACTTCACCGACCACCACCGGTACACGGCCACGGCGCTGACGGTCCGGCAGCGGTACGCGGGGGTGCCCCGGCAACGTGGCGACGACCTGGGCTGGGCGCGTGCGGGTGGTCTGGCCATTCCGACCTGGCTGTACGGGCACGAGCCGGCGAACCTGTTCGCCGGGCGGATCGCGAAGTATTTCTCGAACGCGATCCGGGAGGACACCATCCTGCGCCTCGCCCGGGGCGGCATCGTCTTCGCGCCGGGGCGGGCGGGCACGGTGCAGGAGGTGTTCCAGGCGGCCACCAAGACCTACTACGGCACCGACGGCGCCAGCGGGGCGTACATCTTCCTGGACCGCGCCTACTGGACCGTCGAGCTGCCGGTGGAGGCGCTGTTGCGTCCGCTGCTGGCCGCGTCCCCGTTCGGTGATTTGTCGTCGACGATCCACCTCACCGACGACGTTCGCGAGGCGGTACGCCTGCTGACGACCTGACGACGACGGCCGACCCCCCGTGCGGGGAGCCGGCCGTCGGGTGGGACGTCCTTACTTGGTCATCGTGGTGCCGGTCGAGCGCAGGTGCTCGCACGCCTCGACGACCCGGGCGGCCAGACCGGCCTCGGCGGCCTTGCCCCAGGCGCGCGGGTCGTACTGCTTCTTGTTGCCGACCTCGCCGTCGATCTTCAGCACGCCGTCGTAGTTGCGGAGCATGTGGTCCACGACGGGGCGGGTGAAGGCGTACTGGGTGTCGGTGTCGATGTTCATCTTCACCACGCCGTAGTCCAGAGCCTCGCGGATCTCGCTCAGCAGGGAGCCCGAGCCGCCGTGGAAGACCAGGCTGAGCGGCTTGTCCTTGCCGTACTTGGCGCCGACGGCGTCCTGGATCTGCTTGAGGATCTCCGGACGCAGCTTGACGTTGCCCGGCTTGTAGACGCCGTGCACGTTGCCGAAGGTCAGCGCCGCCATGTAGCGGCCCTTCTCGCCGAGGCCGAGCGCCTCGACCATGGCCAGGCCGTCATCGGTGGTGGTGTAGAGCTTGTCGTTGATGGCGTTCTCGACGCCGTCCTCCTCGCCACCGACGACGCCGACCTCGATCTCAAGGACGATCTTGGCCTTGGCGGCCTCGTCGAGCAGCTGCGCGGCGATCTCAAGGTTCTCCGCTACCGGCACGGCCGAGCCGTCCCACATGTGCGACTGGTACAGCGGCTCCTCGCCGCGCTTCACGCGCTCCTGCGAGATGCCCATCAGCGGACGCACGAACCCGTCCAGCTTGTCCTTCGGGCAGTGGTCGGTGTGCAGGGCGATGTTCACCGAGTACTTCTTGGCGACCTCGTGCGCGTACGCGGCGAACGCCACCGCGCCGGTGACCATGTCCTTGATCGAGGGGCCGGAGAGGTATTCGGCGCCACCGGTGGAGACCTGGATGATGCCGTCGCTCTCCGCGTCGGCGAAGCCCTTGAGCGCCGCGTTCAGCGTCTGGGAGGAGGTCACGTTGATCGCGGGGTACGCGTACCGGCCAGCCTTGGCGCGGTCCAGCATCTCCGCGTAAGCCTCGGGGGAAGCGATGGGCATGTGATGCGCTCCTTACTTACCACTCTCGGCCGTGCTGGCCGCTGTTCTTCATTTGTGCGCCGGACCGCGCTGTCCTCCGCCCGGAAGTATCCCGTAGGTGAGGTGCGCCGGAACAACCGACCCGGGTGCTAGCCGTTCACCGGCGGTCCAGGTTGTCCGGCACGATGACGCTGATCAACCAGGTCACCACGGTCATCACGATGGCTCCCCAGAACGCCGGCCAGAATCCGTCCACCTGGAACGGCAGGTCGAGCCCGCGGGCGATCCGGTCGGTGAGCAGGAACAGCAACGCGTTGACCACCAGCGCGAACAGGCCCAGGGTCAGCAGGTAGAACACACAACCGACGACCCGGATCACCGGCTTGAGCACCGCGTTGATCACGCCGAAGATCAGGGCTACCACGATCAGGGTGAGGACGGTGTTGCCACCCGAGCGACCGTGCACGTCGACACCGGGGACGATCAGCGTGGTTATCCACAACGCGACCGCGGTGATCGCCAGTCTGATGAGGAAGCCCACGGCACCATCCTGGCACCGGGTCGCGTCGCCGAGGGCTGATTCCGCCTACTCCGCTTCCGGGCGGCGCGCCGGCCCAACCCGTACGGTGGGTGGAAACCGTGCCCCGAGACCCCCGGGAGGGATGATGGGTCAGCCCGACGAGGACTTCACCCCCGGCGACCACCTCGCGCCCGACGAACGCGACCCCGAGGCCGACCCGGCCGACGCGGTCGAGCAGGCCACTGTCGCCGGCCCGGCCGACGTCGACAGTGAGCCGCACCGCGGCCTGGAGGTCGACGACTGGGACGCGATGGAGCAGGCCCGGGTGGTCACCGGGGACGAGGACGACTACCGCTGATTCCGTCGCGGGGTCGGCTGCCCGTTGCGACAGGGGTGCTCAGCCGTTCGGGTCATTAGACAAATATCGATCCGAAGGGGGTTACCGGGGGAGTCTGGGCGTCCCTAGGTTGGACGAGCGCCACCTGTACCCCACGGGAGGACCCCATGCTCAAGCACTCGCTCCGCTGGCTGACCGGGCTCGGCGCCGCAGGCGCGTTGATCGCCGCCTCCGCCACCCCCGCCGTCGCCGCACCCACGATCGAGCCCTACTTCCAGGACGCCACCCTGGCCGTCGGCTCGGAGGCGACCATCCGCGGCCTGTTGCTGTACGCCGACGAGCCGACGGTCCTCAGCGACGTCTCAGTGCGGTACGACTACCGCTCCCTGGCCAACAAGGTCACTGTGACTCCTGCCGACGGCCAGGAGTGCACCGCGCCGGAGCCGGGCGTTCTCGTCTGCACGGAACCCTCCGATGTCGTCCTGTACGAGATGCCGCCGCTCGGCAGCGGGATCTACCGCAACGGTGCCAAGCGGGTGCACCTCGGCCTCACCGAAGACGCGCAGCTCGGCGACTCCGGCGACGTCGCGGTCAGCTTCCAGGCGGCCGGCGGGCGGCGCGGCAGCCACACCTCCCGGGTCCGGGTCGGCGAGGGGGTCGACCTGGCCGGCGGGCCGTTCACCAGCCTCTCCGCCAAGCCGGGTGGGAAGTTCACGGTGCCGCTGGTCGTGGCGAACGCCGGCGACAAGACCGTCACCGGATTCGTCGCGGTCTTCGACCTCCCCTACTCGATCCGAACCAAGGACCGGTTCAGCAACTGCCGCTACTCCGACGACCACCTCGTCTCCTGCCAGTTCGAGGAGGACATTCCGGTGGGCACCGGGCTGGCCACCACGCTGAACCTCGAACTCGCCAAGGACACCTACGCGCCGGCCAACCACTCCGGCTACGCCCAGTTCATGACCACTGCCGACTTCGAGGACCTGACCCGGGTGCGGGCGGCCGTCGGCGCACGGGCGGCCGCCCCCGGCAGCGGCCCGAAACTGGCGCTGGCCGAGGCGCCCGGCAGGGTGCGGCAGGCCGACCAGACCGACGTCGGCCCGGGTTACGACTACACCGGGTGGACCATCAAGGCCACCGGCAAGAACGGCACCGACCTCGCGGCGATCGGCGCCACGCTCAAGGGCACGGCCGGCACCGTCGTCACGGCGACCGTCGGCTTCCGGAACAACGGCCCGGCGACGCTCGACCGAACGAACGGAGACTTCGAGGCTGCCACCCACACCGACGTCGAGCTACCGCCGGGCACCACCGCCGTCGAGGTTCCCGACAACTGCTGGTTGCGGCAGGACACCACCCGCACGTACCTGTGCGCCTCGGAGATGCTCCTGGTGGCCGGGCAGACCTACACCACGAAGTTCCGGCTGCGAATCGACAAGGTCATCCCCAACGCCCGGGGCGCGGTGCGGGTCAACGCGCCGTGCGAGTGCCCCGCCGGCGGCGGCTTCCAGGACGACATCAAACCGGCCAACGACAGGGCCACCATCGTGGTCAACGCGGCCCAGGGCGGCGGTGGCCAGGGCGATGGTGATGGTGATGGTGATGGAGACGGTGGCGGTGGCGGTGGCGGCGGTTCGCTGCCCATCACCGGCGCCCCCACCAACCTGATCGCCGGCATCGGCGCCCTGCTACTCGTCACCGGTGTGGGCTGCTACCTGCTCGCCCGACGCCACGGCAGCCGCTTCACCGCCTGACCCACCCCGACCCGACCGACGCCCCGCCGGCCCGTACCGGGCCCGCGGGGCGTCGTCGTGAACTCCCCCTCCGTCAGCGGACGGAATTGACCTGCTCCGGGTGCTGCGCCACCCACTGCGCCAACCGATCCTCGCGCAGCGCGGCGAGGAACTCCGGGCCCTGCTTCGGGTCCAGCGGCAGCCGTGAAGCGTTGCCCACCGGGGTACCGACCGGCAGGCTGAGCCCCACCGGGTCGACGTTCTTCAGCTCGGGTAGTACCGCCATCAGCCTGGTCAGCGGCAGGCCGTCGTCATCGACCGCAAGACCCTTGCCGGCGGCCGACAGCAGCGCGGCGAGCCGTACCGGATTGGTCAGCACATCCTGCGCGGCCGCCCGCCGGACCAGCCCGGCGACGTAGCGCTGGGCGTTGCGGTCCCGGTCCAACGTGCCGTCGGGCAGATAGCGCCGTTGCCGCAGCAGGTCGACGGAGGCAGCCCCGTCGAGCCGCTGACAGCCTGCCGGGAAGGTCCGGCGGGTGTGCCAGGACCGAACCTCCTTGGGTAGGCACACCTCCACACCGTCGACCGCCTCGGTGATCCGGCGCAGTCCGGCGAAGGTCAGCACCGCGCCGGCGTCGACGCGTACCCCGGTCAGGTCGGCGACCACCCGTCGGGTCAGGTCGTAGCCGGCGTCCAGGTCGGGGCGGGGCTCGCCGGCACCGCTGTAGAACGCGCTGTTGAGCTTCTCGACCCCCCGGCCGGGGATCGAGACCTCCAGGTCGCGCGGCAACGAGATGAGGTACGGCTGGCTCCGGTCGGCCGGAATGTGCACCAGCAGGACGGAGTCCGCCAACCGGTAGGACGGTTGCTCGCCGAATCCGTCCACCCCGAGCAGCAGGACGTTCAACGCCCCGGACTGCCCCCCAGCCGGTTGACCGGACAACGACGGGCCCTCCGCCGGCCGATCGGGGCGCAGTTGCGGCACCCCGACTCCGAGCGCGCCGAGCAGGGCGAGCGTGACGCCAGCGGCCTGGAACCGCTGCCGGCGGCGACGGCGGACGGCGGCGAGCCGATCGATCGCGACCCGCAGCGGGCCGGTCGACGGGGTCAACGTCTCGCGCCGGGCGAACGCGGCACGCAGGTCATCCTCGATCATGTTCACGCCTCCACGTACTCGGCCCGGAGCGTGGCCAGGGCCCGGGAGATGGACGAACGGACGGTCCCGACGGCGCAGCCGAGAATGTCGGCGATCTCGACGTCGGGCAGGTCCTCGTAGTAGCGCAGCACCAGAGCGGCCCGCTGCCGACGCGGCAGCCGGGACAGCCAGGACCAGACCTGGTCCCGGTCCACGGCGGACTGGGCATGATCGGTGGGCACCGGCACCGACGCGTCGGGCTCCCCGCGCAGCAGCACCCGGCGCACCCACGAGCCGCGCCGCCAGTCGACGTACTGGTTGGTGAGCATCCGGCGTACGTATCGCTCGGGCGAGTCCGCGCGGGCGACCCGACGCCAGTTGAGCTGGACCCGGACCATGGTCTCCTGGACCAGATCCTGGGCCTGGTGTGGTTCGCCGGTCAGCATCACCGCGTACCGCAGTAGCGGGGCCAGCCGCGTGTCCGCGAACTCCTCGTACGTCACTGCACCTCCCGGGGGTTCCTGCCTCAGATGACGGAAGCGGACCGACCGAACATTGCGGTGACTCTGATCAACCTTTTGGTTCGTCTTGCCCAGCCGGCGGCTTTGGGGGCTGCCGTCAGCCTTAGCAATTCCTTAAGATCCGCAGGCTCCACCTGATCCCCCAACTGGAGGAATCCCCCTCATGCTCACCCACTCCACCCGGCGTTGGCTCGCCGGACTGGGCGTAGCAGGCGCGTTCGTCGCCGCCGCCGCCAGCCCGGCCGTCGCCGCCCCGGAGGCGCCCATCGAACTGGGCGTCTATTTCAGCGACACCACGATCGCCGCGGGGTCCGAAGGCAAGATCGACTCCCCCCTCCTGTTCGCCTCCGAGCCGGTGGTGGTCGAAGGCCTCACCGTCACCTACGACTACCGGGACCTGAACGGTGTCGTCCAGGTCAAGCCCGAATCGTCGAGCTTCGACTGCAAGTCGCCGGAGGCCGGCGTTCTGGTCTGCACCGACCCCTTCGAGATCGGTCTCGAGGAGTGGGCCTTCGGCGGCCTCTTCGAGGTGGCCCTGACGCCGGCCGCGAAGGCTGCCGACGGCGACACCGGCAACCTCAAGGTCACGGTCAGCGCCGAGGGTCTCGCTCCGGCCAGCCACACCGCCAAGCTGCGGATCGGCGAGGGCGTCGACCTGGCCGCCCCGGGCGAGGAGACCAACATCTCGTCCGCTCCTGGCGGCACGTTCAGCGCTCCGCTGACGCTCAGCAACGCTGGCAAGACCGCCGCCAAGGGAGCGGCCGTGGTCTTCGACCTGGACTACGCGATCCGCCCGGAGAAGCAGTACAGCAACTGCACCTACGAGGACGGTCACCTGCGGACCTGCGCCTTCGACGAGGTGACCGCCGCCGGAGCGGCCCGCTCGGTTTCGCTGTCCTACGTGCTCGGCAAGGACACCTACGCGCCGGGCAGCGAGTACGGCTACTACAACTGGATGACGATCGCCGAGTTCGAGGACTTCAACGCCTACCTCCAGGCCGGGGGCATCTCGGTTGGGAAGCCCGGCAACGGTCCGGTCCTGAGCCTTCCGGAGGTCCCGTCCAAGATGGGGGCGCGCGGCTTCCAGGCTGACACCGACCCCATGAACAACTGGTCCGGCATGACCGTCAAGGTCACCGGCAAGAACGGCACGGACCTGGTGGCGGTCGGCGGCCAGCTGACCGGCAAGGCCGGCGACGTGGTCACGGCCTCCGTCGGAGTCCGCAACGACGGACCGGCCGCGCTGGACTTCGGTCGCTCGGGCTCGCCAGTCACCAAGATCGACATCGCTGTTCCGGAGGGCACCACCGCGGTCGAGGTTCCCGAGTTCTGCGCGCCGCTCGACGGCGACCAGCAGGACTGGGAGAACGCCGGCAAGCCGGGCGCGAAGCTCTACCGCTGCTACCCGGACATCTTCATCGGTGTCGGCGAGAAGCAGCTGGTCGACATCGGCCTCCGGATCGACAAGGTGATCGAGAACGCGGCGGGCACCGTCACCATCAACGCCAAGTGCGAGTGCGAGGGCTTCACCGAGGACCTGAAGCCGGCCAACGACGTCGCCAAGATCCTGGTCAACGCGGCCGGCGGCACGGGCGGTGGCGACGGCGACGGTGACGGCGGCTCGCTGCCGATCACCGGTCAGTCCACCGGCTTGATCGCCGGCCTCGGCGCGCTGCTGCTCGCCGCGGGCGTCGGCGGCTACCTGGTGGCCAAGCGCCGCCGGACCCGCTTCGTCGCCTGACCCACCCGCACCACCGGTGCCCCGCCGACCACCACGGTCGGCGGGGCACCGTCGTTGGAGCCCACGGCGCGGGCGGGTGGTGACGGGCCGGTCCGGCGCGGCCGGGGCCTTGGGCTTCGGTACCCTTTGTGGCCGTGGACACAGCTGAGAAGACCCGCGCTCTCGTGGAGAGCGTCGCCCTGAACCCGCTCGATCCCAAGGATCTGTTGCAGACCTTCGGGCTGATCGGCGTGTGGGTGATCCTCTTCGCCGAGACCGGCCTGCTGGTGGGCTTCTTCTTCCCGGGTGACTCGCTGCTGTTCCTCGCCGGGGTCGCCTCGTCACCGGTGGCGGACGCGATCTTCGGCGACGGCACCCGCCTCTCCCTTGCCGGCCTGCTGATCGGTGGGCCGATCTGCGCGATCGTCGGCGCACAGCTGGGGCACTGGCTCGGCGCGCGGTACGGCCGGCCGATGTTCGAGCGGCCGAACTCCCGGCTCTTCAAGAAGGAGTACGTGGAGAAGGCCGAGTACTACTTCCAGAAGTTCGGCCCGGCGAAGGCCGTCGTGCTGGCGCGCTTCATTCCGATCGTCCGGACGTTCCTCAACCCGGTCGCGGGCGCGCTCGGCATGCCGGCCAAGAAGTTCCTGCTCTGGAACATCGTGGGCGCGGTGCTCTGGGTGGACGGCATCCTGCTGATCGGCTACCTGCTGGCCGAGCAGATCTACCAGGCCATCGGCGACAAGATCGACCACTACATCCTGCCGGTGGTGGCCCTGATCATTCTGATCTCGGTGCTGCCGATCTTCTTCGAGTTCCTGCGCGACAGGCGGGCTCGTAAGCGCGGCGAGGCGGTCGCTGTGGTCGCGGCGGCCAGTGCCGCCGGCGCCGTGGAGGCAGCCCGCGAGGCGTTCGACCACGACGGGCACCAGCACGGCCATCAGCGCCCGGAGCACGGTCAGGACCGTTGAGCGGTACGACGACGGCCGGCCCCCTGGTGAGGGGGTCGGCCGTCGGCATGTCGAACCCGGCCTCCGGTGGTGCGACCGGGGACGAGCAGGTGTCAACCACCGGTGGCGCCACCCCTGGCTCGCCACCGGACGCCGCCCCGGCTCGGGACGGCGTGTAGTGCCTACGTCAGCGGGCCTTCTTGGTGGCCCGCTTACGCGGCGGGGTCAGCAGGTCGGCGATCGTCGCGATCGCACTCGGGACCAGGCTGTAGTACGCCCAGACACCGCGCTTCTCCCGCTGCAACAAGCCAGCCTCGGTGAGGATACGCAGGTGATGACTGACCGTCGGCTGAGAGAGGCCGAGCGGCGCCGTCAGGTCACAGACGCACGCCTCGCCCTCGGGGGCCGACTGGATCAGGCTGAGCAGCCGCAACCGAGCAGGATCAGCAAGGGCCTTGAGGACCCCGGCGAGACGCTCGGCATCGGCACGTTCGATCGGCTCGCCGTTTAGCGGCGAGATCTGAGGCATAGTCATTTCGGCCAACGCAGTTCCCACGTATTCCATCCTTCCACCAGCAGCATCGATCCGCCTGCATATCAGCAGATCCGAATCGGCAGACTTTTACGCCACAAGGCCGAGGTCAGCCAACGTATAGGCCGCCCGGTACGGCAATCCGGCGGCTCGCACCGCGTCGCCGGCGCCTCGATCAACAATAACCACCACGCCCACGACTTCCGCCCCGGCCTCGCGAAGCGCCTCGACAGCGGTCAAAACACTTCCGCCCGTCGTGGATGTGTCCTCCACCGCCAACACTCGGCGGCCAGCCACCTCCGGTCCCTCGATCCGCCGCTGAAGACCGTGGGCCTTGCCCGCCTTGCGCACCACAAAGGCGTCCAGGGCCCGGCCGGTCGGAGCGGCGGCGTGCAGCATCGAGAGCGCGACAGGGTCCGCGCCCAGGGTGAGGCCCCCAACGGCGTCGAACTCCCAGTCGGCGGTGAGGTCGAGCAACACCCGGCCGACCAGAGGAGCGGCCCGGTGATGGAGCGTGACGCGCCGCAGATCCACGTACCAGTCTGCCTCGCGCCCCGACGAGAGCACGACCCGCCCGTGGACCACAGCCAGGTCGGTAATGAATTTACGCAGGTCGTCGTGGTCCCCCATGGCGATAGAGGTTACTGCGCAACTCTGAACGCCGCGTGCGGGGTCCACCCTGATCAGCCCCGGGGGGAACCGATGACTGGCGATGTTCGACTACGCTCAGCAACTGGCCCGACAGCGGCGCGCCAACGCCGTCCCATCACTCGCCGGGGGTCGACGGGCCGGTCGAAGCTCAGCGCTCGTCGCGACCGATCCGGCCGCGGGTGTCCCGCGCGACCGCCTGGAGCAGCCGCCGCGGCGCGTGTCGCATGCCGGCGACGACCACCTTGTACTTCCACGCCGGGATGCTGACCATCTTGCCTTTGCGCAGGTCACGCAGGGCTTCGTCCACGACATCCTCGGCTCGCAGCCACAGCCACTCGGGCGTCTTGGACATGTTGATGCCGGCCCGCTGATGGAATTCGGTGCGGGTGTAGCCGGGGCAGAGGGCCATCACCCGAACGCCGAACGGCCGCGCCGACTGCCCGACGGACTCACTGAAGTTGGTGACCCACGCCTTGCTGGCGGAGTACGTCGATCCGGGCATCGCCGTACCGAAACCGGCGACCGAAGAGACATTTATCACTGCCCCATTTCGCCGTTCAGTCATCGGTCGGAGCGCCGCCAGGGTCAACCGCATGACCGCATGCACGTTGAGTCGCAACAGTCGCGCCTCGTCCTCCGCAGTCGAGCGCAGGAACGGTTTGTTCAGGCTGATCCCCGCATTGTTGACCAGCAGGTGCACCGGGCTGCCGTCGGCGAGCCGCTGCTCCACGATGGCGCAGCCGTCGTCGGTGGACAGATCCGCCGGGATCGTCTCCACCTCGCGTCCGAACGTGGAACCCAGCTCGGTGGCCAACTCGGTCAGCCGCGCCGCGTCGCGGGCAACGAGCACCAGGTGCCAGCCGTCGGCGGCCAGTCGTCGCGTGAACGCCGCGCCGATGCCGGCGGTGGCCCCGGTGATCAGGGCTCGGCGCTCGGCAGTCGTGGGGTCGAGCGTCACGGAGTGGTCCTCACCTGGGCGGGTACGGGGGCGTATGCGGCGCCGACTGGGGCTGGTGCGTGGCTGGCGTGAACACGGGCGGTGCGGTTGGCGCGGTCGAGCGGTGGCGGCCGAACCAGCTGTTCGCCGTCGGCAGCGCCAGCAGCGTAGCTACTACAAGGTAACCGAGCGCCTGTGCGACGGAAAGCCCGGCGTTGAGTGGGATCCACCAGGACGGGTAGGCGCCGCCGATCAGACCCAGCAACTCGGCGAGAGCCTGCTCGCCGGAGCCCAGTTGCAGTGGCGCGGACCGTTCGCCGACGACCACCGCCACGCTGCAGCAGCCGGCGAGCAGGCCGAGCCCGCTGACCACCCAGGTCGCCACCCGGACGCCGTTACGACCGGTCAACAGCCCCAGGGCCAGGCCGGCGAGCAACGGCGCGGAGAGCACCGCCACCACCGCCGACAGCACCGCAGAAGCGCGGAGCAGAGTCACCACGTCGTCGATCTGCTCCGGGCTCGCCGAGGTGTCGCGGGCGGCGGAGCGGAACGCGTCGACCGTCCCGCCCAGCACCACCAGGTCGACCACGGCGTACGCGAGCGCCGCGACCGCCATCACCAACAGCACGGCAGTGGCCGACAGGACGGCGGCGGGCCGACGGGCCGGTGCCGATTCCGGGTACGACACGACGAATCCCTCCGGTAGGCGTCGGGTTGCAACCTACTCGGAGGGATCGTCGGCGTCGTGCTTATCGAGCCGTCAGCTGGTCGGCGGCGGGGTTGACCCGGGCCGATCCGTGGGCGGCGTGTCGTCCGGCCGGTTCGCGGCCGGTGGCGGCGGGTAGCTCGGCTCCCCACTCGACGGATAACCCGGCTCACCCGATGCCTGCGGGTAGCCCGGCTGGCCGGGCGCCTGCGGGTTACCCGGGTAGCTGGCGCCCGGGGTCGGCGGCTCCCAGCCGGCGGTCTGCTTGCGGAAGAACGGGTTGGCCTTCGGCAGAGCCAGCAGGACGAGCGCCGCGATCAGCGCGATCAGGCTGAGCACGCCGAGCAGGAGGCTGACCGGGGTGACCCAGGAGGGCAGGGCCTCCTCCAGGCGACGCTGGATCTCCTCGGGGCTCGGCCCGCCGTCGGGCGTCCCGCCACCGGTGTTGAAGCCGCCGGCCGCGTTGCTGAGCAGGCCACCGCCCACGCAGCAGACCATGATGCCGCCGACGATCCAGGTGGTGATCCGGGCGCCGTTGCGGCCCTGGTTGTTGAACAGGGCCAGCACGCCCAGCACGACCGCGAGCAGCAGCAGGACGATGCTCCCGCCGATGCCAATGACGGCGAAGACGTCGGCCACCTGCTCACCGTCGGTGGCGCTGCCCTCGTACGCCGCACGGAGCGCGTCCCGCGTCTTGCCGAAGGTGCTGAGCGTGATGATCAGACTGATCACCTGAAGTGCCAGGAACAGGAAGAGCAGGTAACTGGAAATCGACACAATGGATGGCCGCTGACGGGCCGGCGTGCTCTGGGAATCGACCACGATTCTCCTTCCCTAAGATCGCGCCCACACCGTATCGACAACCGGCCAGTTCGGCATGCCGTGACGAGCCCGGCGCGTCCGTCCGGTCCGGCTCAGCGAGCCTCAGGCACGGGGCGGGCGGATCGTCAGGTCGGCGGGGTCGAGCAGGTCACCGCGGGCGACCCGCCAACCCTCTTCGCCGTACGCCTCGAAGGAGAGCCGCGCGGCGCCACCGGACTGGTAGTCGTGGTAGCGCATCGTCCCGGCCGACGGCAACTCGGTCTCGCCGGTGGCGGTGTAACGCGCCTGCCCGGTCTCGGCCCAGGTGTAGCGCCGCCCGCCGAGTTCGATGGTCGGGGCGCCCGGGGTGACGGTGGCGCCCGGTTCGGCGGTCCAGAACACCAGCTCGAGCTCGGGGCCGTCCTCCACGGAGAGCCGGTGACGGGTGCCGGAGTCGTCGTCGAGGAGGTGCTGAACCCAACTCCAGTCGCCCTCGACCAGGCGGATCGTGGCACTCACCGCGTACTCCCGCTCGCGGATCCGCACGCGGTCGCCAGGAGTCAGGCGGAGCGGGCCGCCGCGCGGTGGCTCCGCCGGCTGGCCGTCGGGCCGGCCCGTCGGCCGTCGGCGTGCCCGCACTACGACCACTACCACCGCGAGTACGGCAACAGCCGCCACCAGGCACGTCACCAGCGCGTCCACCCGACCACCTCCCCAGGTACGTCGGCGCAGACGGTAACAACCCTCGGCACCAGGAAGGCCCGCGCTGTGGCCGACAGCTCAGCTAGCGAAGGTGGTCGGGTGGGTCCTTCGGAGGCGCCGGCGGCGGTTCGGTCGGCCCTGGTGAGGTGCCCGACGCGCCCGGCGTCAGGTGCGCGGCCGGGTCGGGGCAGATCAGGTAGCCGGGTGGAAGTGGCTGGTTCGGCGGCAGGAAGCCCGGCACGAGCGGAGCTGTCGGATATCCGTAACCGGTCGGGGTGTAGGCAGGAACGGGCATCGCCCAGGCCGGGCCGGGCAAGGCGTCGTTCGCGGTACGCGGCACGAACCAGCGGTTCGCCGGCGGCAGCGCGAGCAGCAGGACCACGGCTGCGGAGAGGGCCAGAACGGTGAGCACACCCAGCCCTGCCGCGGGGAAGAACAGGTCGTCCCAGGGATCGGTGCCGGCGTAGAGCGTGTCGAAGAACGTCGAGGTCTCCCACTCGTCGTCCCAATCCGGTGGCGGCTCCGCCGCGATCTCCGGCATGGCCAGCAGCGGCACGAGAAACCCTCCGGAACAGCACTGCGCGAAACAGACCAGCAGCTGTGCGCCACTGGCCACGAAGACCAGGATCCGCGCGACGTTGCCGCCCCGCCGGACCGGGACGACCGTGGCGGCCAGCCAGACCGCGAGCAGCACCGCCGGCACGCCGAAGATCAGCGCCGTCGCGACGTTGCCCTGCCGCTCGCCTGTCACCTCGTCCGGGTCGGCGTCCGGCACCAGTCGTACCGCGCGGTCGATCTGGCCGTCGAAGTGCACCGCCTGGGCCACCGTCAGCGCGGCCAGGCCGAGCAGCACCAGCACCACGGCCAGTTGCAACCAGAAGGCGATGGTCACGGTGGCCGGGCGGGGCGGACGCGGCGCGGTGGCGGGCGGGCTCATGGCTCGCAACGTACGGCGCGGCGTCGGCGACCGGCAGAACCAATCGGGCAGCACCGACCGGCGAATGGATCATGCTGCGGCGAGCCGCCGACTGGCGTACGTGCCGAGGGTTTCGCGGTCCATCACGCAGCCGACGAAGGTGGTGAACTCGCTCGGGTCATCCCGCAGCGACGTCCAGGCCGCTCGGGCCGCCTCCGGGTCGACCCGCTCCAACAACGTGGCCGCGTACGCCCGGCCGGCGGGTGTGCCGTCGGCCAGCACCCGGTCGAGCTGGCGGCGTACCTCCTCAGAGTGGTCGCTGAGGGCGGCCTCGACCCGGTGGTACGCCTCCGTCACCGGCAACAGCGTGCCCGCGATCCCCACCCCACCAAAGGCGAGCGTGTCAGCCGCCACCAACTCGTCGACGGCGGCGCTCAATTCGCGCTCCCAAGCCTTCCGCATCCCAAACATGCCTCCACCCTTTCCCCGTCCACCCCCACTCCATCCCGTTAATCAAGAGGTTTGCGCCATGAGCGGACTCTTCTGACACAGCCGCCGTGTTCAGGCGTCAACTGGTGGGGTCAGTAGCCGCGCCACTCCGTGCGGGCGTAGTCGAGAACCCTCGGTTGGAGGAGGGTGCTGGGGGGCACGTTCAGGCGGGCGCGGTCGGGCGGAAAGGCCGCCGCCGCCCGCAGCACGTCCGGGTCGAGGAAACGCAGCCTGGGCGCGTCGGCCGGCAGTTCCAGCACCGGCGGGACGGTTCCCGCCGTGGCCAGCAGGAAACCCCAGTCGCCGAAGGACGGCACGTCGACGTGGTACGGCACTGTGGCGAAGCCGGCTTCCCGCACCGACGCATCGATCGACCAGTATGAGCGGGGCGCGAAGTACGGCGAGCCGGACTGCACCACCAGCCGTCCCTGCTCGGCGAGCACCGACCTGATCAGCGCGTAGAACTCGACGGTGTAGAGCTTGGCGGTGGCCGTCTCGTCCGGGTCGGGCAAATCGGCGACCACCACGTCGAAGCGCTCGGCGGCGGTACGCAGCCAGCCGAACGCGTCAGTGTTCAGCACCCGTACGCGGGGGTCGTCGAGCGAGCCGCCGTTGAGCGCCCGCAGTTGCGGCACGGTGCTGGCCAGCGCCACCACCGCCGGGTCGAGGTCGACAACTGTCACCCGGCGGACGTCCGGGTACCGCAGGATCTCCCGGACGGCGAGGCCGTCGCCGGCACCGAGAACCAGGACGTCGCCGCGCGGGCCGCGCATCGCCGGATGCACCAGCGCCTCGTGGTAGCGGTACTCGTCGACCGAACTGAACTGGAGATCACCGTTGAGGAACAACCGCAGGTCGGTGTCGGCGTGGCCGACCTCCCGCACCGACCGGGTCAGCACGATCTCCTGGTAACGGGAGCGTTCGGCGTACACCACGGGGTCCCGGTAGAGCTGCTGCCGGGCGGTCACCTCGAAGTCGGCGGCGGTCACCCAGGCGTACCCCAGGCAGAGCGCGACCACGACAGAGCCGGCGCCGAGGACGAGCCGGGCCCGGCGGCTCAGCTCCCTCCGGAACACCGTGCAGACCAGGGCGAGACCGGCCACCGCGTTCACCGCGCCGACCACAAGGGCACCCTTGAGCTGGCCGAAGACGGGGATCAACAGGAACGGAAAGGCGAGCCCGCCGAGCAGCGCGCCGACGTAGTCGGCGGCGAACAGGTCGGCCACCGCACTGCCGGCGGCCTGCTCCCGGATGCGCTGCAGCATCACCATCAGCAGCGGAATCTCCGCGCCGATCAGCAGGCCCAGCACGAAGGCGGTGCCGACCAGCGCCGGGCCGTACAGGTCGAGCCAGGCGAAGGCGGCGTAGAGGCCGAGCACGGACAGACCACCGAGCAGGGCCAGGGTCAGTTCGATCACCGCGAACGCAGCGGCGGCCCGGGACTGCAACGGCTTCGCGACCAGCGCGCCGACCCCCATCGCGAAGACCATCACGCCGAGCACGATCGACGCCTGCCCGACGGTGTCGCCGATCAGGTAGCTGCCGAGCGCCACCAGGGCCAGCTCGTAGACCAGCCCGCAGGCGGCGCAGACGAAGACCGCGACCAGCACCGCCGCGCGGGCCAGCCGCCAGTGCGGCCGGGCCTCGGTGCCGCCGTCGACCACCGGCGGCGCCCCGGTGCTCATGACCGCCCCGGGTACGGCCGGCCGGCACCGCCCGGTCGCGGTCCCCCGGTCATCAGAGGATCGCGGCGGCGATGATCGCGCCGGTGGCCACGTGCACCACGGCCGACACCCACACTGCGGGGTGCGGCTCCGGGTCGACCAGCAGCTTGCCGAGCCGGCCCGGGGTCACCGCGTCGAGCAGCAGGAACGCGGCGGCCATGATGACCAGGCCGACGATCCCGTACGCCGCCGCGCCGACCAGCCCCAGGGCGAAGTCGTCGTCGCTGGCGACGATCGCCGCGACCACGATGGTGCCGACGCCGAGCAGGTTGGACGCGAGCAGCAGCGCCGCGTTGCGGTTGCGCTCGGTCCAGATCAGTTCGTGAAGCTTGCCAGGAGTGGTCAGGTCGACCAGCGCGTAGCCGACGCCCATGAGGACGACGCCGACCGCGCCGAAGGCGAGGGTGGCCAGCAGATCGGTGACGAGGTTCTGCACGGAAGGGCTCCAGGTGAAGGGGTCGGGCGTCGGGCTACTTGCCGGCGCCGGGGCCGCCGCCCCGAACGCTGCTGCCGCGTCCCCAGCCCCAGTACGACCCGACGGTCGAGTGGTAGCGGGGGTGAGCGGTGTCCATGTCCTCAAGCAGGATCACCGAGCCGGTGGCGATCGGCAGGATCACCACCGAGTCGTCGTCGTAGCGCAGGTAGACGCCGCTGCTGTCGGCGTACCGGTCGGACGGCTTCCACGCGTCGGTCAGTTCCTTGGCGACACTGGTCGGTGACTTGGACGAGGTGTACGCGGTCGCTTCCCGGCCGACGTCCCGGCTGGCCGCTCGCGAGTACCTGTCCTGCACGTAGGCGCGCGGGGAGAAGGTGCCGTTGACGAGCGCGAAGGCCGCGACCAGCACGCCGACCACGGCCGTCGCCGCGCCCACCACGAACCAGCGTCGGTATGTCATGGCAGTGCCACCACCGTCTCGGTCAGGACCAGCTCATTGGTCTGGGGGTACGCGTGCCAGGTACGCCAGCCGACCGACCGGTACGGCAGGTCGGTGCGCACTGCCAGCGCGGTGACCGCGTCCGGGTCACCGGGAAAGACTCCGACCAGGGCGTACGGGTCGTCGGCCAGGTCGGCGCGGAGCCCGGCGATCCGGGTGTGCAACTCACCGTCGGCGGGGCGCAGCACGCTGGCGGTGAAGCGGTAGCCGCCCGCCTCGTCGTGCAGGGCGCCGGGCAGGTGCGGCGGCCGACCAGGCAGGCAGGCGACCGTCTCGGTGAGTGCGGCCGCACCGCCGGGTTCGGCCAGCACGACCTGGTGGGACGCGCCGAGCAGGCGCAGCCGCAGCCGGACGTCCCCGGGCAGCGTGAGGTCGCGGACGTGCAACGCGGGCCGCTCCGGGCCGCCGAGTGCCAGGCTCAGGTCGGCGGCGCAGGTGTCGACGTACGGGGCGTGGAGGCTCACCAACACGTCAGCTGGCCTCCGGCCCGGCCTGCGGGTACACCATCACGTCGGCGCGGTGCAACTGCTCGCCCCGGGCGACCTCCCAGCCGGCCTGGCCGTACGCCTCGAAGGAGAGCCGTTCGCCGCCCTGGGCCCGGTAGTCGTGGTACCGGAGGGTGCCACTGGGGTCGAGGCCGGTGCTGCCGGTGGCCGTGAAGCGGGCCTGACCGGACTCCTCCGAGGCGTAGCGGCGGCCGGCGAAGTCGAGGGTGGACGCACCCGGGGTGATCGTGGCGGCCGGCTCGGCGGTCCACAGCACCAGCTCCAGGTCCGGGTCCTCCTCCACGGAGAGCCAGCGCTTGTCGCCCTCGACGGTGTCCAGCAGGTGCTCGGCCCAGCTCCAGCCGCCCTCATTCAGATGCACCGAGCCCCGGACCGCGTACGACACCCGGCGGATCTCGACGATGTCGCCGGGCTTGAGCCTGCGCGGGTCGCCGCGGAGCGCGTCACTGTCGGTGTCCCTGAACGGGTCCACGGGTGCCGCCGGTCGGGCGGCCTTGCGGCCCTTGCGCACCGCCACCACCGCCACCACGACCCCGGCGACTCCGATCAGACACCCCAGCGTCGTCACCAGGTAAGCCACGGGACCGTTCATGCCGACCACCTCCCCAAGTGCGTCGGCCGGAACGGTAACAACCCCGCGCACCTGGAGAAACACATCATTGTCTGGTGATACGGCAGCTACGGAGCGTCCCGGCGGGGCGCCGGTGGGGCGCAGAACGGGTCGGGCCGACCCCGCCTGCGAGGCGGGATCGGCCCGGGTGCGACGGATCAGGCGGCGGTGACGGAGAGGGTGTTGGTATCGGTGGCGCGGTCCACCTTCACCGTTTCGCCGTCGCGGATCTGGCCGGACAGGAGGGCCTTCGCCAGTTGATCTCCGATTGCGGTCTGGACCAGCCGGCGGAGCGGGCGGGCGCCGTAGATCGGGTCGTAGCCGTGCTCGGCCAGCCACTGACCGGCGGACTCGGTGACGTCCAGTGCCAATCGGCGGTCCGCAAGACGGTTTCGCATCCGGTTCAACTGGATGTCGACGATGGAGCGCAGGTCGTCCCCGCGCAGCGAGGCGAAGACCACTATGTCGTCCAGCCGGTTGAGGAACTCCGGCTTGAAGTGCGACCGGACCACTGCCAGCACGCCCTCCCGGCGCTGCTCGTCGGCGAGCGTCAGGTCGCTGATCACCGACGACCCGAGGTTGGACGTGAGGATCAGGATCGCGTTGCGGAAGTCCACAGTGCGGCCCTGGCCGTCGGTGAGCCGGCCGTCGTCGAGCACCTGGAGCAGCACGTCGAAGACGTCCGGGTGGGCCTTCTCCACCTCGTCCAGCAGCACCACCGAGTACGGCCGTCGGCGCACCGCCTCGGTGAGCTGACCACCCTCGTTGTAACCGACGTAGCCGGGCGGGGCACCGACCAGGCGAGCGACCGAGTGCTTCTCGCCGTACTCGCTCATGTCGATGCGGACCATGGCCCGCTCGTCGTCGAAGAGGAACTCGGCGAGCGCCTTGGCCAGCTCGGTCTTGCCGACACCGGTGGGGCCGAGGAAGAGGAAGCTGCCGGTCGGGCGATCCGGGTCGGCGATACCGGCCCGGGCACGGCGTACCGCGTCGGAGACCGCGCCGACCGCCTCGGTCTGGCCGACCACCCGGCCGCCCAGCGACTCCTCCATCCGCAGCAGCTTGGCCGTCTCACCCTCCAGCAGGCGGCCGGCGGGGATGCCGGTCCAGGAGGCGACCACCGCGGCGATGTCGTCCGCGCCGACCTCCTCCTTGAGCATCGCGCCGTCGGCCTGGAGCTGGGCCAGCTCCTCTGCGGCCTGCTTCAGCTCGACCTTCAGGGCGGGGATCC
Organism: Micromonospora noduli; assembly: GCF_003264365.1. Lineage (GTDB taxonomy): Bacteria > Actinomycetota > Actinomycetes > Mycobacteriales > Micromonosporaceae > Micromonospora > Micromonospora noduli. Next base: position 22,195 of record NZ_PYAK01000049.1, read on the forward strand.
GGCCGTAGCGCAGCTCGGCGGCGCGTTCCAGCTCGCCGTCCCGCTCGGCCCGCTCGGCCTCACCGCCGAGGCGTTCCAACTCCTCCTTGGCGGTGGAGAGCTTGGTGATGTGGCTCTTCTCCGTCTGCCAGCGCTCGGAGAGCACTGTGAGCTGCTCGCGCTTGTCGGCCAACTCCTTGCGGAGCCGCTCCAACCGCTCGGCCGAGGCGGCGTCCGGCTCCTTGGCCAGGGCCATCTCCTCGATCTCCAACCGGCGGACCGCCCGCTCGATCTCGTCCACCTCGACCGGACGCGAGTCGATCTCCATTCGGAGCCGGGACGCGGACTCGTCGACCAGGTCGATCGCCTTGTCCGGCAGGAACCGGTCGGTGATGTAACGGTCGGACAGCGTCGCGGCGGCCACCAGCGCGGCGTCGGTGATCCGTACGCCGTGGTGCACCTCGTAGCGCTCCTTGAGCCCGCGCAGGATGCCGATGGTGTCCTCGATGGTCGGCTCACCGACCAGCACCGGCTGGAAACGGCGCTCCAGCGCCGGGTCCTTCTCGATGTGCTCGCGGTACTCGTCCAGCGTGGTGGCGCCCACCATCCGCAGCTCACCACGGGCCAGCATCGGCTTGAGCATGTTGCCGGCATCCATCGAGCCCTCGCCCTTGCCGGCGCCGACGACGGTGTGCAGCTCGTCGAGGAAGGTGATGACCTGCCCGTTGGAGTTCTTGATTTCCTCCAGGACGGACTTCAGCCGCTCCTCGAACTGACCCCGGTACTGCGCGCCGGCGACCATCGCGCCGAGGTCCAGCGAGATCAGCTTCTTGTCGCGCAGGGACTCGGGCACGTCGCCCGTGACGATCCGCTGGGCCAGGCCCTCAACGATTGCGGTCTTGCCGACGCCGGGCTCACCGATCAACACCGGGTTGTTCTTGGTACGCCGGGAGAGCACCTGGATGACCCGACGGATCTCGGAGTCCCGGCCGATGACCGGGTCGATCTTGCCGTCCCGGGCGCTGGCGGTGAGGTCGACGCCGTACTTGGTCAGGGCCTGGTAGGTCTGCTCGGGGTCGGCTGTGGTGACCCGACGGTCCCCACCGCGGACGGTCGGGAAGGCGGCGACCAGGGCCTCCTCGGTGGCACCGGCGGTCTTCAGAGCGCCGGACACCGCTCCGCCCACCCGGGCCAGGCCGGCGAGCAGGTGCTCGGTGGAGGTGTACTCGTCGCCCAGCGGCCGGGCGATCTGCTCGGCGGCGCCGATGGCGTTGACGAACTCCCGAGCCAACGTCGGCTCGGCGATGCTGGAGCCGCGCGCCGCCGGCAGGTTGTCGACAGCGCGCTGGGCGGCCTGGCGCAGCTCGGCCGGGTCGGCCCCGACGGCGCGCAGCAGACCGGTGGCGGTCGAGCCGTCGGTGTCCAGGAGTGACAGGAGCAGGTGCCAGGGCTCCACTGTGGCGTGGCCACGCTGGTTGGCCAGCGCGACAGCGCCCGTGATGGTTTCGCGGCTCTTGGTGGTGAGTCTTTCGGTGTTCATGGGCTCCCCCGGATCGGCGTTGTCCATTGGGTTGGACACAACCAGAGTTGAGCGTATTCCGCTCAACCTTAGCGCGTGACGCCCATCACTCCCGGCGCCGCCACCGCCAGTCGAACTCGCCGGCCGCCGGGGGCGGGCCGGGCAGCGGGTCCGCGTCCGGCACCGACGACAGGCCGGCCAGCAGGACCGCGAGCTGCCGGCGGCGCAGTTGGCGGGTCCGCTCCGGATCGGGTACGCGGACCGCGGCGCACGCCTCCAACAACAACCCCAGATCGTGTACGACGGCGTCGGGGCGCAGCCGCCCGCTGGCGTGGGCCCGGTCGACCAGGGCTGTGGCCAACTCGCCGGCGCGCATCGCGTCCCTGCCCATCTCCTCGGTCGGGGTGAAGGTGCCGGCCAGGTGGACGGTGAGCGAGTGCACGTCGGCGTCGACCACCCGGGCCAGGAAGCCGGTGAACGCGGCCCAGTCGTCCGGCTCGTCGAGGGCGGTCTCGGCCTCCGCGACGTAGCGGCGCAGCCCGTCGTGGCAGAGCTGACGCAGCAGGTCCTCCTTGCCCGCGTAGCGCCGATAGAGGGCGCTGATGCCGACGCCCGCGCGCTCCGCGACGGCGGCGATCGGGGCCTTCGGGTCGTCGAGGAAGACGGCGCGGGCGGCTTCGAGGATGACCTCGTCGTTGCGGGCGGCCTGGGCGCGGCGACCGCCCAGCGTCTTGCCGGAAGTCGTTGACATGCGCCCAGCCTAACAGTGGAACGGATTGTTCCGCTCTGCTATGGTGATTGCAGAACGAAACATTCCGTTCCGAAGGAGTTCCAGCATGAGCGACATCGCGATCCGCCCGTTCCGCGCCGAGATCCCGCAGACCGCCCTCGACGACCTGGCCGCCCGGCTGGACCGCACCCTCTGGCCCGCCGACCTGCCCGGCGCCGGCGACTCGTACGGGATGAGCAACGACCGGGTGCGCGACCTCGTCGACCGGTGGCGAGGCGGGTTCGACTGGCGTGCCGTCGAGGCCCGCCTGAACGCTCACCCGCAGTTCGTTACCGAGATCGACGGCGAGCAGATCCACTTCCTGCATGTCCGGTCGTCCCGGCCGGACGCCACGGCGCTGGTGCTCACCCACGGCTGGCCCGGTTCGGTGCTGGAGTACCTCGATGTGATCGCCCCGCTCACCGAGCCGACCGACCCGGACGCGCCGGCCTTCCACGTGGTCGTCCCGTCACTGCCGGGCTTCGGCTTCTCCGGCCCGACCCGCAGCGCCGGCTGGAACCGGTACCGCATCGCCCGCGCCTGGGCCGAGCTGATGGACCGACTGGGGTACGACAGCTACGGCGCGGTCGGCAACGACGCCGGCTCGATGATCGCGCCGGAGCTGGGCCGGGTCGATCCGGAGCGGGTGCTCGGCGTTCACGTCACCCAACTCTTCTCGTTCCCCTCGGGCGACCCGGCCGAGTTCGCCGGCCTCTCCGAGGCCGACCAGGCGGCGCTCGGGCACCTCCAGTGGTTCTACGAGAACAAGTTCTCCTTCAACCAGGTGCACAGTCAGCAGCCGCAGACCCTGGCGTTCGCGCTGGCCGACTCGCCGGTGGGGCTGCTCGCCTGGAACGCCCAACTCTTCGACGAGAGCCTGGACGCCGACTTCATCCTGGCCAACGTGGCGCTCTACTGGTTCACCGGCACGGCCGCCTCGGCGATCCGGCTCTACTGGGAGGACGCACACGCCGGCGAGCCGCCGACCGATCCGACCACCGCCCCGACCGCGCTGGCCATGTTCCCCGGCGACTTCCAGTCCATCCGCCGCTTCGCCGATCGGGACCACGCGAACATCGTCCGGTGGACGGCGTACGAGACCGATGTCGACGGCCGGGGCGACGTCGGCGGCCACTACGCGGCCCACCAGGCCACCGAGGTGCTGGTCGCCGACATCCGCGAGTTCTTCGCCAGCCTCCGCTGACCCGAAATTGATCGGTGCCCGCTCCGCTCGACCGGGGCGGGCGCCAGCCGCTTGATCCACTCGGCTTTCAGAAAGTCGCGGTATCCGGACCGGGCAGGCCAGGGGAGGGCTGTTCCTCCAAGATCTGCGCTCTGTTCACGAAGCGGTAGCCTTGGAGGGTGCGAGTACGTGTCGAGCAGACCGCCTTACCCGGGATCGGGGTACGTCACGATCTGGTGACGGAGTCCGGACGTCGCCTGGGCGTCGTTTCCCACCGCAATGGCCGCCGTGATCTCGTTCTCTACGATCCCGATGACCCCGACGCCTGCCAGTCGGACATTCCGCTGACCGATGACGAGGCCGAGGCTCTGGCCGACATCCTCGGCGCGTCGCTGATGCTCGGCCAGCTCTCCGGGCTCCGCGAGCAGGCCGCCGGTCTGCTCACCGAGCAGATCGCCATCACGGCCGGGTCCCCGTACGTCAACCGGAAGCTCGGGGACACCAAGGCGCGTACCCGCACCAGCGCCTCCATCGTGGCTGTACTGCGTGAAGGCGAAGTGATCGTCTCGCCACTCCCCTCCTTCCGCTTCGCGGCCGGCGATGTGGTGGTCGTTGTCGGGACCCGTAGAGGTCTCGACGGCGTGTCCGCCATCCTCGCCGACAGTGACCCGGACGGCTGAGGCGGATGCACGATTCCACCACTCTGCTCGTCGAAGTCGGCGCGCTGCTGTTGCTGCTTGGCGTCCTCGGTCGGCTGAGCCGCCGGGTAGGCCTGTCACCCATCCCCCTCTACCTGCTCGCCGGGCTGGCCTTCGGGCACGGTGGGCTACTTCCGCTCGCCGCCAGCGAGGAGTTCTTCGCGGTGGGCGCCGAGATCGGCGTCATCCTGCTGCTGGTGATGCTCGGCCTGGAGTACTCGGCCAACGAACTGGTCGGCAACCTCCGGTCGGCGGCCCCGGCCGGGCTGATCGACGGCGTGTTCAACGCGCTGCCCGGCGCGGCCTTCGCCCTGCTGCTCGGCTGGGACTGGGTCGCCGCCCTGGTGCTCGGCGGCATCACCTGGGTCTCCTCCTCCGGCGTGATCGCCAAGGTCCTCGCCGACCTGGGACGACTCGGTAACCGGGAAACCCCGGTGATCCTGTCGGTCCTCGTGATCGAGGACCTGGCGATGGCGCTCTACCTGCCGCTGGTCACTGCCGTGCTGGCCGGCACCGGCCTGCTCGGTGGCGGCATCGCACTCGCCGTCGCGGTGGGCACTGTGCTGCTCGTGCTGGTCGTCGCCATCCGGTACGGCCACCTCATCTCCTCCGCCCTGTCGGCGAAGGACCCGGAGGCGCTGCTGCTCGGCGTACTCGGTCTGACTCTGCTGATCGCCGGGCTCGCGGCGAAGCTCCAGGTGTCGGCGGCGGTCGGCGCGTTCCTGGTCGGCATCGCGCTCTCCGGCCCGGTGGCTCACCACGCGACCGAGTTGCTCTCGCCGCTGCGGGACCTGTTCGCGGCGGTGTTCTTCGTCTTCTTCGGCCTGGTCACCGATCCACGGGACATCCCGCCGGTGCTGCTGCCGGCGCTCGGGTTGGCCGTGGTCACCATGGCGACGAAGACGCTCACCGGCTACCTTGCCGCCCGCCGGGTCGGCATCGCGGAACCCGGTCGTTGGCGTGCCGGCCTGGCACTCGTACCCCGAGGTGAGTTCTCCATCGTCATCGCCGGTCTCGCGGTGGCTGCCGGGAGCGTCGAGCCGCGGTTGGCAGCGCTGGCCGCGACGTACGTCCTGATCACCGTGGTGACCGGGCCGATCCTGGCTCGGCTGCCCGATTTCCCGTGGTTCAAGCGGTGGCTGCGCAACCGCGCGGCGGCCCAACGGCGGGAGCCGATCCCGGTCGTCGACTCACCGCACTGAGCTCCACCTGAATGCCGCGGCGGCGTGGGTCGCACCCTCGCGGAGGTAGAAGCGGTGCGCCTCGGCCCGGGCGAGGCCGGACTCCAGGAAGACGTAGTCGGCACCCTGCTCGCGCGCCCACGCCCTGACCGCTGCCAGGAGGCTGGAGCCGACACCCCGGGAGCGCCACTCGGGGTGCACGGCGAGATCCTCGATCGAAGCCCGACGGCCGAAGCGCACCGAGAGGATGTCCACGTAGACGCTGGCCACACCGACCAACTGATCTTTATCGGATCGCGCGGCGAAGAGTGCGACGTCCTCGTGGGCGAGCAATTGGGCGGTCCGCTCGACGGCGCGGTCGCGGTCCCAATCTTCGGGACGGCTGCCGGGAGGGGCGAAAAGCCACTCCAGTCCCGAGACGAACTGGGCCTCGGCGCCCCGCCGGAACCGTCGAACATGGATCGTCATAGGGGCATCATCGGCTGCCCCGTCGATGCGGTGGAACCGCCCATGCCAACGGTTGCGGAATTGCTCCCGACGGGGACTACCGCAGCACCCGGCGGCGGGTTACCGTTTCGCCCCAGCAGCCACGATCCGCAGGCAGCGTTGCCAGACGCGGGCGAGAGCGGAAGGTTGGCCGGTGAGCGTGCAGGAGTCGACGTTCCACGGCTTCGCCAACCCCGTCGATCCGACTCCGGCGGAGTTGCGAGCTTGGGCGTACAAGCCCGATTCGGTGCCGTTGGCCTCGATGCCACCCGACTGGGACCTGCTGGTCTCCGGCGACCGGCTGGTGTTGACACTCTTCGACTTAGCGATGGATCCAACCTGCCCGGCCCGACGTTTCGCGCTGCACTGCCTCTACATCTACGCGGCCGACGGCATCCGGACCAACTTCCGCGCCCACCCCAAGCGGCGCTTCCGCAAGCTCGTCGAACAGGCCGAGCGTGACGGCGACGAGCTGATGAGGGTCTGGGCGCACAACGGCCGGGTGCTGTTGGCCCGACCGGAGCTCTTCGTCTACCGGGACTGGTGCGAGGGCGGCCTGGTCCGCGAAAACCGCCGCCTCGGCTGAGACGGCTCAGGGTGGCCGGCTTCCTTGCCCGCGGCGGCGGGGTGTTGTTGCTGTGTGCGGCCCTTTGGAGCTGATGTCGCAAACGATTCACGCCCGCACTTCCGACGGCGAACGGGCCGGGACCCCCCGTGGGTCCCGGCCCGCACGTCGGTCACCGGTCAGTCCTGCTTGCGTTCCGTCTCGGCTCGGCCCCGTTCGCCGGTATGGTCGCCGTCTTCGGCGAACCGGCCCGCGATGATCCGGTCCCGGTAGGTCCCGTCGGTCACCTTGTCGAACTTCTTGCGGACGGTCTCGGCCAGGTTCTCCAACCGGTCCTCGGTCTGCTGGGCCACCTTCTTCGCCGGTTCCGCCATCGCTCCCCCATCGCCATGCCGGTAGGTCCGAATTGAGCCGATTGGACCCTTGTCGACAGGCTAACCGAAGCGGCCCGGACCGCGCCGGGAATCCGGCACGGTCCGGGCCGAGAAGACGGATCCGGGTGAGCGGCAGGTCAGCGATCGGGCGTCCGGCGGGGGCGCCACACCACCAGGGCGGTGGACGTGCGGTTGGTCGGCACCAGATCCCGGCCTGGGAAGCGGGCCAGCGACTCCAGCTCCGCCACCCGGCGGTACGCGGCGTCCAGCTCCGCCTCCAGCCGGGCCACCCGCTGCTGCGCCTGCTCCAGCAGCCGCTCCAGCCCGATGATCCGCTTGACGCCGGCCAGGTTGATCCCGTCGTCCTGGCTGAGCCGCTGCACCTCGCGCAGCAGCACCACGTCCCGGACGCTGTAGCGACGCCCGCCACCAGCGGCCCGGCCGGGCTGCACCAGCCCCAGTCGGTCGTACTGGCGCAGGGTCTGCGGGTGCATCCCCGCCATCCGTGCCGCTACCGAGATCATCAGCACCTTGGCCTCGTAGGCAGGGTCGCCCGAACCGAGGAACTCGCCCGACATCCCGCTCACCTCCGCGTCCATTCCACCGGACTAACTGACTCGACGCACCCGTGCGTCGAGATGTTCCCGGGCCGCCGGCGGGGTCTGCTCGGCGAACGACTCCAGCGCCGTGCGCGCCTCGTCCGACAACCGGGCCGGCACCACCACGTCCAGCGTGACCAGCAGGTCACCGGCCTGCCCGTCGCGGCGGACCACACCCTTGCCCCGGGCCCGCAGCACCCGCCCGCTCGGCGTCCCCGGCGGCACCCGCAGGGTCACCGCGCCGTCGAGCGTGGGCACCCGCAGGTCCGTGCCGAGCACAGCCTCCGCGAAGGTGACCGGCACGGTCAGCGTCAGGTCGTCTCCAGTACGCCCGAACAGCTCGTCCGGCCGAACCTTGACGTGCACGAAGAGGTCGCCGGCTGGGCCACCGCGCTCGCCCGGCTCGCCACGCCCGGCCAGCCGGATGCGTTGACCGTCGGCCACACCGGCTGGGAAGCGCACGTTCATGGTGCGGGTCTTGGTGACACCGCCGCTGCCGTGGCACTCCGGGCACTTCTCCTCGACCACGGTGCCGACGCCCTGGCAGTTGCGGCACGGCTCGGAGAAGCTGAACGACCCCTGGTTGCGGGTCGTGACGCCGGCACCATGACAGACCGGGCAGGTACGCGGCTGGGTGCCGGGCTTGGCCCCGTTGCCGTGGCAGGTGTCACAGACTCCCGGCGCGCGCAGCGTCAGGGGCAGCGTCACTCCACGCACCGCGTCGCCGAAGTCCAGCGCCACCTCGGTCTCCACGTCCCGACCACGGGCCGGACCGTGTGGTGCGGCCTGCCCACCGGCCTGACCGCCACTGAAGATCGAGCTGAAGAGGTCCTGGAAGCCGGCGCCGCCGAAGCGACGATCGCCGCCACCGCCTCCGCCGCCGAACATGTCGGAGACGTCGAACGGCATGCCGCCCGGCTGACCCCCACCCCGGGCGTTGCGCCGGAACGCGCCCGAGCCGAACAGCGAACGCATCTCGTCGTACTCGCGACGGCGGCCGCTGTCCGACAGCACGTTGTACGCCTCGGACGCGGCCTTGAACCGCTCCTCGGCCTTCGGGTCGCCCGGGTTGTGGTCCGGGTGCGACTCCCGGGCCACCTTGCGGTACGCCTTCTTGATGTCATCCGCGGAGGCGGCCTTGTCCACGCCGAGCACGGCGTAGAAGTCCTTCTCGATCCAGTCCTTCGAACTCACCGGTCCACCTCCTTCCGACCCTGGTGGCCCGGCCGTCCCGCCCACCGCTGAGCGGTGGGCGGGACGGCCCGGTCACTGTCTGGCACTATTCCGGATCCGCGACCGCGACCAGCGCGGGGCGCAGCAGCCGCTCACCGAGCTGGTAGCCGCGTCGCATGACCTGTATGCAGGTCGGCTCGCTGACGTCGGCCGAGGTCTGGTGCGCGACCGCCTCGTGCCGGGTCGGGTCGAACGGGTCGCCCTGCTCGCCGAAGGCGTTCAGGCCGAACTTGCCCAGCGCGGTGGTGAGTTGTTCCGCCACCGTGCCGAACGGCCCGACCAGGTCGCCGTGTTCCCGGGCCCGGTCCAGGTCGTCCAGGATCGGCAGCAGCGCGGCCAGCACCGAGCCGGTCGCCTGCTCCTGTACGAGGCTGCGGTCGCGGTCGACCCGCTTGCGGTAGTTGGCGTACTCGGCCGACACCCGCTGCAGATCCCGGGTCCGCTCGTCGAGGTCGGCCCGGAGCGCCTCCAGCTCGGCGCCGAGCGAGGTGCCCGTGCCGCCGCCGTCCACCGGCTGCGCCGGGGCGTCCACCACCGGCGGACCGGACGGCTCCGGCCCGTCGGTGGAGTTGACCTCGACCTCGATCTCGTCGACCACGACCTCGGCGTCCTCGACCAGACCCTCGGCCGGCACACCGGTCTCCGCGTCGGCGGCGGTCCCCTCCGGCTCGGCGGTGTCGACGAGCTTGCGGTTGTTGCGGATGACGACCCGCTCCCCGTCGCCGGTCGGCTCCGTGGTCGCGGAGCCACCCGGCGTCGACCCGGTGTCGCCCGGGTCGGCGGCTCGTGGCTTCTGCGTCATGCGGCTACCTCATCCCCTTCGCGGTGGAAACGTGGCGGAGGCCGACGGTCACTTCTTGCCGTCCTCGTCCACGATTTCCGCGTCGACCACGTCGTCGGCGCCGCCGGCCTGCGCGCCGGTCGCACCGGTCGCGCCGGTCGCACCCGGGCCGGGCTCGCCACCCGGCTGCTGACCCTGCTCGGCCTGCTGCGAGTAGAGCAGCGAACCGGCCTGCTGGGAGACCTGAGCCAGCTTCTCGTGCGCCGACTTGATCTTTTCGATGTCCTGACCGCCGAGGGCGCCACGCAGCTCGCCGAGCGCCTCGTTGAGCTGCTCGCGGTTCTCACCGGGCAGCTTGTCGCCGCTCTCGGCGAGGAACTTCTCGGTCTGCCACTGGAGCGCCTCGGCCACGTTGCGGGTCTCGGCGTCGTCGCGGCGGCGCTTGTCCTCCTCCGCGTGCTCCTCGGCGTCCCGGCGCATCCGCTCGATGTCGTCCTTCGGCAGCGAGGAGCCACCGGTGATCGTCATCTTCTGTTCCTTGCCGGTGCCCAGGTCCTTGGCGTGCACGTTGACGATGCCGTTGGCGTCGATGTCGAAGGCGACCTCGATCTGCGGCACGCCGCGCGGCGCCGGCGGGAGGCCGGTCAGCTCGAAGGTGCCGAGCTTCTTGTTGTACGCCGCGATCTCCCGCTCACCCTGGAACACCTGGATCAGCACCGACGGCTGGTTGTCGTCCGCCGTGGTGAAGACCTCGGAACGCTTGGTCGGGATGGTGGTGTTGCGCTCGATCAGCTTGGTGAAGATGCCGCCCTTGGTCTCGATGCCCAGGCTCAGCGGGGTCACGTCGAGCAGCAGGACGTCCTTGACCTCACCCTTGAGCACACCGGCCTGGAGGGCGGCGCCGACGGCGACCACCTCGTCCGGGTTGACGCCCTTGTTGGGGTCGCGACCGGTGAGCTGCTTGACCAGGTCGGTCACGGCGGGCATCCGGGTCGAGCCGCCGACCAGGATGACGTGCTCGACGTCGGAGATCTTGATCCCGGCGTCCTTCACGGCCTGCTCGAACGGGCCCTTGCACCGGTCCAGCAGGTCCTGCGTCATCCGCTGGAACTCGGCGCGGCTGAGCGTCACGTCGAGGTGCAGCGGGCCGGCCGCGCCGGCGGTGATGTACGGCAGGTTGATGTTGGTGGTGGTGGCGGCGGACAGCTCGATCTTGGCCTTCTCGGCTGCCTCGCGGAGCCGCTGGAGGGCCATCTTGTCCTGAGCCAGGTCGATGCCGTGCTCACCGCGGAACGTCTTGACCAGGTGGTCGATGATCCGCTGGTCCCAGTCGTCGCCACCGAGCTGGTTGTCACCGCTTGTCGACTTGACCTCGACGACGCCCTCGGCCAGCTCCAGCAGCGACACGTCGAAGGTGCCGCCGCCGAGGTCGAAGACCAGGACGGTCTGCTCCTTGGAGCCCTTGTCCAGCCCGTACGCCAGGGCGGCCGCGGTCGGCTCGTTGACGATCCGCAGCACGTTGAAGCCGGCGATCTCACCGGCCTCCTTGGTGGCCTGGCGCTGGCTGTCGTTGAAGTAGGCCGGAACGGTGATCACCGCGTCGGTGATCTGCTCACCCAGGTACGCCTCGGCGTCCCGCTTGAGCTTCATCAGCGTCCGGGCCGAGATCTCCTGCGGGGTGTACTTCTTGCCGTCGATGTCGACGGACCAGTTCGTGCCGACCTCGCGCTTGACCGACCGGATCGTCCGGTCCGGGTTGGTCACCGCTTGGCGCTTGGCGACCTCACCGACGAGCACCTCGCCGTTGCGGGCGAACGCGACGATCGAAGGAGTCGTCCGCGACCCCTCAGCGTTGGCGATGACGGTGGGCTCACCGCCCTCGAGAACGCTGACGCAGGAGTTCGTCGTGCCGAGGTCGATACCGACCGCACGTGCCATCTTCGCTTCCTCGCTTCGTAAGGTTGTGCAGGTGACGGGCATCGCCCGTGGGCTGCTGGCGAGCACCGCCCGCAGCGGGCCCCACCACAAGTTGAGTGAACTTGACTCAATAGTGCCACGCGTTGGCCAATCGTCAAGTTGACTTGAGTCAACCCGACGCAACCCAGCCGTTATTACCGTCCGGTTGTCTTCCCTTGCATCGGTCGGGCACGCTTTAGCGGTGACGACGCACGGCGATCCCGCCACCCGTTCCGGTGCGCCCGCCGTCGCAGCCCGCACCGACCCGCCGGACGCCGCGGAGGAGCCGCCCGCCACCACCGGGGACGACAGCCTCCCCGGCGCACTGTCGGGCCTCCGGGAGGCGATCGGCGCGACCCGGTATCCCCTCGCGCTGCCCTCCGCCAACTCTGCCCGGCACAGCGCCACAGCACTCACCGACCAACTCGACGACTACCTGCTGCCCCGGCTCGCCCGGTTGGACGCCCCACTGCTCGTGGTGGTCGGCGGCTCCACCGGCGCGGGTAAGTCGACCCTGGTCAACAGCCTGGTCAAGGCCCGGGTCAGCGCCGCCGGCGTGCTCCGGCCGACCACCCGCTCACCGGTGCTGGTCTGCAACCCCTCCGACGCGGCGTGGTTCCGGCAGGGTGACCTCCTGCCCGGGCTGACCCGCACCACCGAGCCGAGCGACGATCCGCGCGCCCTGCACCTCGTCACCGCCCCGGCCCTGCCCGCCGGGCTGGCCTTCCTCGACGCGCCCGACATCGACTCGGTCGTCGACGCCAACCGGGCGCTCGCCACCCAGCTGCTGGCCGCCGCCGATCTGTGGCTCTTCGTCACCACCGCCGCCCGGTACGCCGACGCGGTGCCCTGGGAGCTGCTGCGCAGTGCCCGGACGCGCGGCGCGGTGATCGCCATGGTGCTGGACCGGGTGCCCGCCGAGGCCACCGACGAGATCGCCGCGCATCTGACCGAGATGCTCGCCGAGCAGGACCTCGGGCGTGCGCCGCTGTTCGTGTTGCCCGAGACCTGGGTCGACGGTCAGGGGCTGCTGCCCGAGGGAGTCACCGCCCCACTGGCCGACTGGTTCGCCCGATTGGCCGCCGACGTGGACGCGCGGGCGGCGGTGGTCCGCCAGACCCTCGACGGGGCGCTGGCGGCACTCCACCCCGCCGTGGAGGATCTGGCCGACGCCGCCGACGAGCAGCTCGCCGCCGCCGACGGGCTGGACGAACGGGTCCGGGCCGCGTACCGGGGTGCCGAGCGCACCGTCGAGCAGGGGCTCCAGGACGGCCGGCTGCTCCGGGGTGAGGTGCTCGCCCGCTGGCAGGAGTTCGTCGGCACCGGCGAGCTGTTCCGCACGCTGGAGGCACGGATCGGCCGCCTCCGGGACCGGGTCGTGGCCGCCGTCACCGGTCGGCCGGCGCCCGCCGCCGAGCTGCGCAACGCCATCGAGTCCCAACTGGTGACGCTGCTGCGCGGAGTGGCCTCGGAGGCCGCCGAGTCCGCGTACACCGGGTGGAAGGCACACCCGGCCGGCGCCGGGCTGCTCGACCCGGCGCTCGCCCACCCGAGCGACGACCTGCCCGAGCGCGCCGAGCGCATGGTCCGCGACTGGCAGCGCGGAGTGCTGGAACTGGTCCGGGTCGAGGGCGGTGACAAGCGGTTCGTGGCCCGCACCGCCGCGTACGCGGTGAACGCCACCGGGCTGGCCGTGATGATCGCCGTCTTCGCCTCCACCGCGTTCATCCCGACCGGGCTGGAGCTGGCCACCGGGGCCGGTACCACTGTCGCCGCGCAGGCCGTCCTCCAGGCGATCTTCGGCGACCAGGCGGTGCGTACCCTCGCCGCCAAGGCCCGCACCGACCTGCTGGACCGGGTGCGGACGCTGCTCGACGCGGAGGCCGACCGCTTTTTGAGCCGCACCGCCGACGCCCGCCCCGCCGAGGACGCCGGGGACGGGCTGCGCCGGGCCGCCGGCCGGGTCGAGCTGGCCCGGCACCGCAGCGGCCTGTCCGCCGCCGACGAGGAGGGTTCCCGGTGAGCAATATCGCCGGCCGGGTACGCGAGGTGTTCCGCGGGGACCAGCGGGTCGACGCCGACGCGCTGATCGCCCGCCTGGACGCGGTACGCCGGTTCCTGACCGCCGTGGACGGTCTGCTGCCGGACGCCGACCTGGTGCCCGCGCACACAGTGGTCGAACGGGCCGGCACCCGGCTCGCGCTGTCCCGGGACCACACAGTGGTCGCCCTGGCCGGTGCCACGGGCAGCGGCAAGTCCAGCCTCTTCAACGCGTTGGCCCAACTGGAACTCTCGCCGGTCGGGGTCCGCCGGCCGACCACCGGCGTCACCCACGCCTGCGTGTGGGGGCCGCTGGAGGGCGCCAACCATCTGCTCGACTGGATCGGCGTACTGCCCCGACACCGCTTCGTCCGGGAGAGCGCCCTGGACGCGGACGACGAGACGGCCCTGCACGGGCTGATCCTGCTCGACCTGCCCGACTTCGACTCGGTGCAGCGATCGCACCGGCTCGAGGTGGACCGACTCCTGGGCCTGGTCGACCAGGTGGTCTGGGTGGTCGACCCGCAGAAGTACGCCGACCGGGTCATCCACGACAGCTACCTGCGCGAGTTCCACCGGCACCGCGAGGTCACAGTGGTCGTGCTCAACCAGGCCGACCGGCTGCCCCCGGCCGAGGTGCCCCGGGTCCTGGACGACCTGCGTCGGCTGCTCGACACCGACGGGCTGACCGGGGTGCCCCTGCTGGCCACCACCGCCATCGATCCGGCCGGGATGGTCGGGCTGCGCAACGCGCTGGAGCGCACGGTCGCCGAGCGGCAGGCCGCGTTGCGTCGGCTCGCGGGTGACGTCGACACGGTCGTCGCCGGCCTGGACGAGCTGGTCGGTTCGGCCCGGCCGGCGGGCGGGCCGGACGACACCGCCGTCAACGGGCTGAACCGGGCGCTGGCCGGGGCGGCCGGGGTGCCGGCGGTGACCGAGGCCGTGGAGCGGGCGTACCGGCACCGGGCCGGCGCAGCCACCGGCTGGCCCGTGGTGCGGGGCTGGCGGCGGTTGCGGCCCGACCCGCTGCGTCGGCTGCACCTGCCCGGCCCGACCGGCGACCAGGCCGACCCGGCGGAGAGCCTGGTGGCGGCCACCTCGGTACCGGACCCGACGGCCGCCCAGCGCTCGGCGCTCGGTCTCGCCATCCGCGCGGTGGCCGACCGGGCCGCCGCCGACCTGCCCGCCGCCTGGCCCGGCGCGGTGACCTCCGCCGCCCGGTCCCGCCTCGGCGACCTACCGGACGCCCTGGATCGCACGATCGCCGGCACCGACCTCGGCCTCGACCGTCGCCCGCTGTGGTGGCGGGTCGTCGGCGGTGTGCAGTGGTTGGTCACCCTCGCCGCCGTGGTCGGGCTGGGCTGGCTGGTGCTCGGCTACGCGCTGCGGGCGCTCGGCCTGCCCGCGCTGGACAACCCGATGGTCGGCCAGGTGCCGCTGCCGACCGTGCTGCTGCTCGGCGGCCTGCTGGCCGGGCTGCTGGTGGCGGCGTTGACCCGGCCGGTGGTGCGCTGGGCCGCCCTGCGCGCCCGGGCCCGGGCCGACCAGCGGCTGACGGCGCGGGTCGCGCAGGTGGGCGACGAGTACGTGCTGACACCGGTACGGATCGTGCTCGGCTCGTACGCGCAGGCACGCGACGCGCTGCGGGACGCCGCACGCCGCTGACGCTCCGCGCGGCTCGCTACCGCTCTGCGTACGCCTCAGGCGGCGTAGGGTCGGAGCATGGCCACGCCTCAGACCCCCTACGACGCGGTGCTGCACGCCGCACGCGACGTGACCAAGCTGGAGTCCGCTCTCGACGCCGAGATGCTCGGCAGCGCCCTGCTGGGCAGTGTCTACGCGATCGCGGAGACCGACCGCGACGCCGCCGTACGGGAGTTCGTCACCGGCTTCCTCGCCGCCACCGCCCGCCGCAGGGTCGCAGCGGCGACCACCATCCGGCAGGTCTTCGCCACGCTCGTCCCGACTGCCGAGGGCACCGATCGGGTGCGCCCGGGCAGCCAGGCGCCCACCTGGACGGCCCAGCTCGGCCGGGTGCACCTCACCGGCACCTGGGCGTACGGAGACGTGTACGGCGACCAGACCTCCTACCTCGCGACCTTCGCCTACGACGACGAGTCGGGCGGCTCGGAGCACGCGCTGGTGGCCCTGGTGGACCACAACATTGGGATCACCAAGGACATCTTCGTGGGCGGGCCGGCCGAACGGATCCTGGACCAGGTCCGGCAGATGTGCGCCGACGACGAGCTGACCTGGTTCCGTACCGAAGATCCAGCCCGGTTCCGGGGCGAGGTGGCTCGCCATCTGGCGGTCACCGACGACCTGGGCGAGTTGCCCGGCGAGGGGTCACTCGCCACCGACCGAGCGTTGGTCGGGGCCCGGTTGGCGATGCTGCCCACCGCGGCCGAGCCGACCGGTCCGGCGGAGGTCGAGCCGCTCTCCGCGGCCGAGCGCACCGACCTGGTCCGGCGGTTCCTTGCCGCGCCGGAGGCTGCCCGCTTCGGGCTGGACGCCGTCGACGGCCCGGAGTTGGCCTCCCTGCACTTCTGCCTGAGCCTGCTGCTGGACCACTCGGCGAGCTTCCCGGATGCCGATCCGATGCGCTGGAGTCCCGCGGTGTCCGGGCTCTTCCTGCTCGACTGGGTGCACCGCCGGGCTGTGCTGGACATGGACGACGCGGCGATGCTCCCCCGGGTGCTGCGGGCGTGGGCGCGGTACGCGTCGCGCCAGCGCGGGCTGCCCGAGGCGGCGGCGACGCGCACCGACGAGGCGATCGAGGAGATGGTGCCGGAGTTCGCCCGCCTCTACTCGACCGGTGAGCGGCGCAGCGCGGCCACCGCCGCGGTGGCGCAGCTGATGGCCGACGGGGTTGACCCGGACGACCCGGCCGCGCTGGACGCGTGGATCGAGGCGAACCGCCACCGCCTCGCCGACGACGGCGCCTGACGGCGTCGGAGGGTGGGCGGCTATGCGCCGCCCGCCCGGGGCGGGTCAGCACGGCGGACCCTGGATCGGGCTAGCGCAGCAGGCCGAAGATCACCGCGGCGATCAGGGCGCCGAGCGCACCTCCGGTCAGCACCTGCGCCACCGTGTGGTCCCGCAGCCGTACCCGGGACCAGCCGACCACCGCCAGCAGCGGTACGGCGACGACCAGCCGCGTCCCGAAGGTCAGCATCAGGATGACCAGCGTGCCGGCGGCCACCGCCGAGTGGATCGACATCTTCCACCAGTGGCTGACCGACACGGCGACGACGAGGCCGACGAGGCCGGACACCGCCAGTGCCAGCACCGGGCGGGGCGCGCCGAGCACGGCGAGCAGGGCGAGCCCCGCCGCGACCGAACCGAGGCCGACCAGCAGCGGCGCCCGGCGCTGCTCCCGGCGGCCGACGTGGTGGTCGGTGAGCCGGCCACGGCGTACCCCGCCGACGATGTAGGCGAACGGAATGCCGGTGACGAAGAGAGTGGCGAGCAGACCCCAGACGAGGCCCTGACCGGGGCGGCTGGCGCTGTGCCAGCTCACCGTGATGATCAGCAGCGACACGAGCACCGCCGGGGCGGTCACCTCGGTGACCAGCCGGGCGATCCGCAACCCCGGGCCGGGCCTGGTGGTGACCGGGCGGGGTTCCGCACCGCCGCCCACGCCACCCCCTCCGGTACGCGCCTTACCGCCGGACGCCGCCGTCGCCGGACGGGCCGCGCCTGATCGTCACCGTACCGTCGGCGACACCGCCGGGTACGTCGGTCCGGCCAGTGGCACCGGGCTGACGCGGGGCTTCGAGGCGACGGCCGACGGCGACGGGATCGCCGGGCTGGGTCGGCGGGTCGGTATCGCGGGCGGCGTGGGTGTGGGGGCCGGGACGGACCGGGTGCTGGTCGGCACGGCGGTCGCGGTCGCGTCGTCGGTCGGCGTGGGTGTCGGCCCCAGCGTCGGGTCCAGTGTGGGCGTCGGGTCCACCGTCAGGGTCGGGGTCGGATCGGGATCGGCCGGGTCGGTGGGGTCCGGGTCGGTGGGGTCCGGGCCCGGCGAGTAGGTCGGGTCGGGGTCGGTCGGGTCCGGGTCCGGCGGATCGGTCGGGTCCGGGTCGGTCGGGTCCGGGCCCGGCGGATCGGTCGGGTCGGGGTCGACCGGCGGTGGCGGAGCGACGGGCGGGGGTACCGGTGGCGAGGTGCTCCGTGTCGGTCCAGGTGCGACCGGCGGGGCGGTCGTCCACCGGACGGGCCCGGGATCGGCGGCGGCGGGCCCTTCCCGTGGACGCGACGGAGCGGCCGGCAGCCAGCCGCTGGTCGGGCCGACGCTGGGTGTGCCGAGCGGGGGAAGCGGTGGTTGGCTGGTCACCGGCATTGGGATCACCACCGGCCCGACGGACGGGGTGGGCATGAACGGGGTGCTGCTGTCCGGTAGGGCGGTGCTGCCCGGGGTGGCCGAGCCCGCGCTGATCGCGGCGAGGATGGGCATCGACGCCGTGCCGGCCAGCAGCGCGACAGTGAGCAGGTAACCGCGGGAGGGGCCACCGGCGCCGGCGGCCCGGTGGACACCGACCATCCGGCGATAGCCGCCAGCCGACCGGTGCCGACCAAGCGCTGGTGTGCCGGGACCGTCACCTGGCTCGTACACCGCACACTCCTAGTCGTCGGCCGTCGGAGGACATGAATGGACGCCGCCGGGGCAAAAACCCGACAAATAACCCGATAGGCGCGATCCTGCGGGAATCAGCCTTGCGCAGTCACAGTGGGTCAGCCAACCTCCACCGCGTGTCGACACGCGGTGCTGCCCGAACGGTGACGAATCGTGCCGCAACGCATGGGAAACGCGGGCCGGCATGATGGCGACAAACGGCGTCAAAGCATGGGCGGTGGGATTGCGGAGGCAGGCGTACTGTGGGCGCGCTCACCTGCTCTGCGAATATGGAGCACGACGGCAACGCAGCCGTGACCTCCGCGCACCCTCGCGGCAGGCGCGGTTGAGCGCCGGCGCTCCCGATCCGGGTTCGGCCAGAACCCGGATCACGCCGTGCGGCAACCCCCACCGGGGCTAGGCGCGGCCGCCAGGAACCGGTCCGGCAGCAGCCGGGCAGGCGCACGAGTTGCGCGGCCGGGTGACCCCCCGGTGCCGACGCAGACACGACAGGGAGAGACCGATGGCAAAGGGCGACCCCGGGGGCACCACCCGCAGCAGGCGGGCTGCATCCCGCTCCAGGAAGGGCGCGGCCGGCGACCCCGCGCTGGTGCAGCTACTCACCCCCGAAGGCGAGCGGATCGACAGCGCCACCGGGCCGGACGGCACCGAGTACCGCGTCGACTTCACCGACGAGGAATACCGCGGTCTCTACCGCGACCTGGTGCTGGTCCGGAAGCTGGACGCCGAGGCGACCGCTCTCCAGCGTCAGGGCGAGCTGGGCCTCTGGGCCAGCCTGCTGGGCCAGGAGGCCGCCCAGGTCGGCTCCGGGCGGGCGCTGCGTACCCAGGACATGGCCTTCCCGACCTACCGTGAGCACGGCGTCCTCTACTGCCGGGGCATCGACCCGATCATGCCGCTCGGCCTGTTCCGCGGCGTCGACCAGGGCGGCTGGGACCCGAACGAGTTCAAGTTCAACATGTACACCATCGTCATCGGCGCGCAGACCCTGCACGCGACCGGCTACGCGATGGGAATCACCATCGACGGCAAGACCGGCACCGACGACGGCGAGGCGGCGATCGCCTACTTCGGCGACGGCGCCACCAGCCAGGGCGACGTGAACGAGGCGTTCGTCTGGGCCAGCGTCTTCAACGCGCCGCTGGTCTTCTTCTGCCAGAACAACCAGTACGCGATCTCCGAGCCGCTGGAGCGCCAGACCCGTGTCCCGCTCTACCAGCGGGCCGCCGGCTTCGGCTTCCCCGGCGTACGGGTGGACGGCAACGACGTGCTCGCCACGTACGCGGTCACCCGCACCGCGCTGGACAACGCCCGCCTCGGGCAGGGCCCGAGCCTGATCGAGGCGTACACCTACCGGATGGGCGCGCACACCACCTCCGACGACCCGACCCGCTACCGCATCGCCAGCGAGGTCGAGGCGTGGCAGGCCAAGGACCCGATCGCCCGGGTCAAGGCCTTCCTGGAGAAGCAGCAGATCGCCGACGCGGACTTCTTCGCCGAGGTCGACGAGCAGGCCCGCCGCGAGTCGGTGCACCTGCGCGAGCGGGTGCTCGAGATGCCCAACCCGGAGCCGGTGACGATGTTCGACCACGTCTACCCCAACGGGTCTCCGCTGCTCGACGAGCAGCGCGCGAAGTTCAGCCGCTACATGGAGTCGTTCGAGGGGAGCGCCCACTGATGGCCACGGAGACGCTCACCATCGGCAAGGCCCTCAACACCGGTCTGCGCCGCGCCCTGGAGAACGACCCCAAGGTCGTCATCATGGGCGAGGACGTCGGCAAGCTCGGCGGCGTCTTCCGGATCACCGATGGTCTCCAGAAGGACTTCGGCGACCAGCGGGTGATCGACACCCCGTTGGCCGAGTCCGGCATCATCGGCACCGCGGTCGGTCTGGCCATCCGTGGCTACCGGCCGGTCTGCGAGATCCAGTTCGACGGCTTCGTCTACCCCGCGTACGACCAGATCGTGTCGCAGGTGGCGAAGATGCACTACCGCTCGGGCGGCAGGCTCAGCATCCCCATGGTGATCCGGATCCCGTTCGGCGGCGGCATCGGCGCGGTCGAGCACCACTCCGAGTCGCCGGAGGCGTACTTCGCGCACACCGCCGGCCTGAAGGTGGTGACCTGCTCCAACCCGCAGGACGCGTACGTGATGATCCAGCAGGCCATCGCCTCGGACGACCCGATCGTCTTCCTGGAGCCCAAGCGGCGCTACTGGGAAAAGGGCCAGGTCGACCTGGATGCACCGCTGTCCGACGCGTACCCCCTGCACTCGGCCCGGGTCGTGCGGCCCGGCACCGACGTCACCGTGCTGGCCTACGGCCCGATGGTGCGGACCTGTCTGGATGCGGCGACCGCCGCCGCCGAGGACGGCCGGGAGCTGGAGGTCATCGACCTGCGCTCGCTCTCGCCGCTGGACCTGACCGCGGCGTACGAGTCGGTGAAGCGCACCGGCCGTGTGGTCGTGGTGCACGAGGCGCCGTCCAACATCGGCCTCGGCGCCGAGTTGGCCGCCCGGATCACCGAGGAGTGCTTCTACTCCCTGGAGTCGCCAGTGCTGCGGGTGACCGGCTTCGACACCCCCTACCCGGCCGCCCGGGTGGAGGAGGAGTACCTGCCCGACCTCGACCGGGTGCTCGACGCTGTCGACCGCACCTTCGGCTGGTGAGCGACATGTCCCGGATCAAGACGTTCAACCTGCCCGACCTGGGCGAGGGGCTGACCGAGGGCGAGATCCTGGCCTGGCTGGTCAAGGTCGGCGACACCATCGAGCTGAACCAGCCGATCGTCGAGGTGGAGACGGCGAAGGCGGCAGTGGAGATCCCGGCGAAGTGGGCCGGGCAGGTGCAGGCGATCCACCACCCGGAGGGCACCACGGTCGAGGTCGGTACGCCGATCATCGCGATCGACACCGACCCGGGTGCCGGGCCGCTGGAGGCGCCGTCGACCACGGCCACGCCCAGCGGTGACCTGCCCACCCCGTCGGCGGCCTCGCTGGCGGCGGTGGAGGTGGCACCGGCCGAGGGCATGATCGAGCCCGGCCTGATCGGCGGTGCGGCCCCTGGCGGGCGGACGGCGGTGCTGGTCGGCTACGGCCCACGGACGACAGCCGCGAAGCGTCGCCCCCGCAAGGGCGCGGTCCCGGCACAGGCCGTGGCGGCTCCCGCACCGACCGCGCCGACTCCACCACCGGTGGTCACGCCGGTAGCGGCGCCGGCTCAGAACGGGCGGGCCGCGACGGCCACTGGCGGCGTGCTGGCCAAGCCGCCGGTGCGCAAGCTCGCCAAGGATCTCGGGGTCGACCTTGGCACGTTGACCGGGTCCGGGCCGCTTGGCTCGATCACCCGGGAGGACGTGCAGCAGGCGGCGAGCGGTGCGAGCGTGGTGGTTGCCGAGCCGATCGCGGCGACGACCGCGCCCAGCTTCGGCGCGGACCGGGAGCAGCGCATCCCGGTCAAGGGCGTCCGCAAGCTGACCGCCGAGAACATGTCCCGCTCGGCGTTCACCGCCCCGCACGTGACGGAGTTCCTGACCGTCGACGTGACCCGGGCGATGAAGGCCCTGGACCGGCTGCGCGGTCGACGGGAGTGGCGCGACGTACGGGTCTCGCCGCTGCTGCTGGTGGCGAAGGCGGTGCTGCTGGCGGTACAACGGCACCCGATGGTCAACTCGACCTGGGCGGGCGACGAGATCGTGGTCAAGGAGTACGTCAACCTCGGCATCGCGGCGGCCACCGAGCGCGGTCTGATCGTGCCCAACGTCAAGGACGCCGGCCGACTCTCGCTGCGGGAGTTGGCGGACGCGCTGACCGACCTGGTGCAGACGGCGAAGTCCGGCCGCACCTCGCCGGCGGCCATGTCCGGCGGCACCCTGACCATCACCAACGTCGGCGTGTTCGGGGTGGACACCGGCACACCGATCCTGCCGCCGGGTGAGTCCGCGATCCTGGCCTTCGGCGCGGTGCGGGAGATGCCCTGGGTGCACAAGGGCAAGGTCAAGGTTCGCCAGGTCACCACGCTGGGGCTGAGCTTCGACCACCGGATCATCGACGGTGAGCTGGGCTCGAAGTTCCTGCGGGACGTCGGCGACTTCCTCACGGATCCGGAGGCGGCGCTGCTCGCCTGGACCTGATCGTTTCGAACGCCAGCCACGGCCGGTGTGCCACGGGTTAACGCCCGGCACACCGGCCGTGTCCGTTGGGCGACGAAACCATCGGCCAGATGGCCTGTTGACCTTTGATTGTTAGGCAGGTGTCTCAGCTCACCTAATAATCGATGGAAATTCGGCGGCTCCTGCTGTTGAATAGAGGCATCAGGGGCTGACAACCGAATAGCTAGGGGGACCCACCAATGAGCATGATCGAGCGAATCCGCAACCACCGCGACGCGACCCGCCGCGCCCGTGCCATCGAGCACGCGCTGCGCTCGGCGAACTCGCCGGCGGTTCGCGAGGAGATCCTCGTCATCGCCCAGCGTCACATGAGCTGACGCTCCACGACATTCCTCACCTCCTCCAGATCGATGGCCCACCCGGCCCACCGGGTGGGCCATCGGCGTTTCCCAACCACCACCACCGGGATTCCGCCCTGCCGCAGCGCCCGGTACGGTGGGCTTCGGTCGCCGCCCGCCGACCCGGCAGAGGCCGAGCCGACAAAAACTGCTCGACATCAACCGGCCACGGTGAGTGACGACCAGTGCTCCTTGGACGTGTCGTGCCACCACCCGATACCGTGCGGGGAGCCGGCACAGCGGTACGCCGGTGACGCCGGCAGCCACGCCGAGGAGACCGATCGGCACCGGCGAGCCGACATGTGATGGAGGAGGCGCACCCATGACGTCCGAGGGCCCGCACCGACCCGGCCAAGAGCCGGACGAGGTGTCACCGGGCGCCGGCGGACCGGCGCCGTACGGCGACCGCCCGGCGCAGCCGGACAACGGCCAGAACGCCGCCGGCCCCGACCTGGGCTGGGCACCCCCGCCCCCGACACGGCCCAGCCCGTCGGCGCCGGCATGGGCGACCCAGTCCGAGCAGCCGCCGGCCCCCGCCTGGGGTGCCGCCGCCGCTGCGCAGCCCAACGACCCGGCGCAGCCCGCCTGGGCCGCCGGCGGTGGCGC
>NZ_PYAK01000050.1 GCF_003264365.1 Micromonospora noduli
CCCGGCCCGCTGGCCCGCGCCGCGGCGTCGGCCACCGCCCGCGCCACCCGCACCGGACGGCGTGGGGCCAACGCCGACACCACGTCGGCCGCGGAGGCCAGCTTCGGCTCGCCCAGCACCTCCTCGGCCAGCCGGCGTACCTGCCAGCCGGTCTCGTCGTACCGGGCCAGCAGCTCCTCGCCGGTCGCCACCCCGGCGTCGACCAGCAGCCGCGCGGTGGCGGCCACCGGGTCCCGGTCCAGGTCCTCGGCCAGCTCGGCCGGACTCCGGTACGCCGACTCCGCGTCCGCCCCGGCGTGCCCCATCAGCCGTACGGTGCGCAGGTGCAGCACGGCCGGCCGCCGGTTGCGGCGTACCCAGGCCGCGGCCTCCGCCGCCACCTCGTACGCCCGCACCGGGTCGGCTCCGTCCGCGCTGAAGTAGCGGATGCCCGGCTTGGCACGCAGGGTCGCCTCGACCCAGCCCTCCGGCGAGCGGACGCTGATGCCCAGCCCGTTGTCCTCGCAGACGAAGAGCACCGGAATCCGCAGCCCGGCGTGGTCGTACCACCCGGCGGTGTTGAAGGCGGCTGTGGCGCTGGCGTGGTTGACCGAGGCGTCGCCGAAGGAGCAGACCACTATCGCGTCCGGCGGCCAGGGGGCGTGCGTGGCGCCCGCGCCGCTGCCGACCCGCACCCCGGCCCCGGTACGCCGTCCGGCGCTGTCCAGCCGGCGCAGCCGCTCCACGGCCAGTCCCATTCCGACCGCGCGGGGCAGGTGCGAGGCGATGGTGGAGGTGGTCGGCACGATGGCCAGGTCGGCCCGGCCGAACACCTTGTGCCGGCCCCCCGCGATCGGTTCAAGGCTGGACGCGGCCATCCCGCGCAGCACGTCCCGGGCCGCGTCGGCGTACGCCGCGAACGCGTTCGCGGCCCCGGTCGCCGCGGTCGGCTCGGTCCCGGCCGGCTCCGATTCGGACAGCTGCGGATCGGAGGTCGTCTCCGGGTCACGTGTCGCTGCGCCGTCGACGGTCAACTCACTGTCGGCGGACCGCGCTCGGTCGGCGTCCTGATCGGGGTCGGCGGTCCGTGCCCGGACGGCGGACGGCACGGAGTCGGTGGCCAGCGTCGGGTCGGCCGCGACCTGGGCGGCACGCAGACAGTAGAAGGCGCCCGAGCGGTAGTGCAGCAGCGCCGGATCGGTGGGACGCAGCGCGGCGGCGACAGCGGCGTTGCCCTCGTGCCCGGCCGAGCCGATGGTGTAGAAGCCCTCCCCGAAGCTGCGCAACCAGCGGCCGGCCAGGTCGAGCTGCCGGCTGGTCACCTGCGCGTCGAAGAGGTCCAGCACCTGCGCGCCGGTCAGCGGGGCGTCATCGGTGACCGGGTCGGCGGGGTCACGCCGCCGCTCGGCGGCAGGCAGCGCCGCCAGCGTCTCCCGGAACCGGTCGTCGAGATCTTGCGGGGTGGTCACGTCGGACAGCATTACCGACGGAAGCCCTGCTCGCCCAGTGGGACACGGCCGGCGGGGGTGCGCTCACTCCGGCCCGAAGGACTCCGGACAGCCGCCGTCGGACACCTTCCAGACCAGGTCACGAAGGGTGCTCAGCTCCTCGTCGCTCAGCCCGGACAGGAGTCGGGAGTCGGACATCACCTCGATCACCCGCGCCCGCACGACACGGCCCTCCCCGGTCACCACCAGCGTCTTCTGCCGCCGGTCCGTCGGGTCGGTGCGGCGCTCGACCAGCCCGGCGTGCTCCAGCTTGTCGACCAGCACCGTCACGTTCGACCGGTCACAACCCAACTGACCGGCGAGATCCCGGGCCGGCAGCGGGTGGTCCGGGTCCAACTCCCGCAGCGCCCGGGCCGCCGCCGGGGTGAGCCCCAACTCGGCGAACGCAGAACCCTGCCGGTGTCGCAGCGCGGCCGTGACGTGCGCCATCCGCCGCACCACATCGACGGCGAGACCGTCCCGATCCACCCGTTCACCTGCCGCGGGAACCACCTCCTGCGTCACGGCCACATGGTACGCAGAGACGGGCGTCGTCGGTCAGGGCCCGGCCGGATCACACCCGTCGGACGGCGGTCAGCACCGATCGACAGCGGTCATCGGTGTTCGACTGCTGGCGACAAGCAGGGCCACTCAGTGTCATCTGTCGGCCATCGGGGCTCGCGAGGCTCCCGGAGTCACGAAGATCGGACTCTGGGGAGGATTCGTGTCACTGTCCCGACGTACCATCCTGCTGTCCGGCGCCGCGATCGGCGCCGCGGGCGCGGTCACCGGGCTGCCGGCGACGGCCGGCGCGGCACCGGGCCGGCCGCTGGCCTACCCCTTCACCCTCGGTGTGGCCTCCGGCGACCCCGACCACGACGGGTTCGTGTTGTGGACCCGCCTGGCCCCACAGCCACTGGCCGAGGACGGCCTTGGCGGCATGCCGGACCGCGACGTGCCGGTGCACTGGGAGTTGGCCGCCGACGAGCGGTTCCGGCATGTGGTGCGCCGCGGGGTCGCGGTCGCCCGCACCCGCTCGGCGCACAGCGTGCACGTGGAGTTGGCCGGTTTACTGGCCGGACGCGAGTACTTCTACCGGTTCCGGGCCGAGCGCCACGTCTCGCCGACCGGACGCACCCGCACCGCCCCGGCACCGTGGACCATGCCAGCCGCCCTGGCAATGGGCTTCGCCTCCTGTTCCCAGTACGAGCACGGCTACTTCACCGCCTACCGGCGGCTGGCCGAGACCGAGCCGGAGCTCATCCTGCACCTGGGCGACTACCAGTACGAGTACGCCCCGGACACGTACAACGTCCCCGGTGGCAACCCGCGTGACCACGAGGGCCCGGAGACCCGGACGCTGGCCAACTATCGGCAGCGGCACGCTCAGTACAAGACCGACGCCGACCTGCAGGCCGCGCACGCGGTGGCGCCGTGGGCTGTGGTGTTCGACGACCACGAGGTGGAGAACAACTGGGCCGACGAGGTGCCCGAGGCGCCGGACCCGGAGTTCCCCGCGCGGCGGGCGGCGGCGTTCCAGGCGTACTACGAGAACATGCCGCTGCGGCGCACCTCGATTCCCCGCGGCATCGACATGCAGCTCTACCGACGGGTGCGCTGGGGGCGGCTGGCCACGTTCCACATGCTCGACACCCGGCAGTACCGCGACGACCAGGCCTGCGGCGACGGCTACCGGGACTGCGCGGCGGCATCCGACCCGGCCCGGTCGATCACCGGGGCCGAGCAGGAGGCGTGGCTGCTGGACGGCTTCCGCCGCTCTGACGCCCAGTGGGACATCCTGGGCCAGCAGGTCTTCTTCGCTCAACGGGACAACAACTCCGGCCCGCTCACCGTCACCAGCATGGACTCCTGGGACGGCTACGTCGCCTCTCGGGACCGCATCACCCGGGGTTGGTTGGCCGCCGGGGTACGCAACCCGGTGGTGCTGACCGGAGACGTGCACGCGCACTGGGCCAGCGATCTCAAGCTGGACTACGCCGACCCGACCTCGCGCAGCGTCGGCACCGAACTGGTCTGCTCCTCGATCACCTCGACCGGTGACGGCGCGGACTCGGCGTCCGGCTCGCACCCGTGGTTCGCGTTCAACCCGCACCTGCGCTTCCAGAACAACCTGCGGGGGTACGTGCGCACCACGATCACCCCGGGACAGCTCACCGCCGACTTCGACGTGCTGCCGTACGTCAGCCGGCCGGGCGCGCCCGCGTACACCCGGGCCTCGTTCGTGATCGAGGACCGGGTGCCCGGCCTGCACCAGACGGCGGACAACCCAGTCCCGTCAGCGGCCCGCACTGCCGCGCCATCCGCGGACCCCGGCCAGCAGACCGTCCAGCAGGAGACCGTCCGCCCGTAACCAGCCCGACGCCTCAAGATCCGCGCAACGTCAGGGAACTTGTTGCCTCGCCACGCGCTGAGACAGCAGTTCCGGGGAGGTTGTGCAGATCTTGAGGCGGGCCGGCGTTCCGGGACGACAGCCGGGCAGGCGCGGTCAGGCGGGGAGGAAGGAGAAGCGGACCTGGCGGGTCGGGTTGTCGCCGTTGGTGTCGACGAGGCAGATCGACTGCCAGGTGCCGAGCGCCAGCCGGCCACCGAGCACCGGCAGCGTGGCGTACGGCGGGATGAACGCCGGCAGCACGTGGTCGCGGCCGTGGCCGGGCGAGCCGTGTCGGTGCCGCCAGCGGTCCTCGGTGGGGAGCAGGTCGTCCACGGCGCTGAGCAGGTCGTCGTCGGAGCCCGAACCGGTCTCGATGATCGCCAGGCCGGCGGTGGCGTGCGGCACGAAGACGTGCAGCAGGCCGTCGCCCTCGCCCGAGACGAACTGCTGGGCCTCCGCGGTGATGTCCCGGACGGTCGGCCGGGACCCGGTCTGGACGGTGATCACGTCGCTGCGCATACGTCGCATTCTGCCGCAGCGTGCGGTCAGGAGCTGCCGCCACCGCCGCCAGAGTCGCCGCCACCGGACCAGCCGCCACCGGAGTCACCGCCGGACCAGCCGCCACCGGAGTCACCGCTGGACCAGCCCCAGCCGGACCAGCCTCCCCCGGAGTCGCCGCTGCCGCCGGCCGGCTCCGTGCTGTCGGAGCTGTCGTGGTCGCCGTCCCGCTGGCGGCCGACGTGCCCGCTTCCCGCGTCCCCGGCGGGCATCGGGTAGAACCCGTACCCGCCGCCGTCCGCGTCCGGACGACGGCGACGGCCATCCCGGCCGCTCAGACGGGCCGCGCGGATCGCGTCGCGCAGCAGGCCCCCGCCGAGCACTGCCACCAGGGCGCCCAGGGCCACCAGTCCGACCATCGGCAGGTTGCCGGAGGCGAGGGCGACGGCGCCGATGACCAGGCCAACCACCCCGACAACGATCATGGTCGCGGCGACCGCGACACGGCGTCCGTTCATGGCGGTAACGGTAGGAGTGGCGGTCAAACCGCTCAGCTTTCACCCGGCCGTCGCGCTAAGTTACCGGCGAGTACCTGTGTTCAGCATCGCGTCGGGGGGACCTAGACGTGACGAGGGGTGCCACCAGGGGGCAGGATGGCGCTAGAGACCTATCCCACACACAACCGAGGGAACGCCTGTGGCTACGGAACGCAAGCGCCCGGTGATCAGCGACGGCCTACCGAGCCAGCTTCCGGACATCGACCCTGAAGAGACCAGCGAATGGGTCGAGTCGCTTGACGGTGTCATCGACGAACGCGGCGCCAAACGCGCCCGCTACGTCATGCTGCGCCTGCTGGAGCGGGCCCGTGAGCGCCAGGTCGGGGTTCCGCCCCTGACCACCACCGATTACATCAACACCATCCCGTCGGAGCGCGAGCCCTGGTTCCCGGGTGACGAGCACGTCGAGCGGAGGATCCGGGCGTACGTCCGGTGGAACGCCGCCATGCTGGTGCACCGGGCGCAGCGCCCGGAGATCGGCGTCGGCGGGCACATCTCCACCTTCGCCAGCTCGGCGTCGCTCTACGAGGTGGGCTTCAACCACTTCTTCCGGGGCAAGAACCACCCGGGCGGTGGCGACCAGATCTTCTACCAGGGCCACGCCTCCCCCGGCATGTACGCGCGGGCGTTCCTGGAGGGGCGGCTCAG
Organism: Micromonospora noduli; assembly: GCF_003264365.1. Taxonomy (GTDB): domain Bacteria; phylum Actinomycetota; class Actinomycetes; order Mycobacteriales; family Micromonosporaceae; genus Micromonospora; species Micromonospora noduli. Next base: position 5,562 of record NZ_PYAK01000050.1, read on the forward strand.
CGAGCACCAGCTCGACGGGTTCCGCCAGGAGCTGTCGCACCCCGGTGGTGGGCTGCCCTCGTACCCGCACCCTCGGCTGATGCCGGACTTCTGGGAGTTCCCCACCGTCTCGATGGGCCTCGGCGGTCTGAACGCGATCTACCAGGCCCGGTTCAACCGGTACCTGCAGCACCGCGGCATCAAGGACACCTCCCAGCAGCACGTCTGGGCGTTCCTCGGCGACGGCGAGATGGACGAGCCGGAGACGCTCGGCGCCATCGGCGTCGCCGCCCGCGAGGAGCTGGACAACCTCACCTTCGTGATCAACTGCAACCTGCAGCGGCTGGACGGCCCGGTCCGGGGCAACGGCAAGGTCATGCAGGAGCTGGAGGCGTTCTTCCGGGGTGCCGGCTGGAACGTGATCAAGGTCGTCTGGGGTCGTGAGTGGGACCCGCTGCTCGCCGCGGACACCGACGGCGCGTTGGTCAACCTGATGAACACCACGACCGACGGCGACTACCAGACCTACAAGGCGGAGTCCGGCGCGTACGTGCGGGAGCACTTCTTCGGCCGTGACACACGGACCCGCAAGATGGTCGAGCCGCTCAGCGACGACGAGATCTGGAACCTCAAGCGGGGTGGGCACGACTACCGCAAGCTCTACGCGGCCTACAAGGCGGCCACCGAGCACACCGGTCAGCCCACCGTCATCCTGGCGAAGACGATCAAGGGCTGGACCCTCGGCTCGCACTTCGAGGGCCGCAACGCGACCCACCAGATGAAGAAGCTGACGCTGGAGGACCTGAAGACCTTCCGCGACCGGCTCTACCTGGACATCCCGGACTCGGCGCTGGAGGACAACCCCTACCTGCCGCCGTACTTCCACCCGGGCGAGAAGTCCGAGGAACTGGCGTACCTCAAGGAGCGGCGCGAGCAGCTCGGCGGGTACCTGCCGTCCCGGCGGACCAGCACGAAGCGGCTGGCCATCCCCGGGCCGGAGCGGTTCGCCGACATCAAGCGCGGCTCCGGCAAGCAGAAGGTGGCCACCACGCAGGCCTTCGTCCGTCTGCTCAAGGACGTGATGAAGGACAAGGAGTTCGGCAAGCGTTGGGTGCCGATCATCCCGGACGAGGCCCGCACCTTCGGTCTCGACTCGATCTTCCCGACCGCGAAGATCTACTCGCCGCACGGCCAGCGCTACACCTCGGTCGACCGGGAGCTGTTCCTGTCGTACAAGGAGTCGACGACCGGGCAGATCCTGCACGAGGGGATCAACGAGGCCGGTTCGGTGGCCTCGTTCACCGCAGCCGGCTCGGCGTACGCCACGCACGACGAGCCGATGATCCCGATGTACATCTTCTACTCGATGTTCGGGTTCCAGCGGACCGCCGACGGGCTGTGGGCCGCGGCCGACCAGATGGCCCGGGGCTTCCTGCTCGGCGCCACCGCGGGTCGGACCACGCTCAACGGTGAGGGCCTTCAGCACGAGGACGGGCACTCGCTGCTGATCGCCGCTACCAACCCGGCCGTGGTGGCGTACGACCCGGCGTTCGCGTACGAGATCGCGCACATCCTGGAGCAGGGTCTGCACCGGATGTACGGGGACGCTCAGGAGAACGTCTTCTACTACCTGACGGTCTACAACGAGCCGACTCTCCAGCCGGCCGAGCCGGCCGACGTGGACGTGGAGGGCCTGCTCAAGGGCATCTACCGCTACTCGCCGGCACCGCAGGTCGACGGCCCGAAGGCCAACCTGCTCGCCTCGGGCACCGGGATGCAGTGGGCGCTCAAGGCCCAGCAGCTCCTCGCCCAGGACTGGGGGGTGGGTGCCGACGTCTGGTCGGTGACCTCCTGGACCGAGCTGCGCCGCGACGCGGTGGAGACCGAGGAGTACAACCTGCTCAACCCGGGTGCTGAGGCGAAGGTTCCGTACATCCAGCAGAAGCTGGCCGAGTCGGACGGGCCGAAGATCGCGGTCAGCGACTTCATGCGCGCGGTACCGGATCTGATCGCCCGCTGGGTACCCGGCGACTACACGTCGCTCGGCACCGACGGTTTCGGCATGTCGGACACCCGGCACGCGCTGCGCCGGCACTTCCACGTCGACGCGGAGTCGATCGTGGTGGCCACGCTGCGGCAGCTCGCCCGCAGCGGCGCGGTGGCGACCACGGTGCCGGCCGAGGCCGCCAAGAAGTACGCGATCGACGACGTCAACGCCGCCCCGGTCGGCGAGACCGGCGGCGACAGCTGATCCAGCACCACTGAGGAGGGCCCGGCGCATCCGCGCCGGGCCCTTTTCGGTGTACGGAGCGGCGGTGGTCCGGGGGCCCTGGCGGGGATCCGGACCACCGCCGTCGCGGGTGACGCCGGGAGGATGGGCGCTCGTCAGCCGACGGCGGCCAGGTCGGTGAGCCGGGCCAGCGAGTCCTCCAGGTCGGCGCCGACCCGACGCAGTCCGAGGCGCAGCAGGGCCGCCTTGACCGGGCCGGCCGGCCAGCGGACCACGATGAGGCGCACGATGGTTCCGCCCTCCTCCTCGTCTCCGGTGAGCTGGACGTAGATTTCGGTGCGCGCCTCCGCACGAGCACCGGCACCCTTGGCCCGCTCCCGCCAGCCGATCAGCGTCGGCTCCTGGTAGGCGATCACCTCGGCCTCATGCGCCGAGCCGCGCCCTGCCTGGACCAGTTGTCGCCGCCCGAAGCCCTCTCCCGAGAGCACTTCGGCCGCGCGGACCCCGGCGAGCCAGGCCGGCAACTGCTCGGCCCGCTGCACGACATCCCAGACCACTTCAATTGGCGCCGCCACGTGCGCACTGCGTTCCACGAGGATCATTTCCGTCTTTCCTCCGGTGAGGACATCCCACGATATCGGCACTCTATGCGCTAAATCGGACTTACCTGGACGGGTTCGGAAAAAGACACGCCGATCAACCATTGCGCATTGCGCCAGGCCGGCCTATGGCGCATTCATCGAGAGCGCCCTAAAGTCCCGAGCACGTTTCACGTTGACCGGGAGGGCGCATGTCAACCGCACCGATGCCCCAGTTCCCCACCGGCTTCCGCTGGGGCGTCTCCACATCGGCCCACCAGATCGAGGGCGCCACCACTGCCGACGGCCGGGCTCCGTCCATCTGGGACACCTTTGCGCGCTCCCCCGGGCGGATCAGCGACGGCAGCAGCGGGGAGGTGGCCTGCGACCACTACCACCGGCACACCGAGGACGTGGCGCTGCTGGCCGGCCTGGGCGTCTCCGCGTACCGGTTCTCCATCGCCTGGCCCCGCATCCAGCCCACCGGCGCCGGCCCGGCCAACCCGGCCGGCCTGGACTTCTACGACCGCCTGGTGGACGAGTTGCTGGCCGCCGGCGTCGACCCGGTGGCCACCCTCTACCACTGGGACCTGCCGCAACCCCTCGAAGACGCCGGCGGCTGGCTGCACCGCGACACCGCCGCCCGGTTCGCCGAGTACGCCGAGAAGACCGCCGCCCGCCTCGGCGACCGGATCCGGCTCTGGATCACCCTCAACGAGCCGTTCATCCACATGAGCCTCGGCTACGGCATGGGTGTGCACGCCCCCGGCCGGATGCTGCTGTTCGACGCCTTCCCGGTCGCCCACCACCAACTGCTCGGGCACGGGCTCGCGGTCGCCGCGCTGCGGACCCACACCGCCAGCCCGGTGGCGATCGCCAACAACTACTCGCCGGTGCGGGTGCTCGGCGACCGCGACGCCGACCGGGCCGCCGGGGCGGCGTACGAGGCGCTGCACAACCGGCTCTTCACCGACCCACTGCTCGGCCGTGGCTACCCGGAGCTGCCCGGCTTCGACCCGAGCGTCATCCACCCCGGCGACCTCGACACGATCGCCACGCCGATCGACGTGCTCGGGGTGAACTACTACAACCCCACCGGCGTACGGGCGGCCGAGGAGGGTTCACCCCTGCCGTTCGACCTCGTGCCGCTGGACGGCTACCCGCGTACCGCCTTCGACTGGCCGGTGGCCCCCGACGGGCTACGCGAACTGCTCTGCTGGCTGCGCGACACCTACGGCGACGGGCTGCCGCCCATCGAGATCACCGAGAGCGGCTGCGCGTACGACGACGCACCCGACGCCGACGGGCAGGTGGCCGACCCGGAGCGGATCGCGTACCTCGACGGGCACCTGCGGGCGGTCCGAGCCGCCATCGACGACGGGGTGGACGTCCGCGGGTACTTCGTCTGGTCGCTGCTGGACAACTGGGAGTGGGCCGAGGGGTTCACCAAGCGCTTCGGTCTGGTGCACGTCGACTACGCCACCCAGACCCGTACGCCGAAGTCGTCGTACACCTGGTTGCGGGACGTGATCGCGGCCAGCCGGCCCGGGTCGGCGCGGTGACCACCCTCGACCCGACGCCGGCGTCGCTGCCGGCGGCGCTCGCCGAGCCGACGGTGCCGGTGCGGCGCGGCTGGATCGGTCTGATCTTCGCGGCCAACCTCGGCGTGTGGATGGCGTTCTTCACTCCCATCCAGGTGCTGCTGCCACAGCAGATCGAGCAGATCGCGCCCGGCGACAAGGAGAACATGCTGGCCGTGGTCACCGGCCTCGGTGCGCTGGCCGCGGTGCTGGCCAACCCCCTGGCGGGCGCGTTCTCCGACCGGACCTGCCTGCGGATCGCCGGCCGCGAGTTCGGTCGTCGGCACGTCTGGACGGCGGGCGGGGCCGTGCTCGGCGCGGCGGCCCTGGTGCTGCTGGCCCAGCAACGGACCATCCTCGGCGTCGCCCTCGGCTGGGTCGCCGCGCAGGTCTGCTTCAACGCGATGCTGGCCAGCCTCACCGCCGCCATCCCGGACCGGGTCCCGGTGCGCCAGCGCGGCGGGGTCTCCGGGTGGGTGGGCATCCCGCAGGCACTCGGGTTGGTGCTCGGCGCGGTGCTGGTCACCGCCGTGGTCACCGGCAACGCCGCCGGCTACCTGGCCATCGCCGTGGCCATCCTGCTGCTGTCGCTGCCGTTCGCGCTGCTCACCCCCGACGAACCGCTGCCGCGTACCCATCGGCCGGCGATCCGGACGCGGGCGCTGCTGGCCTCGATGTGGATCAGCCCTCGCCGACATCCGGATTTCGCCTGGGCCTGGATCACCCGGTTCCTGGTCCAGTTGGGCAACGCCCTGGGCACCCTCTACCTGCTGTACTTCCTCAGCGACGGGGTGCGCCACCCCGACCCCGAGGGCGGGCTGCTGGTGCTGATCCTGCTCTACACGCTCGGAATGATGCTGACCGCTGTGGTCGCCGGCCGGCTGTCCGACCGTTCCGGCCGCCGCAAGATCTACGTGATCGTCTCCGGGTTGATCATGGCGGTGGCGGCGCTGCTGCTCGCTGTCGCGCCGGTCTGGCCGATGGCGATCGTCGCCGCGCTGCTGCTCGGCGCCGGCTACGGCGTCTACCTCTCGGTGGACGCCGCGTTGATCACCCAGGTGCTGCCCCGGGCCACCGACCGCGCCAAGGACCTTGGCGTCATCAACATCGCCAACTCGGCGCCGCAGGTGCTCGGTCCGGCGCTCTCCGCCCCGCTCGTGGTGTACCTGGGCGGCTATCCCACGCTCTACGCGGTCACCGCCGTGGTCACCCTGCTCGGCAGCGCGCTGGTCGTCAAGATCCGCTCGGTGCCGTGAGCCAGGGGGCGGTGGCGGAAAGCAGTCGCGTACCGCCGTAGGCTGGGGGACGTGACAGTACGTGTGCGCTTCGCCCCTTCCCCGACCGGTATGTTCCACGTCGGCGGTGCCCGCTCGGCGCTGCAGAACTGGATCTACGCCAAGCAGCAGGGCGGCGTGTTCGTGCTGCGCATCGAGGACACCGACGCGGCGCGCAACAAGCCCGAGTGGACCGAGGGCATCCTCTCCGCGCTGGACTGGATCGGCATCTCCCGGGGCAGCTACGAGGGCCCGTACTTCCAGTCGGCGAACGCCGGCGAGCACCGGGCCGCCGCCGCGCGCCTGTACGAGTCGGGCCGCGCCTACTACTGCGACTGCACCCGTGAGGACGTGCAGGCCCGCACCGGCTCGCAGTACCAGGGCTACGACGGCTACCACCGCGACCGTGGCCTCGGCCCCGGCCCGGGGAACGCCCTGCGGTTCCGTACGCCCGACGAGGGCGCGACAGTGGTGGTCGACCTGATCCGTGGTGAGCCCACCTTCGAGAACAAGCTCATCGAGGACTTCGTCATCGCCCGGGGCGACGGCTCGCCGGTCTTCCTGCTGGCCAACGTCGTCGACGACATGACCATGGGGATCACCCACGTGATCCGGGCCGAGGAGCACCTGCCCAACACCCCCAAGCAGCAACTGCTCTGGGAAGCCCTCGGGGTCAAGCCGCCGATCTGGGCGCACGTGCCGGTGGTGGTCAACGAGAAGCGGCAGAAGCTCTCCAAGCGCAGGGACAAGGTCGCCCTGGAGGCGTACCGCGACGAGGGTTACCTCGCCGGCGCGATGCGCAACTACCTCATGCTGCTCGGCTGGGCCCCCTCCGGCGACCGGGAGATCGTTCCCTGGTCGGTCATCGAGGACGAGTTCCGGCTGGACGAGGTCAACCTGTCCTCGGCTTTCTTCGACGAGAAGAAGCTGCGCGCCTTCAACGGCGAGTACATTCGCGCGCTGCCGGTGGCCGAGTTCATCGACGCCTGCCAGCCGTGGCTGACCGGCACCGGGACCATCGCGCCGCCGCCGTGGCAGCCGGAGGAGTTCGACGCCGACGCGTTCGCCGCCGTGGCTCCGCTGGCCCAGACGCGGATCGCGGTGCTCAGCGAGATCGTGCCGAACGTCGACTTCCTCTTCCTGGCCTCGCCGCTGATCGACGAGGCCGCCTGGACCAAGACGATGAAGGACGGTTCCGCCGAGCTGCTGGACGACGCCGTCGCCGCGTTCGAGGCGCTGGAGTCCTGGGACGCCGAGTCGTTGAAGTCGACGCTGGAGGCGGTCGGCGCCGAGCGGGGCCTCAAGCTCGGCAAGACGCAGGCGCCGGTGCGGGTCGCGGTCACCGGCCGCACCGTTGGTCTGCCGCTGTTCGAGTCGCTGGAGGTGCTCGGTCGCGAGCGCACCCTGACCCGGATGCGCGCCGCCCGCCTGCGCCTGGTCTGACGAAGCACAACAGTTTGATCAGTGCGCTCCGCTGATCACTGCGCTCCGCGTCGGCGGCGGAACACGAGGCCGGCTCCGAGTGCGGCGAGCAGCAACAGGCCGCCGAGCGCCCAGATCCACCAGCGGCCGCCGGAGTCGGACCGCTCCGACGCCGCCGGCACGGTGGAGGCCGTCGAGCTGCCGGGGGTCGCCGAGGCGGGCCCGGCGGAGGGTACGCCGACGGCCGACGCGTCAGCCGAGGGCGCGCCGGCCGGGTTGGTGCTAACGGCGCCCGACGGCGAGGCGGACGGGTCGGCCGCGGTGCCGGTGGTGAGGGTGAACCGCACCTCGCCCTTCACCGGGTGCCCGTCGGACGACGCGAGCTGGTAGCCGACGATGTAGAGCCCGGCGGCGGCCGGCTTGAACGGCACCCGCACCCGACTGCCGTCGAAGGCGGGAGTCCCGCCAGCGACCACATTGTCCGGTCCGGTTATTGTGATCTTCGTCGTAGTCGGCGACGGCTTGGCGAGGAACCGCAGCTCGACGCGGGCGGGTGCCGTCGCCACGCGGGCGCCGTCGCGCGGGTTGCTGCCGGTCAGTTGGTTGTGGGCGGCGGCCGGAGTCGCCGGCACCAGAAACGACACACCGAACGCCACGCCGAGCACCACTGGCATGACCCGCACCGTACGTGTAACCCTGCCCCCCATGAACCCCTCCGTAAGGGTACGATCCGCCCGCTGATCAAACGGCTCCTCATTAGTCGAGCAGAGATCGCAGATAGTTCCAATTACTGTTCCGAAAGCTGCAACTCATCGACGTTCTGCGGAGTCTGTAGGAGTGGACGCGACCATCCGGTCGATGCCGCACCGGCAGATCGGTCCAGACGTCACGACGAAGCCATCCATCGAACGGGGCGAGGAGGCGGGATGGTCCGACACATGAGGCGTTTGGTCGCCGTGTTGGCGGGCACGCTGGCGGTGGCACTGCTGTCGCTTGGCACCGCCGGCTCGGCCTCGGCGGCGCCGAAGCCGGCACCCGCCGGAGTGGACATCACCGGCACGGGGCTGTCCGAGCCGCTGCGGTTGCACGCGGACAAGGAGCCCGCCCTCGTGGGCGCGGTCATCGACCAGGTCAACTTCCTCGCTCGCACCGGCATGCCGACCGGTCCGAAGGCAGCCAACCTCGGTCCGAAATACACTGTCGTGGTGCTCGCCGGCGAGACGCCGAAGCAGACCTACGACCTGTATCCCAAGGCTGTCGGTGGCCCCCGCGTCTACCGGCCGGCGAAGCAGCCGGACGGCCGCAAGTCCAGCGCCGGCTGGTTCCTGGGTCGGCTCAGCATGTCCGAGACCCTGCGCACCGCCGGTGTGCCGTTGGAGCGGCAGTTCGACACGGTCAGTGGCGGCGCGGGCGGCGGCGAGCGCGTGCTCCCGGAGGACACTCTCGACCCCGCGAAGGACCTCGACGAGGCGATCGGCGACCTGCAACACCTGCTGCTGCTCAACGTCGGCGTGATGCTGACCATCACGGTCGGCCTCGCCGGGATCGCCCTGCTGATCCGCCGGCGCACGCGCTGACCCGATGCACTCGCTCAGGCGGCGGGTGCGTCGGCGGTGCTCAGCACCAGCGGCGCGGTGGGCGCTCCCGGCGGGTGGCCCGCGGCCGCGGTCGGACCGCGCCGTGCCGGTGCGCCCCGGCCCAGCCGGGAAGTTCGCTGAGGCAACCAGCGGGAACGTCCGAGTCGGGCTCGGCGAGCCCGGCGGGCTCGGCGGAGCGCTGACGCGGCAGCACCGGCTCGTCATCGACGCGCCCGTGCAGTGGCTCCACCGGGTGCGATGGTGCGCCGCCGACCGGCCGGCGGTGCTTGCCAGCCGCCTGCGGGTCGTGGTGCCCCGGCCGGCAGGGCTCGCCCTGGGCGCAGCCGTGCTCGGCCTCCCCGTGCGCCATCCCCGGTCTCCTCACGCTCGCCTCACCCTCGGGTGCTCTCCCCGAGGTGCCCTGTCACCGTACTGGCCGGGACTGACGGGCCGCGCGCAGCGTACCCGGGGTCCGGACCGGCCGGTCCTCGGAGACGACGCTGAGCGCGGGGGCCGGTTACGCAGTTCACAGCTTCTTTTCGTGCCGTTCGCCCAACGCGTCACGGCCGAGGACCGTACTGGCGGTCGGTAAGGGCCCGCGTACCCCTTTCGGCGCATGGCGGTGCGGTCGAGGTCCTCCCCCGGTGGGAGTTCGGCGGGCGACGACTGTGGTGGGATCGGGGCATGCGTGCGCCACCGTGGCTCGACTCCGGCACCCTCGGCCGCGACCTCGTGCTGGCCGGTGCGTCGCTGGCCGGTGGTCTGGTGCTGCACGCCCTGGGGTGGCAACCGCAGGTCCGTCCGGACGGGAACGTGCCGTCGGCGTTGTTTCTGCCGCCGCTGGTGGCGGTCTGCGTCGCCGTCGGCCTGCGGCGGGTCGCTCCACGCGCCAGCCTGGCCGTGGGGACCGGAGCGCTGGTGGTCGACACGGCGCTGGGCAGTTCGCTGGGCACGGTCCTGGTCTACACGCAGGTGCTCTACGACGCCTGCGTGTACGGCCCGCCCCGGCTGTGGCGGTGGTTGCTGCGGATCACGGTGGCGCTGAGCCTGGTCGGGGTGGTCGTCGGCGTGCTCGCGTACGGCCAGTGGCGCGGGGCGGCGCTCGGGGTGCTGGTGGTGCTCGCCGGGCTGCTGCCGGTCCTGACCGGCATCAGTGTGCGGCAGTACCGCGACCAGGCTGCCGCCGAGCGGGCGCGGGCCGAGCAGACCGCCCGGCTGGTCGAGTTGGACCGTCGGCAGGCGGTCAGCGCCGAACGGGCCAGGATGGCCCGGGAACTGCACGACGTGGTCGCGAACCACCTCAGCGCGGTGGCCATCCACGCCACCGCCGTCCTCTCCGTGCCCGGGTTGGACAGCGGTCAGGTGGAGTCGGCGTTGCGGGTGATCCGGGAGAGCAGCGTGCAGGGCCTCGCCGAGATGCGTCAGATGATCGAGGTGCTGCGCGAGCCCGGGACCAACGCCGACCCGGCCACGCCGGAGGTGGTCACCGCGCGGCTGGCCGAGGCGGACGGACTGGTCGACCGGGCCCGGGCGGCCGGCCTCGCGGTGCGGGTCCGGACCGATGGCACGCCGGGCGCGTTGCCGGTGGGGGTGGACCTCGCCGCGTACCGGATCGTGCAGGAGTCGCTGACGAACGCGCTCAAGCACGGTACGGGTGAGGCGGAGCTGACGATCGCGTACCGGCCGGCCGAGGTGGTGTTGACGGTGGAGAACCCGGTGCGCCGGGGCGGGGCCGGGCTGCCGGGCGCCGGGGCCGGGCTGATCGGTATGCGGGAGCGGGCCACGCTGCTGGCCGGCCGGTTCACCGCGGGGCCGCACGACGGCCGCTGGCAGGTGCGGGCGGCCCTGCCCACCGGGGAGGTCGGGTGACCGGGCCGGCGCGGCCGCCGGACGACGCGGGCCCGGCGACGGTACGGGTGTTGCTCGCCGACGACCAGCCGGCGGTACGGGCCGGACTGGCCCTGATCCTGAACAGCTCAGCGGGCATCGAGGTGGTCGGCGAGGCGGCCGACGGCGACGCCGCGGTGCGCCTGTGCCGGGAGCTGCGCCCCGACGTTGCGGTGCTGGATGTGCGGATGCCGCACCGGGACGGGATCTCCGCGACCCGGGCGATCGTCAGCGACGGGCTCGCCGACGTGCTGGTGCTCACCACCTTCGACCTGGACGAGTACGTCTTCGGGGCGTTGCGGGCCGGCGCGGCCGGGTTCCTGCTCAAGGACACCGACGCCGACGGCCTGGTCAGCGCGGTGCGGACGGTGGCGCGGGGCGACGGGTTCATCGCGCCCGCTGTGACCCGCCGGTTGATCACCGCGTTCGCGGCCACCGCGCCGGGTGCGTCGGCGGACGCCCGGGCGGCGCTGGGCACCCTCACGCCGCGTGAGCGTGACGTGCTGGCCTGCCTCGGTTTGGGCCTGTCCAACCAGCAGATCGCCGATCGACTGGTGCTGGCGGAGAGCACCACCAAGACCCATGTGAGCCGGATCCTGGCGAAGCTGGACCTGCGCAGCCGGGTGCAGGCCGCGATCCTGGCCCAGGAGGTGGGCCTGCCCGCTCCCCCGCAGCCGTGAGACGGGCCGGCTGGGCGCGCCGGCAGCGGTCGGCGGACCGGTGCCGGCGTGGTTGGCCTGCTCACGACGTGTCAGGCTAGGGCGGTGAGCACGCCGGGCGGTGGGGAGCTGTCGGCCACGCTGCGCCGGATCGAACGATCGGCGGGGGCGTTGGCCACCTCCAGCGTGGCCCGGATGGACGAGACGCTGCCCTGGTTCCGGGCGCTGCCGGCCGACCAGCGTTCCTGGGTGATGCTGGTGGCCCAGGCGGGCGCGAGGTCGCTGGTGCAGTGGTTGCGCGAGGGCGGCGGCACGGCGGACAGCACCCAGGAGGTCTCGGACGAGGTCTTCGCCGCCGCCCCGCAGGCCCTGGCCCGGTCGATCACCCTTCAGCAGACCGTGGCGTTGATCAAGGTGACGATCGACGTGGTCGAGGAGCAGGTGTCGCACCTGGCCGCCGAGGGCGAGGAGCAGCAGCTACGCGAGGCGGTGCTGCGTTTCTCCCGGGAGATCGCGTTCTCCGCCGCCCGGGTGTACGCGCGGGCCGCCGAGTCGCGCGGCGCCTGGGACGCCCGGTTGCAGGCGCTGCTTGTCGACGCGCTGTTGCGCGGTGACTCGCCGGACGTCCTGGCCAGTCGGGCCGCCGCGCTCGGCTGGGCGGACGCACCGCCGGTGGCGGTGGCTGTCGGTCGGTCGCCCGGCGGCGAGGTCTCCGCGGTGCTGCACGTGGTCTACCGCCAGGCCCGGCGGATCGGTGTGGAGGTGATCGGCGGCGTCCACGGCGACCGGCTGGTGATCGTGCTGGGCGGCGCACCTGACCCGCTGACCGCCACCGCGAAGCTGCTGAGCGCGTTCGGGGACGGCCCGGTGGTGGTCGGTCCCGCCGTACCGAGCCTCGACGAGGCGACCGAGTCGGCGCGGGCCGCGCTGTCCGGCTTTCGCGCCGCACCGGCCTGGCCGAGCGCGCCGCGGCCGGTGCCGGCCGCGGACCTGCTGCCGGAGCGGGCCCTCGCCGGCGACGCGGAGGCCCGTCGGCGGCTGCGTCACGATGTGTACGCGACGCTGGTGCGCGCCGGTGGAGAACTGCTGGCGACCCTGGACGCCTTCCTGGCCGCAGGTGGCACGCTGGAGAGCGCGGCCCGGGCACTGTTCGTGCACCCGAACACGGTGCGCTACCGGTTGCGCCGGATCGCCGAGGTGACCGGGTTCTCGCCACTGTCGCCGCGCGACGCGTTCGCCCTTCAGGTCGCGCTGACAGTGGGTCGGTTGGATCCGGTCGCCCCGCTGGCCTCGCCGGTCCCGACTCAGACAATGACCCCGGCTGCCCGGAAATCCGCCCAAACCGAGGATGATCCCCGCCGATCTTTGTAGGAAACCTCTAAAGGTCCTAGTGTGGTTTGGTCGAAGGCGGCACCGCGTTACCCGCCTTTATCCGGGAGAGTCATAGACGTGCTCGCCGTACTTAGTCCCGGCCAGGGTTCTCAGAAACCCGGCTTCCTGACCCCCTGGCTCGACCTGCCCGGCACTGAGGCGCGACTGCGCGACTGGTCGGCGTTGGCCGGGGTCGACCTGCTGCACCTGGGCACCGCCGCCGACGCCGACGAGATCAAGGACACCGCCCGCACCCAGCCGTTGCTGGTTGCCGCGGCGTTGCTCGCGGCCGAGCACCTGCCGCTGGACGACGTCGCGCTCACCGCCGGCCACAGCGTGGGCGAGTTGGGTGCCGCCGCCCTCGCGGGTGTGCTGTCGGCCGACGCCGCGATCACCCTGGCCGGCGTCCGCGGCCGGGAGATGGCCGCCGCGTGCGCGCTGGAGCCGACCGGAATGGCCGCGGTGCTCGGTGGCGACCCCGACGAGGTGATCGCCGCGATCGAGGCGAACGGGCTCTACCCGGCCAACCGCAACGGCGCCGGGCAGATCGTCGCCGCGGGTGCCCTGGACGGGCTGGACAAGCTCGCCGCCGCGCCGCCCACCCGGACCCGGATCATCCGACTCCAGGTGGCCGGTGCGTTCCACACCCCGTACATGGCTCCGGCCGAGACCGCGCTCGCCGCGGAGGCCGCCGGGATCAGCCCCGCCGACCCGGTCCGGACCCTGCTGTCGAACCTCGACGGCACCGCTGTCGACGACGGCGCGGCCATGGTGCAGCGTCTCGTCCGTCAGGTCACCGCGCCGGTGCGCTGGGACCTGTGCATGCGCACGCTGGCCGACCTCGGGGTCACCGGCGTGATCGAACTGCCCCCGGCCGGCACCCTCGCCGGCCTGGTCAAGCGGGAACTCAAGGGCGACGGCGCCCCGGAGATCGTCACCCTCAACACCCCGGACGACCTGCCGGCCGCACGGGACCTGATCGCCCGTATCGGAGGTCGTTCATGACTGGCAGTCGCATCGTCTCGATGGGGCACTACCAGCCCTCCCGGGTGGTGACCAACGACGACATCGCCCAGCTCGTCGACACCAACGACGAGTGGATCCGCGACCGGGTCGGCATCGTCAGCCGGCGGATCGCCGACAGTGAGACGGTCGCCGACATGGCCGCCGCGGCTGCCGGCAAGGCGCTGGCCAACTCGGGCCTGACCGCCGCCGACATCGACCTGGTCGTGGTCGCCACCTGCTCCTCCATCGACCGCAGTCCCAACGTGGCCTGCCGGGTCGCCGCCAAGCTGGGCATCACCGCGCCGGGCGCGTTCGACCTCAACACCGCCTGCTCGGGCTTCGCGTACGCGCTGGGCACCGTCGACCACGCCATCCGGGCCGGGGCGTCGCGCAACGCGATCGTCATCGGCGCGGAGAAGCTGTCCGACTTCACCGACTGGACCGACCGCTCCACCTGCATCATCTTCGCGGACGGTGCCGGTGCCGCTGTGGTCTCCGCCACCGCCGACGACGAGCCGACCGGCATCGGCCCGGTCGTCTGGGGTTCGGTGCCGGACAAGAGCGACGCGGTCCGCATCGAGGGTTGGCGCCCGTACATCCAGCAGGAGGGGCAGTCGGTGTTCCGCTGGGCCACCACCGCGATCGCGCCGCTCGCGCTACAGGCCTGCGAGCGGGCCGGGGTCGACCCGTCGGAGCTGGCCGCGTTCGTGCCGCACCAGGCCAACGCCCGGATCATCGACGGCATCGCCAAGCGGCTCAACATCCCCAACGCGATCATCGCGAAGGACATCGTCGAGTCCGGCAACACCTCCGCGGCGAGCGTGCCGCTGGCCCTGTCCAAGCTGGTCGAGCGCCGGGAGGTGCCCTCGGGCGCACCGGTGCTGCTGTTCGGCTTCGGCGGTGGCCTGACCTACGCCGGTCAGGTCGTCCGCTGCCCCTGATGACCCCCTCGGGCGCGTACGCGTCCAGGAGTGGCGGTCGGCGACGCCGGCCGCCGGAGAACCCCGATGAAAGGAACCAACCGCAATGACCCGTGACGAGATCACCACCGGCCTCGCCGAGATCCTCGAAGAGGTTGCCGGGGTGAACCCGGACGACGTGGCCGAGGGGAAGTCCTTCACCGACGACCTCGACGTCGACTCGCTCTCCATGGTTGAGGTCGTGGTCGCGGCCGAGGAGAAGTTCGGCGTCAAGATCCCGGACAACGAGGTGCAGAACCTCAAGACCGTCGGCGACGCTGTCAGCTACATCGCGGCGCAGTCCTGATCATGAGTCGTCCTGACGTCGTCGTCACCGGGCTCGGCGCGACGACCCCGCTTGGCGGGGACGTCGCGTCGACCTGGGACGCAATGCTCGCCGGCCGCTCCGGGGTGAGTGCCCTCACCCAGGAGTGGGCCGCGCAACTGCCGGTCCGGATCGCCGCCCAGTTGGCAGTGGAGCCGTCCGAGGTGCTGGACCGGGTCCGCCTGCGCCGCCTGGACCGTTCCGAGGCGATCGCGATCATCGCGGCGCAGCAGGCCTGGGCGGACGCCGGCCTCGCCGGCTCCGACCTCGACGGGGAGCGGTTGGCCGTCAGCGTCGGCTCCGGCATCGGCGGTGCCACCACCCTGCTCGCCCAGGACGACATCCTGGAGGCCTCCGGGCCACGGCGGGTATCCCCGCACACCATCCCGATGCTGATGCCGAACGGTCCGGCCGCCTGGGTCGGGCTGGAGCTGGGCGCCAAGGCCGGCGTGCACTCGGTGGCCAGCGCCTGCGCCACCGGCGCCGAGGCGATCGCCCTCGGTCTGGACATCATCCGCTCCGGCCGGGCCGACGTGGTGGTGGCCGGCGGTACCGAGGCGGTCATCCACCCGCTGCCGATCGCCGGCTTCAGCTCGATGCGGGCCATGTCGACCCGCAACGACGACCCGGAGCGGGCCTCCCGCCCGTGGGACCGGGGCCGGGACGGCTTCGTCCTCGGCGAGGGCGCCGGCATCGTGGTGCTGGAGCGGGCCGAGCACGCCGCGGCCCGGGGCGCCCGGGTGTACGCGCGCCTCGCCGGCGCCGGCATCACCTCCGACGCGTACGACATCGTGCAGCCGCACGCCGAGGGCGAGGGCGCCATCCGGGCCATCGCCAAGGCGATCGCCGACGCGGACGTGGCCAAGCGGGACATCGTGCACGTCAACGCGCACGCCACCTCGACCCCGGTCGGGGACATGCTGGAGATCGGCGGGCTGCACAAGGCGCTCGGCGACCACCCGGTGCTGTCCGCGACGAAGTCGATGACCGGTCACCTGCTCGGTGCGGCCGGTGCGCTGGAGTCGATCGCCACCATCCTGGCGATCCGCGACAGTGTCGTCCCTCCGACGATCAACCTCGACGACCCCGAGCCAGGCCTCACCCTGGATGTCGCCGCGCACAAGGCCCGCCACATGGAGATCCCGGCCGCGTTGAACAACGCGTTCGGCTTCGGCGGCCACAACGTGGCGCTCGTCTTCGCCCGCCCCTGAGATCCCGCGAAGGGCCCCTCCTCGTCGAGAGGAGGGGCCCTTTCGTCGTTCAGCCTCGGTTGCGGGGGTGCTGTTTCGCGGTGCGCTCGTTGCCGTGGCGGTAGTTGCCCGTCCAGCGGGCCATCACCAACTGCGGGTCGTCGTCGACCTCGGCGAGGAACTCCGCGGCCCGAGCGCCGCGCAGCGTGCCGGCGACCCGGCCGTGGTGGGTGATCACCACAGTGCCGTCCGCCCGTTGCACGTGCCGGAATCCTGCTGCCGCTCCCATGGGGTGAGGCTGTCAGACCGATCGGGGGTGAGGCGACCGGATTTCGCTCGCGCGGGCACACGATCCCGATTGACGTCGAGAGACCGCACGGCTTAGATGGGCCGACTGAAGATCGACTGACGGGGATCACCACCATGGACACTCGTACCCGCGTCGCCGTGTCGGCGGCGGCGCTCACCCTCGGCCTGCTGTCCGGCTGTGGCGACGACGCCGCCGCTCCCGCCGGGCCCGCCGCCGGCCCCCCGGCCCCACAGGCCACTGGTGAGCCCTGGTACGACGAGACGACCCCGGCGTCGCCCGGCGGCACCACCGGCGGCACTGGTTCCCCCTGCCCGGTACCGGTGACGTTTCCGCTGGCCGACGGGTGGACGGCGAAGGCGATCGAGCCTCCCGAGGGCGAGCTGGCCGCGCTGGTCGGCGAGGCGCTCACCAAGCGCGGCGGCACGACCGTGCGCTGCGAGGTGGACGGCCGCTCGGCCGGCGGCGGATTCCTGCGGATCTGGGCGGCGGACTCGCCGACGGCCACGCCGCGCGCCGCGCTGGAGGGTTTCGCCGCCGGGGCCGGCGAGACGGTCGCCGGGCAACAGTTCCGTGACCTCCGGGCTGGCGGCTTCGACGCCACCGAGATGACCTGGCTCGCCACCAACCCGCTGGTCGAGGAGGAGGAACAGTCGCGGAACTGGGCGCTGGCCGTCCAGTCGGCGGGGCAGACGCTGGTCTTCGCTGTCAACGAGGGGCTGATCACCGAACGGACCGACGTGCTGCCGGCGTACCGACTCGCGGTGCGAGGGCTCGCGAAGGGCGAGTGAGGTGGGCGCTGACCTGGCCGTGCCGGACGGTCAGGTACCGCAGGTCGTCGCGGGCAGTCCGGGAACGGCCACCGGGGACCGGCCGCCCGGCCGGGCCTTGCCGGCGAGCACGGCGGCCAGGGCGGTCATCGACGCCCGGCTGGAGGAGTACGTCGCCAGCAGCGTCGGTGACTTCGCGTCGGCCAGCACGTACGGGGTGTCCATGGCGACAGTGACCGCCGCGCCGGGGCTCAGGTCCTTGGCGCCGTCACCGTAGCCCACCAGGTGCACGATCGTGCCGCCGCTGGGCTTGACCTGCACCCCGGCGGCGGTCAGCGCGGCGGTGAGCGTGGCCCGGGTGCCGTCCCGACCGCCGGACGAGGTGACGGTGACCGGCCCGCGTACCGCTTTGCCGCAGGCGCCGCGCAGCACGGTGACGGCGGCGGCGGCCAGCGCGTCGGCCGCCGCCCGGTGTGCCGGGGTGTTCAGCGTGGACATCTGCGCCGCCGGCAGCTCCGCGAGCTGGAACTTCATGGTCAGCACCCGGGTGACCGCCTCGACCAGCCGGGTCCGGGGCAGCGATCCGCCGCGCAGCGCGGCGAGCAGCCCGTCGTACGCCTGACCGACGTTCGGGGTCATCAGGATGAGGTCGTTACCGGCGTTGAGCGCCCGGACCGCCGCCTCGCCGGGAGCCCAGCGCATCGCGGGCGGCATGTTCATCCCGTCGGTGATCACCACGCCCTTGAAGCCGAGTTGGCCGCGCAGCACGTCGGTGAGCAGCTTGTGGGAGAAGGTCGCCGGGGTCCCCGGGTCGATCGCGCGCGCGTCCAGGTGACCGGACATCACGGCCATCGCGCCCGCGTCCATCCCGGCGGTGAACGGCGGCCACGCGCCGCTCTGCAACGCCGCGGCGGACTGGGTGAGCACCGGAAGGTCCTGGTGCGAGTCGTCGGCGCTGTGGCCGTGCCCGGGGAAGTGCTTCAGGGTGGCCGCGACCCCGACCGCCTGGAGGCCACGGACCGCGCCGCCCACCTGCGCGGCGGCCTGCTTCGGGTCGGCGCCGTACGACCGGGAGCCGATCACGGCGCTGCGGGTGGCCAGCACGTCGGCCACCGGGGCGAAGTCGATGTTGATGCCCATCGCGGCCAACTCGGCGCCGGCGGCCCGCCAGGCGGCCTCGGTGAGCTTCGGGTCACCGGCCGCGCCGGCCGCGAGGGCGCTGGGCAGCACTGTGACCCCGTCGGTCACGCGGGTGACGACGCCGTACTCCTGGTCGGTGCCGATGAGCAGCGGTGCCGAACCGGCGGTGAGCCGACCGGCGGCGGTACGCAGCCCGGTGGTGAGCTCGTGCACCTGCTTGGGGTTGTCGACGTTAGTGGTCTCCTGGTTGCCCTTGGTCGGGTCGTCGGCGCTGAAGCCGACCAGGATCAGGCCACCCAGTCGGTACTTGGCGATCATGTCGGCGGGGGTGTCCACCCCGGCGAGGGCCTGGTTACCGGCCGCCGAGCCGGCGGAGACCTTCGTCGCCGAGTCGCCGTAGGCGTACGGCATCAGCACCTGGCCGACCAGGTCCTCGTCGGACAGCGTCGCCACCAGCGCGGCGGCGCGGCTGGCGGGGTCGCTGGCCGGCGGCGCGGCCGGGACGCTCGGGCCCGCGGACGTGCCGACGGGGCTGGGCGTCGGCGTGGGGCGCTCCGGGTCACCTGAGCAGCCGGAGACGAGCAGGGCGGTCAGGGCGGCGACAGCGACACTGGCGCGCCACGGGCGATTCGACACGCCGCCCATCCCACCAGCTTCTCCCTTATCGGGGCAACTTGACCTTACCGGTCGTCACCGGCGCCACGGCGTACGGCCAGCGGCCCGTCCGCCGGGTCAGCCGACCCGAGTGAGCAAGGTCACCGGGGCGCCGTCGCCGGCGTACCGGTAGGGCTCCAGGTCAGCGTCCCACGCCGTGCCGAGCGCCTTGTCGAGGGCGTGCGCCAGCGCCTCGGGGGCCCGGGAGGCCACCATCAGCGCCCGAAGGCGGTCCTCGCCGAGCTGGATGTCGCCGGCCACACCGACCGTCGCCCGGAACAGGCCACGAGCTGGCACGTACATGAAGCGCTCACCGTCGGCGCCGGGACTCGGCTCCTCGGTGACCTCGAAACGGATCATGGGCCACTGCCGTAGGGCAGCAGCCAGCTCGGCGCCCGTCCCCGGACGACCGGTCCACCCGCACTCGGCCCGGCGTGCGCCGGGGTCGACGGGCTGAGCCGTCCACTGCAGGTTGACCGGCGCGGCTAGGACGCGCGCGATCGCCCACTCGACGTGTGAGCACACGGCGAGCGGGGTCGAATGGACGTATACGACGCCACGCGTTGGCACGGTGACCTCCCGGAGAGCGAGGTGCGTCTTCCCCTACGACCTCGTCCACCCAGGTGGCTGCTGCAACACATGATGACTCCTGTGACGCATGGTGCGCCAGGGAATCGGAAAAAACGCCGGGTGGAATAGCCGGACGGGTGGTCGCCGTTGCCTCTCAGGACACCGCGACGACCAGCATGATGTCGTGGTCCTGTACAGTTCCACCGGCGGCTTATGCCGCGTTACACCTTCGCGGGTCGAGTCACGTACGACCCGCACACAGCCCCCGGACGTCCAGTCCTCCCGTACGTCTTGCAAGGAGTACCTCCGTGGCGAGCAACACCTCTAAGACCGCGCGCGCGTCCGTCCGGGCCGGCCAGGCTGGCCAGGGTGGCGCCCTCAGCGTGCTGGGCGAGTTCAAGTACCTCATCCCGCTCAACGGCGGCAAGCACGCCTACGTGCGGAACCTGACCAACGGCAAGACCGCGCACCTGCGCACGGACTCCGACGCCTTCGTCGAGGAGATCCGCGTTCTGGCCGCCGCCGGCCACGCCGCCAAGATCCGGGCGGAGATCAACAACCTGGCTGCCACCCACCCGGGTGACGGCTGGGAGGCCACCGAGAAGCGCCTGGTCGCGGCCGGCGTCTTCGAGGGCTGAGCCCTCCCCCACCGCACCAACGAAACCGCCCGCCGGCAGTTCCCGGCGGGCGGTTTCGCATGTCCCGGGCCGGGTCAGCCTGGATCGAGCAGGGCGACCTCGCCGCTGGCCAGGTCGTAGAGGCCGCCGACCACGGCCACCCGGCCGGCAGCCACCGGCGCGGCCAGCAGATCGTCCTGGCGCAGGGTGCGCACCGTGCGCCGGACGTGCCGGCGGATCGCCAGCGGCTGCACCGCCGGATCGTCGAGCCCCGCCTCGGTCACCGCCGGGGCGATCTCGTTCACCAGGTGCGCCAGCGACCCACCCGGACGCTGCCCGGTGCGCAGCGCCTCCACCGTGGCCTGCACCGCGCCGCACCGCTCGTGGCCGAGGACCATCACCAGCGGTACGCCGAGTTGGCCGACCACGTACTCGATCGAGCCGCGGACCGCGCGATCGAGCACGTGCCCCCCGGTACGGATCACGCAGATCGCGCCGAAGGTCTGGTCGAAGATCGCCTCCAACGGCACCCGGGAGTCGATGCAGCCCAGCACCACGGCGTACGGCTGCTGGTCGCCGGAGGCCGCGGCGGCGGCCGTGACGTCGTGTCCGTGCACCGGCTGGCCGCTGACGAACCGCCGATTGCCGGCGAGCAGGTCGGCCAGCGCGGCGCGGGGCGTACCGCCAGCCTGCCGCCCCTGCCCGGACGTCGCACCCATGGGCGCTCCCGACGACACCATGCCGTTCAGCTTGGCCCGCCGCCGTCCGGCACGGGCGAGGTCGGGAATGTTCGCCACGGGGCGATTGGCGTGGTGTCATGGCGGGTAGCCGGTGTTACCGCCGGGTATCCCGGTGCTGGTGGTACTGGGCGGCCCTGGGGAGGTGGCGATGCCGGAGCGGTTCGAGGTCGGTCTGCCGGACGGTGTACGGCTCAACGTCGAGGCGACGGGTCCGACGGACGCCCAGGTCACCGCCATCCTGCTGCACGGCTGGACGCTGGACGGACGTGCCTGGCACCGGCAGGTCGACGCGCTCACGGCACCGCCGTTCGGCGGTGCGGTGCGGGTGGTCGCCTACGACGCGCGGGGGCACGGCCGGTCCAGCTGCATGGCGCTGCCAACTGCGACAGTGGCCCAGTTGGGTGACGACCTGGCCGCGGTGATCGACGCGGTCGCGCCGACCGGCCCGGTGGTGCTGGTCGGGCACTCGATGGGCGGCATGACGATCATGGAGTACGCCCACCGCCACCCCGCGCACTTCGCCGCCCGTACCGCCGGCCTGGTCTTCGTCTCGACCACCGCCGAGGGGCACACGCACACCGTCTACGGGCTCTCGCCGCGGATCGCCCGGTTGATCCGGCTGGCCGAGACGACCGGCGCCGGCGTGCTGGCCCGGTGTGGCTCGTGGCGCGCGCCCCGGGCACTGCTGAACGCGCTGCGACCGAGCATCCGGTGGATGCTCTTCGGTGACCGCTGCGAGCCGGCCGACATCCGCCTGGTGACCTCCGCGGTGGCTCGGGCCTCGCTGCGTTCGATCGGCGGGTTCCGCGCCTCCATCGGCACCCAGCACCGACTGGACACCCTCGCCGCGTTGGCCCACCTGCCGGCCGCCGCCCTGGTCGGCGACCGGGACCGGCTGACCCCACCGCCGTGCGCCGAGTCGATCGCGGCGGCCCTGCCGGCCACCGAGCTGACCGTCTGCCCGGGTGCCGGGCACATGCTGATGATGGAACGTCCGGACGAGGTCAACGCCGCGCTCACCGGCGTGCTGCGACGGGTGCTCGCCGAATCGCCGCCGGCCCACCGTGGCGCATCGCCGCCGGCTCACCGTGGCACGGCCCCCGCCGAGGCGGGTGCCTGAGCACGTTCGCGCACCTCGGGCGCGGCGGGTCGGGCCCAGGGCCGTACTCTTCTCGGTTGGCCCGCGCGGTTCCCGCCGCCTGCCGGCGACCTCTGAAGGAGCGTGCGTTGACCGACCAGACCGGCCTGGAGCAGGAGATCGCCGTCGAGCAACGACACCTCGACCGGGTGTACGCCCGACTGGCCGAGCTGCGGCAGTCGGCCGTCCGCGCCGAGCGTGACGGCTACCGGATGGCCCGGGTGGGCACGCACGGCGCCCTGGTCGAGCGCGACGCGATGGTCTTCCACGCGGCGCAGCGGCGGCACACCCTGGACGCCGAGCACGAGGGGCTGGTCTTCGGCCGCCTGGACCTGCGCGACCGTCAGGTGCTGCACGTCGGGCGACTGGGGATCCGCGACGAGAACGCCGTCACGCTTGTCGTCGACTGGCGCGCGCCGGCCGCCGCCGCCTTCTACCAGGCCACCCCGGCGCAGCCGCTGGACGTGGTACGGCGCCGCACCATCCAGTCCCGCGCCGAGCGGGTCACCCGGATCGAGGACGACCTGCTGGACCCGACGGCCGCCCCGGAGGGGATGACTGTCGTCGGTGACGGCGCGTTGCTGGCCACCCTGTCCAAGGCCACCGGTCGGGGCATGCGTGACATCGTGGCGACCATCCAGCGGGAGCAGGACGAGGCGATCCGCTCACCCGGCTCCGGGGTGACGATCGTCGCGGGCGGCCCCGGCACCGGCAAGACCGCTGTCGCCCTGCACCGGGCCGCGTTCCTGCTGTACTCCGACCGCAGCCGCTACGCCGGCGGCGGCATCCTTGTGGTGGGCCCGTCGTCGGTCTTCGTCGAGTACATCGGCTCCGTGCTGCCGTCGCTCGGCGAGGACACCGCGACCCTGCACTCGCTGGGCACCCTCTTCCCGGGGATGACCGCCACCCGCCCTGACCCGCCCGAGGTGGCGGCGGTGAAGGGCTCGCTGCGGATGCGCCGGGTGCTGGAGCGGGCGGCCCGCGACGCGGTGCCGGGCGGCCCGGGTGAGCTGCGGCTGCTCTACCGCGGCACGCTGCTGCGGCTGGACCGGGCCGCGCTGGACCGGATCCGGGACCGCGCGCTGCAACGCGGCGCACGACGCAACGAGGTGCGCCGGGCCGGTTTCGACGGGGTGTTCGCCGCGCTCTGGGCGCAGGCCCGTGAGCTGAGCAGCGGTCGACTGCCGGAGCAACCGGCCTTCGAGGCGGAGATCGCCGAGCGGTCGGAGTTCCGGGAGTTCCTCAAGGCGTGGTGGCCTCGGCTGCACCCCCGGCACGTGCTCGGCTGGCTGGCGCAGCCGGACCGGCTGCGCCGGTACGCCGGGGGGATCCTCTCCTCGGCGGAGATCCGGCTGCTCAACGCCGCTTACCGGAACCTGGACTCGGCTGGGCTGACCATCGCCGACGTGGCGTTGCTGGACGAGTTGGACGCGCTGCTCGGTAAGCCCGCGCAGCCGGCTCGCGCGCGACGCGATCCGTTCCAGCTCGCTGGCGGCGTCCGTGAGCTGAGCACCCTCGGTGAACGGCAGCGGGCCGCCCGCGCGGCGGCCCGGGAGCGTCCGGAGGACTACCGGGAGTACGCGCACGTGGTGGTGGACGAGGCGCAGGACGTCTCGCCGATGCAGTGGCGGATGATCGGTCGACGCGGCCGGCTGGCCTCCTGGACCGTGGTGGGCGACCCCGCGCAGACCGCGTGGACCGGCGATCCGGAGGAGCTGACCCGAGCCCGCGACCAGGCGCTGGGCCGGCGCAAGCGACACGACTTCACGCTCACCACGAACTACCGCAACTCGGCGGAGATCTTCGCGGTGGCGGCGGCGGAGATCCGTCGGCTCTACCCGGACCTGCCGCTGCCGACCGCCGTGCGCTCCACCGGGGTCGAGCCGGTGGAGCTGGTGGTGCCCGCGACGGGGTTGGAGACCGCGACCGTGGAGGCCGCCGCCGGCCTGCTGGCCGAGGTGGAGGGCACGGTCGGGGTGATCACGCCGGTCCCCCGCCGGGACGAGGTCGCCGGGTGGCTGGGCGCGCTCGGCGCGCCGAGGTTGCAGGTGGTGACCAGCCTGGAGGCCAAGGGCATGGAGTACGACGGGGTGGTGCTGGTCGCCCCGAGCGAGATCCGGGCGGATCCGGGCGCGGGGGTGCGCACCCTGTACGTGGCGCTCTCCCGAGCCACCCAGCGGCTCACCACCATCGACCCGACCGGCTGACGTGCGCGGACTGCCGCCAGCGGAAGGCCCTGCCCGTACACTTGCACACATAGCGATGTGAACATACATTTGACCGGGTCCCGACCAGCGGCGGAAGGTGGTTCTCGTGGGCGCAGGTCATGACCACCACCATGGGTCCGTCGCCAATGCCGCACACCAGCACCGAGGTCGACTCTGGGCGGCTTTCGGGTTGCTCGCCACCCTGATGGCGGTCGAGGCGGTGGCCGCCCTGCACACCGGCTCGCTCGCCCTGCTCTCCGACGCCGGGCACATGTTCACCGACGTGCTCGGCATCGGGATGGCGCTCGCTGCCATCACGGCGACCCGGCGGGCCACCGGCGACCCGCAGCGCACCTTCGGGCTCTACCGGCTCGAGGTGCTCGCCGCGCTGGCCAACGCCGTCCTGCTCTCCGGCGTCGCGATCTACGTAGTGATCGAGGCGATCCGCCGTTTCGGCGACCCGCACCAGGTCATCGCCGGCCCGATGCTCGCGGTGGCCGTGCTCGGCCTGCTCGCGAACATCGCCGCCTTCGCGCTGCTGCGCGCCGGGGCCCGGGAGAGCATCAACCTCCAGGGTGCCTACCTGGAGGTGCTCGGTGACCTGCTCGGCTCGCTCGGCGTCATCGGCGCGGCACTGCTCATCACCGTCACCGACTGGTGGTGGGCCGACCCCCTGGTCGCGGTCGCCATCGGCGTGTTCATCCTGCCGCGCACCTGGCGGCTGGCCCGCGCCGCCATCCGCATCCTGGTGCAGGCCGCCCCGGAGCACCTCCAGGTGACGGCCGTGCACGACCGGCTCGCCGCCGTCCCCGGTGTCGTCGAGGTGCACGACCTGCACGTCTGGACGCTCACCTCGGGCATGGAGGTCGCCTCCGCTCACCTGACCATGGCACCCGGCGCGGAGGTCGGCGCGGTGCTCACCGCGGCGCGTACGGCCCTGCATGACGACTTCCGCATCGAGCACGCGACGTTGCAGATCGAGCCCGGCGCCGCTTCTGGAGCCTGTGGCTCCATCGAATGGTGACGGAGCCGTAATTTTCCGTGGTGACGCACGCACCGTCCGTCACAATGGCTGCAGGGGTCCCACCGGCACCGGTAGGCTCGGTCCCGGCCTCCACCAGGCGGCGCCCTCCCGGCGCCGGTGGCGGTCGCCGCCTAATCGCCCAACTGGGCGAACCGGGGAACCATGTTCCTGGGGTGTATCCGCGTCAGCGGTAGGGATCTTCCGTCCCGAACCCGTCAGCTAACCCGGTCGGCGGCTGACGGAAGGACATGCGCAGTGGCACCAGCACGACCACCCGCCGCCCGCCTGGCGGCCCTGATCGTCGCGATGTTCGCCCTCGGCGTCGCGCTTCCGGCCGGCACCGCCTCGGCCGCTCCCCCGACCGGCCTGCGGGCCGCCGCACCCGACTCCGACGAGGAGGGCGGCACCCCGGCGTTGCGGGCCCAACTCGAGGCGGCCAGCAAGGGCTACCTGGACGCGAAGCGCGCCCTGGACACCTCCGTGCAACGGCAGAAGCAGCTCGCCACCCAGCTGAAGACCATCGAGGTCGAGATCGAGCAGCGCAACGGCAAGGTCGGCGAGATCGCCGAAGTGGCCTACCGCACCGGTCGGCTCGGCGCGATGTCGGCGCTGCTCAACAGCAACACCCCGGAAGGTTTCATGGACCGGGCGGCCGCGCTGGACGCGGTGGCCGCCAACGAGGACCGGGTGCTGCGCGACCTGCTGAACAGCAAGGACAAGGCCAACCGCACCCGCGTCGGCCTGGACGGCGAGATCAACGAACAGCGCAAGCAGGTCGCGGTGATGGCCAAGCGCAAGGAGCAGGCCGAACGGGCCCTGACCGTGGCCACCGCACCCAAACCGCAGACCACCGCCGACACCGGCTCCAACCGGGGCACCTCCAGCGCCAACGCGACGGCCGCGCCGCGCAACTCCGACGGCTCCTGGCCCTCCGAGTCGTGCAGCGTCAACGACCCCACCCCGGCCAGCGGCTGCATCACCCCACGCACCCTGCACGCGCTCAACCAGGCCAAGGCCGCGGGATTCACCCGGTACGTCTCGTGCCACCGCCCCAGCGGCTCCGGTGAACACCCGAAGGGCCGGGCCTGCGACTTCGCGGCGCAGAAGGGCGGCTTCGGCGGGGACGCCACCGGCGGCGACAAGACGTACGGCAACAACCTGGCCGCGTACTTCATCCGCAACGCGGACCGGCTCGCCGTGCTCTACGTGATCTGGTACAGGCAGATCTGGCTGCCCAGCAGCGGGTGGAAGTCGTACAGCGGGGCGCACGGCACCCCGTCGACCGACCACACCAACCACGTACACCTGTCGGTCTACTGACCCACGCGTCGTGATGCCTGTGAGTCGTCGTGATGACTCACAGGCATCACGTGCGTCCGGGGTCGGGCTACGTCGCCGGGCGTACCCCTGATGTCGTCGCTCGTCGGACGACCCGGCCGCGGTCGGCGGGCAGCATCGCGGTATGCCTCGGATCCGACCCACCACCCGCAAGGCGCTGCTCACCCTGCACCTCGTCACCTCGCTCGGCTGGCTCGGCGCCGACCTGGTGCTGCTCACCCTCGGCATCGCCGTGCAGCGAGGTGCCGACCCGGCGGTGGTCTATCCGGTCACGGCCCTGGTCGGCACGCTGCTGTTCGCGCCGCTGAGCGTCCTGGTCTGGCTGATCGGAGTCGCCAGCTCGCTACTCACCCCGTGGGGTCTGCTGCGCCACCGCTGGGTGCTGGTCAAGCTCGTGCTCACCACGGTGATGGTCGGGCTGGTGCTGTTCCTGCTCACCCCGAACCTGCGTCACGCCGGAGCGGTCGGCGCCGCCCTGCCCGCCCGGGATCGCGCCGACCTGGTCATCGCGCCGGCGGTGTCGACCAGCCTGATGATCATCGCGACGGTGCTGTCCACCTACAAGCCGTGGGGCCGGCGTCCCGCCACCCGATCCGCCCGCACGAGCCGTGATCGCGCCGGAACCACGGTCTAGGCGCCGCGGCCGCTGCACGCGGGCGCCGCAGCGACCTCGCCTTGCTGCTCGGGGGAGTCTCGCTGGTAGGCGTTATACCAAGGAGTCATATTTATACCTCTGAGGTATGTCGCTCACCGGAGTAGCACCGCCCGACGGATGTCGCCACGGCGACCTCTGCCTGCTGAAACGACAGTGACACCCAGGCCCTGAGCACGATGGTGCAGCGCCAGCGCCGAACACGGCGCTGGGCGGCGCGGAGCGACAGCGGGCGGCGCGGGCGCGGGTCAGGTGGGTGGGGGGTTGCCGGTGCGGTCGAGGGCGGCGCCCAGCCGGGTGGCGAGGGCGAGGTGAGCGGCCTGGGCCTGGCGGAACGCGTACCGGAACAGGGGCCTCGGCGCGGTCAGGGTGATCTCGACGTCGATGCGGACCAGGCCGTCCGGCTCGGCGCGCAGTCGGGTGTGGTTTCGCACGGTGGTGGCCGGCCACTGGCGGGCAACCATGACGATCTCGTCGGCCTCGCTGATCAGCACGTCCGCGTGGTAGGTGGTCCGGAAGCGCAGCGGACCGGCCGCCAACCGGTCGTTGATCGTGTAGCTGGCCTGGGCGCCGGGCCGGGGCGGCACCCGACGAACCCGGACGATCAGCGGATGCAGCTCGCCCTGCCGGGTCAGGTCGCTGAGCAACGCTGCCGCCTCGGCGGGTGAGCACCGGGCCTGGACGGTGTAGCTGAAGGTATCGCTGCTGAGCACACCGTCTCCCGCCGTCGTTGGTCGCCCGATCGTCCCGTACCGATGTCTGGCTGGCAACGCCCCGGGCCCTCAGCGCCGCTGCGGACCGGGCCGATGCGACGACCTGTCACCACCTGCGCCATTAAGGTCGGTTAGTACAAAATCTTCCGAAGGTGCCGGAGGGCGGCCAGCATGAACGGCGACGAGCGATGAGTGGGCACGTGATGGTCTTCGCGCCCACTCCACAGCTGACGGTGACGGTGGACCAGCCCAACGACCACCCCGAGCTGCACCTGCACCCTGGTGGGCAGGGCGTCTGGCAGGCCCGGATGGTGATCTCCCTCGGAGTCGACGTGGTGCTCTGCGCCGCCCTCGGCGGTGAGATCGGCCAGGTGCTGGAGCCGCTGCTGGTCAGCGAGGGCGTGGACCTCAAGGTGGTGGTCCGTGACTCCGGCAGCGGCGGGTACGTGCACGATCGCCGCGAGGGCTCCCGGCAGGAGATCGCCGACGTGCCCGGGCAGCCGCTGAGCCGGCACGAGATCGACGAGCTGTACAACCTCGCCCTCGGCGAGGGCCTGCGGGCCTCGGTGAGCATCCTCAGTGGGCCGAACGAACCGTGGCTCGTACCGGCCGACCTGTACCGACGCTTCGCCGCCGACCTCGGCGCGAACGGCGGACGGGTGGTGGTCGACCTCTCCGGCGATCACCTCGGTTCGGTGCTGGAGAGCGGGGTGTTCTTCCTCAAGGTGAGTCACGAGGAGTTGATCCGCGACGGCCGCGCCCGCAGCGACGACACCGAGGAGCTGACCCGGGCCATGTACGAGCTGCACGCGGGCGGCGCCGAGACGGTGGTGGTGAGCCGCGCCGACCAGCCGGCGTTGGCGCTCATCGACGGGGAGCTGTTCCAGGTCGAGATGCCCCGGCTGGAGGCCGCCGACCCGCGCGGCGCGGGCGACTCGATGACGGCCGGCGTGGCGGCCGTCGTGGCCAGGGGCGGGGACATTCGGACCGCCATCCGCACCGGCGCCGCCGCTGGCGCGCTGAACGTGACCCGGCACGGCCTGGGCACCGGGCGGCTGGACTCGATTACCGGCCTGGTGGACCGGGTCCGGCTGGTGCCGGCGGACAGCCGGCAACAGGAGCGGACCACCCCGGACGAGTTGGCCGGCCGGGTGGTCGAGCGATGACAGTGCGGGTGTTGATCACCAACGACGACGGGATCGCCGCGCCGGGCATCCAGGCGCTGGCCTGGGCTGCCCGGCAGCGGGGCCTGGACGTCGTGGTGGCCGCACCGATGGAGGAGGCGAGCGGCACCAGCGCCGCGATGAGCGCCATGGAGCGCGACGGGCGGGTCGTCGTGAACGACCACCCGCTGCCGGACCTGGCGGGTGTGCCGGCGTACGGGGTCGCCGGGTCCCCGGGCTTCATCACGCTGATCGCCCTGCACGGGGCGTTCGGCCCACCGCCGTCGGTGGTGCTCTCCGGCGTCAACCGGGGCGCCAACGCCGGCCGGGCGGTGCTGCACTCCGGGACCGTGGGCGCCGCGTTCACCGCCGCCACCAACGGCTGCCGGGCGATGGCGGTCTCCCTCGACGTGCTCTCCGCTGGCGAGGCGACGGCCGCGAGCGGTGGCGCCGCCGTGGACGCCGCCGCCCGGGTACGCGACGCCGAGCGGCACTGGGGCACCGCCGCGCGGGTCGCCCTGGACCTGCTCCCCCGCTTGACCTCCGCGCCCATGGAGAGCGTGCTCAACGTGAACACCCCGGACCTGCCGCACGGGCAGTTGCGCGGGGTGCGGCGCGGCACCCTGGCCAGCTTCGGCCAGGTGCAGATGACGGTGGCCGAATCCGGCCACGGGTTCGTCCGTACCTCGCTGGAGGAGCCGGGGCAGGCCGCACAGCCGGGCACGGACGTGGCGTTGCTGGCCGCCGGGTACGCGTCGGTGACGGCCATCCGAGCGGTCACCGAGGCGACCGACATCGACCTGACCGGCCTGGACGAACAGCCCTGACGGGGACGCCCGGCGCGCTCAGGCGCCGGGCAGCACCTCGGGGGTGGCGGCACCGGCGAAGTAGGGCTCCGGGGCGCCGAAGAGGCCGAGCAGGCCGGTCACCCAGAGCTGCCGGTGCACGAACCGGCTCGGCTCGGTGACCACCAGCTTGACGTCGCTGACCTCGGCTGTCTGGAAGCCGGCGACCATGGCGCTGATGCCGACCGAGTCGATGAAGGTGACCAACCTCATGTTGAGTTCGATGCGCAGGGGGCGGCCCTTGGCCAGCACCTCTGCGATCGCTTCACGCACCTCGTACGCTGTGTCGACGTCGATCTCACCCCTTGGGGCGATTTCCACGACACCACCGGACAGAACCGACTTCACGATCGACAGGCTCACGCGAGCACCTCCACCCGCCCGTCCCCCGGGCGCCTCATCAGTACGCGGGCCGCGACCGAGAGTATTCCTCCGACGGCCTCGGTCGCCACCCCTCGGGATGAGCAATTCGCGGATCCGGGCCCACAAAACCACCCATATCCGCACTTTTCAGTATCTGATTACTCAAGACTTTTCGTTATCTGACCATCGACGATCGGTCGTGACCGACGCGCCGCCGAACCAGGGTAGCGGTCCGGACCCGGCGCGCCCGACAACCGGCCCATGACGTACGCCTGCCCCGTGTGCCGTCGGCGTGTCGCCCGTCGCCGGCCGGCGCGATCCGCGTCCCCGGTTGCCGATGCGCCCTAGCATCGGCCGGGACACCACCGCGACGGAGAGGATCTTCGATGATCAAGCGACTTGCCGGGCTGGCCGGCGTCGGTGTTCTGCTCGCCCTCGTCTTGGCCTGCGGTTTCGGTGGCGGGGGCGACGATGACGACGATGACGACGACTTCGCCCGCGGGGTCGCCGTGTCAGCGGTGCGCTGAGTCGGTGGCGCGCCGGGTTCCGGCGCGCCGAGCTACCGGTGCTCCGCGGAGGTCGGGGTTTGCGTCCGGCTGACGCGGGGCACTGCGGGGTAGGCGACACCGTGACGCGCTGGAAAGACGCCGAAGTCCGAAGTGGCCGGCGGCTTCGGCACCCGAGGAGGTAACCACGATGTTCGGAACCAACCTGCTGGACCGCCGCAGCAAGCCGGAGCGGATCGCGGACCAGGCCTGGGAGCACCTGCTCTCGGCCGTCAGCTATGCCGGAGACAGTGTGCGGGACACCGCCCGTTCGGCCCGCCAGAACAGCAGCGACCTCGCCGACGGGGCGGGTGACCTGGTGGGATCCGCGGCCGAGGAGGCGCGACGCCGAGCCTCGCTGGCCTTCGACGCGCTCGCCGGGCGCCAGCCGGCACTGCCCTGGACGCTCCTGATCGGCGCCGCGCTCGTCGGCGCGGCTGTCGGCTGGGCCGTCGGCTCCGCCGCGCGGGCCGCCGGCAGCCGGGACGACCGTGCCGTCGACGACGTGGAGTTCGTCGACGTCGACCGCCCCAACTCCCCCGCCATCTGAACGACAGCACCATCACGGGCCCCGATCGACTCAGGTCGAGCGGGGCCCGTGGTGGTGCTGGGGTGGACCCGGTCCGCCGGGTGCCGGACCCCTCAGGCGGCCCGGCGGACCGGTGTCTGGTGGTGATCCGGGGTCCCGACCCGGATCACCGGCTCATCGACTCGTGCAGGTGATGGCGGCCGGGGACGTGTTGCGACCGGTCCACGAGCCGAGGAAACCGGCCGTGGTGCTGGCCCCGGCGGCGAGCGTGCCGTTCCAGCCCGTGTCCCGGACCGACACGGCGGCTCCGGTCTGGGTGTGGGTACCGCCCCAGAGCTGGTCGATCCGCTGGCCGTCGGCGAAGGTCCAGCCCAGCGTCCAGCCGGCGATGGGGGCGCTTCCGGCGTTGCGGACCAGCAGCTCGGCCTGGAAACCGCCGGACCAGGAGCCGGTCACCCGGTACGTCGCCGTGCAGCCGGCGGACGGCGGCGGCGGAGTGGTCGGGGGCGGCGTCGTCGGCGGTGGCGTCGTCGGCGGTGGCGTGGTCGGCGGTGGTGTGGTCGGGGGCTCGCCTCCCGTGCGGTCGGCGACCAGGATGCCGCGACCGTTGGTGCCGAGGTAGACCCGACCGTAGACGCGCGGATCGCCGGTCAGCGCCTCGGTCGGATTGCCGTACTGGTGGCGGTCGTCGTTGACGCGTACCCATGTCGCGCCGGTGTCGTCGGAGCGGTGCACGCCCGGTTGACCGTTCACAGTGCCGTAGAGGAACACGGCGGGGTTGGTCCGCCCGGGTGCCGCCTTGCCGAACCCGACGTTGCCGGAGGCGCTGACGCCGTCCAGCCTGGTGAAGCTGGCGCCCGCGTCGGTGGAGCGCCACAGACCACCCGGCCCCGCCAGCCACAGTTCGCCGGCCCGGCCCGGCAGGGCCTTGAACCGCACGTCGGCGGTGGGCAGCCCGGTCGCCGCGGTCGGGGTGAAGCTGGCCCCGCCGTCGGTGCTCAGGTAGAAACGCCCGCCGCTGAAGCCGTAGAACCGGGTGGGGTCGACCCGGTCGGACTCGACAGTGGCGTTCGCCGGAATGCCGGTTGACGCTGCCCAGGAGTTGCCGAAACCGACCGAGTGGACGACGCGTTGGCCCGCGTCACCGGGCGCCCAGACGAAGCGGCTGCCGTCGGCGGCGGCGGCCACCGTGCCGCCGAGGTTGACCCCGGACGGTTCAGTGCCCTGGAACCAGGTGGCGCCGCCGTCGGTGGAGAAGGCGACGTGACTGTCATTGGGTCGGTCGGCGTCGGTGAAGTTGCCGGCGCGCACCAGCACCGCGGGCTTGCTCTCAGCGTGGTCCAGGCTGGTGGTGGACGTGAACACCGGCTGGGTGAACAGCATCGACGGAATCGCGTCCAGGTCGGTGTGTCGGAAGCCGCCGACGTCGCCGAGCGCGCTGATCAGGGGTGCACCGCTGGGCGGGCTGATCAGGTCGAGGACGGCGGTCTCCTCCAGCCCCCGGACCATGGGCCGGAGGGTGAACTGACCGCCGGTGTCCCACTTGGTCAGGTCGGTGGTGCCGTAGATGGTGGCGCCGGTGCCGTACATCATGCGGTTGGAGTCGTGCGGGTCGATCTCCACCGACTCGTTCATCCAGCCGAGCTTGGGCGCGTCCTCCGGAGGCGCCGGGTTGAGGCCGAAGGTCAACCAGGGCACCGAGCTGATGTCCATCGTGTAGCGGCGGGACCTCTCCGGGTAGTTGCTGAACTCCCAGATCCGCGTCCAGCTCGCCCCGCCGTCGGTGCTGCGGAAGAAGATGGCGTCCGGCCACCAGGAGACCTGGGTGGCCACCAGCAGGGTGTTCGGGCGAAGCCGATCGATGGTCAGCCCGCTGTAGCCGAAGTAGGCGTCGGCGCTGGTGGAGGGCACCGGGCTGATCCGCGTCCAGGCCCCGGTCGACCGGGTGAACTTCCAGACGTCGCCCTTGCCGCCGTCGTACGGGCCGCCGGTGTCGCTGGTGGCGATGTAGAGGTGACCACCGACCGGGTCGACGACCCCCTTGTGGGCCAGGTAGCCGGTTGGCTGACCGGGGATGCGCGCCCAGGTGACGCCGCCGTCGGTGCTGCGGTAGACCGGGTTCTCCTTGTCGGCCACGCCGACGTAGATGGTCTGCGTGGTGGAGCCGGCGGTGCCGGTGTTCTTGTCGAAACTGACCCAGGTCAGGCCCTGGTTCTGCCCGTTGTAGCCGTTCGGGTCGCTGGGGTCCGCCCGGTAGTTGCCGACGTTGGGGAAGGCGGCGACGCGGGCCCAGGTCACGCCGTGGTCGGTGCTGCGCCACAGCCCGTTGCCACCCTCGGCGCCGTAGTACACGATGCTGTTCCGGTTGGGGTCGACGGCGAGCCGCTCCCCCATGCCCCGGCCCGGCATGTTGCCGCCGTTCTTGAACGGCAGCTCGGTGGCCTGCCAGGTGGCGCCCTTGTCGGCCGAGCGCAGGATCGCGCCGTTGTTCGGGTCCCAGCCGTTTGTGTACATGCCGACCGCGGCGTACACCCGGTTGGTCTGCACCGGGTCGGTGGCGATGCTGACCACGCCGTTGTAGCCCCACCGGTCGGCGCCGACCCAGTCGAGCAGCGGCGTCCAGGACTGGCTGGCCTGTTCCCAGCGGTACGCCCCGCCGATGTCGGTGCGCGCGTAGATGAGGTTCTTCTCGGTGGGGTTGAAGACGATGCCGGGTACGAAGCCGCCACCGCCCACCGGGACGTTCCGCCAGGTGTACGCCTCCGCTGCGGCCGGGGTGGGGGCCGACCCAGCGGCGGTGAACGGGACCACCACGACGGCTGTGGCGGCGGCCAACACGGACACGACCGTGCCGGCGAGACTTCTCCGCATCTGCGGTTCCTCTCGGGATGGAGCCCCGGGGGACGGGGTCGATCGCCTGGGTGACGCCGTGGCCCGGGGGACGAGCACGACG
The DNA here is from genome assembly GCF_003264365.1 of Micromonospora noduli. Lineage (GTDB taxonomy): Bacteria > Actinomycetota > Actinomycetes > Mycobacteriales > Micromonosporaceae > Micromonospora > Micromonospora noduli. The sequence goes on from NZ_PYAK01000050.1 coordinate 39,866, forward strand.
ACGGGGACGGGCAGAGCTGCCCTGGCTCCACCACCCGACGCGACGGCTCCCGCGATCGAGGAACGCGATTACCGTAACCGAAAGCGGCTCGCTTTGGAAGCGCTCCCATCATCGATGTTCGTCCCCACTTCCCATCCGTGCCGCCCAGGTCGGGCCGCGCCGTCACCCGGTCCGGGCGAGGGCGGCTCACCCGGGGCGGCGGCAGGATCGCAGCACGGCGGACCTCCGGCCGCGGCCAGCACCCGGTCCGCCATCGCAACAGCGGAGGAGGGACAGATGGCCATCGCGGAGATCAACCGCACCGACCAGGACATCCAGTCCGCCGTGCTCGACGAGCTGACCTGGGAGCCGCGGGTACAGCCGCACGAGATCGGCGTGACCGTCGCCGAGGGCGTCGTCACCCTGACCGGCCGCGTGGACAGCTACGCCAAGAAGTGGGCCGCCGAGCGGGCCGCCCACCGGGTCGCCTCGGTCCGGGCGGTCGCCAACGACGTGGCCGTGCAGCTCACCAACGACACCGAGCGCGCCGACAGCGACCTGGCCGCGGCGGCCAGCCACGGGCTGGAGTGGGACGCGTTCGTGCCCATCGAGAAGCTCCAGGTCACCGTCTCGGCCGGCTGGGTGACGCTGCACGGCGACGTCGAGTGGGAGTACCAGCGCCGAGCCGCCGAACGCGCGGTGGCCCGGCTGACCGGCGTACGCGGGGTGAGCAACGGCATCACCGTCCGCCCGGCCACCGCGCCGGACGGCCGCAACCTGGCCGACCAGATCGTCGACGCCCTCGCCCGGGCCGGAGCGACCGAGGCCGAACGGATCAGCGTCCGGGTGCACGGCGACACCGCGATACTCGCCGGGTTGGTGCACTCGATGCCCGAACGGGCCGAGGTTGAGCAGGTGGCCTGGTCCGCGCCGGGCATCCGGGAGGTGCAGAACCACATCGCGGTCGCCCCGGTGCTGCGCTGAGCGGGCGCGGGCGCCCGCCCAGCGGGCGCTGAACGGGCGCGGAACCACCCGGGGTGGGTGAGCCGGCCTCACCCACCCCGGGAGCAGGCTGGTGGCATGAGTGATCCGAACGGGCTGATCCAACCGGGGCGCACCGCGCCCGGCTTCACCCTGCCGGCCACCCCGGACGGGGCTCTGGTGGGGCCCGAGCAGTTCCGTGGCCGGCCGGTCGTGCTCGCCTTCTACCCCGCCGACTGGAGCCCGGTCTGCGGTGACCAGATGTCGCTCTACCAGTCGGCGGCTCCCGTCTTCGCCCAGTACCAGGCGGTGGTGCTGGGCGTGTCGGTGGACAGCATCTGGTCACACCGGGCGTTCGCGGAGAGCCGGGGCATCGAGTTCCCCCTGCTGGCCGACTTCGAGCCCAAGGGCGAGGTGGCCCGCAGCTACGGCGCGTACATGGCGAACGGTGAGGCCGCCCGCGCGCTGGTGGTGCTGGACCCGGCGGGGAAGGTGACCTGGAGCTATCTGTCGCCGCCCGACGTCAACCCCGGCGCCGACGGCATCTTCGACGCGTTGGACCAACTCGCCGCCGATCGGAAGGTGATGGCCGGATGAGCACGCCACTGCAGGTCACCGCCCGACTTCGCGACCCGGTGACCACCGACGACCACATCCGGGGGCCGGCCGACGCGGCGGTGACCATCGTCGAGTACGGCGACTTCCAGTGCCAGTTCTGCGGTGCCGCGTACCCGAACCTGCACGAGTTGCTGCGGCAGCGGGCCGACACCGTACGGCTGGTCTACCGCTACTTCCCGATCGCCAACGTGCACCCGTACGCCGAACGGGCCGCCGAGACGGCCGAGGCCGCCGGGGTTCGGGGCCGGTTCTGGGAGATGCACGACTGGCTCTACGAGCATCAGGACCAGCTCGACCCGGTGCACCTCTCGCTCGGCGTCGAGCAGGTCGGGTTGCCGCCGGACGAGTTGAACGCCGAGGTGGAGAACCGCGCGCACGCGGACCGGGTGCGCCGGGACTTCGTGGGGGGCATCCGCAGCGGGGTGAACGGCACCCCGACCCTGTTCGTCAACGGCATCAGGCACGACGGCGGGTACGACCTGCCCGACCTGCTGACGGCCGCGGATGCCGCCGCCAACGCCTGACCCGCTCAGATCAGCCGCAACTCGCGCGCCCGCCGGACCGCCTCACGCCGGCGGGTCGCGTCGAGTTTGCGGTAGATGTTGCGGACGTGGGTCTTCACGGTGTTGACCGAGAGGGACAACTCGCTGGCGATCTCCACGTTGGACAGGATGCTCTGCAGGTAGCGCAGGATGGTCAGCTCCCGTTCGGTGAGCGGCTCGTCGAGCGCGCCCCTCGGCCTGGCGGCCGGCCCGGCGGCACCCTGTTCCGCGCCTCGCACCAGGTCACTGACCAGCGTGAAGTGCGCGGTGCCCGCATCCAGGTGTGCGGCCAGCAGGTCCCGCACGGGTGGTTCGGCGCGGGTGAAGACCCGGCGGCAGCCCTGCGGGCCGGCCAGGTCCAGCGTCTGCTCCAGGATCCGACCCGCCCGACGCCCGTCCCCGGCGCGCTGGGCCAGCACCGCGTCGAGCAGACCGGCGTCCAGGCGTACCGGTAGCGGCCAGGCCGTGGCGGCCGGTGCCTGCCAGTCCGGGAGGGTCCGCTCGGCGGTGGCGGCGTCGCCGGCCAGCAGCTGCACCTTCGCCAATGTCACCGCGAGCACCGGGTCGGCCCCCTCGTCGGCGGCGTCGGCCAGCAGGTCGCGGGCGGAGTCCAGGTCGCCCCGCGTGGCCCGCAGTTCCGCCTCGGCGGCCCGCAGCAGACCGTTCAGCTCGTCAGCGGACGGCCGGCCGGCCAGCGCCTCCCGGGCCCGGACGAGCAGCCGCTGGCCGGTCGCCGGGTCGCCGGAGTCGCGGTGCAGCTGCGCCCGGCACAGGGCGGCCACCGTCACCGCCACCGGTTCGTCGAAGGCGGCGGTCAGCCAGTCGTCACCCACCTCGGGGTCGCCGGCCCAGCTGCCGGTCACGTCGAGCGCCGGGAGGGCGAGGGCGAGATTCGCGCTGGCCTCCTCGGGCTGGTCGCGCAGCAGCGCCACCACGGCGAGAGCCAGGTACGCGTGGCCGCAGTCGAGCCGACAGGACCAGCCCCGACACTGCGGCATGCCGAGCGCGTCCCTGGCCGCCTGGTCGGCTGCCCGCAGCTCGCCGCGCACCGCGAGCAGCAGCGCGGCGCGGCTCGCAGCGACCAGCTCGGTACGCGGCCGACCGGCTTCCCGAGCCGCCGCCCGGGCCCGGACGAACCGGGCGGTGGGCAGCGCCGCGTCGGCCAACTCGACCAGCCCCAACGCGGTGCCGGTGAACGCCCGCAGGTCCAGGTCGTCGGCGGCGCCACCACCACCGGCCGTCGGGGCGGAACTGGTCACCCCGGTCGGCAGCCGGGTCGGCGTGGCTTCCGCCGGGCGGGTGCGCAGTAGGCGAGCGGCGGCGGCCCGGACCTCGGTGCGGTCGTCGGCGAGCCGGGCCACTGTCAGCTCCAGCCCGGTGACCAACCGCAGGAACCGGTCCCGGCGCGGCACCGGCAGACCAGCGGCGTGCCCGGCGGCGGCCCGCAGGTGACCGGTGGCGGCCGGCAGGTCACCGGCGTACGCGCGCTCGGCGGCGCAGGCCAACGCCACCTCCGGGTCGGCGCGGATCACCTCCGCTGGCGGCGGCGTGGGTGCTGGGACGTGCACCGGGTCCCGGTCGTAGCGGGTCAGCTCCGGCCAGTGCGCCACGAACAGGTCACCGGCCAGGTCCCAGCGGCCGGCGGCCAGGGCGTGCCGCAGAGCGTCGGCGGGCCGGCCGTCGCCCGCGTACCAGTCGGCGGCGCGAACGTGCAGCTCGCGTAGCTCCTCGGCGGGCAACCGGGCGAGGTCGGCGCGGAGCAGGTCGGCGAGCAGGGACTCGTACCGGTACCAGGGCGGCCGGGTGTCCTGCCGGTGCAGCAGACCACCGGCCCCGGCCAGGTCGGCCAGCACCTGCCCGGCGTCGGCGCGGCCGGTCAGCGCCTCGGCCAGGTCGGCGCAGACGGTGTCGACGACGGCGGTACGTCGCAGCAGATCCTCCTCGGCCGGGTCGAGCGCCGCCAGCACCTCCTCGTGCAGGTAGCCGGCGATCTCCGGTTGGTCTCCGCCGAACTGCCCCACCCAGCGCTCCGGGTCGGGCTGTCCGCGTACCGCCAGGGCGGCGATGCGCAGCGCGGCCGGCCAGCCGCCGGTGCGCTCCCGCAGCCGGTGCACGGCGGTCGCCGGCAGCGCGGCGCCATGGGCGGTGAGCAGGTCGGCCACCTCGTCGTCGGTGAACGCCAGCTCGTCCGGGCCGATCTCGGTCAGCTCGCCGGCGAGGCGGAGCCGGTGCAGTGGCAGGTGCAGTCCGGCCCGCGCGCCGATCACCAGGCGGAGCCGCCGCCCGGCATGCCGCAGCAGGAACTCCAGGCCGGTCAACGCCGCCGGGTCGGCGACCCGGTGCAGGTCGTCCAGGATCAGCAGCACCGGCCGGTCGGCGGCGGCGAGCGTGGCGGCCAGCGCCTCCAACTGGTCGGGGCGCGGCGGCCGGTCGGGCACCGGGCCGCCCTCCGTCGCCCCGGTCGCCGAGCGCAGCGCCGCGGCGAGGTACGCCCAGAGCCGGTCGGAGTCGTCGCCGGACTCCACCGACATCCACGCCGACACCGGGTCGTCAGCCGACGAGACCGACAGGTCGCCCGAGTCGGGCACGATCGCGCCCGGCTCCACGTCGGGTGGCGCGCCGCCCAGCCGCATCCAGGAGGCGAGCAGTGTGGTCTTGCCCCAGCCGGCGGGGGCGGCCACCAGGGTGACCGGTCCCGCGCTGCCCTCGTCCAGCCGGCGCAGCAGGCGGGGCCGGGCGACCACCGGCTCCGGCGGCACGGCCGGCGTCAGCCGGGACGCCAACAGCGGTGGCCCCGGTGCCGATTCGACGCGTACGTGATCCTGTTCCGGCACCCAGCCCCACCCCCACCACGCGCTCCGCCCCCGGTCGGCGAGCGGTTACCCGACACGGGCCGGTTCACCCCTTCCGGGCGAGCGCGCTTCACCCGGGGGCGACCGACGATCGGGGGACGTGAACCGGGAGGACGGGTGGTACCCATGGGACGGCTGGCGCGGGCGGGACCCGCCCTGGGCGGCGCGGCGCTGGCCGGGGTGGCGCGGCTGCTGCGCGTACCCCGTCGGGGTGCCCGGCCCGGCGCGGACGGC
>NZ_PYAK01000051.1 GCF_003264365.1 Micromonospora noduli
CGGACGTGCCCTGCCTCCGAATCGCGACCCTGGTCGTGCCGAGCCGAGCGGTGTCGCGCCCGTGCCACCGCCCGGACGCGCCGGCGAGCCCGTCGGCGTGGCCCGCGCCGCCGCCGTGGTGCCCTCCGTGTCCGGCCCGGTGGACCGGCCGCAACCGGAGCCCTCCGACGGGCCGGCGCTGCGCTCGGCCGGTCAGGACGCGCCGGACGACGACGCCGCACCGGGTGCCCGTTCCGAGGAACGCCGGCAGACCCGTGAACGACGTCGCCTGCGCGCGGCGGTGTTGGTGCTGGTCAGCGTCGTGCTGCTCGGCGCGGTGCCGCTCTTCTTCGGCATCCGGACGCTGAGCCGTGACCCGGTCTTCGACAACCTGGACCAGCTCGGTGTGCCCGCCTGGGCGGCCGCCAAGACGGTCGACGACGTCAGCGGCAGCCGCTGGTGCCTGCTTGACTGCCGGCTGCGTGAGCGCACCGTGACCTCGGAGAAGGCGCCCAAGGAGACGGCGCAGGTCTACGAGGACGCGCTGCGCCGGGACGGGTGGCAGCCGTGGAAGGTGAGCCGCTGCCCGGAGCAGCAGACGAAGGGCAGCTACACCTGCTGGCGTCGCGACGAGTTGACCCTCGACCTGTGGGTACGCGAGCCGACCTGTGTGCCGCCGCCGGTGGACGGCGAGCCGGCGGTGGTGCCGTCCGGCGACCCGTCGGCCGCTGCGACCGAGTGCACCGGCTCGTTGGTGTCGGTGAAGGTGCGCAATGCGATCGACGACGAGCGGACCAGGCCGCAGCCGACCACCGACCCGTCACTGACCGGTGAGGATCCGTTCCCGACGGTCAGTGCGGATCCGCTGGGCGAGCCGACACCCTCACCGTCCTGAGCCGGTCTCCATCACGGACGGTAGGGTCTGGGGCTGGCGGGCACGCCCGCTGCCGGTACCGCCGACGGCTCGGCGGCCGGTACGGGCGGCATGGTTGTGCGTTCCGGGGACGTCGGGTCCTGCGGAACTCTGCTTGAGGAGGACAGGCGTGGGCGACTTTGGAGCGATCGCGGCGCTGATCGCGGCATCCGCGTTCGCGGTGCTGGTGCTCATCCTGACGCTGCCCATCCTGCGGCTGCGGCACACGGTTGACGCCACCACCCGCATGATCAACGACCTGAACGATCGGACCGCACCGCTGCTCGGTGACGTGAACACCACTGTGAAGAACGTCAACACCGCGCTGGAGCAGGTGCAGACCTCGCTCGACGGTGTGAATCTCCAGCTGGCGAAGGTCGACACCATGACCAGCCACGCGCAGAACGTCACCGCCAACGTCGCCAACCTGGCCACCGTCGTCTCCGCCGCCGCCGCCAACCCCCTGGTCAAGGTGGCCGCGTTCGGCTACGGCGTGCGTAAGGCCGCCGCCGGCCGCCGGCACGCCGAGACCGAGCGCGAGGTGCGCGACACCATCAAGCAGCAGCGACGGGCCGCGCGACGCGGCAACAGCTGACCGACCCGGCGCACCAGGAGGTAGCGGGACATGAGGCGCTTGTTCTGGCTCGGCATCGGGGTGGCCGTCGGTGTGATCGTGGTCCGCAAGGCGACCCGGACCGCGCAGGCGTACACGCCGGCGGGCATCGCCAGCTCGCTGACGGAATCCGCTGGCGGGCTCGTCGAGTCGCTGCGTAGTTTCGTGGAGGACGTCCGGGTCGGGATGGCCGAGCGCGAGCAGGAGATCCACCACGCGTTCGCCCAGGGCGAGGCGTTCGACGACAAGTTCGCCGACCTGCGGGAAGACCCGCGAATCGGCGATCGAGAAATCTTTCCGGAGGAACACCAGCGATGAAGACGGCGGAGATCAAGCGGCGGTACCTCGCGCACTTCGAGGCGAATGGCCACGCCGTGGTGCCGTCCGCTCCGCTGCCCGCCATCAGCGACCCGAACCTGCTGTTCGTCAACGCCGGCATGGTGCAGTTCGTCCCGTACTTCCTGGGTCAGCAGACGCCCGCGTACCAGCGGGCGGTCAGCGTGCAGAAGTGCATCCGTACCCCGGACATCGACGAGGTTGGTAAGACCAGCCGGCACGGCACGTTCTTCCAGATGAACGGCAACTTCTCCTTCGGTGACTACTTCAAGGCCGGCGCGATTCCGCTGGCCTGGGAGTTGTCCACGAAGCCGATCGCCGAGGGTGGTTACGGGCTGGATCCGGAGCGGATCTGGCCGACGGTCTACCTCGACGACGACGAGGCGTACGAGATCTGGCGGTCGGTGGGCGTGCCGGCTGAGCGGATCGTCCGCCGAGGCAAGGCGGACAACTTCTGGTCGATGGGCATTCCCGGGCCGTGCGGTCCGTCGTCGGAGCTGTTCTACGACCGGGGCCCGGAGTACGGCCGGGAGGGCGGCCCGGCGGTCGACGAGGACCGGTACATGGAGTACTGGAACCTCGTCTTCATGCAGTTCGAGCGGGGTCCGGGCACGACCAAGGAGGACTACCCGATCCTGGGTGACCTGCCGGCGAAGAACATCGACACCGGCATGGGCCTGGAGCGGATGGCCTCGATCCTGCAGGGTGTCGACAACCTGTACGAGATCGACGAGGTCCGGCCGATCCTGGCGCGGGCGGCCGAGCTGACGGGTAAGCGCTACGGCGCGCACTCCGGGCATGTGGCCAGCGAGTCGCACCCGGACGACGTCCGGCTGCGGGTGATCGCGGATCACGTGCGGACCGCGTTGATGCTGATCGGCGACGGGGTGACCCCGTCCAACGAGGGTCGCGGGTACGTGCTGCGGCGGATCATGCGCCGGGCGATCCGGTCGATCCGGCTGCTGGGTTGGCAGGACCGGGCGCTGCCCGAGCTGCTGCCGGTGGCCCGGGACTGTATGGCGCCGTCGTACCCGGAGCTGGCTACCGACTTCGACCGGATCGCGGATTACGCGTACGCGGAGGAGGAGGCGTTCCTGTCCACCCTGCGGGCCGGCACCACGATCCTGGACACCGCGATCGCGGAGACCCGTACGGCGGGCGGCTCGGCTCTGTCCGGGGCGAAGGCGTTCCAGCTGCACGACACCTACGGCTTCCCGATCGATCTGACCCTGGAGATCGCCGCGGAGCAGGGCCTCACTGTCGACGACGAGGGGTTCCGGCGGCTGATGGCCGACCAGCGGACCCGGGCGAAGGCGGACGCGCAGGCCCGCAAGACGGGGCACGTCGACCTGTCGGCGTACCGGTCGGTGCTCGACGCGGGTGGTCCGGTGACGTTCACCGGGTACAGCGAGGTGTCCCGCGAGTCGACGGTGCGGGCGCTGCTCGGCGCCGACGGCCCGCGTCAGGCGGCGACCGAGGGCGACACCATCGAGCTGGTGCTGGACACCACCCCGTTCTACGCCGAGGGCGGTGGGCAGCAGCCCGACCAGGGCATGATCACGGTTGGTGGCGGGCAGGTCGAGGTGCTCGACGTGCAGCAGCCGGTGCCCGGTCTGATCGTGCACCGCGCCCGGGTGATCCGCGGCGAGGTGCGCGCTGGTGAGGCCGGCTTCGCCGAGATCGACACGACCCGGCGTCGGGCGATCTCCCGGTCGCACACCGCCACGCACCTGGTGCACCAGACCATGCGGAACTTCCTCGGGGAGTCGGCCACGCAGGCCGGGTCGCTGAACGCCCCCGGTCGGCTCCGGTTCGACTTCAACACCCCGACCGGGGTGTCGCCGAGCGTCCTGCGCGACGTGGAGCAGCAGGTCAACGAGGTGCTCCTGGCCGACCTGGAGGTGCACGCCTTCATCACCTCGTTGGAGGAGGCGCGGCGCATCGGCGCGATGGCGCTCTTCGGCGAGAAGTACGGCGAGGAGGTGCGGGTCGTCGAGGTGGGTGACTACGCCCGGGAGCTGTGCGGCGGCACGCATGTGGCCCGCTCGGCCCAGCTCGGCCTCGTGAAGATCCTCTCCGAGTCGTCCATCGGTTCCGGTGTCCGCCGGGTCGAGGCGCTGGTCGGCATGGACGCCTTCGGCTTCCTGGCCAAGGAGCACCTGCTGGTCTCCCGGCTGGCCGAGCTGTACCGGGTGCCCAACGATCAGGTCGCCGACCGGGTGGAGCAGACCGTCACCCAGCTTCGCGACGCCGAGAAGGAGCTGGAGAAGCTGCGGGCCCAGCTGGTGCTGGGTGGCGCGGCGGCGCTCGCGGCGCAGGCCAAGGATGTGCGCGGGGTGGCGTACGTGGGCACCGAGGCGCCGGAGGGCGCGGCCGGCAACGACGTGCGCACCCTGGCCCAGGAGATCCGCGGCAAGATCGACCCGGCGCGGCCGGCGGTCGTCGCGGTGGCGGCGCGGTCGAACGGCAAGGCGTCCCTGGTGGTCGCGGTCAACGCGGCGGCGCGCAGCCGGGGCCTGGCCGCGTCGGATCTGGTGAAGGCGGCGTTCTCCGGGCGCGGAGGTGGCAGCCCCGATCTGGCCCAGGGCGGCGGCCTGCCCGCCGCCGAGGCGCCGAATCTGCTGCTCACCGTCGAGAAGGCGATCACTGAGGCGTGATGGATCATCACTGTGAGTCAGGGCGGGCCGATTGGTCCGCCCTGGTTCGTTCCCGGCCGGTGGTGACGTTCGGTGGCTGAGCTGACGCGTGGTGTGCGGATCGGTGTGGATGTGGGCCAGGTGCGGGTGGGCGTCTCCCGCTCGGATCCGGACGGGATCTTGGCAACGCCGCTGGTCACCCTGGCCCGCGATCTCGCGGCGGCGCCGGACGCGGTGCCGAGCGACCTCGCCGAGCTGGCCGCGTTGGTGGCCGAGCACGAGGCCGTCGGGGTTGTCGTCGGCCTTCCGGTCAATCTCGCCGGCAAGCACGGTCCTGCGGCCGTCCATGTGAAGGCGTACGCTGACCGACTGGTCGATGTGATAGCGCCTGTCCCGGTAACGCTCACTGACGAGAGGATGTCGACCGTGGTCGCTTCTCGTAGGCTTGCCGAGCGTGGCGTCCGAGGTAAACGTCAACGTGCGGTTGTCGATCAGGCGGCCGCGGTGGAGATCCTGCAGAGCTGGCTGGACGCGCAGCGGAGGCGGACGTAATGATCGACGATCTGGATCTTGGGTTTGACGAGCCGGAGCGGGGGGAGAAGGGTCGGCACCGGCGCGGCTTCCGCAAGGGCAAGGGCAAGTCCGGCGGTGGACGGGGCAAGACATTCCTGGCCCTGCTGATGGCCCTGCTCCTGTTGGGCACGATCGGCGGCGGCGCGTTCTACGGCTTCGACCGCATCCAGAACTACTTCGTCACCCCCGACTACGACGGCAGCGGGGCCGGCGAGATCACCGTCGAGATCAAGAACGGCGCGCTGCTCGCCGACATGGCCGACGCCCTCGTCGCGGCCGACGTGGTGAAGAGCCAGAAGGCCTTCATCGAGGCGGCCGAGGCCAACTCGCGCAGCAAGAACATCCAGCCGGGCACGTACAAGCTGCGCAAGCAGATGAGCGGCGCGAACGCCGTGACCGCGATGCTCGACCTGAAGAACAAGATCGTCAACGGGCTGACGATCCCCGAGGGCCGCACGAGCTTCAACATCTACAAGCTGCTCTCCGAAAAGACCAAGATCCCGGTCAAGGACTTCCAGGCCGCCGCGAAGGACCCGGAGGGGCTCGGCGTCCCGGACTGGTGGTTCAAGCGCGGCGACGGCAAGAAGAGCGTCAAGTCAGTCGAGGGCTTCCTCTTCCCGGACACCTACGAGATCCCGCCGAAGTCCACGGCCGAGAGCGTCCTCAAGCTGATGGTGAACCGCTTCCTGTCGGTGACGGGGGAGATGAAGTTCGCCGACCGGGTGCAGGAGGAGCGCAAGGTCAGCCCGTACGAGGCGCTGATCGTGGCGTCGCTGGCCCAGGCCGAGGCGGGTAACAAGGACGACCTCGGCAAGGTCGCCAGGGTGGCCTACAACCGCGCGTACGGCGAGTTCGACTGCAACTGCCTGGAGATGGACGTCACTGTCAACTACTACCTGGAGTCGATCGGCAAGCCGACCAAGTCGTCCAAGCAGATGACGGCCGCCGAGCTGGACGACCCGAAGAATCCGTACAACCGCAAGCTGCGCGGCATGATCCCCACCCCGATCAACAGCCCCGGCAAGGAGGCCCTGGAAGGGGCGATGGACACGCCGCCGGGCAAGTGGCTCTACTTCGTGGCGATCGACGACAAGGGCCACTCCGCGTTCGCCGAGACGTACGAGCAGCACAAGCGCAACGAGAACAAGGCCAAGGAGGCCGGCATCATCTGACCGGCCGGGTCACGTCATAAAGGCTCCCTTCCCATTGCGACCGCAATTATGGTCGCTGTCGGGAAGCGAGTCTTTACGGTTCAGCCGTGGCGCGCAATTACCGCGTCATTGTCAGTGACTCGTGCCGGTCCAGGTGCCGGTGCGCGGGTTCAGGAACGTCCACACGCCGTTGCTGTTCTGCTTGCGCAGACCGAACGTGCGGTTGTAACCGTAGTAGAAGTAGCCGGTCTGGGTGCTCGTGTCGAAGCCCGTGTTGCGGTTGACCGCGCCGTACGCCTCACCCCAGGTCTGCGGCCCGACCGACCCGTCGATGCCGACGTTCATCACGTCCTGCCAGGTCCTGGTCTTGGCGGCGGTGTTGGAGCCGTACTCCCCGTCGATGAAGCTGGTGCCGACGGTGCCGCTCAGGTCGTCGGCCCAGACGATGGCCTGCCAGAGCCGCACGATGTTGCCGCTACGGACGCAGGAGCTGGACTGGCACAGCTGGTGGTTGTCGGACCAGCTGTTGGCTGCGGCGTCCGCCCGCGCGGGAGCTGCGGTCATCAGCGAAAGACTGAAAACCGCAGCAATCGCGATAAGGGCACGGAGAATGCTTTTGTTCAAGGTTTCCCCTTTTTTCGATCGGCGCTTCCGTCCCCGGAATGCTTTCACCAACGTCGATGGGGGTCAAGCGATGACCCGATTGCGCGGGGTGGCGGCAGAGCCGGTTCCCTGGTGCCCGTGACGGGGTGCTGGGTACTGTCAATCCCGACGTGTGGGGGAGAGCGGGGACGTGATGTCGACAGTGACCGGGCCACCGGCTGCGACCGGCGGTGATCGTGTCGATTCGTAGGGCCGCGGTGCTGGGCAAGCCGATTGCGCACTCCCTCTCCCCGGTGATCCACACCGCGGGTTACGTCGCCGCCGGGCTGAGCGGGTGGTCGTACACCCGGATCGAGTGCGCGGCGGCGGAGCTGCCGGATCTGGTCGCCGGCCTGGGCCCGGAGTGGGCCGGGTTGTCGGTGACCATGCCGGGCAAGGAGGCGGCGCTCGCCGTGGCCGACGCCGCGTCGCCGGTCGCTGCCGCCGTCGGCGCGGCCAACACGTTGGTACGCCGTCCGGACGGCTCCTGGTACGCGGACAACACCGACGTCGCCGGCATGGTGCGGGTGCTCACCGACGCCGGTGTGACCCCTGGTGCCGCCGTGACGGTGCTCGGCGCCGGGGGAACGGCCCGCGCCGCGCTCGCCGCCGCCGCGCAGCTCGCGTGCTCAGCGGTGACGGTGGTGGCCCGCCGACCCGAGGCGGTCGACGAGCTGCGCCCGGTGGCCGGCGCGGTGGGTGTCACGCTGACGTCCGCCCCATGGGCCGGTGCGCCCCGGCAACTCTCCACTGCCGACGTGGTCGTCTCCACGGTGCCGAAGGGGGTCGCCGACCCGCTGGCCGGCGCGGTGGCCTGGCGGCCGCGCGCGGTGTACTTCGACGCGCTCTACGACCCGTGGCCGACCCCGTTGGCGACAGCCGCGAACGTGGCCGGCTGCCGGATCGTCTCCGGTCTGGATCTGCTGCTGGCCCAGGCCGTCGGGCAGTTCGAGCAGTTCACCGGCGTGGCCGCGCCGAGGGCGGCGATGGCCGCCGCACTGACTGCCGCTCGGGCCGCCTGACGGACCGAACAGACGGTCCGGACGCGGTCGCCGATAGTCGTGACACGTTGTGGAAGCGCTTCCAACGCGTCCCGTTGACTCCGCGCGTGCTCCCCGGGCAAGGTGTGGGGCGGGCTTCGGTCGCACCTGCGGCCAGAGCCCCTGATTTCCCTGGGGCGGTTTCTTAGCTGACGGTTAAGACGCGCTTACGGGAAACTGTCCTACCTGCCACATGTCCTGGTCATCGATACGCTGCTCACCGTTACGGACGCAGACACAGGGAGTTTCCTTGACCAGGCACGGACTGCACCGCATAACCCGGTTCCGCTCCGGACCCCGGCGTAAGGCGATTGCCATCGGCGTGGTCGGCGGTTCGGTGGTGGCCGGCATCGTGGCGACCATGATGCCGCTGCTGGCCAGCGACGACCTGTCGATCCGGGCGGCGGCCGACACCACCGCCACCGCGGTGTCGCAGGACGGTGACAACGCGGCCAAGTCGACGCTGGCCACCTGCGCGACGCGCTGCGAAGGCAACCCGCGCGGTGGCCGGGAGGCGGTCATCGAGTTCGCGGTGACCACGGTGCCGGCCACGGCGGTCAACATCCGGGCGACGCTACGGGTGCACGCCTGGCAGCAGTTCGCCGCCACGGTGACGGCGCACGCGTCGCCGCTGAGCGCCCGCGAATCGCGGCCGCCGCTCACGTCGGCCGGTGCCGCGCTGGACAGCGTGACCAGCGTGTCCAAGGGCTTCAACGAGTGGGACGTCTCCAAACTGGTCACCGGCAACGGCACCTGGACGGTCTCGTTGGCGCAGAGCGGCCTGGAGAGCCGGATCTACTGGGCGTCGGTCGAGAACCGCAACCCGGACCTGCGACCCGGCCTGCTGATCAGCTACGACCTCGGGGCCCGGCCGTCGCCGGTGACGACCACCCGGCCGGCACCGCCGCCGTCGCCGAGCGCGTCGCCGACCACCGCCGCGCCGAAGCCGTCGCCGACCATCGCTCCGACCCGGACGGCGACCCCGAGCGCCAGCGGCACCCTCCCGTCCGGCAAGTGTGGCTCCGTCTCGGACAAGCTCGTCCCGTCCTGTGGCGCCTGGTGGGGCATGTACTCGCCCGCCGGCGCGGCCGGCGGCTGGGACCACGGCAAGGCTGTCGCCGACGTGGAGACTCAGGTCGGGCGCAAGTTCGACATCGTGCACCGCTACCACGACTTCTCCAACGCCGGCAGCAACGGCGCCTTCCCGGACATGTACGAACAGCAGCAGATGCGCGAAGGCCGGTTGATGTTCTTCGCCTGGGAGTCCCGTGACTTCTCCGCCGGCACCACCCTCAAGTGGTCGGACGTCTACGGCGGCAAGCAGGACGACACCATCGACGCGGTCGCGGGCCGGATCCGCGCCGCCGGCGTGCCGGTCTTCATCGGCTTCGACCACGAGCCGGAGGACGAACCGAACAAGGGCAGCGACGCCGACTTCGTCCGGGCCTGGCGCTACGTCCACGAGCGGTTCGCCAACGCCGGCGCGACAAACGCGGTCTGGGTCTGGACGATGATGGGCTGGTCGGGGCACTACTCCCGGTACGCCGGCCTGTACCCCGGTGACCGGTACGTCGACTGGGTGGCCTACGACCCGTACAACTTCCACGTCTGCAACGGCAGCACGGTGTGGAAGAGTCCGAGCACCACGGTCGGTGGCTTCTACCGGTGGTTGGACGACAACGGCATCGGCGCGGGCAAGCCCCGGATGCTCGCCGAGTTCGGCACCAACTTCAACTCCGCCGACCCGGGCGCCAAGCAGCGCTGGTTCCAGGAGTTCCCGGCGGCGCTGAAGGCGCACCCGAAGATCAAGGCGGCGATCTACTTCAACTCGGCCGGCATGACCAGCCGCACGTCGACCTGCGACATGACGATGAACCACGACGCCTCGGCGGTGGCCGGCTTCGCGAAGGCCGGACAGGACCCCTACCTGCGGCAACCCACCGGAGGTAGCCGCTGACGTTCGAAACGGGCTGACCGGACGGCGTTCGCTGGGGGGTCGGACACCCGACCCTCCGGCGTTCTGTCGGCTTGCGGATTCATGCACCGCCCAATCGGCGGATTTTGTTAACCAGGCTGGACGAGGCACGCTACCTCGGGTTCTCATCCAATCTGGAGGCGCAGCGTGCCCAAACTCTCGCACTTGTGGCGTTTTGCAGGACGACGTCGTACTCGGGCGGGGATGGTCGCGTTGGCGATCATCGCCGCAGCTCTGGGCGTGCCCACGACCGCGTCGGCCGCGGTGGTACCGGTCCCGGCCACGGCGACCCTGGTGTCGGCGAACCCCGCCGACGCGACCCCGCACGCCCGAGACGGTGAGACCCGCGCCTTCGCGCAGGTGGGCAACACGGTCTTCGTCGGCGGCAGCTTCACGCAGCTCCGGCAGACCGCCAGTTCCGCGTGGATCACGCAGCGTTACCTCTTCGCGTACGACCGGACCACCGGCACCATGTCGACCACCTTCCTGCCGGTGCTCGACGGCGCGGTCAACACGCTCATCGCCGGCCCCGGCGGCACGCTGATCGTCGGCGGCACCTTCAAGAACGTCAACGGCGTCTCCCGGAAGAACCTGGTGGCGCTCAACCCGTCGACCGGCGCGATCATCGACAGCTGGGTCGGGCGTTCCGACGGCGGCACGGTTCGTGACCTGGCGCTGGACGGCAACTGGCTGTACGTGGCCGGGGCGTTCAACTGGCTCAACGGCACCGCGCACGCGGGTCTCGGTCGGCTCAACGCGACCACCGGCGCGATCGACCCGAGTTTCAGCATCGACGCCACAGTGGGACGGCACGGCACCACGTCGTACGTCTGGACCATCGACGTCGCGCCGGACGGTGACACCCTGGTCGTCGGCGGCAACTTCACGCTCGTCAACGACCTGCCGCGCAACCAGATGGCGTTGGTGGACGTCTCCGGGACTCCCACGTTGCTCGACTGGAGCACCGAGAAGTTCGTTCCGCCGTGCGCCTCGCCGACGACGTTCGTGCACTACGTGCAGGACGTGAAGTTCGGTGGCGACGGCAGCTGGTTCGTGGTCGGCACCAACGGCGGCGCCGGCTGGCCGGCCGCGTACTGCGACGCCCTGGTCCGTTTCGAGACCGCCGCGCGGGGCTCTGGCCTGCTCGCCACCTGGGTCGACTACACCGGTAACGACACCATCACCTCGGTCGAGGTGGCGGACAACGTCATCTACCTGGGCGGGCACTTCCGCTGGGTCAACAACCCGAACGCCAGCGACAACGCCGGCCCGGGCGCTGTCGACCGGCTCGGCATCGCCGCCGTCACTCCGGCGACCGGCATGCCGGTGAACTGGAACCCGCGCCGTAGCGGCAGCGCCTCGATGCCGTCGGGCACCAGCAACTGGGGTTCGTCGGTGCCGGTGCTCTGGCGCGGCTCGGACGGCCTCTACTTCGGGCACAACTCCGATGGCATGGGCGAGGAGTACCACGGCCGGCTCGGCATGTTCCCGCTCGCCGGCGGACGTACCTTCACCGCGAAGAACCCGCCGTCGGCCACCACCGGCAACCTCTACCTCGGCACCGCCTCGGGCACCGTGGCGAAGGTGCCGTTCGACGGCTCCGCGCTGGGCACCGCGACCACTGTCAGCCAGCCCGCGTACACGGCGGCCGGCGCGACCTGGCGGGTGGACGACCGGATCTACTGGTCGCACACGGTGGCCGGCACGCCCACCGGCAGTCGGATCGACATCTCGCTCTTCAACGGAGGCGCGATCGGCTCGCCGTGGGAGGCGTCCGGCTACAACGACTGGTACAACCCGGCGTTGCTGACCGGCGCCTTCTTCCTCGACGGCCGGCTCTACTACACCCGTACCGGGGCGAACAACCTCTACTACCGCTACTTCGAGATCGACGGCAACTACCTGGGCGCCACCGAGTTCGCCCTGCCGACCACGGGCGTGACCTGGTCCGCGGTGCGGGGCATGGCCTGGGTGGGCGGCCGGATCGTCTACGGCTCCACCGACGGCGCGCTGCGGAGCGTGCCGTTCGACCCGACGGCCGCGCCGAGCGCGGTGGTCAACGGCGCCACGGCGACTGTCATCAGCAGCGCGACGCCCGAGTTGTCCTGGTCTACCCCATCGACATTCTTCTCCGTACAGTAAGGGTCAACCGTTCGTAACGGAGCATCGGTAGATTGTTCACGTTGGGCCGGTGGCGGTACCCACCGCCGCCGGCCCGCGACGGTGGGGGAGGGTCGTTGCTCGGCGCCGCTGGCATCCGAACGAGACGCGTGGTGCGTCTGGTCTTCGCGGTCAAACGCGGCTGGTATCAGCTCCGTTACCGACGGTTGACGCTCGGTCGGGACGTGGAGATCCGTGGCCGGATCCGGTTGCGGCGTGGTGTGCGGGTGACCATTGGCGACCGCACCCGGTTGAACAAACTCGTCCGCTTCGCCGGCCCCGGCGAGGTACGCGTCGGCGCGGACTGTCTGCTCAACGCCACCTGGATCGGCACCTGGACGTCGGTCACCGTGGGGGACCGGTGCCTCCTGTCGGACTGCGAGTTGCTCGACAACGACTTCCACAACCTGCCCCCCGAGCAGCGGCACGCGCCGCCCGGCCCGCTCACCCGTGCCCCGATCGTTCTCGAGGACAACGTCTGGGTCGGTGCGCACGCCCTGGTCCTGAAGGGTGTGCGGGTCGGTCGGGACAGCGTCGTCGGCGCGGCGACTGTGGTCCGCACGGACGTACCACCCGGCGTCGTGGTCGTCGGTAATCCTCAACAGACGGTGAAGAAGTTCCATGACTGATGCAGCGCCCGGCCCCTGGCCCACGGACGGCCCGTCCTCCGGCACCTCGCGTGCCGTGACACTGACCGACCTGCTGCGGGTGCCGATGCACCGGTTGCGGTTGGTGGCGGCGGTCGCCATGGTCGGGCTGCTCGCCGCGCTCGGCTACGTGCTGCTGGTGCCGGCGGCGCTGTCCGCGAGCGCCGTGGTCGCGGTCCGGCCGGTGGTGACCGACGCCTTCACCCCCAGCGGCGCGGGCGCCGACCGCGCGGTCAACATGAACGTGGAGAGCGGCATCGCCACCGGCACCGAGGTGGTGCAGCGGCTCGCCGACTCGGCCGGCGGCGACCCGCGGGACATCCGCGACGCGCTCGAGGTCGAGGTGCCCACCGGTGGGCAGATCCTGCGCTTCACCTACCAGGCACGCGAGGCGCACCAGGCCGTGCAGAGCGCCAACATGGCCGCCGAGGCCTACCTGAGCGTGCGCCGGGCCATGTACGAGCAGCAGCGCGCCGAGATGCTGCGCTCCTACGACGCCAGCATCACCAAGGTCGCCGCCCAGCAGACCGCGTTGCAGAAGCGGGCGAACACCGCCAAGGACACCGCCGCCGGCGACGCGCTGGTGGCCGAGCTGGCCGGGATCAACAACCAGCTCACCCAGCTCAACGCCGCCCGTACCGAGATCGCGGCGGTCGACGTCAACCCCGGCTGGGTCACCCAGACCGCCGAGAAGGCGCTGGTCACCTCCGCCGGGCACCGTCCGCTCTACCTGGTCGCCGGCCTGCTCGGTGGCGCGCTGATCGGCATCGTGCTGGCGTACCTCTGGGAGTCGACCGACCGGCGGGTCCGCTCGGTCGCCGACGGCCGGGAGGCCTCCGGCCTTCCACTGCTCGGCACCGTACGCCGGCCGGCGTTCCGGGGCAGCCCTCGGGCGGTCGACGCCGACGTCCGGTACGTGGCGATGGCGGTCGCCGAGCGGGTCCGACAGCCGGCCCGGGTGGCGCTGGTCACCGCCCGGGAGGACGCCACAGTGCTCACCGCCGGGCTCGCCGTGGCGCTCGCCGTGGACGGCCGGGAGGTCTTCGTCGCCGACGACAGCGGGCGGATCGAGCGCCTTCGGGCCACCGTTCTCGCCGACCGGGGGCGGCTGCCCATCGACCCGTCCCGGCCGCTGGTGCCCAAGCCCCGGCCGGCCGGCAGCACACCGGCCGCCGGTGCCGCCACGGAGAGCACGCCCGCCCGTCGGCCCTCCCCGCACCCGCCCGGTGCCCGCCCGTCCACCGACCCCGATGCCACCCTGACGCTGCCGAGGGTGTCGTCCGCCCGCCCGGAGAACAGTCGTGTCGTCACCCCCGACGAGGTTGTCGTGGGTGTGGGCACTGTCCGGTTCGGCACCTGGAGGCAGGGCGCGGACCACGGCCTGGTCCTGTTCAACGCCCCGCCGGCCGAGTCCGACGAGCGTGGCGTGGCAGTGGCCCGGCAGGGCAGCGCGGTGGTGGTCGTGGAGCGGGACCGCACCCGGCAGAGTGACCTGCGACGCCTGGTGGAGCGACTGCGCGCCGCCGGCGTCACCCCGCTGGGCTTCGTGCTCACCCGAAACGGCCGGGCCTGAGCGTGTCGGTGACCCGCGCCCCGGCGACCGAACCACCACCCGGAGGCGCTCCGCAGGAGGCCGCGCCGGTGCCGCCGTCCGCGCCGCCGCAACTGCCGCTCTGGCCACTGTCGATGATGTTCGGCCTGGTGCCGCTCTGGTGGCTGTTCGGCGCCTTCTACCTCGGCTGGCCGCTGCTGGGTGCGCTGCTGTTCGCGTTGCTGCTGACCCGGGGGCGCGTGCCGCTGCCGCCGGCGGCCGGCATCTGGCTGCTCTTCCTCGCCATCGTGGTGGTCAGCGCCACCCAGTTGTCGTCGCCCGCCTCGCTGCTCACGTTCGCCCTGCGGCTGGCCTTCTACCTGACCGCGCTGGTGGTTGGCGTCTACGTCTACGCGGCCGCCCGGGAACGCGCCAGCCTGGTGGCGGTGCTCACCCCGCTCTGCGCGTTCTGGTTCGGGCTGGTGGCGCTGGGCTGGCTCGGGGTGCTGGTGCCGCGGCTGGCCATGACGACCCCGATGGAGGTGCTGCTGCCCGGCGGGGTGGCCGGCACCCCGTTCATCCAGGACATGGTGCACCTCACCACCGCTGAGTACAGCGCCCGTTCGCTCAACCCGATCTATCGGCCGGCCGCGCCGTTCGCGTACACCAACAACTACGGCAGCGCGTACGCGATGACCCTGCCCTGCGTGGTGGCCTTCACGATGCTGCGCAGGCAGGGGCTGCTGCGCTGGGCGCTGCTCGCGTCGCTGCCACTGTCGCTGGCGCCGGCGTTCCTCACCCTCAACCGGGCGATGTTCCTCAGCCTCGGCGCCGGGCTGGCGGTGCTCGGGGTGCGGGCCAGCCTGCGCGGCAACGTCCGGGTGGCCGCGTCCATCGTCGGGGTCGTGGTGATCGGCGGGTTGGCCACGCTGTTCATCCCGATCACCGAGCTGATCAGCAGGCGGGTCGACTCCAGCGACACCAACACCGACCGGCTCTCGCTCTACACCGAGGTGATCCGCCGGGTGCAGGAGTCGCCCTGGTTGGGCTACGGCGCTCCGGTGAACGTGGACACCGTGTCGGCGGCCGCGCCGATCGGCACCCAGGGGCAGCTGTGGATGGTGCTGTTCAGCCACGGCGTACCCGCGCTCATCTGTTTCCTGGCGTGGTTCGTCGCCGCAGCGGTGATCTGCGCGCGGGCGACCTCGGCGGCCGGGCAGTGGCTGGCGGCGGTGCCGGTGGTCTGCCTCGTGCAGATCCCGTTCTACGGCATGGCGAACCAGAACCTGGCGGTCGCGTTCTTCGCGGTGGCCTTCGCGATGGCGCTCACCGAACGCGAACGGCGAACCCGGCTGGCCGGGTCGTCGCCGACGCCCGCGCGGACCGCGCCGGTGCCCGCGTGACCGCCGCGACCCGACCGTCGGCCGGTGCCGACGAGGGCAGGCCCACGCCCACCCCCGTCGAGGACCAGGCCACGCCGTCGCCGGCCGGGGACACCGGCTCGGCCGAGACCCGCCGCAGCGCGCGTAGCGGCGTGGCCGGACTGCTCGGCGCGGCCACCAGTGGTTTGTTCGGGTTCGTTCTGGCGGTCGTGATCACCCGGGGCTACGGCCCGGCCGGCGCGGGCGCGTTCTTCGCCGCGATCGGGGTCGTCACAGTGGCCACCGCGATCTGCACGCTCGGCGCGGAGACCGGTCTGATGTGGGCCCTGCCCCGCCGCAGCGCCGGCGTGCGCGGTGACGCCGCCCGGGTCCTCCCGGTGGCGCTGATCCCGCCGCTGCTGACCGGGCTGCTGGTCGCCGGCGCGGGCGTGCTGGCCGCCGACGCCCTCGCGCCCCGGCTGCTGCGCGGCTCCGGCGCGAGCGGCGACGCTCTGCTCACTGTCACGTTCGCCGCGGTGCCGGTGGTGGTCGCGATGACCCTGCTGCTGGCCACACTGCGTTGCGTGCGGCCCATCCGGGCGTACGTCGGGGTGCAGTTCCTGCTTCTGCCGGTCGCCCGCCCGGTGCTGGTCGGCGCGGCCGCGTTGGCGGGTGGTGGTCTGCTCGCCGGCATGACCGGCTGGTTGGTGCCGGCGGCGTTGGCCCTGCTGGTCTGTCTCACCCTCGTCGCCGGTCCGCTCGGGCTGGGGCGGGGCGCGACGCTGCGTCCGCACCGCGCCGACTGGTCCACGTTCTGGCGCTTCGCGCTGCCCCGGGCCGCCTCGGCGGCCATCGACGCCGGCAGCATGTGGGTGGGTGTGCTGCTCACCTCGGTGCTGGCCGGGCCGGCGGACGCCGGTGTGTTCGGTGCCGTCGGCCGGTACGTGCTGGCCGGTCAACTGGCCATGCAGGGGCTGCGGGTGGCGGTGTCGCCGCAGCTGTCCCGGCTGCTCGGGCGGGGCGAGCGGGCCGCGGCGGCGGCCGTGCACCGGCAGTTGACCACCTGGGGGCTGGTGCTGTCCTGGCCGGTGTACCTGCTGCTGGCGGTCTTCGCGCTGGCCTTCCTCCAGCTGTTCGGGCCGGAGTTCACCGCCGGTGTGCCGGCGATGACGGTGCTCGCGCTGGCGATGCTTGTCAACACCGGAGTGGGCAACGTGCAGAGCCTGCTCCTGATGGGCGGGCGCAGTGGGCTGCACCTGGTCGCCACCGTGGCCGGGTTGACGGTGACCGTCTCGCTGGGTCTCTGGCTGATCCCCCACCACGGCGCGACAGGCGCGGCGGTGGCCTGGGCGGCCGGCATCGCCACCGAGAACCTCACCGCCGCCGGATTCGCCCGGTCGGTGGTTCGGGAGCCGCTGTTCGACGCCGCGATGGTGCGTGCCGCGGCGGCCACGATCGCCGGTGTGGGCCTGGCCGCCGGGGCCGGCGTGCTGGTGGGCGGTCGCGGCCTGCCCGGCCTCGCGGTGGCGCTGGCGGTGCTGCTGACCGGCTGCGTCGGCATGTTGACGTTGCCCCGGGTGCGCGCCGGCATCCGGGGGACCATGAGGCAGATCCGTGGAGGGGACAACGCGGCCACGGCCGCCGAGCCCACCTCGGCATCGACGAGAGGCAGGTGAGGTTCGTCGTGGTGTCCATCCGTGACCGGGTCAAGCAGTTGGTTCCGACCCAGGTGACCACCCGGGTGAAGGAGTCGCTTGTCGACTACGGCGTTCGCACCAGCGACCGCCGGCCGCTGCCGGACTTCCTGATCATCGGGACCAAACGGGGTGGCACCACCTCCCTGTGGAACTACCTCATCCAGCACCCGTTGGTGCCCCGGCTCTTTCCCGCGTGGAACACCAAGTCGGCGCACTACTTCGAGGAGCACTGGGGTCGCGGCGAAGCCTGGTACCGCTCGCATTTCCCGACCGAGCGGCAGCGCGAGGCCCTGGCCAAGCGGCACGGTGGGCCGGTCCGGGTCGGTGAGGCCGCCCCGCTGTACATGTTCCACCCGCTCGCCGCGCAGCGGGTCGCCGCGCTGATGCCGACGGTGAAGCTCATCGTGCTGCTGCGGGACCCGGTGGAGCGGGCGTACTCGCACTGGAAGGAACGCCGCACCCACGGCATCGAACCACTGGACTTCGCCGCCGCGCTGGCGGCCGAGCCGGAACGCACGGCGGGGGAGCGGGAGCGGTTGATCGCCGAGCCGGAGTCGTTCAGCGAGCCGTACGACTGGTACACGTACCGGGCCCGGGGGCGTTACCTGGAGCACCTGGAGCCGTGGCTGGAGCGTTTCGCCCGGGAGCAGATCCTCTTCCTGCCCAGCGAGGACCTGTACCGCGACTCGCGGGCGACCTACCGACGCACCCTGGACTTCCTCGGTCTGCCGGCGTACGACCTGCCCAACTTCAAGGTCTACAACGATCGGCGCTCGGCACCGCTGGAGCCGACCGTGCGGGCTGAGCTGACCGACTACTACCGGCCGTACAACGACGCGTTGCGTCAACGGCTCGGGTTGGACCTCGACTGGGCGGACCGGGCGGCGTGACGACCCGGGTGGGCCCGGCCACCGACCCGCGTTCGCGGGTGGACGGCCTGGGTTGGGTGAGCCGCGCGGTCTTCCCGGACGACCGGGTCGGCCTGACCGTGGCCGGCGCCCCGCCGGCCGGTCACCAGGCGGTGGCCCGGTACGCGGTGGTGCCGTCGATCGCCCGGGCCCGGTTCCTGGTGCCGTTGGGCGCGCCCCGGGCCGGGGCGGCGTCCCTGTTGGCGTACAACGCCCTGCGGCCACCGAAGGTGCGCGCGCTGCGGGCGGTGCTCGGTGGGCTGGCCCGGTTCGGTCGGGTGGGGCTCGCGCCCTTTCCGACGTTGACCGTCTCGGTGCCGGCCGGGGTGCCGGCCGCGGAGTTGCTGCTGAGCGAGCGGCTCTCCGCCGACCTGGGTGACACGCCGCTGCTGGCCGCGTTCGGGGTCCGCCCACCGGACCCGAACGGCAAGCCCACACTGCAACTCTTCAGCGCCGACGGGCGGCCGCGTGGCTACGCGAAGATCGGCTGGAACGACGCGACCCGCGCGCTGGTCAGCGCGGAGGCGGCGGCGCTACGGGCGTTGCGCGAGGTGGTCGGCGTCGCCGACCATCCGACGCCGCCGCGGCTGCTCACCGAGACGTTGTGGGCGGGCCAGGTGGTCGCGGTGATCGAGCCGCTGCCCCCGGCGGTACGCGGTGTGCCGGTGGACGACCCGCCCCGGATCGCGGCGCTGCTCGCGGTCGCCCGGCGGGGAGGCCCGGCGGGCACACCTCGACCGCTGGTCGACTCGACCTTCCTGCGCCGGCTGGCCGATCAGGCCGGCCGGGCCGCCGCGACCGAGCCGGCCGGTGCGCGGGCGGTCGCCGCGGTCTCGGCGTTGGCCCGCCGGCATGGCGACACCAGCGTCGAGTTCGGTCACTGGCATGGTGACTGGGTGCCGTGGAACCTGGGCTGGCACGCCGGCCGGTTGGTCGCCTGGGACTGGGAGCACAGCGGGCCGGACGTGCCGGTCGGCTTCGACCTGGCGCACGACGCGTTCCAGCGGGCCCTCGTGCTGCGCGGGGAGCCGGCCGACGCCGCCGCGGCGGCTGTGGACGGATATCTGAGTCGGCACGGCGAGCGGCTCGGCCTCGACGCCGCGCAGTGTCGGCTCGTCGCCGACGCGTACCTGGTGGAGATGTGGTTGCGGACGTGGCGGCTGGCCGACGCGGGCGCGGGCTGGAACGCCGCCCTGCATCCCGCACTTCTGGACGTCATCGAGAAAAGACATAGCGGCTGATCTGGAGGAATCGCGGCGACGACGGTGCGCCGCAGAGTGACGACATAATCGCAGGTGGTGATGACGATCGATGGACCTCGGACGTTCGGTGCACCGCACCGGCCACCGTGGAGATCGTCATCTCGGCCGGTCGCGCTATTCAACGACCGGGGATCGTGTGATCTGCTTCTGCCTGGCGTGAACTGAAATTCCAAGCGAACTTGTGGGGAGTCGCGTGGACACGAACAACGACGACAGTGGGGCGCCGGTGCTGCTGCTGGTCGGCTCCAGCGGCGGCCATCTGGCCCAACTACTGGCCCTGCGGCCCTGGTACGAACAGTGGCGGCGCTGCTGGGTCACCTTCGACACCCCGGAGGCGGTCTCGCTGCTGGCCGGCGAGGACCTGGTGCCGGCACACCACCCGACCACCCGCAACGTGCCGAACCTGCTGCGCAACGCGCTGCTGGCCTGGCAGGTGCTGCGGGCCCGGCGGGTCGCCGCAGTGGTCACCACCGGCGCCGGGGTGGCGGTGCCGTTCGTGGTGCTGGCCCGGCTGCGGCGCATCCCGACCGTCTACATCGAGGTGTACGACCGGATCGACACCCCGACGTTGACCGCTCGGCTCTGCCGGCCGTTCCTGTCCGCGATGCTCGTGCAGTGGGACGAGCAGCGCCGGCAGTACCCCGAGGCGACAGTCGTCGGGACGCTGCTGTGACCGGGGAGACGGGCACCGCCCGGCGTCCGCAACCCCGGCCGGCCACCGAGGCGGCCCGCCTGCCGCGCCAGCGCGACAGCTCGGCGGTCGCCCAGCTCCGACTGCTGGTCGCGGTGGGCACCGACAAGCACCCCTTCGACCGGCTCGTCGACTGGCTGGCGCAGTGGCACGCGCAGGCCGCCGGCCCGATCGGGCTGACCATGCAGCACGGGCACACCACCGCGCCCCAGCTGAGCGGCGCGGTGCCGTTCCTCGGCCACGACGCGTTGCAACAGGCGATGATCGATGCGGACCTGGTGGTCTGCCACGGCGGCCCGGCGACCATCCTGGAGGCCCGCCGGCACGGCCACCTGCCCATCGTGGTGCCCCGCGATCCGGCCCGCGGTGAGCACGTCGACAACCACCAGCTCCTCTTCGCCCGCCGGCTCGGCGCCGCCGGGCTGGTGGCGCTCTGCGAGACCCGGGAGGCCCTGCACGACGCGTTGGCCGCCGGGGTGGCCGACCCGTCCCGGTACGCGGTGGCCGCCGACCCGGAGGCACACGAGGCACGACGGGCGGCGGTGGCCCGGGTCGGGCAGATCGTCGACGACCTGGTGGCCCGTTCGACCCCGCGCCCACCCCGGTGGCGGGCCTGGCCCCGGCCGCGCCCGGGTACGAAGGAGATTCGATGACCCAGCAGCCGACCGTCAGCGTCGTGGTGCCCACCCGGGACCGCCCCGAGCTGCTGCGGGCCGCGGTGCGCGCGATCCTGGCACAGGACTACCCGGGCCTGATCGAGGTCGTCGTGGTGTTCGACCAGTCCGCGCCGGACGAGTCGCTGACCGAGCTGGGGAGCGGCCCGACCCGCGTGGTGCGGGTGATCCGCAACGCCCGTACCCCCGGGTTGGCCGGTGCGCGCAACAGCGGCACCCTCGCTGCCGAGGGCGAGCTGGTCGCGTTCTGCGACGACGACGACGAGTGGCTGCCGGGCAAGCTGGCCGCCCAGGTCGACGCGCTGGCCGGCGATCCGGCCGCCGAGTTCGTCTGCTGCGGCATCCGGGTGAACTACGACGGGCACACAGTCGACCGGGTGCTCGACAAGGACCGGATCACCCTGGACGACCTGCTACGGGACCGGATGACGGAGCTGCACCCGTCGACCTTCCTGATCCGCGCCACCGCGTTGCGCGACGGGTTCGGGCTGGTCGACGAGGAGATCCCGGGCAGCTACGCGGAGGACTACGAGTTCCTGCTGCGGGCCGCGCGCAGCGCGCCGCTGATCAACCTGCGGACGCCGTCGGTGCTGGTGCGCTGGCACAAGCGCTCGTACTTCGCGCAGCGCTGGGACACCATCTCGGAGGCGTTGCAGTGGTTGCTGCAACGCTACCCGGAGTTCGCCAGTCAACCGGCGGGCGAGGCCCGGGTGGCCGGGCAGATCGCGTTCGCCCAGGCCGCCTCCGGCGACCGCCGGGGCGCGCTGCGCTGGGCCCGGCGCACCCTGCGGAGCAACCCCCGCGAGCCGCGCGCCTACCTGGCCCTCGCCGTCGCCGGTCGGGTGGTCCGGGCCGACGCGGTGCTGCGCACCCTGCACAAGCGCGGTCGGGGGATCTGAGCCGCCGCCCGCGTGAGCGGGCGGCGGCGTCCGCTGGGCGGGACGCGACGGGGAGCGCGCCGCGTCGGTGGCCCGCCGTGACAGACTGACCGCTGTGTTGCGCTGGTTGACTGCAGGTGAATCGCACGGTCCCGCCCTCGTCGCGATGTTGGAGGGGGTGCCGGCCGGCATTGAGGTGACCACCACCGAGATCGCCGACGAGCTGGCCCGTCGACGGCTGGGCTACGGGCGGGGTGCCCGGATGTCGTTCGAGCGGGACGAGGTCGAGCTGCTCGGCGGCCTGCGGCACGGCGTGACCCTGGGCAGCCCGGTGGCGATCCGGGTCGGCAACTCCGAGTGGCCGAAGTGGCAGACCGTGATGGCCGCCGACCCGGTCGACCCCGATGAGCTGGCCCGGCAGGCCCGCAACGCCCCGCTGACCCGACCCCGGCCGGGTCACGCCGACCTGGCCGGCATGCAGAAGTACGGCCACACCGACGCCCGGCCGATCCTGGAGCGCGCCAGCGCACGGGAGACCGCCGCCCGGGTGGCCGTCGGCACTGTCGCCAAGGCGTTGATCCGTCAGGCGCTCGGCATCGAGATCGTCTCGCACGTCGTCGAGCTGGGCCCGGTGGCCGCGAAGCCCGGGCTGCGTCCCACGCCGTCCGACACGGCCCGGATCGACGCCGACCCGCTGCGCTGCCTCGACCCGGAGGCCAGCGCCCTGATGGTCGCCGAGGTCGATGCCGCGAAGAAGGCCGCCGACACCCTCGGCGGCGTGGTCGAGGTGCTGGCGTACGGGGTGCCACCGGGGCTGGGCAGCCACGTGCAGTGGGACCGCAAGCTCGACGCCCGGCTGGCCACCGCGCTGATGTCCATCCAGGCGATCAAGGGCGTGGAGATCGGCGACGGCTGGCAGCAGGCCCGGTCCCGCGGCTCGGAGGCGCACGACGAGATCATCCCGTCGGCCACCGGCGTCCGCCGGGTCACCGACCGGGCCGGCGGGCTGGAGGGTGGCATCACCACCGGTGAGCCGCTGCGGGTCCGCGCCGCGATGAAGCCGATCTCCTCGCTGAACCGGGCCCTGTCCACAGTGGACGTCACCACCGGCGAGCCGGCCACCGCGATCAACCAGCGCTCTGACGTCTGCGCGGTGCCCGCCGCGGCGGTGGTCGCCGAGGCGATGGTGGCGCTGGTGCTGGCCGAGGCGGCCACCGAGAAGTTCGGCGGAGACTCGATCGCCGAGATCCGCCGCAACCTGGCCGGGTACCTCGACGCGCTGGTCATCCGCTGATGGCACCGGTCGTCGTGCTGGTCGGCGCGCCCGGCTGCGGCAAGACCACCGTAGGGCGGGCGCTCGCCGCCACCCTCGGCGTGGAGTTCCGCGACACCGACACCGACATCGAGCAGATGGCCGGCAAACCGATCCCGGAGATCTTCATCGACGAGGGTGAGGCGCACTTCCGTACCCTGGAACGGGCCGCCGTGGCCGCGGCGCTGGCCGGCGGCACGGGCGTGCTCGCCCTCGGCGGCGGCGCGGTGCTGGCCGAGGAGACCCGAGCGGCCCTGATCGGGCACCGGGTGGTGCACCTCTCGGTCGAGCTGCCCGACGCGGTGCGGCGGGTCGGGCTCGGCGCCGGCCGACCGCTGCTGGCGATCAACCCACGGGCCACCCTCAAGCACCTGCTGGACCAGCGCCGACCGCTCTACGCGGAGGTCGCCACCGAGACGGTGGTGACCGACGGCCGGGCCCCGGCGGAGGTCGTCGCCGAGGTCGCCGCCCTGCTGCCCCGCTGACGTCGCCCTGCCCCGCCGATCTTGCAGTAGCTGCCCCGACGTAGGGGACATTCCCCGCATCTGGGCAACCGGAACTGCAAGATCGGCGCAGTGGGCTGGTTCTCAGCTGCGGGCGATCAGGTCGAGGACGTCGGCCAGAGCCTTCGGCTCGCTGAGCATCGGCCAGTGCCCGGTGGGCAACTCGTGCAGCTGGCCGTCGGCCAGGCCGGTGAAGAACGGATGCTCCTGTTGGATCATCTGCTGCACCACGCTGAGCGGGAACGTGCTGGCGACCAGCGCGGTCGGCACCGGGCGTCCGCCGGTGCGTCGGACCGGGTCGGTGGCGGCCCGCAGCGGCTGCGGGGTGGCCCGGGTACCCAGCAGCGCGAGCGTCGGCTCGTCCAGGCCGGCCAGGTTGGTCGGGTCGGCGGCCGGATCCCAGGCCGGCGGCGGCAGCAGGTGCCCGGCGCCGATCGCGGCCCGCAGCCGCTGCTGCTCCTCCGGCGGCAGCGTGTCGAACTGCGCCGTGCCGTCCGGCAACGGCCCACTCTCCACGTAGACGATCCGGGCGATCCGGTCCGGGATGCGGTCCACCGCCTGGGCGGCCGGCATCCCCCCGCCGGAGTGCCCGACCAGCAGTACGTCGCGCAGGTCCTCGACCTCGATCAGTCGGACGATGTCGGTGGTGTGCGTGTCCAGGCTGACCTCCGGTCCGGCGAGGTGGTCGCGTTCGGCCACCCCGGTCAGCGTCATCGGGTGGACCTCGTGCCCCTGCGACCGCAGCGCGACTGTCACGTCCCGCCATGCCCAGGCACCCAACCAGAATCCCGGCACCAGCACGAATGTCGCCATCTGTGGCTCCTTCTCTCGGTTACCGACAGACCGTACGATCTATTCCGGACAGGATCCGCCCGGATTGAAGGAGTGGCCCGTGTCACATCCCGCCGGGCGCGTGCTGGCCCTGCTCGAACTGCTGCAGACCCGGCACCGGTCGACGGCCGCCGACCTCGCCGGTCACCTCGGTGTGGACGAGCGGACCGTGCGCCGGTACGCGACGACGCTTGTCGAGCTGGGCATTCCCGTCACCGCCGACCGGGGCCGCTACGGCGGCTACCGGCTGCACTCCGGTTACAAGCTGCCGCCGCTGATGCTCACCGACGACGAGGCGGTGGCGGTGCTGCTCGGCCTCGTCGTCGCCGAACGGGTCGGGCTCGCCACCGAGCAGCCCGCCACCGCCACCGCGCTGGCGAAGATCCGCCGGGTGCTGCCGGCGGCGCTCGCCGACCGGCTCGCCGCCGTCCAGGAGCACCTGGGCTTCACACTGCGTCGTCCGGAGTTGGAGCGCGGACCGGCGTCCGGCACCCTGCTCGCGCTGGCCTCGGCCACCCGGCACCGGCAGCGGGTGGCGCTGGACTACCGCTCCTGGCGGGGCGAGCAGTCGCACCGCGAGCTCGACCCGTACGGGCTGGTCTTCCACGCCGGCCGTTGGTATGTCACCGGCCACGACCACCGACGCGGGGAGATCCGCACCTTCCGACTGGACCGGATCGGTGCGGTGACGCCCGGCGCGGCGACGTTCACAGTGCCGGACGGCTTCGAGGCGGTGGCCTGGGTGACCCGGTCGCTGGCCGGCGTGCCGTATACGCACGAGGTGGAGGTGGTGCTGGAGACCGATCTGGTCGCCGCCCGCCGCCGCATCCCGCCCAGCGTGGCCGAGTTGACCGCCACCACCGACGGGGTGCTGCTGCGGGCCCGAGCGGAGAGTTTGCCCGGGATGGCGGCGCTGCTCGCCGGGCTGGGCTGCCCGTTCACTGTGCGGCATCCGGACGCGCTGCGCGCCGCGGTGGCCGAGCACGCCCGCCGGTTGGCGGACTGGGCCGCTCGGCCAGCAGGTGGACAGCCGCCCTCCCCGCGCCGCCCGCTGGACTAGGCTGCCGGCGATGGACGAGGTGACCCGAATTCCGGTCGGCGGCGAGCGGCCGTACGACGTCTTGGTGGGACGCGACCTGCTGGGTGCGCTGCCTGGCCTGCTGCCCGGCGCGACCCGGGTGGCGGTGCTGCACGCGCCTCCGCTCAAGGCCCTCGCGGACGCGCTCGGCGAACGCCTGCGCGCGGCCGGCATCGAGCCACTGCCGATCGAGGTGCCCGACGCCGAGTCGGGCAAGCACATCGAGGTGGCCGCCTCCTGCTGGGACCGGCTCGGAGCGGCCGGCTTCACCCGTACCGACGCGGTGGTCGGGGTGGGCGGCGGCGCGGTGACCGACCTGGCCGGATTCGTCGCGGCCTGCTGGTTGCGGGGGGTGCGCTGGGTGCCGGTGGCGACCTCGCTGCTGGGCATGGTGGATGCCGCGGTGGGCGGCAAGACGGGCATCAACACGGCCGCCGGCAAGAACCTGGTGGGCGCGTTCCACCCGCCGGTCGGGGTGTTGGCCGACCTGGCCACTCTGGACAGCCTGCCCCCGGTCGACCTGGCGGCCGGGTTGGCCGAGGTCGTCAAGTGCGGGTTCATCGCCGACCCGACGATCCTGGATCTCATCGAGAACGACCCGGAGGCCGCCACCGACCCCCGTGGGCAGGTGAGCCGGGAGCTGATCGAGCGGGCCATCCGGGTCAAGGCCGACGTGGTCGCCGGCGACCTGCGCGAGTCGGGCCTGCGGGAGGTGCTCAACTACGGTCACACCCTGGCCCACGCCATCGAGCAGAACGAGGGCTACCGCTGGCGGCACGGCCACGCCGTCGCCGTCGGTCTGGTGTACGCGGCCACGCTGGCCCGGCTCGCCGGGCGGCTGGACGCGCCGACCGCCGACCGACACCGGGTCACGCTGAGCGCGCTGGGTCTGCCGGTGAGCTACCCGGCCGACGCCTGGCCGCAGCTGTTGGCCGCGATGCGGGTGGACAAGAAGACCCGGGGCAGTCTGCTGCGCTTCGTGGTGCTTGACGGGCTGGCCCACCCGGCGATGTTGGAGGGCCCCGACGACGCGTTGCTGGAGGCCGCCTACCGGGAGGTGGCAACCCCGTGAAGGTCTACGTCCTGAACGGGCCGAACCTGGGCCGGCTGGGCACCCGCGAGCCCGACGTGTACGGCGCGACCAGCTACGCGGACCTGGTGGCGCTCTGCGAGAGCACCGGTCGGGAGCTGGGGCTGGCGGTGACGGTCCGGCAGACCGACGCGGAGCACGAGCTGCTCGGCTGGCTGCACACGGCGGCCGACGAGGGCGCCGCGGTCGTGCTCAACCCCGCCGCCTGGTCGCACTACTCGTACGCGGTGCGGGACGCCTGCGCCATGCTGCGGGGGCCTTTGGTGGAGGTGCACATCTCCAACATCCACACCCGCGAGGAGTTCCGGCACCACTCGGTGGTCTCGGCGGTGGCGACCGGGGTGATCTGCGGTCTTGGCATCGACGGCTATCGTCTCGCCCTGCACCATCTGGCCACCCGCTGACGGCCCACCGACTGGGCGCTCCGAACGGGGGGCCGTCCGATTCGACGCAGCTTGTAGACTTGCCAGGTCTGTCCGCCAATTGATGATCAAGGCAGGAAATGGCCTCCACCAACGACCTCAAAAACGGCCTGGTACTCAACCTGGACGGCGAGCTCTGGGCCGTCGTCGAGTTCCAGCACGTCAAGCCCGGTAAGGGTGGTGCCTTCGTGCGCACCACGCTGAAGAACGTGCTGTCCGGGAAGGTGGTCGACAAGACCTTCAACGCGGGCACCAAGGTCGAAACCGCGACCGTTGACAAGCGCACGATGCAGTACCTGTACGCCGACGGTGAGGACTTCGTCTTCATGGATCTGGAGACCTTCGACCAGATCACCGTGCCCGGTGGCACCGTCGGTGAGGCAGCCAACTACCTGCTGCCCGAGGCGGAGGCGACCGTCGCCCAGCACGAGGGTGTGCCGCTCTACATCGAGCTGCCCACCAGCGTCGTGCTGGAGGTCACCTACACCGAGCCGGGCCTGCAGGGCGATCGTTCGACCGGCGGCACCAAGCCGGCGACCGTGGAGACCGGCGCCACCGTGCCGGTTCCGCTGTTCATCACCACCGGCGAGAAGATCAAGGTCGACACCCGCGACGGCCGTTACCTCGGCCGCGCCTGATGGCTGAGGGTTCCAAGCAGCAGATGCCGGCGCGCCGCAAGGCGCGCAAGCGGGCGCTGGATGTCCTTTACGAGGCCGACCTGCGGGACAAGCCTCCGGTGGAGGTACTCGCCGGCTACGTGCAGCGGATCGAGCAGCCCCGACCGGAGCATCTCGGCTACGCGGTGGGCCTGGTCGAGGGGGTTGCCGAGTACCTCGACCGGATCGACGAGCTGATCGCCAGCTACGCCGAGGGTTGGACGCTGGAGCGGATGCCGGTCGTCGACCGTAATCTGGCCCGGATCGCCGTCTACGAGTTGCTCTACGTCGACGAGATCGACGACGCGGTGGCGATCAGCGAGGCCGTGGAGCTGGCTCGGCAGATGTCTACCGACGATTCGCCGCGCTTCCTCAACGGGGTGCTCGGCCGGATCGCCGAGTACGCCACCCGCTGAGCGTCCGCACCAACACCGCAGATCCGAAAGGGCCCGTGCCAGTCGGCACGGGCCCTTTCGGTGAAGCGGCAGATCAGGTGAAGCGGCAGATCAGGTGAAGCGGCAGATCAGGAGGCGAAGAACGCCCGGGGGTCGGCCACCAGCACGCCGTGCTCGGTGAGCCGCTCGATCAGGCCCGACGGTGAGGCGTCGTAGACGATCGCGAGCGCCCGCAGGTCGTCGGCGCGGATGGAGAGCACCCGGCCGTTGTAGTCGCCGCGCTGCTGCTGGATGGCGCGGGCGTAGCGGGCGACGTAGGCCAGGTCCTCGGAGGCCTCGTCGTAGAGCCGCTCCAGGTCCAGGACAATCTTGCTGGTGGGCTCGTGACGGACGCCACTGCCGTCAGGCAGCAGCTCCGAGACGGGTACGCGGTAGAACTCGGCCAACTCGGCCAGACGGGACACCGTCACGGCCCGGTCGCCACGCTCGTACGAGCCGACCACCACGGCCTTCCACCGCCCGTTCGACTTCTCCTCCACACCCTGCAGGGACAGACCCTGCTGCTGGCGGATGGAGCGCAGGCGGGCGCCCAGAGACTTGGCGTATTCAGAGGGCATTCGGACACTCCCAGTGCTGCTCGGGGTTCTCCCGTCGATCGCTACGGAGCGTGACGGTACGGGGAATGCGACACGTGGTCAAGTGGTCGTGCCCCTACCGTTGCGGAGCGTCCGGGGAGTTTTCTCCTTTTCCGGTGCCTGACCCGGTGGTCAGCGGCCGCCGTCCATCACCCCGGTGACCACTGGTAACGTGGCGGAAGCCCCGGCCCAGGTCCGCTGAGCGGTCCGGCCGGAGGTGCCCGACATCCTTTAACGACCCGTCCCGTGAGGCGGGGAAGGAGGTCCGCCGTGGCATACCCACCGGCTGCCCGCTCGTCGCCACCGCAACAACCCTCGGTGAAGGTGATCCTCGCCAGCGCCGACGTGCAGCGCGTGGTCGACCGCATCGCCCACCAGATCCTGGAGAAGACCCAGGGCGCCGCCAACACGGTGCTGCTGGGGATTCCCACCCGGGGCACCCCCCTCGCCCGGCGGCTCGCCGACCGGATCAGCACCTTCGAGGACGTAGCCGTTCCGGTCGGTGTGCTCGACATCACCCTGTACCGCGACGACCTCCGTCGGCACGCCACCCGCGCGGTGGGTCCGACCGAGCTGCCTCCCGGCGGGATCGACGGCAAACGGGTCATCCTGGTCGACGACGTGCTCTTCTCCGGCCGCACCGTCCGGGCCGCGCTCGACGCGCTCAACGACGTGGGCCGCCCGGCCTCGGTGCAGCTCGCCGTCCTGGTCGACCGGGGCCACCGGGAGTTGCCGATCCGCGCCGACTACGTCGGCAAGAACATCCCGACCTCGCTCGCCGAGAGCGTCAAGGTGACGCTCGCCGAGATCGACGGGACGGACGAGGTCAAGCTCTACGGGGGACCTGCCTCATGATCAAGCATCTGCTCTCCGGCGGGGACCTGGACGCCGACACCGCCACCGAGATCCTGGACACCGCCGCCGAGATGGCCACCGTCGCCGGCCGGGAGATCAAGAAGCTTCCCGCGCTGCGCGGACGGACCGTGGTGAACCTCTTCTACGAGGACTCCACGCGTACCCGGATCTCCTTCGAGGCGGCGGCGAAGCGGCTCAGCGCCGACGTGATCAACTTTTCCGCGAAGGGGTCCAGCGTCACCAAGGGTGAGAGCCTGAAGGACACCGCGTTGACCCTGCAGGCCATGGGCGCGGACGCCGTGGTCATCCGACACCCCGCCTCCGGCGCGCCGCACCGCCTGGCCAACTGGGTGGACGGGTCGGTGGTCAACGCCGGCGACGGCACCCACGAGCACCCCACCCAGGCGCTGCTGGACGCGTACACCATGCGGGCCCGGCTGGGCCGGCTCGCCGGCCTGTCGGTAGCGGTGGTCGGGGACGTGCTGCACTCCCGGGTGGCCCGCTCCAACGTGCTGCTGCTCTCCACCCTCGGCGCCAAGGTCACCCTGGTCGGCCCGCCGACCCTCATCCCGGTCGACATCGCGGGTGCCCTCGCGCCCGGCACCGACGTCTCCTACGACCTCGACTCCGTCCTGCCGAACGTGGACGTGGTGATGATGCTGCGCGTGCAGCGGGAGCGGATGAACGACTCCTACTTCCCCTCCGCGCGCGAGTACGCCCGCCGCTACGGGCTGGACGGGCCGCGGATGCGCCGGCTGCCCGAGCACGCGATCGTCATGCACCCCGGCCCGATGAACCGGGGGATGGAGATCACCCCCGAGGTCGCCGACTCACCCCGCTCCACCATCGTCGAACAGGTCACCAACGGGGTCTCCGTGCGGATGGCTGTCCTTTACCTGCTGCTCGGAGGGAACAACCGGTGACCGCGTACCTGATCACCAGCGTGAGTGTCGTCGGCGCGGCGCCGACCGACCTGCTGATCCGCGACGGCGTGATCGCCGAGGTCGGTCCCGGCCTGACCGCGCCGGACGCCACAGTCGTCGACGGCACCGGCCTGGTCGCCCTGCCCGGCCTCGTCGATCTGCACACCCACCTGCGTGAGCCCGGTCGGGAGGACGCCGAGACCGTCGAGTCCGGTTCCCGGGCGGCGGCGCTGGGCGGCTACACGGCGGTCTGCGCGATGGCCAACACCTCCCCGGTGGCGGACACCGCCGGTGTGGTCGAGCAGGTCTGGCGGCTCGGCCGCGAGGCAGCCCTGGTCGACGTGCAGCCGATCGGCGCGGTCACCGTCGGGCTGGCCGGCGAGCGGCTGGCCGAGCTGGGCGCGATGGCCGACTCGGCGGCCCGGGTGCGGATCTTCTCCGACGACGGGCACTGCGTCGCCGACCCGAAGTTGATGCGCCGAGCCCTGGAGTACGTCAAGGCGTTCGACGGGATCATCGCCCAGCACGCCGAGGAGCCCCGGCTCACCGAGGGCGCCCAGATGCACGAGGGTGAGGTCTCCACCCGGCTCGGCCTGATCGGCTGGCCGGCGGTCGCCGAGGAGGCGATCATCGCCCGGGACGTGCTGCTCGCCGAGCACGTGGGCAGCCGACTGCACGTCTGCCACGTCTCCACCGCTGGCAGCGTCGAGGTGCTGCGCCAGGCAAAGGCCCGCGGCGTACGCGTGACCGCCGAGGTGACCCCGCACCACCTGCTGCTCACCGACGAACGGGCGGAAACCTACGACCCGGTCTACAAGGTGAACCCGCCGCTGCGCACCGCCGCGGACATCGCCGCGCTGCGTGCCGCCCTCGCCGACGGGGTGATCGACGTGATCGCCACCGACCACGCCCCGCACGCGGTGGAGGACAAGGAGTGCGAGTGGGCGTACGCCCGACCGGGGATGCTCGGTCTGGAGACGGCCCTCTCCATCGCGCTGGACGTGCTCGGCCCCGAGTGGGACCTGATCGCCGAGCGGATGTCGCGCACCCCCGCACGGATCGCCGGCCTCACCGGGCACGGCGTCGACCCCGCGCCGGGTGTGCCGGCCAACCTGACCCTGATCGACCCGGCCGCCCACCGCACCATCGAGCCGGCGGAGCTGGCCAGTCGCAGTCGCAACACTCCGTACGCCCGCATGACGCTGCCAGGTCGCATCGTGGCGACCTTCCTGCGTGGCGAGCCGACGGTCCTGGACGGAAAGGCTGTCAAGTAATGGTCAAGCGCAGACCCGCAATCCTGGTGCTGGAAGATGGGCGCACGTTCCCCGGCGAGGCGTACGGCAGCGTCGGAGAGACCTTCGGCGAGGCGGTCTTCAACACCGGCATGACCGGTTACCAGGAGACCCTGACCGACCCGTCCTACCACCGTCAGGTGGTGGTGCAGACCGCGCCGCACATCGGCAACACCGGCGTCAACGGCGAGGACGACGAGTCCGGTCGGATCTGGGTGGCCGGCTACGTGGTGCGCGACCCGGCCCGGATCGGCTCGAACTGGCGGGCCACCGGTGGCCTCGAGGACCGCCTCGCCACCGAGGGCGTGGTGGGCATCAGCGGGGTGGACACCCGGGCGCTGACCCGGCACCTGCGCGAGCGGGGCGCCATGCGGGTGGGCATCTCCAGCATCGACAACGACCCGCAGAGCCTGCTGGCCCGCGTGCGCCAGGCGCCGCAGATGGCCGGCGCGGACCTGTCCGCGGAGGTGAGCACCGCCGAGCCGTACGTCGTCGAGGCCCTGGGCGAGCACCGGTTCACAGTGGCCGCGCTGGACCTGGGCATCAAGCGCAACGTGCCGCGTCGGCTGGCCACCCGTGGGGTGACCACCCACGTGCTGCCGGCGTCGTCGAGCATCGACCAGATGCTCGCCACCGGCGCCGACGCGATCTTCCTGTCGCCCGGCCCGGGCGACCCGGCCACCGCCGACGCCCCGGTGGCGCTGGCCCGGGAGGCGCTGCGGCGGGAGGTGCCGCTGTTCGGCATCTGCTTCGGCAGCCAGATCCTCGGTCGGGCGCTCGGCTTCGGCACCTACAAGCTGGGCTACGGCCACCGGGGGATCAACCAGCCGGTGCTCGACCGGGTCACCGGCAAGGTCGAGGTGACCAGCCACAACCACGGCTTCGCCGTCGAGGTGCCCGGTGTGGGCGCCGGCGCGGTCGTCCCCGACCAGGTGATCGACACCGACTTCGGTGGCGTACGGGTGTCGCACGTCTGCCTCAATGACAACGTGGTCGAGGGGCTGCGGGCCGTGGACCTGCCCGCGTTCACCGTTCAGTACCACCCGGAGGCGGCGGCCGGCCCGCACGACGCGGACTACCTCTTCGACCGATTCGCCGATCTCATCGAGGGCCGGACCCACAGCAAGGGGCGCAGCAATGCCTAAGCGGACCGATCTCAAGCACATCCTCGTGATCGGCTCCGGGCCGATCGTCATCGGGCAGGCCTGCGAGTTCGACTACTCCGGCACCCAGGCGTGCCGGGTGCTGCGCAGCGAGGGGATCCGGGTCAGCCTGGTCAACTCCAACCCGGCGACGATCATGACGGACCCGGAGTTCGCCGACGCGACCTACGTCGAGCCGATCACCCCGGAGTTCGTGGAGCTGGTCATCGCCAAGGAGCGCCCGGACGCGATCCTCGCGACCCTCGGCGGGCAGACCGCGCTGAACACGGCCGTCGCCCTGCACGAGGCCGGCGTCCTGGAGAAGTACGGCGTCGAGCTGATCGGCGCGAACATCGACGCCATCAACCGGGGCGAGGACCGGCAGCTGTTCAAGGAGATCGTGGCGAAGGCCGGCGTACGGCTGGGTGTCGACGACCCGACCGGGCTGGTGCCCCGCTCGCGGGTCTGCCACTCGATGGACGAGGTCGAGGCGACAGTCGCCGAGCTGGGCCTGCCGGTGGTGATCCGGCCGTCGTTCACAATGGGTGGCCTGGGCTCCGGCATGGCGCACAACCCGGAGGACCTGGCCCGTATCGCCGGCGACGGCCTGTCCGCCAGCCCGGTGCACGAGGTGCTCATCGAGGAGAGCGTGCTCGGCTGGAAGGAGTACGAGCTCGAGCTGATGCGCGACCGGCACGACAACGTGGTGGTGGTCTGCTCGATCGAGAACATCGACCCGATGGGTGTGCACACCGGCGACAGCGTCACAGTGGCCCCGGCCATGACGCTCACCGACCGGGAGTACCAGCGCCTGCGTGACCTGGGCATCGCCGTGCTGCGCGAGGTCGGGGTGGACACCGGCGGCTGCAACATCCAGTTCGCGGTCAACCCGGTCGACGGCCGGATCGTCGTGATCGAGATGAACCCCCGGGTGTCGCGGTCCTCGGCGCTGGCCTCCAAGGCGACCGGCTTCCCGATCGCGAAGATCGCCGCGAAGCTGGCCATCGGCTACACCCTCGACGAGATCCCCAACGACATCACCCTGAAGACCCCGGCGGCGTTCGAGCCGACCCTGGACTACGTGGTGGTGAAGATTCCCCGGTTCGCGTTCGAGAAGTTCCCCGGCGCGGACCCGGAGCTGACCACCACGATGAAGTCGGTGGGCGAGGCCATGAGCCTGGGGCGCAACTTCACCGAGGCGCTGAACAAGGCGATGCGCTCGATGGAGACCCGATCATCTGGTTTCTGGACCACTCCGGACCCGGAGGGCGCCACCCGCTCGGACACCCTCGCCGCGCTGCGGATCCCGCACGACGGCCGGTTGTACACGGTGGAGCGGGCGCTGCGCCTCGGCGCGTCGATCGCCGAGGTCGCCGAGGCGTCCGGCGGGATCGACCCGTGGTTCCTGGACCAGATCGCCGCGCTGATCGAGCTGCGCACCGAGATCGTCGACGCGCCGGTGCTCGACGCCGACCTGCTGCGCCGCGCCAAGCGGGCCGGTCTGTCCGACCGGCAGCTCGCCGCGCTGCGCCCGGAGCTGGCCGCCGAGGACGGCGTACGGACCCTGCGCCACCGCCTGGACGTGCGCCCGGTCTACAAGACGGTGGACACCTGCGCGGCCGAGTTCGAGGCGACCACGCCGTACCACTACTCCACGTACGACCTGGAGACCGAGGTCGTGCCGTCGGACCGGCCGAAGGTGCTGATTCTGGGCTCCGGCCCGAACCGGATCGGGCAGGGCATCGAGTTCGACTACTCGTGCGTGCACGCCGTCCAGGCGTTGCGGTCGGCCGGTTACGAGACCGTCATGGTCAACTGCAACCCGGAGACGGTCTCCACCGACTACGACACCGCCGACCGGCTCTACTTCGAGCCGTTGACCTTCGAGGACGTCCTGGAGGTCTGGCACGCCGAGGACTCGTCCGGTCGCGCGGCCGGCGGGCCGGGTGTGGTCGGGGTGGTTGTCCAGCTCGGCGGGCAGACCCCGCTGGGGCTGGCGCAGCGGCTCAAGAACGCCGGTGTGCCGATCGTCGGCACCTCACCGGAGTCGATCCACCTGGCCGAGGAGCGCGGCGCGTTCGGCGCGGTGCTGGCCCGCGCCGGACTGCGCGCGCCGGCGCACGGCATGGCCACCTCGTACGACGAGGCCAAGACGATCGCCGACGAGATCGGCTACCCGGTGCTGGTCCGGCCGTCGTACGTGCTGGGCGGTCGGGGCATGGAGATCGTCTACGACGACCCGACGCTGCGCGACTACATCGGCCGGGCCACCGACATCTCCCCGGACCACCCGGTGCTGGTGGACCGGTTCCTCGACGACGCCATCGAGATCGATGTGGACGCGCTGTGCGACGCCGACGGCGAGGTCTACATCGGCGGTGTGATGGAGCACATCGAGGAGGCGGGCATCCACTCCGGCGACTCGTCCTGCGCGCTCCCGCCGATCACGCTCGCGGGCTCGCACCTGGTCGAGGTCCGCCGCTACACCGAGGCCATCGCGCGTGGCGTCGGGGTCCGTGGCCTGCTCAACGTGCAGTACGCCCTCAAGGACGACGTGCTCTACGTGCTGGAGGCCAACCCGCGTGCGTCGCGGACCGTCCCGTTCGTCTCCAAGGCCACGGCGGTGCCGTTGGCCAAGGCGGCGGCCCGGATCGCGCTCGGGGCGAGCATCGCCGAGCTGCGGGCCGAGGGCCTGCTGCCGGCGACGGGGGACGGGGGCACGATGCCCGCCGACGCGCCGGTCGCGGTCAAGGAGGCGGTGCTGCCGTTCAAGCGTTTCCGGACCCGCGCGGGCAAGGGGATCGACTCGCTGCTCGGGCCGGAGATGAAGTCGACCGGCGAGGTGATGGGCATCGACACCAACTTCGGGCATGCCTTCGCCAAGAGCCAGTCGGCCGCGTACGGGTCGCTGCCGACCGCCGGGAAGATCTTCGTCTCGGTGGCCAACCGGGACAAGCGCGGCATGATCTTCCCGATCAAGCGGCTGGCCGATCTGGGCTTCGAGATCGTCGCCACCGCCGGCACGGCCGAGGTGCTGCGCCGGCACGGCATCGCCTGTGAGCAGATCCGTAAGCACTACCAGGCCGGTGCGGGCGACGACGCGGTGTCGCTGATCGGCGGCGGCCACGTGGCGTTGGTGATCAACACGCCGCAGGGCTCGGGTGCCAGCGCCCGCTCCGACGGCTACGAGATCCGCAGCGCGGCCGTCACCGCTGACATCCCCTGCATCACCACGGTTCCCGGCGCAGCCGCGGCGGTGATGGGCATCGAGGCGCGGATCCGCGGCGACATGCAGGTCCGCCCCCTGCAGGACCTGCACGCCATCCTGCGGGCGGCCCAGTGACAGTGTTCGAGCAGGCGGTACGGCCGTGGTTGTTCCGGCTGGGGGGCGGGGACGCCGAGGCGGCGCACGAATGGACGCTGCGGCGGTTGGCGGCCCTGTCGCGGCGGCCGGCCGCGCTCGCCGCACTGCGGGCCCGCTATGCGGTCGACGCGCCGCGCACGGTGTTCGGGGTGCGGTTCCCCAACCCGGTCGGGTTGGCCGCCGGCATGGACAAGGACGGCGCGGCGCTGCCGGCCTGGCCGGCGCTCGGCTTCGGTTTCGTGGAGGTCGGCACTGTCACCGCGCACGCCCAGCCGGGCAACCCCCGGCCGCGGCTGTTCCGGCTGCCGGCCAGCGAGGCGGTGGTCAACCGGATGGGCTTCAACAATGCCGGGGCCGCCGCGCTGGCCGCCCGGCTGGCGGCGCTGCCGCGCCCGCTCGGGGTGCCGCTGGGCATCTCGCTGGGCAAGTCCAAGGTGACGCCGCTCGACGAGGCGGTCGAGGACTACCTCGCCTCGTACCGGGCGCTGCGCGGGCACGGCGACTACTTCGCTGTGAACGTGTCCTCACCGAACACCCCGGGTCTGCGGTCGTTGCAGGACCGTGGCCACCTGGACGCGCTGCTCGGCGCGTTGGTGGGGGAGAAGCCGGTGCTGGTCAAGATCGCACCAGACCTGACCGAGGCGGCGATCGCCGAGCTGCTGGAGGTCTGCCTGGCCCGGGGTGCCGCCGGGGTGATCGCCACCAACACCACGCTGTCGCGGGACGGCCTCGCCGGCGTCGACGTCGAGCGTGGCGCGCAGGCCGGTGGTCTGTCCGGTCGGCCGCTCACCGGGCGGGCCCGCGACGTGGTCGCCTTCGTCCACTCCGAGACCGGCGGCCGGCTGCCGATCATCGGCGTCGGCGGGGTGCTGGACCCGGACGACGCGGCGCGGATGTTCGACGCCGGCGCCGCCCTGGTGCAGCTCTACACCGGCTTCATCTACCGAGGACCGGCCCTGGTCCGCGCCGCCGCCCGCGCGGCGGCCGCAACGGCGGCACCGGACGCGGTCGCCGGCCGGTGACCGCTCCCGGTCCGGTGCTGGCCCGGAGGTTCGATCCGGCCGCAGGACGTCCGCCGTCCGGACCGCTTGAGGCGCAGAGGAGTACGCGTGACACCCGAGGAGATCCTGGCCGCTGACCGGGCGCACGTCTGGCACCCGTACGCCGCGCTGCCGCCGGCCAACCCGCCGTACGTGGTGCGCGGCGCCGAGGGGGTACGGCTCACCCTGGCCGACGGGCGGGAGCTGGTGGACGGGATGTCGTCCTGGTGGGCGGCGATCCACGGGTACCGGCACCCGGTGCTGGACGCGGCGGTGACCGACCAGCTCGGCCGGATGAGCCACGTGATGTTCGGCGGGCTCACCCACGAGCCGGCGGTGCGGCTGGCCCGGACCCTGGTCGAGCTGACCCCGGACGGCCTGGAGCACGTGTTCCTGGCCGATTCCGGCTCGGTCAGCGTCGAGGTGGCGGTGAAGATGTGCCTGCAGTACCAGCGGGCCGTCGGGCGGCCGCAGCGGCGCCGGCTGGCGACCTGGCGGGGTGGCTACCACGGCGACACGTTCCACCCGATGAGCGTCTGCGACCCGGAGGGCGGGATGCACCACCTGTGGGGCGACGTGCTGCCCCGGCAGGTGTTCGCCCCGGTGCCGCCGGGCGGCTTCACCGATCCGCCCGACGACGCGTACGTGGCGGCGCTGGTGGAGACGGTCGAGCGGCACGCCGACGAGTTGGCCGCCGTGATCGTCGAGCCCGTCGTCCAGGGCGCCGGCGGGATGCGCTTCCACCACCCGGGCTACCTGCGGGTGCTGCGCGAGGTGACCCGTGCGCACGGGATTCTGCTGATCTTCGACGAGATCGCCACCGGGTTCGGCCGTACCGGCGAGATGTTCGCCGCCGAGCACGCCGGGGTGACGCCGGACGTGCTCTGTGTGGGCAAGGCGCTGACCGGCGGGTACCTGACCCTCGCGGCGACAGTGTGCACCGCGGAGGTCGCCCGGGGCATCTCGGCGACCGGCGTGCTGGCGCACGGGCCCACGTTCATGGGCAACCCGCTGGCCTGCGCGGTGGCGAACGCCTCCATCGGGCTGCTGCGGGCCGGAGACTGGGCCGGCCAGGTCGCCAGGGTCGGCGCCGGCCTGCGCGCCGGTCTGGAGCCCCTGCGCGGCACGCCGGGCGTGGCCGACGTACGGGTCCTCGGCGCGATCGGCGTGGTCCAGCTCGATCACGAGGTCGACCTCGGCGCGGCGACCGCGGCCGCTGTCGCCCAGGGGGTGTGGCTGCGTCCGTTCCGCGACCTGATCTACACGATGCCGCCGTACGTCACCGACGACGCCGACCTGGCCCGGATCGCGACCGGGGTGGCGGCGGCGGTGGCGGCTGGCTGAGTCGGCCCGGTCACCGGGTCGACGGGTTACCCGGGCGGGTCGGCCGCCCGGACGAGAAGAGGAGAACACTCCGATGGAGAGCTTCGGTACCCGGCTGCACCGGGCGATCACCGAGCGCGGCCCGCTCTGTGTGGGCATCGACCCGCATCCCGGTCTGCTGGCTCAGTGGGGCCTCCCGGACGACGTTCAGGGGCTCGAACGCTTCAGCCGGACCGTGGTGGAAGCGCTCGGTGACCGGGTTGCGGTAGTCAAGCCTCAGTCGGCCTTTTTCGAGCGGTTCGGGTCCCGAGGTGTGGCGATTCTTGAGTCAACTATCCGACAGTTACGAGATGCCGGCTCGCTCGTT
The DNA here is from genome assembly GCF_003264365.1 of Micromonospora noduli. Taxonomy (GTDB): domain Bacteria; phylum Actinomycetota; class Actinomycetes; order Mycobacteriales; family Micromonosporaceae; genus Micromonospora; species Micromonospora noduli. The sequence continues at coordinate 38,896 of NZ_PYAK01000051.1, forward strand.
CTGCTTGACGTCAAGCGCGGCGACATCGGCTCGACGGTGAGCGCGTACGCCGCCGCGTACCTTGATCCATCCAGCCCCGTGTATGTCGACGCGGTCACCGCGAGCCCCTACCTCGGGGTCGGATCGCTGGCGCCGATGTTCGAGCTGGCCGCCGAGCACGGCGGCGGGGTGTTCGTGCTGGCCCTCACCTCCAACCCCGAGGGCGCGGCCGTGCAGCGGGCCGTCACGGCCGACGGCCGCACCGTGGCGCAAACCGTGATCGACGAGATTTCCCAGCTCAACATGGGTGCGTCCCCGCTCGGGAGCTTCGGTCTGGTGGTCGGCGCGACCATCGGTGACACCGGTCACGACCTCTCCGGTGTGGGCGGCCCACTGCTCGCTCCGGGGCTCGGCGCGCAGGGTGCCGGCGCAGCCGATCTGCGTACCGTCTTCGGTTCGAGCCTCGCCTCGGTGCTTCCGTCGTACTCCCGGGAAGTGCTCTCGGCAGGCCCCGATGTGGCCGCGCTGCGGGCCGCCGCGGACCGCGTGTTGGTCGACTGTCGGGCCGTCCTGCCTGCCCGGTGACTGACTGACGGGTCGGTCACTCTACGGTGATCATGCGGCCCCCACGTTGCCGAAAGCTCCGTTGGCCGCTAGTTTTCCCCGCGCTGGGAACCATGGACCCCTTGGTTCACAGCGACACCACGTTTCACAGATGCGGCGGTGCGCCCCGCCCGCCGCGATAGGGACCTGAGGAGAACTGGTGCCGCTCCCGTCACTGACCCCCGAACAACGCGCTGCCGCGCTCGAGAAGGCCGCGGAGATCCGCAAGGCCCGTGCTCAGCTGAAGGAGCAGCTCAAGCAGGGCAAGACCACCCTCGGTGCCGTCCTCGAGCGGGCCGAGAACGACGACGTCGTTGGCAAGCTCAAGGTGTCGGCCGTCCTGCAGGCCATGCCGGGCATCGGCAAGATCCGGGCTACCCAGATCATGGAGAAGCTCAAGATCGCCGACAGCCGTCGCCTGCGTGGCCTCGGCGAGCAGCAGCGCAAGGCACTGCTTGGAGAGTTCGCCGCCAACTGAACCTGGCAGCGTGTAGAAACAAGCAGTGAGCACGGATGACGAGGCGCGCCCGGCGGCTCGGCTCACTGTCCTGGCTGGACCTTCGGGTTCCGGCAGGGAGAGTGTCGTCGAGCTCGTCCGGGCGCGTTCTCCGTCCGTGTGGATCCCGGTCGCGGCAACCACCAGGCCGCGCCGGGAGTCGGAGATCGACGGGGTGGACCGCGTCTTCCTCGCCCCCGCCGAGTTCGATCGACGGATCGTCGACGGCGAGCTGCTGGAGTGGTCCCGGATCGGTTCGCACCGCCGGGGCACCCCGTACCCCCCGCTGCGCGCCCGGCTCGACGCCGGGCAGCCGGTGCTGCTCCCGCTCGACCTGCGCGGCGTCCCACTGATCCGGGCGCGACTGCCCGATGCCCGGCTGGTGTTGCTGAGCCCACCCGGGTACGCGCCCGACGCCACGGTGGCCGCCACCGTCGAGCACGCGCTGACCCACGACCACACCGAACGGGTGGTCGAGGAGCTGGTAGGCTTACTCGGTTCTTCTTATCCGGATCCGGCCTGGTCGCGCGTGCGTGGCTGACGGTCGGCCGCCGTTGAGACTCAGCACCGCGTCCGCGCGGCTCGAAAGACGCAGAGGTTAATTCGTGGGATCCATCGCCAACCCCGAAGGCATCACCAACCCGCCGATCGACGAGCTCCTCGAGAAGACGACGTCGAAGTACGCGCTGGTCATCTTCGCCGCCAAGCGCGCGCGCCAGGTCAACGCCTACTACAGCCAGCTCGGTGAGGGTCTGCTGGAGTACGTCGGCCCGCTCGTCGAGACCACCCCGCAGGAGAAGCCCCTCTCCATCGCCATGCGCGAGATCAACTCGGGCCTGCTCACCGCCGAGCCGACCGACCAGCCGTAAGCCCCCGCTGGCCGATGTCCGCCTCGATCGTCCTCGGGGTCGGTGGCGGCATCGCCGCCTACAAGGCGTGCGAGCTGCTGCGACTCTTCACCGAATCCGGTCACCGGGTTCGGGTCGTGCCAACCGCGTCGGCGCTCCGCTTCGTTGGAGCGCCGACCTGGGCCGCGCTCTCCGGTCAACCGGTCGCCGACGACGTCTGGACCGACGTCCACGAGGTGCCGCACGTCCGGCTCGGTAAGCAGGCCGACCTGGTGGTGGTCGCGCCGACCACCACCGACCTGCTCGCCAAGGCCGCCCACGGCCTCGCCGACGACCTGCTGACCAACACCCTGCTGACCGCCCGCTGCCCGGTCCTGCTGGCCCCGGCCATGCACACCGAGATGTGGGAGCACCCCGCCACCGTTGCCAACGTGGCGACGTTGCGCTCCCGGGGGGTCCGGGTCATCGAGCCCGCCGTCGGCCGGCTCACCGGCGCCGACACCGGCAAGGGTCGGCTGCCCGACCCGGCGGAGATCTTCGCCGTCGCCGGACGGCTCCTGGCCCGCGGCGACTCCGCCCCCGCCGACCTGGCCGGTCGCCGGGTGGTCGTCACCGCCGGTGGCACCCGCGAGCCCCTCGACCCGGTGCGTTTCCTGGGCAACCGCTCGTCGGGCAAGCAGGGCTACGCGTTCGCCCGCGCGGCGGTCGCCCGGGGTGCCCGCGTCACAGTGATCTCGGCCAACGTCGGCCTCGCCGACCCGGCCGGGGTCGACCTGATCCGGGTGGGCACCACCGCCGAGTTGCGGGAGGCGACCGTCAAGGCCGCCGTCGACGCCGACGCGGTGGTGATGGCGGCGGCTCCGGCCGATTTCCGGCCCGCGACGTACGCGACTGGCAAAATCAAGAAGTCGGACGACGGTGTCGCGCCCACCATCGAGCTCGTCACGAACCCGGACATCGCGGCGGAGCTCGGCCAGCGCAAACGACCGGGGCAGGTGCTGGTGGTGTTCGCCGCCGAGACCGGCGATGCCGAGGCCAACGGCCGGGCGAAACTCGCCCGGAAGCGGGCCGACCTGATCGTGGTCAACGAGGTCGGTCCGGACCTGGTCTTCGGCGCCGACACCAACACGGTGACGGTCATCGGCGCGGACGGTTCGGTCAGCCGGCTGCCCGAGCAGGCCAAGGAGGCTGTGGCCGACGCCGTCTGGGATCTCGTCGTGGCGCGGCTGTCCGGCCGCTCCTGACGGGTGGAACAGGGCTCGACCGATCCCGACACCGGCCGCAGTGGTGATTAGACTGCCGCGGAACGACCTCACACGCTTAGGAGTGCCGTGACACGCCGTCTCTTCACGTCCGAATCGGTCACGGAAGGCCACCCGGACAAGATCGCTGACCAGATCAGCGATGGCATCCTCGACGCGCTGCTGACCGAGGATCCCCACAGCCGCGTGGCCGTGGAGACCATGATCACCACCGGTCAGGTGCACATCGCCGGTGAGGTGACCACCAAGGCGTACGCCGACATCCCGACGATCGTCCGCCGGACCATCCTCGACATCGGCTACGACTCGTCGAAGAAGGGCTTCGACGGCGCCTCCTGCGGGGTCAGCGTCTCCATCGGCGCGCAGTCCGAGGACATCGCGCAGGGTGTGGACAACGCCTTCGAGCTGCGCACCGGGGCGTCGGAGAGCGCGCTGGACGCGCAGGGCGCGGGCGACCAGGGCATGATGTTCGGCTTCGCCTGCTCGGAGACGCCCGAGCTGATGCCGCTGCCGATCGCGCTCGCGCACCGGCTGGCCCGCCGCCTCTCGGCGGTGCGCAAGGACGGCACGATCCCGTACCTGCGGCCGGACGGCAAGACCCAGGTCACCATCGAGTACGAGGGGCTGCGCCCGGTCCGGCTGAACACAGTTGTCGTGTCCAGCCAGCACGCCGCCGACATCTCGCTGGACTCGCTGCTCACCCCGGACGTGCGCGACCACGTGATCGCCCCGGAGCTGGAGAGCCTCGGCCTGGACACCGACGGTTACCGGCTGCTGGTCAACCCGACCGGCCGGTTCGAGATCGGCGGCCCGATGGGTGACGCCGGGCTGACCGGCCGCAAGATCATCGTCGACACCTATGGCGGGTATGCCCGCCACGGTGGCGGCGCGTTTTCCGGCAAGGACCCGTCCAAGGTGGACCGCTCGGCCGCGTACGCGATGCGCTGGGTTGCCAAGAACGTGGTCGCCGCCGGTCTGGCCGAGCGGTGTGAGGCGCAGGTCGCCTACGCCATCGGCAAGGCGCACCCGGTGAGCCTGTTCATCGAGACGTTCGGCACCGAGACCGTGCCCGTCTCCTCGATCGAGAAGGCCGTCACCGAGGTGTTCGACCTGCGTCCGGCCGCGATCATCCGGGACCTCAACCTGCTCCGCCCGATCTACCAGCAGACCGCCGCGTACGGCCACTTCGGCCGGGAGCTGCCGGACCTGACCTGGGAGAGCACCGACCGGGCCGCCGACCTCAAGTCGGCCGCGGGAGCCTGACCGCCACCAAGCGCAGCGACCGGCGACCCGCGGACGGGTCGCCGGTCGCGCGCGTCTGCGTGGATGTGGGACTGGCGCACCTGGACCGGCCGTTCGACTACCTGGTGCCGGCGGAGCTGGACGAGGTGGCGGTGCCCGGTACCCGGGTGAAGGTGCGCTTCGCCGGGCAACTCGTCGACGGGTGGTTGCTGTCACGCGCCGACGACTCCGGGCACACCGGCCGCCTCGCGTACCTGGAGAAGGTGGTCTCCCCGGAGCCGGTGCTTGCCCCCGAGGTCGCCCGGCTGGCCCGAGCGGTCGCCGACCGGTACGCGGGCAGCCTCGCCGACGTGCTCCGGCTCGCCGTGCCACCCCGGCACGCCCGGGTGGAGAAGGAGCCCTGCGACGAGCAGCCCACCCCGGCGGCCCCCACCGAGGCGGTCGACCCGCGCGGGTGGCGCGACTACCCGACCGGTCCGGCCCTGCTGCGGGCGCTCGCCGACGGCCGGGCGCCCCGCGCGGTCTGGTCGGCGTTGCCCGGTGAGGACTGGGCGGCCCGTTACGCCGACGCGGTGGCGGCCACCGTCGCCGGTGGGCGCGGCGCGGTGGTGGTGGTGCCCGACGCGCGTGACCTCGACCGTCTCGACGCCGCGCTCACCGGCGTGCTCGGCCCGGGACGGCACGTCAGCCTCTCCGCCGCGCTCGGCCCGGCCCGGCGGTACCGGGCCTTCCTCGCCGCTCGCCGTGGCCAGGTGCCGGTGGTGATCGGCACCCGGGCGGCGATGTTCGCCCCGGTGGCCCGGCTCGGCCTCGTCGCCGTCTGGGACGACGGTGACGACCTGCACTCCGAGCCCCGGGCGCCCTACCCGCACGCCCGCGACGTGCTGCTCACCCGCGCCCACCTCGCCGAGGCCGGCGCGCTGGTCGGTGGGTACGCCCGGACGGCCGAGGCGCAGCTGCTGGTGGAGACCGGCTGGGCCGCGGAGGTGGTCGCCGACCGGGCCACCGTGCGGGCCCGGATCCCGGCCATCGCGCCGACCGGGGACGACCCGCAACTGGCCCGCGACCCCGGGGCCGCCACCGCCCGGCTGCCCAGCCTGGCCTGGACGGCTGCCCGCGACGCGCTCCGCCAGGACCTGCCGGTGCTGGTGCAGGTGCCCCGCCGCGGCTACCTCCCGTCGATCTCCTGCGCCGAGTGCCGCACCCCGGCGCGCTGCGCGCACTGTGCCGGCCCGCTCGCGCTGCCCTCGGCCGGCGGCACCCCGGCCTGCCGGTGGTGCGCCCGGGTGGCGGCCGCGTACGCCTGCCCGGAGTGCGGTGGGCGGCGGCT
>NZ_PYAK01000052.1 GCF_003264365.1 Micromonospora noduli
CGCCCGGCCGGGCTGCCGCTCCGGTACGCGCACCGCGCCCCGCCGCCGCCGCGCGAGCCGCGGCGATGGCGCTGCTCACCGGCGCACCACCGGCTGTCGCCGGCTGCCGGGCCGCCGGTGTCGGGTTACCCCGCCCGCTCGGCTTACCGCCACCGGCCGCTGACCCGGAACCGCCTGCTCCGGTGCCGTTCGCGCCACCGCCGTTGGTGCCACCACCGTTGATGCCGCTGCCGTTCGCGCCGCTCGGCGCCGGAGCGGAGTGGGAGTTCGACTCGTTTCCGGCCGACGCGCCGCCAGGTCGGGCGGCCTCCGGCCAGTCCTCGTCATCCGTAGCCTCGGCGGCGAGAGCGCCGCCGCCGGGGCGGGCCGCCGCCGGCCAGTCGCCGTCGTCGTCCGTCGCCGGGGCGGAGGGCGCTGCGCCCTGCCCACCAGCACCGTGACCAGCGGAACCCGCACCGACACCGCCACGTGAAGCCGAGCCGGCAGCGCCGGTCGGGTTCGCGTCGGTAGGCGAGGCGTTCGTCGGACCGGCGGCGGTCGGGGCGTCGGGTCCCACAGTCCCCGGCCCGGCTGCGTTCGCACCTGGCGCTGCGTTCGAGCCAGGCGCGCGGTTCGTGCTTGGCCCGGCTGGCGGCGCGCTCGTCGGGCCGGGGGCAGTCGGGGTCGCGGCGTTCGTCGCGGCGGCGGGCGTGTCCGACGTGGCTGGCGGCGCGGCGGGGCGGGCCGGTGCGGTCTGCTGGGTGCGCGGTGAGCCGGACAACGACACGCCACCGCGCTCGCCGGCCACCTCGCAGCGGATCTGCCAGCGCCCGCCCAACTCCTCGTACAGCGCGTCGGTGAGCACCGCCGCGTGGTCGGCCATCATCTTGGCCAGCACTGTGGACTTCACCGTCAGCACCAGCATGTCGCCGTCGAGTTCGCGGACGACCGCGTCGCGCATCAGGGCGGCGATCCGCTTGTTGGTCCGGTTGACCTTGCCGACCACGTCGGGCCAGACGCGGCGGACCGCTACCGCGTCCAGCGCGGCGGCCGGTGCTCCGGGTCGGGGCGGCGCGGGCGTGGCCGGGTCGGGAAGCACCGCCGACGGTGGCACCACGCGACGCGGGGCCGGCCCGGCGGGCGAGACGGGTACGGCCTGGTCAGCGGGGGCCGACCCGGTCGACGCGCCGGGGGAAGCCGGGATCGGCGAGTCGGCCGCCGAGGCGTACGTGGCCGGTGCACCGGAGGTCGGAGCGGGCGCCCGGGTGACCGAAGCAGCCGGGGCGGAAGCGCCCTGGGCCGGGGACGCCGCCTGGTCGACAGCCCACGGCGGTGCGGAGGTCGGGGCGTTCGCAGGTGCCGGGGTGGCGGCAGCCGGGACCGGGGTGGCTTGCTGTGGGCGTACCCCTGGGTGGTTGGTCGGCGCGGAACCGGCGGCGGCCGACGGCGCGTCGGTGCCGCCCACTGTGAGCCGGCGTTCCATCCGCTCCAGGCGCTGGAGCAGGCCGCCGGTGGAGTCGTCCGCGCCGGGCAGCAGCATCCGGGCGCAGATCAGCTCCAGCAGCAGGCGGGGCGCGGTGGTGCCGCGCATCTCGACCAGCCCGTTGTGCACGATGTCGGCGCAGCGGGACAGCGTGGCCGAGCCGAGCTGCGAAGCCTGGGCTGCCATCCGCTCGATCTGGTCGGCCGGGCCGTCGATGAGACCCTTCGCGGCGGCGTCCGGCACCTGCTGGATCACGATCAGGTCGCGGAGCCGCTCCAGCAGGTCGGAGGCGAACCGGCGCATGTCGTGCCCGGCCTCGGCGACCCGGTCGACGGTGGCGTACGCGGCCGCGCCGTCACCGGCGGCCAGCGCGTCGCACATCTCGTCGATCAGCGCCGAGTCGGTGACCCCGAGCAGCGCGACGGCCCGGGCGTAGCTGACCCCCTCCGCGCCGGCGCCGGCGATGAGCTGGTCGAGCACCGAGAGGCTGTCCCGCATGCTGCCGCCACCGGCGCGGACCACCAGCGGAAAGACCGCCGGCTCGACGGCGACGCCCTCGGCCTGGGTGAGCTGCTCCAGGTACGGGCGGACCACCTTCGGCGGAAACAGCCGGAACGGGTAGTGGTGGGTCCGCGACCGGATCGTGCCGAGGACCTTCTCCGGCTCGGTGGTGGCGAAGATGAACTTGACGTACTCCGGGGGCTCCTCGACCAGCTTGAGCAGGGCGTTGAAGCCCTGGGTCGAGACCATGTGCGCCTCGTCGATGATGTAGATCTTGAAGCGGCTGCTGGCCGGCGCGAAGAAGGCGCGCTCGCGCAGCTCGCGGGCGTCGTCGACACCGCCGTGGCTGGCCGCGTCGATCTCGATCACGTCGATCGAGCCGGCGCCGTCGGCGGCCAGCGAGCGGCAGGAGTCACACTTGCCGCACGGCTCGGGAGTGGGGCCCTGCTCACAGTTGAGCGAGCGGGCCATGATCCGGGCGCTGGTGGTCTTGCCGCAGCCACGGGGGCCGGAGAAGAGGTAGGCGTGGTTGAGCCGTCCGCTGCGCAGCGCCTGCGACAGCGGCTCGGTCACGTGCTCCTGACCGATGACCTCAGCGAAGGTACGCGGCCGGTACTTGCGGTAGAGCGCCAGCGTCACTCGTCCCGCCTCCTCTCGACCGAGCCATTCTGCGCCGGTCGGGCGCGGGTGACCACCCACCACCCCGGGGCGCCTGGGCCTTCGGGCTTGATCGACTCGGCTATCGGCCTTGATCGACTCGGCTTCCTGGAAACCGCGGTGTCCGCATGGCCGGGACACCGCGACATCACGGATGCCGAGTGGATCAACCGGCCCACAGACAAAAAGGCCTCCCGTGCACCCGGCAGAGCTCGCTTATCCTTGCTGCCTTCCGGCCCTGGGGAGGTTCACGAGATACCGCCGCACGGGAGGTGACGCCCAGCCTACCCGACCGCCCGTCGATCTTCAGGGGGTGGTGGGGTGGCCCGGCCGACACGGGCCTGTATCCTGGCTCGCGGAGGATTCGCCTAGAGGCCTAGGGCGCACGCTTGGAAAGCGTGTTGGGTTTACACCCTCACGAGTTCGAATCTCGTATCCTCCGCTCGCCTGAGCAGCACGAACGACAGGGCCGGCCCTAACGGGGACCGGCCCTGAGTCGTCTGCGCGGTGGCGTCAGCCCACCACCTGGACGTGCCCCGCGCCCTGCGCCGAGAACCACCCCTCCCCGAACACCACCTTGCCGTATCACTTCGACCTCCGGAACCTAGCGTGTTCTCGCTTCGCAGCTAGCTGGCGAGGTCAGGCGCGGGCGCGGGCCCAGGAGAGGAAGCGGTCGGTCAGCCGGGCCGGGTCGACGTCGGTGAGGTGTTCGCCGGCCTCTGTTTGCAGCGCCGCCAGGTAGACGGTCAACGCGAGCCGGTCGTGCCGGTATTCGCCGAGCAGCCGCAGCTTCGCCGCCGAGCAGGGCCAGGCGATGCCGCACTCGGCACAGCGCCAGGTGGGTCGGGTCGGCAGGTGGTTCCGGTGGCGGCGGCGGGGCATGGGCGGATCTCCTTCGCGGTGGACGGGGGCCGCCCCGCCTCCCCGTCGGGGCGACCCCGGACTGACGCCGACCGCCGGGCTCCTGCGCCTCCACCGGCCACGCCGTCTTCTGTGGACCACCCTCGGGAGAGTTACGGGACAGATACACCGCGTAGCGATATGGTTGCCAGATATTCAGGACATCCAATGGAGGGGCCGTGAACGACGCGCTTCGGGTGGCGCTCAGCGACACCGGGCACACCACCGAATCCCTCGCCGAGACCGTCGGCGTCGACCCGAAGACCGTGGGGCGCTGGTTGACCGAGGACCGCATCCCGCATCCACGCCACCGGCTGGCGGCCGCGGAGGCGCTGCACAAGGACGTGTCGGACATCTGGCCGGACACTTCAAGACGTCGTGATCCCATTTGGTTTCGTCCGTGGCAGGAGATCGAGCGCGAGGCGGTGTCGCTTCGCTGGTTCGAGTCGACAGTTCTGCCGGGGTTGCTCCAGACCGAGGCGTACGCCCGCGCGGTGCTGGGCGACGCGGGCCTGATCCCTCGGGGTGAGATCGAGCGGCATCTCACGGTCCGGCTCGGCCGGCAGGGCATCCTCAAGCGGGACGACCCGCCGCAGTTCACGGCGGTCGTCGACGAGGCGGTCATCCGCCGTCCGGTGGGCGGCCGGTCGACGATGCGCGAGCAACTGCTGGCCGTGGCGGCGGCGTGCGTCGAGCCGCACATCCGGGTGCACGTCGTGCCCAGCACGGTCGGCGCCTATGCCGGCCTCAACGGACCTTTCGTGATCGCGCACAGCCACGACCACCGGGTCGCCGGCTACCTCGACAACCAACTTCAGGGACAAGTGGCTAGCGACCCCGAGGACATCGCGGCCATGATGGCGGCATGGGAGAACGTGCGCGGCGAGGCGTTGTCCCACTGGCAGTCGGTCGAACTCATCCAGGAAGTGGCGGAGTCATGGAGCTGAACGGCGCCCGGTGGCGCAAGAGCAGCCGCAGCAGCGGCAACGGCGGCGCCTGCGTCGAGGTCGCCGACAACCTGCCCGGCGTCATCGGCGTACGGGATTCAAAGGACCCGACCGGCCCGGCGCTCGCCTTCGCGCCCACGGCCTGGCGCGCGTTCGTCACCCAGCTCACCCGGCGCACCTGACCTGCACCCGGTCACACGCCCACCGCGGCAGGTAGGTCAGGAGCCGTCGCGGAGATCGCCCAGACGCTCCGCCCGGAACGTGATCTCGTCGAAGGTCACGCCGCACCCCTCACCGGTCGGGGACTGGCCAGCGAGGCCGATCCGGTCGCGAGACGTGTCCGGGTCGAGGAGGAAGACGCGAATCAACTGCCAGGTCTCCCCGTCGACCGAGGCGTGGTACGCGTAGACCCCGTCGATCCGGGAGACCCGCAGCCACACCGTCGCCCCTGCTCGCCGGTGCCCCGCTCGTGGGGCGAGACCCCGGTACCGTGCCAGGCACCGACGGGCCGGCATCCCGTCGTACACATGTTCTATCCACAGGCTGTGGACGACCGGAGGTTTCATGGGTTACCAGCTCAGCGCGGTGGTCGCGGACATCGAACTGCTCCGCGAGCAGACCGCAGAGCTGGATCACGCGGTCCTGGGCGAGCTGCGCCAGGATTTCGGGCTGCTGCCGGTCACGCCCCAGTTGGTGGTCGAGCTGACCGGGTCGCTGCCTGATTACGCGACGGACGACCGCAGCGCCGAGCATCCGTTCGGCCTGGTGTTGTCGACGGCGCTGGTCGAGGTGCTGACCCGCTGGTCACAGTCGGGGCCGGTGGCCTATCTGGAGGCGGAGTTCGGTGGCGGAGCCGGCTACCAGTCGGCGGCGGTGTGGCTGGGCGGGGTGCCGTCCTGGGGCCCACGCTTCGACGACGAGTTGGATGGGCCGCGCGAGCGGTGGCCGATCAACGGTGCCCTGACCCAGCTGGGTGTCGAGCCCGGCACGTGGATCGACCCGTTCGCCGAACTGGGGTTGCACCTGGAGCGGAACACCGACGGTTGGCTGGCACACGGGCGGCGTCGACTCAGCGCCGACTACTGGGACGAGCTGGTCGAACAGTGGGAAAACCAGTAATCCGGCGTTCGGCAGCAACCTGAACGCTCCCGTTCCGTTGGGGGACTGGGGGATTCCATGAAATTGCGACAATTTGCATTTATCGCCACACTGCTGACGGCTGCCTCGATCGCGGGCAGCGGCGTACCACCAACCGGGTCGATCCCGAACGGCCGGCCCGCCGGCAACGTGGAAATCATTGACCTGAACGGCCTGCGCAACATCGAGTTCGGTGCCACCGAGGACGAGCTGACCCGACGCGGCATCCTGCGTACCAGCCTGGACGCCTGCGGGCCGATGCTCGCCGGCCACGACACGGTCAGCCCGGTCTTCATGGAAGACAAGCTCGTGCTGCTCTGGGTCGGCGACCCGATGCGGACACCGGAGGGCATAGCGGCAGGCTCACCCGTCGATGAGGTCTGGGACCGCTACCCGGAGGTCAGCCGGTTGCGCGCTCCACAGGGGACGCGTCGCCTCGACGGGTTGCTCGCCCGCAGCGGCGACCGCGCGTACCTGTTCCTGCACGACGGGCGCACGGTCCGAAAAACCATCGCCGGGTACGCGGACTGGGCCCGCCGCCTCTTCGACGAGGGCGTCGGCCCCTGCTGAAGCGCCGTTCAGCTGGTGCCCGACAAGCCGATTGTTGGTCATCGAGCTTCGTGAAATTATGCCTCCGCTCGCGCAGATCGCGCGACTCTAGCGGGGGAGCCAAGCGTGCGTACAACCGTGCTCGATCCAGTGTGGAGATACCTGGCGAGGTGGACGGCCGTGGCCGCCCTCAGCGCCGCCGGGGCGGGCCTGCTGGCCGGTCCTGCCACCGCCGCCCCGACCGGCGAGCAGCCAGCGCGACCGGCAGTGACGACCGAGCAGCCGCGCAGGGCCACCAAGCCGGCGCAGGCGCCGGTCATCCCGGCGGCCACCGAGACCCAGGCGAAGGTCGGCAGCACGGCGGCCACCTGCGGCGGACAGCTTCCGCTGGGCACGGTCAAGAACTGCGCGTCGATCGCCGACGCCGCAAAGCAGACGTGGACGATCACCTCGACCGTTGACCAGGACACCCTCTACATCCGGCTCCGAGCAATCTCCGGTGACGGTGTCGGGGCCGAGGTCAAGGGCCCCGATGGCACCCACGCCTGCTACGTCAGCTCATACCTGACGGACTGCGTGCTCGGCGCCGCGGGCACCTACACGGTGACGGTGGCTCTCAGCCACAACACCGGCAAGGGCGCCTACTCGCTGTCGGCAGAGTCGATGCGAGCCCCCTCCACCTGCGCCAATCTGCCCGAGGGCTTCTTCTCCTTCGCCTCGACCGGACGCAGCGGCACGCTGCCCGCCGGCCTGGCCGCCCGCTGCTTCACGTTCAAGCAGCCCGCCGGCACGGTCCTGCACCTGGCCGACCCGGGCGGCGAGGAGGACATCCAGGGCGCCATCCTCAACGGGCAGTTCCAGCCGGTCTGCTCGGTGCGCTACCCCACGGACTGCACGCTCGAAGGGTCCGGGCCGTACCGGCTCTTCCTTCAGGAGACCTACGGCAACAAGGCCGCCTACACCCTCAAGATGCCGCGGCTCTCGCGGTCCGTCGGCTGCCCGGCCCTGCCCCTGACCGCATTCGGGGACCCGGGCGCGGCGATCGGGACCGGCACCGTGCCGCCGAACCAGGGCATCAGCTGTCAAGCGCTGCGGGTCACCACCCCCGGCCCGCTGGTCGTCCGCATGGAGCAGTACGCGAACCAGTACCTCAACTGGCAGGTGTACGACGAGGCCGGACGAGTGGTGTGCACGGAGTGGGACTCCTCGCGGTCCTGCGCCGCACCGACGGCCGGCAACTACACGTTCGTGGCGCAGAACTGGAACTGGGAACCGGTCACCTATCAGGTGGCGGTGGCCCGGCTCGACCAGCTCGAAGGTTGTGCCGCCCCCACCGGGCTCGGGTGGGACCAGCCGACCCTGACGGTGCACCAGACCTCGGCGGTGCAGACCAACTGCCAGCCGTTCCACGGCGAGGCCGGTGAGCGCGTCATGGTCTACCGGACCCCGGACCGGTACAACGACGTCTCCTCCTGGCTCGTCGACGAGCAGGGCGGCGTGGTGTGCACCGAGACCACGGAGGGGGAGGACGGTTGCGTCCTTCCGTCGACCGGGACCTTCCGGGTCATCTCCTACCTCTCCCGCTGGGAGTCGGAGGACACCGACCTGACCTACCGGATGCAGGTGCGCAGCCTCTCGGACGCGACCGGCTGCCCGACGGTCACGCCCGGTGCGTACAACGCCGCCCCGGCCGGCCCGCTCGGCGCCGTCCGGTGCCGCGTCCTGGACCTCCCCGCCGCAGGCGCCTACCGGGTCAAGGCGGTCGGGGAAGACAACTACCGGCAGTACGCGAACGTCTACGACAGCACCGGCCACCGGGTGTGCACGGACGAGTCGTGTCAGGTCCCCACCGCCGGCAGGTACACGCTCGTGCTCGGTGGCGGTGCTCCGGACTCCGTGATCGACGAGGGCCTGCGGTACCACCTCGCGGTGCTGCCGTGGTTGCCGTCCGACTGCCGGCCGGCGTCCGACACCGGTTGGCAGGACGCACCGGTACGAGGGCAGCTCGCCAACCCCGCGCAGTACGACTGCCTTCAGCTGAGCAGCCCTTCCGGCGCCCTCATCACCGAACTGCTCCCGGGTGACGCCACGGGAGCCGGCTCGCCCGACGTGACGGTGATCGACTCCACCGGGGCATTCATGTGTGACTCCTCCTGGGCGCTGCGCCAGTACCACTGCGAGCTGACCGGCCAGGCGCCGTTCCTCGCCGTGCTCAACTCGCGCAACGGCGCCTCGGACGGGCCGTACTCGCTCGCGTTCGCACGTACCGACGGCCCGCCCGCCTGCCCGACGCTGCCGGCGGGTGCGACGGGTGCCACGGTGACGACGGGTGCGGACCGGTTCGGGGTCTGTTTCTCGATCCCGGCCGACGCTCGCGCCGCCACGGAGTCGTTCACGTGGAAGCGGACCGACGGTACCGGTGACGCTCGCCTGTCGGTGTTCGACTCGGAGGGGCGTCGCTACTGCGGCCCGACCGGTTACGCCGTCGAGCGGACCATTTCCTGCTCGCTACCTGACGGACCAGTCACGGTGATCCTGGAGGCGGACGGCGTCGACGCCGCGTACCAGTTGACCCACCGCGACCCCAGCAACCCCGGCGCGTGACGGGCGGCGAGCCGGCTCTCCACTCGGAGAGCCGGCTCGCCGAACACCACAGCGTCAGCGGCCGAGCGACCGCCAGAAGTCGTACTAATGGACCGTCGCGAAATCGCTCGTTCCCGGCCGCGCCCCGGACGCGGCGACGAAACCGGCGAGCGCGATCTCCGCGGCCTGTCGCAGGTCGTCCCGGCTGACTCCGGCGGCGGCATGCACCGCCTGCCCCTCGGTGACGATCATGACGAAGCGGGCGAGCGCTACCGGATCGGCGTGCGCGGGTAGGTCGCCTTCGGCGACGGCGCGAGCGAGCCGGTCGGCGAGGGCACCTTCACCGCCCAGGCGGCTGGCGGCGAGGAACCCGGCGATGGGCGCGTTCTCGGTGGAGCAGCTGGTGCCGCCCTGGATCGACAGGCAACCGGCCGGCCGGTCGGTCCGGGTCACGGCGACCACGTTCTCGCGCAGCAGGGTGGCGACCACCTCGTACGCGGTCGGTTGGGCGAAGGCGTCCCGCGCGTACCCCATGTCCTTTTCGGCGTAGAGGGCCACGGCCTTGCGGAACAGCTCCTCCTTACTGCCGAAGGCGGCGTAGAGGCTGGGCTTGTTGATCCCCATCGCCTCGCTGAGGTCGCTCACCGAGGCGCCTTCGTACCCCTGACGCCAGAACACCTCCACAGCGCGCTCCAGCGCCTCGTCGGCGTCGAAGCCCCGTGGCCGACCTCGCTGCGGCACAGCCCATCACCCCTTCTTCGCCATCCTACCGGCAGCGAAAACCGATCGGTACAGAAATTTGCGGACCCGGTCGACGGTTGCTACGGTCGGATATGTACTGCTCGGTACAGAACATGCTGGAGGCCCGGCCGGCCGCACACCGCCACACCCCAACAGAGGAGATCCATCGTGGGACAGCTCGACGGCAAGACCGCCCTCGTCACCGGGGGCACCACTGGCATCGGCCTGGCCGCCGCCCGCCGCTTCGCCGCCGAAGGCGCGTACGTCTTCGTCACCGGTCGCCGCAAGGGCCCGGTGGACGAGGCCGTCGCCAGCATCGGCGCGAACGTCACCGGCATCGCCAGCGATGTCAGCAAGCTCGACGACCTGGACCGGGTGATGCGGGCGATCGAGGAGCGGGGCGCCGGCCTGGACGTGGTGTTCGCCAACGCCGGCGGTGGCGAGTTCCGGTCGCTCGACTCGATCACTGTCGAGCACGTGGCCACCACCTTCGACACCAACATCTACGGCACCATCTTCACAGTGCAGAAGGCCCTGCCCCTGCTCAACGAGGGCGCGTCGATCGTGCTGACCGGCTCGACCGCAGCCAGCAACGGCACCCCGGCGTTCAGTGTCTACGCCGCGTCCAAGGCGGCCATCCGCTCGTTCGGCCGCACCTGGGCCGCCGAGCTGATCGGCCGGAAGATCCGGGTCAACACCCTGATCCCCGGCTCGACCGAGACCCCCGGGCTCGCGGGCCTCGCGCCGAGCCCCGCGGAGGCCCCCGGGTTGCTGAAGGCCATCGCCTCGGGCGTGCCCATGCAGCGCATGGCACACCCGGACGAGATCGCCAACGCCGCGCTCTTCCTCGCCTCCGACCAGAGCAGCTTCATGACCGGCGGCGAGCTGTTCGTCGACGGCGGCGAGCAGCAGCTCTGACGCGAAAACGCCCGGCCGATCCTCGCGGATCGACCGGGCGTTTCTGCATCTCAGAGCGGTGGCGGAGGGATTTGAACCCTCGGAGGGCGTTAACCCTCACACGCTTTCGAGGCGTGCTCCTTAGGCCGCTCGGACACGCCACCGCCGACGAGGGTACAGGACCGCCGGTTCCGACGCCGAACCGGTATCGCCCGGGCCGGCCTGGCAGGATCTTTGCCATGAGTACGCACATCGGCGCGAAGCCGGGCGAGATCGCCGAGCGGGTCCTGATGCCGGGTGACCCCCTGCGGGCCAAGTGGATCGCGGAGACCTACCTCGAGGGCGCCACCTGCTACTCGACGGTTCGGGGCATGCTGGGCTTCACCGGCCGCTGGAACGGCGTCGAGGTTTCCGTTCAGGGCTCCGGCATGGGCATGCCGTCGGCCTCCATCTACGCCCACGAACTGATCAACGAGTACGGCGTGAAGACGCTGATCCGGGTCGGCTCCTGTGGTGCCCTCAGCACCGACCTGCAACTGCGGGACGTGGTGGCCGCGATCGGGTCGTCCACCGACTCGAACATGAACCGGATGCGCTTCGACGGGCTGATCGACTACGCCCCGGTGGCCGACTTCGGGCTGCTGCGTACGTCGGTCGAGGTGGCCGAGCGGCGCGGCATCACCATGCACGTGGGGCCGATCCTGGCGGCGGACGCCTTCTACACCGACCGGCCGGACCTTTACGACACCCTCGCCGACTACGGCGTGCTGGCGGTGGAGATGGAGTCGGCGGCGCTCTACACGATCGCTGCCCGGTTCAAGGCCCGTGCGCTGACCGTGTTGACAGTCAGCGACCACATCAAGACCGGTGAGAAGACCACCTCGGAGGAGCGCGAGCAGACCTTCAGTCAGATGGTCGAGATCGCCCTCGACACGATCATCGCCTGATCCATTCCGGCGGGCGCTGGCACTGCCGAGAGCGGTATGACTCAGAGGTATAAATATGCCTCAGAGTCATACCGCTCTTCCACATATGCCGGGCCCAGACCGCCACACCGGCCCGACCGCGCCACACCGGCCCGACCGCGCCACGCCGGGCCCGGACCGCGGCGCCGGCCCGACCCGCGCCACGCCAGGCCAGACCGCGATGCCAGCCCGACCCGCCACCCCCGTCAGGCGGCGGCCAGCGCCTCGGTCGGCGCCAGGCGGGCGGCGCGCACCGCCGGGTAGAGGCCGGCGAAGCCGCCGATGACCAGCGTCGCGCCCACCCCGCCGAGCATCGCCCAGGCCGGCACCACTGTCGGCCAGTCCTGCGACAGCGCGTAGCCCGAGGTGACCAGGATGCCCAGCACCACCCCACCGATCCCGCCGAGCGCGGAGAGCAGCAGCGATTCGGTGAGGAACTGGGCCCGTACCTGACCGCGGGTGGCGCCCAGTGACCGGCGCAGGCCGATCTCGGCTCGGCGTTCCAGCACCGAGATCACCATGGTGTTCGCCACACCGACCCCACCGACCAGCAGGGCGACCGCGCCCAGGCCCAGCAACAGGCCGGTGAACGCGTCGTCGGTCGCCTCGGCGGCGGCCAGCGCGTCCGAGGGCCTGGACACCTCGACCTCGTTCGGCGCCTCCGGATTGGTGGTCGCGCCGAGCACCGACCGGACCGCCTCGACCTGCGACTCCTGCGCCCGGGTGTAGACGGTGGTCGGGTGACCGTCGAAGCCCAGGTATTCGGCCGCCGCCGCCCAGCCGACCAACGCCGACGTGTCCAACTCCGGGGCGAGCGGTGCGGCGGCGAGGGTGCCGACCACTGTGAACGGCCGCCCACCCAGCCACACCTGCACCTGCGGGTCCGCCGAGGTGATCCCGAGCCGCTGCGCGGCGGTGGCACCGAGCACGACCGCCGGGTAGCGGGCGGTCGCCTCGTTGAGCCAGGTGCCGGTGGTCACCTCGGCTCCCACGGTGCCGAGCAGGTCCAGCCGGGCCGCGCGGGTGGCGATGCCACCGGTCTCCGCCGCCGGAATCCGGTCCGAGCGGTACACCTTGGCGTCGGGCACCTGCCCGGTCGCGGACACCTCCGTCACCGGACCGATCCGCCCGATCATCGCGATCGACTCCTCGGGCAGTTGGGCGTCCGCGCCGAACAGGGTGGTGCCCGGCTCGACGGTGAGCAGGTTGGTGCCGAGCGCGTCGAGCGCCCGGTCCAGCTCGGCCCGGGACGACGAGGAGATGCCGACCACCGCGATCATCGCTGCGATGCCGATCGCGATGCCCAACGCGGAGAGGAACGCCCGCAGGGGACGGGTCCGCAGCCCCACCCCACCGACGCGCACGACGTCCGCCGGCCGCAGTCGGGCCGGGGTCAGCGTCGCCATCAGCCGACCCCACCCGACGCGAGGGCCGAGTCGTGCCGCACCGCGCCGTCGCGCATCCGCACCTGCCGGGGCAGGCTTCCTGCGATCTCCCGATCATGGGTGATCACCACGACGGTGGTGCCGGCCCGGTGCAGATCGTGCAGCAACTCCAACACCCCGGCACCGGAGTGGGAGTCGAGGTTGCCGGTCGGCTCGTCGGCGAGCAGCACCGCCGGCTCGCCGACCACCGCGCGGGCCACTGCCACCCGCTGCCGTTCCCCGCCGGACAGCTCGTGCGGCCGGTGCCCCAACCGGTGGCCCAGGCCGACCCGGACCAACGCGGCCTCCGCCCGTTCGCGCCGCCGCCTCAGCGGTACGCCGGAGTAGAGCAACCCGTCGGCCACGTTGTCCACGACCGGGACGCCAGGAGCGAGGTGGAACTGCTGGAAGACGAAGCCGATCCGGGTGGCCCGCAGCGCGGACAGTTCCCGGTCGGTCAGCTTCGCCGCGTCGTACCCGTCGATGAGGACGCTGCCCGACGACGGCCGGTCCAGGGTGCCGATCAGGTGCAGCATGGTCGACTTGCCCGATCCGGACGGGCCGACGATCGCGACCAACTCGCCGTGACCGATCCGCAGCGACACGTCGTCCAACGCGACGACGCCGCCGGCGTACCGCTTGCTGACCCGGTCGAGCACGATCACCTCGCCGCTCACGTCGGCACCACCACCGACGTGCCCTCGGTGAGGCCCGTACCGGTGACCTCCACCCGGCCGTCGGCGAACAACCCGGTGGTCACCGCGAGGACCCGGCTCGCGTCGCCCTCGGCGACCTGGACGCCGTAGCCGCCCTCGGCCAGCGCCAACAGGGCCGCCACCGGCACGGTGAGCACGTCGCGGCGCTCCGAGACGGTGAACGTCACGTCCGCGCTGGCCTGGTCGAAGCCGGTGAGGGCCTTCGGGTCGGTCACCGCGACGGTCACCTCGATCTTCGTCTCGGCGTCGCCGGCCTGCCCGTTGGCGCCGGTCGCGCCGGCCTGGACGACCGTTTCGACAGTGCTGATCGTGCCCGCCACCGTCCCGCCGTCCGGCAGCCGCACGGTGACCTTCGCGTCGCGCCTGGCCAACCGCTGGTCGTCCACGTCCAACTCGACGGTGACGACCCGGCTGGTGCCGGTGTACGTCAGCACCGCCTGGCCGGGCTGGGTGAGATCGCCGACGTCGACCTGGTGGCTCTCCACCCGGACCTCCCGGTCGGCGTACACGACCCGCCCCGGCTCGACCCGACCGGTCTCGCTCAGGCCCAGATCGTCCTGCCAGTCCCGGACGGCGTCCGCGGTGGCGCCGGTGTACTCGTCGTCGACAGTGAAGCCGGTGTAGCCCAGCGCTTCGAGGTTCCGCTCGAACTGCGCGACGTCGGGCCCCTCCACCCCGGGGGCGAGGGTCCGGTACGCGGGCAACCCGCCGTAGAGCAGCACCACCTCCTCGTTGTCGACCAGGTAGAGCGCCTTGCCCCGCCGCACCGTCGACCCGGTGGCCGCCAGCCCGGTGACGGTGCCGTTGAGCCTCGCCGTGGCGGTACGCGTCGCGCCGTACCCCAGCTCACCGTCCGCGGTCTCCGAGTCGGCGAGGGTCTGCCGGGTGACAGTGGCGGTGGCGGGTGGCGCGCCGCCGGCCTGGGCGCGGCCCCCGTCGGCGCCGCCGCCGAAGCCCACCGCGGCGACCACGCCCACGGCGGCGACCAGCAGGACGACGCCGCCGGTGACGGCGGCGCGCAACCGCGAGCGTCGGATGGGGCCGGTCACCGGCCACCTCCGAACTGCGGCGCGTGCTGCCGGCACTTCTCCAGCGCGGCCTTCATGGCCGGGTCGCCGATGTTGATCGCGTTGCCCCCCGCCCCGATACGGACCCGCCCGTCGGCGTCCGGGTCCGGGAAGTCCGGCACCCCGTTCTCCCGCATGCACTTGGCCAGCGTCCGCATCTGCTCGGCCTGCTCGGGGTTGAGCTGCGGTCCCTGCCCGCCGTTGGGCAGCTTGTCCTGGCACTTCTCCATGGCCGCCTGGACCTTCTGCTGATCCACATCCGCACCGAACCGGAAGCCGGGACGCCCGCCCGCCTCCGGGTCGGGCATGTCCACCCCGTTCTCCCGCATGCAACGGGCGAAGGCGAGTTGCCGCTCCGAGTCACTGACCGGCGTGCCGCTCGCCGTGGCCTCGGCCTTCGCCCCACCGGCGGTAGCGACCCCGCCGCCGTCGTCGCCTCCCGCGCCGCACCCGGACAGCGCCAGGGCGAGCAGGACGGGGATCGCAAGCATCTGTCGTCGCATGGTGTCCGCTTCCGCTCAGGTCCGGCGCGGTTCGCCGAACGTGACACCCAGTGCACGGCAGCGGGCGTATCCCCGGCGTTACCGTCGGCGGTTATGCCGGCGTTACCGCACCCCGAGCACCATTGAGGGGTGAGAGTGCTGGTGGTCGAGGACGAGAACGTGCTGGCGGACGCCATCGCCGAGTGGCTGCGTCGGGAGTCGTTCGCTGTCGACGTGGCGTACGACGGGGACGCCGCGTTGGAACGGCTCGGCGTCAACGAGTACGCCGTGGTGGTCCTGGACCGGGACCTGCCGGTGGTGCACGGCGACGACGTGTGCCGGGCGATCGTGGACGCGGGCGGGGAGACCCGGGTGCTGATGCTTACCGCGTCGGCGGCGGTCCGGGAACGGGTGGCGGGGTTGGCGCTCGGCGCCGACGACTACCTGACCAAGCCGTTCGCCCTGGTCGAGCTGTCGGCCCGGGTGCACGCGCTGACCCGCCGGTCCCGCCCGGCGGCACCGCCGACGCTGCGTCGCGCCGGCATCCAGCTCGACCCGGCCCGACACGAGGTACGCCGTGACGACCGGCACGTGGCGCTGTCCCGCAAGGAGTTCGCGGTGCTGGCCGAGCTGCTGCGCGCCGACGGCGCGGTGGTCTCCGCCGAGGACCTGCTGGAACGCGCCTGGGACGAGCACATCGACCCGTTCACCAACGTGGTCCGGGTGACAGTCATGAAGCTGCGCCGCAAACTCGGCGACCCACCGGTGATCGAGACGGTCCCCGGGGCGGGGTACCAGATCCGATGAAACGCCTGACGATCCGCGCCCGGCTCACCCTCATCTACGGCGGGCTCTTCCTGTTGGCCGGAGTGGTCCTGCTCGCCGTCACGTACGTGCTGGTGGATCAGCGGATGCCGCAGCCGTTCGGGGTGAGCCTGCGAGACCTGCCGAAGACAGCCCCCACGACGCCCAGCGGGCAGAACGTCGACAACCTGCGCGCCCTGTTGCAGGAGGTGCAGGACGAGGCGAAGCGCAATGCGTTGGAGTCACTGCTCACCCAGGGCGGTATCGCGTTGATCGTGGTGTCGACGGTGGCGATCGCGTTCGGCTGGCTGCTCGCCGGTCGGGCGTTGCAGCCCCTGCTCCAGATCACAGGCACGGCCCGCCGGATCGCCGGCGCGGACACCGCCGGCCGTGGTCTGCACGAGCGGATCGCGCTCACCGGCCCTCCCGACGAGGTACGCGAACTCGCCGACACCTTCGACGAGATGCTGGAACGGCTGGATCGCTCCTTCGACGGGCAGCGCCGGTTCGTGGCGAACGCCTCGCACGAGCTGCGTACGCCGCTGGCGCTCAACCGCGCCCTGGTGGAGCTGGCGATCACCCGCTCGGACGCGTCGGCGGAGACCCGGCGACTGGGCGAGTCGCTGTTGGCGGTCAACGAACGCCACGAGCGGCTGATCGACGGTCTGCTGACCCTGGCCGACTCGGAGAACGAGCTGACCGAGCGTACGCCGGTCGACCTGGCCGAGGTCTGCGCGCACACGACCGATCAGGCCGGGAAGCAGGCACCCGACGTGCGGGTTCGGCGGGCCCTGGCCCCGGCGCCCACCAGCGGCGACCCGGTGCTGTTGGAGCGGCTCACGTTCAACCTGGTGGAGAACGCGCTGCGCCACAACCTGCCCGCCGACGGTTGGGTGGAGGTGCGCACCGGACTGGTCGACGGTCGGCCCACCCTGACGGTGACCAACACCGGCCCGGTCATCCCCGGCTACGACGTCGAGACGATGTTCCAGCCCTTCCGCCGGCTGTCGCGGGAGCGGGTCGTCGGCGCGCGGGGCTTCGGGCTGGGGCTGTCCATCGTCCGCGCGGTGGCCCGGGCTCACGGCGGCACCGCCGAGGCGCAGCCCCGGCCGGACGGCGGTCTGATCGTCACGGTCACACTGCCGCCGGCCTGACCGGCGACGCGGCTTCAGCGGAAGAACGCGCGCAGGACGGTGGCGGTCTCAGCCTCCAGCACCCCGCCGTAGACCTCGGGGCGGTGGTTGAGCCGACGGTCCCGCAGCACGTCCCAGAGCGATCCGGCCGCGCCGGTCTTGGGCTCCCACGCGCCGAACACGACTGTGGAGACCCGGGCCAGCACCAGCGCCCCGGAGCACATGGTGCACGGTTCGAGGGTGACCACCAGGGTGCAGCCGTCCAGCCGCCACCGGCCGGTGCGCTCGGCACCCCGGCGCAGGGCCAGCACCTCGGCGTGGGCGGTGGGGTCGCCGGTCAGCTCGCGCTCGTTGCGTCCGGTGGCCAACTCGGTGCCGTCGGGCCCGTAGAGCACCGCCCCCACCGGCACGTCGTCGACGTCGGTACTGACCGTGTCGTCGACGGGTGGACCGGCGACGGCGATCTCCAGGGCGCGACGCATCCACAGCTCGTGCCGCTGTCGTCGGCCGACCTCGCCCGGGTCCGCCAAACCCTCGTGGGCGCCGGGCCCGGCGCGGCCCACGACGCCGGGGGTCGGCTGGCCCGGTCGGATCGACTCCAGCGACGGATCGGTGGCGTCGGCCGGCTCAGACCTCACGCAGCTCCTCGACCTCGTCGGCGCAGCCGAGCACCTGGCAGATCTCGGCGGTGACGTCCGCCGGCATCATCCCCTCGTGGGTGCAGAGGGTCAGCAGCTTCTGCGCGGAGATGCCCAGGTTGGCCAGCAGGTCGGCGTCACCGACCGGGTCGGCCTCCGGGTCGACGACGGGCTGCTCGCTCTCCTCGTCACCGGTGCTCACCGGGCGTGGCTCGTCGTCACCGTCGAGCCCGGTGACCGAGGTCTTCAGGTCACCGACCAGCAGCGCCCCGAGCTGCGACTCCTCGGCGTACGCGGAGTCCGAACCGAACACCCGCAGGTCCTCGCCCTCGTCGAGGCGCAGGATCACCAGGTACGCGTCGTCGCCCTCGACGAAGAGCAGCGACACGTCGGCCTCCTGGTCGACGTCACGCAGCCGGTCGGCAACCTCGTCGATGTCGGTGGCGCCACGCAGGCTGACCTCGGCGGCGGTCCAGCCACTGTCGTCGCGCACCACGGCCGCAGCGAAGTACGACACGGTCCCCCCAATAGCCCTCGACACAGCGTCGACTCGTTACGCGTGCACGTTAGCCGGTCGGGTCGGCAGGTGACTCGTCAACGCCCCGAAGGGCGGGTCATTCCTGACAAAGTCGGATCAGCCGACGACTCGACGGCGGGTGGCGATGAGCTGGCGCAGACGCTCGGTGCGCTGCCGCTGCGGTCGGCTGCGCTGGCGGACCGCCCGGGCGCCCGCCAACTCGGCCAGCAACTGCAGTCGACGGCGATTGCGATCGGGATCCTGCCGGGGAGTGGTCCAGGCCATAGTCCCGAGCGTGCCGAGTCTCGGCGGCCACGTCAAGACGGCGTTCGCTACGCAGCCAACCGGGCACACGGTGCAGTCACCGAGCGCCGTTTCGGGGCCCGTCCGTGCCGGTCACCACAGCGGCCAGTCACCACTGGTGGCCCAGCGGACCGCCACCACGGCGGCCGCGATGCTCCAACCACCCGCCGTGACGATGGCGACCCCGGTGGCCACCCCTCGGTCGCCGTAGCGGACCAGCACCAGGGCGGTGACCCAGGCCAGCAGGCCGGCGAACACCGTCCACCACGCGTAGCTGGTCACGTCGGTGCCGAGCAGGCCGAACAGCAGCAGCCAACCGGCCGCCGCGCCACCACCGGAGGCGACACCACCACCGGTGACCGGGTGCGGCTCGCGGTAGGTGGGCCGCGTCGGTGGCCCGGAGGGGAAGAGACCCGACGGGGTACGCGGCACCGGGCGGACGGCACCGAAATCCGGGCCAGGATCGGGTCGGGCAATGGTCACCGTCGCTGCCCTCTCTCACGCGTGCCGCTCGTGCCCACGGTACCGGCTCTGCCAGGATGACCGGATGTCCTCGCCGACGATCAGGCGCCGCGCTCGTCCGGCGTACCCGATCCTGCTGCTGCTCGCCCCGGTGCTGGCCGCCGGCTGTGCGACCACCCGGCCGGGGGTGCCCGAAGGCGCCGCGCCGACGCCACCTTCGGTCTGGGCGACCGCCGACCAACCGGCGTCGCAGCCGCCCACGCCGGCGGCGACCGACCCGAGCCCCCCGGCGCCGTCGTCGGCCAGGCCGTCGGCGACGGCACCCCGCACCGGGCTGAAGCACGTCTTTCCGGTACGCGCCGACAACGTCGACTACCACCCGACGCACGGGGCGTACCCGGGGACGGATCTCTTCGCCGACTGCGGCGAGCCGTTCGTGGCGGTGACCGACGGGACGGTGCTGGAGGTGAGCCGCGTGGACCGGTACCGCAAGCGTGGGCCACAGGGCCCGGACAACGGCGGTCTGTCGGTCGCTCTGCTCGGCGATGACGGGGTGCGCTACTACGGCTCGCACCTGAGCGTCGTGACCAGCGGAGTCGACGTCGGGGTGCGGGTCCGCGCCGGGCAGCAGCTCGGCAAGGTGGGCCGCACCGGCAACGCGAACAACGTGTGTCACGTGCACTTCGGCATCTCGCCGGCGTGCGCGGGCAAGGACGGCTGGTGGATCCGGCGCGGGGTGATCTGGCCGGCGCGTTACCTGGACTCCTGGCGGCGCGGCGGCAACCGGGAGCCGGCCGCCGAGGTCACCGCGTGGCAACGCAAGCACGGCTGCCCGAAGGCGCCCTGACATGGCCCGCGCGAGAGATCCCATCGCCGACCTGCGCCGGATCGCGTTCCTGCTGGAACGGGCGAACGAGGCCACCTACCGGGTACGCGCGTTCCGGTCGGCGGCGAAGGCGCTGGCCGGCCTGCCTGCGGCCGAGCTGACCGAACGGGCCGGCAACGGCACGCTCACCGAACTGGCCGGTGTCGGTGACGTCACGGCCCGCTGCGTGGCGGAGTCCCTCGCCGGTGAGGAACCGGTCTACCTCCGCCGGCTGGTGGCGACCGAGGGCAGCGACCTGGACGCCGAGGCCACGGCGCTCCGCGCCGCCCTGCGCGGCGACTGTCACACCCACTCGGACTGGTCCGACGGCGGCTCGCCCATCGAGGAGATGGCGCTGGCAGCGGTGGAGTTGGGCCACGAGTACCTGGTGCTGACCGACCACTCGCCCCGGCTGACGGTGGCCCGGGGGCTGACCGCCGAGCGGCTACGCCGGCAACTCGACCACGTGGCGCAGGTCAACGCGGCGCTGCCCGAGGGTTTCCGGATCCTCACCGGGATCGAGGTGGACATCCTCGCCGACGGCTCCCTGGACCAGGACGACGACCTGCTGGCGCGGCTCGACGTGGTGGTCGGGTCGGTGCACAGCGGCCTGAAGGACGAGCGGTCGAAGATGACCCGGCGCATGCTGAAGGCGGTCGCCAACCCGCACCTGGACATCCTCGGTCACGTCACCGGCCGAATGGTGTCGTCCCGCCCAGCCGGGGTGACCGGTCCGGGCGATCGGGGGCACCGCGCGCGTACCCGGGCGGAGAGCGACTTCGACGCGGACGCCGTCTTCGCCGCCTGCGCCGAGCACGACACCGCCGTCGAGATCAACTCTCGGCCGGAGCGGCAGGACCCGCCGAAGCGCCTGATCCGCCGCGCCCTGGAGGCTGGCTGCCGGTTCGCCATCAACACCGACGCGCACGCGCCCGGCCAACTCGACTGGCAACGATTCGGCTGTGAACGCGCCGCCCTCTGCGGCGTCCCCGCCGACCGCGTGATCAACACCTGGTCGGCAGAGCAACTGGTGACCTGGACGCACAACCGCACCTGACCAGCCCCCCTCGCGCCTCCTCGACGGCCGGCCAGCTCAGCGTTGATCGACTCGCGTTTCTTGAAACCGGGTGTCCGGCGGACCGGGACCTGCCGATTTCAAGGAAACCGAGTCGATCACGAACCGGATGGACACGGCGACTGGCCCGACGGCCCACGGCGGCCTGCCCGCGGGCGGGTGCGGTGCTGTCAGCGGCGGGCGGGTTCGGCGGCGGGTGTGGCGGGAGCACCCACGCCGACGACCGGGCTGCTCCGGCGGCGACTGAACATCCCCTGCGAGACCGCGACCCCGAGCAGCACGATCAGTGCGCCGACCGGTTGGTGCCAGTTGAGTCGTTCGTCGAGCGCCAGAGCACCGATCAGCACCGCGAAGATCGGAATCAGGTACGTGACGGTGGACGCGGTGCTCGCGCCGGCCACCCGGATGTTGCGCATGTTGATCACGAAAGCGAGCCCGGTGCCGAGCGCGCCGAGGGTCAGCACACTTGCCACCACCCCCGCCGACAGCTCGGTGGGCAGCGGCGGCAGGCCGGCGACGAAGGGGGTGACGATGGCCAGCTGCGCGGCGGCGAGCAGCAGTTGCGCGGTGGAGAGCGACAGACCCGAGTACGCGCTGCCGGCGACGAACCGCTTCTGGTACGGGATGGACACGCCGTAGCAGGCCGCCGCACCGAAGCACATGAGCTGCCCGGTGAAGTGCGCCCCGCCGATGCCCTCCCAGACCCCGAGCACCACCAGCACCCCGACGAAGCCCAGCCCGAGCCCGACCGCGCGGCGCAGTGTGAGCCGCTCGGTGCGGAAGACCAGCACCGCCAGCGGCAGCACGATCAACGGCGTGGTGGCGTTCCAGATGCCGGCCAGCATCGACTCGACCCGCTGCTCGCCGTAGCCGAAGAGGGTGAACGGCACCGCCACGCCGAAGGCGGCGACGACGGTCAGGTGTGCCCAGACCCGGGGCTCACGGGGCAGCCGGTCGCGCAGCACGGCGAGGACCACCAGCAGGGTCAGACCGCCGGCGACGACCCGGTAGAGGGTGAGTTGGACCGGGTGCAGCTCGGCCACCCCGACCTTGATGAAGAGAAAGCTGGAACCCCAGATCGCGGCGAGGGCGACAAAGCCGGGCAGCCAGGCGCGGACCGGCGCTTTGTCAGGAGTGGTATCGGTGGTCACCCCTGACACTCTGCCGCAACCGTACGACAAAGTCGCGCGCCTTTCGGCCGTCACGCCGTACCTGAACCCGCAGCTCCAACACGACAAACGTCGGCGACACAGGGGTGGGGTGGTCACGTAGGGTCGCAGCGTGGGACGAATTGATGAACTCGCCAACCGTTACGTGGCCGAGTGGGCGCCGTTGAGCCCCACCGGCGCGACCTTCGTCGGCATCGCCGGCCATGACGACCAGCTCGACGACCTCTCGCCCGACGGCTACGGGGCGCGCGCGGACCTCACCCGCCGGACCCTCGCCGAGCTGGAGGTGACCGAGCCGGAGACCGAATCGGAACGGACCGCCAAGGAGGCCATGCAGGAACGGCTCGGCCTGGACCTCGCCCGGTACGACGCCGGCGAGGTGACCAGCGAGGTCAGCGTGATCACCAGCGGGCTGCACGAGATCCGCATGGTGTTCGACCTGATGCCCACCACTACCAGCGACGACCAGGCCAACATCGCCGCCCGCCTCAACGGCTTCGGCGCCGCACTGGAGGGCTACAAGACCACGCTGCGTGAGGCGCTCGCCGCCGGTGAGGTCAGCTCGAAGGTGCAGCTGGTCGAGGTGGCGAAGCAGTGCGACATCTGGGTCGACCCGACCGGTGACAACTTCTTCCACGGGCTGGTCGAGCGGCTCGGGGCGGAGGGCACGCTCGGCTCCGAACTGCGTCGGGGTGCGGCGGCGGCGACCGCGGCGACCGCGGAGTTCGGCCAGTTCCTGCGTACCGAGCTGGCCCCGCACGGGCGGGACAAGCAGGCCGCCGGCCGGGAGCGCTACGAGCTCGCCTCGCAGTACTTCCTCGGCGCCAAGGTCGACCTGGACGAGACGTACGCGTGGGGCTTCGCCGAGCTGGCCCGCCTGGAGGCGGAGATGCGGGTCGTGGCGGGGCGCATCGCCGGCTCCGGTGCCAGCGTCGACGAGGCCGTGGCCACCCTGGACGCCGACCCGGCCCGAACCATCCAGGGCAAGGAGGCATTCCGGGACTGGATGCAGGCGCTGGCCGACAAGGCGATCACCGAGCTGCACGGCACCCACTTCGACATCCCGGAGCAGGTCCGCCGCATCGAGTGCTGCCTCGCACCGACCAGTGACGGCGCCATCTACTACACCGGTCCGAGTGAGGACTTCTCCCGGCCGGGTCGGATGTGGTGGGCGGTGCCGCAGGGCATCAGCGACTTCTCCACCTGGCGAGAGGTGACCACGGTCTTCCACGAGGGCGTGCCGGGTCACCACCTCCAGGTGGGGCAGACCGCCGTCCGGGCCGACCTGCTCAACCGTTGGCAGCGGTTGCTCTGCTGGGTCTCCGGCCACGGTGAGGGCTGGGCGCTCTACTCGGAGCGGCTGATGGACGAGCTGGGCTACCTGGAGGATCCGGGCGACAAGCTGGGCATGCTCGACGGCCAGGCGATGCGCGCGGCACGGGTGATCGTGGACATCGGCATGCACCTGGAGCTGGAGATCCCGAAGGACAATCCGTTCGGTTTCCACCCGGGCGAGCGGTGGACGCCCGAGCTGGGCTGGGAGTTCATGCGGGCGCACTGCCGGGTTCCGGACGAGAACCTGCGCTTCGAGCTGAACCGCTACCTGGGTTGGCCGGGGCAGGCGCCGTCGTACAAGGTGGGTGAGCGGATCTGGCTCCAGGCCCGCGAGGACGCCAAGGCCCGCAAGGGCGCCGATTTCGACCTGCGGGAGTTCCACCGGCAGGCGTTGGACCTGGGTGCGCTGGGTCTCGACCCGCTGCGCCGGGCGCTGGCCCGGCTCTGACCGGGGCGGTGGCTGCGCGCGCCGACGGTACGACGAGTCCGTCGCCGCGCGCGGCCACGCCCCGAGCCGAGGCTGCTCGCGCGACGGGCGCTCCACCCCGAGGCCGCTCTGCGGCTGTGCGTTCAGCCGAGGGTGAGTGCCAACGCCGGGCGGGCGGTCAGCGTGTCGCTGGTGACGTACGCCAGGTCGATGGTGGGGTCGGTGAACGTGATCGGGATGGGCGAGGTGATCGGAAGACCGTCCGGTAGCGGCAGATCCGGAGTCAGCGTGATCTTGATGCCGAGCAGTCGGCCGACGAACCGGGTCGCGTAGAAGGCCACGTCTCCCCGCACTGTCAACTGGTTGGTCGCGTACCGCTGGTCGCGCCCTGCGGGGCCGTCGGCCCGCAGCAGGAAGTCGGCGGTCACCGCCTCTCGCATGCTGAACTTCAGCACCTTGAGGTCGCCCTTCACGGTGTGCAGGTCCGTGACTCCCTCGAACCGCAGCCCGGTCATCCGCACCGACGACCCGGTGAGCTTCGACGGCGTCTGGGCCACCGTCGGCAGGGCCGGATCGGCGGCGATCCGCGGCAGCAGCTTGCCCGGCTGCACCGTTTCCGGCCGGTCGGGTGCCGGCTTCCCGGGCTTGCCCGGGGTCGGCTTGCCCGGGGCCTGCGACGGGCAGTCGGCGGGGCCGGGGCGGGGCGTCGTCGTGCTGGTCGGCCGGACTGTCGGTGTGGCAGTGGGACGCACCGAGGGGGCAGGGTCCTCCTGGCCTCCAATGCCGAGCAGATCGCCGATCCCGTCCAGGATGTCGGTGATCACGTTGCCGCCGCCCCGCGCCGGGCTCGGGGTGGGCGTCGGCGTGGCCGCGCTACGGCTGGGCGACGGGGTGACGGCCCGGGTCGGAGTGGGGCAGCCGGTCGAGGCCGGTCGGCTCGGCGCGGCCTGCACCGCTCGGGGCTGGCTGGCCAGACCGACGGCCGCCAGGCCGAGGATCACGAGAGCAATGGCGAAGGCTCGCGGATCAGCGGAACGTCCCGGCCACTCGGGCGGTGCACCCTCGTCGGACGCTCCGCCGCCCGGATGATCGACCCGCACGACACCGCCCTGGCCAGCACCGCCCTGGTCAACACCGCCCGGGCTGGCGCCGGCCCGTCCGACACCGTCCTGCTCGGCGCTGCCACTGTCAGATCCGTCGGCGCCAACATCAGCCAGGCCGACGCCGGCCAGGCCGGCACCGCCCGGGTCGTCGCCGTTCTGCTCGATCTCGGCCGGTGGCGGGGTGGGTGGTGTGAGGTGGATCGGGGTCCAGGCGAAGGCGAGCGCGCTGCCGACGATGCCGAGCAGCAGACCGACGAAGAAGCCGCCCAGGTTGAGCCCGATCAGCGAGTACACAGCGGTGACCGCCGCGACGACCGAGTAGAACAGCCGCTGCGCCGGGGTGAACCAGAGCAGCAGGCCACAGGTCACCAGGATGATCGGGATCAGCAGCGAGAGCAGGCCTGTCGCACCACTGTGGAAGCTGAGACCGTTGAGGGTCATCCGGGTGGAGGCGAACATCTCCAGCCCGGCCAGGGCGATGAGCAGTCCGCCCCAGAACGGCCGGCTGCGCTGCCAGCGGCGGAAGAGCCGCCACGCCTGAGCCGGACCACCGGGCCGGGCGTGGGACGGGTTCGCGGTTGTCACGTACTCCTCCTGGCCGAGCAGAGACGGGACCGAGCGGGGATGGGGGCATGGACCCGGCCCGCGGCGTTGACCACCGCGGGCCTGGGCTCAGCTCAGAAGCACTCCTTGCCCTTGGCGTCGTCACCCACGTTGACCTTGAGTCGGAGGCCGACCAGGTTGAACGTGGCCGCCGTGGTGTAGCGGGACACCTGCTGCAGGTTGGTGATGGTGACGTGGTCGGAGTTCTGGCCGAACGAGCCGGCCTGCGCCGTCGGGTTCAGGTCGGTGGCGTCCCGACCGATCCTGATGTTGGTGAAGGTCGCGTTGCCGTTCAACGAGTCCATCGCGATCAGCAGGTCCTTGGCGCGGGCGGGTTCCTTGCCCTCGCCGGCGTTGATGGTGAGCACCACCGGCAGGCCCGGCAGGTCGGCGCGGACGGACTGGCAGAGGCTGTACAACTCGGCGCTGCTGATCTCGGAGAGCGCGATCGGGTGGACCTGACCGGACTTCCCGTCCTTGCCCTTCTCGCGGACGATGCCGCCGTACTGCTTGAAGCCGTCGCCCTCCAGACGGTCGGCGCCGATCTTGAACGTCTGCCCGGAGACCGTGATGTCGGACGCGATCGCGCCGGTCGACATTCCGAAGAGGATGGCGCCGGCAGCCGCCGTGGCGGGCACCATCATGGCGGCGAACCGCCACCATCGGGTACGACCCTGACTGTCTAACCGATCCTGCACGGGTTCCTCCTCGGGTCGATGCGCGCGAGTGGCCGGTCCCGAGCGGGCGACCCGCACTGGGAGCCCGCGGTCTGTTACCGGCTGGTAACCATCGGGCTTGATGGTGCACCCGTTGCGGCGCAGGTCACAACCCCCTGATTACCAGGCGGTAACAGCCGGGCAACCAGACGGAGGTGCGGCATCACTGAAAGTGAACACATTCACCCTCGCAACCGTCCTATATGGCGACAAGGCAGGCATGAAGCGGCAGTGGTATCAGCGCAACGTGACTCTGCATTGACTAATTACAATCGAATAACAAATGTAAAGCACGCAGGTCGTACGGGTTGCCGCATGACCGAGGGGTGAACCGCGTAGCGGTTCACCCCTCGGTCATGCGTCCGGTCGTACGCGCGTCAGCGCTGCTCCACCTCGCCCGGAGCCGGACGCTGGGTCGGCACAGTCGGGTCCTCCGACTTCCAGTTGGTCGAAGCCGGCGGGATCTCGTCGGTCAGTGGCCCGCCGACCGGCTGCGGCCTGGGCTGCTCGACGGTGTCCGTGTCGCGTACCGGCTCCTGGTCCACCCGGGTCGGCGTCGGGTCGTCGACCGCCGGCTCGGCGCGGTGCCGGGCCGTCCCACCCTCGGGTCGGGTCACCAGCCACACACCGAAGACGACAGCGATCAGACCGAGGACACCAGCGACGATCGGGCCCCAGAAACTGATCAGGCCGATCTTGAAGCGGTTGTCCTTGACCGTCTCGACACTGCGGCTGACCGTGTCGTCGTTGTAGTTGAAGTCCGCGTCCAGCAGCACCGTGGGAGTGCCGGTGTTGGGCTGCAACTCCTTGTGCTGCTGCTCCCGCACGTTCACGTACGAGCCGGTGACCGGGTCGACCCAGACCGTCCGGATGTTGCTGTAGACGATCTGACCGCTGGTGGCACCTGGCGCGAACTTGCCGACCAACGTCTGGAGGCTGCTCTCCGGCGTGGCCAGCACCTCGTTCTCGATCCGCTGCTCGAAGCGGTACGCCTCGATGCCCTTGATCTTTTCGGTGCCGACGAACTTCGCCGGAGTGGCCCGCTTCAGATCACGGTCGAAAATCTGGTAGTCGCGCTTGTCCGTGCCGAACGGGAACTTGTAGATCTGACCGGCGTACTTGACGTTGCCGACCGGAGTCCCGTCCGCCCCGGTCTCGTTGAGCCACTGCTCCTTCCAGGAGGCAGCCGCACCGGAAATCCGGTCGAGAGCGAGTTCGGTGCTGTACTGGCTGACCACCACCTCAGGGCTGTCGGTACGCCGGACCGTCTGGTAGACGTCCCAGATCACCGCGTCGCCCTTGAGGTCCTCGGGCAGCCGATCCTTGGTGTCGTCGGGCTGTGGAATGACCTCGACATTGGACGTGAGGTCGCCCTGCAGGACCTCGATGGTCGCCGAGTCTCCGACCCGGGTGATCTTCAGGAACTTGGCGTTCTTCGCCTCGGCGACGGACGTCGTTGGCTCAAGATCGTAGGGGAGCTTGGTCACGGCAGGGGCCACATAAAACGGCAGCCCGGCCGCGAAGACCAGCAATAAGACGCCAAGCCCGAAGAGCGCGGCGCCCACGCGAAGCTTCACTCATCCTCCTGTAACCTGCCGCCCTACGACCTGTTGTCCGGGGCACCCGATCCTTAACATGGCGGGAGGTTACTCCCCGGTCACCTTCAAAGCGACCCCCTGGATGTCCAGATGTCCACAGCCGCCGCGCCAACAGTTTCGGAGCCTTCGGTAACCGGCCGACTTCCCGCCCTCGACGCGCTGCGAGCAATCGGCGCGGTGGCGGTCGTCGGTCACCACATCGGGTTCCAGACCGCCGTCACCATGAACACCACCTGGGGCGGCTGGCTGGCTCGACTGGACGTCGGCGTCGCCATCTTCTTCGTACTGTCCGGGTTTCTGCTGTTTCGGCCGTGGGCGCTCAACGCCGCGACGGGCCTGGCCCGACCCCGCGCCAAGCGCTACCTGTGGCGGCGAGCCCTGCGCATCCTGCCCGCCTACTGGTTGGCGATCGTGGTCTGCCTGATCCTCCTGCCGCAGAACGGGCAGGCGTCCGTCGGCGACTGGATCCGCCACCTCACCTTCACCCAGATCTACCAACCCGGGCAGTTGCGCGCCGGGCTCAGCCAGACCTGGAGTCTCGCCACCGAGGTCGTGTTCTACCTGCTCCTGCCGCTGGTCGCCGTGCTCGCCGTCGGAAGGTCCTGGCATCCCGTACGGACCATCGTGATCGTCAGCGGAAGTGCGCTGCTGACCGCGGGATGGCTCACCCTGATGGGGCTCGGCTGGCTCGACACCGCCCTGCACACCATGTGGTTCCCCTCGTACGCCGCCTGGTTCGGCGCCGGCATGGCACTGGCGGCGGCGCACGTCGCCCTGCGCACCGGGACCGCGCCCGCTGCCTTCCGGGTCCTGGACGACCTGGCCTCGGCACCGGTCACCTGCTGGGCCGCCGCCGTCGGCCTGATGGCGATCGCGACGACGCCCGTCGCCGGCCCCCGCGACCTCACCGAGCCGACGGCCGCCGAGTTCGGCGTCAAGCTGGCCCTCTACCTCGTGATCGCGGCGCTGATCCTGATCCCGGTGGCCTTCGGCGGGCCGAGCCGGGCCAAGGAGATCTTCGGCAGCTCGTCCGCCCGGTGGCTCGGCGCGGTCTCGTACGGGCTGTTCCTGTGGCACCCCATGGTCATCGAACTCATCTACCTGGTCGACGACCGCCCGCTGTTCACCGGTGGGCTGCTCACCACCTTCGCCCTCACCATGGCCTTCAGTCTGGTCTACGCCGCGGTCAGCTACTACGGCATCGAGCGGCCCCTGCAACTGCTCGGGTCGCAGGGTCGGCGCCGACCCACCGGACGTGGGCAGACACCCGGGACCCCCGCCACCGACGTGGCCGCACCGGCCACCACACCGCCGACCGTCGCGGCTGGCACTCCGGTGCCCACGGTCGGCGGATAGCACCCAGCGCTGGCCCATCGGGGCATTGCCGGCCGGCACACCAGCCCCTAATGTGACGCGGGTCGCTAAATTACTTGAGAGTAGGGTTCGCGTGGAGCGTCGCTTCGGCATGCCCGGACACGTGTTGTTCCTCAACTGGCGAGACACCCGCAACCCCGAGGGTGGCGGTTCCGAGGTGTACGTCGAACGGATCGCCGCCGAACTGGTGGCTCGCGGATTCCGCGCCACCCTCTTCTGCGCCGCCCACAGCCAGGCTCCCGCCGACGAGGTCAACGAGGCGGGCGTACGGCTGGTGCGGCGCGGCGGCCGACACAGCGTCTACCTCTGGGCGGCACTCTGTTACGTCGCGGGCGCGCTGGGCATCGGCCCGCTGGCGGCCCGCCGCGGCGGCCGGCCCGACATCCTGGTCGACGTCTGCAACGGGTTGCCGTTCCTCGCCCCGCTGTGGGCACGACGCCCGGTGGTCAAGCTGATCCACCACGTGCACCGCGAGCAGTGGCCAGTGGTGCTTCCACAGTGGGCGGCCCGGTTCGGCTGGTGGATCGAATCGTCGCTCGCCGTACGCCTCTACCGGCGGTGCCGGTACGTCACCGTCTCCGAGGCGACCCGCCGAGAGTTGGCAGTGCTCGGCGTGCCGCCGGAGCAGGTCTCCGTGGTGCACAACGGCACCCCGACGATGCCCCACACCGACGCCGAACGGGCGACGTTCCCGCTGCTCGTGACGCTGAACCGACTGGTGCCACACAAGCGGGTGGAGGTGGCGCTGCGGGCCGTCGCGGCCCTGGCCGACGAGCTGCCCCAACTACGTCTGGTCGTCGCCGGCCAGGGCTGGTGGGAGTCGCACCTGCGTGAACTCGCCGCGGAGCTGGGCATCACCGAGCGGGTGGACTTCCGGGGCTTCGTGACCGAGGAGGAGAAGGCCGCCCTGCTCGCCTCGGCCTGGGTGGCCCTGACCCCGTCCCTCAAGGAGGGCTGGGGGCTCACGATCGTGGAGGCGGGTTCGGCGGGCACTCCGACGGTGGCGTTCCGGGGAGCGGGCGGAGTCGCCGAAGCGGTCGTCGACGGGCGTACCGGCCTGCTGGCCGACGACATCGACGACTACCTGATGAAGGTGCGCAAGCTTCTGCACCAGGATGAGCTGCGGCGGGAGATGGGCGCCCAGGCCCGGGAGCACGCCGCCAGCTTCACCTGGCAGGCCGCGGGTGGGCGCTTCGAGGCGATCCTCAAGGGTGTGGAGTCGCCCCGCCCAGTGCAGCAGCGGGGCGAGCCGTCCTACCTGTCGCCGTAAACCGCAGGGGCGTACGGGTCCTTCTTACCGGCCCGCTTGGCCGCCTCCGAGACGAGCTTGGCCTCACTCGCGGCCTCCTCGTCGGTGGCGGTCGCGGCGGCCGAGATCCCGCCGAGAGCCAGGATCCCCAGCAACGCCGCCACCAGGCCAGACACGACCAGGGTCAGAGCTCTACGCATGCCAATCCTCCAATGGCGAGACGTGCGAGCGGACGTTACCACGCGGTAGCTCGCCGGTGTAGTGCCGAAACGGCGGCACCGATGACCACCAGAAGGGCAGCGCTGAGCGCCGCCACCACCGCCAGTCGGGCCGGCCCGGACCCGCCCGATTCCCGCACGGTCGCCGGGTTGCGGTACAGCGTCAGGAACGGTCCGTCGTGGACGCGCTCCAGGCCGCCGAGCACCTGAGAATCCACCTCGCCGGAGACCTCGCGCTGCACCAGGACCCAGCGCACCCCCGTGGTCCAGACCGGCCGCCCCTCGGCCAGCGCCTCGCGCATCTCACGGACGCGCGGGTTCTCGCCGGCCACGGCGACATCGCCGACCCGGAGCGTGTCGTCGGTCAGGACCGTCCCCGGCAGGTAGCGGGGCGCCGGGTCCAGGACGACCCGACCAGGGTTCCACGGGTACGCCCGGTAGGCGCTCAGCGGCAACGCGAGGACCTCCCCCGGTTCCTCCTCGATGTGCTCGGCCACCCGCTGCCACTCCGCCGGATAGCTCACCGGACGAAGCCGACCGGCACCGCCGAACGCGAGGTCCGGCAGGACCGCCACCGGCAGGAACAGCAGCCCGACCAGGACCACCCCGGCCACCTCCCGGTCGACCCGGGCCACCAGCCGCTCGGCCCCCAACGCCGCGCACACCACCAGCAGCAGGGCGTACGGCGCCAGGAACTTCTGCCCATCCCGCAGCAGCCCCGCGCCCGGCAGGTGCACCACCGCCCAGCGCAGCGCGGCATCCCCGCCGGGGAGCAACCCGAAGGCGGCGAGCAGAGACCCGGTCCCGGCGAGCACCGCCAGGCGCGCCACCCCACCCGGGGGCAGCCGGCGCCGCAGCAGGCCCGCACCGACACCGGCCAGGATCAGCAGCACGAGAGCCGCCACCGGTACCAGTGGCGCCGCGCGGCTGGCGGGGGTGGCCTGCGCGCTCCAGATGCCACCGGTGCCGGCCAGCGCCACCAGCGGGCCGGCCCAGTTCTCCGAACGCGCCGCGAACGCCGCCACCCCCGCCGGGTCCGAGGAACCCCCGGCGCCGGTGACCAGGGCCGCGACCACCCAGGGGGCGTTGAGCACTGCGACCGCGGCCAACGCCTGCCGGGACCGGTGCGGATGCATCCGCTGCGACACCAGCAGCGACCGGGGCGCACGCATCCGGTCCGACGTCAGCACCAGCACCGTGCCCAGCGCGATCAGACCGCCGGTCGGTGTGATGGCGGCGGGAGCGGCGGCGAGCACCACCCGGGCGAGCGCGCCGTCGCGCCCGGCCCGCAGGTCCAGCGCCGCCCGCACCAGCCAGGGCAGCGCGGCGTACGCGAGCAGCAGCCCCCACTGCCCGATGAGCAACCGCTCGGCGAGGTACGGCGACCACGCGTACGCCAACGCGGCGAACAGCCGGACCGCGCGCCGTTCGGTCGGCACCAACCGGCCGGCGCCGACCGCCGCGAGGAAGACCGCCCCGGCGAGCGCCAGCCGCTGCACCAACCAGCCCGGCACGAGCTGGGTGACCAGCGAGACCAGCGCGTCCATCGGCACCGCCCGGGGCAGACTCTGCGCCGGGGCGACGAGATCCCAGGTCAACGGCTGCCGGGGTACGAACACCATGTCGTACAGCAACGCGTAGCCGGGCGCCGCCAGCGGGGCCAGCACCACCACCGTGACCGCCGCCGCGACCGCGTACAGCGCCAGCGTGTCCCGCGTCCGCCGAACCGGTGCGGCGTCGACGCCGTCGGTCGGCTCAACCATTCACGACGCCGGCACCGCCCGGCCGACGGTGATCAGCTCGGTGCACACACCGACCCCTGGCGTCTGGACGGTGACCTCGACGGCATCCCCCGCACCCTCCAGCAGGAAGAACAGGTCGTTCAGCCCGCGTCGCAGGGTGATCTCGCGAGTGGCGTCCCCGAGCCGGAACAGCGCCGTCGAGTCGCCCGAGCTGAGGTAGCCGAAGTGCACCACGTACGGCCACTCCACCAGGTACCCGTCCAACGGGATCCGAGTGGGTCGGCCGCCCTCCGCCAGGTGCCCGCAACCGTCCACCGGGCCGGGCACGATCTTCCGGCCCTGGACCACCACCGGACGGATCCGGCCGAGGTCATCGAACGTCGACGGTCGTGCGGCCTCCGTCACGAAGGTGGGTCGACGCTCGGCCGGGCGGAAGAAGTGCGACTGGAGATTGTCCGGCCAGAAGTAACCGGCGATCACCCGGTCCGGGACGGCGGTGTCGAAGAAGACGGTGCCCGGCGGCGCTAGGGCGAGCTCGGCCTGCGTCGTCGCGAGATAGTCCCGCCCGTACTTGGTACTCCAGTTGTCCCCGAAACGGGCCGTGCTCCACAGGGTGCCCACGCCAATGGTCGCCAGGACGACGATCATCGAGACCAGGCCGACCGCGAACGCGCCCGGCTCCCGCAGGACCGTCGGCACCGGCCACGCCGACACCTCGTCCTCGTCGGTGTCCTTGATCCCCAGCAGGGCCGCACCCACACAGATCGCGGCGACCAGCACCACGTCGGCGACGTACCGGGGGACGACGCCGATCAGTGGGCCGAGCGGCCCGCCCAGCCGGGTGATGGCGAAGAGCGCGGCGACCAGGCCGAGGTAGGAGGTGAGCAGCAGCCAGGCCCGGCCGGCCGACGGACGCCGCCGGACGGTGACCACGACGAGCGTCGCCAGCACCGCCCACGACAACCACTTGGCAATGTCGTACGGGTCGACGAGCGGGGGACCGTCACCGGCGTAGCTCCAACGCCACGGACCTCCGAGCAGACCCGGCACCACTGTCTCGCCGACCAGGTCACCGAGGAAGTTGAGCACCGGACCGACCGAGGTCGGGTCCCGCAGTTCGCCGGATGGACGCGTCAGGTAGAACGCCAGGTATCCCCCCGACAGCGCGCTGAGCATCAGCCAGGCCGGCCAGTGCTGACGGACCGCCGTCGTGACACTGCGCAACACGCCACCGGACGTGAACAAAAAGACGGTCAGCAGGAATAGCAGCGGCACGATCAGCAGGGACTTGGTGTC
Organism: Micromonospora noduli; assembly: GCF_003264365.1. GTDB lineage: Bacteria > Actinomycetota > Actinomycetes > Mycobacteriales > Micromonosporaceae > Micromonospora > Micromonospora noduli. The sequence goes on from NZ_PYAK01000052.1 coordinate 33,656, forward strand.
GAAGAGCAGGCCGAACACCAGCCAGAACGCGATCGCCACGAGGTGTCGCAGGCGACCGGTCCGCACGTACCGAACCTGGGCTGCCACCGCCATGACCAGGGCCAACTGCATCGGCAGCACGAGCAGCCCGACCAACCACAGCGAGGAGACCTCAAGCGTCAGCGGGCTGAAAATGAACAGGCACAACGGGATGAGCAGGCCCCAACCGGGCCGGAGCAGATCGCGCAACAGCCGGTAGAGGGCGATCCCGGTCGCCGCCTGACCAACAGCCAGCAGCAACACCCACGGCCAGGTGGCGAAGCCCGCCGCCCGCACCATCGCCCACGCCACCAACAGGCCGCCGGGCATGAGGTGGTTGTTGAACGTACGCAGGAGATAGTCCGCGTCCAGCCCGGTGTCGAGAACCTGGGCGGCGATGACGAACTCGTCCTGCGAGAACCAGCCACGGGTGGCGAGACCGGCGCGCCAGGCGACGGACACCGCGATGAGGGCGATCGCCACGGCACGGACGGGGTCGGCGCGGAGCCATCGGCCGATCGGCCCGGGCCCGTCGCCGTCGGACGTGACGCGTTCCGGATGCGTCTCGGCCTCAGCTTCTGGCATTGACATGGTCGGCAGCCTGCCACACGCTTACACGCCGTGGGGACGGCCGTTCTCCCGATAACGCCACCGCAGCGCCCCTGGTCGCCCGTCCGTGCCCGGTCCGGATAACGTCGCGCGACAGTCGTCGGCTGCAGGTGCGCGTCCGGCCGGTGAAGACAGGAGCCGAAATGCGTGCAGAGGTGGCCAGTGGCGCCGCTCCGGGGTCCAGCCGGAGCCGGCACACGGCCCGACGGTTCCGGCACCTGGTCATCTGCATCGCTCTCACCGCCCTCGCCTTCCAGCAGGCCCCGGGCCAGGTCGTCCCCGACACCAAGGTCGATCTGAACGTCAACCCGGCCGGGTGGCTGCTCCGCTCGCTGCACCTGTGGGACCCCACCGGCACGTTCGGCCAACTACAGAACCAGGCGTACGGCTATCTCTGGCCGATGGGCCCGTTCTTCCTGCTCGGGTCGGAGTCCGGCCTCGCGCCGTGGGTGGTGCAGCGGCTGTGGTGGGCACTGCTCTTCTGTGTCGCCTACCTGGGGGCCGTGCGCCTGGCGGGCCGACTCAACATCGGAACGCCCGCCGGACGCATGATCGCCGGCGTCGCCTTCGCGCTGTCACCACGCATCCTCACCCAGCTCGGCTGGTCCTCGGTGGAAGCCTGGCCCAGCGCCGTCGCCCCCTGGGTGCTCATTCCACTGGTCGGTCTCGCCGCCGGCACGCGACTGCGACGCGCCGTCGCCGCGTCAGCCCTCGCCGTCGCCTGCGCCGGTGGGGTCAACGCCACTGCCGTGTTCGCGGTGGTGCCACTGGCCCTGCTCTGGCTCGCCACCATTCAGCCCGTACGCCGCCGGGTCACCGCCATCGCCGCCTGGTGTGGCGCGGTGGCCCTGGCCACCGCGTGGTGGTTGGTTCCGCTGCTGGTCCTCGGGCGGTACAGCCCGCCCTTCCTGGACTACATCGAGACCGCCCGGAACACCACGAGCGTCACCGACGGGGTGACCACACTGCGCGGTGCCTCCTACTGGGTCGCCTACCTGGCCTCCCCGTTCGGACCGACCATCCCGTCCGGTGCGCGACTCGCCAACGAGGCGGTGCTGGTCGCCGCCACCCTGGCGGTGGCCGCGCTCGGTGTGCTCGGGCTGTCCCGACGGGGGATGCCGCACCGCCGGTTCCTCATCACCGGCCTGGTGCTCGGCGTCGCGCTCGTCGGTCTCGGGCACGTCGGCGACCTGCCGAACATCCTCGCCGGGCCGCAGCGGGAGTTCCTCGACGGCGTCGGCGCACCCCTGCGCAACGTGCACAAGTTCGACGTCCTGCTCCGCCTACCCCTGTGCCTGGGCATGGCGCACCTGATCGGGTTGGCCGTCCGGGCTGCGCGCACCGCGCCCGCGCGGCACCGTCCGCGAACCGTCGCACGCGCCTGGCTGACCGCCGGCGCCGCGATCGTCGCCGTCACGGCGGTCGCCACGCCCGCCCTCGCGGGCGGTCTCGCCACCCCGGGCAGCGTCAAGGAGGTGCCCGGCTACTGGCACGACGCCACCGACTGGCTCGACGCGAACACGGGGCGCGGGCGGGTGCTCGTCGTACCCGGGGCGCGCTTCCCGTCGTACGACTGGGGCAACACCACCGACGAGATCACTCAGCCGCTGCTCAACAGCCGGTGGGCGGTACGCAACGCCATCCCCTTCACCCCACCGACCACGATCCGACTGCTGGACGTGATCGAGTCGACGCTCGCCACCGGCGCCGGGTCGACCGGTCTGGCGGACCTGCTGGCCCGATCCGGAATCAGCCACGTCCTGTTCCGCGCCGACCTCGACCACGGCCGCTCCGACACGGCCCGCCCAGCCGTGGTCCGGCAGGCGCTGGAGCGCTCACCCGGGTTGACCCGCGTCACGTCCTTCGGCCCCCTGCGCGGCGGGCCCTCGTCCGCCGACGAGTTCCGCGACCACGGGCTCGACGTGCCCGTCCGGGCGCTGGAGGTCTACCGGGTCGACCGGCCCGTCGAGCCGGTGGTCGCCTACGACAGAGCCGCCGTGACGACAGTGGTCGGTGGCCCCGAGTCACTGCTCGACCTCGCTGCGGCAGGGCAGCTCGGCTCGGCGCCCACCGTCCTGGCCGGCGACGCGTCGACCGCCGACGTCACCGGACCGGTGGCGATTACCGATGGGTTTCGCAGGCGGGACGTGTCGTTCGGCGGACTCCGTGACAACACCTCCCAGACGTTGACCGCCGACGACACCTTCGAGGTCACCGCGCCCGCCCACGACTACCTGCCCGAGTGGGGTGCGGAGCACTCCACCGTCGCCCGTTTCGAGGGCATCAACGCGATCCGCACCTCCACCGCCCGTTCGCAGGTGGACTCCCCCGGCGGTGCCCGCCCCGAGCACCAGCCGTACGCGGCGATGGACGGCAACCCGGCGACCTCCTGGCAGTCCGCGCCGTACTCGCCCAGCGACCAACAGTGGATCGAGGTGGGCCTCGCCAATCCGACGACGGTCACCCGGGTCGAGGTGTGGTTCGACCTGAAGGCCGATGCCCTGCCCACGACGGTGACCGTCAGCGCCGGGTACGAGAGCAGCACCATCGAACAGTTCAGCGACCACATGGTGTTCGAACTGCCCGGCGTCCACGCCACCCGCGAGGTCCGGGTCTCGGTCGACAGCGCGTACGACCTGCGCCCGTTCGGAAACGGCTCGGTCGGTATCGCCGAGATCAAGATTCCGGGCATCCAGACCAGCCGCACGCTGGTCCTGCCCACCGCACCGGACACCGACCGGCCGGCGACCGTCGTCGTGTCCGCGGCACCCACCACGCCGGCCTGCTTCTCCGTCGACGGGCACCCGCGCTGCTCCACCGACGCCATCCGTGGTTCCGAGGACGGGTCCACCATCGACCGGACCCTGACCCTGCCGGCCGCCGGCGCGTACGACGCCAAGCTGTGGGCGCGGCCGACGGCCGGCCCTGACCTGGACAACGCCCTCGACAAGCTGGTGACCGACGCGCAGCCGCTGCGCCTCGCGGCGCAGATCAGCGCCTCGTCGACGGCCGTGCCCGACCCGACCGGCCGGGCCGGGGCGGCGCTCGACGGGAACCCGGCCACCAGCTGGTCACCGGCGATCGACGACGAGGCACCGATCCTGCGGCTCAAGTGGCTCAAGCCGCAGACCATCACCGGACTCCGCTTCTCGGTCGACGACAAGACCCCCGCCACCCGCCTCGGCAGTGTCCGGGTCGTTGGCGACGACGGCTTCCGTAGCAGCCTGCTCGGCGACGACGGGCTGCTCCGCCTGGACCCGCCGATGCGGACCGACGAGATCACCATCCAGTTCCTCGACAAGCCATCCGCCACCAGCACCGACCCGTACAAGCTGCGGTTGCCGGAGCGGTTGCCCATCGCGGTCGGCGAGGTGACAGTGCTACCCGGAGCACCCACCGTCGGACCGCGCCTCGACACACCCCTGTCGCTGGCCTGCGGATCGGGGCCGACGCTCCAGATCGGCGCGGCGCGGGTGACCACCACGCTGCGCGGCACGCTCAGCGACCTGCTGGAAATGCGCGAGATGCCGGTGACGCCGTGCGGCCGGAACACGCCCCGGCAGCTTGACCTGAGCCGCGGAGACCACCGCATCGTCGCCACCCCGAGCCAGCTCGCCTCGCCCACCAGGGTCGCCCTGGTACCGAGAACGGCCAGCCCGGCCTCGGCGGCCGCCAGCGCCACCGAGGTCGAATCCTGGGCGGCCACCGAGCGCCGGGTAAGGGTGGCCAGTCACCCGGTCGACCGGGTGCTCGCCGTGCGGGAGAACACCAACACCGGCTGGCAGGCCACCCTCGGCGGGCGGACGCTGAAGCCACTGGTGGCGGACGGGTGGCAGCAGGGCTGGATCCTTCCCGCCGGCGCCTCCGGAGAGGTGCTGTTGCGTTTCGCCCCGGACACGCCGTACCGGGCGGGGCTTCTCCTCGGCGGCATCCTGCTCGCGGTGGTGGTCCTGCTCGCGGTAGTGCCCGCCCGACAGCCCACCGGGCGAACCTCGGCGACCGTCCCACCACGCGGCCGACGCCGCTTCACCCGCTCGCTGCCGCTGCTGGCCGTCGGGGCCGCCGCGCTGGTGCTGTGGAGCGGCCTCATCGGCGGCCTGCTGGTCGCGGCGGGATTCATGCTGGCGGTACCCGGCCCACGCCGCCTGCCCTGGCCGGCCGACCCACGTCGGGCCAGGACGATCAGCCGGGCCGTCGAGACCTGGCTCCCGGGCGCGCTCGTCCTGCTCGCCGGGTTGCTCTACCTCGACTCGACGCGACGGAACACCGACGCGCTCGTGCAACTCACGATCGTCGTTGCCCTGGGCGCCCTCTGGCTCTCCACCGCCGCCCGACGACGCCCGGTACGCCGGCCCACGCCAACCGCCGGGACCTCAGCCGTTGCGGCGGCTGCGCTGGTCGCGGAGGGACCGAAGCCGTACCCGGCCAAACCGGACGGGGCCGAGCCGGCGAGGCCCGGCCAGCCGGCCGGGCCAACCGACGGGCAACTTCCGACCTTCTCCGAGATCACATGACTCTTCGACGACCCGTCCGTCGGGAGAAGACGGCCCAGACGGAGCTGACACGCGGATGGAGTACGGGCCTCGGCGCTGCCGGGGTCAGCGTCACAGTGGCCGGGGTCCTGGTCAACGGCCTCGCCTACCTGGTGCCGGTCCTGGCCGCCCGACGACTCGACCCGGCCGACCTCAGCGCGCTCGCCGCCGCCCTCGGTCTGGTGGCCATCGTCGGTGTGCCCGGGCTCGGCCTGCAACTGGCCGTCGCCGTACACCGCGCCCGGCACGGCGCCTCCGACACTCGACGGCTCACCGCGGTCACCGCCGCAGTCTGCGCGGGAACCCTCGTCGCGGCGACACCACTGCTGGTCACCGCCCTGGATCTCCCGGTCGAGATGCCCGCACTGCTGGCGGTCACCACCGCGGCGATCGTGCTCTCCTCCCGGTCCCTCGGAGAGTTGCAGGGTGGCCAGCGCTTCGTACGACTCGCCGTCGGGATGGCAGTGCTCGCCGCCGGCCGCTACGGCGGCGTGATCGCCGGGTTGCTGCTCGGCGCGGGACCGACCGGCGCGTTGGCGGTCGGCGCGTTGACCGCCGCCCTCACCCCTGCGGTGCTGGCCCGGCTCGCCCGCGAGCCCCGACGGTCGTCCACCGCCCCACGGCTGACCGTCGCTCAGGTCGTTGCCGGCTGCGGCGCGACAGTGGCGATGCTCGTCGTCTCCTACGCCGACCTGCTGCTGGCCCGGCAACTGCTGTCCCCGTCGGATTCCGGGGCGTACTCGGTCGGCACCGTCCTGAGCAAGGGCGCGCTCTGGGCACCGCAGGTCGCCGCCGTCCTCGCCCTACCGCGGCTGGCCCGCGGTGACCGGCGCAGCCGAACGGTTGCGCTCGCGGTGACAGGCGGGTGTGGCGTGGTGCTGGTTCTCGCCTCGACCCTCGCCGGAGGGCTCGCATTCCGCCTAGCCGGTGGGCCCGACTACGACCACCTGGGCCGGTACGCGCCCCTCTTCGCGGCGGTCGGTGCGCTCTACGCGGTGGCGTTCGTGCTGCTCAACGACCGTCTCGCGGCCGGCGCACGCTGGGCGGCGGCACCGCTGTGGGTGGGCGTGGCCGGCCTGGTGGCCGTCACCGCGGCCCTCCGGCCCCACACCGTCCCCGGCCTTCTCCTCGCGGCAGTGGGCACGGCCATCGTCACCACCGCGCTGATGGCGGTGACGGCCCGTCGGCCCGCTCCGGGTCCGGCGGCTGAAACACGCCCTAGCCCTCCGCGAGCCAGTCCGTCAGCAGTCGGTGGTCGATCGAGTCCACCCGACCGAGCGAACGACCCGAGGCCACCCGGTCCCGCAGCTCCGCCCGGGTGAACCAGCGCGCCTCCAGCAACTCGTCGCCGTCCACGCGTACGTCGTCGGAGGTGGCGGTGGCCCGGAAGCCCACCATCAGGCCGGCGGGGAACGGCCACGCCTGCGACCCCTGGTAGGTCACGTCGGTGACGGTCACGCCCGCCTCCTCGCTCATCTCCCGACGGACCGCGTCCTCCAGGCTCTCGCCGATCTCGACGAAGCCGGCCAGCGTCGAATACGCGTCCTCAGCCGCGCCCCCGTGCCGGGCCAGCAGACAGCGCCCCGACCGACCGGGTGCCTCGACCAACACGATGACGGCCGGCTCGATCCGGGGGAACAGCAGACGTCCGCACTCCGTGCCGGTGCAGGTCCGCAGGTGCCCGCCGCCGTCGGCGACGGCCGGCGCGCCGCACGTCCCGCAGAATCGCTGCTGCCGGTGCCAGTGCAACAAACCCCTGGCGTACGCCTGGACGGCCGCGTCGCCGGGTTCGAGCCGCCCGACCAGTGCCCGCACGTCGACGGTCCGCACCGCACCGGCCATCTCGACGGCGGACCGCTCGGGGAGCGCGGAGAGGTCCGCGGCGAACACGGCGGCCTCCCCGTCGAGCCCCAGGAAGACGGTCTCGCCGGCGGCGGACCGGACCAGCGCCGCGCGCTCCGCGCTGAGCCGAACCGGCCCGTGCCCGTCGACGAGACAACGGTCCCGCCACATCGGCAGCAGCACGGTGGTCGACTCGGTGAACAGCGCCCCCAACCGTGTCGGATCGGTGCGCAACGGTCCCGCCCGGTCCAGCGATCCGCCGCCGTACGCCAACACCCGCTCCGCAGCGTCCACCCGGTCACCGTGCCACGTCGGTGGTCGGCCGTCGGCACCGCCCCCGGACCGCTGCGACACGCCGAACGACACGCGGTAGCTGCGCCTGGCGGGCGCAGCCGACGAGTACGGCCGGGGATTCGTTACCGTAGGTGCCTCCGGGAGGGAGGACCTCCCGCGGCACCCTGGCGATCGAGGTTGCAGTGACGCTGTACGGCGAAAACAGTCCACCCGCCGACGACCGGCCCACAGTGCAGGTCACCGCGGTCACCTGGCCGGACGACGGAGCTGAGCCGGTCACCACAGCCGCCCCCGGCGAGCCGGACGGCGGCCCGCGCCGGCCGCGTCGGATGCGCGTGCTGCTCGCCGCCGGCATCACCGGTGGCGTCCTCGCCGCCGTGGCGGGTGCCGGCGCCTGGGCGTACGCCGGTGACGTTCCCCGTGGCACCAGCGTGCTCGGCACCGAACTGGGCGGCCGGAGCCGCGCGGACGCCGACCGGGAGTTGCGGGCGGAACTGGACCGGCGGGCGGCAACGCTCGCCACGCCGCTGAAGGTCACCGTCGACGGGCGCACCGCCGACATCAACCCGGCCGACGTGGGGCTGACCGTCGACGTGCCGGCGACCATCGCGGCAGCCGCCGAGGCGGACGCGCACCCGGTCAGCCGGCTGGTCGGCTCCCGCACCGTCGAGCCGGTGGTGACCGTCGACGTGGGCCGGTTGGACGACGCGCTCCGTAAGGTGCTCGGCAACCAGGCCCAGGGCATGACGATGCCGGCGATCACCTATCAGGGCACCACGCCGAAGGTCGTACAGCCCAAGCCTGGGCTGGCTCTGAACCCGGAGCGTTCCGCCGAGGTGGTCCGCGCCGGCTGGTTGGCCGGCGCCCCGGTCACCGTGCCCCTGGTGGAGACCCACCCGGCGACCACTCCGGAGGAGTTGGACCGGATGGTCAACGAGCTGGCGAAGCCGGCGGTCGCCGCGCCGGTCACCCTGCGCACCAACAAGGGCCAGGTGACGATCCCGCCCGCCGCCATCACGAAGAGCCTCCGGTTCGGTGCCGACAAGACCGGCAAGCTCACCCCCTCGGTGGACGTCAAGCGGCTGCGGGCGGCGCTCGGCGACAAGCTGGCCGCCATCGAGGTGCCACCGAAGGACGCCACGATGACGATTTCCGGTGGCCGGCCCACCGCCAAGGAGGGGCGATCCGGGCAGCAACTGGACACGGCGGCCCTCAGTCGAGACCTGCTGGCCGTGCTGCCGAAGGCGGACGGCCGCGAGGTGACCGGCGAGTTGAAGCCGACGCCGCCGCAGCTGACCGGGGAGAAGCTCGCCGGCCTGGGCATCAAGGAGCGGGTGTCGACCTTCACCACCCGATTCACCGGCGGTATGGCCTCGTCACGCAGCCAGAACATCGCGACCATCGCGAGGAAGGTGGACGGCACTGTCGTGCTACCTGGGAAGACGTTCTCGCTCAACGGGCACACCGGCGAGCGCGGCTACGCCCAGGGCTACCGGGACGCACCTGTCATCCTCGACGGCAAGCTCGTCCCGGGCGTCGGCGGCGGCACCTCGCAGTTCACCACCACGCTGTTCAACGCGACCTACTACGCCGGCTTGGAGGACGTCGAACACAAGCCGCACTCCTACTGGTTCGACAGGTACCCGGCGGTCATCGAGTCGACCATCTTCTGGCCGAATCTGGACTTCAAGTTCCGCAACAACACCGAGTACGGCGTGCTCATCGACACGTCGTACACGTCCAGCACGATCACCGTGTCGATCTGGAGCACGAAGATCTACGACAGCGTGAAGACCGAGTACGGGCCGCGCCGCAACATCACGGCGCCGAAGCAGATCCATCTGGCTCCCGGCCCGTCGTGCATCGAGACCAACGGCATCAACGGCTTCACCCAGGACGCCTTCCGGGTCATCAAGAAGGGCGGCGTGGTCGTCAAGCGGGAGAAGTTCACCTGGCGCTACGACGCGGAGCCCCGCTACGTCTGCGGGCCGAAGACGTCCTGAGCCCCACCCGCTCCGGGTCGATCCTGCTCTGAGGCCGACTGTGCTCTGAGGCCGACTGTGCTCTGAGCGGCCCTGCTCTGAGCGGCCCTGCACCCGGTCAGCTCAGGTCTGGGGTCAGCTCGGCAGCGTTGCGGCCGTGCCCATTGCGCTTGCCGCCCTGCGGTGGCATCGGCACCGTGCGAGTCTCCTGCACCCGGATCTCGGCCCGGAACCGGTGCGCCGCGGGGTGCCACATCTCCTCGAACGGACCCATGACCTCGCCACCGATGCCACGGCGACGCACCCGGGACGCGAGCCACCAGAGGATGCCCAGGACCGCCGCCACGCAGCCCGCGAACACCACAAATATCAGGACCTCATCCACAGGCCGAGCCTAGCCCGCGGCGCCAGGCCCAGCCCTGGACCGCCGCGATCTTGCACTTTCGGTCGTTGAAACGCGAACTCTGAGGCGGTTTGCCGCAGCAGAAACTGCAAGATCGCGGGGTGAGGGGGGCCCGGGGCAGGGCACGGGGGCGGACCCCAGACTGTTGACCTACTGACCTGCAAGCTCGCTGACCGCCGCCTGGGCCGGCCGCAAGATCGCGCAACATCCCGGTTGTAGTGGTGTCCGCACGTCGTGAGGCCACTACATCCAGGATCGAGCGTGACCTTGCTGGCTTCGAAGCGTGTCGAACCCCCGTGCACGCCCTCACCAGGCCATCGGGGTAGCCCGGGATATCAGGAACCCGAGCCGATCAACCAGGCAGGGAAACGTAGGAAAGGGAGAACGCAGAAAAGGCCACCCCGTTAGGGGTGGCCTTTCCTGGAAGATTGTCCGGCGGCGTCCTACTCTCCCACACCCTCACGAGTGCAGTACCATCGGCGCTGGAGGGCTTAGCT
>NZ_PYAK01000053.1 GCF_003264365.1 Micromonospora noduli
GGATCCAGCCCGGCGGCCAGCAGCGCCTGCCGCCAGCCGTCGATCCGACCCACGCTGTCGAACCAGTCGGTCGGCCCATCGCCGGCCAGTCACCGCCACGCGCCGCCGTCCACCAGCCGCCCCCGGCGGCCAGCAGGCCGCCGACCAGGCAGAGCGCCGGCCACTGCCGGCTCACGTCGCCACCGATGTCGGCTACCAGCCCATACCCGCCGCCGGCCGCCACGGCCAGACCGAGCACGCCGAGCAGCGCCCCGAGCACCCGACGCAGGCGGCCCCGGGTGGCCAGCACCGCGCCACCCCCGGCCAAGGTCACCAGGGCCAACGCCGGCAGCCAGGGCAGCAGGCTCGCACCGCTGCGGGTGTCACGCACCGGCGGCAGCGGGGCCGGACGTACCGTCAGCTCGACCGACCAGCTGCGCGTCGCGGCCCACAGCGCCAGGGCCGCGCCGGCCAGGCAGAGCAGCACGGCGTACGTCAACGCGCGCCGGCCCACGACAGACCGCTCCCCGCCGCTCACGAGTTCATCCCTTCGTTCGCGACTGCGGCGCTCCGCTTCGCTGCACTCCTCGCGTTCACCGTGCCGGCCGGAGGGTTTCGGCGGCCGCGATCGCGGCCAGCACGGCCGCTGCCTTGTTCCGCGTCTCCTGGTCCTCGGCGGCCGGGTCCGAGTCGGCCACCACCCCCGCTCCGGCCTGGACGTAGGCGCGACCGTCGCGGATGAGCGCGGTCCGGATGGCGATCGCCATGTCCAGGTCGCCGCCGAAGCCGAAGTAGCCGACGGTGCCGCCGTAGAGGCCACGGCGGACCGGCTCCAACTCCTCGATGATCTCCATGGCGCGCACCTTTGGCGCCCCGGAGAGCGTGCCGGCCGGGAAGGTCGCGGCGAGCGCGTCGAAGGCGCTCTGGTCGTCACGCAGCGTGCCGGTGACGGTGGAGACGATGTGCATGACGTGGCTGTACCGCTCGATGGTGGCGAACTCGGGCACCTCCACGCTGCCGGGCTGACAGACCCGACCCAGGTCGTTGCGGCCGAGGTCGACCAGCATCACGTGCTCGGCTCGTTCCTTCGGGTCGGCGAGCAGCTCGGCGGCGAGCGCGGCGTCGGCGGCGGGGGTGCCGCCCCGCGGCCGAGTGCCGGCGATCGGGTGCAACAACGCCCGGCGCCGCCCGTCCGCGGCCCCGGTGACCTTCAGGTGCGCCTCCGGAGAGGAGCCGACGATGTCGAACCCGTCGAAGCGCAGCAGGTACATGTACGGGCTGGGATTGCTGGTGCGCAGCACCCGGTAGACGTCCAGCGGGTCGGCGTGGGTCGTCCGCTCGAAGCGCTGGGAGAGCACGATCTGGAAGCACTCACCGGCCCTGATCGCCTCCTTGGCCGCCTCCACCGCCTTCGGGTAGCCGCCGTCGGGCGTACGGCAGAGCACCTCGCCGGCCGGCGGACGCTCGACCGTGGAGATCATCGGCGGGATGGGTCGGGACAGCGCCGTGGTCATCGCGTCCAACCGGCCGACCGCGTGGTGGTAGGCGGCGGCGACCTGCGGGGCGCGGTCCTGGGCGTCCAACGGCGGCAGTACCGCGTTGGCGACCAGGATCGCGGAGCCGTCGTAGTGATCGAGCACCACCAGGTCGGTGGCGAGCATCATGCCCAGCTCCGGGACGCCCAGGTCGTCCTCGGTCAGCTCGGGCAACCGCTCGAAGCGCCGGATCAGGTCGTAGCCGAGGTAGCCGACCATGCCCCCGGTCAGCGGCGGCAGACCGTCGGACGGGTCCCCGACCGGGCCGGCCAGCGCCTCCACCGTCTCCCGCAGCATCCGCACCGGGTCACCCTCGGTGCTCAGCCCGGCCGGCGGCTGGCCGAGCCAGGTCGCCACGCCGTCGCGCTCGATCAGGGTCGCGCTGCTGCGTACGCCGATGAACGAGTACCGCGACCAGGCCATGCCGGCCGAGCCGACGCCCTGCTCGGCCGATTCCAACAGGAACGTGCCCGGTCCACCGGCCAACTTCCGGTAAACCCCGACCGGGGTCTCCGCGTCGGCCAGCAGCCGCCGGGTGACCGGCACGACCCGCCAGTCGGCGGCCAGCGCCGTAAAGGTGGCCAGGTCGGGGCTGAGGGTGCCGTCGGTCATCAGCCGACCCGCCTTTCGGTCGCGTCTGCGGTGCCTCGCCGCGCTGCACTCCGCGCGCTCACGGTGCCTCCGTCCCGGTGACGGGCAGCTCGGTGAAGAAGCAGGTCCGGTGCCCGGTGTGGCAGGCCGCGCCGACCTGGTCCACGCTCACCAGCAGCGCGTCCCCGTCGCAGTCCAGGGCGACCGACCGCACGTACTGGTGGTGCCCGGAGGTGGCGCCCTTGACCCAGTATTCGCGGCGGCTGCGCGACCAGTAGGTGGCCCGGCCGGTGGTGAGGGTGCGGTGCAACGCCTCGTCGTCCATCCAGGCGACCATCAGCACCTCACCGGAGTCGTGCGCGCGCACCACTGCGGCGACCAGACCGTCGGCGGTGCGGCGCAGCTGGGCCGCGATGGCCGGGTCGAGCCGGGACGGGCGCGCCGGCGCGGGCGCGGGCAGCTCGTTCGGATCGCTGGGGACGCCGGTCACCGGCGGGTCAGGTACGGGCACAGTCACCAATTCTCCCGCACGCGGCGCGGGCACCGCCGACCGCTCCCGGCAGGGCTGCGGCGGGGGCCCGGCCGGCCGGGCCAGTTGGGCGACGTAGCGGTCCAGCCGGGAGTCGACCAGGGCGGCGGCCAGGTCCGGGCCGGCCGTGTCGGCGATCTCCTCGGCGTACGGTCGGATCAACGGCAGCGTGCCGGCGACCAGCCGTACGGCAGCGGCCCAGAGTTGCCCGGTGGCGCCGGGGCGCAGCCCGAGGCAGAGCAGCATGTCCGTCCGGTAGCCGGATGGTGCCACAGGCAGTTCCAGGGCCGCCGCGAAGGCCGCCCGACGGGAGTGGACCCGCACGGACGGGTTGGCCGGTCGCAGCACCGAGGGGCAGAGCCGCGCCAGGTCGGCGACGGCGAGCCGGACCCCGAGGCGGTCGCCGGCCGCGCGGGCGGAGGCGGCCTTACCCAGCGTGGCGATCATCTCTTCGAGTCGGGGTGGCTCGGCGGGCTGGCAGAGCACCGGCAGGTCGATCCGGGGCCGCCAGTGCGGGTCGGCCCAGAGCAGCCGCGCCGGCGCGGTTACCGGCAGCCCGAACGCCCAGTCGGCCGGTTCGCCCAGTCGGTGCACCCAGGACCGGATGTCCCGGGCGGCCACCGAGACATGGGTGACCTGGCCTGCGGACGCGTCCAGGTAGGCCCGGCGGGCAGCGTAGGGGGCGCCGCCGACCAGGACGTCGAGGTCGACGTCGCTGTGCGCGGTGGCGGCGCGGCGGGCGTGGCTGCCGCGCAACAGGATGCCGACCACCGGCCGCTCGGCGGCCTGCCGCAACCGCGCGGCCCAGTCCTCAAGAAAACCGCTATCCGGTAACGGAGCGTGACCCACCGCGCCATCGTGCCGTACGTCCGATCGGCGCGCAATGCCCGTTGGCGGACTTCGTGTCCGGTCCGGAGCCTACTGCCCGTTCTCGCGCTCCGCGCGACGGTCGGCTCCCCGAAGACCGGCGCGGGCGTTGCGCCCGGCGCGGTATTTCATCTAGCGTTGAGTTCAACAGGTGATGAGTTTCTGTGGAGGTGCGTGATGGACGATGCGATAGCCGTCCGAGACCTGGTCGTGGACCGGGGTGGGCGGCGGGTGCTGGACGGCATCAGCTGCCGGGTCCCGCGCGGCGCGGTCACCGGGCTGCTCGGCCCCAGCGGCAGTGGCAAGACCACGTTCATGCGGGCGGTGGTCGGGGTGCAGCTGGTCAGTGGCGGGACGGTCACCGTGCTCGGCCAACCGGCGGGCACCCCCGCGCTGCGGCACCGGGTGGGCTACCTGACCCAGGCCCCGAGCGTCTACGCCGACCTGACCGTCCGGGAGAACGCCCGCTACTTCGCGGCCCTGTACGGGCGCGGGCGCGTCGAGGCCGACCGGGCGATCAGCGATGTCGGGCTGGCCGAGGCCGCCGGTCAGCTGGTCGGCACCCTCTCCGGCGGTCAACGCAGCCGAGCCTCGCTGGCGTGTGCCCTGGTCGGGGAGCCGGAGCTGGTCATCCTCGACGAGCCGACCGTCGGCCAGGACCCGGTGCTGCGGGCCGACCTGTGGGCCCGCTTCCACGCGATGGCCGCCGCCGGCACCACCCTGCTGGTGTCCAGCCACGTGATGGACGAGGCGGCGCGCTGCGACCAACTGCTGCTGATCCGCCAGGGGCGGTTGATCGCCGACGACAGCCCCGCCGCGATCCGCGCCGCCGCCGGTGTGGACGACCTCGACGAGGCGTTCCTGCGGCTCATCCGGGCCGGCGAGGCCGCCGCCACCAGCACCGACGCGACAGCCGCACGGGAGACAGCATGAACGCGCGAATTCTCGCCGCCACCACCGGCCGCATCCTGCGTCAGCTCCGGCACGACCGGCGGACCATCGCGCTGCTCGTGGTGGTTCCGGCCGTCCTGCTCACCCTGGTCTACTTCATGTACGCCGACCAACCGACCCCGCCCGGCCAGCCGACGACCTTCGACCGGGTCGCGCTGGTGATGCTCGGCATCTTCCCCTTTGTGATCATGTTTCTGGTGACCAGCATCGCCATGCTGCGCGAACGCACCTCGGGCACGCTGGAGCGGCTGCTCACCACACCGCTGGGCAAGCTCGATCTGCTCTTCGGGTACGGCATCGCGTTCGGGCTGGCCGCCGCCGTGCAGGCAGCCGTCGCCGCCGCGGTGGCGTACTGGATCTTCGATCTGGAGACCGCCGGCGGCATCGGGCTGGTGATCGGGATCGCCGTGCTCGACGCGGTGCTCGGCGTCGCCCTCGGGCTGCTGTGCAGTGCCTTCGCGCGCACCGAGTTCCAGGCAGTACAGTTCCTGCCAGTCGTGGTGATCCCCCAACTGCTGCTCTGCGGGCTGTTCGTGGCCCGCGACCAGATGGCCGGCTGGCTCCAGGCGCTCAGTGACGCCTTCCCCCTGTCGTACGCCATCGAGGCGTTGCAGGAGGTCGGCGCCCACGCCGAACCGACCGGCCGGATGTGGCGCGACGTCGCTGTGGTGTTCGGCGCTGTGGTGCTGGCGCTGGTGCTCGCGGCGGCCACCCTGCGCCGACGCAGCGGCTGACCGCCGGCGCCGGGGGCGGCGGCCAGCGCGGCAGCCGACCCCGGCGTGGCCGGGCCCACGACGGGCCGAGGCGGACGAACGAAGGGCGGCGATGACGCGGCGGACCGGCCGGCGACCCGGCAACCCGGGCACCCGGGAGGCGATTCTCGACGCGGCGCGGACGGCGTTCGCCGAACGTGGCTACGACGCCGCCTCGATCCGGGGCATCGCCGCTACGGCGCAGGTCGACCCGGCGCTCGTGCACCACTACTTCGGCAGCAAGGACCAGCTCTTCCTGGCCGCGATGAACTTTCCGGTCGACCCCGGTCAGCTGGTGCCGAAGGTGCTCGCCGGCGACCGGGACGGCGTCGGTGAGCGGATGGTGCGCATCTTCCTCGGCGTCTGGGACTCCCCGACCGGCAGCGCGGCGCAGGCACTGCTGCGCTCCGCGGTGAGCAACGAGTGGACCGCTCGACTGCTGCGTGAGTTCGTCACCACCCAGGTGCTGCGCCGGGTGCTGGAAAACCTCGACGTCGACCCGGTCGAGCTACCGCTGCGGGGCTCCCTGGTGGCCACCCAGATGATCGGCCTGGCCATGATGCGGCACGTGGTGCGCCTTGAGCCGGTCGCCTCGGCGGATCCGGAAACCCTGGTGGCCGCGATCGGCCCCACGATCCAGCGTTACCTCACCGGCCCACTGCCGAGCTGACCCGACAGCGAAGGCGGCAGCCCGACCAGCGGAGGGCGGTCAGCGCGGGGGTCGGGCGTCGGCTGTGAGTCGCAGCGGCGGCAGCAGCCGCGGCAGCTCGGCCGGGTCGGCCACCGGGCCCGGAAAGGCCAGCCGGACCCGACGCCGGGCACCGGGTTGGCCGAGGGCCACCACCAGCCCGTAGCGGTCGATGCGCACCACCCGGGGCGGCCCCTCCGGGGTGTGCTCGGTCAACCCGAGCTGCCGGCGCAGGTACTCCGTCACCTGGGTGCCGTGGCACTCGGCGAGGTCGGCGAGCAGGCGGGCCTCGACCGGGTGCACCGGGTCCGGCTCGGCCTCGGCGTACTCCACCGGGTCGATCCGGTGCACGACGCCGGCCCGCTCCCAGCGGACCTCGACCACCTCGAAGCGGAACAGTCGGAACCGGGTGCCCAGGTCGAGCAGGTCGCCGGTCGGCTCCACCGCGGCGAACTCGACCGCCGCGTGGCGGGCCTCGTCGCCGCGCAGCTCGGCCGCCCAGCCGGACACCCAGGCGCGACCCAGCCCGGGCGCGCCGGCGGCGGGCGGCAGGTCGAGCACGTCGAGCACCACCGCGACGTCGCTGCCCCCGGCGGCCGGTTGCAGGGCGGCGGCCAGATGGCTGGCCACCGGCACCAGCAGCAGCACCCGCCCGTCCGAGTCGGTGACGTGCCGGGCGTGGTGCGGACCCGGCCGGTGGGCCAGGTGCACGAGGCCGGGCAGGCGGCCGGCGACGAGGGTACGGACGATCTCGGCGGAGTTGGGCCGCATGGGTGCGACCTCCTTCAGAGGTTAGGCTTACCTAACCCGGAGCCTAGAGCACCCGCCCGTCGACGTCCACCACACCGCCGCACCTCACCGGGTCTGTTCCAGCCAGGAGGCGTAGAGCAGGCCGTACACCGAGTCGGCGTCGCGAACCAGCTCGTCGTGCGGGCCGCGCTGCACCACCCGGCCCCGGTCCACCACGATCACCTCGTCGGCGGCCTGCGCCGTGGAGAGCCGGTGCGCGATGGCGAGGGTGGTCCGGCCCCGGGTGACCGCGTCCAGCGTGCGTTGCAACCGCACCTCCGTCGCCGGGTCCACCGCGCTGGTCGCCTCGTCGAGCACCAGCAGGTCCGGGTCGGCCACGTACGCGCGGGCCAACGCGACGAGCTGCCGCTCCCCGACGCTGAGCGCCTCGCCGCGCTCCCCGACCGGAGTGTCCAGGCCCGCCGGCAGACCCTCCAGCCAGTCCGACAGGCCCAGCTCGGTGAAGGCGGCGCTCAACTGCTCGTCGGTCAACTCCGGCCGGGCGAACCGGACGTTGTCCCCCACTGTCGCGTCGAAGAGGAACCCGTCCTGCGGCACCATCACCACGCGGGAGCGCAGCGAGCCGAACCGGACGTCGGTCAGCGGCACCCCGGACAGCAGCACCGCCCCGTCCGACGGGTCCATCAGTCGGGTCAGCAACTTGGCGAACGTGGTCTTGCCGCTGCCGGTCTCACCGACCACCGCCACCCGGCTCTTGGCCGGGATCTCCAGGTCGATGTCGTGCAGCACCGGCGGACCACCCGGATAGGCGAACCGCACACCGGAGAACCGGATGTCCAGCGGCCCGCCCGGCAGCTCCCGCCCCTGCTCCCCCGGGTCGGCCACGTCCGGGGCTACGTCCAGCACGTCCAGCACCCGACGCCAACCCGCGATCGCGTTCTGCGCCTCGTTGAGCACCTCGGTGGCGATCTGCACCGGCTGGATGAACAGCGTCACCAGGAAGAGGAACGCGGTCAGCTGGCCGATCGACAGCGTGCCGTCCACCCCCAACAGCACGCCGAGCACCACCACGCCGGCCAGCGCCACCCCCGCCGCCAACTCCCCGACCGAGCTGCCCACGATGCTGATCCGGATCGCCCGCTGCTGCGCCAGCCGCTGCCTGTCGATCGCCTCGTCCAGCCGCCGCTCGGTGCGCCCGGCGATCCCGTACGCCCGGATCACCGGCGCGCCCACCACGCTCTCGCCGATCGCGCCGAGCAACGTCCCGGTGCGTTGACGCACCGTCGCGTACGCGCTGCCGAGGCGACGTTGCAGCTGCCGGATGACGAACACCGCCGGCAGGAACGCGGCCAACACCACCACTGTCAACTGCCAGGAGTACGCCAGCATGACGGCGGTGGTGACCACCAGCTGACCGAGGTTGACCAGCAGGATCACCCCGCCCCACTGGAGGAACTGGGTGATCTGGTCCACGTCGCTGGTGACCCGCGAGACCAGCGAACCGCGCCGCTCCGACTGCTGGTGCAACATCGACAGGTCGTGCACGTGGCGGAACGCGCGCGTGCGGACGTTGGCCAGAGCCGTCTCGCTGACCGTGAACAGCCGGCGCATCATCAGGTAGCCGCAGATCGTGGTGATCGTCAGGATCGCCGCGGTGATCGCCACCACCGTCCAGACCACGTTCAGATCCAGACCACCGACGAGGCCCCGGTCGATGCCCTGCTGCACGGCGACCGGCACGGCAACCCGACCGACCATGTAGACCAACGCCAGGGCCAACGTGCCGGCCAGACCGATCCGTAGCTCCGGCGAGAGCGCCAGGCCCCGACGCAGGGTCTGCCAGGTCGTCTCCTGCCGGGCCTCCGGCGTGTCACTCGTTTCCGTGGTCGCGCTCACCGGGCCCGCCTCTCGTTCGCGACTGCGGGACTCCGCTGCGCTGCACTCCTCGCGCTCACCGGTCTGGCCTTTCGTTCGCGACTGCGGGGCTCCGCTGCGCTGCACTCCTCGCGCTCACCGGTCCACCTCGATCTCCAGGCCCGACGGCAGCGGTGCCACGTCGTCGCCGTAGGAACTTTCCTGTGCCCGCTCCACCTCGGCCTGCTCGTAGGCGGTGACCAGGTCGACGTAACCGGGCACGGTGGCCAACAACTCGGTGTGGGTGCCCCGGGCGACCACCCGTCCCTGCTCCACGTAGATGACCTCGTCGGCGAGCGCGATGGTGGCCCGGCGGTACGCCACCACCAGGATCGACGCGGCCGGAACTCCCGCCTGCGTGGTCGACGACCGCAGCCCCGCCAGGATGGCCGCCTCCACTCGAGGATCGACAGCGCTTGTCGCGTCGTCGAGCACCAGCAGGCGCGGTCGACCGGCCAGCGCGCGGGCCAGTGTGAGCCGCTGCCGCTGACCGCCGGAGAGCGAGGTGCCCCGCTCGCCGACCATGGTGTCCAGACCATCGGGCAGCGCGGCGACGAACCCGTCCGCCTCGGCCAGCCGCAGCGCCGCCCAGACCACCTCGTCGTCGACACCGGGCCGGTCGAGGGCGATGTTGGCGCGCACCGTGTCGTCGAAGATGAAGGGCACCTGGGCGACCAGGGCCACCGTGCCGGCCAACGACGCGGAGGTCAGCTCGCGCACGTCCACGCCGTCCAGGCTCACAGTGCCGGAGTCCGGGTCGACGAGGCGCACCGCCAGCGAGGCGATGGTGGACTTGCCGGCGCCGGTCGGCCCCACCAGGGCCACCGTCTTACCGGACGGCACCGTGAAGCCGACCTCGCCGAGGACCTGCGCGCCGGGCGGGTGCGCTTCGGCCGGCGGGTAGGAGTAGTGCACGTCGGTGAAGGTGAGGGTGGCCGGGCCGGCGCCGGCCGGGTCGAGCACCCGCTGCCCGTACGGCATCTCGCCGGTGGCGTCGAGCACCCGGCGCACCCGGTCCCACCCGGCGACGCTGCGCGGCAGCTCGGCCAGCACCCAACCGATGGCCCGCACCGGGAAGGCCAGCACTGTGAAGAGGAAGGCCACGCTGACCAGCTCGGTCACGCTGATCGCGCCCTGGCGCAGCCGGAACGCCCCGACCACCAGTACGGCCAGGGTGCCGAGGCTGGGCAGTGTCTCCAGCAGCGGGTCGAAGATGCCGCGCAGCCGGCCGACAGCGATCAGCGAGTCGCGCAGCTCACCGGCGCGGCCCGCGAACCGGGCGGTCTCCTGGGCCTCGCGGCCCATCGTCTTGACCACCAGGGCGCCGTCGAAGCTCTCGTGGGCGATGCCGCTGACCTCGGCGCGCAGGCGCTGCGCCCGGGCCTGCCGGGGGGCCATCCGGCGGGAGTAGACGACGTTGAGCGCGAACAGCGCGGGGAAGACCGCGAGCCCGACCAGGGCGAGCGCCCAGTCGGTGGCGAAGAGCGACACGATCGCGCCGACCAGCATCACCAACGTGCCGACGGCGAACGGCAGCGGCGCGATCGGGTACCAGGCCGCCTCCACGTCGGAGTTGGCGTTGGAGAGCAGGGTGCCGGTGGAGTTGCGGTGGTGCCAGGACAGCGGCAGCTCCAGGTACCGACGGGTCACCCTGCGGCGGTAGGAGGCCTGGAGGCGGTACTGCATGTAACCGGCGCCGAGCCGGCGGCCGAAGATGCCCGCCACCCGCAGCACGCTGATCCCGAACAACGCGGCCGCGGCCAGCGCCAGGGTGCCGGCGCCCACCTCGCCGCGTTCGATGGCCGGAAGCGCCACCTCACCGATGACCGACCCGACCACCCGGGCGCTGACAATGATCATCCCGCCGAAGAGCACGCTGCCGACGACCGCCACCGCGAAGATCCGCGGCTGCTCACGGATCGCCTGCCGCAGGACCCCCAGCCCTCGACTGAGAACGTCCCGACTTGTCTTGCTCGCCACGCTCTCCCCCGCCGTAAGCCGCAATTATCTCCCTCATCCTTACCGGTCGGGGCCAGTGCCGCCGACCCTGACTGGATATGTCGACCATCACGTACCGGACGGCGGCCTGCCGCAGGCGCCGACCGCCGTCCGGTGTCGCGCGCCGACGGGC
Source organism: Micromonospora noduli (assembly GCF_003264365.1). Classification (GTDB taxonomy): domain Bacteria; phylum Actinomycetota; class Actinomycetes; order Mycobacteriales; family Micromonosporaceae; genus Micromonospora; species Micromonospora noduli. The sequence goes on from NZ_PYAK01000053.1 coordinate 10,688, forward strand.
CACCGGGCCTACGATCGGGCCATGCCGCGGTACGCCCGAGCCGAGCGCGAGGCGCTGGCCGATCTTCTACTGGCCCTCGGGCCGGACGCCCCGACCATCAACGAGGGCTGGGCGACCCGTGACCTCGCCGCGCATCTGGTGCTGCGGGAGCGCCGTCCGGACGCGGCGGGTGGGATCGTGCTGCCGCCGCTGCGCGGCTATTCCGAGCGGGTCCGTCGGCGACTCGCCGCACGGCCCTACCCCGAGCTGGTGGCACAGGTGCGCCGACCGCCGCTGTGGAGCCCGGTCAGCAACCCGCTGACTGACGAGTTGGCCAACACGATGGAGTTCTTCATCCATCACGAGGACGTCCGGCGGGCCGGCACCGGGTGGCAGCCGCGCGTTCTGCCCACCGGCCTGCAGAGCGCGCTCTGGAAACGCGCGGCCCCGATGGCCCGGCTGGCACTGCGGCGCTTTCCGGCCGACCTCTACGTGCAGGCGCCCGGCCACGGTGAGGTCTCCCTCGGTCGCGGTGGTGAGCCACTGCGCCTGGTCGGCGCCCCGGCCGAGTTGGTGCTGTTCTTCTCCGGCCGGCAACGGGTGGCCCGGGTCCAACTGAACGGCTCGGCGGAGGCTGCTCGGCGGCTGCGCGCCGCCAACCTGGGCATGTGACCGCCTGTACTTAAACGGTCACGATATGCCTGTGGAATTTCCACACCCAACGATACACGCCGATAGCTTCTCCCGTACGCTTCACCGCGCCGCTCCGCGCCGGGCGGCACGGAGTGGGGGCACACTGTGCGGGACTTCGCGATTTCGGCGCTGCGGGAACCCCCGTTTCCCACGGGGCGCCACGGCGCCACGGACCAGGTGGCGAGTGAAAGCATCGAATGGGCGCGCACGTTCGGGCTGGTCGATTCCAGCCAACGCGTACACCGCCTGGAACGGGCCGACGCCGCCGGACTGGCCGGCCGCGCCTGCCCGGACGGCTCGGTGGACGGCCTACGGCTGCTCACAGACCTGATCAGCTGGCTCTTCGTGATGGACGACGCCTGCGACGAGGACGGCCTCGGTGCCGACCCGGCCCGACTGGGCCCGGCGATCAGCACCCTGCTCGACGTGCTGGACCGCTGCGGTGACCCGTACGTCGCACCGCCCGCCGTCGGGCCACTGGGCGACGCGCTGCACGACCTCTGCCGCCGGACCCGACTGCACGATCACGCCGGACTGCTGCTGCGGTTCGTCAGCCAGATGCGCGAGTACCTGCTGGCGCTGCTCTGGGAGGCGGGCAACCGGGAACGTCGGCGCGTACCCGAGGTGGCGGAGTACGTGCAGCTGCGCCGGCACATCGGCGGCGTGCACCCCTGCCTCACCCTGACCGACCTGGCGTCGACGCGGCCCTCCGGGCCGGCCCAGCGCGCCGACCCGGGGCTGGTCGCCCTGGACCTGCTGGCGGTGGACCTGGTCTGCTGGTGCAACGACCTCTTCTCCTACGGCAAGGAGAGCCAGGCCGACCCGGACGCGCACAACCTGGTCACGGTGCTCGCCAAGGACAGCGGCACGGACGAGGTGACAGCGCTCCGGAGTGCGGCACACCGGTTCAACCAGGGGTTGGCGACGTACCTGGACGCGGAGGGGGCGCTGCGCGCCGCCGGCGACGACGGGATCCGCGACGCCCTGGCGGCCCGGCGCAACTGGGTCCGGGCGACCTACGACTGGTCAGTGGTGGCTGCCCGGTACGCCTGATCGGCCGTACCGGTTGATGGGATGGGACGGACGATCACCAGGGCTAGTGCGGTGTCCATGAACGTTCACCGGGTGTCCGGTGGTCGTTGTGGATCCTCGCCTTGTGGGCGAGCGACTCCCCACCGAGTGGTGGGGCGGGCCACCGCGGGCCAACTGATCCTCGCGCCACGCGTGGGCGGCGGGGATCACGTCGGGACTGGCCGGCACCGGGAAGATGCCGTCCGGCTCGACGGTGCGTGAGCACCTCCGACAACACAACAGCTGTCGGGGTGGTGGGTCCGCCGCCCGGGCTACGGGTGGCGATGGTGGCAGCCGCGACCAGGTCACGGTGCCCGGAAAACCGGCAGTGCGGGCAGGACAGGGTCCGCCCACGGGGTTTCGGTACCCGCCGCTGGCAGGCAGGGCAGGTCGAGGACGTGCCACGTTCGTTCACGAGACACAGCGTGATACCGGACAGCGTGGCCTTGTCGGTGAGGACCTGCAAGAGCCGACCGACCTGCCACTGCCGCAACCGCAACCGCAACCGCAGGTTGTGCCGCCGCCCGGCCTCGATGTCAAGCACCCCACGCGGGTCCCCGACGCGCAGCTCACCGATACGCTGTTCTACCGCCCACGACACGACCGAACGGGCGGCTTCGTGCTGGGCCTGACGGACCCTGCGCCGATGCCGGCCCTCCACCATGCGGGCGCGGCGCCGGTACTTGCGCCACCGCCGCGAACCCCGCTGACCCGGCTTCGGCGCCCGGCGAGCGACCGCCCGGCGGCGGGCTTTCGTGTCAGCCAGGTGCATGCGGTGCTCCGCGCGGATCGCCCGCCCTGACACCAGCAACCCCGCACCGTCCGGGCCCGTCACCGCGTACGGATGGATGATCCCCAGGTCCACCCCAGCGACCCGACCCGGGTCCGGTCCAGCGCCGACCGGATAGGTCGCGATCGGAATCTCAGCACTCAAATCCAAGAACAGCCGACCGCCCTCACACAGCAGCGTGATCGAGCGGACCTGCTCAAGCGGGTACGGCACCTCCCTCGCCAACCTCACCCACAACGGCGCCGCGCCCCTGCCCACCGGGATCCGGACCCGACGCCCGTCCAGGACGAACGTGCCGTGATGCCAACGCACCGGCACCAACCCCCGTCGCCGACGCGGGAACCCCGCCGACACGTCACGTCCTTACGCCGCTTCGCTGCCGCGAACCACGCGTCGGAAAACCGGCGCAACACCGACCGGGCCCCCGCCGAGTCCAACTCGGCGAACGTGCCCGGCCCCGAGGCCGCCAACTCCCGACACAACTCCTGATAGCCGGACAACGGCGCGTCCCGACGGCGGCGCCGCCACGCGTTCACCTCCAACACACACGCCCACACATCACCAGCCGAACGCAGCAACCCAAAACACCGCCGCCGCTGCCCTGGCGTCACCCGCAACGCCACCCGCGCGGTGCGATACACCACCCGAGGCGCGGCCGGATCCCGACGACGAGGCATAACCAAACCCAACACCATCGGTACGACAAAACCCCCCGGCCGCCAACCCGGCAAACGTAAATGGACACCGCACTAGCCGATGCACGGTGCCACGCAATACTCTTCGGTAACCATCATGACGTGACGACCGTCACGCCACCACCCCCGAAGGCGGCTACAGCGATGGCTCTCGATGTACCGTACCGCTCCATCCCGGACATGTTCCTCAAGCGCGTGGCGGCCACCCCCGACCGGTCCGCGTTCGCGTCCCCGAACTCCGACGACTCGGGGCCCGTCTGGCTGACCTGGGCGCAGGTCGGCCAGCGCGCCAAGGCGGTCGCCGCCGGCCTGCACGGCCTGGGCGTCGGCCAGGAGGACCCGGTCGCGATCCTCGCCAACACCCGGCTGGAATGGGTGATCGCCGACCTCGGCATCATGTGCGCCGGCGGCGCGACCACCACCGTCTACCCGACCACCGAGCCGGCCGACGCGACGTACATCATCGCCGACTCCGGGTCGAAGGTGCTGTTCGCGGAGAACCCGGCCCAGGCGGCGAAGATCGCCGGGGCATCCCTGCCCGCGCTCACCCACGTGGTGCTCCTCGACGGCGCCGTCGACCCGAACGCCGCGATCGCGCAGTTGACGCTCGCCGACCTGGAGGAGCGCGGCACCCAGGCGCTGGCCGCCGAGCCGGAGCTGATCGACATGCTGGTGGCCGGCATCGGCCCGGACCACCTGGCCACCCTGATCTACACCTCCGGCACCACCGGCCAGCCCAAGGGCGTCGAGCTGCTGCACGGCGGCTGGTGCTGGGAGGCCGTGGCGCAGGCGGAGGTCGGGCTGCTACGCGACGACGACCTGCAGTACCTGTGGCTGCCGCTGGCCCATTCGTTCGGCAAGACCCTGCTCTGCGGCGCCATCCACGTCGGCCTGCCCACCTACGTCGACGGGCGGGTGGACAAGCTGGTCGACCTCCTCTCGGTCATCCGTCCGACGCTGATGTGCGGCGCTCCCCGGGTGTTCGAGAAGGTCTACAACAAGGCCGTGACCACCGCGCAGGGCGCCGGTGGCGCGAAGGCGAAGATCTTCGGCTGGGCCGTCGGCGTCGGCAAGGAGAAGGTCACCCTGGAGCAGGCCGGCAAGCCGGTGCCGGCCGGGCTGAAGCTGCGCTACGGGCTGGCCGAGAAGCTGGTGTTCAGCAAGCTCCAGGCCCGCCTGGGCGGCCGGATGCGGGTGCTGGTGTCCGGCGCTGCGCCGCTCAGCCCGGAGATCGCCACCTTCTTCGCCGCCGCGAACCTGCCGATCTCCGAGGGCTACGGTCTGACCGAGACCAGCGCGGGCAACTTCGTCAACCCGCCGGCCGGGCTGCGGATCGGCACCGTGGGCCGGGCGATGGGCGACCTGGAGTGCAAGATCGACACCGACGGGGAGATCCTGGTACGGGGTCGGCCGGTGATGCGCGGCTACCACAACCTGCCGGAGGAGACCGCCGCCTCGTTCACCGAGGACGGCTTCTTCCGTACCGGTGACATCGGCTCCCTGGACGAGCAGGGCTACCTCCGCATCACCGACCGCAAGAAGGACCTGGTCAAGACCTCGGGCGGCAAGTACATCGCGCCGTCGCACATCGAGGGGATGTTCAAGGCCATCTGCCCGTACACCTCGCAGGCGGTCGTCGTCGGTCAGGCCCGCAACTTCTGCACCATGCTGGTCACCCTGGACCCGGACGCCATCCGGGGCTGGGTCGCCGGCGGTCCGCTCGAAGGACGCAGCTACACCGAGATCGTCGCGTCGGCCGAGGCCCAGACGATGGTCGAGGAGTACGTCGCCCAGCTCAACGCCAAGCTCAACCGCTGGGAGACGATCAAGAAGGTGGCCATCCTGCCGCGCGACCTGACGATCGAGGACGGCGAGATCACCCCGTCGTTGAAGATCAAACGACGTGGGGTGGAGAGCAACTTCGCCGCCGAGATCGACAAGATGTACGCGGGCACGCTCGCCGAGCTGTGAGCCGGCCGAGGGTCCCGTGCCGGCGAGGAAGCCGGCACGGGGCCCTCACAGGTGGTGGCCCCGCCACCTCGTGTGCTCCTCCTCCGCGGCGAGCTGCTCCTCGAACGCCGTCTGCCGAACGCCGGCGCGGCGCCGGGAGTCGACGACCGTCTGCGCGGCCACGACCAGCGCCGCGGCCAGGGCCAACATGCCCAACGCGATCAGCTCGGGCAGCGACCCGGCAACCGGCACCAGCGCGACCAGCAGCAGGATCCCGCCGATGGTGGGCCAGCGGGGGGCGCCGAGCATCAGCCGGCCGAGCACGATGAGCGCGAGCAGGTAGAGCGCGACCCCTCCGTAGAGCGCCAGCAGGTCGAAGCTCGGCAGCGGAACGCCCCAGCTCGGTGTGGTGGGATCGGCGCCTTCGTGGATCAGCCCCTTGAGACCGAGCGCGAAGAGGATGACGCCGGCGATGACCGGCAGGTGCAGGTAGCTGTAGGCGTTGCGGGCCAGGATGGCGCGCGCGTCCGGGTCGCGGGTGCGGTGCAGGGTCTGTTCCATGCCGAGCGCCAGGGTGTCGAAGTACGCCCACCACATCGCGGCGGCCACCGCGATGCCGAGGACCGCGGCGAACAGCACCGGCCAGGTCAGCGGCAGACCCGCGCTCGCGCCGGGGCTGAACCCGAGCGCGATGATGGCCTCGCCGAGGGCGACCAGGACGATCTGACCGTGCCGCTCGGCCCAGTGCCCGGCGGAGAGCACCGTCCACCCGGTGCCCCGCAGCGCCAGTCCGGCCCCGTACTCCACGCCAATGGCCGCGAGCCAGCACAGCAGGCGGGCCACCGACTCGGCTGTTCCGTCGAAGAGCCGCTGCGGCAGCAACCCGGCGACCACGATGAGGCCCGTGGCCACGAGCGCCGGCAGGGCGAGCAGCTGCCAGCGTCGGCGCACGTCGCGGTTCCGGCGGCCGATCCACAGGAAGATCACACTCTCGCTCACCCGCACCAGGAAGTAGCAGGTTGCGAAGACCAGCGGACCGAACAGCCCACCGGGACGGTCGACGAACGCCTTCGGCAGACTCAACGCCAGCACGAAGGCGGCGGCGATGGTGACGAAGCCGACCGCCGGGACGATGCCCTGGTCGGTACGGATCAGATTGCCCAGCACGGCGAACCCCGACCAGCACCACCAGAGCAGGGCCAGCAGCACCAGGCACCGGACCAGGCCCCGGGCGGTCGGATTGTCGGAGGTGGCCGTGGTGACGTGCAGGAACGCGAAGACGAAGACCAGGTCGTAGAAGAGCTCCAGCGGGGTCGCCCGCGAGCCCGGCGCACTCCGGCGGACTCCGCGTGTCCCGCCACCCTGGTCCACCAGGAGAGTCTGGCAGCCGAACCAGGGCGAATGACATATTCCCGGCATAATGGTGCCGGCGGATGCCGATGGTTTGTTGGGCGCCGGCTCAGGCGATGACGGCGGGCTCCCGCCACCGCTGGCGGCCGGCCCGGTCCAGGTCGTAGCGGATCGCCGCGATCCGCCCGACGGCCTCCACGAGGTCCGCCGCGGGCAGTGTGAAGGGCAGCCGCAGGAAGCGCTCCAGGGTGCCGTCCAGGCCGAACCGGGGGCCGGGGGCCAGCCGTACGCCGACCTCCTCCGCGGCCCGGGCCAGCGCGCTCGAGACCGGGCCGTCCAACTCGGCCCAGAGCGTCACGCCACCCCGTGGCACGGTGACCCGCCACTCCGGCAGTTGGTGCGCCAGCGCGCCGAGCAGGGCGTCGCGCTGGACGGCCAACTGGACGCGGCGGTCGGCGACGATGGCCTCGGCGTCGGCGAGCAGGTGCACCGCGACCAGTTGGTCCAGCACCGGGCTGGCCATGTCGACCCCGACCCGCACGGCGGCCAGCCGCTGCACCTGCGGCGCGGACGCGCGCACCCAGCCGATCCGCAGGCCACCCCAGTAGGGCTTGCTCATCCCGCCGATGCTGACCACGCGGCTGTGCCGGTCGTAGGTGGCGACCGGGGGTGGCACCTCGGTGCCGTCCATGGACAGGTCCACGAAGGACTCGTCGATGATCAGATCGGTGCCGACCGCGTGCGCGGCGGCCACCACGCGCTCGCGCAGCGAGGCGGGCATCAGGTGCCCCGTCGGGTTCTGGAACTCCGGAATCAGGTAGGCCAGCTTGGGCCGGGTCTGTCGGAGACTGCCCAGCAGCAGGTCGGGCTCCCAGCCGGCGTCGGCGGCCAGCCCGTGGGTGCTGATCCGGGCCCGCCGGCCGGCCAGCGCGGCGAGGGCGTTGGGGTAGGTCGGGGACTCGACCAGCACGGTGCCGCCCGGGGCCAGGGCGAGCCGCAGCACCAGATCCAGTGCGTGCTGGGTGCCGCTGGTGACCATGATCTGGTCGGCCGAGGTGGGCAGACCCCGCGCGGTGTACGCGTCGGCCACCGCCTCGCGCAGCTCGATGATGCCGGTCGGGTGGTAACCGGCCCCGCTCAGGTAGCGGGGCAGGTCCTCGGCGGCGGCCCGCGCGGCCGACAGCAGTTGCGGCGGGGCGGCCAGCGCCGCCACGCCGAGGTCGAGCATCTCCCGGTCGTCCAGCGGGGTCCAGAGGCCGGTGCTGGCCACCCGGTGGTTGCCGGGCAGCATCGTCCAACTGCCGGCGCCCCGCCGGCTGGCCAGGTGCCCGGTCTCGCGTAGCTGCCGGTAGGCGGCGGTGACAGTGGTCCGGCTGATCCGCAGCGCCTCGGCCAGCTCCCGTTCGGCCGGGAGGCGGACGCCCAGCGGCAGCCGGCCGTCGGCGAGCAGCCCGCGCACCGAGCCGGCCAGCGCGGCGTAGTCCGGGCTGCGGCGGCGGCCCGGCAGGGCATGCCACTGCCCGAGCAGACGGGCCAATTGGACGCCGCGCACCTGCCCAGTCATAGCCACTCCTCCGATATTGGCTTCTTCCTCGACGAGGATTGGCACCTAGGGTGGCATGCATGGCACTGCTTGGCAATCTGCGGCACCGGCCGGTTCGACGGTTGGTCCAGCTCTACCTCGGGCTCACGCTCTACGGCGTCAGCATGGCCCTGATGATCCGTTCCGATCTGGGCCTCGACCCGTGGGACGTGTTCCACCAGGGGCTCTCCGAGCTGACCGGGCTCTCCTTCGGCACTGTCACCATCGGCGTCGGCGCGCTGGTCCTGCTGCTCTGGATCCCGCTGCGGCAGCGGCCCGGCCTCGGCACGGTCAGCAACGTCGTGGTGATCGGTCTGGTCGTGGACGCCACACTGGCCCTGCTGCCCGCGGCTGGCCCGCTCAGCGTCCAGATCGCGATGCTGGTCACCGGGATCGTCGCCAACGGCGCGGCCACCGCTCTCTACCTCGGCGCCCAGTTGGGGCCCGGCCCCCGCGACGGTCTGATGACCGGGTACGTGGCCCGCCGGCCCGGCCGGTCGATCCGACTGGTGCGCACCGTCATCGAGGTCACAGTGCTGGCGCTGGGCGCGCTGCTCGGCGGCACCGTCGGCGTGGGAACCGTCGCGTACGCGCTCGCCATCGGTCCGTTGGCCCAGTTCTTCATCCCGCTGTTCGCCGTGCCGGAGGGCACCGAGCCGGACAGCGCCGCGCCCCAGCCGGGCAACCCCGCGCCGGCCACCCCGGCCGGCTGAACCCTCACCGACCGTCCGCGAACCGGTACGTGGCGGTGGTACCGCGCACCTGTTGGCGGGTGGGTGTTCCCTTCCGCGACGCGCGCCGTCATCATCTCTGCATGGGGGAGAACGGTTGGCGCTGGAACGACGCCTGGATCTTCGTGTCGCTAGTCATCGCGAGCGGTGCCGGACGGCACCGTCGGTCGGCGACAAGCCGGCGGCCGGAGGGCGTCCGCCTGACCGACGTGCTCTCCACCGCCGATCACCTCAACCACGCGATTCCGCAGCGACACGAGGTGGAGGCCGCGGTCCAGCGGCTGGTCGGCGCCGGGCTGGTCAGCGTCGCCGACGGCTGGTTCCGGATCACCGCCGAGGGTGAGCAGCTGTGGCGTACCCGCCCACGCGCGGGTGTGGCGACCATGGTGGACACCGTGCAGGGAGTGTTGACCCGCCGGCACGCGCCCGGCAGCGCGGACTGGATCCTGGACGAGGCCGACCACGCGGCTGCCGTCCAGGAGTACGCGGTCCGTTCGATTCCCACCCCGCGTCGGTCACCGGAGGGGCACTCCGGGGAGCGCTGAGCTGCTCAGCGCACCGGATGGCCGCCGAGGCGCAGCGCGTCCTTGACCTCGGCGACGGTCAGCTCGCCGAAGTGGAAGACGCTGGCGGCGAGCACCGCGTCCGCGCCGGCGCCGATCGCGGGCGGAAAGTGGGCCACCTCGCCGGCGCCTCCACTGGCCACCACCGGCACGTCCACCACCGCGCGCACCGCGGCGATCAGCTCCAGGTCGAAGCCCGCCTTGGTGCCGTCGGCGTCCATCGAGTTGAGCAGGATCTCCCCCGCGCCCAACTCGGCGCCCCGGTGCGCCCACCACACGGCGTCGATGCCGGTGCCACGCCGACCCCCGTGGGTGGTGACCTCGAAGCCGCTGGGCGTGCCGCCGTTCGGCGAGCGCCGCACGTCGAGGGAGAGCACGAGCACCTGCCGGCCGAACCGGTCGGCGATCTCGGCGATCAGCTCCGGACGGGCGATGGCGGCGGTGTTCACGCCGACCTTGTCCGCACCGGCGCGCAGCAGCGTGTCCACGTCGGCGACCTGCCGGACCCCACCGCCGACGGTCAGTGGGATGAACACCGACTCGGCGGTGCGGCGCACCACGTCGAGCATGGTGCCCCGGTCGCTGGAGGACGCGGTGACGTCGAGGAAGGTCAACTCGTCCGCGCCGGCCCGGTCGTACGCGGCGGCCAGCTCCACCGGATCGCCGGCGTCACGCAGGTCGAGGAAGTTGACCCCCTTGACCACCCGCCCGGCGTCCACGTCCAGACAGGGGATCACCCGTACCGCCACCGTCATGCCGCGAGCCTATCCTCCGCACGCGGCACGGCGGTCGACCCGATCGGGTCGACCGCCGTGAGAGAGGTCTGCGTCACACGCGGACGAGCATCTTGCCGAGGTTGTCGCCGCGCAGCACGCCGATGAACGCCTCCGGAGCGTTCTCGATGCCGTCCACGATCGTCTCGTCGTAGGACAGCGTGCCGTCGCGCAGCCAGCCCGAGACGTCGCGCACGAACGCCGCCCGCACGTCGTTGTGGTCGTTGACCAGGAAGCCGCGCAGGGTGAGCCGCTTGCCGATGACCAGCGCCAGGTTGCGCGGGGCGGCCGGCGGCTCGGTGGCGTTGTACTGCGAGATCATGCCGCAGATGGCCGCCCGGCCGTGCAGGTTCATGGCCGAGATCGCGGCCTCCAGGTGGTCACCCCCGACGTTGTCGAAGTAGACGTCGACGCCCTCCGGGGCGGCCGCCCGCAGCGACTCGCGGACCCCGTCGTGGTAGTCGAAGGCGGCGTCGAAGCCCAGCGCCCGCAGCCGCTCGACCTTGGCCGGCGAGCCGGCACTGCCGATCACCCGGCCGGCACCCTTGAGCTTGGCGATCTGGCCGACCAGGCTGCCCACCGCGCCAGCCGCGGCGGAGACGAAGACCGTCTCGCCGGGCTTCATCGCGGCCACCTCCAGCAGACCGGCGTACGCGGTCAACCCGGTCATGCCGAGCACGCTCAGGTACGCGCTGACCGGGGCGATGCTCGGGTCGACGGGGCGGGCCGCGGCGGCGTCGAGCAGCGCGTACTCCCGCCAGCCCAGCCCGTGCAGGACCGTGGTCCCGACGGCGATGTCCGCCGCCTCGCTGGCCACCACCTCACCGATCGCGGCACCGTCGAGCGGCGCGTCGAGCGCGAACGGCGGCACGTACGACTTGACGTCGTTCATCCGTCCGCGCATGTACGGGTCGACGGACATGTACTGGTTGCGGACCACGATCTGGCCCGGTCCGGGCGTCGGGACCTCGGTCTCGACGAGCCGGAAGGTGTCTTCGGTGGGCCAGCCCTGGGGGCGGCTGGCCAGGTGGATCTCACGGTTGCTGGTCACGGTGTGGTCGTCCTCTCGTCCGCGGATGGGGGCCTGGGGCCGCGAGGTCACGCGGACAGGGTCTCGCGGACGGTCAGGGTCACGTCGACGTTGCCACGGGTGGCGTTGGAGTACGGGCAGACCTGGTGGGCCTGCTCGACGATCTGCTCGGCGACCTCGCGGGGCGCGGCGGGCAGGTCGACGACGAGCCGCACGGTGAGCCCGAAGCCGCCGCTGCCGTTCGGGCCGATGCCCACCTCGGCGCCGACCACGGAACCTGTCACGTCGGCCTTGGCCCGGCGGGCCACCAGCCGCAGCGCGCTGTGGAAGCAGGCCGCGTAACCGGCGGCGAAGAGCTGCTCGGGGTTGGCCGCGCCACCGGCGCCGCCCATCTCCTTCGGCACGGCCAGGTCGAGGGCGAACGTGCCGTCGGAGGTCTCGACGTGGCCGTCCCGGCCGTCGCCGGTGGCGGTCGCGGACGCGGTGTAGACAACCTGCATGGTGGTCACTGCTCCTTCTGTCGGTGGATGGTGTCGGTGACCCGGGTGAGGGTGTCGCGCAGCGCGACGAGCTCGTCGAAGCCCAGCCCGGTGGCCTGCGCGATCCGCAGCGGGACATCGCAGACCCGCTCGCGCAGCGCCCGGCCCTGCTCGGTGAGGCCCACCTCGACCCGCCGCTCGTCACGGGCCGACCGCCGCCGCACCACCAGACCCGCCCCCTCCAGCCGTTTGAGCAGCGGGGAGAGCGTGCCGGAGTCCAGCCGCAGCTCGGTGCCCAACTCGGACACCGTGGGGGCGTCGTCGGGACGCTCCCAGAGCACCAGCAGCGCCAGGTACTGCGGGTAGGTCAGACCGACCTCGTCGAGGATCGGCCGGTAGACGTCGGTCAGTGCGCGCGACGCGGCGTAGAGCGCGAAGCACACCTGCCGGCGCAGCACCAGGTCATCGGTCACCACTGAAAGGTAGCCCACAATTAAGTTGTGCACAACTTATCGGGCTGCGGAACGGCCCAGCGGGCCACCCGGGCGGGTACCTCAGCGATCGCCGAGGTACGCCTCCAACTCCACCTCGACCAGGTGCTCCGGGTCCAGCAGACCGGCCACCACCACCAGGGTGGCCGCCGGCCGGACCGCGCCGAAGACCGCGTTGTGCGCCCGACCCACCTCGTCGGCGTGCAGCCGGTCCGTCACGTACATCCTGGTCCGGACCACATCACCCGGCTCCGCACCCACCTCGGCGAGCGCGGCCAGCCCGATCCGCAGCGCCTGCGCGGTCTGCGCGGCCGCGTCACCGACGTGCACCACCCGGCCGTCCACAGTCGCCGTGCAACCGGCCGTCCAGGCCCGCTCACCGGCCCGGACCACCCGGGAGTACCCGTATCGCTGCTCCCACGGGCCGCCCGACCCCAGCCGGGTCGTCGTCACGCCTCGGCCAGCGTCCGCAGCGCCTCGGCCACAGTGAATGCACCCGCGTAGAGCGCCTTGCCGGCGATCACGCCCTCCACCCCGGCCGACTCCAGAGTCGCCAACGCCCGCAGGTCGTCCAGGGTGGACACCCCGCCCGAGGCGATCACCGGCCGGTCCGTACGGGCACACACCTCGCGCAGCAGATCCAGGTTCGGCCCGCGCATCGTGCCGTCCTTGGTGATGTCGGTGACCACGTACCGACTCGCGCCCGCCTTGTCCAACCGCTCCAGCACCTCGTACAGGTCACCACCGTCGCGGGTCCAACCCCGCGCCGACAGGGTGTGACCCCGCACGTCCAACCCGATGGCCACCCGGTCGCCGTACTCCGCGACCACCCGGTCACACCAGACCGGGTCCTCCAGGGCGGCGGTCCCGATGTTCACCCGGGCCGCTCCGGTGCCCAGCGCCGCGCGCAGCGACTCGTCATCACGGATGCCCCCGGAGAGCTCCACCTTCACGTCCAACTGGCGCACCACCTCCGCGAGCAGGTGCGCGTTGGTGCCCCGGCCGAACGCCGCGTCCAGGTCGACCAGGTGGATCCACTCCGCGCCGTCCTGCTGCCAGGCCAGCGCCGCGTCCAACGGGTCGCCGTAGATGCTCTCGCTTCCGACGGCGCCCTGCACGAGCCGGACGGCCCGGCCGTCAGCGACATCCACGGCGGGTAACAGGGTGAGGCTCAAGGTCTTCTCCTCGATCAGGTACGACGGTCCAGGGCGATCACCACGATCGCCGGCAGTACGAGCAGCAGGAGCACGATCAGCGCGATACGCAACGCCAGGTTGTCGACGAACGTCCAGATCAGGATCAACGCCGCGCCGGTGAGCAGCACGATCGCGGCCCGCTCACCCCGAGTGTGCCGGGCCAGCCGCCCGGAGCGACCCCGCCGCAGCCGCGGCGTCAAGCTGCGGACCACAGCGCGACGGCGCTGCCGCCGGGCGACCTGGCGCTGCCGGACCGCCCGCTCCCGGGCCTGCTCCGCCTCCCGCTCCGCCCGCCGGCGGGCGCGCTCCCGGCTCACCGCGACGCCCGCCGCTCGGGCACCGCGCGACGGCGCTCAGTCACCGCTGGGCAACGTGGCGAGCCAGTTGCGCAGCAGCGCGGCACCGGTGTCGGCGGACTTCTCCGGGTGGAACTGGGCCGCCGACAACGAGCCACGCTCCACCGCCGCGACGAAATCCGTGTCGTGGTGGGCGGTGGTCACCGTGGCGCCGGCAGCGGCCAGCGCCGCCGGGTCGCCCATCGCGTACGAGTGGACGAAGTAGAACCGGCTCTGCTCCGTCAACCCGGCGAACAGCACCGACTCCCGCGGCGCCCGAACCGTGTTCCAGCCCATGTGCGGCAACCGGTTGGCGGCCAGCCGGGTCACCCCGCCGGGCAGCAGCCCCAGCCCCTTGGTCACCACGCCGTGCTCGTCACCGTGCTCGAAAAGCACCTGCATGCCCACGCAGATGCCGAGCACCGGCCGGCCGGCAGCCACCCGTTCGGCGATCACCGGGCCGGCGCCCAGCGCCTCGATCCCCGCCATGCACGCCGCGTACGCGCCCACACCCGGCACCACCAGACCATCGGCGGCAGCCGCCGCAGCCAGGTCGTCGGTCACCCGGACGTCCGCTCCGGCGGCGGCCAGCGCCCGCTCCGCCGAGCGCAGGTTGCCCGAGCCGTAATCGAGCACCACCACGTCACTCATGTCGTCACCCCGATCACCCGTTCTCCGGCAGCAGCCGCAGCACCCCGGCGACAGTGGCGAGCACCGCGAGCGCCGCGGTGATCAGCACGGCGGCCTTCGGCGCGCCCTGCCGGTAGAGCGACCAGGTGCCGCCCACCAGCACTCCGGCCAGAATCAGCAGCAACGTCGGCAACGCGGCACCCATCAGAGCGCGCCCTTCGTGCTCGGGATCGCTCCGGCGGAACGCGGGTCGATCGAGGTGGCCTCGCGCAACGCGCGGGAGACCGCCTTGAACTGCGCCTCCACCACGTGGTGCGCGTCCGGGTGACCACCCGGCCGGGCCGCCCGCAGCACGTCGACGTGCAGCGTGACACGGGCCGCCTGGCCGAAGGACTCCCAGATGTGCCGGGTCATGCTGGTCGCGTACACCGGCCCGATGTAGGGGGCGAGCACCGGCTCGTCGTGCACCACGTACGGCCGACCGGAGAGGTCCACCGCGGCCCGGACCAGCACCTCGTCCATCGGCACGGTCGCCGAGCCGTACCGCCGGATGCCGGCCTTGTCGCCCAGTGCCTGGTCGAACGCCGCACCCAGGGCGAGCGCGGTGTCCTCGATCGTGTGGTGCGCGTCAATCTCCAGGTCACCCACGGTGCGCACAGTCAGGTCGAAGCCGCCGTGCCGGGCGATCTGGTGCAGCATGTGGTCGTAGAAGCCGACGCCGGTGCTGATCTCGGCGGCACCGGTGCCGTCGAGATCGATCTCGACGAGGACCTTGGTCTCCTTGGTGATCCGTTCCACCCGGGCGGTCCGACTCATTGCGAAGTCTCCATTGCAGAAAGGAAGGCGTCGGTCTCGGCGGCGGTGCCGGCGGTCACCCGCAGCCAGCCGGGCAGGCCGACGTCACGGACCAGCACCCCCTGCGCCAGCAGGGCGTTCCAGACGACGGTCTGGTCGCCGCCCACCTCGAAGAGCACGAAGTTGGCGTCGCTGTCGGCGACCCGCAACCCCCGCTCGCGCAGCGTCGCCACGATCCGGTCCCGCTGCGCCATGATCGCGCTCACCGTACCGAGAAGGGCGTCGCGGTGGGCCACCGCCGCGCGTGCGGCGGCCTGGGTGAGCGCGGAGAGATGGTACGGCAAACGGACGAGCTGCACCGCCCGCACCACCGCCGGGTCGGCCGCCAGGTAACCCAGCCGGCCACCGGCGAAGCCGAACGCCTTGCTCATCGTCCGGGTGACCACCAGCCGTGGGTGGCCGGGCAGCACCGCGAGGGCGCTGACCGTCCCGGGTCGGGCGAACTCGGCGTACGCCTCGTCGACGACCACCATGCCGGGCGCGACGTCGAGCACCGCGGCGATCACCGCCGGGTCCAGTGCCGTGCCGGTGGGGTTGTTCGGCGAGCAGAGGAAGACAACGTCCGGCCGGTGCTCGCGGACCTGGACGACCGCCTCCTCGGCGGTCAACCCGAAGTCGACGCCGCGCGCGGCGGGCACCCACCGGGTGCTGGTGCCGAGGGCCAGCAGCGGGTGCATCGAGTACGCCGGAACGAAGCCGAGCGCGGTGCGCCCCGGCCCGCCGAACGCCTGGAGCAGCTGCTGCTGGATCTCGTTGGAGCCGTTGGCCGCCCACACCTGCTCGACGGTGAGGCCGTGCCCCAGATATTCGGCCAGGTCGGCGCGGAGCGCCACCGCGTCCCGGTCCGGGTAGCGGTTCAGCTCGCGCAGCTCGGCCGCGAGCGCCTTGCCGATGGCCTCGACCACCGGCTCCGGCACCGGGTGGGAATTCTCGTTGGTGTTGAGCCGCACCGGCACGTCCAACTGCGGCGCCCCGTACGGCGACAGCCCCCGCAGGTCGGCCCGGATCGGCAGATCGTCCAGGCTGGTCACGCCGGTCCTCCTACCGGGAAACGGGCCTGGACAGCCTGGCCGTGCGCGGGCAGGTCCTCCACGTTGGCCAGCGTGACCACGTGCGGGGCCACCTCGCGCAGCGCTGCCTCGGTGTATTCGATCAGGTGCACGCCGCGCAGGAAGGACTGCACGGACAGGCCGGAGGAGTGCCGGGCGCAGCCGCCGGTGGGCAACACGTGGTTGGAGCCGGCGCAGTAGTCGCCGAGCGACACCGGCGACCAGGCGCCCACGAAGATCGCTCCGGCGTTGCGGACCCGCAGCGCCCACTCCCGGGCGTCCACCGTCTGGATCTCCAGGTGCTCGGCCGCGTACGCGTCGACCACCCGCAGCCCCGCCTCGAGGTCGTCGACCAGGACCACGCCGCTCTGCTCACCGGTCAGCGCCGTGGTGACCCGCTCGGTGTGCTTGGTCGCCGGAACCTGCCGGGCCAACTCCGCCTCGACCGCCTCGACCAGCGCCACCGACGGGGTGACCAGCACGCTCGCGGCCAGCGGGTCGTGCTCGGCCTGACTGATCAGGTCGGCGGCCACGTGCGCCGGGTCGGCGGTGTCGTCGGCCAGGATGGCGATCTCGGTCGGCCCCGCCTCGGCGTCGATGCCGACCACGCCGCGCAGCAGCCGCTTGGCGGCGGTCACCCAGATGTTGCCGGGGCCCGTGATCAGGTCGACGGGGTCGCACCGCAGCTCCCCCGCCGGGTCCACCGCCGCGCCGTACGCCAGCATCGCCACCGCCTGGGCCCCGCCCACGGCGTAGACCTCGTCGACGCCGAGCAGCGCGCACGCGGCGAGCACGCGGGGATCGGGCAGGCCGCCGTTGTCCTTCTGCGGCGGGCTGGCCACCACCAGCGAGCGCACCCCGGCCGCCTGGGCGGGCACCACGTTCATCACCACTGTCGACGGGTACATCGCCAGGCCACCGGGCACGTAGAGGCCGACCCGGTCGACTGGCAGCCACCGCTCGGTGACAGTGCCGCCGGGCACCACCTTCGTGGTGTGGTCGGTGCGCCGCTGGTCGGCGTGGACCCGACGGGCCCGGGCGATGGACTCCAGCAGCGCGGCACGCACCGCCGGGTCGAGCACCCCCTCCGCCTCGGTGATCGCTTCGACCGGCACCCGCAGCACCTCGGGGGAGATGCCGTCGAACCGAACGCTGGCCTCCCGGATCGCTGGGTACCCATGCTCACGGACCGCCTCCACCAGGGGCCGGATGCGCTCGACGGCGACGGACACGTCGAGCTGGGCACGGGGCAGCAGGCGGCGCGGGTCACCGAGACCGTCGCGCAGGTCGATCCGATTCAGCACCCTTGCGAGTCTAGGCGGCCGGCTCGACGTCCACCCGAGCCGCCCGTCCGCCGGGACGGTGAGCCGGGCCACGCCCCCGGTGCCGAGATTGGTTAGGCTCGACCATGTGACCGCACGGCTGCCGGTGTTCCCGCTCGCAACGGTGCTCTTTCCCGGGTTGGTGCTGCCGCTGCACATCTTCGAGGAGCGCTACCGGGCGCTGGTCCGGCACCTGGTCGGCCTGCCCGAGGGTGCCCCGCGCGAGTTCGGCGTGGTGGCCATCCAGGCCGGCTGGGAGGTCGCGCCCGCCGGCGCCCCGGCCACGTCGAGCGTCGGCGAGGTGACGCTGCACGAGGTGGGCTGCACCGCCGAGCTGCGCCAGGTGACCGAGTTGGCCGACGGCGGTTTCGACATCGTCACGGTCGGCCGCCGCCGGTTCCGCATCGCCGAGGTCGACGACAGCGCCGAGCCCTACCTGACCGCCGACGTCGAGTGGCTGCCCGACCCGGGCGGCCCGGACGAGGTGGCCGACCTGCTGGCCGCCCGGGTGATCGCGGTGTTCCGGCAGTACCTCGGCCTGATCCGGTCCGACCCGGAGGAGATCTCCGAGCAGTTGCCGGAGGACCCGACAGTGCTCTCACACCTGGTGGCGGCGACCGCGGCGCTCACCGTCGACGACCGGCAACGGCTGCTGGCGATCGACGACACCGCCTCCCGGCTCCGCGCCGAGCTGCGGTTGCTCAACCGCGAGGCGGCTCTGCTGCGTCAGGTGCGGGCGGTTCCGGTGCCGCTGTCGGAGCTGGCGTCCCCGCCGACACCCAACTGAAATCCCCCGGCTCGGGCTCCGGGCGTAGCCCCGGCCACCGCGACCAGCCGGCCAGCAGGGTGTACATGACCGCGGCCCCGAACGCCGGCAGCAGCAGGTTGCCGTGCGGCACCGGCAGCACGCCGAGCAGCCAGTCCACTCCACCGGCCCGCAGGTCGGCGGGTTTGCTGAAGGCCTGTCCGGCCGGGGCGGTCGCCAGCAGTCGGTCGAAGGTGCCCAGACCGATCCGCCGTCCCACCTGCCAGGCCACCGGCGCGGCGGCCAGGGTGCCGAGCACCGCGGCGAGCAACCCGACCGGGCCGCGCCGCCGACGCAGCACGAACCACAGGGTGAGCGCCACGAGCAGCCCGAAGGCGAGCCCGAGCAGGCTGAACCACCCGTCGGCGGCGATCGGCTGCTCCGGTTGCGGCTCGGCGTAGATCGCCCCCTCGGCGGTCTTGAGTACCGGGGTGTCCGGCGCGAGCGCGGCCCAGAGCAGCCCGAGCGGCACACCCAGCGCGGCCAGCGCGAGCACGGCGCCAAGCACCGTCGCCAGGGCACGCAGCGGACGACGCGGTTCGTCGAACCGAAGCTCCAGCGAGCTCTGGTACGCCGCCGAGGCCGGCGGTTGGCCCGGACCGAACTCGCCCGGCGCGGTCCCGGCCGACGGGTCGACCTCCGCCGGTTTCGCGTCCGGCGTACGGGGTGGCGCGGGTTGGTCGGGCTCGTCGACGGGCCGCTCACGGTCGGGGTTGTCCGGGCTCACCCGATGATCCTCTCAGGCCCGGTGCACGGTCGGGGCTCCGGTGGCGGCAGTCCAGCTCACCGGGCGAACGGCTCCACCATCATCGCCGCGGCCCGCAGCCACGCCTGCCGCGTCTCCGGCTGGAGCTGGTGGTACTCGATCGACGACCCGGTCTCCAGAGCCGGGTCGTACGGGACGACGGCCACGCCCCGGGTACGGGTGGCGAAGTGCCGCTCCAGGTCGTCCTGGAGCGTCGAGCGACCCGGGGTCGGGCAGGAGATGAGGGTGATCGCGTTGTCCGCCAACTCGCCCATGCCCTCCTCGTGCAGCAGGTCGAGCATCCAGTCCGCGCTGAACGCCGCGTCCTCCCGGGGCACTGTGGTCACCACCAGCTGGTCGGCGGCCTGCATCACGGTGCGCCAGTTGGGGCTCTCCACGTTGTTGCCGGTGTCCACGCAGACCACGTCGTGGGTGCGCCGCAGCAGCTCCAGCACCCGTCGGACGGTGAACTGGTCCAGTCGCTGGGCGAAGCGCGGGCTCTCCTCGCCGGCCAGCACGTCGTACGAGCCGTCGGAGGCGTGCCGCAGGTAGTCGTCCAGCCGGTCCAGCAGGGTCGCGCCCTCCAGGATCTCGATCTGGGCCAGGTCGCTGATCAGGTGCCGGATCGTCCGGGCGTGCCGGGCGCTGCCGGCGCGCAGGCCGAGGGTGCCACGCAGCTCGTTGTCGTCCCAGGCCAGCACGCCCTTGCCGCGGACGCTGCCGACCGTCGCCGCGGCGAGCACGGTGGCGGTCGTCTTGTGCACCCCGCCCTTGGGGTTGGCGAAGGCGAACACCCGGGGCGTGCCCAGGTCGCGTTGGAGCACTCCGTTGGCGCGCTCCTGCTCCTGGTCAACGGCCGGTGGGCGCCATTCGATCCGGGTCGGGTAGGCACGTTCGGCGACCGCCGAGCCGACCGCCGGGGCGGGTGGTGGCGGGACGGGCGGCGTGACTGGCACGGCGACCGGCGGCGCAGGCGATGGGGCGACCGGCGGGGGCGGTGGCGCGGCGGCCGGGTAGCCGGTCTCCGGCTGGTAACCGGTCTCCAGCAGGGCGTACCGCGATTCCACCGGCGGGTCGCCCGGTCGGTAGCCGTTGTCCAGCAACGCGTAGCGCGACGGGACCGGGTCGGGGCCGCGTGCCGGCGGCTCGGGCTCGGCCCGGTACGTCGGCTCGGCCCGGTGGTCCGGCTCGGCCCGGTAACCCGGGTCAGCCCGATAGTCCGGCTCGGCCCGGTAGCCGGGCGTGGCGAGGTAGTCCGGCTCAGGGCGGTAGCCCGGCTCGGCCCGGTAGCCGGGCTCAGCGCGGTAGTCCGGCTGCTCGGTCCGGTACGCCGGCTCCGCTCGATAGTCCGGCTCGGCCCGATAACCCGGCTCGGTCCGGTACGCGGGCTCGGCCCGGTAGTCCGGCTCGGCCCGGTACGCGGGCTCGGCCCGGTACGCGGGGTCGACGCGGTAGGTCGCCTCGGCCCGGTAACCGGGCTCCGCTCCGTACGACAGGTCGGCCGGATGCCCGATGGCGGGTGCCCGCCCGGCGTAGCCGTTGGGGGCCGCACGCCGTGGCAGCGGGTCCGGCGGCGGTTCCTCGCCGCGCCGCTCCGGCTCGGTCTGCTCCGCGCCGCGACCGCCCAGCCGGGCACGGTCCAACAGCGCGCGCCACCGCGGCGCTGGTTCGGCCGGCCGGCCCCAGCCGGTCTCACTGCCCTCCACGGCCCGCCCTCCCAGCGCCATCGATCTCTGTCTGACAGGCTACGAACCCAACCCTATTCGGACCACACCTCAGAGCGCACACCAGCCGGTGCAGATCACGACGACGGCGGTGGCGGCGACGGCTCGGTGAGGATGGCGTCCGGCGAGGTGGTGACACTCGGCGGCGCCGACTCGGTGGGCTCCGGCTTCGACGGTTCGGGTGACGGAATGGTCACGACTGGTGCAGGTTCCGACGATTCGCCCACGGGGGGCGACGGCGCCGGTGCACTGATCACCGGCGCTGGCCGCTCGGACCGGGTCGGTGCGGGGCTCGGCCCGGTGTCGACCGGCGGGCGCACCACGTCACGCTGCTCGGGCAGGGGCGGCGTGAAGACCGTCCGGTCCAGCCGGTACACCTCGGGGGCGGGGTCGACCGCCCGTACATCCGGCCGGGCCGCGACACCGCGCAGCGCCACCGGCGTCGCGCGAACCACCGCCGCGTAGACGCAGGCGCAGCCGGTGCGGTACGCGGCCGCCTCGGCGGCGGCCACCTCGGCGCCGCTGGCGTACTGCTCCCGCAACTCCCGCTCGCCCACCCCGTCGCCGTCGACCGCGGCGGCCCTGGCCCGGTAGTCGGCGGCCTCGGTCTCCTTGCGGGCCGCCACCTGTTCCATCCCGGCGACCACGTCGTCGGGCACCCGCAGCGCGGGGATCTTGACGATCTCGGTCTGCCGGCCGGGCAGCGGAACCCGCCCGAAGACGGTCGAGACCCCGACGTCGCCGAGCACCGTCGCCAGCCGCTGCGGAGGCAGGTACGCGTCGAGCGTGACCAGCGCGTACGTCCCGTCCTCGGCCGCCGGGGCGGATGCGGGCAGCGCGGCCAGGTCGGCCGCGGCGGACCGCAGGTAGCCGGGGACGGAGTCGCCGTCGGCAACACCGACCCGGGTCACCTCGCCGACAGTCCGGTCGCCGACCGGAGTGTCGTCGACGGCCCAGACGGCGGTGCCCAACACCGCCGCCGCGGAGAGCACCGCGGCCCAACTGAGCACGCCGGAGCGCGCCGACCGGTCACCCAGCCGGGCCACGGCCCGGGTCAGCGGCGGCAGCAACCGCTGGTCCAGCTGCCGCAGCAGGTTGCCGGCGCGCACGGGCGGGATCCCCTCTGTGGAACGGTGTCGGGCGGTCGCCGCTCAGTCACGCAGGATCTGAAGCGCACGGTCCAGGTCGTCAGGGTAGTCGCTGACGAACCGGACCTCGTCCCCCGTTCGGGGGTGCAGAAAGCTCAGTTCGCGGGCGTGCAGCCACTGTCGGGCCAGGCCGAGACGGGCCGAGAGGGTGGGATCGGCGCCGTAGGTGAGGTCACCCACACAGGGGTGCCGCATGGTGGAGAAGTGCACCCGGATCTGGTGCGTCCGGCCGGTCTCCAACCGGACGTCGACCAGGCTCGCCGCCGGGAACGCCTCCAGGGTGTCGTAGTGGGTGATGCTCGGCTTGCCGCCGGAGACCACCGCCCAGCGGTAGTCGTGGGTGGGGTGCCTGTCGATCGGCGCGTCAACGGTGCCGCGCAGCGGGTCCAGGTGGCCCTGCACCACCGCGTGGTAGCCCTTGTCGACCTCGCGGTACTTGAAGGCCCGCTTCAACGCCGTGTACGCCTGCTCGCTCTTGGCCACCACCATGATCCCGGTGGTGCCCACGTCGAGCCGGTGCACCACGCCCTGGCGCTCGGCGGCGCCACTGGTGGAGATGCGGTGCCCGATCGCGGCGAGCGCGCCGATCACCGTCGGCCCGGTCCACCCGGGGCTCGGGTGCGCGGCCACCCCGACCGGCTTGTCGACCACGACGATGTCGTCGTCGGCGTAGACGACCCGCAGGCCGGGCACCGCCTGCGGCACCACAGTCGGCGGTGCGACCGGGGCGGGCAGCGTGACGTCCAGCCAGGAGCCGGCCTTGACCTTGTGCGAGTTGGGCCGGGTGGAGCCGTCGACCAGCGCGTCCCCGGCGTCGACCAGGGCCGCGGCGGCGGTGCGGGAGAGCCCGAACAGGCGGGACACGGCCTGGTCCAGGCGCATGCCGTCGAGGCCGTCCGGAACCGGAAGGGAACGGTGGTCGCCGCCAGCGGCGAACGCGGAGGTCATGCCCGCTCCCGCTGCTCGGCGCCCGATGCGGCGGCGTCCGTCGTGGCCGGGTCGCCGTCGCGCCCCGCCCGCCGGCCGTCACGCTGACGGCCGGTCAGCTCCAACAGGACCGCCAGCAGCACGCCGCAGACCAGCGAACTGTCGGCCAGGTTGAACACCGGCCAGACCTGACCGTACGGATCGAAGAGGCTGATCATGTCCACCACGTGCCCGTGGAACGGGGACGGCGCCCGGAAGATCCGGTCGACGAGGTTGCCCAACGCGCCGCCGAGCACCAGGCCGAGCGAGATCGCCCAGGGCAACGAGCGCAGCCGCAGTGCCATCCAGACGATCCAGCCGACCACACCGATGGTGATCAGTGGGAAGACCCAGGTGTGGTCCGAGCCGATGCTCCAGGCCGCGCCGCTGTTGCGGGTCAGGCTCAGGTAGACGAACCCGCCGAGCAGCCGGACCGGCTCCCGGTCGGTCAGCGCGGCCAGCGCGAGGTGCTTGGTGACCAGGTCGGCCAGCAGGGCCACCAGGGCGACTCCGGCGAGAATCGCGACGGCCCGGGGCCGGCGCGTGCCGCCGCCCGGATCGGTGCGGCCGGGTTCGGCGGACGGTACTGCGGTCATGCGCTCCCCATCGACAGTCTTGGCGGTGATCACTCACCGTCTCATCGCCGCCGGGGAACGGACCTCAGCGCCGCTCCTCCAGCTGCTTGCACGTCACACACAGGGTGGCCGACGGGAAGGCGGCGAGGCGCTCGACCGGGATCGGGTTGCCGCACCGCTCGCACCAGCCGTAACCACCCTCGTCGAGGCGCTCCAGAGCGCGCTCCACCTGCGTGATCCGTTCCAGAATGCTGTTGGCGAGAGAGATCTCCTGCTCCCGCTCGAGCGTCTTGGTGCCCGTGTCGGCCTGGTCGTCCCCGGCCGAGTCGGTCAGCCGATCGCGCTGCAGCTCGGTGATCTCACTCAGCGTCTGATCGTACTCGGCACGAAGCTCGTCCCGACGCGCCGCCAGCGCGGCCCGGATCTTCTCGGTCTCCGCCGTGCTGCGGGTGGCCTTCGCCACCGGCTTGCGCCCGGCGGTCCTGGTGTCGGATGGCTTCGCCATGGGTCGCTCCCTCGGCCGGGGAACCGCGCGGTCCGCGGCGCCTGGACAGGGGGCGCCGACCAGGGCGTCCCCTATGTACGAAAAGGGGCGCACGGCGACGATGGCCGCGCACTCCGGAGGTTGGCAAGAATACGGAACGTACAGGCGTCCGACAACGTGCCGCACCGTCGCACCGTTTAACAGCCCCTAGCCCTGCCTAACTGGGGCAAAGGGAACGCTAGCAGATCAATTGGGCACCTCATCCCCGTACTCACCAAACCATCGGGCCAGACGACCCCGCCGACTGACCGCCCGCAACCGCCGTTCCGCCGCGTCCCGCACCCCGGCGGTCGCCACGATCAGCAGACTGTCGCCGGTCTTCAACCGGGTGTCCGGTGCGGGCACGAAGCCCACGCCGTCGCGCAGCACCAGGGTCACCGACGCGCCCAGCGGAAGGCGCAACTCGTCGACGTGCACGCCGGCCAGCCGTGAGCCCGGTGGCACCTCCACCTGGAGCAGGTCCGCCCGCATTCGCTCCAGCGGCGCGGTCTCCACGTGGATCTCGGCGGCCTCGGCCGGCGCGGTCACCCGCAACCGGCGGGCGAACGACCCCAGCGTCCCGGTCTGCACCAGCGTGAAGATCACCACCAGCACGAAGACCACGTCGAAGAGCCGCTCCGCGCCGGGCACCCGCTCGGAGAGCGGAATGGTGGCCAGCACGATCGGCACCGCGCCGCGCAGCCCGGCCCAGGACAGAAACGCCTGTTCTCGAAGGCCGACCCGGAACGGCAACGCCGAGACGGCCACCGACAACGGTCGGGCCAGGAGCACCAGAGCCAGCCCGGCGACCACCGCGGGCAGCACCGCCGCGTCCAGCCGGCCCGGCGAGGCCAGCAACCCGAGCAGCACGAACAACCCGATCTGGGCGAGCCAGGCCAGCCCGTCCGCGAAACCGAGAATCGCCTGCCGGTGCGACAGGCGGGCGTTGCCCAGCAGCACCCCTGCCACATAGACGGCGAGGAAGCCCGAGGCGTGCAGAACCGCCCCCGCGGCGTACGCCAGCACTGTGATGCCCACCGCGGCGATCGGGTAGAGCCCGGCCGAGGGCAGCGCCGCCCGGCGCAGCGCCCAGGTGCCGGCGACGCCCGCGGCCACGCCCACCGCCGCGCCGACGCCCAGCTCGTAGCAGACCAGCGCGGCCTCGTACCACCACGGGTGCGAGAAGCCCTCGTGGGACAGCAGCACCACCAGCAGCACCACCGGGGCGTCGTTCATCCCCGACTCGGCCTCCAGGGTCGCCACCAGCCGGGGCGGCAACCGCAGTCGGCGCAGGGTGGCGA
Source organism: Micromonospora noduli (assembly GCF_003264365.1). Classification (GTDB taxonomy): domain Bacteria; phylum Actinomycetota; class Actinomycetes; order Mycobacteriales; family Micromonosporaceae; genus Micromonospora; species Micromonospora noduli. Next base: position 36,039 of record NZ_PYAK01000053.1, read on the forward strand.
AGACGGCCGCCGCGTCGGTGGACGAGAGCACCGCGCCGTAGAGCAGCGCCAACCGCCAGTCCAACCCCAGCAGCAGGTGCACGGCGACGCCGACCACCACGATGCTGACGATCACGCCGACCGTGGAGAGCGCGGAGGCCAGCCCGAGCACCGGACGCAGCGTGGTCCACCGGGCGGTGAGGCCGCCCTCCGCGATGATCACGATCAGCGCGCAGAAGCCGAGGGTCCGGGTCAGCTCGACGTCGTCGAAACGGATGCCCAGCCCGCCCTCGCCGATCGCCACGCCCAACGCCAGGTAGACCAGGAGGCTGGGCACGCCGAGCCGGGTGGACAGTCGCACCGCGCCGACAGCGACCAGCAGCACTGCCGCACCGAGCAGCAGCGCGATATCCAACCCGGGCGTCACGGCTGCCTTGCCTGGGCTGTCCTCACTCGGCGGATCCGTCGCGCAGGCGGCGCAGCACCTCGGGCAACTCCGGGCCGGGTCGATCGACGAGGAAGAGCTTGTCCCGGCTGGCCGCGCCGGCACGAAGTGACACGGCGGCCGGTCGGACGCCCAACGCGCCGGCCAACGCCCGGCGGGCGGCCTCGGTGGCCCGACCGTCGACGGCCGGGTCGTGGACCGCGATCACGAGGGCGGGCCCGTGCGGGCCGTCGAAGCGGCCACCCACCCGGTCCCGGGAGGCGCCGGGCTTCACCCGTACCGCCACGGTGAGCGTGTCCTGCGCGGGCACCGGGGCCGCTTCAGATCGGCCGGGCGTCGGCGAGGAGAGCGGTCGCCGGCGCGCAGTGCGCGCACGGGGTGAAGCCGAGTTCCACGGCCTCGGCGACCGGCAACGTCTCGGGCTGCCAGCCGATCAGGTGGGGGCAGCCGTCCAGGTGGTAACGGGGGCGGCCGTCGACGACCTCGACGGCGTCGAGCAGTCGGGCCACCCGGGCCGCCTCGGCGGCCGTGATCTGCTGGGCGGCCGGCTCGTCGACCGCCGCGACCGCCGGGTCGAACACGTCGTCGGCCGACGCCGCGATCGGCGACGCCGGGCTGACCGGCCGGGCCCGCGCGGGTGCCCCGTCCGCCGCACTCACCAACGGCGACGCGTCATCGACGTGCGGCGCGTCGACCGGCGACGCCTCATCGACCGGCGGCTCGGGTGGTTGCCGCCACCCGGTGCCGCCGGTACCAAACGTCGAAGGCACATGCTGGACCGGAACCTCCGGCTCGACCAGCGGCGGCCCGTACGCGACACCCGGTGTGGCCTGGCTGGCCGTGCGGGGCGCGTCGGGGTGCTGCCGGTCGGTCCGGCCGGGATCCGCCATGGCGCGGTTGGCGGCTGCCTGGCGGGCGCCCACCACCAACGCCACGGCGGCCAGCAGACTGGCCGCGATGGAGATGACCAACAAGAAGCTGGAGCCACCGGCCAGGCCGAGCACCAGTAGCACCACCGCGACGAGGATGAGCAGAAGACTTGCGACTATCACGGCTCACCCCCGCCGCGTCGAACCGTCCAGGCTGGGCCGGCGACCGTCACCATTGGCGGACAGCGATCGCCGGCCGGTGCTCAGCGTCCGGCTTCGAGGGCGCCGGAGCGCCCGCCGCCGCCGTACGAACCAGCGAGACCCGCTGCGGCCAGCCCGTTGCCGCCGGCGACCCGGCCAGCTTCGGAGCGGGTCATCTCGGCCTCGAGGCCCTGGCCACGACCGTCGAGGTCACGCAGCTGGCTCTCCAGGTACGCCTTGAGCCGGGTGCGGTACTCGCGCTCGAACTGCTTGAGCTCCTCGATGTGCTTCTGCAGCGCCGTGCGCTTGGCGTCCAGGCCGCCCATGGCCTCCTGGTGCCGCTGGCGGGCGTCCCGCTCAAGGGCGTCAGCCTTGGCGCGCGCCTCCCGGGTCACCTCCTCGGCCTTGCTGCGAGCCTCGGACAACAGCTGGTCGGCCTCGCGGCGAGCGTCGGACACGTGGTCGTCGGCGGTGCGCTGGGCCATCATCAGCACGCGCAGGGCCTGCTGCTCACCGTCACCGGTGACGCCGCCGGCCGGGCCGCCGGTCGCGCGGACCTGCTCCAGCTCGGCCTGCATCGCGCGGGCAGCCTGCTCGGCCGCCGACTTGTCGCGCTGCACCCGGTCCAGTTGGGCCTTGACATCGTTGAGCTCCGCCGCGAGTCGGGCGTCGCCGCCGGGGCCGGCGGGGGCACCGCCACGGCCGCCGCGCTCCACCTGGGCGCGCAGCTCGTTGTTCTCCTCGATGAGACGGGCGAGCTCGCGCTCGACCTCATCCAGGAAGGCGTCGACCTCCTCCTCGTCATACCCCCGTTTGCCGATCGGCGGCTTTTTGAAGGCGACGTTGTGGACGTCGGCCGGGGTCAGCGGCATCGAAACTCCTCGGGTCAGTTGCGGCCGCGAAAGCGCGTCGGTCATCAGGCAGATGCCCTGATCGACGGCCCTAACACGAACTCCATCAGCACGAACAGGATAACCAGGAGCACAAGGGAGGCCAGGTCGATGCTCACGGTACCAATTCGCAGCGGAGGGATCACACGCCTCAACGCGTTGAGAGGGGGATCAGTGACGCTCCACACGGATTCCAATCCTGCCGATGCTCCACGCCCCGGTTGCCAGCGACGGCCGTACTGCAGGACGGCGCTCAACACGAACCGGGACAGAAGAAGGAGCAGGAAGACATAAAGGATCAGGTACAACACTTGCAGTAAGATCGACAACACGGTCAGCGACGTCCCTCGGGTCGGGCGGGATCAACTCAGACTGAAAAAGCCGCCCTCAGCGATCTTGGCTTTGTCCTCTGCGGTGACCTGGACGTTAGCCGGTGAGAGCAGGAACACCCGATTGGTCACGCGCTCGATCGTACCGCGCAGGCCGAACGCCAGTCCGGCGGCGAAGTCCACCAGACGGCGGGCATCGGCCTCATCCATCTCGGTGAGATTGATGATCACCGGGACCCCGTCGCGGAAGTGCTCACCGATGGTGCGCGCCTCCCGGTAGGTGGTGGGGTGCAGCGTGGTGATCTGGTAACGCTGCTCCTCCTCGGGAAGGGCCCGCTCGCGCGACGTGACCTGCGGCGCGAGGGCCAGGTTGTCCCGAGTGTGGTAGGTCAACGCACCGGAGGTCTCGCCCGCCGACGAGCGGGTGATCGACCGGACGCTGGACCGCTCGATCCGCTCCGGCCGCTCACCGTCACCGCGTTCGGACTCGCCCAACCGCCCGCTCGACCGGTCGGAGAGTCGACCCCGCCCGCTGTCGCGCGGCCGGGGAGCCGGCGGCTCCTCGGCGTCGTCCTCGTCGTCGTCGGCGAACTCCTCGGCGTACCGGCTCTGCCGGTAACGCGAGTCGCGGTAGCCACCCTTTTCGTAGCCACCGTCGTCGTAGGCCCGCTCGTCGTCTTCTTCGACCAGACCGAGCCAGACCCCCGCCTTGCGCAGTGCACCCATCCCGCGCCCTTCCGTCCGCCGTGCGGCACGCGCCCCCGTGCCATGTCGCCCGTCGCGAGTGGACAACCATGCCCATCGGACCGGAACGGCAATCCCCCGGCGCGCGATTCGCGTCGCGCGCCACGACCCCCGACTAGGAGACGCCCGCCCCTGAAACAACACTGATGTAATTTGCTTGTCTCGCGGTCAGGCTACCGCAGCGTGGGACGCATTCCGAGCAACGCGCTACCGACGCGGACATGTGTCGCGCCGTAACGGATCGCGATTTCGAAATCTCCGCTCATACCGGCGGACAACGCGGTGGCTCCCGGATGGACAGCCCTGAACGCGTCGGCCACCTCCGCGAGCCGGGCGAACGCCCGCTCCGGCTCCCACCCCAGCGGAGCGACCGCCATGAGACCGACCAGACGCAACCCCGGCGCGTCGGCCACCGCCTCGGCCACCGGCTCCAGACCGGCGGCCGGATCCGCCGAGCCGGGCAGGGCTCCGCCCCGGGCCGCGTCGCCGTCGATGCTCACCTGGACCAGAGCGTCGAGCGGCTCCCGCCGGTCGGCGGTGGCGGTGGCCAACGCCCGGGCCAGCCGGACACTGTCGACGGAGTGCACCACGTCGGCGTAGCGGACCACCGAGCGGGCCTTGTTGCGCTGCAACTGGCCGATGAAGTGCCAGCGGGGACGCACCCCGGCGGCAGTCACCTCGGCGGCCTTGCCGGCTGCCTCCTGGTCGCGGTTCTCCCCCATGTCGGTCACCCCGAGCCCGGCCAGCGCCAACACGTCGCTGGCCGGGTAGGTCTTCGTCACCGCGATCATCGTGACCTCGGCGCGGTCCCGCCCGGCCTGCGCGCAGGCGTCATCGATCCGGGTCCGAACCTGGGCCAGACCGGCAGCGAGTTCGGCGTGCCGATCTGGTCGTACCGTGGCTGAGCTGTCGGTCATCGGCGGTGCTCAGGACCCGTTCTTGAGGAAGTCGGGAACGTCCACGTCGTCGAAGAGCACGCGACGCGGCGACTGGGCCGGAGCCGGGTTGGTGGCCGGCGCCGGCGCCGGGGTGCTCTGCGGTGCCGGCTGGTTGGTGTTGGTCTTGCGGGTCGGCTCGGCCGCCTTGTACGCGGGCGTGCCGCCGTCGAAGCCCGCCGCGATGACCGTCACCCGCACCTCGTCACCGAGCGCGTCGTCGATGACCGCACCGAAGATGATGTTGGCGTCCGGGTGGGCCGCGTCGGTGACCAGCTGGGCGGCGTCATTGATCTCGAACAGGCCCAGGTCGGAGCCGCCGGCGATGGAGAGCAGCACGCCCCGCGCGCCGTCCATGCTCTGCTCCAGCAGCGGGCTGGAGATGGCCGCCTCGGCCGCCTCGACCGCGCGGTTCTCGCCGCGGGCGCTGCCGATGCCCATCAACGCGCTGCCGGCGCCGCTCATCACGCTCTTGACGTCGGCGAAGTCCAGGTTGATCAGACCCGGGGTGGTGATCAGGTCGGTGATGCCCTGCACACCCGAGAGCAGCACCTGGTCGGCCGTGCGGAACGCGTCCATCATGCTGATGTTGCGGTCGCCCAGGGCCAGCAGCCGGTCGTTCGGGATGACGATCAGCGTGTCGCACTGGTTGCGGAGCTCGTCTATCCCCGTCTCGGCCTGCACCTGGCGGCGCTTGCCCTCGAAGGAGAACGGCCGGGTCACGACGCCGATGGTCAGCGCGCCGAGCTTGCGGGCGATGTTGGCCACCACGGGCGCGCCGCCGGTGCCGGTGCCGCCGCCCTCGCCGCAGGTCACGAAGACCATGTCGGCGCCCTTGAGCACCTCCTCGATCTCGTCGCGGTGGTCCTCGGCGGCGTTCTTCCCGACGTCCGGGTTGGCCCCGGCCCCCAGGCCACGGGTCAGCTCCCGGCCGACGTCGAGCTTGACGTCGGCGTCGCTCATCAGCAGCGCCTGCGCATCGGTGTTGATCGCGATGAACTCGACGCCCTTGAGCCCAACCTCGATCATCCGGTTGACGGCGTTGACGCCGCCGCCCCCGATGCCGACGACCTTGATGACCGCCAGGTAGTTGTGCGGAGGTGTCATCTCCGGTCCTTTCCTTCGAGATTGGCTTCGGCCGACCGGTTACGGCGTGGCCAGACCAGCGGCCGACGACAGCTGTCACCAACGAGGATCAGGGGTAAACCCTAACCCTCTACTAGAGGCTTACAGTTATGTCAACCACTGAAGCTCTTCGAGGCAACGTAAGCGCCACCACGCGATGAGCCAAGGACCCGGGCGGCGTGTCGCCGCGCGGAGCGCCACGGGTCACGTCCGCGCACGCTCACCGGTCAACGAAAGGTCACCACATCCGGCGCGCTCACGTCGATCCGATCGGTGTCCTCGTCGAGCAGCGCGGTGGCCACCCGAGCCTTGTCCGTACCCCGGGTCGCGTCGCCCCAGACCACCGTCCGGTCGCCGCGCAACCGCAGGCTGATCCGGGCAAGCCCCGCCACGTTCACGTCCACCAGCTCCGCGCGCAGCTGCGGCGTCAGCGCGACGAGCACCTCCAGCGCGGCCCGGGTGCCCGGGTCGTCGGCGGCCGGCCGGGCCACCGTCACCTGTGGCAGGTCGGCGGGGCGTCGCTCCACGGTCCGGAACGCCACCCCGCTGCGGTCGATCAGGGCGAACGCCTCGCCCTGCGGCACCACCGCCACAGCGGTCCGCTCGGTCACCCGCACCACCAGCGCGCCGGGCCAGTCCCGGGAGACCGTGGCCCGCTCCACCGCCGGCAGCGCACCGACCCGACGGGCGGCGGCGGTCAGGTCCACCCGGGCCAGCGGCACCCCGTCCGGCACCCCGACCGCGTCGTGCACCTGCACCGGGGTGACCAGGTCGGCGCCCTCCACGCGTACCTCCCGCACACCGAACAGCCCGGTGCCGAGCACCGTCCAGGCGACCAGCCCGGCCAGGGCGAGCACCCCGGCGGCCACCGCCCACGGCAGCGCCGCACGCATGCGACGCTGCCGGGCACGAGCCATGAACCGGCGGGTCGAGGGCGGTACCGCGTCGCGGCCCGCCCGGACCAACTGCCACCGCCGGGCCGGACCGCGGCGCGGGGCGCCGCCGTCGGCG
>NZ_PYAK01000054.1 GCF_003264365.1 Micromonospora noduli
GCTCGGCCGGACGCGCCGGCCGGGTCTGCCGCCCGGTCGGAGGCGCTGGCTCGGCTCGACGCGGAGCTGGACGCGCGTACCGCCGCCCCGGCGTTACGGGCGGTCTCGCGCCGACAGGGCCGGGCGCTGCTGCGGGCCGGCCGGACCATCTGGCCGGACGCCCCGTTCGCCGACCTGCCCGCGACGCCCGCTGGCGCACACCAACCGCTGGTGCTCGGGCTGCTCTGCGCCGCGGCCGGGCTGTCCCGCGTCGAGACCGCCACGATCGCCGCGTACGGGACGCTGACCGGGGCGGCCAGCGCCGGGGTACGTCTGCTCGGCCTCGATCCGTACCAGGTCCAGGCCCTGCTGGTCGACCTGGCCGACGCTTGCGACGGCACGGCCGCCGACGCGGCGCAGGCGGCCGATGACCCACCGGAGCGGCTGCCGGCCGCCGCCGCTCCACTCGCCGACATCCATGCCGAAATCCATGCCACCTGGGAGGTGCGTCTCTTTGCGTCCTGACACTGTTGTGCCGAGCGCTGTGCCCGCCGTCGAACTGATCACGCCGCCGGCCACCCCACCCCACGACGAGACCGTTCCGCACACCCATCCGGAGCCGGGGGTGGACCCCCATCCGCCGTTGGCGCGTGCCGGCCGTGCCCTGCGGGTCGGCATTGGCGGCCCGGTCGGTTCCGGCAAGACGGCACTGGTGGCCGCGCTCTGCCGTGCCTTCGCCGACGAGTTGCGGCTCGGCGTGGTGACCAACGACATCTACACGACCGAGGACGCCGACTTCCTCCGGCGGGCTGGCGTGCTGGACCCGGCCCGGATCCGCGCGGTGGAGACCGGTTGCTGCCCACACACAGCGATCCGCGACGACATCGGCGCCAATCTGGACGCCATCGACGAACTGGCCGAGGCGGTCGGCCCGTTGGACCTGGTCCTCGTGGAGAGCGGTGGGGACAACCTGACCGCGACCTTCAGCCGGGGGCTGGTCGACCGGCAGATCTTCGTGGTCGACGTGGCGGGCGGGGACAAGGTGCCCCGCAAGGGCGGGCCGGGGGTCACGGCCGCCGACCTTCTCGTGATCAACAAGACCGACCTGGCGCCGATGGTGGGCGCCGACCTCGCCGTCATGGATCGTGACGCGCGGGCGCGGCGCGGCGACCTCCCGACCCTCTTCCTGTCCATCGTGGGAGACCCCACGGCAACGTCGGTCGCGGACTGGATCCGGCACGAGTTGGCCCACCACGCCGCCCTGCACCCACTGGCCGTGCCGGTCGGCCCGGCCTGATGCGAGCGCTCGCTCGGCTGGTCGCCCGGACCGACGGCCGGGGCGGCACGGCCCTGGTCGAGTTGCACGGCGAAACGCCGTTGCTGCTGCGCCAGACCCCGACCGACGGTGGTGTCGCCACTGTGCACCTCGTCGGCGGGGCGGCCGGTCCGCTCGCCGGCGACGATCTGCGCCTGGAGATCGAGGTCGGGCCGGGCGCGGCGGTCCGGGTGCACAGCGTCGCCGCGTCGATCGCCCTACCCGGTCGCGCGGGTGCCGTCTCCCGAATGGCGGTGCGGGCGGTCGTGCACACCGGCGCCACGCTGCACTGGCTTCCGGAACAGTTGGTCGCGGCGGCCGGCTGCGCGCACCTCGCCGAGTCCCGGATCGAGCTGGCCGCCGGTGCGAGCCTGCGGTGGCGCGACGAGCTGATCTGCGGCCGGTACGGCGAGGCGCCCGGCGGCGCCGTCGTGCACACCCAGGTCGACTACGCGGGTCGGCCACTGCTCCGTCAGTCCCTCGCGGTGGGACCGCACGCGCCGGGCTGGGCCGGCCCGGCCGTACTCGGCGGCGCTCCGGCCACCGGATCACTGCTGGTGGTCGACCCGTCGCAACCCGCCCAACCTCCGACGGCCGAGGGCAGCGTCGCCCGGTTACCGCTGGCCGGCGGCCCAGCAACACTGTGGACCGCCACCGCTCCCGACGCACACACCCTGCGCGCCCACCTCACGCTCTAGCAAGACCGACGCCGGTCGTCGTGCGGTCCACTAACTCTGTGGGGCCGGTTGTCGTGTGGGGGCCGGTGGTCGTGCGGTGCCGGTCGTGGTGCGCGGCTGGCGGTCGTGTGGGGCTTGCGGTCGTGCGGCGCCGGTCGTAGTGCGGTGGCCGGTTGTCGTGCTGGGCCGGTGGTCGTGTGGCGCCGGTCGTCGTGCGGGGCTGGTGGTCGTGTGGGGCTGGTGGTCGTGTGGGCTGGCCATCGTGCGTGGTGTCGGCTGTGGTGGAGGTCCGCCCGGCGGCACTTCCGCTCACGAGGGCTATACCTGTAAGTCATATTTATGCCTCACAGGTATATCGCTCTCCGGGGTGACCGACCTCTGAGGCAACCCGGGCGACTGCAACCCGGGCGACGGTCGGGACTTCGGCCCGGCGTGCCGGCCCGGGGCGACGACTGCCGCTGTCCTGCAGGCGGTCCGGCGCGACCTGAGTGAACAGTTGCCGTCCGACGTTGCCCGGCCGGCCTACCGGTCGGCCCAGCAACGCCTTGCCCGCAGCGGTCGCTAGCGGTGGGGGCCACCGGCGGCGCGAGCATCGACGCGATCGTCGCGGAGGGCGGGGTCCTGGCGGAGGGCGGGATCGTGGCGGAGGGCGGGATCGTGGCGGCGGCCGGGGTCGAGGCGGCCGATCAGGTCGTCGAGCTGACTCACCAAATCGGCGGCCGGTGGCACATCCGGGTTGCTGCTCTCCGCGGCGCCCAGCCCTGCGCTGCCGAGCCCTGCGCTGCCCAGCCCCGCAGTGCCCAGTCCCGCGCTGCCGATTCCCGCGCTGCCGATTCCCGCGCTGTCGAGCCCCGCGCTGCCCAGCTCGGCGATGCCCAGTTCGGCGATGCTGGCTCGGACCCGTTCGTCCAGGCGGGCGTGCTCGCGGCGGCCCCGAGCGGTGAGGTACGCCCGGATGCGTCGGCGGTCGATCGGATCGATCCGGCGGAAGACAAGGTTGCGGTCGACGAGTTGGTCGACCAGCTTGGTGAGGGTGCCCGGCGGCAGCGACGCCTCGACGGACACCTCGCTCATCGGGTGACCCTGGCCGTCGGCGAGCAGGCAGAGCACCCGCCACGCCTCGATGCTGATCGCGTCGTCGGCCAGAACGGCGCCCAGCCGGCGGGAGAGCAGCCGTTCGGCGCGGGTGAGCGAGCGCAGCAGGTCGGCTGGCGCCCCGGGCACGTCTGACATGAAACTCCCTGGTCCGGTGGCCCTGTCATGGTAGCGAGTCGTCCCGGTCAGTGGTGAGTGCTGGTCTTCCGTCGTGGGCCGGACAATCATGTGCTCATGTCCGCGCCGGCACCGCCGTGGCTGACCGTCGACCGTGCCGTGGTCAGCATCGCGTTGGTCTACCCGATGCGCGGGCCGGCCGGCATGTTCGGCCCCACCTGTGAGCTCTGTGCGCAGCTCGCGGTCGAGGAGATCAATCGGTGCGGTGGCGTGCTGGGCCGGGAGGTTCGGCTGGTGCCGGTCGACGGTGGCGCACCGCCGGCCGAGGTGGCGGCCGAGGTCGAGGCGTTGGTGTCGGTGGGGGCCGTGCAGGGGGTGACGGGGTGGCACATCTCCTCGGTGCGCCAGGCGTTGGCGCCCCGCGTCGCGCACCGGGTGCCGTACGTCTACACCGCACTCTACGAGGGCGGCGAACGCACCGAAGGGGTCTTCCTGACCAGCGAGACGCCGGATGCCCAACTGTGGCCCGCGATGCGGCTGCTCGCCGGGGAGCAGGGCGTGCGCCGCTGGTTCGTGGTGGGCAACGACTACGTGTGGCCGCGCCGTACGTCGCGGGCGGCCCAGCGGTACGCGCTGCGCGGCGGTGGGCAGGTGGTGGGCCGGCACTTCCTGCCGTTGGACGCGCACGACTTCACCGAGGTCCTGCGCCGCATCGAGCACAGTGACGCGGACGCGGTGTTGATGCTGCTGGTCGGTGCCGATGCGGTGCGGTTCAACCGCGCGTTCGCCCGATCCGGCCTGGATCAGCGCTGCCTGCGGCTGAGCACCCTGATGGACGAGAACATGCTGCTGGCCAGCGGTGCCGGCGCGACCCGGAGGCTGTACAGCACGGCGGGTTTCTTCGCCGGGCTGGTCACCCAGGAGAATCTCGACTTCCACGGCGAGTTCGCGCGGCGCTTCGGGGTGGAGGCGCCGCCGCTGGGCAGCCTGGGAGAGTCCTGCTACGAGGGCGTCATGCTGCTCGCCGCGCTGATCGGCCAGGCCCGCACCCTCGACGTGCGGGCCATCGAGACGGCCGCCGACACGGTCGCGTACCAGGGGCCGCGTGGGCGGTTGCGGCTGCGCCAGCGGCACGTCCGGCAGCGCATCTACCTGGCCGAGGCCGACGGGCTCGACTTCACAGTCCTCGCCCAGCTCTGAACCGGGCACTACCAGTCGGCCCGTCCGACCCTTGACAGCGCCACCCGACACCGCCCTAAGATGCTTCCTGGGTGAAGTATCCGGCCACGGGGCCAGATCTCACCATTGCGTGCCCACCGTCGACGGATTCGTTCGTCGACCATTGTGGTGGCACCTATTCTGCGTCTTTCCCAACGGCCGACACCGTTTCCTCCCCAACGGTGTCGGCCGTTTTTCGTGCGCGCCCCGACGGTCCCTCGGAAACAGTCAATTAAGGACCGGGAAACACCCACGCAATCATGTCGGTCGACGCTTTCGGTGCCCATATCCGATCCGGTGCCCTGCGCGGCGTCCACCCGTCGGCCCTGGCATCGCCCACGTCAGCTCAATCGGACCGCACCGACCGTCCTAACGCCACTTGAGTGCACCGCAGGGAGAGTAGATGTCATTATTCCGGGGCCGCCGCATCCTGGCGGGTGCCATGACCCTGGTCGCCGCGGCCGCGATGACCGCGTGCGGCAGCAAGACCACCGACGAGGGTGGCGCGACCGGCGTGACCGCCGACGTCTCCGGCGACACCGTCAAGGTGGGCCTGCTCAACTCGCTCTCCGGGACCATGGCGATCAGCGAGGTCACCGTCCGTGACTCCATCATGCTCGCCGTCGAAGAGATCAACGCGGCCGGCGGCGTCCTCGGCAAGAAGATCCAGCCGGTCGGTGAGGACGGCGCCTCGGACTGGCCCACCTTCGCGGAGAAGGCCGAGAAGCTCATCTCCGAGGACCGGGTGGCAGCCGTCTTCGGCTGTTGGACGTCGGCCAGCCGCAAGGCGGTCAAGCCGGTGTTCGAGAAGAACAAGGCGTTGCTGTTCTACCCGGTGCAGTACGAGGGACTTGAGCAGTCGCCCTACATCTTCTACACCGGAGCGACGACCAACCAGCAGATCGTTCCCGGGCTGGACTACCTCAAGTCGCAGGGCGCCAAGTCGGTCTATCTGGTCGGTAGCGACTACGTTTTTCCCCGTACCGCCAACAAAATCATCAAGGCGTACGCCACGGCGAACGGGATGACCGTGCTGGGTGAGGATTACGCGCCGCTGGGCTCCACCGAGTTCGGCACCATCGTCAACAAGGTCAAATCCTCCGGCGCGGACGCGGTTTTCAACACGCTCAACGGTGACAGCAACGTGGCCTTCTTCAAGGAGTACAAGTCCGCGGGCCTGAGCGCCGCCGCGATGCCGGTGGTGTCGGTGTCCATCGCCGAGGAAGAAGTCAAGGGCATCGGCACCCAGTACCTGGAGGGCCAGTTGACGGCCTGGAACTACTACCAGACCACCCCGGGCGCGGCGAACTCGAAGTTCGTGGCCGCGTACAAGGCGAAGTACGGCGCGGACAAGCCGACCAGCGATCCGATGGAGGCCGCGTACGTCGGCGTGCACCTGTGGAAGGCGATGGTCGAGAAGGCCGGCGCCTTCGACGTGGAGAAGGTGCGCTCCGCCTCGGACGGGATCACCTTCGACGCGCCGGAGGGTCTGGTCACCGTCGACGGCAAGACACAGCACATCGCCAAGACCGCCCGGATCGGCAAGATCGGGGCGGACGGCCTGATCACCGAGGTGTGGAACTCCGGCAAGCCGGTCGCACCGGACCCGTACCTCAAGACCTACCCGTGGGCGAGCGGCCTGAGCTGACGACGCCGGCCCGGGCGGAACGCGTTGCCGCGCGCTCCGCCCGGGCCACCCGACCAGCAGTTCGGAGTACCCACCGTGACAGTCCTCTTCGGTCAACTCTTCACCGGCATCAGCATCGGCGCGGTGCTGCTGCTCATCGCGCTCGGCCTCGCGCTGACCTTCGGCCAGATGAACGTGATCAACATGGCGCACGGTGAGTTCATCATGGCCGGCGCGTACACCACCTACGTTCTGCAGCAGAGCATCACCGGCGCGGGCCTGTCGCTGGCGGTCGCGCTGCCGGTGGCGTTCGTGGTCGCCGGCACCATGGGTGTCCTGCTGGAGGTGCTGCTCATCCGCCGGCTCTACGCCCGGCCACTGGACACCCTGCTGGTCACCTGGGGTGTGTCACTGATCCTGCAACAACTGGCCCGGGACATCTTCGGCAGCCCGAACGTGCAGACCCGCGCGCCCGAACTGCTCACCGGCAACGTGGCGCTGCCCGGCGGGCTGACCATCGCCAACAACCGGCTGTTCATCCTGGCCCTGGCGCTGGCCGCCGTCGCGGCGCTCACCCTGGCGCTGCGACTCACCCCGCTCGGCCGCCGTATCCGCGCTGTGGTGCAGAACCGCGACCTCGCCGCCGTGTCCGGCATCGCCACCTCCCGGGTCGACCGGACGACCTTCTTCCTCGGCTCCGGCCTGGCCGGGCTCGCCGGGGTGGCCCTCACCCTGCTCGGCCCGATCGGCCCGACCATGGGCACCAACCTGATCATCGACGCCTTCCTGGTCGTCGTGGTCGGCGGGATCGGCCAGCTCAAGGGCAGTGTGATCGTCGCCTTCGCCCTCGGCGTGCTCCAGGCCACCGGGGAGTACCTCACCACCCTCAGCGTCGCCAAGGTGATCGTGTTCGTGGCGATCGTCGCGTTCCTCCAGTGGCGGCCACAGGGCCTGTTCACCCTGCGGACCAGGAGCCTCGCATGACCGCCGTCACCCCCGCGCCACCGAGCACCGCCGTCCGCCCGGCGCCTGCCGGTCCCGTACCACCGGGTCGGCCCGCCGGCCGCTCGCGGCTACGGACCCTGGCCGGCTTCGCCTTCGGCGCGGCGCTGCTGTTCGCCGTTGCCCCGCTGGTGTTGTCGGACTTCCGGTTGGCGTTGCTCGCCAAGTACCTCTGCGTCGCCATGGTCGCTGTCGGCATCGGGATCGCCTGGGGCCGGGGTGGGATGCTCACCCTGGGCCAGGGCGTCTTCTTCGGCCTCGGCGGCTACGCGATGGCCATGCACCTCAAGCTCGCCGACGCGGGCCCGGGTGGGATGCCCGACTTCATGCAGCTGTACGGGCAACTCGACGAGCTGCCGCTGTGGTGGCGGCCGTTCGCCAGCCCGTGGTTCGCGCTGCCCGCCACGGTGCTGCTGCCGATGGCGGTCGCCTTCGGGCTCGGCTCGCTGGTCTTCCGTCGCCGGGTCCGCGGCGCGTACTTCGCCATCCTCAGTCAGGCGCTCGCCGCCGCGATGGTGATCCTGCTGATCGGCCAGCAGGGCACCACGGGCGGCACCAACGGGCTCACCGACATCAAGGGCTTCTTCGGCTACGACCTGGACGACCCGGTCAACCAGCGGATGGTGTATTTCATCATCGCCGGGACGCTGCTGGCGTTGCTCGCGTTGACCCGTCAGCTCATCCACAGCCGTTACGGCGAGCTGCTGGTGGCGGTCCGCGACGGTGAGGAGCGGGTCCGCTTCCTGGGCTACGACCCGGCGTCGGTCAAGCTGGTGGCGTACGTGGTGGCGGCGGGCATGGCCGGGCTGGCCGGGGCGCTGTTCGTGCCGGCGGTGGGCATCATCTCGCCCGCGCTGATCGGCATCGTCCCGTCGATCGAGTTCGTCATCGGCGTCGCGGTGGGCGGCCGGGCGACACTGCTCGGGCCGGTGCTCGGCGCGGTGGCGGTGGCCTGGGCGCGTACCGCGCTCTCCGAGCGTTTCCCGGGCACCTGGACGTACCTTCAGGGGTTGCTCTTCGTGGTCGTGGTGGCGTTCCTTCCCGGCGGCCTGGCGTCGCTGTGGGCCTTGGCCCGCCGCCGCGACGTCGCCGCGCAGCCGCAGCGGCGCGGGCGGTTGTCGCTGGGCCGACGACGCGCCGAGCGGACGGAGGTGCCGGCGGCATGAGCGGCGAGCGGTTGGACGGGTTGTCCGTCCGGGACGTACGGGTCAGCTTCGACGGCTTCACCGCCGTGGACGGCGTCTCGTTGGAGGTGCCCGCCGGTGACATCCGGTTCCTGATCGGGCCGAACGGCGCCGGCAAGACCACACTGGTCGACGCGATCACCGGTCTGGTCCGGGCCACCGGCTCGGTCCGGTTCGGTGACGAGGAACTGCTCGGCCGGCCGGTGCACCGGATCAGCCGGCTCGGTATCGGGCGGACCTTCCAGACCTCGACGGTCTTCGAGGAGCTGTCGGTGTTGCAGAACCTCGACATCGCGGCGGGCGCCCGACGCAGCTGGGCGACCCTGGCCCGCCGCCGCCGGGGTGTGCCCGACGAGATCGCCGCCGCGCTGGAGACCATCGGTCTGGCCGCGCGGGCCGCGGACCTCGCCGGGACGCTCGCGCACGGCCAGAAGCAGTGGCTGGAGATCGGAATGCTGCTGGTGCAGGACGCGCGACTGTTGCTGCTGGACGAGCCGGTGGCCGGGATGAGCCACGAGGAACGCGACGCCACCGGCACCCTGCTGGAGTTGGTGAGCCGGGATCGCACTGTCGTTGTGATCGAGCACGACATGGAGTTCCTGCGTCGGTTCGCGCGCAGCGTCACAGTGCTGCACGCCGGCCGGGTGCTCAGCGAGGGCACTGTGGCGCAGGTCCAGGCGGACCCGCGCGTGCAGGAGGTCTACCTTGGCCACCCGGTCGACGCCGGGTCGGCCCGCACCGGCCAGGAGGCATGATGCTGACGCTGCGTGGGGTGCACGCCGGGTACGGGCGTTCCCGGGTGCTGCACGGGGTCGATCTGGCTGTCCCGCCCGACGGGGTGGCTGCCGTGCTCGGGCACAACGGTGCCGGCAAGAGCACCCTGCTGCGGGTTGCGGCCGGGCTGCTGCGCCCGAGTGCCGGCACCGTCGAGCTGGACGGCGAGGACGTCACCCGCGCCGGGCCGCACGAGCGGGTGGCGCGGGGGATGGCGTACGTCCCGCAGGGTCAGCAGTGCTTCCCGCACCTGACCGCGGCGGAGAACCTGCGGCTGGTCGCCGACGGTCGGCGCGACGGGGCGGTGGCAACGGCGGAGGTGCTGGATCTGTTTCCGGCGTTGCGCCCGTTGCTGCGGCGTCGGGCCGGGCTGCTCTCCGGGGGTCAGCGCCAGCAGTTGGCCATCGCCCGCGCCCTGATCACCCGGCCGCGGCTGCTGATGCTCGACGAGCCGACCGAGGGCATCCAGCCGTCGGTGGTCGCGGAGATCCAGGAGCGGATCGTGGAGTTGACCCGGCAGTCCGGGTTCAGCGTGCTCCTCGTCGAGCAGCACCTGGGCTTCGCGCTGCGGGTGGCGGACCGCTACCACGTGCTGGAGTCCGGTCGGGTCACCTCGCACGGCGACGGGGGTGTCACGGCGGAGCGGGAGGTTCGGGCGGCCCTGGCGGTCTGATCGGCGCGGCGTCGGTCAGGTTCTCGGCGCGGGCCCGGTCGAGTCGCGGACGACCAGCAGGTGCCCGGTGGGGCGGCGGCGAGGGCGTGTCGTGCGTGGCTTGAGCGCGAGGGTGAGTGCCGTGCGGCCCATCTCTGTCATCGGCAGGCGGATGGTGGTGAGGCTGGGTGCGAGGTCGGCCGCCACGGAGACGTCGTCGAAGCCGACCACTGACATCCGCGCGGGCACCGGTACGCGGCGGGACCGCAGCGTCGACAGCACGCCCATGGCCATCGCGTCGTTGAGCGCGATGATCGCCGTCGTCTCGGGATGGTCGTTGAGGATCTGCTCGGCGGCGGCGCGTCCACCGCCGCGGGTGAAGTCGCTGTTCACGACGGCGAGGTCGGCGGGGGACCGCCCGCGCTCCCGCAGAGCTGACGACACTCCGGCGAGCCGGTCGGCGACAGTGGTGAGGCCGGCGCTGCCCGCGGCGACAGCGATCCGCCGGTGCCCGAGATCCATCAGGTGCTGGGCGAGCGCGTGGCCGCCGGCCTCGTTGTCCGGCAGGACGGCGTCGACGCCGAGCGCGTGCCGTCCGATGGCCGCGGCCCGGCCGCCGTGGTCCTGGAACGCGGCCAGCTCGGCGCGCGCCGCGCTCTCCATCCGTGGGTCGTCGTAGCCGGAACCGCTGATCAGGACGATACCGACCCGTTGGGCGATCAGGTGGCGCAGCTGTTGCAGCTCATAGTCGGGGTCGCGACCGGACTGGCAGATCTGCACCAGCAGCCCCTGCTCGGAGGCGAGCTGGATGACCCCGGCGGCGATCTCGGAGAAGTACGGGTCGTCGACCTGGTGGACGATCAACCCCACCGTGGAGGTGGCCCCGCTGGCCAGGGTGCGGGCGTACGGGTTGGCCACGTAGCCCAGCTCACGGGCGACCTGCCGGATCCGGTCGGCCACCTCGGTGCTGACCCCCTCACGGCCGGCGAGGGCGCGGGAGGCGGTCGCCAGCGAGACGGCGGCGTGTTCGGCGACGTCCACGAGGCGCGGCCGGTGGCTGGCCCTGGACATCGGCAACCCTCCGAGAACATTCATGTCACCCGATCTGTTGCGAGTGGCATCGATCGAAGCCTAGGGTACGTAAGCGCTTACGTAAGCGCTTACGTGACCGGCATCCGGCATGCCGCGAAACGAGGTGACAGCCATGTCCAGGGCCCGACGAGCGGCCGTCTCCCTCCTGGCGATCGGCGCGCTGACCGGCGCCAGCGCGCCACCGGCGCAGGCGGATCGGAGCATGTCGCCCGACGTCCACCCGGCGCTGCGCGCGCACCTGGTCGCCGCGTACGACTTCGACCACCCGGTGCCCGGCGACCCAGCGCTGGAACGCGACCAGGGGCGTTCCGGCACCGAGATCGAGCTGATCAACGGCGGCACCGCCATGCGGGTGCCGGACCGCGCCTACCGGGGCAGCCGCAACGCCGTGCAGACCCGGCAGGTCGCCCCCGCCGTCGCCGGCAACGACGACTGGAAGGCCGGCACCTGGTCGGCCAGCGGCGTGCGGACACTGCGAGCCTTCAGCGCCACCGCCGGCACCACAGTCATGGGCTGGTTCAAGCTGAACATGGACAGCCCGCTACCCAACTCCACCACCGCCGACCCGGACGACAGGTACAACGCTATCGGGCTGGCCGGAGTGCTGACCGGCGACTCCGACGGCCACGGCGTCCGCGCCCTGCTGGAGCTGATCGACGTCGACGGAGAGTTGCGTCTCGTCGCGCTCGGCCGGCGGCTCGACGGCGGCAACTCACAGACCTTCGCCGCCACCCGGGACTGGCGCGAGCTGCTACCGGTGGGGGAGTGGGTGCACCTGGCCGCCACCTTCGACTTCAACACCGGCGCGCTCGCCCTCTACCGCAACGGCGAACCGGTGGACGGCTTCTACACCCGCGCCGACGACCCGTGGCTGGTGTCCGGGCCGGGCCCGCACGTGACCACCGCGTCCGACCCCCGGGGCATCAAGATCGGCGGCAGCTTCCCCCAGGACACCCTGGAACGCAACCCGTGCGACTGCCGGATGGACGGCCTGATGTTCCTCGACAGTGTGGTCTCCGCGAAAGACGTGCGGAGGCAGTACCGCCACCTTGCCCGCTGACCACCCTCGGCACCGTCCCACCGAGAAGGAGACACGCGTGCGCACCCTGCACCGCCGCGCCGGCACCGTCCGCCGGCCCACAGTGAGGGCCGGCCTCACCGCCCTCGTGCTGATCCTGTCCACCCTGGTCGCCACACCCGCGCGCGCCGCCGACGCGGTCTACGACCCGATCCCCGAGATGCCGGTCCAGTCCCGACTGGGGCTGGTCCTCAGCGAGTACGCCAGCTTCCCGCAGTCGTACCCCACGCCGGCGCCGACAGACGCGCGGCTCATGCGTACCGCGCGGATCAACACCATCATGGAGGTGCCCGACGGCTCCGGCCGGCGGGCGGTGCCCGACCTCAACGGCAGCCTCTACCTGGTCGAGGGCGGCGTGCCGCACGTCTACCTGGACGTGGCCGCTACGTTCGCGCCGCGGTTCTTCTCCGGTCGTGGGCTCGGCCAGGGCTTCGGGTACGTGGCGTTCCACCCGGAGTTCGGGGTGAACGGCCGGTTCTACACCATCCACACCGAGTTGGCGTCGACGACGACCGCCGTTCCGGACTACGCCCAGCCCAACACGCTCTTCCACGGTGTCATCACCGAGTGGACGGCGACGGATCCGGCCGCCGCCACCTTCGCCGGTACGCACCGGGAAGTGCTGCGCATCGGCTTCGGCGGCCAGGTACACGGCATCCAGGAGATCAACTTCAACCCGACGGCCAAGCGCCACGACCGCGACTACGGCCTGCTGTACCTCGCCGTCGGCGACGGTGGCCAGGGGGCGCGCAACACCGACCCGCAGAACCTTGCCCTGCCGCACGGCAAGCTGCTGCGGATCGACCCCCGGGGCACCAACTCCGCCAACGGGCGCTACGGCATCCCAGCGAGGAACCCGTTCGTCGGCCGGGCCGGCGCGCTCGGCGAGCTCTACGCAGTGGGTTTCCGGGACCCGCACCGGTTCAGCTGGGACCGCGCGACCGGCCGGATGTACCTCGGGCACATCGGTGAACACGCCGTCGAGGCCATCTACGAGGTCCGCGCCGGGGACAACTTCGGCTGGAGCGAGCGCGAGGGCTCCTTCGTCTTCGACAAGACCGCCACCAGCCCGTGCGACCGGCTGCTCCCGCTGCCCGCCGACGACGACAGGTACGGCTACACCTACCCGGTCGCCGCGTACGACCACGACCCCGCCGCCGGTTGGAACTGCACCGACGACGTCGGTGTCGCGGTGGCCGGCGGCTTCGTCTACCGGGGGCGGGCGCTGCCCGCGCTGCGCGGCAAGTACGTCTTCGGCGACCTGGTCGACGGCCGGGTGCTCTACACCGAGGCCAATGAGATGCGCCGGGGCCGAGGGTTGGCCACCATCCACCAGCTCGCGCTCTTCGACACGGCCGGCACCCCGGTCCGGATGCGCGACCTGTCCGCGCCGGGCGCGCCCGGTGACCCCAACCGGGTGGACCTGCGTTTCGGCACCGACGCCGCCGGTGAGCTCTACGTCGTCGCGAAGGCCAACGGAAAGGTCTGGAAGGTGACCGGTACCCGGGAGTTCGCCAGCGGTGACGTCGGGGACGTCACAGTCCGCCGCACCGCCGGAGCCGCGAACTGGTCGCCGGTGACGCCGGCGAAGTGGCAGTTCACACATGACCAGGTCATCCTGGCCGAGGCCGGAGAGAGCCGGCCGGGCCCGCGCCGGCCCTTCGAGTACGCCGTGCTGACAAACGGCCCGGCGTGGTCGTCGGTGCAGGTCGACGCCCAGGTACGACTCGACACACCAGTGGAGGTCACCAACCGGGACGTGATCATCGTCTTCGGCTGGCGCTCGGACACCGAGTTCTACTACGCCCACCTCTCCACCGACAACACGATCTATCCGCACAACGGCATCTTCAAGGTGGACAACGCCGACCGGGAGCGCATCGACCACCAGTGGAACGGCCGCTCCCGGGGCGCCAACCCGGCGATCACCGATGCCAGGTGGCACCGCGTCCGGGTGGTGCACCTGCCGGCCACCGGCGAGATCGCCGTCTACGTCGACGGGCATCGGGACCCGCTGCTGACCGCGAAGGACACCACGTTCGGCTCAGGACGGGTCGGCTTCGGCTCGTTCGACAACGTGGGCCGACTGCGCAACCTGACCGTCACCGGAACACCGGCCTGAACCGGGGGCGCGGTGGGGACGACGGCGTTCATACCGGCGTCCCCACCGCGTCATCCGTCGACCTGCCCCGGCGGGGCCGGTCCGGTTCGTAGACTTCCTGCCATGCCGGAGATCGTCGAGTTGCTGGCCTCGCCCGTGCACCGCTTCCTGGGTCGGCCCGCCGACGGCCCCGCCCCGGCCCCGCCCGGTGAGCTGGTCGACGCCGTCCGGATCCGCGCCGGCCTCGGCATCGTCGGCGACCGGTACTTCGGCCAGCAGGCACACCGCGACGCCAGCGTCACCGTCATCGCCCAGGAGTCGCTGCCGGTCGGCATCGGCCTGACCGAGGTGCGGCGCAACATCCTCACCACCGGGATCGCCGTGGACGAGCTGATCGGCAGAGTGCTGGTGCTGGACTCCGGCGACGGCCCGGTCAGCCTGCGGGTCAACCGGGCGGCCCGACCGTGCGCCTGGATGGACGTCACCGTCGGCCCGGGGACGTGGAAGGCGCTGCGCACTACCGGCGGCATCCGCTGCACGCCCCTCAACGACGGCACCCTGCGCGTCGGCGCGATCGACGCCGTCGTGAGCTGAGGAAAAGGCTCGACGTCGGACTCCCGGACCGGCATGGTGTGCACCGGACAATGGCCGCCTGGGCGGTCGGCGCAACGCTCGGGGGAGGCGGCGGCAGTGGAGCACACGCTGACGGATCAGCTGGTCGACGACCACACGATCTTGCAGGTGGTCGTCGGTTCCCGCGCGTTCGGGCTGTCCAGCGCGGCATCGGACACCGACCGCCGTGGGGTGTACGCCCTGCCGGCCTCGGCGTTCTGGGGGCTGCGGAAACCTGCACGCCACCATGACGGGCCGCTTGACGAGCAGATGCGGTGGGAGGTGGAACGGGTCTGCACACTCGGGTTGGCGGCGAATCCCACGGTCCTGGAGGTGCTGCACTCTCCGCTGGTCGAGACGTGCACCCCGCTGGGCGCGGAACTCCGGGCGCTCACGCCGGCCTTCCTGTCCCGACGGGTGGCCGACACCTATCTGCGGTACGCCACCGCCCAGTTCGGAAAGGCCGAGCGCGGGATCGCCCGCACCGGCGTTCCAGCGTGGCGGCACGTGATGCACCTGATCCGGCTGCTGACCGCCGGGGGTGACCTGGTCCGCACCGGTCGCCTGGTGCTGGACGTGGGCGCGGACCGGGACCGTCTGCTGGCGGTCAAGGCGGGTGAGGTGCCCTGGCTCGAGATCGTCGCCTGGCACGACCGGCTGGTGAGCCGGATGACCGCGGACCTGGCCACCAGTCCGTTACCCGACCAGCCCGACGAGGCAAGGGTCGAGCAGTGGTTGATCTCGGTCCGAGAACGCTCCGTGCGGTGCTCCGCGTGACGGCCTGGGAGGCCGCAGGTCTGCCGGTCGGCGTCGACCTGACCGCCATCGTCGCCGAGCAGCCGCACCCGCTGGTGTTCGCCACCGTCTCCGGCGCCCACCTGTACGGGTTCCCGTCCACCGACTCGGACGTCGACCTGCGCGGCGCCCATCTGCTTCCGGTCGAGGACCTGATCGGGCTGGCGCAGCCGACCGAGACCCGTACGGTCATGACCGACCGCGACGGCGTGGAGCTGGACCTGGTCACCCACGACCTGCGCAAGTTCGTGCGGCTGATGCTGCGGCGCAACGGCTACGTGCTCGAACAGCTGCTGTCATCACTGGTGGTCCACACCACGACGGTGCACGCTGCGCTGGTCGAGCGGGCACCGCTGGTGCTGACCCGGCACCACGCGCACCACTACCGCGGCTTCGCCGCCACCCAGCGGCGGCTGTTCGACACGACCGGCGAGCTGAAACCACTGCTCTACGCCTTCCGGGCGCTGCTCACCGGCGTGCACCTGATGCGCACCGGCCGGATGCTGGCACACCTGCCGAGCCTGCTGCTCGCCGAGGCGGCGCCGGCGTACCTTCCTGAGCTGATCGCGGCGAAGCGGTCCGTTGAACACGGTGGGTTGAACGGCCTGGTCGCGGGCCCGGTCCTCGGCCGGGACCTGGCCGAGCTGGCGTCGCGACTCGACGAGGCGCAGCACCACAGCCGGCTGCCGGAGCAACCCGCCGGGTCGACTCAGCTCGACGAGCTGGTGGTAACGGCCCGGCTGGCGGATTCGGCGAGGTGACGCTCCGGCGAGCTGGTGCGTGGTAGAACCAAACCGCGCATCGGCTCGCAGGTCTCCGGGCAGCCGGGGGCAATGCCGGACGGGACCTCATCCGAACGGAGGTGGTGCGTTGAACCTCGAGCTGCGGCAGCTCATCGAGGAGCTGCGGGCTGAGCTGGCCGATCTGCCGGACAGCCTGGCCTACGCCGAGTTCGGTGAGGGGGCGGCCATCGACGCCGTACCGGCGGGGCTCCCTGCCGACCTGCGGGACCTCCTGCTGGTGGCCGACGGGCTGCGGGCGGGTCGGGTCGAGTTGGCGTCCTCGTCGACCCTCGCGGGGGTGCAGTACCACCTGGACTACGCGCCGGACTTCTCGTCCATTCCCCAGGACCGGGCGGGCTGGCTGGTGGTCGGCGTCCGCAGCGACGAGCCGATCTTCATGGACCGTGGCACGGGAGCGATCTGGTACTTCCCACCCACCGGCACCGAGTGGTTCATGTCCGACGCGTTCGAGGAGCTTGCCCCCGACGTGGAATCCTTCGTGGACTACTACCTGCTCGGGCCGGGCTACGCCGACCTGACCCCCGCCGACGACCGGTGGTTCGCGTTCCTCGACGAGCAGGGTCTGCTCGACGAGGACGACGAGGAGGGCAGCTGAGTCAGACCGGGCTGATGTGTGCGGCCAGGACCCGCCAGCCGTGTGGGTCGTCGTGGACCCACGTCCGGGTGTAGCGCAGCCGCGCAGCGAACGGCGCTCCCTCGAAGACCCCGGACACCCGGCCCAGGAAGAACGTCACCCCCGTCGCGCCGACCACGAGCAGGTCCAGCTCCTCCTCCACCAACTCCTCAACGACCGAGCGGCGGTCCCGGTGGGCGGCCAGGTCGTCCTGCTTGCTGTGGGTACGCCCGTCCGGACCGATGGCGATCAGTTGGTCGACCAGCAGCTGATCGAGGGCGGCGACGTCGCCGGCCCGTTGGGCGGCCTGCAGGGTGCGCTCGGCGTCGAGCAGCTCGGCCTCGCGTGCGCTGTCCGGCATCGTGGCGTCCTCCCGTTCGGGTCCGACCCGGTGCCACCGTCGGCGCGGGCTGTCCGCATTGTGGCAGCCAACCTGGCCCGGGCGGGTGGGGATCGCCGCTGACGTTCACAGACTCAGGCGAATCCGTACGACGGTCTCCCCGGGGCTGGTGAGCACCGCGACCTCGTCACAGATCTGCTCCACGATCGCCAGCCCGCGACCCCGTACCGAGTCGGCGGCCGGCATGCTCCGGCCGAACGCCCGCGTCGGACCCTGGTCGACCACGTCGCAGAACAGCTGACCCGGCTCGGCCCAGAGCCGTACCCAGCCGCCGCCGGTGGTGTGCTGCAACGTGTTGGTGGCCAGCTCGCTGACCGCCAGCGTCAACAGCTCCACCCGCTCGGCCGACAAGCCACGGGCCAGTGCCCCGGCGCTGACGAACGCGCGCAGCGCTCGTATGTCGGTCGCGACCTGATAGGCCATGCTGTCCGCGGCGTGGGTGGCGACACTCTGCTCGGCCACGGTCTCCCGTCGCTCGCCGGGCATCAGCCCGTCCGGTGCGGCTGCCCGGCCAGCGGCACCGCGTTCCGCGCGGGTGTCGTGGGCGTGCGAACCTCGAAGTGCGCCATCGGGCAGCCGGAACCCTTCTCGTAGCGACAGCTGTTGCCGCCACATCATGTCACCCACTGCCCTCTTGCCTGTCTCGTCCGTTCGGCGGTTGATCACCTGCGGGCGGGCCCGACCAGCCTCGCAGCCCGGCAGCGGAACTCGGCGTCAGGGGCGGATGTCCAGGGCGCCGATGAGCCCGTCGCGCAGCGTGAACCGGTACCGCAGCTCGATCGGGCTGCCGGGGAAGTCGCCGGACACCCGGGTGACGGCCAGGTACGAGTCGCCCGCCTGCGACGTGACCCGGACCGGCTCGGCGGTGTACGAGTAGGCGTCCATCGTCTTCTGTCGCCAGGCGCGGATCGAGGCCCGCCCGTCGTACAGCTTGTCCTCGTCGGCGACGCTCGCGGTGTCCGCGAAGCAGGCGACGAAGGCGTCCAGGTCCCGGTCGTTGACGGCCCGGAAGTACCGGTCGATCACGTCGGGCAGGTCGAGGGCCATCTGCTCCTCCTGCGGCACGGGCCGCCGTCGGGCAGCCGTCGGGTTCCCGGTCCGACCTCACGGTACGAGAAGCGGACGGCGCCGCGCGGAGCAACCAGCAGAACCATCCCGCGGCCGCTGCCGGGTTTGCTGCCGGTGGGCCCGGGTAGCCACGCGTTTCCGAAGGCGAAGGGCGGGGGGATGGCCGAGCTGGCGTTCGTCGAGAAGGTTGCGGCACGGGCGGGTCTCCCGCCGGAGCAGGCGCGTTCGCTCACCGAGGCGGTCCTGCGGACTCTCACCGAGCGGCTCAGCGGTGGGGAGGCGGGTGCTCTGGCCCCCCACCTGGCCGACGAGCTGAGCCCGCTGCTGGTCAAGGCAGCGGAGCCGCCGGAAACGTTCGGCTACGACGAGTTCCTGGGCCGGGTGGCCGACCGCGCCGGGATCGACCGTCCGGCTGCAGAGCGGGGCACCCGCGCGGTGCTCCAGACGATGCACCGGGTGGTCGGGCACCGGGAGTTCGAGGACGCCCTGGCCCAACTCCCGACGGACCTGCGGGCACTGGCGCAGCCGCTGCCGCAGGGCCCCTGACCCACACCGAGGGCGTGGCCCGACCCGCCGGTCAGACCACGCCCCTTCGGCGACTGTCAGCCGGTTACCCCGCTACTGACCACCCACTTCTGGTGGGCGCCGCCCGCGTACGTGCCGAGTTGGATCTGGGTGCCGTCGCCGGTGTTACCACCGGCGGCCTCCATGATCTTGCCGGACTGCGGGTTGCGGATCGACCCGTCGGCCTGCGGCTGCCAGACCTGCGCGCCGGTGCCGTTGCAGGTCCAGAGCTGGACCTTCGTACCGTTCGCGGTGCCGCCGTTGTCGATGTCCAGGCACTTGCCGAGCACCCGGTACGTGTCGCCGACCCGCGTCCACGACTGCGCGGTGGTGCCGTTGCAGGTCCAGAGCTGGATCTTCGTGCCGTCGGCGGTGCCCGCGTTGTCGACGTCCAGGCACTTGCCACCGACGCCGGTGATGGTGCCGCCGGTGGGCGGCGGGGGACTGCCCGGGATCGAGTTGAGCGTGTACCACGCCTCGGTGCTCCACAGGGACTGGCCGCTGGTGGAGGTGAAGGGGCGCGGTGAGCGCAGGTGCACCACCCTGCCGGCCTTGCGACCGGGCACCGTGAGGCTGACCTTCTTGCCGTCCGCCGAGAGGGTGGCCGAGGTGACGGTCAGGGTCTCCTCGTCGATCTTCGGACCGCCGTAGTTCGACGTCGCCACGTACCGCCACTGCTTGAGCTTGTAACGCGCGGCCAGGTCGGTGGCGGTCGCCGTCGACACCGGCTGGGTGTACTCCACCTCGAAGCCGGTCGTGGTGGCGCGCATCGCGAGCATCTCGAACGTGGTGGCGGTGTTCGGGGTGAGCTTCTGCAGGCCGTACGACAGTTTGCCGGTCTGGCCCCAGTTGCCGCCCGCGCCGAGCCCGCCGACGTAGATCGCGCCGTCCGGGCCGACGTTGACCTCGGAGACGCCCGCCTCCAGGCCCTGGGTGAGTCGGAACAGCGCGCCCTGGTACTCGCCGTTGACCTTCTCCACATTCGCCCGTTGCAGGCCGCCGTAGGTCACGTCACCGATGACGAACTGGCCGGCGTAGCGACCGCTGGGCAGGTAGAGCGGAGTGCTGGGCGAGTTGGCGATCTCGTTCTGCGGCATCCAGAGCACCGGCTGCGTGACCGGAGCGGTGTCGAACGGACCCGCGGGGTTCGTGAAGTGGTTGAAGAACCGGCCCTGCTTGACGTGCACCAGCTTCGACGAGGGCAGCCAGCCGCCCTGGTTGTCGGTGACGAAGATGCCGCCCTCCGGGCCCCAGCCGATGCCGTGTGGCGTACGCAGACCGCCGGCGACGTAGCTGACCGCGCCGGTGTCCTTGTTGACCTTGAGGGTGGTGCCCCGGTTGGTGGCGGGCTGCGGGTTGGTGGTGGCGCCGCCGGAGTTGATCGACACCGACAGGTTCAGATAGAAGAACCCGTCCTGGTAGAGCAGGCCGAAGGCGAACTCGTGGAAGTTGCCGCCGTACGGCCAGGTGGCGACGGTCTCCAGACGCTCGGCCACCTCGTCACCGCCGGTGTTCACCAGCCGGGTCAACCGCTGCTTCTCGGTCACGTAGACCACCCCGTCGACGACCTTGAGCCCCATCGGTTCCTTGAGGCCGCCGGCGATCTTCTTGGTGGTCACGTTGCCCGGGGTTGTCGACCCGCCGGTGTTGCCGAGGATCCAGACCTCGCCGTCCTGGGAGGTGCCGGACTGGTCGCTGCCGCCCCAGGTGCTGATGACCAGCCGGCCGTCGGCCAGCCAGTCCATGCCGGTGACCTTCGGCTGGAAGCCGCTGGGCCGCAGGTTGGTCAGTGTGTAGCCGGGGTGCACGCCGGTCAGCGGCAGGCCGTCACCGGGGGTGTCGGAGACACCCTCGCACTCCTTGCGTCCGGGTGCGGTCACCCGGACCACGCCGGCGTCGGTGCTCAGCGCCGAGTTCGGTACGACCACGAAGGTCGACGATCCGGGAGTCTTCCACTCCAGGGTGATCTGCTGCCCGCCCCCACGCTCGAAGTGGTCGATGCGCAGCGGGTGTAGGCCGGCGGTGAGGGTGACGGTGCCCTCTTTCGGCGGGGTCGCGCCGTGCAGGCCGTCATGGTTGATCACCACGGCGTTGTCGATCGACAGCTTGGAGCCGTCGTCGCTGCTGAGCCGGAAGGTGTAGCTGCCGGCCTGGGTGGTGGTGATGTTGCCCAGCACCTGCGAGACGAAGTTGTCCTCGAAGCCGAAGTCGGCCGCCGAGGTCCAGTTGATGGTGGACATCAGCTTGTCCACGTTCGGGGTCTGGGCGGGCTTGAGCGTGCACAGCTCGGACAGCGGCACCTGCACGTCGAAGACGCGCAGGGTGACGCCCGGTTCCTGCGCGGGGGCGGCGTTGGCGGGGACGGCCCAGAGACCGGCGGCGAGGACGAGTGCCAGCGCACCCAGGACGGGATGGTGGAGTCGGCGTAGCAGGCGTGTGCCCATCGTTCCTCCAGGAGGCAGTGGAGTGTCCGACGGCCGGCGTGGAGCAGCGGTGAGGATGACCGTCGGCCCCGGCTCCGTAACGTCCTCGACGCCGACGAGTGACGTTGCGGAAACACCGGGTGGATGGCTCGGAACATTAAGGTGTTTCGATTGGACTGTCCATGGCTTCGCCTCGATACATCAAAAGTTTCCAATGTCCGTGCGAAAGTTCGCGAGGGTACGCGAAGAATGCCCGGCTATTGCGACGGTCTACCGCCTTCCACGCCGCGCCGGACCACCGGCCCGATTGCCGCTCTTCCGGGTCGGGTTGGCGGGCTTGCGGGTTGCGGCTCCGCCCCGGCCCGCGCCGCCGACGGAACGGCGATCCGCAGTGGAGGCTCCGCGCGCCGCGGGTCGACGGCGGGCCGCCACCAGCACGATCGCCGAGACCACGACGACGATCAGGGCCGGGATCAGCCAGGCCGGGAACCCGCCGTCGCGTTGCTCCTGAGTGGCGCCGGCCGGGTCGTCCACCGCAGTGCCGGTGGGGGCGACCGGGCTGCCGGTGGCCCCAGGGCTCGATCCCTCGCCCTCGGCCTGGGCGAGCAGCGCCGGATCCGGCCCCGCCGTGGGTGCCGACCAGCCGGCCGGGGCCGGCGTGCCCGGGCCCTGGTAGTCGAAGGTCACCTCGCCCCGCACCGCCTCACCGTCGGAGGCGACCGAGAGGTAGCTGGCGGTGTAGCGGCCCTTCGCGGGCCAGTGCGCGACGGTAACCATGGCCGGGAAGCCGGTGTGGTACAGCCGTGGCTCGAACACGCCGTTGACCATGAAGTACTCGGTGACCGGCTTGTCCAGTCGCTTCGGCTCACCGTAGGACCAGCCGTTGTCCACTCGCGACCCGTCCGGACCGCTGATGGCGAAGTGCGCGTTCGACGCCGGCTTCTCGGTGAAGTACAACGCCAACTGGGTCAGCGGCTCGCGTACGACAGTGCCCTTCAACGGCGTGGAGGTCGCCAGTTGGCCGTGCGCGGACGCCGGGGCGACCGGCAGCAGCAACGACACCACCACTGTCGCCGCCAGCGCCGCCACGACACGGCTCAGGACCTTACGCACAGTGACCAGCTTCGATCGCATTCGTTCATCATGGTCATTTCCCCGGCACCGAACAAGACGTAGAGTTCTCCTCCCCGACGATCAACCCGACACCCGTCCCCCTCGCGTCGTTCGGAGTCCGCCCGTGTTCGTCCGTACCCCCGCCGCCCGAACCGTCGCCGCCCTCGCCGCCCTGCTCCTCGCCGGTTGCGGGCAGGACGACGACCCCTCGGTGGCCACCCCCTCGACGGCGCCGACGTCCGCGGCCCCGTCGAGCGTCACCCCCACCGCGCCGACCCCGACGGCCACCAGCACGCCCAGCGCCTCCGCCAGCACCACCGCGGTGGACCAACAGATCACCGTCACGATCGTGAAGAAGCGGGTCGATCCGCCGACCGGACGGGTCACCGTCAGTAAGGGCCAGCTGGTCCGGATCACCGTCACCTCCGACGTGGCCGACGAACTGCACGTGCACGGCTACGACCTGGGCGCCCGGCTGCCGGCCGGCACGCCCGGCTCGGTGGAGTTCCGCGCCGACAAGACCGGGCTGTTCGAGGTGGAGACGCACGAGTCCGAGCTGGTGCTCTTCCAGCTCGTCGTCCGCTGAACGACATGACAGCCGCTCCCACGCTGCTGGCACACGGCGTCGGCGGCCGCCAGGACCTGCCGATCACACTGCCGCAGCTTGTCGTCGCCGCAGCGCTGACCCTCGTCGTCACGTTCGTGGCACTGGGCCTGCTCTGGCGCGAACCCCGGCTCGACCGGGACGCCACCGGCGGTCGCCCGGTGCCGCGGTGGCTCGCCCGACTCGTCGACGCGCCCGCGTTCCGGTGGGCGCTGCGCGGGCTCGGCCTGCTCGCCACCGCCTGGTTCTGCCTCGGCCTGCTGGGCGGGCCGGACACCGCGGACAACCCGACCGCCGGCGCGCTCTATGTGCTGCTCTGGGTCGGGCTGGCCCCGCTGTCGCTGCTGCTCGGCCCGATCTGGCGGGCGGTCAACCCGCTGCGTACGGTGCACCTGCTCGCGGCGCTGGCGGCGCGGCGCGACCCGAACCGTGGGCTTCGTGAGCTGCCGGACAGCGTCGGTTGGTGGCCGGCCGCCGCCACCCTGTTCGGGTTCGTCTGGCTGGAACTGGTCGCCCCCGACCGGGCCACCCTGCCGGTCATCACCGCCTGGCTGGCCGGGTACGCGGTGGTCCTGCTCGCCGGCGCGGTGCTGTTCGGCGCCGGCTGGTTCGACCACGCCGACCCGTTCGAGGCGTACAGCACAGTGATCGGTCAGCTCGCCCCGCTCGGCCGGGCCGCCGACGGCGTGCTGGTCTGGCGCAACCCGCTCGACGGGATCGCCGGCCTGCGACCCCGCCCCGGGCTGGTCGCCGTGGTGATCGTGCTGCTCGGCTCGACAATGTACGACAGCCTCTCCAACGCGCCGGGCTGGTTGCGCTTCAGCCAGGAGAACGGCCTGCACCCGGCGGTCACCGGCAGCGCCGGCCTGAGCCTCGTCATCGCCGCCGTCGCGGTGGCCTACCTTGCCGCCACCGGTGCCGCGGCGCGCATCGGTCGCGCCGACGCCGCCGAGGCCCGGGGGGTGCCGGGCGAGATCGCCCACTCCATCGTGCCGATCGCGGTGGGGTACGTGGTCGCGCACTACTACTCGCTGCTGATCCTGGAGGGCCAGCGCACCGTCGCGTTGCTCTCCGACCCCCTGGGCACCGGCGCCAACTGGCTCGGCACCGTCGACTGGGAACCACAGACCACGCTGATCACGCCCTCCGGGGTGGCGACCCTCCAGATCACCGTCATCATCCTCGGGCACCTGCTCGGCACGCTGCTGGCCCACGACCGCGCCCTGTACCTGTTCCCCCGGGCCCGGGCGGTGGCCGGCCAACTACCCCTGCTGGCACTGATGGTCGCCTACACCGTCGCCGGTCTGCTGCTGCTCTACGCGGGGTAGCCCCGCCCGGGTGCCGACCCGTGCGTCATGATGGCCCGTGCACTCCGATCTTCAGCGCTACCTCGATGACCTCGTCAGCACCGCCAGCGACGTGCTCGGCGCCGAACTGGTCGGCGCGTACGCGGCCGGCTCGGTGGGGCTCGGGGCGTACCAGCCCGGTCGCAGCGACGTGGACGTGGCGCTGCTCAGCGCCGGACCGCTCACCGAGGCCGCCAAACGGACGTTGGTCGCCCGGCTGCGGCACGAGGCGCTGCCCTGCCCCGCGCGCGGACTGGAGTTGGTCGTCTACGACCGGGCGGTCGCCGCCTCCGGCACCCCGGAGCCCGGCTTCGAGGTCGAACTGAACACCGGGGCCGGCATGCCGTTCCGGCGCACCCTCGACCCCGCCGACCGCCCGGCCGCCGACGGCCGATTCTGGTACGGCCTCGATCGCAGCATCCTGCACCAGAGTGGACTCCCACTGCTCGGCCCGCCGGCGGGGGAGGCCTTCGCCGACCTCGCCCCGGCCGACCTGCGCCGACTGCTCATCGAGGCGCTGTCCTGGTGGCTCGCCCTGCCCACACCGCCGGACGACCAGCCCGCGCCCGGCACCGAGGACGCCGTGCTCGGCGCCTGCCGGTCGCTGGTGCGCCACCGCGACGGCGTCTGGTTGGCGAAGGTGGCCGCCGGTCAGCGGCTGATCGATGCCGGCGACCGGGCCGAGGTGATCCGTCTGGCGGTCGCCGCACGCCACGGTGGGCCGCCGCCCACCGGGGCCCAGGCCCGCGCCTTCCAACAACGGGTACGCGACGAGATCGCCGGATAGCGGTCGCCTGGGCGGGCCCTGCGCGCTCAGCGGACCGGGCGGGACTCCAGCGAGGCGAAGAGCAGGTTGAGACCCTCGGTCATGGTCGGGTGGGTGATGACCGCGTCCCGCAGTGCGGTCCACGGCATCCCGGCGAGCATGGCCAGCTGCACCGAGGTGATCACCTCACCGGCCTCGGCGCCGAGCAACGACGCACCGAGGATCCGGTCGGTGCTGGTGTCGATGACCGCCTTCCACATGCCCTGAGTCTGGCGCAGGGTGCGTGCGCGGGGGATGGCGGCGACCGGCAGGTGGGCGACCTGGATGTCGTACCCGGCGCGGCGCGCCTCGGTCTCGGTCAGCCCGACTCGCGCCAGCTCGGGGGTGGTGAAGACGGTGTACGGGATCAACCGGTCGGCGGTGCTGCGCTGGCCTCCGGCGAGGTTCGCCCGAATGATCCGGTAGTCGTCCAACGAGACGTGGGTGAACTGCGGGCTGCCGGCGACGTCCCCGGCCGCCCAGGTGCGCTCGGCGCTGGTGCACAGGTGCTCGTCGACCTCCACGAAGCCCCGCTCGCTGAGCCGTACGCCGGCCACGTCCAGGCCGAGCCCGTCGGTGACCGGTTCCCGGCCGGCCGCCACCAGCACGTCGTCCCCGATCACCGCGCTGCCGTCGTCCAGCGTCACCCGCAGCGAGCCGTCGGCCTCCCGGTCGACCCGCGCGACGGCGACACCCACCCGTACGTCGATGCCATCATCGAGGAAGACGCGCATCACCGCGTCGCTGATGTCGGGGTCCTCGCGGGTGAGCAGCCGTGGACCACCCTCGACCACCGTCACCGCGCTGCCGAACAGCGCGAACATCTGCGCGAACTCCACCCCGACGGTGCCGCCGCCGAGCACCACCAGCCGGGCCGGCAGCCGGTCCAGGTGCAGCAACTCGTCGCTGGTGAGCACCCCGGCCTCGGCCATCCCGGGCACCGACGGCAGATGGGGGCGGGTGCCCGTGTTGATCACCACGTCGCTGCCGCGCAGCAGTCGCTCGCCGCCGTCGGCGAGTGCCACCCGTACGGTTCGTGGGCCGACGAACTGGGCCTCGCCGATCACCAGGTGCAGACCGGAGTCGAGGAACTGCTGCCGGTTGGCGGCGACCATCCCCTCGACCACGTCCTGCTTGTGCGCGCGCAACAGGTCGATGTCGACCCGACCGCCCTCCACCGTCAGGCCGAGCGCCGACGCGTCCCGCAGCTGGCGGGCGGCCCGCGCGCTGGTCACCAGCGCCTTCGTCGGGATGCACGCGACGTTGATGCAGCTGCCGCCGATCATGCTGCGCTCGACCATGGCGACCCGCTGACCGGATCGGGCGACGTCCATGCTCAACGTTTTGCCGGCCTTGCCGCCACCGACGACGAGCAGGTCGAACTCCTCCGGTTGGTCGGTCACCGGGCGCTCCTCTCGGTCACCGGCCGGGCCGGCGGCCACCGCTGGTGCGCGGCGGCCAGCCCAGCCTGCCAGCTCAACCGGCTACGGCGACCCGGTTCCACGCAGAATCGCCCGCACCATGATCGGTTCATGAGAAGTAGATCGCCGTGCCGCCGTGGCGAGCCCGGTGAGGGATCATTGCTGGATGCCTGAACTCCCGCTGCGGTTCCGTGCACGGGTCCGCCATGAGCCTGATCGCTCGAACGCAGTGCTGGTCGAAGGACCCGAGGGGGAGGTGCTGGTCGGCGTCACCGGCAGCCTGAGGGAGGTGCGCACGGTGGCACGCGAGGGTGCCGCCCGCCTGTTCGGTGTGCCGACGGAACGAATCGCCGAGGATCACCTGGACTTGGCGATCCCTCAGCCGCCGTATGGGCGCGACGGGCAGTGGGTGCGAATCGTCTCGGCGGGTGAGTCCGCCGCGCCGGACGACGCCGTCGACCTCGGAGCGGCCGGACAGGCGCACTGGTTCGGCCACGAGGGCGCCTGGTTCGTCACCGTGGCCGGCTCCGGCACAGCCGTCCATCCCAGCGAGCACCTCGATTTCGCGCCCGTCCTCACCGACGATGAGGTCGCCGAGTTGCGGAGGTACCTCGACCGGTCAGCCCAGTCGCCCTCTTGAGTGGCCTGGTCATCGACCGACGACCGGCCGCCCGGCCCGGGCCCGTGCGGATCCGCTGCGGGCCCGGGTGCAACCGCGGCTGGGGTCAGTGCCGGGCGGCGCCGTTCTCGCTGACCGGCTGCCCGAAGGCCAGGAACGGTACGGGCGTCGGTGCGTCCGTGCCGATGTGCCGAGGGAAGGTCCGCTCGGCGTCGTCGACGCTGACCTCCCGGGCCGCCGTACGTTCGGACGTCGTCGACTCGTCCGCCACCGCCGGTGCGTCCGCATGCTCGTCGTTCGCCTGCTCCGCCGGGGCCCGGTCGCCATTGCCCTGTTCCACAGGGGTCAGGTCGGCGTAGCCGTTCTCGACCGGGCTCCGGTCGGCAGGTGCGGCGTTGAGCGGGGCGCGGTCGGTGGTGGCACGATCGGCGTCCGCGTCGTCCACTGTGGGTCGCTCCGCGGGGTGCCGGTCGCCACCGACGCGGTCGACGTTGAGCCGCTCGACGCCTACCCGCTCCGGGGCGAGCCGGTCGGCGCTGGAGCGGGAACCCACCATCGGGTACTCAGCGGTCTCCGTGCCGCCGGCTGCCGCCGCCATGACCGCGGCGGCGGCGAGGTCGGCCACCCGCTTCGCCTCCCGCTGTACGCGGGCGCGGACCTCCTTGGCGTGCCGCTCGGCGGAGTCCCCGGCCCGCCGGGCCTCGTCCAACCGGGCACTTTCGGCGGTCAGGTCCCGACGGACCTCGCTGAGTCGCTGCTGCATCCTGGACAGCTCGTTCTCCAGCGTCTCGCCCTCCTGGCGGATCTCGGCGAGCTGCTGGCGGCCGGTGTTCAGCTCGGCGTTCAGCTCGGCGGCCTCCTGCTGGCGCTCCTCAAGCTCCTTCTGCAGGGCGGCGAGCTGCTGCTGGTGGCTGGCGGCCTGCTCGTCGGCGCGGTTGCGCAGCTCGGTCACGTGCTGCTGCGCCTCGGCCAGCAGCGCGGCGATCTGCTGCTCGGTCGCGCTGCGCTCCTCGGCCAGCTCCTGCTCGGCGGCGGCCTGCTGTTCGGCGATGTCCTGCTCGGCGGCGGTACGCCGTTCGTTGACCTCTCGCTCCACGTTGGCCTGCCACTGGGCCATCTCCTGCTGGTGCTTGGAGCGGGCCGACTGGAGTTCCTGCTGGATCTGGGTACGGGCCGACTTCATCAGCGCGTCGGCGGCGACCCGGGTCTGGTTGAGCTGCTGCGCGCTCTGCTCGGTGATCCGCTTGGCCTCGTGCTGGGCGCGCTCGTGCGCGGCCTCACCGTCGGCCCGCAACTGTTCGGCGTGCTCGCGGATCGCTGTCAATTCGGCCTCGGCCAGGGTGCGCCGTTCCTCGTGCGCCTGCTCCTGCTCGGCCCGCCGGGCGGCCAGCTCCTCGGCCAGATCCTGGCGTGCCTGCGCGGCCCGCTCACGGGTGTCGGCGAGGATCCGCTCGGACTCGCTGCGCAGCTCGTTGGCCCGGTCGGTGGCCGACTCGGTGATGATGCCGGCCTGCTTCTCGGCGAGCGCCATGATCTCGCCGACCATCGGGCCCAGGTCATGGAACGAAGCGCGGTCCACCTGCACGGGTTGCTCCTGAAGCTCGGCCAGTTCGGCGCGCAGCCGCTGCACCTCGGCGGTCAGTTCACGGACGCGGACGGCGGAGCGCCCGTGCTCCCCGCTCAGCATCGCGATCTGGCCGTCCAGCTGCTCCAGGTGCCGGTCCACCTGGCGTTTGTCGTATCCGCGCAGGGCGAGCTCGAAGCTCGGCCGGGAGGCCGCATCGTCGCGTGCTGCGTGCGGCTCAGCGCCGATGGACATGCACCATCCTCCGTACGATCGGGGCGTCAGGGTCGGCGGTCGCCTGCCCCACGGGCCGTCAGTGTGGCGCAACGCTACCGCCGAGCGGACCTCATGCGAAGTCCTGCCCCACCACCTCTCGCGTTGCCGTCCCGCGTTGCCCCGATCCCGCGCCGATCATGGGCTCGTGGTGCCGGAAAGGTGATGCTCCACCACCTTTGTCATCCAGCACCACTCCATGATCGACGCAGGTCAACATGGGATCCGTAGCGCGACGTGGTCGCGCGAGGTCAGCGTCGGCGGGCCACCAGGACCGCGTCATGGAGGGTGATGTCCTCGCCGTTCTGGTTGGTGGCGAGGCGGGAACGTTCCTCCGCCGCCAGAACCTCCCAGTGGGCCGGCTCCAGATCGGCCGCCACCTCCTGCGCGGTGTACATCGCGTCCGGCATGTGCATCCGGTGCGCCAACCCCCACAGATCGGACGGGTGGTGCCCGACGATCAGCAGGACGCCACCGGGTGCCACCGCCGCGGCCAGCCGGCCGAACAACTCCCGCCGCTCCGCCGGCGGCAGGTGCATGAACTGCGCGGACACCAGGTCGTACGCCTCCTCGGTGGGCGGCTTGTCCCGTAGGTCGACGTGGGTGAACTCGATCCGATCACCCACTCCGGCGGCCTCGGCGTGCGCGGCGGCCCGGCTCAACGCCGTGGTGGAGATGTCCACCGCCGTCACCTGCCAGCCGCGCTCGGCCAACCACACCGCGTCGGCGCCCTCGCCGCTGCCCACGTCCAGGGCGCGCCCCGGGGCCAGGTCGGTGACCTCGGCGACCAGCTGCGGGTTCGGCCGGCCACTCCAGACCGAGGGGCGGGACTGGTAGCGCTCCTCCCACGCCGGCTCCTCGAACGTCGTGGCCACCAACTGCCGGTACGCGGACACCGCGTCGCGGGTCTCCTCGGCGATGAGATCGGCGTTGATCGCCGCCGCCGCGTTCAGGCCGGCCGCGGCGGACGTGATCACCTGACTGCGGATGTCGGCCAGGTTGCCCGCCACCCACACACCCGGGACGGTTGTCGCGCCGGTGGCGTCGGTCGGGATCTGGGCACCGATGACGTGCTCACCCATCGTCACCTCCTCCGGGGCCAGACCCAACCCCACCAGCACGTCGGCGCGGGGAGTCAGCCGCGTCGCCACCACGATCGCGTCGAGCGCCACCACCCGGCCGTCGGCGAGCCGTACGCCGGTCAGCGCGTCGTCGGTCACCTCCACCGCGGCGACCGGACCGGGCACCACCGCGATGCTGCGGGCGGCGAGCCGCTCGGCGGTCTCCGCGTCCAGCGCCGGGGACTCGTGCAGTAGGAGCAGCACGCTGGGGCTCCACTGTCGCCACATCTCGGCCTGGTGCACGCTCAGCGGGCTGGTCGCCAGGACGCCGATCCGGCGGTCCCGAACCTCCCAGCCGTGGCAGTACGGGCAGTGCAGCACGTCGCGACCCCACCGCTGGGCCAGGCCGGGCACGTCGGGCAGTTCGTCGGTCAGACCGGTGGTCACCAGCAGCCGGCGGGCCCGCACCGATTCCCCGCCGTCGAGGCTCAGCCGGAACCCGTCGTCGTCCCGGGTCGCGGCCTCCACCCGCCCGGTGCGGAACTGCCCGCCGTACCCGGCCACCTCCGCCCGGCCGATCGCGAGCAACTCGCCCGGCGGCGTCCCCTCCCGGCCGAGGTAGTTGTGTATCCGGTCGGCCGGCGCGTTGCGCGGCTCACCGGAGTCGATCACCAGCACCGACCGTCGGGCCCGGCTCAGCGCGAGGGCCCCGCTGAGCCCTGCGGCACCGCCACCCACCACCACCACGTCATATGTCTCGTCCACGGCTATATCTCCCTCTTGCTCTGTCGGCTGCGCCCACCATCCGTCGCCGTCGGCAAGGTGGCAACTATCCTTGCCGTTATGGCAAACGAGGACAGCGCCGCGCTGGCGGCCGTCGGCCCCCGGCTGCGTGCCCTACGTCACCAACGCGGGACCACGCTGACCCAGCTCGCCGACCTGACCGGCATCTCGGTGAGCACCCTGTCCCGGCTGGAGTCCGGTAGCCGTCGCCCCACCCTGGAGTTACTGCTCCCGCTGGCGAGGGCCTACCAGGTGGCGCTGGACGAACTGGTCGACGCCCCCGCCACCGGCGACCCCCGGGTACGCCCCAAACCGATCGTCATCCACGGCGTGACGTACCTGCCGCTGACCCGCCGACCGGGCGGTGTCCAGGCGTTCAAGCAGATCTTCCCGCCGGACCCGTCCGCCGGGGGCCGAATCCCGCAGGCCCACGAGGGGTACGAGTGGCTCTACGTGCTCTCCGGCCGGCTACGCCTGCTGCTCGGCGACCGTGATCTGACGCTGACCCCGGGGGAGGTTGCCGAGTTCGACACCCGCATTCCGCACCTCTTCTTCAACCCCGGCCCCGGCACCGCCGAAGCCATCAGCCTCTTCGGGCCGCAGGGGGAGCGGTTGCACGTCCGCGCCCGCCCCGCCGCGCCAGACAAGCAGCAGTGATCAACTCGGCTTCCATGACGGGTACGGCGGGGTCGTCGGTGCGAAGATGGCCTGATGATCGATGCGGCATCCCGAGGTTGGACCGACCGGGTCGAGCACCGCGACATCGTCGTCAACGAGGTCCCGGGCTTCCGCCCGCTGACGTTGGACCTTGCCGTGCCGGCCGGGGCCGCCACACCAGCCCCGGTCCTGGTGTGGATCCACGGTGGCGCGTGGTTGTTCGGCTCGCCCAAGCACCCGGCGGACTGGCTCATGGAAGTCGATCCCTTCACCGCCGCCATCCGCGCCGGATTCGCTGTCGCCTCCGCGCAGTACCGGCTCAGCGGCGAGGCGCACTTCCCCGCTCAACTCGACGACGTCAAGGCGGCGGTGCGCTGGCTGCGCCGACACGGCGACACGGTGGGGGTGGACCGCGAGCGGATCGGGGTGTGGGGTGAGTCGGCCGGTGGGCACCTGGCCTCGATGCTCGCGCTGACCGGAGACGACCAGGACGACACCGGCGTCCGGGCGGCGGTCTGCTGGTACGCGCCGTCGAACCTGTCGACCATGCAGTCGCAGGCACACCCGTCCGGAACGATCGACCACGACGCGGCGGACTCGCCCGAGTCACTGCTGATCGGCGCCCCGTTGGCCGAGAACCCGGGGCTGGGCCGGGCGGCCAGTCCGATCACCTACGTGACCGACCAGGCCCCACCCATGCTGCTGATCCACGGCGACCAGGACCTGGTCGTACCGGTGGGGCAGAGCGAAGAACTCGCCGCAGCGTTGACCGTGGCGGGTGCCGAGGTCGAGCTGTCGGTGGTGCAGGGGGCCGACCACTGTTTCGCCGGAGTGCCGCTGGAGCCGCTGATCCGCGACACCCTGACGTTCTTCACCCGGGTCCTCGCCCCCGACACCGGGGTGCTGCCGCCTCACTAGGGTGACCCGGTGACCGCCTACGACGTCGCCGTCAAACTTCCTGACATCGACCGGCTGCGGCAGCGCTGCAAGGCGTTGGCCGTGCTCGAGCGCATCATCGACGGCGGGGATCCCTACTACGCCTACACCTCGAACTGGGGCCCGGACGAGGCGGCGTCGATGAGCAACGGCAGCGGCGACGAGTGGGCCATCGTGTTCACCGCCGACGGCGCCTTCATCCGACTCTTCGATCATGAGTCGGCGATGTCGCCGTACTGTCATCCGGACCACGAGCTGTGGCCGGGCCTGGTCGACGGTGTACCGGAGGCGCTGCTTCCACAGGTGACGGAACCCGCCTTCTGCGACGAGGACGGGCAACTCGTCGCGACGACGGTGCTGTGGCGGCTGGCGGGGGACGATCGCTGGCACGCCGGGAACGGCATCGCCTTCCCACCACCGAGCGGGCCGTACGACGACAACGGCCCGGACGGGTCCGGGCTGCTCGACATCCTGTTCGACGACATCGTCGACCGTTTCGTCGAGTTCGCCGTCGGCTACTACGAGATGACTGTGGACCGGGCGGCAGTCGAGCACATCGTCGCCCATCGACCGCTCACCGACACCGTGACAAGGGCTCTGAATCCGCAGCTCACCGTCGCCGGCCTGCGGGTGGACCTCACCGAGATCGGCTACCCGATCGCCGGGGACGGTGCCGCGACGGTAGAGGTCGGACCTCATGGCGCGTTCTCCGCGAACAGCGTGGGACTGGACCGCGCGCCCTTCCCGTTGAGCTTCGGCGTTCGCGAGACAGGCGGCTCCTGGTTGGTGACCGCGACCGCGGCGAAGGTCGCCGAGCTGGCCGACGTGCTCATGCTCGCCGGGAACGACACCATCATGGTTGTCGGCCTGGAGACCAACAGCTTCCTGGATGAGGAGTATCAGCAGTGGCGGCCGTCGCGGATCGCGGCGGAGCAGGGCGTCAGCTTCGAGGTGCACCAGGTCGCTGCGCTGGCGGCCGGGGTCGTCGGCCTCAGCGAAGAGGCCCTGCTGATCCGCTGGGAGCAGCTGCCCCGGTTCCTGGCCGGCTGGTACCCCTACGAGCTGACACTTGTCGACGTGCCCGGTACGCCTTCCGCCGCACGGGTCGACGAGATGATCGTGGTCATCGGAACGGCCACGTACGACGAGCCGGTCCTCCCCGCGCTGGCAGGCTCACGCCTGCTGTTCTCCGGGCACGACGACTGCTACGTGGCTGTCGAAACGACGGACGGCGCGGTACCCGCGGCGGTCCTCGGCCGGCTCCTGGCCTTGCTGGTCGGCTCGGCGCTTGTCGACACCACGATGGTGGAGGTGACGGCGCCCGACGTCGAGACCGTGCGGAGGCTGATCGAGGAGAGCCGGCATTGGATCGGCGAGTTGGGCGTCGCGACGCCGGGCTCGGTGACTGTCAATCTGCACGCCACGTCCGAATCGTGGCGGCTCGGCCAGTCGGTCCCGAAGCAGGTCGACCGCAGGATGGTCTACGACGTCGCGAGCAGGGCCTGGCGCTGACCGAGGTGGTTGCGCCACTGCCGAATCAGTGACGTCGACCGTCGTGGTCGTCGGGTGACGTGCCGTGAGCGCCGGACCCGAATGGCGGTCCCTGCCGGCGGGCTTCGAACTGTGCGCGCCGACCTTCCGTGTTTATGATCGACAACCCCCGACCGGGGATCCGACATGGCCGATCGGTTCGGCCCGGAGCAGAGCTGAGGTGCGCGACGGTGATCCGCGAGGCGTACGCCTGCTGGGTGCGCGAACCCGGCGTGGCCGAGATCCAGCCGGTGTCGCTGAGCGCCCCGGGCCCCGACGAGGTGCTGGTCCGGGCCCGCTACTCCGGGGTCAGCCGGGGCACCGAGACGCTGGTGTTCGCCGGCCGGGTGCCCGCCGACCAGTACGCCTCGATGCGCGCGCCGTTTCAGGAGGGCGAGTTCCCCGGCCCGGTGAAGTACGGCTACCTCAGCGTCGGCGTGGTCGAGCAGGGCCCGCCGGAGCTGCTCGGGCGGACGGTGTTCTGCCTGCACCCGCACCAGAGCGCGTACGTCGTGCCGGTGAGTGCGGTGGTGCCGGTGCCGGAGGGGGTGCCGGCCGCTCGAGCGGTGCTCGCCGGCACTGTGGAGACCGCCGTCAACGCGCTGTGGGACGCGGCGCCGCTGGTCGGTGACCGGGTCACCGTGATCGGCGCGGGCATGGTGGGCTGCTGCGTCGCGGCGCTGCTGGCCCGGTTCCCCGGCGTGCACGTCGAGTTGGTCGACACCGACGCGCGCAGGGCTGGCGTGGCCGGGGCCCTCGGCGTCGACTTCGCCAACCCGGCCGACGCCCGCGGTGACCGGGACCTGGTCGTGCACGCCAGCGCCACCGCCGCCGGCCTGCAACAGTCGCTGGACCTGCTCGCTCCGGAGGGCACCGTCATCGAGCTGAGCTGGTACGGCGACCGCCCGGTGCAGGTGTCACTGGGCGGTGCGTTCCACTCCGGTCGACTCAGCGTGCGCAGCAGCCAGGTCGGCATGGTGGCACCCGCTCGACGGGGACGGCGCAGTTACGCCGACCGGCTGGCGCTCGCCCTGGACCTGCTCGACGACCCGGCCTTCGACGCGTTGATCACCGGCGCGTCGCGCTTCGCGGAGCTGCCCGACGTGCTCGCGAGACTGACCTCGGGCGACCTGCCCGCGCTCTGCCACCTCATCACCTACGAAGACGGAGAGTGACCGTGTTCAGCGTGACCGTTCGGGACCACATGATGATCGCCCACAGTTTCCGAGGCGAGGTGTTCGGGCCCGCCCAACGGCTGCACGGCGCGACGTTCGTGGTGGACGCGACGTTCCGCCGGCCTGACCTGGACGCCGACGGGATCGTGGTGGACATCGGCCTGGCCACCGAGCAGCTGCGGGCCGTGCTGAGCGAGCTGACCTACCGCAACCTCGACGACGAGGCGGCCTTCGCCGGGGTGAACACCACCACGGAGGTGCTGGCCCGTACGGTCGCGGACCGGCTGGTCGAGCGGGTGCACGCCGGTGAGCTGGGCGCGGGGGCGCGCGAGCTGACCGGCATCACCGTCACCCTGCACGAGTCGCACATCGCCTGGGCGAGCTACGAGCGGTCGTTGTGACCGATGCGGGCCGGGCGGTGCACGTCGTCCTGCCCGGTGACATCGACGATCCGGCCACGCCCAGCGGCGGCAACTCCTACGACCGGCGGATCTGCGTGGGGCTGGGCGAGCGCGGCTGGTCGGTGCACGAGCATCCGGTGCCCGGCGCGTGGCCGCACCCCGACCCGGCCGAGCGGGCGGCGCTGGGCGGGGTGCTCGCCGCCGCGCCCGACGACGCCGTGGTGCTGGTCGACGGCCTGATCGCCTCGGCAGTGCCGGACCTGCTCGCCCCGCACGCCCGTCGGCTGCGCCTGGTGCTCCTGGTGCACCTGCCGCTGGACGACGAGCCGGAGGCCTGCGCCCTGGCCACCGCCCGGGCCGTCGTCACTACCAGCGAATGGACCCGCCGTGCCCTGCTGGCCCGCCACCCGGCCCTCGCCGGCCGGGTCCGGGCCGCGCCGCCCGGGGTGCGGCCCGCGCCGCCCGCGCCCGGCTCGGTGTCCGGCGGCCGGTTGCTCTGCGTCGCGGCGGTCACCCACCACAAGGGGTACGACGTGCTGGTCGACGCGTTGGCCACGCTGGTCGGCCGGTCCTGGACGATGGTCTGTGCGGGCACCCTGGCCCGGGAACCGGATCTCGTGCACCGGCTGCGCGACCGGTTGACCGGAGCGGGCCTCACCGAGCGGGTGCGCCTGGTCGGCCCGCTGACCGGCGCGGCGTTGGACGACGCGTACGCCGCCGCCGACCTGCTGGTGCTGCCGTCGAGAGGCGAGACGTACGGCATGGTCGTCACCGAGGCGCTGGCCCGCGGCCTGCCGGTGTTGACCACCGAGGTGGGCGGGCTGCCGGAGGCGCTCGGTCACGCGCCCGGCGGTGAGCGTCCGGGGCTACTGGTTCCACCCGGTGACCCGGCGGCGCTGGCCGCCGCGCTGATCCGCTGGCTGGACGACGACGCGCTGCGCGCCCGGCTGCGGCGTGCCGCTCTCGCCCGGCGCGACACCCTGACCGACTGGCCGGTGACCACCGCGTTGCTGGCCGGCGTGCTGAAGGAGGTGGCGGAATGACCGCCGAGGAGACCCTGCCGTTCGCCGACTGGCTGCGGTTGCGTGAGCCGGCCGACGCGGCGGCGCGCGCCGAGGACCTGCTGGATGCCGTCCGGGCCCGGTTGACCGGGGACGCCCCGACGGTGATCCACGACCTGGGTAGCGGCACCGGGTCGATGAGTCGGTGGCTGGCCACCCGGCTGCCCGGGCCACAGCACTGGGTGCTGCACGACCGGGACGCCGACCTGCTGGACCGGGCCGCCGAGGGCATGAGGGGGGTGACCGCCGCCGACGGCGCCCCGGTCACCGTCCACACCCGCTGCGGCGACCTCACCCGGCTGACCGCCGCCGACCTCGCCGACGGTTCCCTGGTCACCGCGTCCGCGCTGCTGGACATGCTCACCGCGGAGGAGGTCGAACGGGTGGCGGCCGCCTGCGTCGGCCGACCAGCCCTTTTCGCCATCTCGGTGACCGGGCGGGTCCGGTTCACCCCGGCCGACCCGCTCGACGAGGCGGTCGAGGCCGCGTTCAACGACCACCAGCGGCGTACCGTCGAGGGCCGGCGGCTGCTCGGCCCGGATGCCGTCGCCGCCACCGCCGCCGCGTTCGCCCGGCGCGGCGTCGACGTGCGGGAACGGCCCAGCCCGTGGCGTCTGGGCCCGGAGCAGGCCGACCTGACCGCCGAATGGTTCCGAGGGTGGCTCGGGGCCGCCTGCGAGCAGCGCCCGGACCTGGCCGGGTCCGCCCAGGCGTACGCCCGCCGCCGGTTGGCCGACGCGGCGGCCGGCCGACTCACCGTGCTGGTCGAACACACTGACCTCCTCGCCGGTGGATGAACCGTTCACGCCCTGGGTACGTGCACTAGGGCAAGTGGACGATCTTCAAAGGGGAGGCCGGCGCCGATGTTCTGGGCCTGGGCACGAGTGGTCGGCGGGGTGGGTCTGCTCGCCGTCCTGCTGTGGCAGGTGGGCAGCGGCCCGTTCCTCGCCGGAGTACGACTGATCGACGCGTCAGCGTTGGCTGCGGCGCTGGTCATCGGGGTGCTCACCACGGTCTGCGCGGCGTGGCGCTGGAGCCTGGTCGCCGGCGGCCTCGGCGTACGCCTGCCGCTGGCGACCGCTGTGGCGCACTGCTACCGGGCCGTGTTCCTCAACGCCACCCTGCCCGGCGGGGTGCTCGGCGACGTGCACCGGGCGGTACGCCACGGCCGCGACGCCGGTGACGTGAGCCGGGGCATCCGCGCGGTGGTCTGGGAGCGTGCCGCCGGGCAGGTGGTCCTGGTCGGGGTCGCGCTGGTGGTGCTCGCCGCCTTCCCGTCCCCGGTACGGCCGTACCTGCCGGTGGCCGCCGCGCTGCTCGTCGCCGGCGGGCTGGTCGTCGTGCTGTTGGCGCGGGTCCTTCCGAACGGTGGCGGGTCGCGCTGG
This sequence comes from Micromonospora noduli, assembly GCF_003264365.1. Taxonomy (GTDB): domain Bacteria; phylum Actinomycetota; class Actinomycetes; order Mycobacteriales; family Micromonosporaceae; genus Micromonospora; species Micromonospora noduli. The sequence goes on from NZ_PYAK01000054.1 coordinate 37,924, forward strand.
GCGACGGCACTGCGTACCGCCGTTGCGGACGTACGGTCGGGGCTGCTGGCGCGGCGCACCTGGTTCGGCGTGCTGGTCGCCTCGGCCGTGATGGTCGCCGGCCACCTGGCCACCTTCCTGGTGGCGGCGCGCACCGCCGGATCGGACGCCCCGCTGTCCCGACTGCTGCCGTTGACGCTGCTCGCCCTACTCGCCATGGGCCTACCGTTGAACGTGGCCGGCTTCGGGCCGCGTGAGGGGGTGGCGGCGTGGGTGTTCGGCGCGGCCGGTCTCAGCGCGGCCGAGGGTGTCGCCACCGCCACCGTCTACGGTGCACTGGTGTTGGTGGCCAGCCTGCCCGGCGCCGTCGTGCTGCTGGTCCGTCGGCGTCGAATTCCGGTCGCCGCCCGGGAAGCGAGCTCCGGCGGCGGCTGTTGAAGTCGGTTGTGAGACGGTACGCGTCGCCGGACGGCGGTGGCGCCGGACGAAGGAGTCCCATGCCCGAAGCATTGCCGGTTGCCACGATCCGCACGCAGGTCACGGTGCCGCTGGCGTTCCCAGACGGCTACACCACGACCGCCCGGGTGTTCACCTTCAAGGGCCTGGTGGACGGTCGGGAGCACCTGGCCCTCGGCCTCGGCGACTGGGCCGGCGCCCTGGACCGGCTCGCCGTCGGGGGAGAGGCCCCGCTGGTCCGTCCGCACAGCGAGTGCCTGACCGGCGACGTGTTCGGCAGCCAACGCTGCGACTGCGGCCCGCAACTGCGCGAGGCGGTGCAGCGGATCGCCGAGACCGGCGGTTTCCTGCTCTACCTGCGACAGGAGGGCCGTGGCATCGGCCTGTACGCCAAACTCGACGCGTACGCGTTGCAGGACGCCGGGTTGGACACCTACCAGGCCAACGTCGCGTTGGGCCGGGGCGAGGACGAGCGGGACTACACCGCCGCCGCGCAGATGCTGGCCACGTTGGGTGTGCCGCGGGTCCGACTGCTGAGCAGCAACCCGGACAAGGCCGAGCAGTTGACCCGGCTGGGCGTGGACGTGGCCGAACGGGTGCTCACCAGCGTCTTCCTCTCGCCGGCCAACGCCGACTACCTGGCGGCGAAGGCGGCCAAGGCGGCGGAGGTCGAGGCGGCCGAGGCGGCGGATGCGCTCGCGGGCCGTGCTCCTGAGCGGCCCGTCTCCCGATGAGCTGGCGGCCGGGGCCGACGCGGCCGTACGTGCTGCTGAGTTGTGCCGCCTCCATCGACGGGTACATCGACGACGCCTCCGAGCAGCGGTTACTGCTGTCCAACGAGGAGGACCTGGACCGCGTCGACGCGGTCCGGGCCAGCTGCGATGCCATCCTGGTCGGCGCTGGAACCGTCCGACGAGACGACCCTCGGCTGCTGGTGCGCTCCCCGAGCCGCCGGGCCGAGCGGGTGGCGGCCGGTCGGCCGGCGTCGCCCACCAAGGTCACCCTGACCGCTCAGGGCGACCTCGACCCGACCGCCCGCTTCTTCACCGCCGGCGATTCGGCCCGCCTCGTCTACTGCGCCACCGGCGCGCTGGAGAAGACCGAGGAGCGGGTCGGCCGACTGGCCACCGTGATCGACGCGGGTGAGCCCGTCGACCCGGGGTGGCTGCTGACCGACCTGGCCGCCCGGGGCGTACAGCGGCTGATGGTGGAGGGCGGCGGGACGGTGCACGCTCAGTTCCTCGCCGCCGGTCTCGCCGACGAACTGCACCTGGTGGTCGCCCCGTTCTTCGTCGGTGACGGCCGGGCGCCCCGGTTCGTCGGCGAGGGTCGCTTTCCCTGGCACCCGGGTCGCCGCGCCCGCCTGGCCGAGGCCCGCCAGATCGGCGACGTGGTCCTGCTCCGCTACGCCCTTTCCGACCTCTGCCCCACCGACCCCGCCCGCGACTAACGGTTGATCATGAGGTTGGCGGGTGATTCGATCTCCGCAGAACCCGCCAACCCCATGATCAACCCGACCGGGTGGGGTGGGGTGGGGTTATTTTGTGGACGGTGGGGGTTGGGTCGGACAGGATTTCCGGATGTCCGTACCGAGCCTGACTTTGCTGCGCTGGCAGTTCGACCTGACGTGGTCGCTGTTCGAGTACCACCTTGAGCGACTCGAACCCGCGGACTTCCTCTGGGAGCCGGCCGACCACTGCTGGTCGGTGCGGCAGGGCACCGACGGCACCTGGACCCCGGACTGGGCCGACACCGAACCAGACCCGGTCCCGGTGCCGACGATCGGCTGGCTCACCTGGCACGTCGGCTGGTGGTGGACAGTGGCGATGGACCATCTCCGGGGTGGATCAGCGCGGCAGCGCACGGCGGTTGTCTTCCCCGGTGCGGGCGAGCCCAGCGTCGCCTGGCTGCGTGACCTGCGCACCGAATGGCTCGGCCTGCTCGACCAGCTCGGCGACAGCGACCTCGACCGCATCGCGACGTTCCCCTGGCCGGAGGGAACCGACCACACCGTCACCCACACGATCGGTTGGGTCAACTCGGAGCTGATGAAGAACATCGCGGAGATCGGTCAGCTCCGGCTGCTCCGCGCCGCACGGACCGATCGGTACGGCCCGGCTGCTCGACAGTAGTACTTTCGTCACACGGAGTGCCGTGACGAAACCGGAGGCGGCGTGCTCAGTGCCCGGTGTGTCGAGTGCGAGGCGGACCTGCCCGTCGGCGCCGGCCGGGGACGCCCGCGCCGCTACTGCTCCCGACGCTGCCAGGCCCGCGCGTACCGCAGGCGTCGCGAGCACGGCCCCACCAGCACCCCGCGTCGGATTCGGGACCTGCCCGCGGCGACCGGCGGCGACCCGCGCCACCGGTTGGTCGCCCTCGCTGTCGAGCTGGCGGACGCCGGGGGCCTGGACGCCGTCTCCCTGCGGGTCCTCGCCCAACGCGGCGGCCTGCCCGCCCACGCCGTGTACCGGCACGTCCGGAACCGGGCCGACCTCCTCGCCGCGATGGCCGAGCGGATAACCGCCACCCGCCCGCCCGGCACCGCGCCACTACCGCGCGATCCGCGCCAACGGCTCGAACGGCTGGCCGGCGACGAATGGGCGATGTATCGCCGCCACCCCTGGCTGCTGGCCATCCTCGCCACCGACCGGCCGCCGACCGGGCCGGCGGTACTCGCCATGGTCGACCGGGTGGTGGCGGCATTCACCAGCGCCGGATTCGAACCGGCCGAGGCATTCCGCGCGTACCTGGCGCTCAGCGGCTACATCCAGGGCATGGCCCTGCTCATCCGGCGTGACCCCGAGGACACCACCTACCACGCCTGGTGGTCGGCGACCCTCACCCGGCTGGAGCGGACCGGCCGTACCCGGGACCGGCCCTGGCTGGCCGCGGCCGGGCAGACCAGACCCGACACCGACCTGGACACCTGGTTTCTGTTCGGCCTGCGCGGGCTGCTCGACGGCCTGTTGCACAGCCCCGCTCGGTAGGGTGGCCGGCGTGCCGCGACTGGTGAAAGTCACTAAAGACAATGTGGAGGCCGCGTGCCGGGTCAGCGTGCGGCCCGACCAGGAAAAGTTCTCGTCTCCGGTCGCCTGGTCCCTCGCCGAGGCGTACGCGCAGCCCGAGATCGCGTGGCCGCGTCTGATCGTCGAGGATGACGAGATCGTCGGCTTCCTGATGGGCTTCTTCGACATCGTGTGGGATCCGGCCCAACCGGACGACAGGCGCTCGGGGCTGTGGCGGCTGAACATCGCCGCCGAGCACCAGGGCCGGGGGTTCGGCCGCTTCGCGGTACAGGCCGTCCGCGACGAGGCCCGCCGACGGGGGCATGACCGCGTCTACACGACGTGGGAGCCGGGGCCGGACGGCCCGGAGCAGTTCTACCTGAAACTCGGGTTCCAGCTGACCGGGGAGACCAGCGAGGGCGAGGTGGTGGGCGTCCACTCCACCCACTGACCGGACGCCACCGACCACCCCGGACCGAGTGATCAGCGGTGCGGCGGGGCCTGCGTACGATGCGGGGTCGAGTTTCCCTCGTCGCGGCGGAGGTATCGGGCAATGGCAGGCCAGCACGAGGGTTTCGCTCTCGGCATCGACCTCGGCACGTCCAACACCGTCGCGGTGCTGCGCTGGCCGGACGGGCGGACCCGTCCGCTGCTGATGGACGGTCAACCGCTCAGTCCGTCCGCCGTCTACGCCGACCCGGACGGCACCCTGCACACCGGCTGGGACGCCCGCCGGTTGGCGCAGGCCGACCCGGCCCGGTTCGAGGCGAACCCGAAGCGTCGGGTGGACGAGCCGACAGTGCAGCTCGGTGACCGCGCGTACCCGCCGGCCGACCTGCTCGCCGCGGTGCTGGCGGCGGTGGGCCGGGCGGCGGTGGGCGCTGTGGGTTTCCTGCCGCCGGCCGTGGTCACCTGCCCGGCCGCCTGGGACGCGACGCGGCGGCAGGTCCTCGCCGACGCGCTGCTGCGGGCGGGCTGGCCGCAGGCG
>NZ_PYAK01000055.1 GCF_003264365.1 Micromonospora noduli
GCTACCCGGTGCAGTGGGCGGCGTTCGACGGGGACCACACCCCCAGTCCGGTCGACGGGTCGGGCAGCCCCAACGACCCGGCGCAGCCCGCCTGGGCCGCCGGCGGTGGCGCGAGCGAGCCGCCGCAGCAGCAGCCCGGCACGTGGCCCGGCAATGATGGCGCGCCAGCTCCGGCGCAGCCCGACCCCTGGGCCGCGCAGCAGCAGGGCTGGACGCCCGCCGAGCAGGGCACACCCGCACCGACCTGGACCCCGAACGCCCCCGCTGAGCAGCCGGACTGGGTTCAGGCCCAGCCAGCCGCACGGGGTGCCGCGCAGGTTCCCCCGGCCACCGCCGCCTGGCCCGCCCAGGAGGACCCGGCCAGCGGCTGGGGCGGCGCGGCGCAGGCCAGCCCGCCCGCCGCCGACTGGCGGGCGACCGAATCTCCGCAATCCGATGCACCGCAGGCCGCCGGCTGGTCCGGCAGCGCTCAGCAGGACCAGGCCGCTGGCAACGGCGGCTGGCCCGCCGCCGGCGCCTCCCGCGACGACCAGCCGGTGTGGACGCCAGCGGAGCAGTCGCCACCGACCTGGGGCCAGCCCGCCGAGGCGACCGAGCAGCCCGCCCCCGGCTGGGGTCAGGCCGCCCAGCCGAGCCCGGCCCGTGGCGCCGCCCAGGTCCCGGCCCCGACGACGAACTGGCCCGCGCAGGACGATCCGGCCAACTCTGGCGGGTGGGCCGCGCAGCAGCAGCAGGCGCAGCCCGCAGTGTGGAACGACGGCAGCGACGCGCGGCAGGACCAGCCCGCGCAGCCGGCCGCCTGGGGTGAGGCCGAGGGCCGTCCGCAGCAGCCCGACTGGGTGCTCTCCCAACCCGAGCAGCCGACCGAGCGGCCGGAGCAGGCAGGGTGGACCCCGGCAGAGCCGAGCAACCTCCCCGCCCGCGCCAGCGCCAGCGTGCCGACCAGCGGCGGCGCGCCCAACTGGGCCGCCGGCCCGGACAACGCCGCCCAGGGCAACTCCGGCGGCGTGCCGGAGGTCGAGCCGTGGGCCCCCGGTGAGGTGTGGGGTCGCGCGGAGGCCGAGGCTTCCGCCCAGTCCCGCGGCGGTTGGGAGGCGGACCGAGGCGACGAGGCACCGGCCTACCAGCCTGGGCCCGCACCGGGCATCTCGCCGGCGAACGCGGTGCCGCTGCCCCCGCAGGAGCAGCGCGTCCCGGGTGCCAGCCTGGCTGCCGCCCCGCCGGCCGACTATGCGCCCCAGGCCCAGTTCGCTCCGATCCCCGAGCAGCCCGCCTACGCCGAGCGGGAGACCCCGGACGCCGCCGCGCAGTACGGTGGCCGCTCCGAGGACGTCTCCACGAGCGGCGCTGTGGTGCCCGCCCCGCGTACCTCTCCGGAGTCCGGAGCGGGCCGCGCGGTCGTACCGGTGTCGGACGCCGAGTCGGCAGCCGGCGCAGCGGCCCGGGCCACGGCGAGCGCTTCGGTGCCGCTGGCCAGCCGGGTGATGCCCCCGACCGACCAGGCCATCCGACCGACCGGCACGGCCACCCCGCAACCCCGGGTGTACGGCCGTCCGGCACGATCGGAGCCGGAGGCCGAGCCGGAGCCGGAGGCGTTCCAGGGCGACTCGGGCGCCGACCGCCAGGGTGCTCCGGAGTGGCAGAACGACGCACCACGGCAGGCCACGCCCGACTGGCAGCACGAGGGGCAGCGGCAGATCGCTCCCGACTGGCAGAACGACGCGCAGCGGCAGCAGTCCGCACCCGAGTGGCAGAACGACGCGCAGCGGCAGGCTGGGCCCGGCTGGGGCGGCGAGTCCCCGGCCGATCCGCGCTTCGACGACCGGCAGCCGGCACCGAACGCGTTCAACGAGGCCCCGTCGGCGCCGCCGGCGTTCCCGCCCGGTGTGCCGTCCTTCGTCGACGCCCCGGGCAACAACAGGCCGGTGAACGGCACCCGCCCGCACTCCGGTGCCGAACCGCCGGCGGACCAGTTCGGCGGCCCCGGGTCGCCTGCCGCCGGCGCCGCCAACGGAACGGCGACCTTCGGTGCGCCGAACTTCGGTGGCCCGGGCTCCGGCGCGCCGGGCTTCGGCGGGCCGGCGACCGAACCGGTGCCGGGCGGCGGCTTCCCGCCGTCGTTCCCGCCACCGCCGCAGCCCGCGTCGTCCTGGGGCCAGGAGACCGGCCAGGCGGACCAGGGCCGGTTCGACGCGTTCAAGCCGGACGCCGCCGACGAGCCGAAGGTGGAGCCACCGACGCCGAAGGTACGCAACGGCAGGGTGCTGGCCGCGGTGCTGATCGCCGCGATGCTCATCCTGGCGGTGCCGCTCGGCCTGCTGCTGCTGCTCGGCAAGGTCGGCGGGAACGACACGCCGGCCTTCGACCCGGCGGTCGGCACCTGCGTGAAGCAGTCCGGGCAGGGCGGGGCCTCGGCGGCGGACTGCGGCGAGGCGGGCGCGTTCACGATCGTCTCGAAGGTGGACGCCAAGGAGAAGTGCACCGACACGACGCAGCCCCACGTGGTGCTGCCGGGTGAGGGCACCAACCGGGTGCTCTGCCTGAAGCCGGCCACGAAGTAGCTGCATCGACGGCGGGGTCACGGGCAACCGTGACCCCGCCGTCGTCGTACCCGCAGGTGGTACCGAATCTCGCCCCCTCCGGCCGGACGCGGGCCGGTGGTCAGGCACGATGGGTGCATGAGCGCACGAGTACGGGCTCCCGAACTGCGCGGTCGGGGCTGGCTGAACACCGGTGGACGCGACCTCAAGCTCGCCGACCTTCGTGGCAAGATCGTCATTGCGGATTTCTGGACGTTCTGCTGTATCAACTGCCTGCACGTGCTCGATGAGCTGCGCCCGCTGGAGGAGAAGTACGGCGACGTGCTCGTCGTGATCGGCGTGCACTCGCCGAAGTTCGAGCACGAGAAGGACGCCGACGCGCTCGCCGCCGCGGTGGAGCGGTACGGGGTGCACCACCCCGTACTCGACGATCCTGAGCTGGACATGTGGCAGCAGTACGCGGCCCGGGCCTGGCCGACCCTGTCGGTGATCGACCCCGAGGGTTACGTGGTGGCCACCATGGCCGGCGAGGGGCACGCCGAGGGGCTGGCCCGACTGATCGACGAGTTGGTCGCCACCCACGAGGCCAAGGGCACTCTGCACCGGGGGAACGGCCCGTACGTCCCGCCGCCGGCACCGGAGACCGCGCTGCGCTTCCCGGGTAAGGCGGTGCTGCTGCCCAACGGCAACCTGCTGGTCTCGGACTCGGCCCGGCACTCCCTGGTCGAGATCGACCCGGACGGCGAGACGCCGGTGCGTCGGATCGGCTCGGGTGAGCGCGGCCGGGCGGACGGGCCGGCCGCCGCGGCGACGTTCTCCGAGCCGCAGGGGGTGTGTCTGCTGCCCACGCACGTCGCCGAGGTGGCCGGCTACGACCTGGTGGTGGCCGACACTGTCAACCACCTGCTGCGCGGCGTACGGCTGGAGTCCGGCGAGGTGGTCACCGTGGCCGGCAGTGGGCGGCAGTGGCGCGCCGAGGTCGACGACCACGCCCACGACGCGTTCGCCGTCGACCTCTCCTCCCCGTGGGACCTGGCCTGGTACGACGACAAGCTGATCATCGCGATGGCCGGTATCCACCAGCTCTGGTGGTTCGACCCGATCAAGCGGACCGCCGGCATGTACGCCGGCACCACTGTCGAGGCGTTGCGCGACGGCCCGCTGGCCGAGGCGTGGATGGCCCAGCCGTCGGGGCTCTCCGTCTCTGTCGACGGCACCCGGCTCTGGGTGGCCGACAGCGAGTCCAGTTCGATCCGGTACGTCGAGAACGGTGTGCTGGGCACCGCCGTCGGGCAGGGCCTGTTCGACTTCGGTCACGTGGACGGTCCGGCGGAGTCGGCGCTGCTCCAGCATCCGCTGGGCGTGTGCGCGCTGCCGGACGGCTCGGTGCTGATCGCGGACACGTACAACGGCGCGGTGCGCCGCTTCGACCCGGCCAGCAACCAGGTCTCCACCGTCGCCGACGGGTTGGCGGAGCCGAGCGACCTGGTGCTCACCCCGTCGGGTGAGGTGCTGGTGGTGGAGTCCGCCGCGCACCGGTTGACCCGGCTCGCCCCCGGTGCCCTGTCGGCTGCGGGTGCCAGCACTGTGGACGGGCCTCGGCACCGCACCGAGCGCAAGCCGACCGACGTCGCGGCCGGCGAGGTCACCCTGGATATCGTCTTCACTCCGGCCCCGGGGCAGAAGCTGGACGAGACGTACGGGCCGTCGACCCGGCTGGTGGTCTCGGCGTCCCCACCGGAGCTGCTGGTGGACGGTGCCGGCACGGGCACCGAGCTGTCCCGCCGGCTGGTGCTCAACGGCGAGGTCACCGCGGGGGTGCTTCAGGTGACCGCGCAGGCGGCGACCTGTGACGCGGACGTCGAGCACGCGGCGTGCCACCTGACCCGGCAGGACTGGGGCGTACCGGTCCGGGTGGTCGACGGCGCCGTGACCCGGCTGCCGCTGGTGCTCCGCGGCCTGGACGCCTGACGCGTGCTCCGCGGCCTGGACGCCTGACGCGTGCTCCGCGGCCTGAACGCGTGACGCGATCGGAGGGGCCCAGCTGGGCCCCTCCGGTCAGGCGAACGGGGCCAGTGTGATGTCGGCGTCGATCAGGGTGGCGCGGACGAGTTCGGCTGCGGAGACCGCGCCTGGGGTGTCGCCGTGCACGCAGATCGAGTCGACCGAGCACGGGATGACGGTGCCGTCGACCGCCACCACGCTGCGTTCGGTGGCCATCCGCGCCGCCCGTTCGGCGACCTGCTCGGGGTCCGTGATCACCGCGCCGGGGGTGCCACGCGGCACCAGCGCCCCGTTGGGCAGGTAGGCGCGGTCGGCGAACGCCTCGGCAACCACCGGCAGGCCCGCGCCCACGGCGAGTTGGGCGAGCGTCGAGCCGGGAAGGCAGAGTACGGGCAGCTCGGGGTCGTAACCGCTGACGGCGGCGACCACCGCCGCCGCCTGGGACTCGTCGGTGCTGGCCGCGTGGTAGAGCGCGCCGTGCGGCTTGAGGTAGCGCACCCGGGTGTGGAACAGCCGGCAGAACGCGTCCAACGCCCCCAACTGGTAGGTCACCTCGTCACGTAGCTCCGCGAAGTCGTACGCGATGTGCCGCCGGCCGAAACCGGCCAGGTCCCGGTAGCCGACCTGCGCACCCACCGCGACCCCTCGCCGCGCAGCGCCCTCGCAGACCCGCCGCATGGTGGACGGGTCACCGCCGTGGAAGCCGCAGGCCACGTTGGCGGAGGTGACGAGGCTCAGCAGCGCTTCGTCGTCACCGAGTCGCCAGATGCCGAATCCCTCGCCCAGGTCAGCGTTGAGGTCCATGGAATCTGACGGTAGTACCTGGCCGGGCCTGCGCGAGCGGGGTCACGTCGGTGACCACCCCGATGACGGGGTATCCACCGGTGGTCGGATGGTCCGCGAGGAAGATCAGGGGTTGTCCGTCCGCCGGCACCTGCACCGCGCCGAGCACGATTCCCTCGCTGGGGAGTTCGCCGGCCACCGCGCGGGGCAGCGCCGCGCCGGCGAGCCGCGCGCCGACCCGGTTGCTCACCGGGCTGACGGTGTACGCGCTGCCGAAGAGCCGGTCGAACGCGGTCGGCGTGAACCAGTCCTCGCGAGGACCGGGGCCCAGCGTCAGGTGCAGCTCCTCAGGCGGCGTGCGGCACACGGTCAGGTCCACCGGTGCGGGGGTGCCCACCGGATCACCGAGCGGCAGCAGGTCACCGTCCCGCAGCCGGGGCGGGCCGAGCCCGGAGAGGGTGTCGGTGGCCCGGCTCCCGAGCACCGGTGACACGTCGATGCCGCCCGCCACCGCCAGCCAACTCCGTACGCCCCGCCAGGCGGGACCGATCCGCAGCACCGTTCCGGCCGGCACGGTGAGCGGGCGTCCGGTGTCACCGGGCCGGACACCCGCCTGGACGGGGACCTCGGCGCCGGTGACCGCCACCGTGGCCGCCCGGGTCAACCGCACTGTGCAACCGGTCAGGGTGATCTCCAGGCCGGCCGCGTGCTCCGGATTGCCGACCAGTCGGTTGGCCAACCGCAGGGCACCCGGGTCGAGGGCACCGGACCGGGGTACCCCCAGGTGCGCCCAGCCGGGCCGGCCCAGGTCCTGCACCGTGGTGAGCGCACCGGCGCGGAGCACCTCGATGGTGGCCGGGTGGGTCACGCCACCACCATCCGCACAGTGGTGCCCGGACCAAGTCGGGCCGGCGGGTCGGCGGCCACGTCGAACAGCACCAGGTCGGTCCGACCGACCAGCAACCAGCCGCCCGGGGAAGCGCCCGGGTAGATGCCGGCGTACGGGCCGGCCAATGCGACCGAGCCGGCCGGCACCCGAGGACGGGGCGTGGCCAGCCGAGGCAGCGCCAACTCGGCGGGCAGCCCGGTCAGGTAGGGGAATCCAGGGGCGAAGCCGCAGAAGGCGACCCGGAACCGGGTGCTGGTCAACCGGTGCCGCACTGCCGGCACGCCCACGCCCCAGTGCTCCGCCACCGCCGGCAGGTCCGGCCCGTCGAAGGTGACCGGTACGACAACGTCCGCCGCGTCGTCGGCCCGGTCTTCGGCCCCGTCTTCGGCTGTGGCGTTGCGGTCTTGGGCTTGGGCTTGGGCTTGGGCTTGGGCGTCGGCGTCGGCGTCGGCTCCGGTTCCGGCTCCGGCTCCGGCTCCGGCGTGGGCGTCGGCTCCGGCCTGGGCTTCGGCCTTGGAGTGGGCGTGGTCTTTGGCGTGGGCGTGGGCGTGGGCGTGGTCTTTGGCGTGGGATTTGGCTCCGGCCTCGGCGTGGGCTTCGGCGTGGGCCTGGTCGGGGCGGGTGATCGCGGCGGTGACGGCGGACGTCCATCGGGTCAACTGCTCGGCCGTGGTGGTCGGGTCGGGCAGGCCGTCGAGCAGCACGGTCCGGGCCGCCGGCACGATCTCCACGGCGATCAGGTCGCCCCGCTCCCGACGCCGCCACAGCTCGGCCCGCCACGCTTCGACAAACGCGGCCTCCGGGATGTCGGCCACGGCTTCGGGGGTGTCGGCCGGGGTGGTGCAGTCGAGTAGCAGGGCGTGCGCCCCGACGGGTCGGATCCGCATCCGCTCATCCTCGCCGATGTCGCGCCGATCCGGTGTTCACGTTGACGGTGCCGGGTGTCACCAACGCCACTACTTACAAGTAACCTACGGTGCCGTAACCTGATGGGGTGACCACCTCCGCCCCGCTTCGCCTGAAGCCGGTCGACATCGGTAAGCCCCGGATGCGCGGCTGGCTGCACACGTACGCCTTCTTCGTCGCCGTGGTCTGCGGCATCGTGCTCTGCTCGATCGCTGCCACCCGGCCGGGGTGGGCACCCCTGGTGAGCTGCCTCATCTACAGCCTGACGGTCTGCGGGCTCTTCGGCACGAGCGCGCTGTACCACCGTCGCGTGTGGTCAGAGCGCGGCTACCAGGTGATGCGCCGGATGGACCACTCGATGATCTTCGTGTTCATCGCCGGCACGTACACACCGCTCTGCGCGATGCTGCTCGCGCCCCGGCCGGCCACCGTGATGCTGGCCCTGGTCTGGGGCGGCGCGCTGGCCGGCGTGGCGGTCAAGGTGATCTGGCCGCACGCGCCGCGCTGGGTGTCCGCGCCGCTCTACCTGGCGCTGGGCTGGGTGGCGGTGGCCATGCTGCCGGAGATCCTGCACGGGGGCGGCGTCGCGGCACTGGTGCTGCTGATCGTCGGTGGTGCGATCTACAGCGTCGGCGCGGTCTTCTATGCGTTGCGCCGACCCAATCCGTGGCCGACCGTCTTCGGCCACCACGAGTTCTTCCACGCCTGCACGCTGCTGGCGGCTCTCTGTCACCACATCGCGATCTACTTCGCGCTGTTCGCCTGACCAAACGGCCAGGACGCAGGACACGGCCCGAAACGACCACGCCGCAGGCCCGGCCCCAAACGGCCGGGGCGCAGGCGGCCCAGCGAACGCAGCCCGGCGCGCGAACCCACCCCGGCGCGAACACAACCGGCCCAGCGAACGCAACCCGGCGCGCGAACCCACCCCGGCGCGAGCGCAGCCGGCGTCCTGGTCCCGGCAACGCCGCTCGCCGGGAACGCCGCTCGCCGGGAACGACACGGCGGCAGCCGCCATGATCGTGCTCGATCATGGATGTAGTGGCCTCGCTCGCACCCGAAAGCCCTACTTCCTGGATCGAGCACGATCTTCGGCCGATCACCGCTCCCGGGATCGGGCCCGCCCTCAAGATCCGCACAACTTCGGGGAAACTGCTGCCTCGACACGCCCTCAAGCAGCAGTTTCCCCGAAAGTGTGCGGATCTTGGCAGGGGTAGCGGGGCGGCGGCGGTCCCGTCGCACACGCAAAAGCCGGGCGCACACGTGAGCCAGGCCCCACACGCGCGGGCGCACACACCAACCAGGGCGCACACAGCAACCGGGCGCACATACCAGCCGGGGCGCAGACGTGAGCCGGGGCCCCGCGACGCTGCGGGACCCCGGAGTGTGTGGGCGAGGATCAGACGGGTCGGCCCGGCCGACGAACCTCGCGGTACTCCTGCACGACCTGGTTGTCCTGGACCGGCACGACCCGGTCGGCCACCACGCGCTCCTCGCGTACCGGCGCGGCCACCGCCGGGCGGCGGCGGCTGTTCCAGAAGTAGAGGGTGGTGAGCAGGCCGGCGACGCCGGCGAGCATCAGCACCCAGCCGACCACGGCCAGGTCCAGCCAGCCCAGGTCGGCTTCCACTGCGAACGCGAAGATCGCGCCTAATGCGATCAAGAAGATGCTGCCACCAATGCCCATGTCTCGCTCCTCGGCTCTAACCTGGCGTACGTCGCGCCGCGGCCGTCGGTGGGGGTGCGGCATCCATCGACTTACCCAGGCACGGAGATCGCCAATCGGGCAAGCTGGGGGCATGACGGACGCCGACCCCGACACACTGACACTGGTGTTGCTGCGGCACGCGAAGGCCGAGCAGGGCAGCGACGCGGCGGACGACGCGGAGCGGCCGCTGAGCGCACGCGGGAACGCCGACGCGGCTGCGGCTGGGGCCTGGTTGGCGCACCATGGGCTGCTGCCCGACGTGGTGATCTGCTCGACGGCCCGACGCACCCGGCAGACCTGGCACGGGGTGGCGATGGGGATGACCGGTTCGCCGCCGGAGGGTGGCCCGACTGGTCCTCGCCCGACCGTCCGCTATGAGCCGGGTGCGTACGACGCGCACCCCGAGGAGTTGCTGTCGCTGGTCCGCACGGTGGACCCGGAGGCCCGCACGGCATTGCTCATTGCCCACAATCCGGGCATCTCGCTGCTCTCCGCGCTCCTCGATCCCGAGGGAGTGGACGACGAGGGTTTGCGCACCGCCGAGCTGGCGGTGCACCGCTGCCCGCCCAGCTGGATGGAGTTGAGCAGGTCGGGAGCGCCACTCACGGCTCGGCACACCGCACGCGGCTGAGCCACCCGCGATCCGGCGGGTGGCTCAGGGGTACGCGTTGTGCGGGGATCAGGACGGCGGCGCGGTTGGTGGCGGCGGGTCCGGCGGTGGCGGCATCATCGCCGTCGGATGAGACAGCCGGTTCTCCTCCACGATGAGGGTTCGAGCCCGCTTGCGCCGGTCCTGCCAGAACCAGACCGTGGTCAGCAGTACGGCCAGCCCGGCCAGGATGAACACCCAGCCGACCGCCCGTACGTCGATCCACCAGACGTTGGCTCTCAGCGCGAAGGTCAGGATCGCGCCGATCGCGATGAGAAAAATGCCGCTTCCTACACCCATGTGCGCTGCACTCCCCCGTGCGGTGGCTCTGGGCGTTCCCTTTCGAGGTCACGCGACGGTTACCCGCCACGCCAGCGGCATACCCGACCGGGCTCGGCCAATACGTGCCGTGGCCAGAGTGAGACGGCGGCGGCCGGCGGGGCAGAAGCCCCACCGGCCGCCGGTGCCGGGTGGTGCGACCCAGCACAGAACCTAGAAGGCCTCCTCCGGGAGGTCCATGATGTCGAGGTCGGCACCCTCGATGATCCGCCGGTCGGCACCGATGCGGGGCAGCACCTCACGGGCGAAGAAGCGGGCGGCGGCCACCTTGCCGGTGTAGAACGCCTTGTCGCTGGCGGAGACCTCGCCGGCCAGGGCCTTCAGCGCCACTTCGGCCTGCCGCTGCAGCAGCCAGCCGACCACCAGGTCGCCGATGGCCAGCAGGAAGCGCCGGCTGCTCAGCCCGACCTTGTAGAGGGCGCGGGTGTCGCCGCCCTGCGCCTCGCCCAGCCAGCCGGTCATCACACCGAGGATGTTCTGCACCTCGCCGAGCGCCTTGCCGAGCGCCTGCCGCTCCTCCTTGAGCTGGCCGTTGCCCGCCTCGGAGGAGATGAACTCCTGGATCTCGCCGGCGACCGCCATGAGGGCCTTGCCGTTGTCCCGAACAATCTTGCGGAAGATCAGGTCCAGGCTCTGGATGGCGGTGGTGCCCTCGTACAGGGTGTCGATCTTGGCATCCCGGACGTACTGCTCCAGCGGGTAGTCCTGGAGGAAGCCGGAGCCGCCGAAGGTCTGCAGGGCCTCGTGCCCGAGCATCTCGTACGCCCGCTCCGAACCGACGCCCTTGACCAGCGGCAGCAGCAGGTCGTTGACCCGCTTGGCCAGCTTGGTGGCCTTCTCGTCGCCGGCCGCCTCGGCGATGGCGACCTTGTCCTGCCAGGTGGCGGTGTAGAGGACCAGAGCGCGAAGGCCCTCGGCGTACGACTTCTGCAGCAGCAGCGAGCGGCGCACGTCCGGGTGGTGGGTGATGGTGACCCGCGGCGCGGTCTTGTCCGCCTGCTGGATCAGGTCGGCGCCCTGCACCCGGCTCTTCGCGTACTCAAGGGCGTTGAGGTAGCCGGTGGAGAGGGTGGCGATCGCCTTGGTGCCGACCAGCATCCGGGCGTACTCAATGATCATGAACATCTGCCGGATGCCGTCGTGCTTGTCGCCCAGCAGCCAGCCCTTGGCCGGTACGCCGTGCTCGCCGAAGGTCAGCTCGCAGGTGTTGGAGACCTTCAGGCCCATCTTGTGCTCGACGTTGGTGGTGTAGACGCCATTGCGCTCGCCCAGCTCGCCGGTGGTCTCGTCGAAGTGGAACTTCGGCACCACGAAGAGCGACAGGCCCTTGGTGCCGGGACCACCGACGCCCTCCACGCCGACCGGACGGGCCAGCACGTAGTGCACGATGTTGTCGCTCAGGTCGTGCTCACCCGAGGTGATGAAGCGCTTCACACCCTCGATGTGCCAGGTGCCGTCGGGCTGCTGGATCGCCCGGGTGCGCCCCGCGCCAACGTCCGAGCCAGCATCCGGCTCGGTGAGCACCATCGTGGAGCCCCACTGCTTGTCGATGAAGAGCTTGGCCCACCGCTTCTGCTGCTCGGTGCCCTCGACGTGCAGGACGTGCGCGAAGGAGGGGCCGGACGCGTACATCCAGATGGGGGCGTTCGAGCCGAGCACCAGTTCGGCGAGGGCCCACCAGAGGGCGCGCGGCGCGTTGGTCCCGCCCAGGTGCGGCGGCAGGTCCAGGCGCCAGAACTCGGAGTCCATGAATGCCTGGTAGGACTTCTTGAACGACTCCGGGAGCGGCGCGGTGTGCGTGGCCGGGTCGAACACCGGCGGGTTGCGGTCGCTGTCCGTGTAGCTGGCGGCCAGGTCCTCGCGAGCGAGGCGATCAAGCTCGGAGAGGAAAGTGCGGGCGGTATCGGCGTCGAGTTCGGAGTACGGTTCCTGGCCGAACGCCTGGTCCGCCCCGAAGACCTCGAACAGGTTGAACTCGAGATCCCGGAGGTTGCTCTTGTAGTGGGTCATGCTCGCTGGCCCCGCTTCCGGACAGGTGTTACCGATCAGTAACCCCGACTGTATTACTCGCGGGTAGGCAGCGACAAGCGGATCACCCAAGTGACGGCGATTACACACCTGCGGGCACGGTCGGCCGGCTCAGCTCTCGGCGGCGCCGACCTCCCAGCTCGGGACGGCGACGGCCGCGCCGGTACGGGCACCCACGTACTCCATCAGGACCAGCGCGATGTCGTCGTCGAGCCGACCGTGCACCCACTCGACCAGGGCGGTCTCCAGCGAGGCCAGCCCGTCGGCGACAGTGCCGTGGCCGAGCAGTCGCCAGGCCCGGTCGGCGGTCGGGAAGAACTCGCCGTCCCGTCGCGCCTCGCCGAGACCGTCGGTGAACAGCAGCAGCCGGTCCCCGGGCTCCAGGCGTTCGACCCGGGGGCGGACCACCGGCATGAACCCGAGCGGAGGCGCCGGGGCCGGCGGTTCCAGTGGGATCACCGCACCCCGGCGTAGCAGCAGCGGTGGCGGATGCCCGCAGTTGACGATCGTGAGGGTGCCGCCACGCTCCTCGACCAGTGCCGCCGTGACGAAGTCCTCGTCGCCGACGTTGCGGGCCACCGCGCGGTCCAGGTCGGCGACGACGGCCCGCAGGTCGGCCCGCTCGTAGGCCACATGCCGGTAGGAACCGAGGACGATGCTGGCCAGCCGGACCGCGTCCAGGCCCTTGCCCCGCACGTCACCGATGATCATGCGGACGCCGTAGGGCGTGTCGATCGCCTCGTACAGGTCGCCGCCGATCTCGGCCGTCGCTGTGGAGGAGATGTAGCGTCCCGCGACCGAGAGCGTGCCGACCTGCGGCCCGAGCGGGCGCAACACCGCCTGCTGGGCCACTGCGGCGAGCTTGGTCAGCTCGACGATCCGCTCGGCCTGCCGCTGGCGAACCCAGGCCACCGCCACGGCCATCCCGGTGACGAGCGCGACCGCGACAACGCTGACCGAGGTGGCCAACGAGACCTTCGGCGCGACCAGCGCGAAGCCGGCGCCGATCACTGTCGCCGCGACGCCCACCCCCAGGACCACCAGCCAGGACGCCAGGGCGGCGGCGAGAACCGGCGCGGCCGCCAGGAGCGCGACGTAGTGCACCTTGCGGCCGTCCGCCGCCTCCACCGCCGAGACGATCGCGAGCAGAACGAGGGCCGCGCCGAGGCCGGCGCGGGATCCGGGGCTCAGCGGGCGACGGCCCGACTGGAGGAGTCGCGTGGGTACGAGGGACAGTTTGCCTGATCCACGTGAACCGGTGAATGAACCTGACCCGTCGTCCGAGGAGGTTCTGTCCGGCCGGCCCAGTCGGCCGGCCGAATCGGCGTCGCCGGTCCCGCTCAGCCGAGGACCTCGTAGCGGACGGTGAGCGCGCCCACGTCGACCGAGGCGATGCTGGCGAAAGCGGCCCGGGAGAGGTCCAGGCAGCGGCCGTCGATGAACGGGCCGCGGTCGTTGATCCGCACCGTCACCGACTTGCCGTTGGCCGGGTTGGTCACCCGGACCTTGGTGTTGAACGGCAGTGTCTTGTGCGCGGCGGTCAGCGCGTTGGGGTTGAACGACTCGCCGTTGGCGGTGAGCTGCCCGTCAGAGTAGAACGAGGCGCCGCAGGAACCGCTCTCCAGCACCTTCGCCGCTGCCGTGGTCTTCTTCACGGTCGGCTTCGGCTTCGGCTTCGGCGACGAGGTGCGCTCCTTGCCCCGGGAGGCGGCCTGCTGCGACCGGGTCGCCGACGGGCTGGCGGTCACGCTGGGCGAGGCGCTGACGCTCGGGGTGACGGCCGGGGAGCTGGGGGTGAGGCTGCTCGCGGCGGTGGTCGGGGTGAGGTCGAGAGCCACCTGCCCCGACTGGTCGGGGCCGGAGACCAGTTGCACGGCGCCCACAGTGCCTCCGACGGCGAGGGCGACCCCGACCGCCGCGGTGGCCACGATGCCCGCCGGGGAGGAGAAGATGCGGGTACGGGAGTGCTTGCCTGCCACCGGCCCGGTCCTTTCGTCGTCTGAACAAACCGGGTCGGACCGTAACGAGAGAAGCACTTCCGAAGTCAACGTGATCATGGTGGTATGCCCGTATTTACCCAGATACGTGTAGCCGATCATCCGACCCGGGGTGGGCCGGGTGGCCCGGGTGCCGCCACGCCCGCCGCCCGTGCCGCAGGATGAGCGGATGCCCGCCGATCTGACCGAACGCCTGGCCGCCCTGTTCCAGTGGATCGACCCCGGCCCGGACACCAGTCACCTGGTCAGCGACATCTCCGGTTGGTGGCGGGACCCGGCGGTGCTGGCCGAGCTGGGGCCGGCCCTGGTGGCACCGTACCGAGCCGCCCGGCCCACTGTGGTGCTCGCGCCGGCCGTCACCGGGCTGCTCCTCGGGCCGTTGGCCGCCACCGCCCTCGGGGTCGGCTTCGTGGCCGCCCACAAGCCCGCTGACGGGCGACTGCCGGCCGGGCCACTCACCTGGGCGCAGAGCCCACCGGACTACCGGGGCCGACGGATTGACCTCGCCGTACGGGACCGACACCTCGGCCCCGACGACCGGGTGCTGGTGGTGGACGACTGGGTACGTACCGGCGCGCAGCTACACGCCCTCTACGACATCTGCGCCGCGCGGGGCGCCGAGGTGCTGGGCACCGCCGTGGTGGCCGTGGACTGCCCGCCCGAGGTCGTGGCCGACCTACGGATCACCGGCCTGATCGACGCCGCGGATCTGCCCTCTTGACCTGAAGCGAGGTTCAACACCGACGATCGGCGGATGAGCGACGGAGTTCTCGACGAGGCGTACGAGCGGCTGCACCGCACCGGCCCCGAATACCAGGGCTGGCTGTCCAACCACGGGCCGATGGCCGTCGAGGCGCTGGTCCGACACGGGCACCCGCACCGGGTGCACCGTTGGCTCGACGACTACCTCGGCCGCCTCGACGAGTTGCCCCGAGGGCTGCACCCGATCGACGACTGGCGGTCAGCGCTGGGTGATCCGAAGCGCGCCGGCGACTGGCTGGACTACTTCGACAGGCAACTGCGCGAACACCCGTGGCGTGCGGTGCTCGGCACCTGGTGGCCCCGGCTGCTGCCGGGCATCGCCGCCGGCGCCACGCACGGTGTGATCCGGGTCGGGCACGCCGTACGCGCGCTCGACCCGGACGACGGAAACCGACAGCGGCTCACCGAGTTGGGCCAGGCCCTCGGCTACTGGGCGGCCCGGTGGCAGCCGATCCCCGGCACCGACCGGCTGCTCACCGGCGTCACGGACCAGCCAGGCACCGACGACAACGACGTGGCGGCCGCGCTGGCGGGACTGCCCCGGATCGACGACCAGACCGGCGGCGTCCGGGATCGGCTGGAGCAGTTGCCGGGCGTACCCCGATGGGAGCCGGCACTCGCGACGCTGCGCCCCGTGCGGAGCCCGGCCGAGGCGGAGCGCGGGCTCACCACGCTGGTGCACCGGGCCGGCCTGGACTACCTGCGCTTCGGACACGCCGCGCCGGTCATGCTGGTGCACGCGGTCACCGCGCCGACCGCCGTGCTGCGTACCCTGCCGGCACTGGACCGGGGTCTGTGGGCGCCGAGCCTCGCCGCGGCCTGGGCCGCGACGGCGGCCATGACCTCCGTGTACGCCCCAGCCAACGGCATCGCGCCACCCACAGTGACCCCAGCGACGCCGGCGGAGGTCTTCGCCCGCGCGGCCCGCCACGGCGACGAGCACGTGGTCAAGCTCGCCGACGCGATCCTCGACGCGTACGCGACCAGTGCTGACGAGCGGCTTCTCACCGCACCCGGCTACGCCGGCCAACTGATCTGAGCGGGTATTGCGGCGGCGGCCCCGGCCGCGCTGGCCTAGCCTCGGCAGGATGTGGCCTCGGATCGGTGAACTGCGCGCCCTCGCCCTCGGCACCCCCGGCGAGTTGCGGTCGACCCTCAACACCCTGGTGCTGGCCGGTGTGAAGACCGCGACGGCCGGCCGGCTCGCCGAGTACGCGGAAGAAGGCGAGGAGTTGGAGCACGTCGGCGAACGCCTGGCCCTGGTCGACGACGACAACGCACTGGCCGGCGTCGTGGAGATCACCGGAGTCGAGGTGGTCCGCTTCGCCGACGTGCCCTGGGACTTCGCCCACGCCGAGGGTGAGGGTGACCGCTCGATCGAGGAGTGGCGGGCCGGGCACTCGACCTACTGGGCGCGGCTCGGCACGCCGGTCGACGGCGACACCCCGATCGTCTGCCTGCGCTTCCGCCTGGTTTCCGGTGGCGAGGGCGGTGTGGCCAGCGGCGATCTCGGCACCTGACCGGCCGCCCCGGCCGGCTCGGTGTGGCGGCCTCAGCCGCGTAGTTGTGGCAGCAACCGCGTCGCCACGTCCACCAGGACGGCCTCGTCACCGGCGTACCAACTGCTGGCGCGCGGCCAGTGCGTCACCACGTCGGTGAAGCCCAGCTCGGCGGCCCGGCCGACCTGGTCGGCGAAGAACTGTGCGCTGCTGAGCGAGAAGACCGGCGCCGCGTCCAGTGAGAGGTAGCGGTCCAGACTGGCCGGGTCGCGGCCGGCCTCGTCCAGGGTCCGGTCCATCCGCGCGGACAGCGCCGACACACTGGCCCACCAGGCCGCCAGGTCGTTGTCGTCACCGGTGCCGGTGGTCACCCAGCCCTGCCCGAAGCGGGCCACCAACCGCATCGACCGTGGCCCGTTGGCGGCCACCACGAACGGCACCCGAGGCTGCTGCACGCAGCCGGGGTTGTTGCGGGCATCCACCGCGGCGAACCAGTCGCCACGCCAGGTGGTGCCGTCCTCCCGCAGGATCAGGTCCAACAACTCGGTGAACTCGGCGAACCGGTCGACCCGCTGACGCGGCGGCAGGGTCTCACCACCCAGCACCGCCGAGTCGAAGCCGATGCCACCCGCTCCCAGGCCGAGCAGCAGGCGGCCGGCGGAGACGTCGTCCACGGTGGTGATCTGCCGGGCGAACGCGGCCGGGTGCCGGAAGTTCGGCGACGCCACGAGGGTGCCCAGTCGAATCTGCGAGGTCACCGTGGCGGCCGCGGTCAGCGTGGCCATCGAGTCGAACCACGGGCCGTCGACCAGGTCACGCCAACCCAGGTGGTCGTACGTCCAGGCGTGGTCGAAGCCCCACTCGTCGACCTGCCGCCAGCGACGCTGCGACTCCGCCCACCGCTGGTCCGGCAGGATCACGATGCCAATCCGCATGATCGCCACCCTAGTCGGACCGGTCATCCGCCCCCAGCATCACGCTGAGCAGAGGACGGGGAGGCGTCCGGAACACCTTCGCCAGCCGACCTTCGCCGACCGGAAGTCGTAAATCCACCGTTGCGGCCAGCCCGTACCCTCCGGGGATGCCCACCGAAGGAGCGGCTGCTGACCGCGTATCCCCGGATCGCCGGGCGCGTCGGATCCGCATGATCCGCACGGTGGCGTTGCTGGTCGGGGTGATGGTTCCGTCCCTCGTTCTCTGCGAGCTGATCGAGGCCCGGTTCGGCCGCGGGCCGATCGCCGATCTCAGCGCGGTCGCGGTGCCGATAGCGGCGACCGCGTGGCTGGCGCCGTACGCCTCCTACCGGCGACGCGATGCCCTGCTCTGGCTGGTCGGCCCGGGCCTCTACTTCTTCGCGGTGATCGCCTGGCGGGTGGCCCTCGCGCCCTACCGGGACTGGAGCCCCCGCCCGGAGGAAAGGGCCCGGATGCGCTGGTCACGCGACCCGGAACACGCCGGGACGTGGTGCCTGACCGAGCCCGAGAGTGGCACGGGTCACACTTCTTCCCGGTAGGGACATCGCGTTCGGCTCCGACCCCTCGGGGAGCGGCACCCAGGCGGGGTGTCGCCCGAGGAGAGGACCAGAGCGCGATGACGAAGGTGACCGCACAGCTGTCGGTGTCGGTGGACGGCTTCTACGCCGGCCCGCAGTTCGACGGGAACGGCAACTGGATGGACTCGGCGGAGAGCGCGAAATTCTTCCGGGTCACCCGGTGGGCGACCGAAGCGGCGGCCTGGCGCGAACGGCAGGGCTTCGCCGGTGGGGAGCAGGACACCAACTCCGAGGTGATCGCCGAGTCGTTCGGGGCGGCCGGCGCGTACGTGATGGGGCGCCGGATGGCCGACGGGGGTGAGATCCCCTGGGGTGAGGAGCCGCCGTTTCGCGCGCCGGTCTTCGTCGTCACCCACCGCCCCCGCCAGCGGCTGCTGAAGGGCGGGGGCACCAGTTTCACCTACGTCACCGATGGCGTGGCCAGCGCCGTCGAGCAGGCGCGCGCCGTGGCCGGAGGCAAGGACGTCGCGGTGGCCGGAGGTGGCAGCCTGGTGCGGCAGGTGCTCAAGGCCGGTCTGCTCGACGAGTTGGAGTTGCACGTCGTACCGGTTGTGCTCGGCACCGGCCTGCGGCTCTTCGACGCGGACCTCGACCTGGGTGACCGGGAGGGAGTCGAGCTGACGCCGACTCGCGTCCTTGCCACCCCACAGGTGACCCACATCCGGTACGCGGTGCGCGGTCGCGCCCCGCTCGTGCTCGACGACCGGGGCCGCGGCGGTGGCCCGACGGTCACCGCGAACTGAATCACGGCCCATCGGAGGAAGGAGGAGACACCATGGCGCAACTGTTGCGGGTGCAGTGCTTCAACGTTTCGCGCGACGGGTTCGGAACCGGAGAGGGGCAGAGCCTGGAACGGCCCTTCGGTCACGCGGACCCCACCCCGCTGTTCTCCTGGCGTGCCGCCACCGCCAGCTTCGTGTATCGCACCGAGCCGGGCGGCACCCGTGGGCTGGACGACTACCTGACCCGCGACGCCGAGTGCAACATCGGCGCGGAGATCATGGGTCGCAACAAGTTCGGCCCCCAGCGTGGCCCCTGGAAGGACCATGACTGGCAGGGCTGGTGGGGGGACAACCCGCCGTTTCACACGCCGGTCTTCGTGCTCACCCACCATGTGCGCCCGTCGTTCAGCCTGTCCGACACCACGTTCCACTTCCGCGATGTCAGCCCGGCCGAGGCACTGGCCGAGGCGAAGCAGGCAGCCGAGGGTCGGGACGTACGCCTCGGTGGTGGGGTCGCGACCATCCGCGAGTTCATCGAGGCCGATCTGGTCGACACGATGCACATCGCCGTGGCGCCCGTCGACCTCCACCGGGGCGAGCGGTTGTGGGGCAGCCCTGACGAGTTGCTCGACCGCTTCCACCTCGAGTCGGTGCCCAGCCCCAGTGGGGTCACCCATCTCCTGTTCTGGAGGCGATGACCGCCCTCCTCCCCGGCACTGCCGTCTAGAGCCGGGCCAGCACCAGCAACCGGTTGCCGTCGGGGTCGGTGACCCGCGCGGACCGCTCGCCCCACGGCTGGTCGACCGGCTCCTCGGTGACTGTCGCCCCACCCGTGCGCAGCGCGCCCACGGCTGCGTCGCAGTCGTCGGCGTAGACGCACAACTCCCAGCGGTGCGAGTCGGCCGGCCCGCCAGCCTCCGGGTTGGCGGCCAGGCCGAGCTCGCTGCTGCCCAGCCGCAGAGCGACGAACTCCGGGGCGCCCTCGTCCGGGAACCGGTAGGTCAGCTCGAAGCCGACCACGTCCCGGTAGAACGCGATCAGTCGTGGCAGGTCAGGTGTCGTCACGATCGGGAAGGCTTCGGTGAACACGGACCACCTCCAGGCCGGACATTAGCCGGTGTCGAGGCCCAGCAGGAACCACCACGGGGGCGCGACAAGGAGAAACACGGTGTCAGTGGCCGTGTCAGTGCCATGACAGGGGGGTGACAGCCCAGCCGCCGATGGTAGCTGCATGACGAGTTCAGCGATTGCAGTCTCCGGGCTGCGGAAGGCCTACAAGGACAAGGTCGTGCTCGATGGCATCGACCTGGATGTCCCTGCGGGCACGATCTTCTCCCTGCTCGGCCCGAACGGGGCGGGTAAGACGACGACGGTGAACGTGCTGACCACGTTGGTGAAGGCCGACGGCGGGACCGTACGCATCGCAGGGCACGACGCCGCCACCGAGGCCAAGGCGGTGCGCGCGGCGATCGGTGTCACCGGTCAGTTCGCGGCGGTGGACGAACTGCTGACCGGCCGGGAGAACCTGCAACTGATGGTGGATCTCAGCCAGGTTCCGGGCAAGGACGGCAGGCGGGTCGTCACGGAGCTGCTGGAGCGGTTCGACCTGGTGGAGTCGGCACAGAAGCCGGTGTCGACCTATTCCGGTGGTATGCGCCGGAAGCTGGATCTGGCGATGACTCTTGTCGGCGACCCGCGGATCATCTTCCTCGACGAGCCGACGACGGGCCTGGACCCACGTAGCCGCCGCACGATGTGGTCGATCATCCGTGACCTGGTGGCCGACGGCGTGACGATCTTCCTCACCACTCAGTATCTGGAGGAAGCGGATCAGCTCGCCGACCGGATCGCCGTCCTCGACCAGGGGCGTCTGGTCGCCCAGGGCACGCCCGACGAGCTCAAGCGCCAGATCCCCGGCACTCACGTCCGGCTCCGGTTCACCACCGTCGCGGAACTCGACGCGGCCGCCCGGGTGCTCACCGACTCCACACGGGACGACGAGACACTGGCGCTGCGGGTTCCCAGCGACGGCGGAACAGCCTCACTGCGGGCCCTGCTGGACCGCCTCGACGAGTACGCGATCAGCGCCGAAGGGTTCTCCGTGCAGACGCCGGACCTCGACGACGTTTTCCTCGCCCTGACGGGCAGCCGCACCCAGGAGGTTTCCGCGAAATGAGCACCAAGTCGCACTCGATCGTCATGCTGCGTCGCAACTTCAAGCACATCGCCCGGAACCCGACCTCGGTGTTCAACGCGGTCCTGATGCCTATCGTGATCATGTTGATGTTCGTGTACATGTTCGGTGACGCCTTCAACGTCGGTGTCGACTACATCGACTACGCGACTCCCGGGCTGATGCTGTTGGCGGTCTGTTACGGGCTGGGGGCCACCGCAACCGCTGTGAACTCCGACATGACGAAGGGCATCATCAACCGGTTCAAAGTCATGCACGTCTCCCGCGGTGCGGTGCTGACCGGTCACGTCGTCGCCAGCGTGCTGACCAACCTGGTCGCCATCGCCGCCCTTGTCGGGGTGGCCTTCCTGCTCGGATTCAGCCCGTCGGCGAGCCTCCTCGGCTGGCTCGGCGCGATCGGCGTCATCGTGCTGCTCGGCTTCGCCGCCGGCTGGCTCACTGTCGCCCTGGGGCTTTCGGCGAAGTCTCCGGAAACGGCGGGGCTGGCCTCCGTACCGCTGGTCATGCTGCCGTTCTTCAGCAGCGCGATCGTGCCGGCGGACAAGATGGGGCCCGGGCTGCGGGAGTTCGCGGAATACCAGCCCTTCACGCCGATCATCGAAACCCTGCGCGGGTTCCTCAACGGAACGCCGTCCAGCGGTGACCTGATCCCCGCCCTCGTCTGGTGCGTCGGCATCGCTCTCGTCGGCTACCTGTGGGCGCGATCCACGTTCACGAAGCGAGCGTGACCGCTACCAACCGATTCCAGTCCGTCCGACTGCCTTCCCGCGCCGCCTCTGCGAAGCTCGCTTCGCCGAGGCGGCGCCGTATTTCCCGCTCGATCCGGGCCACATCCGGCTGGGAATGATCCTGCCGTCCGCGCACACCGGTGCTCGCGGCGAGCAGCCGCGCGGCCTGCTCATGCTGGTCACGGCGCAGCGCCAGGTCCGCGACGCCGACGAGTACCCGCGCGATCGAGGGTGCGTGTCCCGTCGCGGCTGCCGCCTCGCAGGCCAAGGAATGGTGTCTGCGCGCCTCACCGAGATCGTCCGCGACATAACCGAGCAGATCGTGGGTCACCACGCGGATGTGCGCCTGCTCCGCCTCGTCGCGCAACACTGTCGTCGCGACACCGACCTGGCGGGCCACCTCGTCGGCGTGGCCACGCCAGCGAGCGAGTTCCGCCTGTGACAGGGCCAGCACTGCCAACGAACCCGGCCACGTGACCCGCGCCGCGCATCGCCGCGCCTCGGCCATGGCAGCCGCGCTGGACTCCTCATCACCAAGCAACCAGTACAGCTGAGCCTGCCGGGACCGTATCCGGATGATGTCCTCGACGGTGCCGACCTCGGTGACGACCGCGGCGGCCTCTTCGTAGTGCTCGCACGCAGCGGCGAACTCACCGCGTACGGCAATCAACTCCGCCAGCTCGGTCAGGGCGAAGGAGATCCCGAACCGTTCGCCGAGTGCCCGGAACTCGGCGAGCGCCGCCACGAGATACGCCTCCACATCCCGACCGTCCTGGCCGAAGATGATCCGCATCTTGCCGAGTTGCAACCGGGCCAGTGCGCGTACCCAGGGATCCTCGTCGTTCAGCAACGGTTCCCACGCGGCCAGGATCGCGTCCGGGGCTCGCAACATGCGTTCCAGCGGGACGACCAGCGCCATCCCCGGGTGGCTGCCGTGACTGCGTTGGCTGAACTCGTACGCCTTGTGGATCCACTCCGCCGCATGGTGTTCGTCGCCCGGTCCCGAGTTCACGAAGAGCACGACGAGCGCGTACACAGTGGCCCGGATCTCGTCGCTGACCTCACCAGGCGTCTCAGTGGCCGCCGTGATCAGCTCCATGCCTTCGGTCCGGTGGCCACCGAGCCACCAGTACCAGCCGGCGCCCGCGGCCAGTCGCATGGCCGCGGGCGCTTCACCGGCGGCGAGGGCCCCACGCATCGCGGAACCGATGTTGTCGTGCTCAACTTCGAGAGCGGCGAGCCATTTCACCTGGTCCGCGCGGCGAAGCTGCGGCTCGGCGGTCTCGGCCAGTTCGGTGAAGTACGTCAGATGCGCGTGGCGCGCCAGGTCCGATTCCCCCGCCTCGACGAGGCGGTGCGCGGCGTACTCCTTGATCGTGCCGAGCATCCGGTAGCGCAGGGTCTCGTCGCCCTCGGCGACCAACAGCGACTTCTCGGCCAGCGCGGTGACCAGTTCGAGCACGTCCTCCGGCTCGACCTCGTCGCCGGCGCAGACCCGTTCGGCCGCTTCCAGACTCACCCCGCCCGAGAACACCGAGAGCCGGCGCAGGACCGCCCGTTCCGCGTCGGTCAGCAGCTCCCAACTCCAGTCGACCACCGCGCGCAGCGTTCGGTGCCGGGGCAACGCGGTACGGCTTCCGCCGGTCAGCAGACGGAACCGATCGTCGAGCCGCCTGGCGAGCTGGTCGATGGACATGGTGCGCAACCTGGCGGCGGCCAGTTCGATCGCCAACGGCATCCCGTCCAGCGCCCGACAGATCCGCGCCATCGTCGACAACGTGAGATCGTCGACCGCCAGATCCCTCCGCACCGCGACCGCTCGGTCCCGCAGCAACCGGACAGCGGGAGAGGTTTCGATCTCGCTGGGGTCGGCGTCGACGTCCGGCAGGGCCAGTGGCGCGACCGGCCAGAGCGCCTCGCCAGTGATGCCGAGCGGTTCCCTGCTCGTCGCGAGGATCCGCAGTCGCCGACACTCCCCGAGCAGCCGGTCGGCGAGCACCGCCGCCGACTCGATCACGTGCTCGCAGTTGTCCAGGATCAGCAGCGCCTCCCGCTCGCGGATAGCGGCGACGAGCCGGTCGATCAACTCCATGCTCGGTGCCTCGCCGAGCAGAGCGTCCCGAAGTCCGAGCCCCGTGAGCGTCGCCTGCACGACGTCACCGTCCGCGCCGATGGCGGCGAACTCGACCAGCCAGGCGCCGTCCGGCAGGTTGTCGAGCATTCTGCGCGCGGTTTCCGTGGCCAGCCGGGTCTTCCCGGAGCCACCCGGCCCGATCAGGGTCGTGAGCCGGTGTTCGGCGACGAGCGCGCCGACCTCGGCGACGGCCTCGTCCTTACCGATGAAGCTGCTCAACTCGGCGCGAAGGTTGGTCTTCCGGTTCTCCTCGCGGCGTTGCACCTCACCCCGCAGGAGCGCGACGTGCAACGCCGCGAGTTCCGGTGAGGGGTCGACGCCCAGCGCGTCGGCCAGGGCCTCGCTCGTGCGCTGATACACGAGCAGCGCCTCGTTGTCTCGGCCGCTCGCCGCGAGGGCCCGCATCAACGCGAGAACCAGCCGTTCCCGCACCGGGTGCGCGGCCACCAGGTCGGTCAGCTCGGCGACCAGCTCCGGCCCGCGGCCGAGGCTGACCTCCACGTCGAAGCGATCCTCCAGGGCGGTCAGACGCAGCCTGTCGAATCGGGTGACCGCCGCGTCGAGCGCGGTGCTGTCGACAAGACCGACGTCCTGCATCGCCGCACCGCGCCACAGGTCGAGGGCCTCGCGCAGCCGCCGTACCCGCTGCGGGCCCTCGTCATCGCGAGCCAGGCCGACGAGGCGTTCGAACCGTACGGCGTCGACGACGTCGGGTTCGACCAGCAACCGGTAGCCGTCCGTCTGTCCGTCGATCGCCCCCTCCGGCAGCGCCTTCCGCAGCCGGGAAACCAGGCGGTGCAGGGCGTTCGCCGCGTCGGAGGGCGGATGTTCGCCCCAGATCCAGTCGACGAGGGTCCCCTTCGGGACCACGTGGCCCGGGTTGAGCGCGAGGGCGGTCAACAGCCCGCGCAGCCGCGCGCCCGGCACGTCAATGAGGGTGCCGACGTCCGTGCGAACCTCGAATGGACCAAGCATCCCGACCTGCACCTGGCAGATCTTGCCATGAACATGAGAAGCATCCGTGTCGCCGGCACCCGCTCCGCCGGCGGCTGTCGGGGCGGAGGAGAAACGCGTGAAGCTCCTGGCGCCCGTCCCGAAATGAGATGCGCACCGGCTGGCCGACCTGTTGGATCTCGACATGGCGCATGAGCTCGTTCGTCCTCGGAAAGCACGTCCGGGGGACCACCTCGCGGTCCTCTCGCCGTCCTTCGCTGCGCCCGGTGCCTATCCCGGGATCCACGAGCAGGCCATGCGACGGCTTGCCGACCTGACCGGCCTCGTCCCGGTCGAATACCCCACCACCCGCCAGGTGGGTGCGAGCGCGGCAGCGCGCGCGGCGGACATCAACGCCGCCTTCGCGGACCCCCAGGTACGCGGCATTCTCGCCGTCATCGGCGGCGACGACCAGATCACCGTCATCCCCCACCTGGACGCCGACCTGGCCCGCGCCGACCCGAAGCCGTTCCTCGGCACCAGCGACAACACCAACCTGCACCACTGGCTCTGGGGCCTCGGCATCGCCAGCTTCTACGGCGGGTCCTCCCAGGTGCACCTCGGCCCCGGGCCTGCCGTCGACGACATCCACGTCCGGTCGCTGCGGGCGGCACTGCTCACCGGGGAGCAGCTGGAGATCACCGACCCGGGTGAGTCCGAGGACATCGGCATCGACTGGGCAGACCCGCAGGCGTTGAAGTCCTTTGGAGAGCGCGAACCGACAGAGCCGTGGAGCTGGTACGGGCCGCCCCGCGCGGTCACCGGCCCCACCTGGGGTGGCTGCCTGGAGGTCATCCAGTGGATCCTGACGGCGGGACGCTTTCCCTTTTCCCCGGAGGCCCTGCACGGTGGGGTGCTGATCATCGAGACGTCGGAGGAACTTCTCCCCGCACGCGAGGTCGGCTGGATCGTCCGATCACTGGGTGAACGCGGTCTCCTCAGCGCCGTCGACGCGGTCCTGGTCGCCCGTCCGCCGGTCTCCGACCACACCCGTCGACCCTCGGCTGCCGATCGGGCACGGCTTCGCGAGCAGCAGCGCGACACTGTCGTCGACGTGGTGACCCGATACAACCCCGAGGCGGTCGTCTGCGTCGGGGTCCCATTCGGCCACACCAGACCACAGTGGATCCTCCCTCACGGCGGCCCGATCACCGTCGACGGCGTGGAACGCCGGATCTTCGCCGACTACCGATAGGGGCGTCCTTCCTCGCCGCACGAATGTGGTTCCGAGGAGCTTGCACACCACGCCCGTCGGACTCTGCTGTTGGCCGAGCTCGATGCCGTTCTGTGGGTGCGACGTCCTCCTGCGGCGGGCGCGAATCCGGTGGACCGGCACCCATTGTCGTTGGAAACTGCGGGGATGGAACCGACACAGACGGCCCTCATCGTGCCGATACCCGAGGCTGAGGAGGCGGTGGGGCGGTTCCGGGCATCGCTCGACAGGGCCGCCGGGTGGGGGGTGCCAGCGCACGTGACAGTCCTCTACCCGTTCCTGCCCCCGCAGCAGATCGATGAGCAGGTCTTGGCGGTGCTGCGCGAGACCATCGCCGGCATACCGCGGTTCGACGTCGCACTGACACACGTCGGCTGGTTTGGTGAGACCGTCGTCTGGCTTGCTCCGCAGCCAGCTCGCCCGTTCCGGGGGCTCACTTCGGCGGTGTGTCAGCAGTTTCCCGAGGCGCCCCCGTATGCCGGGGCGCACAGCGACGTGGTGCCGCACCTGACCATCGGTCACGACGCCGCCAAGCTCACGCTGAGTCACGCCGCGGAAACCATCTCCGCGCACCTACCGATCAACGCAGCCATCGACAGAGTCCGGCTCATTGCCGGAACGCCGGACATCAACCCTTGGCCTACCATCTGCGAGTTCCCGCTGGGTGCGATACCACCGGCGCCGGCTGGTACGGAAGTCACAGCGTCCTGACTAGGGCCTCGACCGTGGAGCGGGCGACGGGCGACACCGAATGACAGGACCACGCCGTCCACTTGGGTGCGCCCTGCCTCCCACAGCAGCCCGCCAGCGAGGACCCGTGCGGGGTGCATGCCCATTGGTGATGCAACCTGCATTCAAGCGCTACGTAAGCCAATTTGGTGACGGACCTACTGCCTGTGAGACCAGCAGAAGGTGCGGGGACAGGGCAGTGCATCCGTTGTCGGTGTTGCTCCTGACCTGCAACCACGGGCCGAGGAGGGCGCAGGGTTGATGAGGCGAACGAACAGGCGAGAGAGACGGACAGGCCAAGGCCGGCCAACCACGCCAGGTGAGTGGGCAGCGCTGATCGGCAGCATCGCTGCGCTCGTCGGTGCCGTCGCTAGCCTTCTCGCAGCTCTGGAGTAGTAGCGCCGTAACCGCACCAGGACGAGCAGATCGCCGCTCGCTCGACTCGCAGCGCAAGAGGAGTCAGGATCGGGCAGATAGCGGGTACGGCAAGCGCAAGAAGTGATCGGAACGGATGAGGCCCAGGTCGGGAACATGTCCTGACCTGGGCCTTCGCAGTGGAGCGGGTGACGGGAATCGAACCAGCACTGTCAGCTTGGGACTCGCACAATGTCAAGCCCCGAGTTTGATGGTCAGCTGGTTTTCAGGGGTGCGGTGACCGGGTGGGTCATCGCGTGTAGGGCCTCGTGTTCGGCGGGCGGGATGTGCCCGAGCTCGCCGTGCAAGCGGTGGTTGTTGTACCAGTCGATGTACTCGACGGTGGCCATCTCCAGGTCGTCGAGCCCGCGCCACGGACCTCGGTTGCGGACGAGTTCGGCCTTGTAGAGGGAGTTGAACGCCTCGGGCATCGCGTTGTCGTACGAGTCGTCTTGGACCCGACCGAGGCGACAGCGCCAGCCTCGTCGTCCAAACGGCACGGGCAGTCGCCGGAGGCGAAAAACCGTATGCTGCGGCCCGAATGGAATCGGGGGATCAATGAGTGTGGGTGATCGGATACGCGGGGGACCGCTCATCACGAGCGTGCTGGTATTGGCGGGACTTGCCGGCTGCGTGGAACAGCCTGTCCCGCCGGCACCGCCGCCGCCGTCGGTGAGCCCCACGCGCTCGGCTCTACCCAGCGAGCCGCAGGCTCTGATGGCGACTGTTGGCGGGCTGGTCGAGCAGGCCGGTGTCGGCGACGACATCCGGCAGGGCGAGATTGAGATCGGCGAAGCGTGGTACGAACCCTGCGACTTGCTCACCGCCGACCCGGACCGGGCAAAGGGGGCCGGGTTGCAGCTTGATGCGGTGTGGGCGGCTGGCCTTGAGGTCAACCCCGTGCCATCTTTTCAGAACATTCAAACCCCGATGACCCTCTTGGACGTCAGGGTGGTCCATTTGTCCGATGCGTCTGCGGCCGTCGCCGCCGAAACGAGGGCGCGAACCGCACGCTGCCCGAGCGACGACTTCCACCTCAACATCGGCCAAGCGACTGCCCGGTGGGGGTCACGCGCGGTGACCATCGATTCGACGAGCGCGCGGCTAACCACGGCGACGGTGAAACGAGTGAACCCGGAAATCGACGCAGGGGTCAATTATCTGCCCGGCGACGCCCGGCTGGTCTTCGCGCACGGACCACTGCTGATCAGCATCGAGGCGCTCACGCTGTGGCCACGCAAGCAAAACTCCGCTGCCGAGATCACCGCCGCGGCTCAGGAGAAGGCGATGACCCTGGCGGCGGCGATCGTGAAGACCCTTCCAACGTCAAGCGAGAACTGACGCCGCACGTCACGACGAGGCCGTGGCGGGGATGCGGCGCGTGCACCCCGGGCAGGCCCCTGGCCTGCCCGGCAATAGCCGGCCGAGGGGTCGCAAAGGTTCCGTGCTCAAGGGCGGCCCGCAGGGCCGTCGCGCAACATCCGCTCATACCTGGACGACTTCGTCGACGAGGACCAGGACGCCCTCGTCCTCACCGGTGCGAAGGGTGCCGTCCTACGCCGCTCCAACTTCCAGACCGCCTGCAAGTGGCGCGAGTCGGTGGCTGCGGCCGGCCTGCCCGGCTTCCACTTCCACGACCTGAGGCACACCGGCAACGCCCTGGTGTCCCGGACCGGGGCGAACCTGTGAGCGACGCCGTGAAAGGCCGAGCAAAGGCGGGCAAGAAGCGTGGCTACTGGCCCGTGGATGGCCCGTCCGGCGCTGCAGGCCCCCGCAACGTCGAAGGCCCTGGCTCGGACTGACGTCCTGACCAGGGCCTTCGCAGTGGAGCGGGTGACGGGAATCGAACCCGCACTGTCAGCTTGGGAAGCTGATGTTCTGCCATTGAACTACACCCGCAAGCGGCACCACTGTACCCGAGTCGTCGAACCCGTGCACCCAGGTACCCCCGCCGGCCGCAGGTGTCCCCGTACCGCTCCGCCCGGGTTGATCCACTCGGCTTTCTGGAAGTCGGGGCATCCGGAGCGCTGGGACACCGCGATCTTCTTGAAGTCGAGTTGATCACCGCAGGCGGCGGGCGGCGGGTGCCGGCTCCGTTACGACTGAGCCGGCACCGATGATCTTCCGGCCCTGGTCAGGCGGCCGTGCACTGGACGTCACGGCTGAGGCGGGTCGGGCGCGCCTGCGGGACGGCGAGGGGCGCGGCCACCGCCGACGGGGCGTTTGGGTCGAGCCAGACCCGAACGGCCGGCCGACCCGGCGCGAGGCCCGGGATGCCAGCGATGTGCTGCTCGCGGCGGGTGAGCATGGCCACGTCGACAGTGAACTCGAAGAGCCGCCAGTCGACCTGCGGCTCGGCCCGGGCGCTGTGCGCCAACTGCGCCACGAGGACCGGATCGGTCACCGGACGGGCACGCCCCGCCACGTACGCCTCGTCGTCGCTCTCCTCCGCAGGGAACGAGTGCAGCGCGTAACGGCCGTCACGTTCGAGGTCGCGGCGCTTGGGCGAGTCGATGATGAAGCAGAACAGCCCCTCGGCGGTGATGACCGGGGAGACCGGATGGACGCGGGGCCCGCCGTCGGCACGGACCGTGGCCAGATAGCCGAAGCCCGGCCCGTATTGCTGGAGGAGAACGCGGATCCCGTCGGCGAGTCGGGGCTCGTCGGCGGCGAATTCGGACCAGGAAGCCATGTGGGCATTCTATCGAACAAATGTACGAGCAGCGACCTCGACGCGCTGGTCACCGGCACCGAATCCGGCCACTTTTGGCAACGCGGCTATGGTGGTCCGATGCTGCTCTCCGACCGCGACCTGGTCTCCGAGATCAAGGCCGGCACGCTGGGCCTGGAGCCGTTCGAGCCCACGCTGGTCCAACCGTCCAGCATCGACGTCCGACTCGACCGGCTGTTCCGGGTTTTCAACAACCACCTCTATACCCACATCGATCCCGCCATGCAGCAGGACGACCTGACCTCGGCGGTCGAGGTCCCCGACGGCGAGCCGTTCGTGCTGCACCCGGGGGAGTTCGTCCTCGCCTCGACACTGGAGGTCATCTCGCTGGGTGACCAGCTCGCCGGCCGACTGGAGGGCAAGAGCTCCCTGGGCCGGCTCGGGCTGCTCACGCACTCCACCGCCGGCTTCATCGACCCGGGCTTCTCCGGTCACGTGACGCTGGAACTCTCGAACGTGGCGAACCTGCCGATCACCCTGTGGCCGGGCATGAAGATCGGGCAGCTCTGCATCTTCCGACTCTCCTCGCCGGCCGAGCACCCGTACGGCTCGGTGGTCTACGGCTCGCGCTACCAGGGCCAGCGGGGGCCGACACCCAGCCGCGCCTGGCAGCACTGGCGCACCTGGCCAACCCGCTGAGGTTCGGCCGCCAGGACCGAGACGACGAGGGCCCGCCGCGACGGATCGCGACGGGCCCTTCGATCACCCGGGGTCAGCCTGGACGGCCGTAGCTGTGGATCGGGCCGTCGTCGACCTTCTTCATCTTTACCGGCTGACCGGCCTGCGA
This sequence comes from Micromonospora noduli, assembly GCF_003264365.1. Taxonomy (GTDB): domain Bacteria; phylum Actinomycetota; class Actinomycetes; order Mycobacteriales; family Micromonosporaceae; genus Micromonospora; species Micromonospora noduli. The sequence goes on from NZ_PYAK01000055.1 coordinate 30,302, forward strand.
GGCGTGCACCACCCAGCCGCCACCGACGTACATGCCGACGTGGTGGATGTCGCTGTAGTAGAAGACCAGGTCGCCGGGGCGCAGGTCACCCTTGCTGACGTTCTTGGTGACCCGGCTCTGCGCGGCGGCGTTGTGCGGCAGCGACACGCCGGCCTTCGCCCAGGCGGCCAGCATCAGCCCGGAGCAGTCGTACGAGTTCGGGCCTTCGGCACCCCAGACGTAGGGCTTGCCGATCTGCGCGCAGGCGAACTTGACCGCCGTGCCCGCGGCACCGCCAGGGTAGCTACCCGGGCAGGGCGCCGGGCGCAGCGGACCGCCGCCGCCGCTGCCGTACACCTTCAGGCGCAGCTTCTGCAGGCGGTCGATCTCGTCGTTGATCTGCTTCTTCTTCGCCGCCAGCTGAGCTTCCGTGCGGGTCAGCTGAGCCACCATCTCGTCCAGCGGCGCCTTCTGCGCGGCCAGCTGGTCGCGCAGGTCGGCCACCTGGCGTACGTCCTTCTGCTGGTTGTGCGCGAAGCGGTCGAGCATTTCGAGCTGGCCGACCACCTCGCCGGGCGACCGACTGCCCAGCACGGCGTTGACGGTCGAGACGTTCTCACCCTTGTAGGCGCGTACGGCCAGGGCACTGACCTTGTCCATCGCGGCGTCGACCTGGCGCTCAAGCGGAGTGATCCGGGCGGCCAGCGCGTCGGCCTGCTTGCGCTTCGCGGTGAGGTCGGTGCGGGTGGCGTTGTGCCGCTCGATGATCGGTTCGAGCTTGTTCCAGTCGGCGTCGATCTGGCGCTCGATCTCGGCGACGGACGGGTCGGCATGGGCCGCCGTGGCACTGCCGGTCAGAACGACGGCGATGCCGGCCAGCGCGGCGAGTGCGGTGGTGAAGCGGGACCAGCGTGGGCGCGGCACGATCGACGACGGGCCGGCTGATGCCGACCGCTCGGACGACGGCCGCGGGGCATGGAGTGCCACCGGGGTTCCGTACTCCTTCTTCCTGACCGCCTACCGGGTTAGCTGACGGGTTCGGGCGGGAAGTCGGCGCCCTACCGCAGTGGCTGCGGATTCACCCCGAGGGACCTGGGTCCCCGGTTCGTTCGGAAACGACTCGGCGGTGTCGGTCCGTTACCGCCCGGGCTGGGCGGAGCTGCTGTCGGGCCGACGAATGACCAGAGTAGAGACGCTTGTTACCGATCCGCAACCCGTACGGCAGTGACACTCCGTACGGATTGGACGAGGTCACCGACCGTGTGTGAAGAATTCTTTCCGCATGCTTCGATAGATGGAAAGGTATTGACGTGACCTCCCGGACGGCGCGATGGTGACCTGACCTCACTCCGCGAAAATCTAGGGGGTTCGATGCACCATCCAACCCTGTCGACCGGCTGGCGCGCACTGCTCGCCGCCACCGTGGTCGCCGCCGCAACCACTGTGCCACTCTCCGTCGGCCCGGCCGCCGCCGCGCCCACCACCGACCGCCAGCAGCAGTACGCCGCAGCGGCCACCGAGTACGGCGTGCCGGCCGTCGTGCTGCTCGGCGTCTCCTACCTGGAGTCGCGCTGGGACACCAACGCCGGCACACCGAGCACCAGTGGCGGCTACGGTCCGATGCACCTGACCGATGCGCGGCACGTGGCCGCCCTACCCGGGCGCGGCCACCACGACGCCGGCGCCGAGGACCCACGCGGCGACGACTCCCGTCCCGCCCGGGTGCCCGCGCCCCGGCCGGTCGAGGCACCCGAGCCGTCCACCGCCGCATTGCAGACCGTCGACGCCGCCGCCACGCTGACCGGCGCCACCCCCGAGGCACTGCGCACCGACGCGGGCCTCAACATCCGGGGTGGGGCCGCGCTGCTGAGCGCGTACCAGAGGGATCTGGGCGCGCCGGTCGGCGCGGACACCGACCCGGCGGCCTGGTACGGCGCGGTCGCCCGCTACTCGGGCGCGGACAGCGCCGACGCCGCGGCAGCCTTCGCCGACGAGGTCTTCACCACCATCGGCGCGGGCGAAGCCCGGGTGACCGACGACGGCCAGCGGATCACCCTGCCGGCCCGTGTGGTGCGGCCCGAGCGTTACTGGTTGGACCGGCTGGGCCTGCGCCGCCTGGCCCGCCCGGACGGGGTGGAGTGCCCCCGCACCATCTCCTGCGAGTGGATCCCGGCGCCCTACGAAGCGTTCGGCGACGGGGACTACGGCAACCACGACCTCTCCGACCGACCCGCCCGGCAGAAGATCGAGTACATCGTCATCCATGACACCGAGGCGAGTTGGGCCACGACCCTGAAACTCGTCCAGGACCCGACCTACGTGAGCTGGCACTACTCGCTGCGCTCGGTCGACGGGCACATCGCGCAGCACGTGAAGACCAAGGACGTCGGCTGGCACGCCGGCAACTGGTACGTCAACGCGAAGTCGATCGGGTTGGAACACGAGGGCTTCGCGGCACAGGGCACCTGGTACACCGAGGCGATGTACCGGACCTCGGCGAAGCTGGTCCGACACCTGGCGCTGAGGCTGGGCATCCCACTGGACCGCCAGCACATCATCGGCCACGACAACGTGCCCGGCACCATCGCCTCGACAGTGCGGGGAATGCACTGGGATCCGGGCCCGTACTGGGACTGGACGCACTACTTCGACCTGCTGCACGCACCTCGGCTGGACACCGGCACCCCGGCCACCGGAATGGTCCGGATCGACCCGGACTACACCACCAACCAGCCGGCGTTCACCGGCTGCGTCACCCCGGGCGTGCCCTGCGCGCCACGCGGCTCCTCGGCGGTGGTGCTGCGCAGCGCACCGTCCGCGGACGCGCCGCTGGTCAACGACATCGCGCTGCGCCCGGACGGCAGCCCGAACACGATGACCGTGTCGGACCACGGGGCCCGGGCATCCGCCGGGCAGACATACGCGCTGGCCGGGCGGCAGGGCGACTGGACGGCGATCTGGTACCTCGGGCAGCGGGCCTGGTTCCACAACCCGGCGTCCGCGCCGACCGCCAGTTGGACCATCGGCGTCGTGGCCACGCCGAAGCCCGGCCGGACCACCGTTCCGGTCTACGGACGGGCGTACCCGGAGCAGTCCGCGTACCCGGAAGGGGTGCCCTACCAGGCGATCTCGCCGCTCCAGTACACCCTGGCCGCCGGGCAGCGGTACGCCGTCGGCGCGGTGCTGGCCGGCGAGTACTACCGGGCCAGCACGTTCGACGGCTCCTCGCCCGGCGACTGGACGGTGATTCGCGGCAAGAACCGGTACGCGCAGATCCAGTTCGGCCACCGGATCATGTACGTCGACCTCGCCGACGTGCAGCTGTTGCCGTCCCCGGTCGGCGCGCCGCGCTGAGAACCACGAAGGCCCCCGGTCGGTGACCGGGGGCCTTCGTGTCGCGCGAGATGGATCAGCCGGGTCTGCGGAATCCGGCGACGGGCATGGTGTTGATGCTGGACACCTGCACCGGCTTGCCGGCACGTGGCGCGTGCACCATGGTGTTGTTGCCCAGATAGAGCCCGACGTGACTCAGGCCGGAGAAGAAGAAGACCAGGTCACCGGGGCGGGCATCGCCGCGCGAGATGGCCTTGCCCTCGTTCCACTGGTCACCGGTGTGGTGCGTGAGGTAGATCCCGGCCGCCTTGTAGGCGTACTGGGTCAGCCCCGAGCAGTCGAACGAGTTCGGGCCGGTGGCACCCCAGACGTACGGCTTGCCGACCTTGCCGCAGGCGGTCTTGATCGCGGTACGGGCCGCCGCGCTGACCACCCCGTTGATGGTCGGGCAGGCCGCGGTCTTGACAGTGGTCTTCGGCATCGACGCCTCGAGCTTCTTGATCTCGCCGTCGATCTGCTTCTTCTTCGCCGCCAGGTCGTTCTGCTGCTTGGTCTGGGTGACGATCAGCGCGTCCAGCTTCCGCTTCTCGCCGTCGTACTTGTCCCGCACGGCCAGCACACCCTCGACCTCCTTGCGCTCCTGCGAAGCGAGCCGGTCGAGGATGGTGAGCTGCTCGGTGAGCGTGTCCGGCTTGGCGCTGACCAGCAGCGCGCCGATGTCGTGCGACGGGCCGGAGATGTAGTAGCGGGAGGCGAGATCGCCGACCCGGTTGAGCGCCAACTCGCTCTGCAGCGCCAGCGGCTCGATCTTCTTCTGCAGGTCCGCCGACTTCTGCCGGTTGACCTTCAGCTGCGCCCGGACCTTGTTGTACTGCTCGATGGTGGGCTCCAACTGCTCCCACTTCTTGTCGATCTGCGCCTCGATCTCGTCGACCGAGGGCGCGGCGTGTGCCGGCGCGGTCAGAAGACCGGCACCGACCGCCGCGGCGGCGACCAGGACCAGCACCCGGTGCGCGGCGCGACGCAGACCACCAGAGCGAGCAGACGCGTTCAGGTCGTGACGATGAGGGGGCATGGTTGCCACCGGCACCGACTCCTTTGCAACCGACCGCCGGGCGCCTCGCGTGAGGGAAGGGCCGAGGCAGACGACCCACAGCGGTCGGTGCCCCACATTAGGGAAGCTCGGGACGGTAATCAAGGCGAGCGCGGTAACCATCACTGTCGTGCAACCGCTTGCACACCAAGGGTATTCGTCCATCACCCAACGATTGCGGTCAATACATCGTCAAGAGTGACCACACCGAGTGGCCGTCGCCCGTCGCTGACCAGCACCATGTGCCGCCGTTCGCGACGCATCGCCAGCAGCAGGTCGGCCAGCGTACGGTCCGGCGGCACCACCGCCAGCGGGCGGTAGACGTCGGCCGGCACCGGGGACCGGCGGCCCTGCCCGGCGTACCCGAGCACGTCCTTGACATGCACAAAGCCGAGCACCCGACGGGTCGACCGCTGCACCACCGGGAACCGGGACCGGCCGGTCCGGGTCGCCAGCACCTCCAGTGACGCCGGCGAGACGTCCTCGGCCACCGTCACCACCGTCGACCACGGTTGCAGCGCGTCCGCCGCCGTCCGGGCGTGCAGGGCCAGCGCGCCGGTGATCCGCGCGTGCTGCTCCGCGTCGAGCAGCCCCTCGGTGCGCGCCTGGGAGACCAACCCGGCCAACTCCTCGGCGGTGAACACCGTCTTCACCGCCTCGGACGCCTCGATCCGCCAGAACGCGAGCACCCGCCGGGCCGCCCATTTCATCGCGAGCAACAACGGTTTGGTGGCCACACAGAATGCCAGCATCGCCGGGCCGAGCCAGAGCGCGGAGACCTCCGGACCGGCCAGCGTGATGTTCTTCGGCACCATTTCACCGACGACCGTGTGCAGAAAGACCACCACGCCCAGTGCCAGCACGAACGCCACCGGGTGCACCGCCCGCTCCGGCAGGCCGGCCGCGTGGAACGGCGGCTCCAGCAGGTGGGCCAGCGCCGGTTCGGCGATCGCGCCCAGACCCAACGAGCAGACAGTGATGCCGAGCTGCGCACCGGCGATCATCAGCGGGATCTGGTTCATCGCCGACAACGCCCAGCGGGCGCGTTTCGACCCGGCGGCCAGCGGCTCGATCACCGTCCGGCGCGACGCGATGAGCGCGAACTCGCTGCCCACGAAGAACCCGTTGCCGAGCAGCAACAGCACTGTCACCAGCAGCTCAGTCATCGTCGTCCGGATCCGCCGGGCGCAACACCCGGACCTGCTCGATCCGGTGCCGCTCCACCTCGACCACTGTGAACTCCCAGCCGTCCGCCTCGACCGTCTCGCCGGCGAGCGGGATGTGCCCGAGCTGGGCCATCAGGAACCCGGCCAGGGTCTCGTACGGCCCCTCGGGCAGCCGGAAGCCGGTCTGCTCGGCCAACTCGTCGGAGCGGAGCACACCGTCGACCAGCACTGTGCGCTCACCGCCCGGCACCGTCAGCTCGGCCGACCCGTTGTCGTCCACGCTCGCCGGGTCGAACTCGTCGGCGATCTCTCCGACCAGCTCCTCGACGAGGTCCTCGACTGTCACCACGCCGTCAGTGCCGCCGTACTCGTCGACCACGATGGCCAGGTCGGCCCCGGCCGCCTTCAGCGCGGCCAGGACACCGTCCAGGTTCAGGCTCTCCGGCACGTACACCGGCTCGCGGGCCACCGAGCCGACAGTCGTCGACGCCCGGTCGGCCAGCGGCACCCCCAACGCGTCGGGCACCGCGGCAACCCCGGTCACCAGGTCCAGGGTCTCCTCGTACACGGGGAACCGGGTCCGCCCGGTCCGCCGCGACTCCTCCAGCAGCTCGGCCACGGTGGCGGTTGCACGCAGCGCGACCACGTCCACCCTGGGGGTCATCGCCTCCGCGGCCCGCTTGTCACCGAAGCGGATGGTGCGACGAAGCAGCATCGCCGTGTCGGTGGGCAGCGCGCCGGCCCGCGCCGAGATGGCCGCCAGCAGGCCCAGCTCCTCCGGCGAGCGGGCGCTTGCCAACTCCTCCTGCGGCTCCACGCCGAGCGCCCGGACCAGTCGGTTCGCCGAGCCGTTCAACCCCCGGATCACCCAGCCGAACGTCCGGGAGAAGGTGTGCATCGGGCCGGCCGTGGCCAGCGCCGCCGGCATGGGCCGGGCCAGCGCCGCGTTCTTCGGCACCAACTCGCCGAAGAGCATGGAGATCAGCGTGGCCAGGGCCAACGCGAGGAACGGCGTGAGCCGCTCGGTGCTGTCTCCGGCCAGCGGGCGCAACAGCGGGGTGAAGAGCCGGGCCAGGGCCGGCTCGGCCAGGTAGCCGGTGAGCAGCGCGGTGATGGTGATGCCGAGCTGTGCCCCGGAGAGCTGGAAGGAGAGTTCGCGCAGCGCCGTGCGTACCGTCAGGGCGGCCTGGTCGCCCGCGGCGGACCGCCGGTCGATCTCCGCCCGGTCGACCGTGACCAGGGCGAACTCGGCCGCGACGAAGAACGCGTTGCCCGCGGTCAGGGCTACGAAGCCGACCAGGGGCAACAGCGTCGTCAAGAGTAGGCCGTCGATGAACAGATCCCAGGGGTACGCGTCTCAGCCGCCGATCGGCGCGGTCTCCTTGCCGCCCTGCGGCTGCTCGGGCTTGACCGAGCGGAGCAGCACGCTGGCCACGTCGATCACCTCGACCTGTTCGCCGGCACCCTTGCCGTTGACCCCGTCGCTGAGCATGGTCGAGCAGAACGGGCAGCCGACCGCGACCGTCTTCGCCCCGGTGGCCATGGCCTCCTCGACGCGGTCCACGTTGATCCGCTTGCCGATCTTCTCTTCCATCCACATCCGGGCGCCGCCAGCACCGCAGCAGAAGGAGCGTTCGCTGTTCCGCGGCATCTCGGTCAGGTCGCCCGCGATGGCGTCGCCGAGGACCTCCCGGGGGGCCGCGAAGACGCGGTTGTGCCGACCCAGGTAGCAGGGGTCGTGGTAGGTGACGCCGCCGTCGACCGGCTGCACCGGCGTGAGCTTGCCGGTGGCGACCAGGTGCGCGAGCAGTTGAGTGTGGTGGACCACCTCGAACTCCCCGCCGAGCTGCCCGTACTCGTTGCCAAGGGTGTTGAAGCAGTGCGGGCAGGTCGCGACGATCTTGCGCTTGGCCTTGTCCCGGCCCTCGAACGCCTCGTTCAGCGTCTCCACGTTCTGCTGGGCGAGCATCTGGAAGACGAACTCGTTGCCGATCCGTCGCGCCGGGTCGCCGGAGCAGGTTTCGCCCTCGCCCAGGATCGCGAACTTCACGCCCGCCTCATTGAGCAGCGTGGCCACCGCGCGGGTGGTCTTCTTGGCCCGGTCCTCGAACGCGCCGGCGCAGCCGACCCAGAACAGGTACTCGAAGTCGTCCACCTCGCCGACCCGGGGCACCTCGAAGTCCAGGCCCTTGGTCCAGTCCTCGCGGGTGTTCTGCGGGGCGCCCCACGGGTTGCCCTTGTTCTCCAGGTTTCGCAGCATCACCCCGGCCTCGGAGGGGAAGCTCGACTCGATCAGCACCTGGTAGCGGCGCATGTCGACGATGTGGTCGACGTGTTCGATGTCCACCGGGCACTGCTCGACGCAGGCACCGCAGGTGGTGCAGGACCAGAGCACGTCCGGGTCGATGACACCGCCCTCCTCGGCGGTGCCGATCAACGGCTTGTCCGCCTCGGCGAGGGCCAGCACGTCCAGGTGGGCGAGCTGCGCCTGGGTGGCCTTCTCCTCGCCGGTCAGGTCCTTGCCGCCGCCGGCCAGCAGATAGGGCGCCTTCGCGTACGCGTGGTCACGCAGGCTCAGGATGAGCAGCTTCGGCGACAGGGGCTTGCCGGTGTTCCAGGCCGGGCACTGCGACTGGCAGCGACCGCACTCGGTGCAGGTGCTGAAGTCCAGGAGGCCCTTCCAGCTGAACTGCTCGACGTGGGCAACGCCGAACTGGTCCTTCTCCGGGTCCGCCTCCTCGAAGTCGAGCGGCTTGCCCTGGCTCGTCATCGGGCGCAGCGCGCCGAGACCGGAGCCGGCCGGTTTGGTCGGCTCCCGCTTGAAGAAGATGTTGGGAAACGCCAGGAAGCGGTGCCAGGCGACACCCATCGTGACGTTCAGGGAGATGACGATCAGCCACGTCATCGAGATAATGATCTTGATGGCGGCGGCGACGCTCACGCCGTCCGCCCAGTCGGGCAGCACCGCACCGACCGCGTGGCTGACCGGGGTGGCCCAGAACGGGAACTCGAAGTGGTCGGTGGCGACCTTGAAGCCCCGGATCACGAAGCCGAAGATCAGGACCAGCAGCACGATCCACTCGACGAAGTAGCCCTGCCACATGGTCGAGCCGGTGAACCGGGACCGCCCGCCCGGACGGGTCGGCCGGTTGCGCAGCCGGATCGCCATCAGCACCAGGATGCCGATCAGACCCAGCACCCCGATGATCTCGGTGACCAGGCCGAAGATCGTCCAGTGCCCGATGATCGGCAGACCGCCGTCGGTGGTGACCACCTCGAAGTACGCCTCGAGCACCAGCAGCGACAGCACGACGAAGCCGACCATCACGAACCAGTGCGCGGCGCCCACCACGCCCCACTTGAGCATCCGGGTGTGGCCGGCCGTCTCCACCAGCATCGTCCTGGCGCGGGCGACCTTGTCGGTGAACCGCTCCGGCGCGGGTTGCCCGAGCCGGATGACTGCCACCAACTTCAGGACCGCACGCACCGCAAGCCACACCGCCACGGCGGTGATGGCGGCCGCGAGGATCGTGGTGACGATCTGGACGCTGCCCATCGAGTTGGCCTCCCCGGTCTGCTGCCTGATGACCTCGCTCTGCTCGGTCATGCAATGCAGCCTACGCGAAGGTTACCCAGCGGTAACGTGAGTCATCTCGCAGTAGGCCGCGCTGCCTGCGCACACCATAGGGGGCCCCACCCGATCCTGCCGGGCAGGGGCTCGACGGGGTGACGTGTGACCGCCGACGCGGCGGTCTGCTCTGATCAGCGCCAGCGGGAGAGCAGAGCCAGCGAGGCGACCATCGCACCGAAGCCGACGGCGAGGTTCCAGTAACCCCACGCCATGACCGGGTACTCCTGCTCGGACAGGTAGTAGAGCACCAGCCAGCCGATGCCGACGACGATCAAGGCGACCGCGGTGATCGGCAACCACACCGGGCTAGGCTTGCGCGACGACGACGACGTCGTCGGACGGACGTCCGTCGGCGGGGTGTACACCTTCTTCTTACGGACCTGAGACTTGGGCACGGCGCTCTCCAGAGGGGTGACGACCTCGTCCGGCCTGACAACCGGGCGCGGGGGCGACGGTCCATGGCCAATAATGTTTCGAGAGCTAGCGTAGTCCCGATTGGCCGCCTGGACCACGAATGGGGTCAGGCCGGTGCACGGAGTGACCGAAAGAGGCGGGACTGTTCGCATCGCCGGCCCAGCCGGCACGGACCGATCCCCGACACGCGGAAGGAACGCTCGGTGGAGTACACATCCGGCGCAACCTCCTGGCAGAAGGTCCTCCGACGGGCCGCCGCCGGGCTGCTGCCCCGGCGACCGCGCCAACGCCGTCCGGGCTGGTCGATCGGGGTGCCCCTGATCGCCGCGGCGGCCGGGTTGCTCTTCACCACCACTGCGACCACAGCGGGCGGCACCGCTCTCCGGGAGGACCGGCGCCCCCAGCTCAACCAGCTCATCGAGGACCGCCGCGAACAGGTCGCCGCCAGCGAGCGTCGCGCCGCCACGCTGCGCGGCGAGGTCGAGCAACGGACCAACACCCTGGCCGGCTCGGACGCCCCGATCAAGGCTCAGCAGAATCGCGCCCAGGGCAGCCTCCAGGACGCCGGGTTCACCGCCCTCAGCGGGCCCGGGGTAACCGTCGAGCTGAACGACGCGCCCCAGCTGGACCAGACGCAGTCGGACGCCAGCAACGACGACCTGGTGGTGCATCAGGGGGACGTACAGGCGGTGGTCAACGCGCTCTGGGCCGGCGGAGCCGAGGCGATGTCAATCATGAATGTCCGCGTGCTCACCACCAGCGCGGTACGCTGCGTCGGTAACACCCTGCTACTTCACGGCCGGGTGTACTCCCCACCGTTCAAGATCGTAGCAATCGGCGATCCCGCTGCCCTCCAGCAGGCCCTCGCCAGCTCTCAGGGAGTCCGGTTGTTCAAGGACGCGGTCGACGACTACCAGCTTGGCTACAAGGAGACGGCCTCCACGGTGCGAGTTCCCGCATTCGAGGATTCCACCGCCCTGCGCTCGGCTACGGTGCCCAAGTGAGCGGGCCGGACGAGCGACGCGACGGGCGACACCGGGACCAGACCGACGAGCCGACCGCCTTCCTGCCCAAGTTCGACCGGCCCGAGTCGGCACCGGTCCGACCCACCCCGGCCGGCAACTGGCCCGAGCCGGTGCTGCAGCCGCCGCGAGCCGAGCAGCCGCAGCCGCAGCGAGCCGAGCAGCCGCCGCCGAGCGCCACTCGGCCCGAGCCGACCGGGACCCCGGGCCGCCCGGGTGCCGAAGCGCCTCCG
>NZ_PYAK01000056.1 GCF_003264365.1 Micromonospora noduli
GCCGTACACGGCTCCACCCGCCGGGGCCGGGCCACCGCGACCCGCACCACCCGCCGGGGCCGGACCGCCGCGACCCGCACCAGCGCCGTAGACCGCGCCGCCGGCCGGCGCACCGCCCCCGTAGACGCCACCCCTGCGGTCATCGTCGGCCGGGAACCCGTCGACGGCACGGCCCGCGCGCGGGCCGAACGGCTCACCGTCCGGCTCCGACGGGTCGGACGCGTCAGCGGTCGGCGGCCGACGGCGGGCGCGAACGATGCCGAAGATTCCGGCGGCGACCAACAGCAGGCCGATCAGCCCGACCGCCCCGACCAGGTACGTGATGTCGTCGAGGCTCAGCCCGTCGGTCCAGGATTTCGAGGCGGCCGGCTTGGCGCCGTCCTCGGCGGCCAGCGGCACGGCGGTCGACGTCGACGGGGTGTAACCGAGGATGTCGAGCGGCTCGTCTTCGGTGAACCGGCCCGCGTCGGAGACGGTGAGGAACGACTTTCCGTCCGAGGTGTAGCTGATGGCCTCGCCGAACGGGTCGGCCAGCGGCGTCACCCGCGGCTTGACGGTGGTGAGCGCGCCCACGATGTCGCCACCGGTCACGTCGAACTCGAAGGCGTCCGCATACGTGCGCAGGACCACCCGGGAGCCGTCCGGTGCCCGAGATGCGCCGGTGATGGCGATCCGGCCGAACGTGTTGAGGGTGTTCTCCGTCTGGGTCTTCGGCAGCGTGATCTCGCCGGCCTTACGCATCGGCACCGGGTCGGTGTCGCCGCTCTTGAGGGCCGCCGACGGCGTGTAGATCTCGGCCTTGCCGCTGGTCACCTTGGTGATGATCAGCGGTTTTCCGTCGTCGCCGATGAGCAACGCCTCAGCGTCGTGCGGTTTGGCTCCGGGGTAGGAGAGCCGGTGCAGCGTCGGCTCCTTGGTGCCGCTGACCGGCATCGACCAGAGCGCGACGCGGCTGCGCCGCTCCTTCGAGTCGGGGTTGTCACCGGTATCGGCGATCCAGAGGGTGCGGCCGTCCTTGGACAGGGCGAGATCCTCGGTGTCGAACGGACCCTGGCCCGAGTACCGGACCGGCTCCTTCGAAATCTTGCACTTGCTGTCGAGGAAGAACACCCGCTTGCGCGCCGCGACGTCGGTGCCGTCGTTGATGACGATGTAGCCACTCTTGGTGGCGACCAGCCCGGACAGCTCCCGTAGGCGCTCGTCGGTGATCGTGCATCGCTTCTGGCCAGGGTTCGCGGCGGGCGGCCCGGACGCCCCAGGGGCGGGAGCCGCTGCGGCGACTCCGGCGAGCGCCACGGTTGCCCCGAGCAGGCCGAGGGCAACCGTGACCGAGGAAACAACGCGGCGCATTCGGCCAGTGTCGCATGCCACGCGTTTCCGGTGGATGACGCCGTGGCCGCTCAGGACCGGCTGCCGGCCGCCTGCCCCTGCCGCTCCACGTCGAAGGCCGTCAGCTCCGCCGCCAACTCCGCGCCGACGCGGACGTGCAGCAGAGTGCCCTCCGGCAGGTGCGACGTGCTGAGCACCTCACCCGTTCGGTGCGCCCGAGCCACCAGGTCACCCCGGTCGTACGGCAGCACGGCCCGGACCTCCACGGCCGGACTCGGCAGCCGCTCCTCGATGGCCGCGCGCAGCTCGTCCATGCCGCGCCCGGAGTGGGCGGACACGAAGATCGCGTCAGGCCAGAGCCGCTTGAGCCGCAGCAGAGTGTCCTCGTCGGCCGCGTCGGTCTTGTTGACCACCAACAGCTCGGGAAGCCGGTCCGCGCTGACCTCGGCAAGCACCGCATGGACCGCTCGGACCTGCTCCTCCGGATCCGGGTGGGTGCCGTCCACGACGTGCACCACCAGATCCGCCTCCGCGACCTCCTCCAGCGTCGAGCGGAACGCCTCGACGATCTGGTGCGGGAGGTGTCGGACGAAGCCGACAGTGTCGGAGAGGGTGTAGAGCCGCCCGTCCGAGGCGGTGGCCTTGCGGGTCGTCGGGTCCAGCGTGGCGAACAGCGCGTTCTCCACCAGCACGCCCGCACCGGTCAGGCGGTTGAGCAGGCTGGACTTGCCGGCGTTGGTGTAGCCGGCGATGGCGACCGCGGGAACGGCGTTGCGGGAACGCCGGGTGCGCTTGGTCACGCGTACCGTCTTCATGCTCTTGATCTCGCGACGCAGCCGGGAGATGCGGTGACGGATGCGCCGCCGGTCGGTCTCCAGCTTGGTCTCACCGGGACCACGAACACCCACACCGCCGCCGGCGCCGCCGCCCCGGCCGGAACCACCGGTCTGCCGGGAGAGCGTCTCACCCCAACCGCGCAGTCGGGGCAGCAGGTATTGGAGCTGGGCCAGCTCGACCTGCGCCTTACCTTCCTTGCTCTTGGCGTGCTGGGCGAAGATGTCGAGGATCAGCGCGGTGCGGTCGACGACCTTGACCTTGGTGCGCTGCTCCAGGTTGCGCAGCTGCGACGGCGACAGCTCACCGTCACAGATGACCGTGTCGGCGCCGGTGGAGAGCACCACCGCGCCAAGATCGTCGACCTTGCCACGGCCGATGTACGTGGCCGGGTCGGGTCGGGTACGACGCTGGATGAGCCCTTCGAGCACCTGCGAACCGGCGGTCTCGGCCAGCGCGGCAAGCTCGGTCAGCGAGTTTTCCGCGTCGGTGACGGTGCCTTCGGTCCAGACGCCCACCAGGACGACCCGCTCCAGCCGCAGCTGGCGGTATTCCACCTCGGTGACGTCGGTGAGCTCGGTTGACAGGCCCGGGACGCGTCGGAGGGACTGCCGCTCCGACAGCTCCATCTCGCCGGTGGTGACGTCGTCGAGCTCGTCCTCGACGGGGACAAAGCTCTCCTGGTCTCGCAAGCGGTTCTCCTGTCCGTTTTGATAAGTAGAACGTAATCCTGACATGACACAACGCCGAACGCACCTGCTATATGCCCATGGTGAAGGTCGCCAAAAGTGGGGGCGAATGCTGGTCGGCCGCGACAGCCCGGTAGAAATGCGGGCGGCGGCCGATCGGCCGCACAGCCGTTACGGAGGGATCCCGTGGCCATCACCCGAATGCCCAGCGCCGGATTTTCGATCACCATTCGGATCGCCGTGACCGCGGACGCCTCCTCGATCGGCCGGCTCACCACCTCCGTCGGCGAGGCCGGGGCGATCGTCACGGCGCTGGACGTGGTGGACTCGGACCCGACCCACGTGATCGTCGACCTGACCTGCGACACCGCCGACGCCGGTCACGCCGACCAGGTGGTCGACGCGCTGACCGCGCTGGACGGCGTGGACGTGCGCAAGGTGTCGGACCGGACGTTCCTGCTGCACCTGGGCGGCAAGATCGAGGTGACCTCGAAGGTCGCGCTGCGCAACCGCGACGAGCTGTCCCGCGCGTACACCCCGGGGGTGGCCCGGGTCTGCATGGCGATCGCCGAGAACCCGGCCGACGCGCGGCGACTGACCATCAAGCGCAACACCGTCGCTGTGGTCAGCGACGGCTCGGCGGTGCTCGGCCTGGGCAACCTCGGCCCGGCCGCGTCGCTGCCGGTGATGGAGGGCAAGGCCGCGCTGTTCAAGCGCTTCGGCGGGGTGGACGCCTGGCCGGTGGTGCTGGACACCCAGGACACCGACGAGATCGTGCAGATCGTCAAGGCGATCGCGCCGGCCTACGGCGGCATCAACCTGGAGGACATCGCCGCGCCGCGCTGCTTCGAGATCGAGGCCCGGCTGCGCGAGGCGCTGGACATCCCGGTCTTCCACGACGACCAGCACGGCACCGCGATCTGCGTGCTGGCCGCGCTGACCAACGCGCTGCGCGTGGTGGGCAAGCGGCTCGAGGACGTCCGGGTGGTCGTCTCCGGAGCCGGCGCGGCCGGCACCGCGATCATGAAGCTGCTGCTGCGCCAGGGCGTCGGCGACATCATCGCGTACGACCGGGAGGGCGCCCTGCACCGCGGGCTGACCGGGCTCAACTCGGCGTGGCAGTGGCTGGCGGAGAACACCAACAAGGAGAACTACTCCGGCGACCTGCCCGGCGCGATTCGCGGCGCCGACGTGTTCATCGGGGTCAGCGCGCCGAACCTGCTCACCGGCGACGACATCGCCCAGATGGCGAAGGACTCGATCGTCTTCGCCCTCGCGAACCCGGACCCGGAGGTCGACCCCCGGGAGGCGCGCAAGCACGCCGCCGTGGTCGCCACCGGCCGCTCGGACCAGCCGAACCAGATCAACAACGTGCTCGCGTTCCCCGGGGTGTTCCGCGGCATGCTGGACGCGCACGCCGAGGAGTTCACCGAGGAGATGGCCCTCGCGGCCGCCCGGGCCATCGCGGACGTGGTCGGCGAAGAGAAGATCAACCCGACGGTGATCGTGCCGAGCGTCTTCGACTCCCGGGTCGCCCCGGCGGTCGCCGCCGCCGTGCGCGCCGCCGCGCACAACCCGAGCCCGCTCCCGGCCGCCGACCCCGGCCCCGCCGACCTCCCCGAGATCGCCGCGAACGCCAGCGCCACCCCGTAACGCGCGCGAACCGCCCACCGGCCACGCCGTTGATCAAGAGGTTTGCGTCAGGAACTACGCGAAACTCGACGCAAACCTCTTGATCAACACGGGTGGGGCGGGGCGTCAGGGGCGGAGCGTCGTTGGGTCCAACTCGCCGGTGGCCACCAGGACGGCGGGGCCGGAGAGCCAGCAGGAGTCGGCGGTGACCGTGACCGTCACGCGGCCGCCGGGCACGTCGACCGCGACCACGCCGGTGTCCCGGCCGGCGTCGCGCAGCGCCACCGCACCCACCGCGCAGGCACCCGTGCCGCAGGACAGGGTCTCGGCGCTGCCCCGCTCGTACACCCGCATCAAGGTGTGCTCGTCGGTGCCGTCGACCGGGTCGCCCGCCACGATGAACTCGACGTTCACCCCGCTCGGGAAGACCGACGGGTCGAACCCGGGCGCGACGGTCAGGTCCAGCGCCGACAGCTCCACGCCGGCCGGCAGCCTGCAGACCAGGTGCGGGTTGCCGACGTCCACCACCGCACCGGCAATGGTCAGTCCGCCGAGCGTGGCGGCGGAGCTGTCGTACACCTGGGGTCGGCGCATCTCGACGGACACGGCGTCGCCCTCGACCAGCGCGCGCACGACGCCGGCCCGGGTGGCCACCGGCAGCGCCGCGCCGGCGGGCGTGGCCAACCCGGTGTCGAGCAGGTAGCGCACGAAGACCCGCGCGCCGTTGCCGCACATCTCGGCGAACGAGCCATCGGCGTTCCAGTAGTCCATGAACCACTCGGCCTCGCCGGCCAGACCCGCGCCGTCCGGATGCTTGGCCGCGCGGACCACCCGCAGCACGCCGTCCGCGCCGATGCCCCGACGTCGGTCACAGAGCGCCGCGACCAGCTCCGGGGTCAGGTTGAGCTGGCCGTCCGGGTCGGGAAGGAGGACGAAATCGTTGCCGGTGCCGTGGCCCTTGGTGAACTCCACAGCCCCATCATCGCGCAGCCGCCGGCACCAGATGCAGGGCGGCCCCGATCAGGTCCGGAATCGTCGAGTCCAGCCAGTGGATCCGCGGGTCGCGGCGGAACCAGGACCGCTGCCGGCGGACGAAACGCCGGGTCGCCCGGACCGTCTCGTCGTGCGCCTGCGCCTCGGTAAGCTCACCGGCGAGCAGGCGCAGCACCTGCTGATAGCCCAGCGCCCGACTCGCCGTCCGCCCCTCGGCCAGGCCGCGCCCGACCAGCTCACGGGTCTCCGGCACCAGGCCGTCGGCCCACATCCGGTCGACCCGCAGCGCGATCCGCTCGTCCAGCAGGCCGGTGTCCAGGTCGACGCCGAGCTGCACCGAAGGGTAGTACGGCGTGGGCTGCGGCAACGAGGCGGCGAACGGCGCGCCGGTCAGCTCGATCACCTCCAGGGCCCGCACGATCCGCCGGCCGTTGCCCGGCAGGATGCCCTCGGCGGCGACCGGGTCGGCGGCGCGCAGCCGTGCGTACAGCGGGGCCGGGCCGACCTCGGCCAACTCCCGTTCCAGCCGATCCCGCAGCGCCGCGTCCGTGCCCGGGAACTCGAAACGCTCCAGCACCGCCCGCACGTACAGCCCGGAGCCACCGACCAGCAGCGGCACCCGCCCTCGGGACAGGATGTCGTCCACCGCCGCCCGGGCCAGTCGCTGGTACTCCGCGACGCTCGCCGGCTCGGTGACCTCCCAGATGTCCAGCAGGTGATGCGGCACCCCGTCCCGCTCGGCGAGGGTCAGCTTGGCGGTGCCGATGTCCATGCCCCGGTAGAGCTGCATCGAGTCGGCATTGACCACCTCGCCGTCCAGGGCCTGCGCCAACGCGATGCTCAGCGCGGACTTGCCGGCCGCGGTCGGGCCGACCACCGCGACGACCAGGCCTGTCACACGCGCTCCCAGGACGCCACGAAGTAGGCCACCCCGTAGGGGGCGGAGTCGTGCAGCAACTCGCCGCGCCACCCACCACCGGCCGCGCGGGCCGCGCCGGCGAGCACCTGCCAGGGGGCGCGACCGGCGGCCTTCAGCTCCGCCGACACCACCGGGTCGAGGTCGAGCAGGGCGTCCAGGTCCGCGTCCGCCAGCGCCGCGGCAACCCCCTGGTCGTACGGGAGGGCGCGCGCGTCGTCGTACCCGGGTGCCTTTTCTCCCCGGCAGGCCGACCCGTCCCCGAGCACCAGCGACGCCACCCGGTCACCGGCGGCGCCGACCTCGTCGGCGAGCGCGGCCAGCTCGGCCGGGCCGGCATCGGCGGCCACCTGCACGGCGGTCACCGGCGGTCGGGTGTCGTGACGGGCCAGCAGCCACGCGCCGATGGTCAAACTCAACGGCAGCAGCGCACCCCGATCCGGAAGGCCTGGCACCAACGGCAGGTACAGGTCGACACCCCAGGGCTGGAGAGAACCGGTCGCCGGGGTGTGGATCGGGCCGGTCACCGGGCCGGTGCCCACCAGCACCACAATGTCCGGATCGGGGGCCAGCAGCCGGCGTACGGCGGTGTCACAGGCCGCCCGCAGATCGTCCAACTCCGGGGCCGCGGAGCCGGCCACCTCGGGCACGAGCAGGGGCGGATGCGGGCAGACGGCGGCGGCGACCAGTGGCACCCGTCCACCGTAGCGGGAATCCCCGGTGCGTCTCCGCGCCGATCCGGTCATTCGGCCCCTAGGACACCGTATGGTCACGGTCGGCGATAGGCGCTCGACGCGGACCGGGTCGGACCTGTGACAATGCCGGAAGCAACTTGGCTGCGCCGTGGCGGCGACGGGGGATCGATCCCTCGACGCCGGGAGAACGAGGATGGGCACATGAGCGACTGGACTGCCTTCGGACGGGTGGACGCGGACGGCACCGTGTACGTCAAGACCACCGAGGGAGAGCGGGTGGTCGGATCCTGGCAGGCGGGAGCACCGGAGGAGGGCCTGGCTCACTTCGCACGTCGCTTCGCCGACCTGGTGACCGAGGTGGACCTGACCGAGGCGCGACTCAAGTCGGGTGCGGCGGACGCCGGGCACTCGTTGAGCACGATCCGACGGATCCGTGCCTCGCTGCCCGAGGCCAACGTGGTCGGCGACATCGACGCGCTGGCCACCCGCCTGGACAAGCTGGCGACCCTCGCCGAGGAGAAGGCCGGCGAAGCGCGCGCCGCCCGGGACGCCGCTCGCGGCGAGGCCCTGGCCCGCAAGACCGCGCTGGTCGAGGAGGCCGAGAAGCTGGCCGCCGAGTCCACCGGGTGGAAGACCGCCGGGGACCGGCTCAAGGAGATCCTCGACGAGTGGAAGACCATCCGCGGGGTCGACAAGAAGGCCGACGGTGAGCTGTGGAAGCGGTTCGCCGCCGCCCGGGACGGCTTCACCCGCCGCCGCGGGGCCCACTTCGCCTCCCTGGACTCGCAGCGCAAGCAGGCCCAGACCGCCAAGGAGGAGCTGGTCGCCGAAGCGGAGAAGCTCGCGGACTCCACCGACTGGGCCGCCACCGCCAACCAGCTCAAGGACCTGATGACCCAGTGGAAGGCCGCTCCGCGCGCCTCCAAGGAGGCCGAGCAGAAGCTCTGGGAACGGTTCCGGGGTGCGCAGGACGCCTTCTTCAGCCGGCGCAGCGAGGTCTTCTCCGCACGGGACAACGAGCAGCGCGGCAACCTGGAGCGCAAGCAGGCCCTGCTCGCCGAGGCCGAGGCGTTGGACATCGACGCCGACCCGAAGGGCGCCCAGGCCAAGCTGCGGGAGATCCAGGCCCAGTGGCACGAGGCCGGTCGGGTCCCCCGCGAGGCGGCCGCCGGGCTGGAGCGTCGACTGCGCGTCATCGACGACAAGGTCCGTGACGTGATGGACTCGGCGTGGCGCCGCACCACCAAGGAGGACAACCCGCTGCTCGCCCAGATGCGGGCGCAGGTGGCGGAGGCCGAGGACCGGCTGGCCCGGGCGCAGAGCGCCGGGGACGCACGCCGGATCAAGGAGGCTGAGCAGGCCCTCGCCTCCAAGCGGCAGTTCCTCCAACTCGCCGAGCAGGCCGCCGGCTGAGCTGACGACGACGTCCGGAGCCCCCGGTCCCGCTCGGGACCGGGGGCTCCCGCGTGTCCGGCCCCGCGCTACCGAACCCGCGCCACCGGCCCCGCGTCAAGATCCGCGCGCCCCCGCGTCCGCGAGCCCCTCGGCCCCGCGCCCCGCGTCCGCGAGCCCCTCGGCCCCGCGCCCCGCGTCCGCGAGCCCCCGGGTCCGCGAGCCCCCGGGTCCGCGAGCCCCCGGTCAACGCCACCGGGTCCGCGCCACCAGGTCCGCCTCAAGATCCGCGCAATTTGCCGGATGTTGCTGCCTCGGACAGGCGGGAGACAGCAACATCCCTGATGTTGCGCGGATCTTGACGAACAGCAGGGCCCTGAGAGGCCGGGAGCGGGGTTTGGGGGCATCCGCGCCCGTCAAGGTCATGCTCGATCCAGGATGTAGTGGCCACCTAGCGCCGGAAGACCACTACATCCATGTTGGAGCACGATCATGCGCTGCGGAGCGCGTTTCGAACGGACGCGCGGCACGGGCAGTGCCACGCCACGCCACGCCACGCCACGCCACGCCACGCCACGCCACGCCACGCCACGCCACGCCAACAAGATCGTGCTCGAACCTGGATGTAGTGGCATCAGCACGTCTACAGGCCACTACATCCATGTTCTAGCGCGATCATGAAGGGGCACGCGGTGCAAGGCGGGCAGCGCGAGCGGAGAAGCGGGCACGGCGCGAACGGACGTGGGCGCGGCGCGAACGGACGTGGGCGCGGCGCGAACGGACGTGGGCGCGGCGCGAACGTGAGCAAAGACCGCAAGGCCGGCGCGAGCGCTGGCGACAGGGACGGGCGCGGGGACGGGCGCGGGGACGGGCGCGGGGACGCGACGCGGGCAGGTTGACGCATTGACCTGGGCTGATCAGAATGAGCGACGGAGCCAGGTAGGGCCACCGGCGCGAGGGCGACGAAGGCGGAACATCCGCCGTCGAGGGTCGCCGGTGAGCTTCCGCGAGTGACCACGTCCGCGTGACATGGGCCGTCGCGCACTGTCCGCGTACCCCTAAGGGACCGTGACGTGCGGACGGCCGCCCGCCGGCGTCGTTCATGGACGGCGCCGGACCTCCGAAGTGGAGCTCGAATTGTTCCGTCCGAAAGCTCTCGGCGGCGCGCTCACCGCGCTCGTCACCGTCGCGGCTGGCGTGTTCCTCGCCGCCGCCGTCAGCACCAGCCCTGCCGTGGCCGCCGGCACCGGTACGGGTTATCTGCATACCAGTGGCAACCAGATCGTGGACAGCACCGGTGCGACGGTCCGGTTGACCGGCATCAACTGGTTCGGCATGGAGACTGACAACAAGACCTTCCACGGGCTGTGGTCGAACAACCCGTGGCGGGGACAACTCGACACGATGGCCCGGCTGGGTTACAACACGTTGCGGGTGCCGTACTCGAACGACGCGCTGAAGCCGGGTGCGACCGCCAGTGGGATCAACGACTTCGTCAACCCGGACCTGATCGGGCTGTCGCCGTTGCAGATCCTGGACAAGGTGATCGACTACGCCGGCAGCAAGGGCATGCGGATCATCCTGGACCGGCACCGGCCGACGGCGGCCGGGCAGTCGCCGCTCTGGTACACGTCGACGGTTTCCGAGGCGACCTGGATCAACGACTGGAAGATGCTCGCCCAGCGGTACGCGGGCAACCCGACGGTGATCGGTGCCGATCTGCACAACGAGCCGCACGCGGAGGGCACCAACCCGGCTGCCACGGGCGCGTGCTGGGGCTGTGGCGACACCACCCGGGACTGGCGGCTCGCCGCCGAGCGGGCCGGAAACGCGATCCTCGGCGTCCAGCCCAACTGGTTGATCTTCGTGGAGGGGGTGAGCTGCCCGAGTGGTGGCCTCTCCAACGTCTGGGACGGCGACACCAGCAACGACGAGGACTGCGGTTGGTGGGGCGGCAACCTGTCGAAGGCGGGGCAGTTCCCGGTCCGGCTGAGCGTGGCGAACCGGTTGGTCTACTCGCCGCACGAGTACGCCACCTCGGTGTACCGGCAGACCTGGTTCGACGCCCCGGACTACCCGGCGAACATGCCGGCCATCTGGGACAAGTACTTCGGTTACCTCTACAAGCAGAACATCGCCCCGATCATGATGGGCGAGTTCGGCAGCACCCTGGTCGACCCGAAGGACAAGGTGTGGCTGGAGAAGCTGATGGCGTACACCGGCACCGGGGTGACCGGGATGTCCTTCACCTACTGGTCGTGGAACCCCAACTCGGGTGACACCGGCGGTATCGCGCTTGACGACTGGACCAATGTCAACACCGCCAAGCAGGCGATCCTCCAGCCGTACCTGATCGCGCCGTCCGGTGGCGGCACCAGCGGGCCGCCGACGGACCCGCCGACGGACCCGCCGGCCGGTGCCTGCACGGCCACCTACCGGCAGGTCAACGCCTGGCAGGGCGGCTTCCAGGGCGAGTTGACAGTGAAGAACACCGGCTCGGGTGCGGTGAACCCGTGGTCGGTCACCTGGAGCTGGCCGTCGGGGGTGACGTTGGGCAGTGGTTGGAACGCCACAGTCACGCAGTCCGGTACGACGGTCACCGCGGCGGCTCCGAGCCACGCTCCGTCCCTGCCGGCGGGCGGGTCGGTCACCGTGGGCTTCACCGCCAACGGCACGGCCAGCGCGCCGGGCACTGTGAAACTCAGCGGCACCAGCTGCTGATCCACCGGGACGGCCGGTGCGCTGCTGCCGGGACGGCCGGTGCGCATCGCATCGGCCGTCCCGGCCATTTACATTCAGATCCTTCTATGTTCTTATCGGGAAAGCGCTTGCCTCTTCGTCGGTGAGCGCGAGCGCGGGAGCCGCTTTCCCTCACGAACCTGCACTGGCGGGCCCGAGGACCACTGGTCCCGGCCGAGATTCGCCGCCCACGGGCATGGGCGTCGCGACACCTCCGTCCGCCTCATCGAAAGGAAGCAGCATGCGCACAGGACGGCGTCGAATGACGCTGATCGCCACCACTGCCGCAGCCACCGCCACCCTGATCACCGCCGGGCTGTTGACCTCCGTGTCCGCCCAGGCGGCCGCCGGCTGCCAGGTGGCCTACTCGGTCGCCAGCCAGTGGCCGGGCGGATTCACCGGCAACGTCACAGTCACCAACCTCGGCGACCCGGTCTCCGGGTGGACGCTGCGCTGGTCGTACGGGGCCGGTCAGCAGGTCAGCCAGGCGTGGGGCGCCACCGCCTCGCAGAGCGGCAGCCAGGTCTCCGCGACCAACGTCGACTACAACGGCAACCTGGCGACCAACGCCAGCGCCACGTTCGGCTTCAACGCGAGTTGGAACAGCTCCAGCAACCCGGCTCCGAGCAGCTTCAGCCTGAACAACGTCGCCTGCACCGGCAGCACCACGCCGACCACCCCGCCACCGACCACCCCGCCGCCGTCGAGCACTCCCCCGCCCAGCACTCAGCCGCCGTCGGCCCTGGTCGG
The DNA here is from genome assembly GCF_003264365.1 of Micromonospora noduli. Lineage (GTDB taxonomy): Bacteria > Actinomycetota > Actinomycetes > Mycobacteriales > Micromonosporaceae > Micromonospora > Micromonospora noduli. The sequence continues at coordinate 11,970 of NZ_PYAK01000056.1, forward strand.
CTGGGCCACCCAGAACGGCGGCACCACCGGTGGCGGCAACGCGGCCACCACCACCGTCACCACCGCCTCGGCACTGACCAGCGCGCTGAACGCGACCGGCGCCGCGGTGATCCGGGTGTCCGGAACGATCACCTGCTCGGGCATGCTGCGGGTCCGGTCCAACAAGACCATCCTCGGCAACTACGGCGCGACCATCGTCGGCTGCGGGTTCAACGTCAGCGGCGACCGCAACGTGATCATCCGCAACCTGACCTTCCGCAGCTGGAACGACGACGCGATCAACGTGCAGGAGTCGGCCACCAACATCTGGATCGACCACAACAGCTTCAGCAACGGGTACGACGGCGCCGTCGACATCAAGCGCGGCTCGGACTTCGTCACCGTCTCGTGGAACCGGGTCTTCAGCCACGACAAGACCATGCTGCTCGGTCACAGCGACGACAACGCCAGCCAGGACGTCGGCCACCTGCGGGTGAGCTACCACCACAACTGGTTCGACGGCAGCAACCAGCGCAACCCCCGGGTGCGCTTCGGCAACCCGGTGCACGTGTACAACAACTACTACCGGGCCAACGGCGGCTACGGCGTGGCGTCCACCGAGAACGCCGGGGTGCTCGTCGAGGGCAACTACTTCGAGAACGTCGACGACCCGTACCACCTCGGTGAGGGCGACTCAGGCCCCGGCAGCCTGGTCGCCCGCAACAACCACTTCGTCAACTCGCCCACCGGCCAGGCCGGCGGCAGCGTGGCCAGCATCCCGTACTCCTACCAGCTGGACACCGCGAGCAACGTCAAGTCCATTGTGACTGCGGGCGCCGGCGCCGGCCGGATCACCGTCTGACTCAGCCTTCGCGGAAGGGTCCCTCGTCCAGGGGGCCCTTCCGTGCGGTCAGTGGGTGGCGCAGCCAGCGGCGGGGGCAGCCACGACCGGCGGTGCGCCGATCGTCGGAAGACCGAGCAACACCCCGGGGGTACGCGGGGAGCGACCCGCCTCGGCCGCGTCACCGGCCCGGGTGCGCCGGTGCGCCACCGGCGCTCCGTCGGCGTTCAGGTGGTGCGGCGCGGCGTACGTGATCGTGGTGTGCACGATGTCGCCCGGCCGGATCTGACCAGCGAGGGACTCCCCGTCGGCGGTTTCGGTCGCGAAGTGCACAAGTCGGCCGTCGCGGGCCCGACCGGACATCCGGCCGGTCCGCTCGTCCTTGCGGCCCTCGCCGACCGCGACCAGCACCTCGACGGTCTCACCGACGAGGCGCTTGTTCTCCGCCCAGGTGATCTCCTCGACGCAGGCGACCAACCGCTCGTAGCGCTCCTGCACGACCTGCTTGGGCAGCTGATCGTCCATGGTCGCGGCGGGGGTGCCGGGCCGCTTCGAGTACTGGAAGGTGAAGGCCGAGGAGAACCGGGCCTCCCGGACCACGTCCAGGGTGCGCTGGAAGTCGGCCTCGGTCTCACCGGGGAAGCCGACGATGATGTCGGTGGTGATCGCCGCGTCCGGCATCGCCGCGCGGACCTTCTCGATGATCCCCAGGTAGCGCTCGGAGCGGTAGGACCGGCGCATCGCCCGGAGCACGTCGTCGGAGCCGGACTGCAACGGCATGTGCAGCGAGTGGCAGACGTTCGGCGTCTCGGCCATCGCGGCGATCACGTCGTCGGTGAAGTCCTTCGGGTGCGGGCTGGTGAACCGGACGCGCTCCAAGCCGTCGATGTCGCCGCAGGCCCGCAGCAGCTTGCCGAACGCGTACCGGTCGCCGAACTCCACACCGTACGAGTTGACGTTCTGCCCGAGGAGGGTCACCTCCAGCACGCCCTCGTCGACCAGCGCGCGCACCTCGGAGAGGATGTCGCCGGGGCGCCGGTCCTTCTCCTTGCCGCGCAGTGCCGGCACGATGCAGAACGTGCAGGTGTTGTTGCACCCCACCGAGATCGACACCCAGCCGGCGTACGTGGACTCGCGGCGGGTGGGCAGCGTGGACGGGAAGACGTCGAGGGACTCCAGGATCTCCACCTCGGCGGCGGCGTTGTGCCGGGCCCGCTCCAACAGCACCGGCAGCGCGCCGATGTTGTGGGTGCCGAAGACCACGTCCACCCAGGGGGCCTTGCGGACGATGTCGCCCCGATCCTTCTGGGCGAGGCAGCCGCCGACCGCGATCTGCATCCCGGGGTGCTTGTCCTTCACCGGGCGCAGACGACCGAGGTTGCCGTAGAGCCGGTTGTCCGCATTTTCCCGCACCGCGCAGGTGTTGAAGACCACGATGTCCGGGGTGTCGTCGCCAGCGGGTGCGCGCTCGTATCCCGCCTGCTCAAGCAGGCCGGAGATGCGTTCAGAGTCGTGCACGTTCATCTGGCAGCCGTACGTGACGACGTTGTAGGTCCTAGCCACCCTGTTGGTGCCCCTTCCCCTCGGGCTACCAGGGTAGCGGCCCGGTCCGGGGGCATGTCCGACCGGCATTGTCCGTCCGGCGGCGTTGGCCCGGCGCCCCATGGTGAGGGTCCACGGCCCCGGCCGGCGCGCCCGACCCGAACTGGCGCCTCCGATCAGAACAGGTGCGGTTCGATCACCCGCACGACGAGCCGCCCTTCGCGCAGGGTCTGCACGCTGGGGTGCTCCTGGCCGATGACCTCGGCCAGCCGGTCCGCCACCGCCCCGAGGTCCTCCACAGGAGCGCCGCCGCCGACGTGCCTCGACACCAGGGCGAGATCACCGAGGCAGCGCAGCGTGTCGGGGTGGTCCGTGCCGAGCACTTCCGACAGCCGCGCGGCGGTCTCCCGCAGCCGGTCCGACGCCGACACCCGGTCATCCTCCTCGGCGAGACACACCGCGTGGTTCAGCTCTGCGGCGAGGGTGTGCGGGTGGTCGGGGCCGAGCGCCTTGCGCAGCTCAGCGGCCGCCCGGGCAGCCGACGCGCGGGCTTGCGACCTGCGGCCGAGCGCGCGCTCGGCGGCAGCGATGTTGCTCAGCGTGGCCAGGGTGTGCGGGTGCTCCGGGCCGAGCCGGAGACCCTCCTCGTACGCCTGGGTGACCGCGAGCATCTCGGTCAGCGCCCGAGCCGCATCGCCGACGGCCAACAGGTTCGCCGCCCGGCTCGCCCGGCACGCCACCGTGTCCGGGTAGTCCGGACCGAAGCGTTCGCCGAGTTCGCGGTGTGCCGTCTCGAACATCGGCGCGGCCTCGCTGCCCCGACCGGAGCTGCGCAGGGACACCGCCAGGTTGACCTGAGCGACGAGGCTCTGGCCGTCGTCCGGACCGAGCACCTCGCAGTACGTGTCGTACACCGTGCGCAACAGGGCGACCGACCTCTCGTACTCGCCAGCCTCCCGCAGGTCGATACCGAGGCGCATGGCGGAGACGAGGGTGTGCGGATGCGTGGGGCCGAGCACCAGCCGGCGCCGCTGGTGCACCTCGTCGTCCCATCGACGGGCCGACCGATAGTCGCCGAGCAGCCGGTATGAGACGGCGAGGTCGTTGGCCGCATTCAGTGTCCGGGGGTGGTCCTCGCCGAACACCTCGAGCCAGGAGGCGTAGGTGGACCTGGCCCGTTCCAGGGACTCGGCGTAGCGGCCGAGCGCCCGCACGTCAGCGCCGAGGCCGCCGGAGGTCATCAGGCTGTGCGGGTGCAGCGGACCCAGCAGCCGGTTCTGCTCGGCCAGCACCGCCTCGTCCAGGTCCCGGGCCTCGTCGAACCGGCCCAGGCTACGCAGGATGTTCGCTCGATTGAACCGCAGGTGCAGCAGTTGGCGGCCCAGCACCGACGCCTCAACCTTGTCGTGCGTGTCGCCGAGCCGAGCGGTCCAGGTGTCGTCCACCTCCTGGCTGAACCAGTCGGCCTGGTCCAGACCGCCGCGCTGCCACAGGTAGCGGACCCGGTCTATCAGCAGCTGACACACCGACTCGTCCGGGCAGGTCAGCGCCTCGGAAGCCTCCAGGTGTGGCCAGAGCATGCGCAGCCGGGACCAGGTCATCGGGTCGTCCACCTCGCCGCGGGGCCGGGACGCGGCCAGCACCAGGTGCACCTGGTGTCGGGCGGCGGTGATCTCGTCGTCGGTCATCCGGTCACGGACCACCGCCTGCAACAGCCGGTGCACCTGGACCCGACCGCCCTGGACGTCGAGTTTGAGCAGCGCCAGCCGGTTGATCTGCTGGACCAGTGCACCGCGCACGAGCCGCTCCGACACCGACGGGTCGAACGGCACGAGAGCCGCCGCCATCTCGTCGCCGTAGATGAGTTCGAGGGCGATCTCCGGGGCCAGCACTGAGCAGAGCTGCAACAGCCGGTAGGCGGCGGGCGCCTGCTCCAGCAGCCGGTTCAGTGACAGGTCCCAGGTCGCCTCCACGGAGAGGACGCTGGGGCCGTGCCGCTCGATCTGCCGCAGGTAATCGGCGACCGACGTGCCGGTGTCGGCGAGCCAGGCGCCCGCCGCGGCCACCGCGATCGGAAGGTCGCCGAGCGCCTCGGCCACCCGGTCAGCCTGCTCGACGCCGATAGTGGGCAGCCGCTGGGCGAGGTGCGCGACGGCCTCGGTGCGGGCGAAGACGTCCACCTGGATCGGGTTCGCCCGGTCACCCCAGGCGCGGTTGCGGGAGGTCAGCAGAACGTGCCCGGGGCCCTGCGGCAGGAAGGGCTCGATCTGGTCGAGTTCTTCGGCGTTGTCGAACACGACGAGCCACCGCTCGTACGGCTCACCACGGCCGAGCACCTGGAGCACCGACCGGACCGTGTCGGGCAGGGTCGGCCTGGCGAGGATGCCGAGGCGACCGGCGAGGTCGGCGAGGGCGGTGTCGACGAACTGCGGCGGGTCCGCCACGATCCACCAGACCACGTCGTACGCGGCCTTGAACCGGTGCACGTACTCCAGGGCCACCTGCGTCTTACCGACGCCGCCCATGCCCTGCAGGGCTACCGGCAGCACCACCGCGCTGCCCCCGCCCTGCAACTGCGCGCGCAGCCGCGCCAGGTCGTCCTCCCGGCCGGTGAACCGGGCGTTCCGGTTGGGAGCATTGAAGATCAACGGCTCGGTGCCGGGATAACGGGCACTCCCACCCGCCGGGCCGTCCGCCGACGAGGGCACCGGCCGACCGACCAGCCGCAACACCCGCTCCACGGCGGCCGCGGCGCTCACATTGACCAGGTTGGTGAAGCTCTGCGACGGGAACTCGGCCAGTGGGCGCAGGTCGGCGACGTACACGGCCAGGGCCGTCGAACCGGTGCTCGTGTCCCGGTCGGGCATACCACCGGACGGGGTGGCCACGTAGGCCGGCGAGACCACTGTCAGCGTGCGCGGGGCCGGCGTACCGGCGGACCCGACGGCGGCAGTGGGCTCCACCACCCGCAGCCCGGCCGAGCTGAGCACCCGCTCCAGCCACTCGGCCCAGATGGCGTCCTCCGGCGCGTACCGGAGCACGATCTGGTCGTCGATCGCCTCGGTGCGTCGGTGGAAGCGGGCGTTGGCCCGCTCCCGTACCGACTCGTCCATCGCCGGCAGCGCGGTCACCGCCCCGTCGGTGAGGATCCCGGTCAACGCCTCGAACGCGGCCAGCAGGGACGACGGGGAACCGGGCGGATCACCAAACGTCGCAAGCTTCTCCTCGTACGCGTAGAACGGTCGGTACGGGACCTCGACCGTCGCCCAGTATCGCCCTCGTTCCGCCTCGGTCATCCCCGCCGGCAACCCGGCGAACCGGCGCATGGCCAGCAGGCGACCCGCTACGGCACGCTCCCTCTCGGCCTGGTCGACCCGCATCGGCACCGGCAGTATCCGGATGTCCCGCCGGCGATACCGGTCACGTACCGAGTGCGCCACCCGGGCCGCACCGTCGATGCTCTGGTCGCTGAGGGTGAAGCAGTCCACCAGCGTGTCCGGCAGGTGCAGGGTGCAGATGTCGGAAACGTCGCTCAGCCCCGTCCGGCTGTCGATCAAGGTGAAGTCGTACTGGCGCTTCATGTCCGCCCGCAGCGCCTCGAAGAACTGCGCCCCGCCCAGCCGGTTGTAGAAGTTGTCCCAGTCCAGGCCGCTCACCGAGACGGCGTAGTCGCTGTTCTGCCGGCCGGCGGAGAGGAGGTCGAGGCCGCCGCCGTCGGGGAAGTTCCAGCGCAGCGAGAAGGCATGCCGCCCGACCCGGGCGTACTGCTCCATCCAGCGGTCCGGCCGGTCGTCGACCCGGGTGGTCTCCCACTCGTAGCCGCGGATCATGTCGATCACACCGCTGCTGCCCTGGATCGCCTCGGCGTCGAGGAACGGGTGGAAGTAGCGGTGCAGACCGGGCGACTCGAGGTCCCAGTCGGCGACGAGCACCCGCCTGCCACTGGCCGCCAGGATCCAGGCCACGTTGGCCAGCGCCATCGTTCGGCCCGTTCCACCCTTGAACGAGTAGAAGGTGACGACCTGGCCTTCGCGATCGTTGTTCATCGGTTTTCTCCGTGGGGACGCGGTGAGGCCGGGCCTGGTGTCGTACGGGCTAGAACGGGTGAGGATCGATGATCCGGGCGACCAGGTGCCCGTCCCGCAGCGCCCGCACGCCCGGGTGGTCGGCCCCGACGACCTCACCCAACGAGACGACCTCGGCGGTGACCGTCGGCGGCCGGTCACCCACGTTCTCGCGCAGGACGAGCGCCAGGTTGGCCTGGCAACGCAGGGCGTCCGGGTGGCGCGAACCGGACGCGGCCAGCCAACGCTCGGCGGTTGCGCGGAGGTGGTCGAGCGCGGCGTCCCGGTCCCCCTCCTCGGCGCGGCAGATGCCGAGGTTCTCCTCAGCGGCGAGGGTGTGCGGGTGGTCCGGGCCGAGCACCTCGCGCAGGGCACCGGCCGCCCGTTCGGCCGTCGCGCGGGCCTCCGCGGTCCGGCCCACGGCCCGCTGCGCCGCGGCGAGGTTGCTGAGCGCACCCAGGGTGTGCGGATGGGTGGCCCCGAGCCGCTGCTCGTAGATCCTTGCCACCTGTGTCGCCTCGGCCACCGCGCGTCCGGTGTCGCCGAGTGCCAGCAGATTCGCGACCAGCGCTGCACGGCAGATCAACGTTTCGGGATTGTCCCGCCCGAACTTCTCCTCGAGCACCGGGTACGCCGCGTCGAGCAGTCCGGCTGCCTCCACCAACTGGCCCGCGCTCCGCAGCGACACCGCGAGACTGACCTGAGCGTTCAGCGTGTCCCCCGCCTCGCTGCCGATCTCCTTCAGGCTGGCGAGTTGTTCGTGCACTGTGCGCAGCATCTTGGCCGAGTTGGCGTACTCACCGGCCTCCCGCAGGTCGCGTGCCAGCTGCGCGGCAGAGTGCACGGTGTACGGATGTTCCGGGCCGAGCACCTGCCGACGGAGCTGGAACACCGCCTCGTCCCGAACGCGCGCCGAGCGGAAGTCGCCCACCAGGCGATAGGAGTGCGCGAGGTTGTTGGCCGCGAAGAGCGTGCGCGGATGGTATTCGCCGAACTCCTCACTCCACGCGTCGTAGGTCTCCTGATCACGCTCGATCGCGTCGGTGTAGCGGCCGAGGGCCCGCAGATCGGCACCCAGGCTGCCGGCGGTCATCAGGGTGTGCGAATGCCGGTCACCCAGCAGCTCCCGTTGCGCTTCGTGAGTCTCCTGGTCCAGGTCGTGGGCCTCGACGTAGTGGGCCAGTGCCCGCAGCACGTTCGCACGATTGAAGCGCAGGTGCAGCAACTGCCGACGCAACGTGGCGAGCTCCTCGGTGCCGTAGAGGCGGGCCCGCCGCTTCGACCAGACCCCGTCGACCTCCTTGGCGAACGCGTTCGCCTCGTCGAGTTCTCCCTGACGCCACAGATACCGCACCCGGTCGATCATCAGCTCCCGGACCGACTCGTCCTTGCTGCCCATGGCGCCGGAAGCCTCGATGTGCGGCCAGAGCCTCCGGAACCTGTCCCAGGTGCGCGGATCGTCGGCGTCGCCGCCAGGCCACGCCTTGCCCAGCACCAGGTGTGCCTTGTGTCGGGTGTCGGCGACCTCGTCCGGGGTCATCCCGCCCCGTACCACCGCCTGGAGCAACCGGTGCACCAGGACCCGTTGCTCGGACATGTTCATAGTGAGTAGCGCTGACCGGTTGATCCGCTGGACCAGCCGCCCGATCATCATGGGTTCCGACACCGCGGGATCGAACGGCGCCAACGTCTTCACCATCTCGTCGTTGTACAGCAGTCCCAGGTCTATCTCGGAGGCCAGCACCGAGCAGAGCTGCAACAGCCGGTACGCCGCCGGGAACTGCGCGCGCAGCCGCGCCAACGAAAGATCCCAGGTGGCCTCCACGGAGAGGGCGCTGGGACCTTGCCGCTCGATCTGCTCCAGGTACGCGTCAACCGAGGTACCGGTGTCTGCCAGGTAGGCGCCGGCCGTGGCCACCGCGACCGCCAGGTCCCCGAGCGCGTCGGCGATCCGGTCCGCCTCGTGCTCAGTGAGGGAGGGCACCCGACGTTGCAGGTGGGCGACGCTCTCCTTACGGGCGAACACGTCGACCTGGATCAGCGTGGCCCGATCCCCCCAGAGTTGGTTGCGCGAGGTGAGCAACACGTGCCCACCGCGCGGCAGGAAGCGCTCGAACGGGGCCGTCTCCTCGGCGTTGTCAATCACCAACAGCCACCGCCTGGGCTCACCGCGCCCGAGCGCCTCCAGCACCGCGCGTGCGTTGTCCGCCTGGTCCGTGTTGCCACCGACGCCGAGCCTGTCGGCGAAGGCCGCCAGCGACTTTTCCACGTCGGCGCCGATCGACTCCGTCGCGCCAGCGGAGATCCACCAGACCGCGTCGTAGGCGGACTTGAACCGGTGCGCGTATTCCAGGGCGAGCTCGGTCTTGCCGACGCCACCCATCCCCTGCAACGCGACCGGCAAGGCAACCGGCCCGGTCAGGTGTCGGCGCAGGAGGGCCAGCTCATTCTCCCGTCCGGTGAACCGCGCGTTGCGGTTCGGGGCCTCGAAGACGGCCGGCTCGGCGGCCGGGAAACGCAGGCCGGCGTCAGCCGGGCCGTCGACGCGGAGCGGCAACGGGCGCCCCACCAGTCGCAGTAACCGCTCGGCGGCGGTCGCCGCGGTGACGTTGACCAGTTGGGTGGAGGAGGCCACCGCGAACTCCGCGAGTGGCCGCAGATCGCTCACGTAGACCGCGAGCGGAGTGGTGTCGGCGGTCGGGTCCCGCGGAGGCAACGCGGCGGGGGGCAGGGCCACGTAGGCCGAAGAGAGAATGGTCAGCGTACGGGCCGGCGGGCGGGCGTCGGACTCGATCGGCCGGGTGCCGTCGACGACCCGTATTTCAGCCGAGCTGAGCACCCGCTCGATCCACTCCGCCCAGACCGCGTCCTCCGGGGCGTAGCGGAGCATGAGGTCGTCGTCGGGGAGCTTGTGGCGGCGCCGGAAGCGGGCCTTCTCCCGCTCGCGCACCGACTCGTCCATCGGCGGCATCGCGCGCACCTCGCCGTTTGTCAACTCCGCTGTCAGCGTCTCGAACGCCGCCAGCAGCGACGTGGGTGAGCCGGGCGCGTCGCCGAAGGTCGCCAACGTCTCCTCGTACGCGTAGAAGGGCCGGTACGGCACCTCCACCGCCGCCCAGTAGCGGCGCCGGTCCGCCTCCGTCATCTCGGTGGGCAGACCGGCGAAGCGGCGCATCGCGAGCGCCCGTCCGGCGTCGGCCTTCTCCTTCTCCGCCTGGTCGACCCGCATCGGCACCGGCAGGATCCGAATGCCGCGGCGTGAGTGGTGCCAGGCGACGGCGCTGGCGACCTGAGCGGCACCCTCGATGCCCTGGTCACTGAGGGTGAAGCAGTCGACCAGGGTGTCCGGCAGGTGCAGGGTGCAGATGTCGGCGACGTCGCTGAGCCCCGTGCGGCTGTCGATCAGGGTGTAGTCGTACTCGCGCTTCATGTCCTCGCGGAGTGCCTCGAAGAACTGCGCCCCGCCCAAGCGGTGATAGAAGGTGTCCCAGTCCAGCCCGTTCACCGAAACGGCGTAGTCGCCGTTTTGCCGGCCGGCGGAGAGGAAGTTCAGCCCGCCACCGCCGGGGAACTCCCAGGCCAGCGAGAACGCGTACCGGTTGACCCGGGCGAACTGCTCGACCCAGCCCTCCGGCCGTACCGCCTCGCGGATGGTCTCCGACTCGTAGTCCCGGATCAGGTCGATGACCCCGGCGGTGCCGCCGATCGCCGACACGTCCAGAAAGGGGTGGAAGAAGCGGTGCAGCCCGGGCGATTCCAGGTCCCAGTCGGTGACCAGCACCCGCTTGCCGTTGGCAGCGAGGATCCACGCGACGTTGGCCAGCGCCATCGTCCGGCCCGTTCCGCCCTTGAACGAGTAGAAGGTGACTATCTGACCGTCGCGCTCAGTGCTCATCGGGCATCTCCGGGGCTTCGAACGATGACGGGGCCGGGTCGCGCAGGCTGGGTGGCCGGGTACCGGGCCCCGGTGCCGGGAACACCGCGCCGTGCTTCAGGTAGAGCCGCCGGGCCTCGGTCACCACGGTCGGCATCAGCCCGGCGAACTCGTCCATCCGCCCGACCCACCGCGCTCGCGTCGCGCCCGCGTCCTGCAGTACGCCCAGGACCAGCCGCGCCAGGTCTGCGCCCCGGTGCGCGTCGCGCGGGTCGTCGGCGTCGGTCACCACGAGCGGGACCACCCACGGCGGCAGCGCCCGCGCGGCGGCCCGCAGAGCGGCTGTGCCACCGGGAAGCTCGGTGAACCACGGGTCGATCAGAAGCACGCCGGGGCGGATCTCGAACAGCTCCTCGGCGTCGGCGAAGTCGCTCGTGTGCACCGACAGTCCGAGCCGCTCGGCAGTGCTCGCGGCGTACTCGGCCACCGGAAGCTCCTGCCGCGCCCCGAAGGGACGCCAGAGGCGGCTGCGCTCTGCGTACCAGGACGCCTCCCGGCCCTCGGGCGGCTGGTCCCGGGTGGGTGCCAGCACCGTCACCACGAAGTCCGGGTTGGCTGCGATCCGCCGCGACACGTCCAGGGTGGGCGCCCGGGACGGACGCAGCCAGATCCTTTGGGTGGGCTCCACGATCCGCCGGGCCAGCCGCCCGAGCAGGATCTGGTACGGCTGCTGGTACGCGCCGAGCATGCAGAGCGCACGCATGCCGTTCTCGGCGTACTCGGGCACGTCCCGACCCAGATCCAGTGCCGCGTCGAGTTCGGGATGCTCCTCCCAACTGGGCACCGGAATCCAGAGGACCGGCGCCACGTGGTCGGCCGGTACGACGGGGGACGTCGGCTCCCCGGCCACGCGGAGCAGCCGAGTCAGGAAGGACTCCTGCTCGCCCAGCGCCCATGATCTGCTGAAGTAGCCTGGCGAATAGAGGGGCACGAACACCTGGGCCGCGCCGAGAGCGTCCGCCAGGGCCGCCTTCACGTCGGCGCCCGGTGGGATGGACTGGTCGATGAAACCGATCTCCACGCCCGGCCGCGGGGACACCAGCCGACTCACCTCACCCGACAGATCCGCGAAGAACCGGTCGACCCAGACGTCGGTGTCGGTGCGGGCACCCAGCAGCGGCGCGGAATGCGCGTAACTCAGGAAGAAGTAGGTCTGGCGAGTCGGCGCCCGCCCCTCGGCGGTGAGCGGCGTCATGCGGCTGCCTCCTCCGTGAAGAGCGTGCGCAGCTCATCGACGCCCGCGGGCACCAGCGGGTGGACGTGGTAGGCCCGATGGATCGCCACCACCCGCTGGGCGAGACGCCACACCACCGCGCGGTACGCCTGCTCCTGCTGCATGGTCAGCAAGCCGTAGACCCCCTCCTGCTCGTACTGGCGCGCGACGGTGTTGTCATCCGGTATGGCGGTCGGCGAGAACCGTTGGATGGCACGAATGCTCGGCGGCAGCGACGACTCGGCGGTCGGCGACCAGTTGACGGGCACGATCGCCGTCTCGTGCGCGGAGCCACCCGCGACACGTGGTTCGATGCGACGTCGTGCGAAGGCATGCCATTCCATGGCGCACCACGCACTGCTGATGAACGAGCTGGACACCAGCGGAATGAACACTTGGCAGGTCCCGGCGGCGCGCAACAGTTCGGGGGTCCAGCGCTCACCACCGCCCAGTGAGCTGTCCATGAAGCCGGGGTCGACCCCGGTCGGCAGGCCGACCAACTCGCTGACATGGGTGGAGAGGTCGTCGAAGAACCGCGAGAGGTACGCGTGGGGGGTGTTACCGGCCCGCCGGATCTGCGGACGTGAATAGCTCACGAAGAACAGCGGGGTTCGCGTATCAGCGACTGCTACCGCTTCGCTCACCGTCGTTCCTCCGCCGTCCGGAAAGCGACCGGAGTTTCAGCCTAAGGCGTTCGTCAATGCTGCAGACTGATCCGGTGCCGCCACGTCACTGTACGACGAAGGCCACTGTGGCGGGTATCGGCAGCAGCCGGGCCGTCGCTCCCCTGACCGGGCCACGACGGACGGACGGCCGCTCCTTCATGCGGCAACAGCAGCCGGCATTCGGCCAGGGTGCGGCGGGCCGCACGGGTCCTGACCGAGCCGGAGGGCAGGACGAGACCTCCGGTGTCGTACATCCGACCAATCGGGCTGGACCCGATTCACCGTCGCGCCGCCAGACGGTGCACGCCGAACCAGCCGATCGCGAAGTCCACTACGGCACGCACTGGCAGCAGGCGCGCGCTTGCCCGCCCCACCCGACCGTGCCGCACCAACGGCGTCTCGTCGAGCGCGGCACCCACCGCCGGGAAGTCCCGGTCGTCCAGGTCGAGAGCCCGAAAATCGAGGCGGACCCGCCGCCCGTCGACAAGCCGGAAGCACTGGTAGTCGCGCTCGGGAGGCGGCACCGGCAGCCGGTACTCGGCCAGGTGCAGGGCGGTGCACGCCTCGTAGCCGAGGCCGAGCAGCAGGACCTGCCCGTCCGCCGCGTAGAGCCCGCCCATTGGTGAGCGTTCTCCCAGGTGGCAGGTGAGGTCATGGTCGTCGGTGAGCTGCCGGGCCTGGGGGCCGAGCGCGGCGAACGAGGTCTGTGGATGGTCGCTGCGCACGGCACCGGGGGCACACCGGACGTACTCGGCGAGCGCCCCCATCCGCTGCGACGGGGTGGTCCGGCGGTCCCAGCCCGGCAGCGCCGCCTCGTACCGCTCGCGCTGCGCACGGTCCATACCGGCGATTGCCTCCAGGTGGGCTCGGGAGGTGGTCGAGTTGCCGTCGGTCTGGGTGGGCACCAGGAGCGTGCCAGCCGGGCCGAGGACGTCCCGCAGGGCACCGGCGAGAGTTGCGGGGCCGTGCCTGAGCGGGCCTACCCGGCGGAGGGCACAATGCACCAGGAGGCACGCACCCGCGCGGACGCCCATCGCCCGCAGGTCGTCGGCGAGGCGGAGACGGCCCAGTGTGGACGGTTGACGCTCATCCGGCCCCGGCACGGGTTTCCTCCAGGGCGTGGCGCAGTTGGCCGACGAACCGCTCGCCCGCCGCGGTGAGCGACCGGCTGGCCAGCAGCGCGTCGGCACCGTCCCGGGTCCACGCCAGGAAGTGGGCCGCGTTCGCCGACGCGTCGCCCTGGTCGGTGGCCGCCCGGGACTGCCAGACCTGGGTGATGGCGAGGTGGGCGTAGACGCCCTGGAGGACGCCCTCCGGTGGCCGCGGGTCGGGGCGCCAGGGCACCCGGATCTGGGCGGCCTGGCCGGATTCGACCAGGTCGTACAGGTCAAGAACCGCACCCAGCTTCGCGTGCTGCCACTCGTGCACGAGCAGCACCGCCATCGTCTCCGGGTCGGAATGGGGGGTGACGGCGACCGCGCCGAACGCGTGCCGGGCGGTGGCGCTTCGCAGGGGTCGCGCCGGGTCAGCCGCCAATGGAACAACGGCACGCAGGCCGCCGTCGAGCGCCGCCGCGTGCGCCGGCACGTCCCGGTGCACGACCCGCCAGGCCTCCGCCAGGGTACGGCCCAACGCCCGCGCCGCCGGACCGTCCAGGCGGGGCTCGACCGGCTGGCCGTAGCAGTCGCGGTACGGGTCACCGTCCTCAAGGAGCAGCCGGCCGCCGGGCACCGACACGTCGCGGGTCGGAAACCATCCGGTCGACGGCTGCGCCACCGGATCGAGGAGCACCGTCTGCTCGACCGACCCACCTCGGACCTGGAACTCGCCGGGTCGCACTGTCACCTCGGCGCTCTCCCCCAGGCCGGGCAGCACCAGGCTGCCGAGCGCGGGGAACGTTATCGTGTCGGCCCGCACCGGGACGTGCAACGCGGCCGGGACGCCGGCCCGCAGCGCCGCGGCGATGGCCAGGGCCGGCAGTGGGTCGACTGCCGCGCCGACGCCCGGCGGGGCCGACGAGTGGAGGCGATGCACCAGCCCGGGCCGGACGAAGGGGTGCGCCAGGACCGCTCGGATGGCCTCCGGTGCCGCCTGGTCGAGGTGGACGAGCAGTTCCCAGGCGGGCGTGGTGCCGGATCCGTCCCGGCAGGCCGCCAGCAACGCCCGGGTGATGGAGAGCTGGGTGGCGGCGAGCAGCGCGAGCGTCGACGCCGACCCGTGCCCGGTCGCCAGGTCGTCCAGCAACTCGTCGACGGGCGAGATGGTCGACAGTTCGCCCGACGCGGGCGGGGTGGGCGGCGGGTAGGCGTCCACTGTGTCGATCAGGCGGAGCAGGTCGGCGCAGTACACCGAGGGGTTGTCGAAGCCGGAGCCGGTCCGCCAACGGTGGGCGTACAGGCCGCCGCCGCACCGGTCGACCACCGGACAGGCCCGACAGGTCGCGCAGAGCCCGGCCACGCCGTCCTGCCGGACCGCGACCCCGGGGTGCCGCGTGGCCTCGTCCACCGAGTGGTCGAACACGTCGAAACCGGTGCCGGCCGCGCCGTGGTACGCGGTCTTCAGCGAGTCGACCTGCTCCCAACTCCCGTCCGCCTCGACGACCAGCACATCGGCTGGTGCGAGGCCGAACGCCTCGGTGCCGCCGCCGCCCGGGCGCAGCGCCTCGAACATCCGGATCGACATCGGCCGCCCGTCGTCCACCCAGCGCCGGTGAATCCGCCCCAGCCAGTCCGCGTACGGGGTCGGCTCGGGGCCGGGGCGCTCCGGCGGATGGTCCCAGGTGGCGTGGGGCAGCAACAGGTCGACCCGGGGCGGACTCTCAGCCAGCAGCGCCTCGTACACCCGGTCGGGGTCGTTGCGGACGTCGATCGTGCAGAGGATGCCGGCGTAGCTGGCGCGGTGCTCCGGCCGTCGGAGCAGGGCCAGCGCCCGGCGGACGTGGTCATGGCTGCTGCCGCCGTGGGCGAAGACCCGGTGGCGGTCGTTGGCGGCCCGGTCGCCGTCTAAGGACACACCGACCCGCACGTCGTACTCGACGAACAGCCGGCACAGCTCCTCGTCGAGCAGCACGCCGTTTGTCTGCATGCGCAGGTCGAGTCGCGTCCAGGGGGTGATCGCCGCGCGCAGTTCGGCCAGCACCTCTCGTAATCCCGCCGCCCCCAGCAGCAACGGCTCACCGCCGTGCAGCACCACGTGCACGACCGGCAACTCGTGCTCGCGGGCATGCTCGGCGATCCGCTGCGCGACGGCTCGAACCGTGGCCAGCGGCATCCGCACCGGTCGACCACGCCAGGTCTGGTCGGCGTGCTGGTAGACATAGCAGTGGTCGCAGCTGAGGTCGCACCGGCTGTGCACCTTCAGTACGAACTGGCTGATCCGTCGACATGATCCACCCGCTCCGGATGGACCACACCGACAGGCCACCATTCAGATGGCCGAGTTGAAGAGGGCGACGGGCACGGTGCCGGAGGGCACCGGCCCACCCTCAACGACGCGCCGCCGGATCGCCTCGACCAGATCGGCGTGCTCGACGGCGATCCGCTCAAGCGGGATGTCCAGGCTATGTGTGAGGTCATCCAGGCCCGGACGGGATGGGCGGGTGGGTGCGTTGTCCACAATGATTCTCCGGGTCCCGCGGACGCGCCACGGGAGGTGTGATGGACGGCCCGAGGGCCCTGACGCGCCACCAGAATAGGCAACAGCCCCAACGATGTCATCGTTGGTCAAGTAGCGCACCAACCGAGGAGGAACTCACATGTGCCGGAGCATCAAGACGCTGCGTGAGCCGTTCACCCCGCAGGTGACCGACGCGGACGTCGAGGCGGCAGCGTTGCAGTACGTCCGGAAGATCTCTGGCTTCCGGGCGCCCGCCGCGCACAACGCCGCCGCGTTCGACGCCGCGGTGGCCACCGTGGCCGAGGCGACGCGCACCCTGCTCGACCATCTGGTGGTGCGGGGTGCCGGATCGGGCACCACCGACCGGTCGGCCACCGCGGCCAGCTGATCGCCGCTGACCGGCACGGCACCCGGCCGGGCCTGACCCTGGAGAGGGTCAGGCCGCGGCGAGCGCTGGGGCGATCGTGTCGGGCGCCCAGCGCGAGCGGTGGCACTGCGACCAGCCCCGACAACCTGGGTCACCCAGCGAGCACAGCCGCAGCCTGCTGAGCACCTCACCGTCCTCGGTGTCCCGCACGTCGAAGTGCACCGGACGGACCGTGCCGTCCGGAGCGACGAGCAGGTGCCGGCCCGCGTCGAGCGTGTCGTCGCGCAACAGGCAGTTGCGGCCCAGCAATCGGGCCAGCGCGGCGATGCTCGCGTGCTCGGAGAGCTGCTCGGGCACCCCGTAGCAGTCCACCACCGTCGCGAACTCGCCCGGCGCCTGCCAGACGTCACACACCACCGCGTACGCCGGCAGCCGCGCCGGGTCGGCCACCGCCAGCGGCATCACCACCCGACCAAGCGCTTCCGCCAGCGCCGGGTAGACCTCCACGGGTTGAGCCCCGTCGATTCTCCAGTTCCACAGCTCGGTCATTCCGCCTCCTCGCTGCGTTCGTCCCCACCGGCCTCCGGATCGGGCCTTACACACGATGGTGGGGGGCATTTGACCCCAGCCGGGGGCAAGTTACCGGTCTGTGACCATTCCGGGCAAAATTTCCCTGAGCGGCATTGCTCGGAGTAGCGGGAAGGTGACAGTTTATCGGGTATGGTGCGCCATCCGCGCCACCGCCACCGCGTGTTCCGCCGCGGGTCGACCGCCCCCGGTCAGCGCAGCACGACCAGGTGCTCCCCCCGGGGCAGCAGCTCGCCCACCACGGGAGCGCCGGGCACCTCGCCGGCGACCAGCAGGCCACCTGAGGTCTGCGCGTCGGCCAGCAGCAACCGCTCCGCCTCGTCAGCCGCGCCGAAGTCCGTCCACGGGGTCACCCACTCCAGGTTGCGCCGGCTGCCGCCGCTGACGAACCCGTCGCGCAGCGCCTCACGCGCGCCGGCCAGATAGGGCACCCGGGCGGTGTCGATGGCCACCGTGACCTGGCTGGCCCGGGCCAGCTTCGAGGCGTGCCCGAGCAGCCCGAACCCGGTCACGTCGGTGCCGCACCGGATGCCGGCGGCGACCGCCGCGTGGGCGGCCTCCCGATTGAGCGCGCTCATCGTGGCCACCGCCTCCGGGAAGCTCTCACCGGTCGCCTTGTGCCGGGTGTTCAGCACACCCACCCCGAGCGGCTTGGTCAGCGACAACGGCACCCCGGCCCGCCCGGCGTCGAGGGTGATCAGCTCCTCCGGTCGGACCGTGCCGGTGACCGCGAGACCGTACTTCGGGCCGTCGTCGTCCACGCTGTGCCCGCCGGCCAGGTGACAGCCGGCCTCCCGCGCCACGTCCTGGCCGCCGCGCAGCACCTCACGGGCCAACTCCAGCGGCAGCACGTCGCGCGGCCAGCAGAGCAGGTTGAGCGCCACCAGCGGGGTGCCGCCCATCGCGTACACGTCGGAGAGCGCGTTGGCCGCTGCGATCCGACCCCAGTCGTACGCGTCGTCGACCACCGGGGTGAAGAAGTCGGCGGTGCTGACCAGGCCGGTCCGCTCATCGAGGCGCACCACAGCCGCGTCGTCGCCGTGGTCCAACCCGACCAGCAACTCGGCGGTGCCGGTCGCCGGGCCGAGACCAGCCACCATGATCTCCAGCTCGCCCGGCGGGATCTTGCAGGCGCAGCCACCGCCGCGGGCGTACTTGGTCAACCGTACGGGTTCGGTCATTCACCAATGATCGCGACAACGCGCCACGATCGCCACCGCGACCACCCATCCGGTGACCAAATTCGGACGCCCGAGAACGATCGTGACCGGTGTTACCGCTCCGTGACCCGCTGGGTTGCGTTCTGCCACATCAGGCCGCCTACAGTGGCCGCACCGGGGGTCAACCGACCCCGATCCGGGAGACGACAGGGGACGGTGGACGACGTGACGACGGGCGAACCGCTCATCGTGCTGGACGCGGTCAACAAGTGGTTCGGGCCGCTGCACGTGCTGGACGACGTCTCACTGTCAGTGGGTCGGGGCGAGGTGGTCGTGGTGATCGGCCCGTCCGGCTCCGGCAAGTCGACGCTGTGCCGCACGATCAACCGACTGGAGCCGATCAACTCGGGCACCATCACCTTCGACGGTCAGCCGCTGCCGGCCGAGGGCAAGCCCCTCGCGAAGCTGCGCAGCGAGGTGGGCATGGTCTTCCAGTCGTTCAACCTCTTCGCGCACAAGACCATCCTGGAGAACGTCACCCTCGGCCCGATCAAGGTCCGCAAGGAGAAGCCGACCGCCGCCCGCGAGCGCGGCCTGGCCCTGCTGGACCGGGTCGGCATCGCCAACCAGGCGGACAAGTTCCCGGCCCAGCTCTCCGGCGGCCAGCAGCAGCGGGCGGCCATCGCCCGGGCGCTGGCCATGCAGCCCAAGGCGATGCTCTTCGACGAGCCGACCAGCGCCCTGGACCCGGAGATGGTCGGCGAGGTGCTCGACGTGATGACCTCGCTGGCCAGCGACGGCATGACGATGGTCGTGGTGACCCACGAGATGGGCTTCGCCCGGCACGCGGCGAACCGGGTCATCTTCATGGCCGACGGGCAACTGGTCGAGGACGCCCCACCGGCGGAGTTCTTCGCGAACCCGCGCAGCGAGCGGGCCCGAGACTTCCTCTCCAAGATCCTCACGCACTAGGCGTCCGTAGTGGAGCGCGCCGTACTCGGTGGGCTCCGTTGAAGAAGGAGAAGAGTATGCGTATCAAGCGCGTTGCGGCAGTCGCCGCGGTCGCCGCTCTGGCGCTCGGCCTCACCGCCTGTGGTGGCGACGACGGCGGGGAGGGCACCGGCGCTGGCAGCAAGTCCTTCACCGCCGGCACCACCATGGAGAAGCTGAACAAGGCCCAGAAGATCAAGGTCGGCACCAAGTTCGACCAGCCCGGCTTCGGCCTGAAGGGCCTCTCCGGCAAGCCGGAGGGCTTCGACGTCGAGATCGCCAAGATCATCGTCAAGGAGCTCGGCATCCCCGAGGACAAGATCGAGTGGGTCGAGGCCCCCTCGAAGGTCCGCGAGGACGTGATCGTCAACGGCACTGTCGACCTGGTCGCCGCGACCTACACGATCAACGACAAGCGCAAGGAGCGGATCGCCTTCGCAGGCCCGTACTACGAGGCCGGCCAGAACATCATGGTCAAGAAGGACGACACCACCATCACCGGTCCGGACTCGTTCAAGGACGGCACCAAGAAGGTCTGCTCGGTCACCGGCTCGACGCCGTTCGAGGAGATCAAGAAGTACGTCAAGGACGTCGCCACCCAGCTGGTGCCCTTCGACACCTACGACAAGTGCCGGGACGCCCTCAAGAGCGGCCAGGTCGACGCCGTCACCACTGACAACGTGATCCTGCTCGGCTACATCGCCAAGGACGAGGCGTCGTTCAAGCTGGCCGGCAGCAACTTCACCAAGGAGCCGTACGGCATCGGGGTGAAGAAGGAGGACGCGGACTTCCGCAGCTTCATCAACGACACGCTGGACAAGGCCGTCGCCGACGGCAGCTGGAAGAAGGCCTGGGACAACACCGCCGGCAAGTTCGGCGCGGAACTGGGCTCGGCGCCCACCATCAACCGCTACTGATCTGATCCTTCGATCTGGAGGGTGGGGAGGAACACCGACCCGTGAACGTGCTCATCGACAAGTTCGACGTCTTTGCGGGTGGTTTCTGGCTCACCCTCCAGATCTGCATCCTCGCCGCGATCGGCGCCCTCGTCCTGGGCGCCATCGTGGCGGTGCTGCGCATCTCACCGGTGCCGCCGTTGCGCGCGCTCGGCACCGGCTACGTGAACGTCTTCCGCAACATGCCGCTGACAGTGGTGATGTTCTTCGCCGCGTTCGGCCTGCCGGCGCTCGGCTCCAACGCGGACTTCCTCCGCATCCCGGTGCTCGACTCGCTGTTCACCCGGCTCGGCACCGACCTGCCGTACTTCCGGTTCGCACTGATCGCCCTGGTGCTCTACACCGCGGCGTTCGTCTGCGAGGCGCTGCGGTCCGGGGTGAACGCGGTGCCCGCCGGCCAGGCGGAGGCGGCGCGGTCACTGGGCCTGACCTTCGGGCAGAACCTGCGCTACGTGGTGCTGCCACAGTCCTGGAAGGCCTCGATCGTCCCGCTCGGTTCGGTGATCATCGCGATGATCAAGAATTCGGCGCTGGCCGGCTTCTTCGGGGTTGCCGGTGACCTGTCGGCCACGGCCGACCAGCTCACCGGGGCCGAGGGCTATGCCTTCGTCCCGGTCGCCATCGGCATCTCGATCGGCTACCTGATCATGACCGTGCCGCTCGGCGCCCTGCTGGACCGGATCGAGAAGCGACAGGCGGTGGCCCGATGAGTCAGCAGACCAGCGTCCTCTACGACGTCCCTGGCCCCCGGCAGCGGCGGATCACCCTGATCAGCAGCCTCGTCGCCGGCGTGGTGCTGCTCGTCGGCGCATACTTCCTGATCTACCGGCCCCTGGACGAGAATGGCCAGCTCTCGATGGAGCTGTGGGGCCCGCTGATCGACCCCTCCAACGAGAACTTCTCCCAGGTGTGGGAGCGGATCGGCCTCGGTTTCAAGAACACCCTGCTCGCGGCGGCCCTGGCCATCGTCTCCTCGCTGGTGATCGGCACGCTGCTGGCCGTGCTGCGGATCCAGCTCAAGAGCCTGATCCGACGGCGCTTCACCGGCGTGGCGACGCCGCTGGCGTACCTGCTGCGCGGGCTGAGCAGGCTGCTGTCGGCGGTCACCCGGGTCTGCGTCGAGGTGTTCCGCGGCCTGCCCGTCGTGCTCACCATCTTCTTCGTGGCTCGCGGTTTCCCCGAGTTCGGCTTGTACTTCGACAACTTCTGGTACCTGGTCATCGGCCTCACCATCTACAACTCGGTGGTGATCGGCGAGATCCTCCGCTCCGGCATGGAGGGGCTGCCCGGCGGTCAGGCGGAGGCCGCCGCCGCCATCGGACTCTCCCCGGCACAGACCACCCGGATGATCCTGCTGCCACAGGCCTTCCGGGTCATGCTGCCGGCACTGATCAGCCAGTTGGTCGTGGTGCTCAAGGACACCTCGCTGGGGTTCATCATCAGCTACGAGGAGACCCTGAACATCGGCAAGCAGCTCATCGGCGTGCTGGGCAACCCGATCCAGGTCTACGTCGTGATCGCCGTGCTCTTCATCGTGGTGAACTACTCGCTGTCGAAGCTCGCCCAGTACGTCCAGCGGCGGCTCGCCCGGGGTCGCAAGACGGCCGGCACCCCGGCACAGAACCCGCCGCCGGCAGCCCTGATCTCCCAGGCCGAGGGTGGGGGCGGCGGCGGAGGTGGCGGCGGCGCCTGAGCCACTCCACACCGACCAGAAGGCCCGAAGGCCGCCCCGAGCAGTTCGGGGCGGCCTTCGGTCATCTGCGCGGGTTGTGCGTGTCGCGTCGTTCCGCGCGCGGCCGCTGCGGGAGGGTGATCGACTCGGTTTTCAGGAAATCGCGGTGTCCCGACGCGTGCGACCCACCGACTTCCAGGAAGCCGAGTCGATCAAACGGCTCAGCGGGCGATCTCGGTGACCCGGGACTCGCGGACCACTGTGACCCGGATCTGACCCGGGTAGGTCAGCTCCTCCTCGATCTGCTTGGCCACGTCGCGGGCCAGCACTGCCGCCCCGATGTCGTCCACGTCGTCCGGCTTGACCATCACCCGGATCTCCCGGCCGGCCTGCATGGCGAAGACCTTGTCCACGCCGAGCTTGCTGGCCGCGATCTCCTCGATCCGCTCCAGCCGCTTGACGTACGCCTCCAGGCTCTCCCGGCGCGCGCCCGGCCGACCACCGGAGCAGGCGTCGGAAGCCTGGGTGAGCACGGCCTCGATGGTCTGCGGGGGCACCTCGTTGTGGTGCGCCTCGATGGCGTGCACCACGTCCTCGTGCTCGCCGTACTTGCGGGCCAGGTCCGCGCCGATGATGGCGTGGCTGCCCTCCACCTCGTGGGTGAGCGCCTTGCCGATGTCATGCAGGAACGCCGACCGTTTGATGATCGGCACGTCCAACCGCAGCTCGGCGGCCATGATGCCGGCGATGTGGGCGGTCTCGACCAGGTGCTTGAGCACGTTCTGCCCGTACGAGGTGCGGTAGCGCAGCCGGCCGAGCAGGGTCACCAGCTCCGGGTGGATCTCGGTGATGCCGACCTCGACCAGGGCGTCCTCGGCGGCGCGGAGGCAGAGCTGCTCCACCTCCTGCCGGGCCAGGTCGTAGACCTCCTCGATCCGGTGCGGGTGGATGCGCCCGTCCAGGACCAGCTTCTCCAGGGTCACCCGGCCCACCTCGCGACGGACCGGGTCGAAGCAGGAGAGCAGCACCGCCTCGGGGGTGTCGTCGATGATCAGGTTGACGCCGGTCACCGACTCGAAGGCGCGGATGTTGCGCCCCTCCCGGCCGATGATCCGCCCCTTCATCTCGTCACCGGGGAGGTGCAGGACGCTGACCACGCTCTCCGCGGTCTGCTCGCTGGCGACCCGCTGGATCGCGTCCACCACGATGTGTCGGGCGCGCTGCTCGGCGGTGTTGCGCGCGTCGGACTCGATGTCCCGCACGAGCAGCGCCGCTTCCCGCTTGGCCTGCGTCTCGATGGCGTCGACCAGCTCCAGTCGGGCGGACTCGGCGGTGAGCCCGGCGACCCGCTCCAGCTCCCGGCGGCGCAGCTCCTCCGACTCGGTCAGCTCGGCCTCCCGCTGGGCGAGCGCGGCCTCCCGGGCGGCGAGGGCAGCCTTCGCGGCGGTGAGCTGTCGCTCCCGCTCGGCGAAACGCTCCACCTCCTCGGTGTGCATCCGCTCCCGCTCGTCCATCCGAGCTGCCCGGCGTTCCACCTCGGCGGCCTGCTCCCGGGT
Source organism: Micromonospora noduli (assembly GCF_003264365.1). Classification (GTDB taxonomy): domain Bacteria; phylum Actinomycetota; class Actinomycetes; order Mycobacteriales; family Micromonosporaceae; genus Micromonospora; species Micromonospora noduli. Next base: position 35,112 of record NZ_PYAK01000056.1, read on the forward strand.
GGTGGCGGCGAGCACCGCGACCTCCCGCTCGCCGCTGCGCCGGGCTGCCGTCCGCAACTGCTCGGCGTCCGCCTCGGCCTGCTTGTGGGCGCGCTCCAGAACGGTGTCCGCCTCGGCCCGGGCGTCGTCGAGGACCCGGCGCGCCTCGGCGCGGGCCGCCTTCGCCTCGGCCTTCGCCGCCGCCGCCTCGGTACGGGCCGCGGCGGCCGCTGACTTCGCCACGTCGATCGTGCTGTTCGCCTCGTCGGCCGCGGTCCGCAGGGCCGCGAGGGACTGCTCCTGGCGGTCCTTCTCGGCGATGAAGGCGGGATCCTCCGGTGCCGGCGCGGCGCCCATCCGGCGCAGTGTCCGGATGCCGACCAGCACGGCCCCGATCACCACCACCGCGAGGACGAGGACGGCCGCGAGGAGCACGACGTCGAACGCGTTCATGCCGGGACCCCGTCGGGTCTACCGATGAACCTGTGCCGCCGCCCCGCCATGGCCGCCTCCCCTAACGTCGAGACCGCAGCGACCGTGCCAGGGGCACACTCCTGCGGCTGTGGACGCCCGACCGGAGCGGCTGGCCGTGGGTAGCTTTCTCCGCCGGCGGTGCCCGTGGGCAGCGTCGGCGACCGGGTGCAGTTGTCGCAGCGTTCCGGACCGGCCTGTCCGGAACTGCCGCCAAAGGCCGCGGAGTCGGCCAAAGTGATGCTGTTCTGTTACGCGATCTATGTTGTGCGCTTAGCCTGCGCTGGTCGGGCAATGTGAGCCTGTATGGCGAGGCTAGGTCGCCGGGGGTGCTCTGGTCAAGGACTCATGATCAAACCCCCCGAACGGAGAGAAGTTGAACCGTTACCGCGCGCTGATATCGCGCCGGACAGGAAGGGACAAACTCCGCGAGGTGTGCTGCCCCCCGGACGTGTCGGGCCTGCTCAGTGCCGTCCAAGGGGTCGTCGGACGAGGCCGAGGACCGAGGGAGGTGTGACCCAACCGTCTAACCGACGTCAGCTGGCACCGACCGCCACCGCTGCCGCGACCAACGCCGCGTTGTCCGCAGCGGGCGAGCCGTCCGGCAGACACACTGTGTCCTCGAGCCCGATTCGGGTGTCCAGACCCCGGCGTACCGCCTCGGCGAGGACCGGCCAGGTCGCCGGTCCCTCGGCGTGCAGCAGCACCGACGGCGCGTCCGCCGGCAGCGCGGCGAGAACCCGGGAGGCGTCGGCCAACGCGACCGCCACCTCCACGGCCATGCACTCGACCAGAACCCGCCCGGCCGGCACCCGCCACCTCCGGTACGCCGCGACCGCGTCGAGCGTCCACAGCCCTGCCTCGACGAGCACACCACGCTCGTGCAGGGCGGCCGCGACCGCCTCGGCGCCGGGCTCGTGCGCGTTGACCGAGGCGAAGTCGGGCAACACCGGCCAGGCCCGGACGGCGGCCACCCTGGCAGCCGGATCCGGCACGATCCAGGCGCCGGTGCTCACCCCCACCGGCAGCCCCGGCCGGGCGGAACGGATCGCGGTCAGTGCCTCAGCGATCACCGTCGGCCGCAGCGACTCGACGCCGGCCTCGTCCCGGGGATGGACGTGCACGGCCGCGACCCCGAGCGCCACACAGCGGGCCGCATCGGCGGCGAGCTCCGCCGCCGTGAGCGGCACGGCCGGATGGGCTTCCCGGCCGCGCCCACCGTTCAGACAAGCCTTCAACATCGGGGCCCCCATCGGGAGTCGCAGCGGCCCGCTCACTCGACCAGACGGTTGTCGCGCTCCAACTCGCCCTCGGCGTCGGCGAGCGCGTCGGCGTCGATCTGCTCGGCGAACTCGGCCGCCTCGGCGCTCTGCGCCGCGAGCGCGTCCTTCACCGCCCGGATGGCCACACCAGGCGGGTAACCCTTGCGGGCCAACATGCCCACCAGCCGGCGGAAGACCGCGTCCGGCTCGCCTCGGGCGGTGCGCAGCTTGCGCTCCACCAGGCCACGGGCGGTGTCCGCCTCGGTCTCCTCGTCCAGCTCACCCAGCGCCTCGGTGGCCACCTCGCCGTCCACGCCCTTGCGGCGCAGCTCGTTGGCGAGTGCCCGGCGAGCGAGGCCGCGCCCGGCGTGCCGGCTGGACACCCAGGCCCGGGCGAACGCGGCGTCGTCGATGATGCCGACCTCGTCATACCGGTCGAGGACCTCGGCCGAGACCTCCTCGGAGATGCCCCGCTTGGCCAACGCCCCGGCCAGCTCGGCCCGGGTGCGGGGCCGGACGGCAAGCTGGCGCAGGCAGATCTCGCGGGCCAACTCCGACTCGTCGCGAGGGGGCGTCGGAGACTCGACGGTGTCGGCCTCCTCGGACCGACCCCGGCGGCCCCGCCGAGGGCGGGGCGCATCAGTGGCGTCGCCCGTACGAGGCGGACTGGCATCCCAGCCCCGCCCCGTACGAGCGCGTCGTCCTGCCATGGGTCAGCGACCGGTCAGAAGTCGACCGGCGGCAGCTCCGGGCCACCGGCGGCGTCACCCGCGCCGACCCCGACGCCGAGCTTCTCCAGGATCTTCTTCTCGATCTCGGCAGCCACGTCCGGGTTTTCCTTCAGGAACTCCCGGGCCTTCTCCTTGCCCTGGCCGAGCTGGTCGCCGTCGTACGTGTACCACGCTCCGGACTTGCGGATGATCGCCTGCTCCACGCCGACGTCGATCAGCGAGCCCTCACGCGAGATGCCCTTGCCATACATGATGTCGAACTCGGCCTGCTTGAACGGCGCGGCGACCTTGTTCTTCACGACCTTGACCCGGGTGCGGTTACCGACCACGTCGGTGCCGTCCTTGAGGCTCTCGATGCGTCGCACGTCGAGCCGGACCGAGGCGTAGAACTTCAGCGCCCGACCACCGGTGGTGGTCTCCGGGCTGCCGAACATGACGCCGATCTTTTCCCGCAGCTGGTTGATGAAGATCGCCGTGGTGCCGGTGTTGCTGAGCACACCGGTGATCTTCCGGAGCGCCTGGCTCATCAGCCGGGCCTGGAGGCCCACGTGGCTGTCGCCCATCTCGCCCTCGATCTCGGCGCGCGGCACCAGGGCCGCCACCGAGTCGATCACGATGATGTCCAGAGCGCCGGAGCGGATCAGCATGTCCGCGATCTCCAGCGCCTGCTCGCCGGTGTCCGGCTGGGAGACCAGCATCGCGTCGGTGTCGACACCGAGGGCCTTCGCGTACTCCGGGTCGAGCGCGTGCTCGGCGTCGATGAAGGCGGCGATGCCGCCGTTGCGCTGGGCGTTGGCCACCGCGTGCAGTGCCACGGTGGTCTTACCGCTGGACTCGGGACCGTAGATCTCGACCACCCGGCCACGGGGCAGGCCGCCAATGCCGAGGGCCACGTCGAGTGCGATGGAGCCGGTCGGAATGATTGCGGTCTGGACGACCGGCCGGTCACCCAGCCGCATCACCGAGCCCTTGCCGAATTGCTTGTCAATCTGAGCGAGAGCAAGGTCGAGTGCCTTCTCCCGGTCAGGCCCTGCTGCCATGGTTGCCACCCCTGCCTTCGCCGGCGTCTTTGCTGAGCTTCGCGTCACGCGGACACGCTAGGCGCTAGGTCCGACAGAAAACCAGCCGACGGGCCGCGAGCTGTGGACGAGCACCCCGCTGTGGACAATAGCCGAACAGGTGTACGACTCGACAAGCGACACGCGGAACCGACGAAAAGGCTGCTCAGCGTAGTCGAGCGGGCACCCGGTCGGGGTACGCGGCACAAACCGCACGCCACACCACGTGTGTCTGCTCCCCCGATGCCAGGGCCTGCTCGATGGTCCGCCCGCCGAGCTGGGACAGCACCTGATCGCGGGCGATGCTGGCCGCGTAGCCGGGCCCGAACGCCTCGTCCAACCGCGTCCAGAAGTCGGTCAGCCGCACAGTGATCAGCCCTCCTCGTCCGGTGCCCCGGTCGGCACCGGGCGCAACGCTAGCGCCACCAGGGGCGCCGCCGCGACCGCCGCGAGCAGGGTGAGCACGGGATATCCGGCGAACTGCATGACAAACCCGCTGACCACGGCGGCCCCGGCCCCGGCCAGCCCCATGATCAGGTCGGACAGCCCCTGGACGCTCGGCCGCACCTCGGCCGCCACCGACTCGGACAGCAGGGTTGAGCCGGCCACCATCGTCCCCGACCAGCCCAACCCCAGCAGGACCAGACCGACCGAGAGCCGAGGCGTGTGGTGCCCGGCGGTGCCGGCGACGGCGCAGGCGGCCAGCAGCAGCCCGACCCCGCCGAGGATCACCGCCCGCCGGCCGAGCCGGTCGGTGAGCCAACCGACCACCGGGGAGAACGCGTACATGCCGGCGATGTGCAGGCTCAGCACGATGCCGACCAGCCGCAACACGTCGGCGTCGGCGTGCGACTCACCGAGCCGGACCGGAGTCATCGCCATCACCGCCACCATCACCAGGTGACCCACCGCCACGGCGGCGATGCCGAGTCGGGCGGCGGGCTGTCCGCGTACCACCGACCAGGCCGCACGCATCCCGGCGCCGCGCGGCGCGTGCGCCTTGACCGGCGCGGCGGCTGGCGTCGCACCGCCACCTGCCGCCGGCGCCTCGGCC